>NZ_JBSKBS010000001.1:627500-1122500 GCF_055778765.1 Streptomyces sp. DSM 120436 | reverse complement strand
AAAGGCCAATCAAACTCCGTGATAGCTGGTTCTCCCCGAAATGCATTTAGGTGCAGCGTCGTGTGTTTCTTGCCGGAGGTAGAGCACTGGATAGGCGATGGGCCCTACCGGGTTACTGACCTTAGCCAAACTCCGAATGCCGGTAAGTGAGAGCGCGGCAGTGAGACTGTGGGGGATAAGCTCCATGGTCGAGAGGGAAACAGCCCAGAGCATCGACTAAGGCCCCTAAGCGTACGCTAAGTGGGAAAGGATGTGGAGTCGCAGAGACAACCAGGAGGTTGGCTTAGAAGCAGCCACCCTTGAAAGAGTGCGTAATAGCTCACTGGTCTAGTGATTCCGCGCCGACAATGTAGCGGGGCTCAAGCGTACCGCCGAAGTCGTGTCATTGCGATATGTACCCCCAACGGGGATCGTGATGGGTAGGGGAGCGTCGTCTGCCGGGTGAAGCAGCCGCGTAAGCGAGTTGTGGACGGTTGACGAGTGAGAATGCAGGCATGAGTAGCGATTCACACGTGAGAAACGTGTGCGCCGATTGACTAAGGGTTCCTGGGTCAAGCTGATCTGCCCAGGGTAAGTCGGGACCTAAGGCGAGGCCGACAGGCGTAGTCGATGGATAACCGGTTGATATTCCGGTACCCGCTGTGGAGCGTCAAACATCGAATCCAGTGATGCTAAGCCCGTGAAGCCGCCGGCTGAGTCTTCGGACGAGGTCGGAGTGGTGGAGCCGGTGACCCGAGCTGGTAGTAGGTGAGTGATGGGGTGACGCAGGAAGGTAGTCCATCCCGGGCGGTGGTTGTCCCGGGGTAAGGGTGTAGGACGTCAGGTAGGCAAATCCGCCTGGCACGTAGTCTGAGACCTGATGCCGAGCCGATTGTGGTGAAGTGGATGATCCTATGCTGTCGAGAAAAGCCTCTAGCGAGTTTCATGGCGGCCCGTACCCTAAACCGACTCAGGTGGTCAGGTAGAGAATACCGAGGCGTTCGGGTGAACTATGGTTAAGGAACTCGGCAAAATGCCCCCGTAACTTCGGGAGAAGGGGGGCCACGCCTGGTGAGGGGCTTTACGCTCTGAGCTGGGGGTGGCCGCAGAGACCAGCGAGAAGCGACTGTTTACTAAAAACACAGGTCCGTGCGAAGCCGTAAGGCGATGTATACGGACTGACGCCTGCCCGGTGCTGGAACGTTAAGGGGACCGGTTAGCTCACTTTCGGGTGGGCGAAGCTGAGAACTTAAGCGCCAGTAAACGGCGGTGGTAACTATAACCATCCTAAGGTAGCGAAATTCCTTGTCGGGTAAGTTCCGACCTGCACGAATGGCGTAACGACTTCTCGACTGTCTCAACCATAGGCCCGGTGAAATTGCACTACGAGTAAAGATGCTCGTTTCGCGCAGCAGGACGGAAAGACCCCGGGACCTTTACTACAGTTTGATATTGGTGTTCGGTTCGGCTTGTGTAGGATAGCTGGGAGACTGTGAAGCCTGGACGCCAGTTCGGGTGGAGTCGTCGTTGAAATACCAGTCTGGTCGTGCTGGATGTCTAACCTGGGTCCGTGATCCGGATCAGGGACAGTGTCTGATGGGTAGTTTAACTGGGGCGGTTGCCTCCTAAAGGGTAACGGAGGCGCCCAAAGGTTCCCTCAGCCTGGTTGGCAATCAGGTGTTGAGTGTAAGTGCACAAGGGAGCTTGACTGTGAGACCGACGGGTCGAGCAGGGACGAAAGTCGGGACTAGTGATCCGGCGGTGGCTTGTGGAAGCGCCGTCGCTCAACGGATAAAAGGTACCCCGGGGATAACAGGCTGATCTTCCCCAAGAGTCCATATCGACGGGATGGTTTGGCACCTCGATGTCGGCTCGTCGCATCCTGGGGCTGGAGTCGGTCCCAAGGGTTGGGCTGTTCGCCCATTAAAGCGGTACGCGAGCTGGGTTTAGAACGTCGTGAGACAGTTCGGTCCCTATCCGCTGTGCGCGTAGGAGTCTTGAGAAGGGCTGTCCCTAGTACGAGAGGACCGGGACGGACGAACCTCTGGTGTGCCAGTTGTTCTGCCAAGGGCATGGCTGGTTGGCTACGTTCGGGAGGGATAACCGCTGAAAGCATCTAAGCGGGAAGCCTGCTTCGAGATGAGGACTCCCACCCACTTGATGGGGTAAGGCTCCCAGTAGACGACTGGGTTGATAGGCCGGATATGGAAGCACGGTAACGTGTGGAGTTGACCGGTACTAATAGGCCGAGGGCTTGTCCTCAGTTGCTCGCGTCCACTGTGTTGGTTCTGAAACCATGAACAACCCCATGCCATGGTCACGGCATGCGGCCGGTTGTCAGTTTCATAGTGTTTCGGTGGTCATAGCGTAGGGGAAACGCCCGGTTACATTCCGAACCCGGAAGCTAAGCCTTACAGCGCCGATGGTACTGCAGGGGGGACCCTGTGGGAGAGTAGGACGCCGCCGAACAATTCTTATAAGAGAGCTCCCGTGCCGAATGGCACGGGGGCTTTCTGCGTTCTTGGAAAATAATCGGGTGAGGCTGTGCGGCCTCGGTACTACCGTGGCCGCATGAGCTACGTGGTGCGGTCCCTGCATGCCGATGAGTGGCTCCGGGCCAAGGCTCTGCGGCTTGCCGCGCTGCGGGATCCTGTGGCGCCCATCGCCTTCATGGAGACCTACGAGTCGGCCGTGGCGCAGCCCGACTCCTTCTGGCGGGAGCGGGCCGAGCGGAACGCCGAAGGAGCGTCCGGGGCGCAGCAGATCATTGCCGAAGGGCCCGACGAGGAGTGGGTCGGGACCGTGACCGTGCTGATCGAGGAGCCGGGGACCACGGACTGGGCCGGGATGTCCGTCGAGCGGCGGCAGGGGCATCTGGTCGCTGTGTACGTGCAGCCAGAGCACCGGGGTATCGGGCTCACCGAGGTGCTGTTCGACGCCGGGCTGGAGTGGGCGTGGGCGCAGGGCGCCGAGCGGGTGCGGCTCCTCGTGCACGAGGACAACGGGCGGGCGCTGCGGGCCTACCGCAGGGCGGGGTTCGTCGAGACCGGGGTGACCATGACGCTGGGGGGCGCTCCGGGCGACCGGGAACTGGAGCTGGCCGTGGAGCGGCCGGACGAGGAGTCAGACCGGTAGGTCGGCGTGCGGCCAGCGGGCGCGGGCCTGTTCGCGGGAGCGGAGGAGGGCCACCGTGGGCATGCCGCGCTCGGGGCCGGCCGCGAGGAGCTCCGGGAGCTGGGGGAGGGGGGCCACCGCTGCCACGTCGTCGAGGACGAGGGTGAGTGGTGGGTCGAGCCGACCGGAGGATGACCGTTCGGCCATGCGCCGGCCGTGCTCGACCACGTACGAGACGAGCGCCGTGAGCAGAGGCATGGCGCCCGGACCGGTGCGGGGATCCTCGATGGATTCACCCACGACGTAAAGCGTTCCCCCTTCGTGGACGAAGGAATCCAGGGCGAGGGCATCACTTCGGTGCGGAGTGCAGGCTTCCCGGACGTTGACCGTGGAGAGGGCCGCCAGTGCACGTGTCGTCAGCTGCTGGGCCATGTCCCGGCGTTCGGGGTGCGCGGTGAGCGCCGCCTCGAGCTCACCCGCGGAGCCGGAGGCCGCCTTGGGGTGGGTGCGCAGGACCCGTACGGCGTCCTGGACCTGGAGGCCCTGGGCCCAGCGGTGGACGTGACGGACGGTGCGGCCGTCGACGGCGGCCGCGTGCAGGTAGCTGCGGAGCAGCAGTTCGGCGGTGTCGCCGACCGCCTGGTCGAGCCGTGAGGTGGGGCGGACGGGGGCGAGGAGCGCGGCGGCGCGGGCGGTCGCGGTGTCCCTGTCCTCGCAGCCGGCGGTGGGCGACCAGTGGAGGCGGGCCGGGGTGTCGCACAGGTGCGTCGGGTCGTAGAGGTGGGCGGGGCCGAGCTTGGCGCGGGCGTCCTTGGTGTCGTACCAGAGGGCCGGGTTGGACGTGAGGACGAGGGCGGGGCCCTCGGCGTCGCGTACGGCCTGGGCGGCGGTGGTGTGGCGGGCGGCCGGGGGGCCGTAGTGGAGGCCGGGGGCGGTCACCTGGAGGGAGGGCTGAGGGGGTGGGGCGGGGGTGGGCTCGGGGTGCCTGGGGGCGGGGACCTCGTGCACCGGCGTCGGTGCCGGTGCGGGCCTGGGCTCGGGTGCCGGATCCGGCTTCCGGGTCGGCTCGGGCATCGGCTTGGGCGGAGGGGGTGCTTCCGCGATGAGTCCCTCCGCGCGGTGGCGGGCCCGTACCGCCCGCCAGCGGGCCACCGTGCCCAGGACGAACACGGTGAGGACCACCAGGACCATCAGCTGGCCGATGAGCAGGCCCCAGAAGAGGCCGGGGCCGGAGAGGTCCCCGGGCGGGGCGTCGGGCCAGGCGCCGGGAAGGTCGTGCGGTACGGCGATCAGGTGGCGCAGGGCCAGCGGGGTGCGGGTGAAGGAGAGGCCGGACGGCCAGTGGCCGTGGGCGAGGAGGCCCGCGAGGCCGGTGGCCGTCCACACCATCGCCGTCATGCCGAGGAGGAACGCGAGGACGCCGACCAGCAGTCCGTCCGGGATGCCGCCCTGGCCGCCGGTGCGCCCGCGCTGCTCGTCCGGTCTCACGCGTTCCCCTCCCGCCGCTCTTACGCCACCGTCGACTCGGAGTCCCCGACGTGCTGCTCCACGAAGGCCGCGGCCCGCTCCTCCGCCTCCAGCTCGGCGGCGCGCAGGGCGTCGTCGGCGAAGTCGGCGGACGACTCGGTCATCGCGCGGTCGGTGAAGACCAGGGGGCGTTCCGTCTCGGTGACCAGGTGTTTGACCACCTGGACGTTGCCGTTGACGTCCCAGACCGCGATGCCCGGGGTGAGCGTCGGGATGATCTCCACGGCCCACCTCGGCAGGCCCAGCACCCGGCCCGTGGCCCGCGCCTCGTCCGCCTTCTGGGCGTAGATGGTGCGGGTCGAGGCCATCTTCAGGATCGCCGCGGCCTCCTTCGCAGCCGCTCCGTCCACCACGTCGGACAGGTGGTGGACGACCGCGACGAAGGACAGGCCGAGGCGTCGGCCGAACTTCAGCAGCCGCTGGAACAGCTGCGCCACGAAGGGGCTGTTGATGATGTGCCAGGCCTCCTCGACCAGGAAGATGCGCTTCTTCCGGTCGGGACGGATCCAGGTGTGCTCCAGCCACACGCCGACGATCGCCATGAGGATCGGCATGGCGATGGAGTTGCGGTCGATGTGGGACAGGTCGAAGACGATGAGCGGGGCGTCCAGGTCGATGCCGACGGTCGTCGGGCCGTCGAACATGCCGCGCAGGTCACCGTCGACCAGGCGGTCGAGGACCAGGGCGACGTCCAGGCCCCACGCCCGGACGTCGTCTATGGCGACGTTCATCGCCTCCGCCGACTCCGGTTCCGGGTGGCGGAGCTGCTCGACGATGTCGGACAGGACCGGCTGGCGCTCCACGACGGTCTCGTTGACGTAGGCGTGCGCGACCTTCAGGGCGAAGCCGGAGCGTTCGTCGAGGCCGTGGCCCATGGCGACCTCGACGATGGTGCGCAGCAGCGCCAACTGGCCCGTCGTGGTGATGGACGGGTCGAGGGGGTTGAGCCGGATGCCGTGGTTCAGGGCGGCCATCGGGTCCAGGCGGATGGGCGTGATGCCCAGCTCCTGCGCGATGAGGTTCCACTCGCCGACGCCGTCCTCGCCCTGCGCGTCCAGCACGACGACCTGGCGGTCGCGGAAGCGGAGCTGGCGCAGGACGTATGTCTTCTCCAGCGCCGACTTGCCGTTGCCGGACTCGCCGAGGACCAGCCAGTGGGGGGCCGGGAGCTGCTGGCCGTAGAGCTGGAAGGGGTCGTAGATGTAGCCCTTCCCGGAGTAGACCTCGCGACCGATGATGACGCCGGAGTCGCCGAGGCCGGGCGCGGCGGTCGGCAGGTACACCGCCTGCGCCTGGCCGGTGGACGTGCGCACCGGCAGCCGGGTCGTCTCGACCTTCCCGAACAGGAAGGACGTGAAGGCGTCGGTGACGACGGACAGCGGATCCCGCATCTTCAGCTCAGCCCCTACCTACGAATGCCGGTGGCGAACGGGAGAGTGTTCACGAACGCGCGGTGGTGCTCGCGGTCGCACCACTCCAGCTTCAGGTACGACTTTCCGGCCGAGGCCCGTATCGTCCGCTTGTCGCGGGCCAGGGCCTCGGGCGTGCGGGAGGAAACGGTGATGTAGCCGACCAGGTTGACGCCCGCGGCGCCGCTGGCGAGGTCCTCGCCGCGCTGGTCGAGACGGCTGTGCGCGGCGATGTCGCGGGGGTCGACGGTGCGGTTCATCTTGGCGGCGCGGGACGCCTCCGCCGCGTCGTTGGTCTTCTCGGTCAGCATGCGCTCGATGGCGACCTCGGTGGGTTCGAGGTCCATCGTGACGGCGACCGTGCGGATCACGTCCGGGGTGTGGACGAGGAGCGGGGCCAGGAAGTTGACGCCCACCGGGGTCATCGGCCATTCCTTGATCCAGGCGGTGGCGTGGCACCAGGGGGCGCGGGTCGAGGACTCGCGGGTCTTGGCCTGGAGGTAGGTCGGCTCCGTGGCGTCCAGCTCGGCCGGCCAGGCGTTGCGCTTGCTCATCGCCTGGATGTGGTCGATCGGGTGGTCCGGGTCGTACATGGAGTGGATCAGCGAGGACAGCCTGCTCTGGCCGAGCGGCTGGCGTACGCGGATGTCGGCCTCCTGGAGCCGGGAGCAGATGTCGGTCAGCTCACGGGCCATGACGACGGCGAGTCCCGCGTCCCGGTCGACCCGGCCGCCGCCCTGGCTGCGCATGGCGCGGGCCATGGTGGCGGCCTCGGCGGCCAGTTCGCGGTTGTAGTGCATGCAGGCGACCAGGTACGCGCGGTGCTGCTCGCTGCTGGTCGACACCATCGACTGGAGCTGGTCGTACGACTGCTGCAGCCAGGCGGGCGCCCTGTCGTCGCCGCGCACGGTGACGTCCTTGGCGTGTGCGTCGGGGTCGGCGGGGAGGGTGCGGGCGAGCATCTGGAGGCGGGTGACGAAGCCGTCGCCGTTCGCCACGTGCTTGAGCAGTGTGCCGAAGCGGTCGACGAGGGCCTCCTGGTCCTCGGAGTCGCGCAGGCCGACGCCGGGGCCCTCGATCTCGATGGCGGCGGTGACGGTCTTGCGGTCCGCGTGCAGCAGGACGGCGATCTCGTCGGGGCCGAACGGCGCGGAGAGCCAGGTGATCCTGCCGATGCCGGGCGGCGACCCGACCTCCACCTCGCGGCCGTCGAGCCGGGTGCCGGCCTCGACGACCCCGGACCGGTAGGTGGCGCCGCGGCGCAGGGTGCGCTTGTAACTGCGGTTGATCTCGAACCACTTGTAGAACGTGCGGTGCTTGTACGGCACGTAGACGGCGGCCAGGGCGAGCATCGGCAGGCCCACCAGCAGCACGATCCGCACGGACAGGACGGGGACGAGGAGCCCGCACATCATGCCGAGGAACGCGCCGACGACGATGAGCGCGATCTCACCGGTCTCGCGGTTGCGGCCGACGATCGCGTTCGGCCGGGCGCGGCCGATCAGATACGTACGGCGGGGCGTGACCGTGGGGGACAGATGGGACTCGGTCGTCAACGCCCTTCACCTCCCGTGCGGTTGGTACTGCTGTTGCGGGTGCTGGCGTGCGGGGTGTTCACCGGGCTGCCCGTCCGGGGCGGGGGCGCGGCGGAGGGGACGGATCCACCGCCGCCGGAGGTGCGGGAGCTGTGCGCGGCGACTCCCCCGGAGGCGGGGTTGGACGGGCGGGGCGCGGAGGACTGGCCACCGCCGCCGCCGTGGTTGTCGGCACGGGTGCTGTGAGTCTTGATGCCCTGTGCGACCAGGGTGGCCGGGGAGCTGATGACGGCGGCGGCCTTGCCCTCGGCGCCCTGCATGAGGCGGTTGTTGCGGGAGCCGGCGATCTCGTCGCCGAAGCCGGGGACGAAGCGGTAGATCATCGCCGAGGCGAAGATGGCGAGCAGGATGATCGCCAGGCCGGAGACCACGGCGGAGAAGGCGTCCGGGCCGTCGTCGGCAGAGAGCGCGCCGGCCAGGCCGAGCACGATGACGATGACCGGCTTCACCATGATCACGGCGATCATGATGCCCGCCCAGCGGCGGACGTGGCCCCACAGGTTCTTGTCGACCAGGCCCGCGTAGACGACGGTGCCGAGGAGGGCGCCGACGTAGAGCAGGGCGGCGCGGATGACCAGCTCCAGCCAGAGGACGCCGGCGGCGAGGATGGAGACCAGGGAGACGACGATCAGCATGATCGGGCCGCCGCCGATGTCGTTGCCCTTCTCCAGGGCGGCGGAGAACGTCCCGAAGAACGTGTCCGTCTGGTCGCCGGTCGCCTTCGCCAGCACGTCGGTGACGCCGTCGGTCGCGGAGACGACGGTGTAGAGGATCAGCGGGGTGAAGGCGGAGGCGAGGACGGTCAGCCAGAGGAAGCCGATCGCCTCGGACAGGGCGGTGGTGAGCGGCACGCCGCGGACGGCCCGCTTGGCGACCGCCAGCAGCCAGAGGAGGAGCGTGAGGATCGTCGACGCGGCGAAGACGACGGCGTACTGCTGGAGGAAGGTGTCGTTGGTGAAGTCCACCTTCGCGGTGTCCTCGACGGCGGCGCTGAGCTGCTTGACCGTCCAGGCCGCGGCGTCGGCGCAGCCGCGGGCGAGGGAGGCGAGGGGGTCTAGGGCGGAGGTGGGGTCGTTGAGGGGAGTGGGGTCCCCTCCTCCGCCGGAGGAGCCGCCTTCACCGCGTTCGCAGTAGTCCTTGGCGGGGCCGCGGATGAGGTCGCAGGGGTCGCTGCTGCCGGTGGGAGTCGGTGTGGGGTCGGCGACTGCCCGGCCGGCGAACAGGACTGCGACGCCCTGTACCGCCGCGACGGCCGTCGTGAGTTTGAGGAAGCGGTGGCTAGCGCGCATACGTGAACCCTCCGTACTCCTCGACAGCCTTCGTCATGTCGTCGGCGGTGGAGGCCTTCTGGTCGCGCCCGACCGGGACTGGCCCGTCCTTCTGCTGGAAGTCGACGACCTTCCAGTCGTTGTCGATCCACTGCAGCTGGTAGGTGGTGGTGTACCAGCTCTCGGTGACCGGGTTGGTCGAGCCCTCACCGGACAGGCCGAACAGTGACGTGTACCAGACCTCCACGGAGGCGTCGTCCGCGCTGAACGCCGTCACTTTGGTACCCACCGGGACGACCCGTGAGACGAAGGTCTGCCCGGCGGGCGCCTTGCCGTTCTTGTCGAGGCCGATGTTGGCCAGGAACTCCTCATCGGAGTACGCCGCGTCCAGATCGCCCTGGCGCGCTGCGGCGACATCGGGGGCGTAGACCGCCGCCACGATGTCGCGTCGCCGCTCCTTGTCGAACATCTCGGCGGAACCGAGCACTACGGAATAATTGGCCGCCGCGCTCTCCGCCCCCCGGCGGTCGTGGGTGAAGCCCGTCGGGATGCCGGAGGTCTTCGTGGAGACCGGCTTCTCACCCGAGGGCGCCGTCGCCGCCGCCTTGGGCGAGTCGCCGCCTTCCTCCGTGTCGGAATCCCCGCCTCCGCGGTTCGCGAAGGCGATCGCCGCGATGAGGAGGACCACCACGCCGACGACCGTGACCAGGCTGCGCGACGACGACCGGCCGTGTCGGCGCGCACCTCCGTACGGGTCGCCGCTCCCCTCGGGCAGGCGGGTGCGGGTCCGGCCCGTGTCGTCTCCGAGACTCATGCCGCGTACGCCCCCTCAGCGTCGTGCGGGAACACCTCGTACTCCGCGTACTCCGTGTACTCCACGTACGACGGTAGCCGTACCGGCCGCCGCTCGGGCGTGGTGTGGTGACTGGACATCAGGGAAACGCAACCTCAGCCGGTGGGCACGACGGGCGGATGGGATGGAGGGGATGCCGGGCGTGCCCGGTCGGACCGATGGTGCGGGGTCAGACGGCCATGCCGTACACGATGGTGAACAGGGTGCCGAGCGATCCGATGATGAAGACGCCCGTGAGGCCCGCGATGATGAGGCCCTTGCCCTGTTCGGCGGAGAACGTGTCCCGCAGCGCGGTGGCGCCGATGCGCTGTTTGGCCGCCCCCCAGATGGCGATGCCGAGGCAGATGAGGATGGCGACCGCCATGACCACCTCGATCATCACCTTCGCCTCGTTGCCCAGACCCCCGAAGGGGCCCCAATCCGGAGCGATTCCGCCGATAATGGTGTTGATGTCTCCCTCGTCGGCCGCGAAGAGCATGTAAGTCACCGCCCCTGTATGGGTAGTTCCGCTTCCTCTGCGGGGGTGCAGAGGTCAGACCTCATTGTCGCCGACGATGCCGCTGTCGTATGTCGACTTGGCGTCATCTCTTGGCGGGTTTCGTAGGAATAGCTTGCCACCGGCGCGCACCGGACTCCGGGAGGGGCGCGTTCCGACGGGTGAAGAGTCGTATCGTCACTCTGTGTATCACGCTGGGTAACGCCGGGCAATGAAGCGCGGCTCGCTCCGGTGGTGTGGGCCGTGCATGTCGTCGTATCCGATCACTTCCGTTCGGCGGTCCCGCCTCTACACTGTCGGTCGGCGGTGGACTGCCGGACGGTGAGGGGTGGTTGACGGTGCGTAAGGTCTGGGTCGGTGCGACTCTCGCCGTCGGCTCCGCACTCGCCTTCGTGATGCTGCTCGTCGTCGGGGTGTACGTCGTCGCCGGGAACCTGGCGAACGGGGTGGGCGGCGGCGCGAAGACCCTCGCCAAGGGGAGCGTGCCGGCGGCCTATCAGCAGCTCATCGCCCGGTGGGGAAATCTTTGTCCCGCCATCAACCCGGCGCTGCTCGCCGCGCAGCTCTACCAGGAGAGCGGGTTCAACCCGCGGGCGCAGAGCCACGCGGCGGCGCAGGGCATCGCGCAGTTCATTCCCGGCACCTGGGCCGCGCACGGGATCGACGGCGACGGGGACGGCGACCGCGACGTGTGGGACCCGGCGGACGCGATCCCGTCCGCGGCGACCTACGACTGCGCGCTGGCGTCCTACGTGAAGGACGTCGGCGGGGATCCGACCGCGAACATGCTGGCCTCGTACAACGCGGGGGCGTACGCGGTCATCAAGTACGGGGGCGTGCCGCCGTACGAGGAGACGCGGAACTACGTCAAGCGCATCCGGGAGCTGGAGAAGTCGTTCGCCGCGCCGGTGGGGCGGGTGGATCCGTCGCGGCAGGCCGCGGGGGCGATCGCGTTCGCGCAGAAGAAGCTCGGCACGCCGTATCTCTGGGGCGGCAACGGCACCGCCGACCAGGGTGGACGCTTCGACTGCTCGGGTCTGACGAAGGCCGCGTACGAGAGTGTGGGGATCACGCTGCCGCGGGTGGCGAACGACCAGTACAACGCGGGGCCGCATCCGGACCGGGACGAACTGCTGCCGGGCGATCTGGTGTTCTTCTCCGACGACCTCACCGATTCACGGGCCATCCGGCATGTGGGCATCTACGTCGGCGGGGGCTACATGATCGACGCGCCGCGTCCCGGTGCGGTGATCCGATTCGACCCGGTCGACACTCCTGACTACTTTGGTGCCACCCGCGTCACGGAAGATGGCGCGAAAGCGCTCCCCACGACGGTGTGAGCGAAACGACAAACGCCCCCGTGAGCTGCGAAGACGCATCTCTCTTCGATAACGTCTGCGTGATCTTTCGGTGGAGGGTGGAACGTGGAAGCGGGAACCGTGCGTTCCTGTTGTCGTAGCCGAGCGGACGAGCGGATCTACGGACCACGGGGGTGGCAGACACGGCGCGCGTCCGCGCGCCGGACGACATGACGAAGGGGCCGCAGCACCATGGCTGGACTCGCCGAATCCGGGTCGAACCCCGACGTCGACCTGCTCTACGACATCAACGGCCTGGCCAAGGCCGCCCCGCCGTGGCTCGACCACGTCATGGAGTTCGTCGGTGAGTACGGCGTGCTCTTCGGCCTCATCGGCATGGTGCTCTGGTGCTGGTGGGGCGTGCGCAAGCGGGGCGGACCCGACGCGGCGCCGTCGGTGGCGGCGCTGGCGTGGGCGCCGCTCGCGGCGGGCGTCGCGGTTCTGGTGAACGTGCCGATCCGCGGATTCGTCGAGCGGCCGCGGCCGTTCAACGATCACGAGGGGCTCGAGGTGCTCGTCGACGGCAAGGAGGACTACTCCTTCGTCAGCGACCACGCGACGCTCTGCATGGCGCTGGCGGTGGGGCTGTTCCTGGCCAACCGGCGTTACGGTCTGGTCGCGCTGGTGCTGGGGCTGATCGGCGGTTTCATCCGCGTCTACATGGGCGTGCACTACCCGACGGACGTGGTGGGCGGACTGGCGCTGGGCACGGCGGTCGCGCTGCTGCTGTCGCCGCTCGCGATGGCCCTGCTGACGCCGCTGGCGCGGGCGGTGGAGCGGTCGCCGCGGGCCGGCTGGCTGGTCGCGGCCCGGCCGCAGGGCCAGCGGCGGAAGGCGGCCGAGCGCAGCCGGGGCAGGGCCGCGGACGCCGGCCCCGAGGAGCGGGACCTGGCGGCCTGACGACGATCGGACGAGGGCCCGTGACCCCGTCCCCTGAAGGGGCGGGCGGTCACGGGCCCTCGGTGCGTCCGGGGCCGGGCTCAGAGGGTCTGCGGGTGGGTGAGGACGCGGTCCGGGTCGTGGCGCCGTTTCAGGCGGGACAGGCGCGGGGCGGCGGCGCCGTAGTAGGCGCGGCGCCAGTCGGCGAGGCCGGGGTCCGGGTAGTTCTGGTAGGCGGCGCCGGACGCGTGCGGGCGCAGGGCCCGGTGAGTGCCCGTCAGCCACGCGCGGATCGCGGTGCCGTCCGAGGCGCCGGGGTTCCAGGAGGCGAGGTACTGGGCGAGCACGCGGGAGCGGCGGTGGACGAACGCCGTCGCGGTGGGCGCGACCCGGTTGACGGCGCCGCCGAGGGCGGTGAGCGCGATGCTCGCCGAGCCGCCGCGGGCCGCCCGGATCCGGTCGAGCAGGGTGGTGACCCCGGCGTCGTCGAGGGGGCGGTCGTAGAAGTCGGAGCGGGCCGCGTACGTCTCGCGGGCCAGGGCGCCCCCGGGGCTGCGGCCGGGCACCTGGCCGGGCAGCCGGCACGCGTCGCCGGCGAACGAGGCGCAGCCCGCGTACAGCTCCATGGACTCCTGGTACGACCGTCGGCGCAGCAGGACGCCGTTCGCGGAGGCGCCGATGCGGTCGGCGAGGCGGTCGACGGCGTTCTGCAGCTCTCCGTGGGCGCCCAGGGAGAAGGCGGTGACGGAGACGGAGGGGCCGGCGCCGGTGTGGTCGAGGTGGAGGGCGGACCAGATCTCGTCGGGCTGGTCCGGGCCCCAGTCCTGCCAGGCCGTGACCACGGCGGCCGCCCGCTCCCACGGCCAGGTCAGGTAACCGGTGACGGCCTGCGGGGCGGGGTGGGTGCGGAAGCGGAACTCGGTGACGATCCCGAACTGGGCGTGTCCCGCGCCGCGCAGGGCCCAGAACAGGTCGGGGTTCTCGGCGTCGGACGCGGTGAGCCGCGTGCCGTCGGCGGTGACCAGGGTGGCCCCGATGAGGTTGTCACAGGTCAGGCCGTAGGCGCGGGAGGTCACGCCGTGGCCGCCGCCGAGGGTGAGGCCGGAGATGCCGACGGTGGGGCAGGAGCCGCCGGGGACGGTGAGCCCGCGGGCGGCGAGGGTGCGGTAGACGTCGATCAGCCGGGCGCCGGCGCCGACGACGGCCGTGTCGCCGTCGAGGCGGACGTGGCCGAGCGCGGACACGTCGACGATCAGACGGCCGTCGCCGGAGGACCAGCCCGCGTAGGAGTGGCCGCCGCTGCGCACGGCGAGCGGGACGGCGTGCTCGCGGGCGTGGGTGAGGGCGGTGCGGATGTCGTCGGCGTGCCGGACGTAGGCGACGGCGGCGGGCCGGAGGGTGTCGAAGCGGGTGTTGTAGAGGCGGTGCGCCGTGGTCCAGTCGGCGTCGCCGGGGCGCACCAGGCGGCCGTCGAGGTGTTCGGCCAGGGTGGTCCAGTCGGCGGGGGTCGCGGGGCGCGGGGGCCTCGGCGGGGCGGGGGAGGACGGGGCGCGTGAGGGGGCGGGGGCGGGCCGGGGTTCCGCGGAGGTGCACGCGGAGGCGGTGGCCGCGGTGGTGAGCGCGGCGGCGGTGCCGGCGACGAAGGTGCGGCGGTTCACGGTCGGCCTTCCGGACGTCGGGTGGGGGCGGCCTGTCACGGGTCCGGGGCGGGCCGGCGTGCGGCCGCGCCGCTGCTTCCGGGCGCCGTGGTCGTGCGGGGCCATTCTGGGCGCCTCGCCCGGGAGACGTCACTCCCCCGTGTGGTCCTCGGCGTCCTTGCGGGCCTGGCTCCTGGCTCTGCGGGCCGGGCCGCGCCATCCGCAGGTGCAGCGGGCCGTGCAGAAGGGCCCCTGCTCGGTGGTGGTCGTGAGGTGGGGCCGGGGGGCCGGCGCGTCGTCCTGATGCGGCACGCGGCCCACGGTAACGCCCGCCGGGCCGCGTGACGGGGTCCTTGACCGGTCGTTAACGCCACTGACAGCGGCCCGTGTCGGACGGAGCAGGGGTAGGCAGGGATGGCGCGACGGCGACAGCACAGGCGGACGCACGGCGTGACGGCCGCGGTCGGGGTCGTCTGCTGTCTCGGGCTCGGGGCCGCCGGCTGCGCGCGCAGCGACGCCGTGACGCAGGGGCCGCCCGCCGGCGATCCGGTGCAGGTGCTGCGCACCGCCGCCGACGCGCTGGTGGAGGCCGGCAGCTCCCAGGCGCGCACCTCGCTGGAGATGGCCACCGGCGGCACCCGGGTCACCATCCGGGGCGAGGGGGTCTACGACTACCGCAAGCGGCTCGGGCGGCTGGAGGTGCTGCTGCCGCAGGACCCCGCGGGCGCCGCCGACGGCCGGCCGATCACCGAGCTGCTCGCCCCCGGGGCGCTGTACATGAAGAACCGGGGCGCCGGGGTGCCCGCCGACAAGTGGGTGCGGGTGGACACCGCGACGCTGTCCGACGGGAACCTGGTCACCGGCGGGGCGACCGATCCGTTCGCCGCGGCCGAGGTGCTGCGCGGCACGCACGCGGCGACGTTCGTCGGGCGGACCGAGGTGGCGGGGGCCCGGGTGCGGCACTACCGGGGCACCGCCGACCTGGAGGCGGCCTCGCAGGCGGCGTCGGAGGTCAACCGGGGCCTTTTGGGCGCGGCGGCGAAAGGGTTCGCCACCGCGCGGGTGCCGTTCGACGCGTACCTCGACGACGAGGGGCGGATCCGCAAGATCCGGCACCGGTTCAGCTTCGTGAACGGCGAGCGGCAGGAGCCCGTCGCGGTCGCCTCCACCACCTTGCTGTACGACTTCGGCGCCCCGGCCGACGTGCGGCTCCCCGCCGACGAGGACATCTACGCCGGGCGGATCGTGCAGGAGTGAGCGGTGCGCGCGGGTGGGGGACGGGCCCGCAGTGGCCGGGCCGGACTAGCCCTTCCGTGCCATGCGCGGTGCGTAGGGCGCTCCCTACTCTAGGAAGTCGGTGACGACAGAGTGAGGTGAGGCGCGTGGCTCCGCTCGGGAGGGGGACGGTTCCGGTCCAGGATCACGTGGCGCTCGCCGAGATCGAACTGTGCGGCGAGCTGATCATCGCCGCGTCCAACGCCGAGGACCGGCTGAGCCTGGAGAGCATCGACGAGGTGCTGCGGGTGGCCGAGGCGCGGACGGACACCGCTGCGCCCTGAGGCCCCGGCCGTGGAGGGGGTCAGGTCCGCAGCATGCGGGCGATGGCCTGCGTGGCTTCCTTGACCTTCGCGTCGATCTCGTCGCCGCCCTTGACGGCCGCGTCCGCGACGCAGTGGCGCAGGTGCTCCTCCAGCAACTGCAGCGCGAACGACTGCAGCGCCTTCGTGGAGGCGGACACCTGGGTGAGTATGTCGATGCAGTAGACGTCCTCGTCGACCATCCGCTGCAGTCCGCGGATCTGGCCCTCGATGCGGCGCAGCCGCTTGAGGTGCTCCTGCTTCTGGTGGTGGTAGCCGTGGATGCCGCGGTCGTGATCGGTCACGATGCCCGTCACGTCCGTCACGTCCGTCACGTCCGTCGTGTCCACGGCGGGCGCCGTCCCCGCGGCGTCGGCCGCCTCCGGGGAGGAGGGCGCGGGCGCGCCGGTTCCGGTGGTGGTCATCGCGTCCTCCTGGTGTCCGATGGGCGCTATATACCCCTGGTGGGTATATGTTACCGAACGTCGCCGGTTCGGGGACGGCCGGTCCGCGCCAGGGGCCGCTCCCCGGCGG
Source organism: Streptomyces sp. DSM 120436 (assembly GCF_055778765.1). Classification (NCBI taxonomy): domain Bacteria; kingdom Bacillati; phylum Actinomycetota; class Actinomycetes; order Kitasatosporales; family Streptomycetaceae; genus Streptomyces; species Streptomyces sp. DSM 120436. The sequence continues at coordinate 1,106,274 of NZ_JBSKBS010000001.1, read as the reverse complement.
GACGCACCCCCCGCCCCCGTACTCATCACTGTGCCTGATGGGCGACACTGGGGGGCGGCCGTTATTGGTGGCCGGATGATGCGCCTAGCATCAGCCTGACCGAAACCGACGCATACCGAGGACCCCACGTGCGCTTTCGTCTGACCCCCAGGGAGACGAGCTTCTACGACATGTTCGCCGCGTCCGCGGACAACATCGTCACGGGCTCGAAACTCCTGATGGAACTGCTCGGGGCGGACACCTCCGCCCGGGCCGAGATCGCAGAGCGTATGCGGGCCGCGGAACACGCCGGTGACGATGCCACGCACGCGATCTTCCACCAGCTGAACTCCTCGTTCATCACGCCGTTCGACCGCGAGGACATCTACGCCCTGGCGTCCTCCCTCGACGACATCATGGACTTCATGGAGGAGGCCGTCGACCTGGTCGTCCTCTACAACGTCGAGGAGCTGCCCAAGGGCGTCGAGCAGCAGATCGAGGTCCTGGCGCGGGCCGCGGAACTCACCGCGGAGGCCATGCCGCACCTGCGCACCATGGAGAACCTCACCGAGTACTGGATCGAGGTCAACCGGCTGGAGAACCAGGCCGACCAGATCCACCGCAAGCTGCTCGCCCACCTCTTCAACGGCAAGTACGACGCGATCGAGGTGCTGAAACTCAAGCAGATCGTGGACGTGCTGGAGGAAGCGGCGGACGCCTTCGAGCACGTGGCGAACACGGTGGAGACCATCGCCGTCAAGGAGTCCTGAGCCGTTCATGGACACCTTCGCTCTGGTCGTGACCATCGGGGTCGCGCTCTTCTTCACCTACACCAACGGCTTCCACGACTCGGCCAACGCGATCGCCACCTCCGTGTCCACCCGGGCGCTCACGCCCCGGGTGGCGCTCGCGATGGCGGCCGTGATGAACCTCGCCGGTGCGTTCATGGGCTCCGGGGTGGCCAAGACCGTCAGCGAGGGGCTGATCGAGACGCCCGAGGGGTCGACGGGGATGGGGATCCTCTTCGCCGCGCTGGTGGGCGCCATCACCTGGAACCTGATCACCTGGTACTTCGGCCTGCCCTCGTCGTCGTCCCACGCCCTGTTCGGCGGCATGGTGGGCGCCGCGCTGGCCGGCGGGACGACCGTCTACTGGCACGGCGTCGTCGACAAGATCGTCATTCCGATGTTCGTGTCGCCCGTGGTCGGTCTGATCGCCGGTTACCTGGTGATGACCGCGATCATGTGGATCTTCCGGCGGGCCAACCCGCACAAGGCCAAGCGCGGCTTCCGCATCGCCCAGACGGTGTCCGCGGCCGGCATGGCCCTGGGCCACGGCCTCCAGGACGCCCAGAAGACGATGGGCATCGTGGTGATGGCCCTGGTCATCGCCGACGTCGAGGACTACGGCGACCCCATCCCGGTGTGGGTGAAGATCGCCTGTGCCGTGATGCTGTCCCTCGGCACCTACGCGGGCGGCTGGCGCATCATGCGCACCCTGGGCCGGAAGATCATCGAGCTGGACCCGCCGCAGGGCTTCGCCGCCGAGACCACCGGCGCCTCGATCATGTTCGGCTCGGCGTTCATCTTCCACGCGCCGATCTCCACCACCCACGTGATCACCTCCGCGATCATGGGCGTGGGCGCCACCAAGCGGGTCAACGCGGTGCGCTGGGGCGTCGCGAAGAACATCGTCCTGGGCTGGTTCATCACCATGCCGGCCGCCGCCCTGGTGGCCGCGGCCTGCTTCGGACTGGTGCACCTGATCGCGCTGTAGCCGAGGACCGCGTACGGCGGCACGCCGGGGTCCCTGTACGCCAAGCACGCAGAAGGGCCCGCCCCCGTCGAGTGGGGGCGGGCCCTTCGTACCTCGCGGTGGCACCGCCATGCAGCACCGCGAGGGGACCGGTCAGCCGAAGCGGCCGGAGATGTAGTCCTCGGTGGCCTGCACGGACGGGTTGGAGAAGATCCGCTCCGTGTCGTCGATCTCGATCAGCTTGCCGGGCTGGCCGACCGCCGCCAGGTTGAAGAACGCCGTGCGGTCGGAGACGCGCGCCGCCTGCTGCATGTTGTGCGTCACGATGACGATCGTGAAGCGCTCCTTCAGCTCGCCGATCAGGTCCTCGATGGCGAGGGTGGAGATCGGGTCCAGGGCGGAGCAGGGCTCGTCCATCAGCAGGACGTTCGGCTCGACCGCGATGGCGCGGGCGATGCACAGACGCTGCTGCTGACCGCCGGAGAGGCCGGAGCCGGGCTTGTTCAGGCGGTCCTTGACCTCGTTCCAGAGGTTCGCGCCCCTGAGGGACTTCTCGACCACGTCGTCCAGCTCGGACTTCTTGTACTTGCCGTTCAGGCGCAGGCCCGCCGCCACGTTGTCGTAGACCGACATCGTGGGGAACGGGTTCGGGCGCTGGAAGACCATGCCGACCTCGCGCCGCACGGCCACCGGGTCGATCCCGCTGCCGTACAGGTTCTCGTCGTCGAGCATGACCTTGCCCTCGACCCGGCCGCCCGGCGTCACCTCGTGCATGCGGTTGAGCGTGCGCAGGAAGGTGGACTTGCCGCAGCCGGAGGGGCCGATGAAGGCCGTCACGGAACGCGGTTCGACGGTCATCGAGATGTCCTCGATGGCCAGGAAGGAACCGTAGTAGGCGTTGAGGCCGCTGACATCGATGCGCTTGGCCATGTGAATCACTGCTTCTTTCGGGTCGCTGACGGAATACGTCCTGGCCGCGTCAGCGACCGGTGTTCGGGGCCTTCCAGCGGGCGATGCCGCGGGCCACCAGGTTGAGGATCATGATGAACGCGATGAGCGTCAGGGCCGCCGCCCAGGCGCGGTCGTAGGGCGCGCCGTATCCGCCGCTGTTGGTGTACTGCAGGTAGATGTACATCGGCAGCGACGCCTGCGGGTCCTGGAACGGGTTGGTGTTGATGAAGTTCGTGACCCAGACCAGCAGCAGCACGGGGGCGGTCTCACCGGTGATGCGGGCGATCGCGAGCATCACGCCCGTGATGATGCCGCCGATCGACGTCGGCAGGACCACCTTGAGGATGGTGCGCCACTTCGGCACGCCGAGCGCCAGCGACGCCTCGCGCAGCTCGTTCGGGACGAGCTTGAGCATCTCCTCGGTGGAGCGGACGACCACCGGGATCATCAGGATCGACAGGGCCATCGAGCCGGCGAAGCCGGAGGGGCCCATGTCCAGCATCAGGATCCACACACTGAGGACGAACAGACCCGCGACGATGGACGGGATGCCCGTCATGACGTCGACGAAGAAGGTGACGGCCTTGGCGAGCCTGCCGCGCCCGTACTCGACCAGGTAGATCGCGGTGAGCACGCCGACCGGCACGGAGATCAGGGTGGCGAGGCCGACCTGCTCCAGCGTGCCGATGATGGCGTGGTAGATGCCGCCGCCGGGCTCGGTGTCGGCGACCACGCCCATGGAGTGGGTGAGGAAGTAGCCGTCGAGGACCTTGACGCCGCGCTTGACGGTCTCCCAGACGAGGGAGGCGAGCGGGACGACGGCCAGGAGGAAGGCGACCCACACCAGGCTGGTCGCGGTGCGGTCCTTGGCCTGGCGGCGGCCCTCGACCTTCGCGGAGACGGCGTAGGAGCCGCCGACGAACAGGGCGGCCGCGATCAGGGCCCACTGGATGCTGCTGTCCAGGCCGGCCACGGCGCTGATGCCGAGGCCCGCGGCGACGGAGCCCGCGGCGACCGCCCAGGCGAACCACTTGGGCAGGGTCGCGCCGCGCAGGGAGCTGCGCTTGGGGGAAAGGGTTGCGTGGCTCATGCGTTGGCCCCCGAGTACTCCTTGCGGCGGGCGATGATCAGGCGGGCCGCGCCGTTGACCAGCAGCGTGATGACGAAGAGGACCAGACCGGAGGCGATCAGGGCGTCCCGGCCCATCTCGGTGGCCTCGTTGAACTTGCTGGCGATGTTCTGGGCGAAGGTGCCGCCGCCCGTGTCGAGCAGGCTGGCGTTGATGTCGAAGCTCGAGGAGAGCACCATGGCCACGGCCATCGTCTCGCCGAGCGCGCGGCCGAGGCCGAGCATCGAGGCGGAGATGACGCCGGAGCGGCCGAAGGGCAGCACCGACATGCGGATGACCTCCCAGCGCGTGGCGCCGAGGGCCAGGGCCGCCTCCTCGTGCATCCGCGGGACCTGCCGGAAGACCTCGCGGCTCACGTTGGTGATGATCGGCAGGATCATGATGGCGAGCAGGATGCCGACGGTGAACAGCGAGCGCGGGGCGCCGTCGTTCCACTCGAAGATGCCGGTCCAGCCGAGGTAGTCGTCCAGCCAGCCGTAGAGGCCTTCCAGGTGCGGCACGAGGACGAGGGCGCCCCACAGGCCGTAGACGATGGACGGGACGGCGGCGAGCAGGTCGATCACGTACGCGATGGGGCCGCCGAGGCGGCGCGGGGCGTAGTGCGTGATGAACAGGGCGATGCCCACCGCGATCGGGACCGCGATGACCATGGCGATGACCGACGACACGACGGTGCCGAAGGCCAGGACCGCGATGCCGAACTCCGGCGGGATGCCGCTGGGGTTCCACTCGAAGGTCGTGAAGAAGTTCGCCTCGTTCTTGCTGATGGCTATGGAGGCGCGGTAGGTCAGGAAGGCCGCGATGGCGGCCATGATGACCAGGACGAAGATGCCGGATCCGCGGGAGAACCCGAGGAAGATCCGGTCACCGGGGCGGGTGGCACCGCGCGCGGCGCGCTTGTCCTGGGGCGCGGCCGGGCCGGGTGCGGGGGGTGCGGTGGGTTGCTGTGTCGTGATGTCCATCGGGTTCTCCGGTCTGCGGAGCCGCCGGGGCGGACGGCTCGGTAGGAGCCGTCCGGGGGCCGGGGGCTCCTGATGGCGGTGCACCGGACGGTGCGGACCGGCCCCCGGACGGGGGCCGGTCCGCACACTCGGGTCAGCTCAGGCCCGAGATGGTCTCGCGGACCTTGGTGATGATCTCCTTGGGCATCGGGGCGTAGCCCGCGTCGGCCAGCAGGGCCTGGCCGTCCTCAGAGGCCATGTAGTTCAGGAAGGACTTGGTGGCGGGCAGGGTCTCCGCCTTGTTGCCCTTGTCGCAGACGATCTCGTACGTCACCAGGACGATCGGGTAGGCGCCCTCGGCGGACGGGGTGTAGTCCAGCTCCAGCGCGAGGTCCTTGCCGGTGCCGACGACCTTGGCGGCGCCGATGGCGGCGGTGGCGTTCTCGACGGTGGCCGCGACCGGCTCGGCGGCCTCGGTCTTGATGGAGACCGTGCTCATGCCGTCCTTGGCGTAGGACAGCTCCATGTAGGAGATCGCGCCGGAGGTCTGCTTGACCTGCTGGGCGACACCGGAGGAGCCCTGCGCGGACTGGCCGCCCTTGGCCTCCCACGCCTTGCTCGGCTCGTAGGTCCAGTCCTTGGGAGCGGCTTCCTTGAGGTACGTGGTGAAGTTGTCCGTGGTGCCGGACTCGTCCGAGCGGTGGAAGGCCTGGATCTTCAGGTCGGGAAGCTTGGCGTCGGGGTTGAGCTTGGCGATCGCCTCGTCGTTCCAGTTCGTGATCTTGCTGTCGAAGATCTTGGCGAGGGTCGACGCGTCCAGGACCAGGTTGTCGACGCCCGGGACGTTGTAGCCGACGGCGATCGGGCCGCCGACCATGGGCAGGTCGATGCCCTGGCCGTCCTTGCAGATCTTCTTGGACTGCTCGATCTCCTCGGTCTCCAGCGCGGAGTCCGAGCCGGCGAACGCGGTCTGCCCCTGGAGGAACGCGGTGATGCCGGCGCCCGAACCGGTCGGGTTGTAGTTGACCTGAACGTCCTTGCACGCCGCGGAGTACTGCTTGACCCAGGCGTCGATGGCGTTCTTCTGGGCGGAAGAGCCGGAGGCCTGCAGCTGGCCCTTGGCGTCGCCGCAGTCGATGTTGCCGGCCTGCGTGGTCGCCGAGGCGCCGCCGCCGTCGCTGTTGCCGGTGTCGTCGGAGCCGCACGCCGTGAGGGCCAGGGCGCCGGAGACGGCGAGAGCACCGAGAGCGAGGGCCCGCCGGTTCATGCGCTGAAGCTTCACTTTTGTTCCTTCCAGTGGCCGCCGTCCTGAATTCGGCGGCGTGCGAAGTGTGGGTGAGGCGGCCGCCTCGTCCTGTAAGGGTTCGTGTCCGGGCGATCCGCACCGCGTAAGGCCGAAATTAGGCAGAACAGGTGAAGCGGTCGATGGACGCACATGAACGAGGGGTGAACCCCTGTGGACGGTGCGGTGAGGCCGTGGAGCGGGCGCTCTCAGCCGGCCGGGCGGAGGGTGGCGAGGAGGGCGTCCACCAGGCCGGCGTCCATCGACGAGGTGAGGTGGCGGCGGGCGGCGTCCGGAGGGAGCCACAGGATCCGGTCGACCTCGTCACCGGGCGTGAACGTGCCGGAGACGGCCTCGGCCGCCCAGTAGCGGACCCGCTTCGGGCGGCCGTGCGCGAGGTAGCGGGTGCTGGGCAGCTCGGCGGCCGGCACGGCGGTGTGCCCGGTCTCCTCGGCGACCTCGCGCAGGGCGCCGGCGAGCGGGTCCTCGCCGTGCTTCAGCTTGCCCTTGGGCCAGGACCAGTCGTCGTACCTGGGCCGGTGGACCAGGCACAGCTCCAGCTCACCGGTGACGGGCGAGCGGCGCCACAGGACGCAGCCGGCGGCCTCGACGGTGAGGGCGCCGCTCCGGGCGGGTCGTGGGGTGCGCACCGGGTGCCTCCTCGGTTCCGTACGGCTACGGCGCGTCGGCGGCCGGCTTCTGCCAGGCGCGCTGGAACGCGTACCGCGCCGCCTCCACCTCATGCCGCTGGTCGGCGTGGAGCACGCCCAGCGCGTACGCCGTGGCCGGGGCGATCCGCGGCGTGCGGGCCGCCTGCGCGGCGGCGGCCGCGGCCTCGGCGGCGTCACGGTGCCGGTCCAGCGCCTCGCCGGCGGCGCGCAGCCGGGGGTCGTCGCCCGCGGCCGGGTCCAGGGCCTCGCGGGCGTAGCGGTGCAGGCGGAGCAGGAGCCGCACCTGGTGCCAGGGGGTGTCCTGCGGGTGCGGGGCGGAGTCCGGGGACAGGCCGTGCGCCAGCGCCTCGGCGTTGTACGGGCTGCCCGCGGTGAGCAGGGGCAGTGCGGCGACGGCGTCCGCGAGCCGCTCCCGCGCCGCGTCCGCCAGCGGGCGCAGGTCGGCGCCCTCGGCCGCCGGCGCCAGCGGTACCTCGCTGGCCAGCACGGCCACCTGATCGGCCACGGCGTGGAACCGGGCCGACTCGAGCGCCCGCAACGCGGTCGAGTGCGCCCGCGTCCGCGCGAGCGTGAGCTGCCGGTCCAGCAGGGCCCCGGCCTTGGCGGCGCCTAAGGTGAGGGGGCCCCGGTCGGCGGCGGGGCGGGAGGAGCGGGGGCCGGCAGGAGGGGGAGTCTCCTCCGTGCGCCGGTCGGCGGCGCGGCGGCCGTCCGGGGCCGGGACGGTGGCGATCACGGTGCCGGTGGTGGCGCGGCGGGCCGCGGCGGGGCGGGGCACGCCGGGCGGGACACCGTCGGCGGGCGCGGGCACGTCGGGGACGCGGGACGCGAGCCGGGCGCCGGGCGGGGGGTCCGGGGCCGCGGGGCCCGAGAGGCGGTGGAGGGCCTGGAGGAGGCGGTCGAGGCGGTTCGCGCACGCGTCCTCCAGGGACAGGGTCCCGGAGACCCAGGCCAGTTCGGGGCCCAGGGCCTGGGACCAGACGGGGTCCAGGACCGGCTGGAAGGTGTACAGCCCGGCGCTGATGCGGCGGGCCGCGCGCCTCAGTGCGCGGGCCGCCTCGGCGGAGTCCTCCGGCGCCGCGCCCGCACCGGACTCCCGGTGGAGGCGCAGCGCGCGGAGGAACTCGGTCGCTCTCTCCCGCAGATGGCGGGCCAGGACGTCCGCCGGCACCGGGCCGGACGTCGGGTCAGGGGGCTGCTGTGCCACGCCGGCGCCTCCGGGCGTCAATGAGCGTCTCCTGGATGTTCCGCAGCGGCTGGCCGTCCGCGTCCGTGGAGTGCCGGGTCCACTCGCCGTCCGGGCCGAGGTGCCAGGACGCCGTGGTGTCGGACATGCCGGTCTCCAGCAGCCGGTTGAGGGCGGCCCGGTGGGCCGGGTCGGTGACCCGCACCAGTGCCTCGATCCGCCGGTCGAGGTTGCGGTGCATCATGTCGGCGCTGCCGAACCACACCTCGGGCTCGCCGCCGTTGCCGAAGGCGAACACGCGGGAGTGCTCGAGGAAGCGGCCGAGGACGGACCGTACCCGCACGTTCTCCGACAGCCCCGGCACGCCCGGCCGGATCGCGCAGATGCCGCGCACCCAGATGTCGACCGGCACGCCCGCCTGGGACGCCCGGTAGCAGGCGTCGATGACGGCCTCGTCGACCATCGAGTTCACCTTGATGCGGACGTACGCGGGCCGCCCGGCGCGGTGGTGCTGGGCCTCCTTGTCGATCCGTGAGACCAGGCCGTCCCGCAGGGACTTGGGGGCGACCAGCAGCCGCCGGTAGGTCTCGCGCCGCGAGTAGCCGGAGAGGCGGTTGAACAGGTCGGAGAGGTCCGCGCCGACCTGCGGGTCCGCGGTGAGCAGCCCGAGGTCCTCGTACAGCCGGGCCGTCTTCGGGTGGTAGTTGCCGGTGCCGACGTGGCTGTAGCGCCGCAGCGTCTCGCCCTCCTGACGGACCACCAGGGAGAGCTTGCAGTGGGTCTTCAGGCCGACCAGGCCGTAGACCACGTGGCAGCCGGCCTCCTCCAGCTTGCGCGCCCACTTGATGTTGGCGTGCTCGTCGAAGCGGGCCTTGATCTCGACCAGGACGAGGACCTGCTTGCCGGACTCGGCGGCGTCGATGAGGGCGTCCACTATCGGGGAGTCGCCGGAGGTCCGGTACAGGGTCTGCTTGATGGCCAGCACGTCCGGGTCGGCCGCCGCCTGCTCCAGGAACGCCTGCACCGACGTGGAGAACGAGTCGTAGGGGTGGTGCAGCAGCACGTCCCGGCTGCGCAGGGCGGCGAAGACGTCCGGCGCGGACGCCGACTCCACCTCGGCCAGGTCGCGGTGGGTGCCGGCGACGAACTTCGGGTACTTCAGCTCCGGCCGGTCCAGGCTGTGGATGCGGAACAGGCCGGTCAGGTCGAGCGGGCCGGGCAGCGGGTACACCTCGGCCTCGGAGACCTTCAGCTCGCGCACGAGGAGGTCGAGGACCTCGCGGTCGACGGACTCCTCCACCTCCAGGCGCACCGGCGGTCCGAAGCGGCGCCGCATCAGCTCCTTCTCCAGGGCCTGGAGGAGGTTCTCCGCGTCGTCCTCCTCGACCTCCAGGTCCTCGTTGCGGGTGAGCCGGAAGGCGTGGTGCTCCAGCACCTCCATGCCCGGGAACAGCTCCTCCAGGTGGGCGGCGATGACGTCCTCGACGGGGACGTAGCGGCCGGGGGAGGACTCCAGGAAGCGGGACAGCAGCGGCGGCACCTTCACCCGGGCGAAGTGCTTGTGCCCGGTGACCGGGTTGCGCACCACCACGGCCAGGTTCAGCGACAGGCCGGAGATGTACGGGAAGGGGTGCGCCGGGTCCACCGCGAGCGGGGTGAGCACGGGGAAGATCTGGTGCCGGAACAGGGTGAAGAGGCGGGCCTGCTCCTTCTCCGTGAGCTCGTTCCAGCGGACCAGGTGGATGCCCTCCTCCGCGAGGGCGGGGGCGACGTCCTCGTGGTAGCAGGCGGCGTGCCGGGCCATCAGCTCGCGGGAGCGGGCCCAGATCATCTCCAGCACCTCGCGCGGCTGGTGGCCGGAGGCGGAGCGGGTGGCCACGCCGGTGGCTATGCGGCGCTTGAGTCCCGCCACCCGGACCATGAAGAACTCGTCCAGGTTGCTGGCGAAGATCGCGAGGAAGTTCGCCCGCTCCAGCAGCGGGGTCTCGGGGTCCTCGGCCAGTTCGAGCACACGCTCGTTGAACGCCAGCCAACTGCGCTCGCGGTCGAGGAAACGGCCTCGCGGCAGCGGGGCGGCGCCGTCCGTGTGCGCCTCCTCGTAGCCGTCCAGGTCGGCGTCGATGTCGGGTTCCAGGTCGGAGACCGTTCCGGCCACGGTGTGCGGCCGGTGCGCGGCGATGGAGCCCACGGAGGGCTGCGAGTGCTGGACCTGTGCCTGGGTGTCGGGCTGGCTCATGACCCCATTCTTCCGCGCGGACGGTGTCGCGGGCGCGTCGGAAAGCGCGGGTGGGAGCGGTGGTGGCCCTGAGGCGCTCCCGTGCCTCCCGTTCACCCTGCCGGGTGAGGGCTCTGGCGCGGCGGGATGCATGGGCCGAGCGTCGCAAGGCCGTCTGAACCCGGGGTTACGGCGACATGACGTCCAAGGCAGCGGGTGGTGGCCCGCGGGGACGCGGCGGAGGGGGCGTGCCCGTGCGGGCACGCCCCCTCCGGCTGCCGGACGCGTCAGCCGCGCGCCGCCTGGGTGGTGCGGCGCACCACCCGGAAGGCCGCGTACGCCAGCAGGGCGGCGACGGCGAGCAGGACGCCGGTGGCGACCAGCTGGAGCGGCCAGTAGTGGGAGGCGGGGTGGAAGTCGCGGTAGAAGGCGGTCGCGCCCAGGTCGGCCAGGGCGTCACCGCAGTCGGGGGCCTGGCTGTTGAGGCACGGGGCCGCGGCCCGGCCCCCGCCGTCGGTCAGCACGCCCTCGCGGACGTGCAGGCCGCTCCCCGCCGGTCCCTCGTGCAGGGCGCTGAGCCGGGTCACGGACGGCCACAGGTACGGCAGGGCCGCATGGACGCCCGCCCACAGGACGCCGAGGGCGGCGACGGCGGTGACCAGGGCGGACAGGGCGCGGCGCAGGACCAGCCCGGCCAGGACGCCCGCCGCGAGACCGGCCAGCGCCAGGCCCACGGGGACGGTGCCGCCCGCGAGGAAGGTGGCGGGGCCGTGCCAGGACTTGGCGGTGTCGACGCGGCCGTCGGCCGCCGTCCACGCCCAGCGGTGCAGCGCCGCCGGCAGACCGGCCGCGATGACGACGAGCACGGCGGGCAGGGCCAGCCGGGAGGCCAGCCAGCGGGCCGGGGAGACGCCCTGGGTCCAGGCCAGGCGGACCGTGCCGGACTCCGTCTCACGGCCGGCGAGCGAGCCGCCCGCCCAGGCGGCGACCAGGAACGGCACGACGAGCGCGGCGGCCGTCGTCCAGGTGTAGACGTTCTTGAAGCGGAGGATCGCGTCCTGGTCGTAGCGGCAGCCCGCCCCCCACTCGCAGGCGTTGTACGCCTGCCAGGCCGCCGCCGAGGAGTCGGTGAGGGGACCGCCGAGCCACAGCAGTGCCGCCGAGGTCAGCAGGACCAGCGCGCCGCCGCCGATCAGGGCCGGGCGGTGCAGCCGGAGCAGCCAGCGCCACTGGCGGGGGGCGCGGGCGGTGCGGTCGGCGGCGGGGGCGGCCGGGGTGGTGAGGGCGGTGGTCATGCGGCGGTCTCCGTGGACTCGGACGCGGACTCGGACGCGGACGCGGACGCGGGGGTCAGAGCCGGGGCCGTGGGGTTGCGCAGGTAGGACAGGACGAGTTCCTCGAGGGACGGCGTGCCGGTGCGCCAGTCGCCGGGCAGCGGGCCGGCCGGGCGGATCAGCGCGCTGAGCTGGCGGCCGGTGGTGCGGGACTCGACGACCTCGTGCGGCGCGAGGTCCGCCGCGGCGGGGGCGGCCACCCGGGTGTGGGCGGCCAGCAGGTCGTCGATCTCGCCGGCCAGCCGGACCCGGCCGCCGCCGACCAGCAGCAGGTGGTCGCAGGACTCCTCCAGCTCGGCGACCACGTGCGAGGACATCACGATGGTGGTGCCGTGGGCGGCCGCCTCCCCCATCAGGACGCCCGTCAGCTCGTGCCGGGCCAGCGGATCGAGGTCGGCCATCGGTTCGTCCAGGAGCAGCAGTTCGGGCCGCTTGCCGAGGGCGAGGGCGAGCGCGACACGGGTGCGCTGGCCGCCGGAGAGCGCGCGGATCCGCCGGTCCGGGTCCAGGTCGCCGCCGGCCACGACCCGCCGCGCGGTGCCGGCGTCCCAGTGGCCGGGGTTGAGGTCGGCGCCCATGCGCAGCGTCTCGGCGACCGTGAGCTGCGGGTACAGCGGCTTGCCCTGGTCGACGAAGCCCACCCGGGGGCGGGCGGCGGCCGGGGCGGCGCCGAGCACGCGGACCGTGCCCTCGGTGGGGGCGAGCAGGCCCGCGGCGAGCGCGAGCAGGGTGGACTTGCCCGCGCCGTTGGGGCCGACGACGGCGCACACGCGTCCGGCGGGCAGCCGGAAGGAACAGTCGCGCAGCGCCCAGGCGCGCCGGCCGAAGCGTTTGCCGAGCGCGTCCGCCTCGAGGGCCGGGACGATCATGAGGGGTCTCCCTGTGAGGTGTGCGCAGGCGCGGGGCGAGCGTCCTGCTCCGGATAGTGCGTCTCGAGCACGGCGGTGAACAGCGCGGCGACGTCCTCCCGCTCCAGGCCGGACTCCCGGGCCCGGGCGGCCCAGTCCTCCAGCTCGGCGCGCAGCGGGGAGTCGGCGGGGGCGGCGCCGAGGGAGCGGCGCACGAAGGTGCCCAGGCCGCGCCGGGCCTCGACCAGTCCCTCGCGCTCCAGCTCCCGGTACGCCTTCAGCACGGTGTTCGGGTTGACGGCGGTGGCCTCCACGACCTCGCGGGCCGTGGGCAGTCTGTCGCCCGGGGCCAGCAGTCCCAGGCGGAGCGCCTGCTTGGTCTGCTGCACGATCTGGACGTAGGTGGCCACGCCGCTGCGCCGGTCGATGCGGTAGTCCACCACTCGACAACCACCCTTTCACTAATTGAGTAGTGAAAGGGTGGTGCAAGGGGGCGCGAAAGTCAACCGCGGACCCGTGAACCGGTCGGCGGGGCCCGTCCGGTGAGGGGACGTGAGCGAGGTGAGAAGCGACGGCGAGCTGCTGCGCGCCGTCACGGCCGACGGCGGCCGGCGCGCCTTCGGTGAGCCGCACCGGCGGTGCGCGCCGTGGCCGCACCGCGCGCAGGCGCGCCCGGTGCGCCGACGCGACTCTCGTCGACGACGTTGCGGGAGACCTTCCTCGCGGTGTGGCGCGGCACCGTCCGCCGGCGGGAGGACGCGGCGCGCGCGGACGCCGCCGGCCGGCTGGGGCGGATCGCCTCGCGCCGGCTGGTCGACGCCCTGCGCGGGGCCGGGGCACGGGGGAGGCCGGGGGCACGGCGGCGGCCTCGGCAGGCGCCGACGCGGCGGCTGCGCCACCGGGACGAGGCGCCGGCGGAGGAGCGCGTGCTTCGCGGCCGGCCGGGGACGTCACGGTGGGGGCGGCGGCCGTCCTCGCCCCCGCCCCGGCCGGGCGCGGCCTCCGCGGTGCGCCGCCGGGACACCGCCGGGCTGGGACATCGCCCGGCCGGGACATCGCCCGGCCGGGACACCGCCCGGCCGGGACACCGCCCGGCCGGGACACCGCCCGGCCGGGACACCGCCCGGCCGGGACATCGCCCGGCCGGGACACCGCCCGGCCGGGTCAGGCGGTCGCCGGGTTCCTGCTCATGGCGGCGGTGCCGGCGCCGCCGCTGAGCCCCGCGGACCGGGCGCCGTTCACCGCGCCGGGCGACCCGCGCCGGGCGGACGCCCACGACTGCTGGGCGCTGCCGCTGTGCGCCGTGCTGCTCGCGGTCGCGGTCGCGGTGTGCTGCGCCGAGTCGGTCCGGCGGCGAGCGCTCCGTCCGCTCAGGTCTCCGTCCGCTCAGGTCTCCGTCCGGTACATCAGGTCCGTCTCGTGGGTGACGAAGCCCAGCCGCTCGTAGACGGACACCGCCGCCTTGTTGTCGGCGTCGACGTACAGCATCGCGGTGGGCAGGCCCCGGTCCGCGAGGTGGCGCAGCCCGATCGTCGTCAGGGACCTGCCGAGTCCGCCGCCCTGGGCGTCGGGGGCGACGCCGAGGACGTACACCTCGCCGAGGCCCTCGTCGGCGTGCACCTTGGTCCAGTGGAAGCCGATCAGCCGTCCGTCGCGCTCGGCGAGGAAGAAGCCCTCGGGGTCGAACCACGGCTCGGCCTTGCGGTCGTCGAGGTCCCGCTGGGTGAGGGAGCCCTGCTCGGGATGGTGGGCGAACGCGGCGGCGTTCAGCGCGAGCCAGGCCGCGTCGTCCCGGCCGGGCTCGAAGGTGCGCACGGTCACGCCCTCCGGCAGCACCGGGTCGGACAGGTCGAGACCCGCCAACGGCCGCCGCATCTGCCGTAGTTCGCGGAACAGCGTCAGACCGAGCACCTGCGCCAGGTGCCGGGCGGCGGAGCGCCCGCCGTGCGCCCACACCCGCAGCCGCTTGCCCGACGCGGCGAGCAGCGCCGTGCCGAGCGCCCGCCCGTGCCCCTGCCCGCGGTACGAGGGGCGCACCACCAGCTCCGCGGCCGGCGGCTCCACCGGATCGGTGTCCTCCAACTGGGCGTACCCGGCGAGCTCTTCACCGACGGTCAGCAGCAGGTGCGAGACGCCCTCCCGCTCGCCGCCGCGCAGTTGCAGCCGCCCCTGTTCCGACACGGCCTGCCGGCCGTCGTCGCGCGCCGCCTCGTCGAGCAGGGCGAGGACCGCGTCGACCTGCGCCGGGTCGAGCGCGGTGTACGTCTGGAGCGAACGGGGACGGCCGGGCGGGGGGAACGCGTCGCTGGTCATGCGTACGAGGGTAACGAGGGCGAGGGGACGGCACGGCACGGCGAGGGGCGGCAGCGTGCCGCACGGGCGACGACGGCGGTCGCGGTGAAAGATAGACCAGGCTGTGACCCGGAAACCCTGTCGCGCTACGCGCGTTGACCCTAGGCTGCGCCGGTACCCACTCGCACCGACAGGGGGGCGTATGCCAGCCACATCCCCGGCGCACCCGCGCCGCAGACGCCGTACGAACCGTCTCCTCGTGACCGCCGCCGGTGTCCTCACCGTCGGCGCCCTGGCCGCCGCGGCCCTGCCCGGTGCGGCGAGCGCGGGCGAGCAGCACGGCAGGGGCAAGGGCCACGACCACCGGCCGGGCCGCTACCAGGACGTGCAGCTGCTGTCCTTCAACGACCTGCACGGCAACCTGGAGCCGCCCACCGGTTCCTCCGGCCGGGTCACCGAACTCCAGCCGGACGGCACGACGAGGACGATCGACGCGGGCGGCGCGGAGTACCTGGCGACGCACCTGCGCCAGGCCCGCAAGGGCAACCCGTACTCCGTCACCGCGGCCGGCGGCGACATGGTCGGCGCCTCCCCGCTGATCTCGGGCCTGTTCCACGACGAACCCACCATCGAGGCGCTGAACAAGCTCGAGCTGGACGTCACCTCGGTCGGCAACCACGAGTTCGACGAGGGCGCGAAGGAGCTGTCCCGCCTGCAGAACGGCGGCTGCCACCCGACGGACGGCTGCTACACGGACAAGAGGTTCAAGGGCGCCGACTTCCCGTACCTGGCGGCCAACGTCCTGGACGAGAGGACCGGGAAGCCGCTCCTCAAGCCGTACTGGGTGTGGAAGAAGAAGGACGTCAAGATCGGCTTCATCGGCGTGACCCTGGAGGGCACCCCGGACATCGTGTCCGCCGAGGGCGTCAAGGGCCTCGTCTTCAAGGACGAGGTCGAGACCATCAACAGGTACGCCGAGGAGCTGCGCCGCAAGGGCGTGAGGTCCATCGTGGCGCTGATCCACGAGGGCGGCTTCCCGGCCTCGCAGAGCTACAACTACGACTGCGACTCCCCCGGCGCCGGCGACGGCATCTCCGGCCCGATCGCGGACATCGCGAAGAACGTCTCGCCCGAGGTGGACGCGCTGGTCACCGGCCACACCCACAACGCGTACGTCTGCACCGTTCCCGACCCGGCGGGCAAGCCCCGCACGGTCACCTCCGCCGCGTCCTTCGGCCGGCTCTACACCGACACCACGCTGACGTACGACCGCCGGACCGGCGACATCGCCCGTACGGCCGTGAAGTCCGCGAACCACGTGGTGACCCGGGACGTCCCCAGGGCGCCCGACATGACCCGCCTGATCGACAAGTGGAACACCCTCGCCGCCCCGATCGGCAACCGCCCGATCGGCTACATCTCCGGCGACATCGTCAAGGACGGCACCGAGTCCCCGCTGGGCGACCTGATCGCCGACGCGCAGCTGGAGTACGCCCGCACGCTGGACCCGGAGACCGACCTCGCCCTGATGAACCCGGGCGGCATCCGTGCCCCGCTCACCCACGCGGCGAGCGGCGGTGAGGGCGACGGCGTGGTGACCTTCGCGGAGGCCTTCACGGTCCAGCCGTTCGCCAACACGGTCAACCTGCAGACCTTCACCGGCGAGCAGCTGATCCAGGCCCTCAAGGAGCAGGTCGGCGGCCCGAACGAGGCCGCGCCGAAGATCCTCCAGGTGTCCGACGGGCTCACCTACACGCTGGACCTGACGAAGACCGGCGCCGACCGGGTCGTCACGGACTCGATCCGGCTGAACGGCGAGCCGGTCGACCCGTCGGCCGACTACCGCGTCGCGACGAACAGCTTCCTCGCGGGCGGCGGCGACGGCTTCCCCACCCTGGGCGAAGGCACCGACGACCTGGTCGGCGAGGACGACCTGACGGCCCTGGAGCAGTACCTCACGGCCAACTCCTCGGCCGGCGACCCGATCGACCCGCCGGCGGCGGACCGCATCACGATCGTGCAGTGACCCGCATGACGGACGGGGCCGGTGCTGTGCACCGGCCCTCTTCGTTTTCTAGCCCTCGAGGTCCCACACGACCGCCTGCGCGACGATCACCCGCTCCCCGTCGAAGGTCACGGCGGGTCCCTCGTGCAGCCGGTACCCCAGCTCGAGCGCCTCGCTGACCCGCCGGCAGAACGCGGCGTCGTCGGGGCCGGTCAGGACGCGGTAGACGGGCAGCCCGTCCGGTGGATTCGCCATGCGCCCCAGGGTGTCACGGGCCGCCGGGCACCTCGGGCGGCGGCGTCGGGGCGCCCGGGAGGCGGATGACGGCGGTGGTGCCGCCGCCCTCCGCCGGGGTGAGGGCGACCGTGCCGCCCGCCTGCTGCACCGTGCGCGCCACGATGGACAGGCCGAGGCCCGAGCCGGGCAGGGCGCGGGCGCCGGGGGAGCGCCAGAAGCGGTCGAAGACGTGCGGGAGTTCGTCGGCCGCGATGCCCGGACCGTGGTCCCGGACGGTGAGGACCCCGTCGGCGAGCCGCACCTCGATCGTGCCGCCCGGCGGGCTGAACTTCACCGCGTTGTCCAGCACGTTGACCACCGCCCGTTCCAGCGCCGCCGGTTCGGCCCGCACGTACCAGGGGCTCAGGCCGGCCGTGATGGTCAGCTCCGGGCCGCGCAGCCGGGCCCGGCGCAGGGCCGCCTCCACCACGTCCTGCCAGGCGACGATCTCCGCACGGCCCGCCTGGTGGCCCGGGTCCGGGCGGGACAGCTCCTGGAGGTCGCCGATGAGCGCGGCCAGCTCCGTCATCTGCGCCTTCACCGAGTCCAGCAGCGCCTTGCGGTCGGCGGGCGGCAGGGGCCGCCCGGTGTCCTCGCTGCGGGTCAGCAGTTCGATGTTGGTGCGCAGCGAGGTGAGCGGGGTGCGCAGTTCGTGCCCGGCGTCCGCGATGAGCTGCTGCTGCAGGTCACGGGAGCTGGCGAGGGCGGACGTCATGGAGTTGAAGGAGCGCGACAGACGGGCGATCTCGTCCTCCGACTCGTCCTCCACGGGGATGCGGACGCCCAGGTCCTCGGTGCGGGCGACGTGTTCGACGGCCTCGGTGAGCTTGTCGACCGGGCGCAGTCCGGCGCGGGCCACGGCGAGACCCGCGGCGGCCGAGCCGAGCACCCCGAGACCGGAGACCAGCAGCAGGATCAGCGCCAGGTCGTTGAGCGTGGACCGGGTGCCCTTCAGCGGGACCGCCACGATGACGGCCGCGTGGGTGCTGGTCAGCGTGGCGGGGTCGTTGATGACCAGCGGCAGGGTCAGCACGCGGACGTCGTCGCCGTCCTGGTCGGCGCCGTCGCGGAAGATGCCCCGCGAGCCGTTGCCCGCGTTCTCGATCACCCTGCGGTCCGACGCGGTGACCTTCACGCTCCCCACCGAGCTGGGGAACAGGCAGACCGTGCCGTCCTCCTTGACCACCTGCGAGTACGTGTACTGGAAACCGCCCGCGCCGCTGTCGCGGGGCGTCTGCGTGCAGTCGGTGAGGGCGCTGCGGATCTCGTCCACCCGCTGCGGGCCCTGCAGCACGGTCGCCTTCTTCAGGTCCTCGTCGACCTGCTCGTACAGCTTGCCCTGCACGATGAACCAGCAGGTCACCGAGACCGCGGCCACCGCGAACGCCACGGCCGCGGCGACCAGCAGCGACAGCCGCGCCCGGATCGGCAGGGCGCGGAAACGGCGTACCGGTCCGGTCACTCCGCGCCGCCCTGCCGCAGCACGTACCCCACCCCCCGCACCGTGTGCACCAGGCGCGGCTCGCCGCCCGCCTCGGTCTTGCGGCGCAGGTACATGACGTACACGTCCAGCGAGTTGGACGACGGCTCGAAGTCGAACCCCCAGACCGCCTTGAGGATCTGCTCACGGGTGAGCACCTGGCGCGGGTGCGCCATGAACATCTCCAGCAGGGTGAACTCCGTGCGGGTCAGCTCCACCGGGCGTCCGGCGCGGGTCACCTCCCGCGTGGCCAGGTTCATGGTCAGGTCGGCGAAGGTGAGGACGTCGTCGGTCCCGGCGGAGGCGGCCACCGCCGCCGCGTACGAGCTGCGCCGCAGCAGGGCGCGGATCCGGGCGAACAGCTCGTCCAGCTCGAACGGCTTCACCAGGTAGTCGTCCGCCCCCGCGTCCAGACCGGTCACCCGGTCGCCGACGGTGTCCCGGGCCGTCAGCATCAGGATCGGCGTGGTGTCGCCGGTGGCGCGGATGCGGCGGGCGGCGGTCAGACCGTCCATCCGGGGCATCTGGATGTCGAGGACGAGGAGGTCGGGGCGGTGGGCCGCCATCTTCTCCAGGGCGTCCACGCCGTCGACGGCCTCCTCGGTGTCGTATCCCTCGAAGGCCAGGCTGCGCCGGAGCGCTTCGCGCACCGCCGGCTCGTCGTCGACGATCAGGATGCGCTGCGGGGCACGGTCGCCGTCTGCGGGGCTCATCGGGTGGCGGGTCCTTCGGCTGCGCGCCGCGCGGCGGGCGCGGCGGGGGAGGGGGCGGGCTGTCGGATCCTCAGCGTCGCACGTTTCCCGTCCGGTGCGTCAGTTCGTCGCACCGGCCCGCAGGTCCGGCAGGTCCGCCTTGAGCGTGTTCACCGGGATGGCGAAGCCCAGCCCCACGCTGCCCGCGGCGGAGGACTCGGCGCCGCTCGGCGCGTACATCGCGGAGTTGATGCCGATGACGTTGCCGTTCATGTCGATCAGCGCGCCACCGGAGTTGCCCGGGTTCAGCGAGGCGTCGGTCTGGATGGCCTGGTACGTGGTCGTGGAGTCGCCGGTGTCGCCGTTGAACTGCCGGCCGCCGTACTCGAACGGCCAGCCGCCGCCGCGCTGCCCCTGGCCCCCGTCCGTGGACACCGTGACGTCACGGTCGAGGGCGGAGACGATGCCGCTGGTCACCGTGCCGGTCAGGCCCTCGGGGGAGCCGATCGCGACGACCTGGTCGCCGACCCGCACGCGGTCGGAGTCGCCGAGCGTGGCGGCCTTCAGGCCGGAGGCGTCCTCCAGCTCGATCAGCGCCAGGTCCTTGCCGCTGTCGGTGCCGGTGATCCGTGCGTCGTAGGTCCTGCCGTCGTCGGTGCGCACCTGGATCCGGGAGGCGCCGACCACCACGTGGTGGTTGGTGACGACCTCGCCGTCCTCGGTGAGGATCACACCGGACCCGGTGGCCGAACCGGACGACGAGGCGGCCGTGATCTCCACGATGCTCGGGCCGGCCGCCTCGGCGACCCCGGCCACCGTCCCCTCGAGGGACGCCGGCACCACGTCGGTCCCGGCGGCGGAGGAGGCGCTGACGCCGGCGGGGGAGCCGCCGGTCAGCTCCTGCACCCCGTAGGCGGTGGTGCCGCCGATCGCGGCGGCGACGATCGCCACGGCGACCAGCAGCTTGGCCGGGCCCCGGTTCCGCCGGTGCGCCGGGGCCGGGGCGGCGGGGCCGTCCGCGGGATCCGGGGCCGGGGGAGCGTAGGCCGGCGGGGGCGGCCACTGGGGGTTCACCTGGGACGGACCGTACTCGGGGGCGCCGCTCGGGCGGGAGTTCTCGCTCATGCTCCTGAGCGTTCCGCCCGTCGATGAGAGCCGCCTGAGTCCTCGCTGAGAAGTCCGGCAGAAGTATGTATGTCCGACATAAAGGCCCGGCGCGTCCGCGGGTGCGGTGCGATGAGTCCCGGACCCCGGGGGCTAGGAGCAGCCGCAGGACTGGCGGACCACCAGGCGGGACGGGAAGACCTTCAGGCGTTCCCGGCGCGAGCCCGCCACCCGCAGGCCGTCGTCCAGGACCAGGTCGACCGCCGCGCGGGCCATCGCCGGACGGTCGGAGGCGACCGTGGTCAGCGGCGGGTCGGCGAGCGCCGCCTCCTTGATGTCGTCGAACCCGGCGACCGCCAGCTCGCCCGGCACGTCGATGCGCAGCTCCCGGGCGGCGCGCAGCACGCCGATGGCCTGGTCGTCGGTGGAGCAGAAGACCGCGGGCGGCCGTCGCGGCCCCGACAGGATGTCCAGGGCGACCCGGTAGGCGTCGTAGCGGTTGTACGGGGCCTCGAAGAGCCGGCCCTCGGTGGCCACGCCGGCCTCCTCCATCGCGCGCCGCCAGCCCTCGACGTGGTCGGAGACCGGGTCGCCGACGGCGGGGGTCTCCGCGGTGCCGCCGACGCAGGCGACGTACTCGTAGCCGTGCTCCAGCAGGTGGCGCACGGCGAGCTGGGCGCCGCCGAGGTCGTCGGTGACGACGGCGACGTCGTCGAACGCCTCCGGCCGCTCGTGCAGCAGCACCACCCGGGCGTCCCACGCCTCGATCTCCGCGCCGGCCAGGTCGTTCAGCGCGTGGCTGACCAGGATCAGCCCCGAGACCCGCATGCCGAGGAAGGCGCGCAGATAGTGGACCTCGCGCTCGCCGATGTAGTCGGAGTTGCCGACCAGCACCATCTTCCCGCGCTCGGACGCGGCCTGTTCGACCGCGTGCGCCATCTCCCCGAAGAACGGCTGGCGGGCGTCCGGCACGATCAGGCCTATGAGGTCCGTGCGCCGGGACGCCATGGCCTGGGCGACGCGGTCGGGCCGGTACCCCAGCTCCTTGATCGCTGCGAGCACCCGCTCGCGCGTGGCCGGGGCGACCGGCCGGGGTCCGTTGTTGATGACGTAGCTGACGACGGCGGTGGACGTCCCCGCCAGTCGCGCCACGTCATCCCTGGTTACCTTGGCCACGCGCGGAGTCTACGCGGATATATCCCCTCCGGGCAGGGCGTGCCGGAGGCGGTGAACAAGGGGAGAACGGCTCGTGTGCGCGCACGCGACGCTCAGGCGTGCGGCCGTCAGGCCTCGGCCCGGACGGCGCCGGCGTCCCGCACGGCCGTCTCGTCCGCTTCCGCCGCTTTTCGCCGGGCGTCCTTCGCCCTGGCCTCCTCGGACGCGCGTTCCCCCCGCTCCGGTGTAACGAATCGGTAACCGACGTTCCGTACGGTGCCGATCAGCGACTCGTGCTCCGGGCCGAGCTTGGCGCGCAGCCGCCGCACGTGCACATCGACCGTACGGGTGCCGCCGAAGTAGTCGTAGCCCCAGACCTCCTGGAGCAGCTGGGCGCGGGTGAAGACCCGGCCGGGGTGCTGCGCGAGGTACTTGAGCAGCTCGAACTCCTTGAAGGTCAGGTCCAGGACCCGGCCCTTGAGCTTCGCGGAGTAGGTCGCCTCGTCCACGGAGAGGTCGCCGTTGCGGATCTCCATCGGCGAGTCGTCGTCGACGAGCTGCCGGCGGCCCGTCGCCAGCCGCAGCCGCGCCTCGACCTCCGCGGGGCCGGCGGTGTCCAGCAGCACGTCGTCGATGCCCCAGTCCGCGGTGACCGCGGCCAGGCCCCCCTCGGTCACCACCAGCAGCAGCGGGCAGCCGGGGCCCGTGGAGCGCAGCAGCTGGCACAGGCTGCGGACCTGGGGAAGATCGCGGCGGCCGTCGACGAGGATCACGTCGGCGCCGGGGGTGTCCACCAGCGCCGGGCCCTCCGCGGGCGCCACCCGGACGTTGTGCAGGAGCAGACCGAGGGCGGGGAGCACCTCCGTCGACGGCTGGAGCGCGTTGGTCAGGAGCAGCAGGGAACTCATCGGGTCGCCTCACCTGCCCGGTTCGTGGTTTCCCGGAACGCGGCCGTCCTGCGTTCGTGCACGGTTCGCTCGCCCATAACGTCTGGTTCCTCCTGGGTCCCTGCGATGGGGCACCTCCCGTGCCATCGAGGCAGCGGGGGAGTTCACGGCCTTGCCGCGTGCGTTCGACGGCCCGTACACCCGGCGGTCCCCCGCCTTCGTATACAACGCTTCCGAAAGCACAAAAGGACCCGGGGGCTTCAGTGCCCGAGTCCTCTTCGCAGCAGAATAGCCGACATGGGCACCGAGGCGGCAGGTGATGTGGCGCGATCCACCCTGGGTCCACATGCCGGGACGCGGAACGTCACGCAGGGCGGTGCGCCGCTGCGGACGTTCTTGCGCACGGCGGACGGCGTGGCGATCGATTCCGTGTACGAACGAGGTGGGGGCGGTGCGCGGAACGGTGCACGGAGCGGTTCCGGAAACGGTTCCGAGAACCGTGACGGGGGCGGGGGGAAGAGGGTCCGCGATGATGCGCCGGGGCTCGCTCTCGTGGTCGCGCACGGGTTCACCGGGGACGCGGACCGGCCCCACGTGCGGCGCGTCGCACGGGTCCTCGCGCGGTACGGCGCCGTCGTCACGTTCTCCTTCCGGGGGCACGGGCGGTCCGGCGGACGGTCCACCGTGGGCGACCGCGAGGTGCTCGACCTCGCCGCGGCGGTCGCGTGGGCGCGGGAGCTGGGGCACACGCGGGTGGTGACCGTGGGGTTCTCCATGGGCGGCTCGGTGGTGCTGCGGCACGCCGCGCTGGAGGCCGGCGGGGTGGACGCCGTCGTCTCGGTGAGCGCGCCGGCGCGGTGGTTCTACCGGGGGACCGCGCCCATGCGGCGGCTGCACTGGCTGGTGACGCGGCCCTCCGGGCGGCTGGTCGGGCGGTACGGGCTGCGCACCCGCATCCACCACCGGCAGTGGGACCCCGTGCCGCTGTCCCCCGTCGAGGCCGTCCCCCGGATCGCGCCGACGCCGCTGCTGGTCGTGCACGGGGACCGGGACGCCTACTTCCCGCTCGACCATCCCCGGATGCTGGCGGACGCCGCCGGGGAGCACGGGGAGCTGTGGGTCGAGCACGGCATGGGGCACGCGGAGAACGCGGCGCCCGAGCCGCTGTTGGGGCGCATCGGGGACTGGGCGGTCGCCCGGGCGGGCTAGCCTGGCCGTGTTCACCGTCAACCGATCGAGGAACCAGCAGATGGCAAAGGTCACGGTGCGGTACTGGGCCGCCGCCAAGGCCGCGGCGGGGGTGGCCGAGGAGCCGTACGAGGCGGGCACGCTCGCCGACGCGCTCGCCGCCGTGCGCGAGCGGCATCCCGGCGAGCTCACTCGCGTGCTGCTGAGGTGCTCGTTCCTCGTCGACGGTGATCCCGTGGGAAAGCGCGCGCATGAGACGGTACGGCTGGCCGACGGCGGCACGGTCGAGGTGCTTCCGCCGTTCGCAGGAGGGTGAGGGATGACGAACCAGCCGTACGGGTCGTACGGGGGCTATGGGGGCCAGGGTCACGAGGGCCACGAGGGCTACGGGGTTCCTGGGAGCCAGGGGGGCTATGAGGCTCCGGGAGGCCACGGGACCCACGGCACCTACGGGACCCGCGGGACTTACGGGGCTCAGGGGGCTCAGGGGGCGCCGGATCCGTACGCGCCCCACCAGCAGCCGCAGTCCCAGCCGCAGGCGTGGCCGGGGCAGCGGTACGACGATCCGTACGCGGACCAGCAGCACACGCAGCAGTGGCAGGGACAGACGTGGGAGACGCAGATGCAGCCGCCGGTGGCGGCGGCTGAGGAGACGTCCTACCTGCCTCCGCAGGGGGTCCCTCCGGTGACCGCTCCCGCGGCCGCTCCCGCGCAGGTGCCGGAGCCCGCTCCGGTGGGGGAGGGCGAGCCCGCATACGGTCCGGCCACCCTCGCCGGGAACTCCCGCGTGACCGACGCGCAGCGGGCCCGGGCCGAGGGGCGGTCGCCGATCATCGAGCCCGGGGTGCAGCCCGCGGCGCTGACGGCGGTGCTCGGTCTGCTGCTGGCCGGCGGGGCCGCGCTGGGCACGTACGCGCTGCTCGTGCCGCTGGTGGTGCTGCAGGGCGTGACCGCGGCGGGGTGGTTCCGGCTCAACGGGATGTGGCCGGCGCGGCAGGGCATCGCCCTCGGGTTCCTGGGGGCGCTGGCCGCGGACGCGGCGATGCTGGTCGCGGACCGGTCGCCCGCGGCGATCCTGGGGGCGCTGGGGGTGTGGGTGCTGCTGTCGCTGGCGCTGCAGCTGCGGTCGCACGCGGACCCCGACGAGCGGATGTACGGCCTGATGGCGACGGTGGTCGCGGCGGCCCTGGCGATCGCGGCGGGCGGATACCTCGCGGCGGACGCGGACGCGGTGGTCGTGGGGGCGGTCGCGGTGGCGGCGGCGATGGTCGCGCGGGCGCTGCCGGTGGCGACGGCGGCCTCGGTGGCGGTCGCGCTGGCGGTGGCGGCCGGTGCGGGGTACGTGGCCGGTGGGATGTCGGCGGACGGGGCCCTGATGGGGGCCGGGGCGGCGGTCTGCGCGCTGATCGGCCACCGGGTGGCCAGCTACGACTACCCGTCCCGCTTCGTCCACTTCACGGCGGGCGTCGCCCTGCCTCTGGCAGCGGCGGGTCCGGCCGTCTACGTCCTGGGCCGGCTGTTCGCCTGAGGCCGCCCTGTGCAGGGGGCTCCGCCCGGTGAGGGGGGTGGGGCTGCTGTCCGGTGGGGGTCGCGGTGTGACGCCTGCGGCGCAGGGATGCTGTCCGGTGGGGGCGGGCGTAGCGCCCACGGGCGGTGGGTGGTGCGGGGCCGCGGTGGGGGCGGTCGTCCTCGGTCCGGCGCGAGAGTGCGTCTTGGTGAGTGAAGGGGGTGGGCGCCAGCCGCTGCGGGCGCCCACCCCCACCCCCACCCCGCCGTACGCGGCCACACCCCCGCCCACGCCGGGTGCCCCGCCCCGCCGTACGCGGCTACCGCCCGACGGTTCGAGGGAGTGCAGGCCCCGCCAACTAGCGGGCATTCGTGTCTTCCCCCGTGCCTCAAAGGCCTGGGAGGTGCCCCCGGGGCGGCACGGGTGGGCGCTGGGGGCACCCCCTCCGGGGGAGGCGCCCCGCCGGCGCCGGGTTGCGCAGACACCCCCGGCCCGCACCGACCCCGTGCAGGACGTCGCGTCAGCGCGGAGTGCCCCGAGGGCTGGAACACAAGGTCCTCCGTGTCATGGCGGTCGGCTCCCACGTCACCCCGGCGCCCACCGTGTCGCGTCCTTTCCGGACGGTCAGGGACGGTCCGATCGCCCGGGCCGTGAGTACGGGACCGAGCCGCCCCGTCCCCCGCACGGCGGGCGCCGTACGTCGGGCGGATCCGAGGCGTCCCTGTCACAGGTGATCCACAATCCCCCGTTCTTCCGCAGCCCCCGCACTACGCTCGCGTGAGGGCGGCCGCCGGTCGCCGGGCACACGTCAGGTGGGGGACTCCGCATGCGCGCACTGCGAACATTGCTCGTCATCGCCGTGGTACTCGGCGGCATCTTCGTCATCGTCGACCGCGTCGCCGTCCACATCGCCGAGGGTGAGGCCGCCGACCGCCTCCGGGCCACCGAGGGCCTGGCCTCCACCCCCGACGTGGACATCGAGGGCTTCCCCTTCCTCACCCAGGTGCTCGGCGGCTCGTTCGACGAGGTGCGGGTCGGCATCTCGGACTACGAGGCCGGCGCCGGAGAGGGCGGCGGGACGATCCGGATCGCCGATCTGCGGGCCGATCTGCGGGACGTCGAGTTCTCCGGTGACTTCGGCTCCGCCGTCGCGGACAGCGCCACCGGTACGGCGACCCTCGCCTACGACGAGCTGCTGAAGGCCGCGAAGGCCGAGCCCCGGCAGGTGGCCCCCGGCATCACCGCCGAGGTGGTGGGGCTGTCCGACGGGGGGAACGGGAAGATCAAGGTCGCGCTGGAGACCACCGTGCTCGGCAAGGAGCTGCCCGAGCCGGTCCCCGTGCTCAGCTCGGTGACCGTCGTCGACGGGAACACCGTGCGGGTGCGGGCCGACGCGCTGCCGGTGCTGGGCGGGGTGGAGATCGCCGAGTCGCGGGTGCGGCGGATCACCGACTTCGAGCAGAACATCGACGGGCTGCCGGGCGGGATCCGGCTGGAGAAGGTGCAGGCGGCCGCGGACGGCGTGGACGTCACGGTGACGGGGACGGACGTGCGGCTGGCCGGGTAGGCGGGTGTCCGGTGGGCGAGACGGGGACGTCCGCTGGGCAGATGGGGCGGCGCGGACGGTGGGCGCGCCCTCGGCGCGGTGGGCGGTTTTCCTGGTCGTGGTATCGGTCCGTGGACGATCTCGTCTCAGTATGCGACACGTCGGTGACAGGGGCGCCGGTCCGTCCCTACGATCGTCCTCATGCAGTGTCAGACGAGCGTCCTCCGTTCGAGGGGACAGGCGGATCTCACGAAGCGGCGGGCAGTGGACCTGTGCCGTGTCGCCGCCATGCTCTGTCGCACTTTCTGAGCGGACGCGTCTTCCGTCCGCATTCCCGTCGAGGGGACCCGCGCGCCGCCCCGGTCCGGGCGCGTACGCACCCTCGTACCCGCACGCCCCCCGCACCTGCCCCGGAGGAGAACAGCATGGCCCGCAGCGACGTCCTGGTCGACGCCGATTGGCTCCAGGAGCACCTGGACGACCCGACCATCGTGATCGTCGAGGTGGACGAGGACACGTCCGCCTACGACAAGAACCACATCAAGAACGCCGTCCGGATCGACTGGACCCAGGACCTGCAGGACCCGGTCCGCCGTGACTTCGTCGACCAGGCCGGCTTCGAGAAGCTCCTGTCCGACAAGGGCATCGCCAACGACCACACGGTCGTCCTCTACGGCGGCAACAACAACTGGTTCGCCTCGTACGCGTACTGGTACTTCAAGCTGTACGGCCACGAGAACGTCAAGCTCCTCGACGGCGGCCGCAAGAAGTGGGAGCTCGACGCCCGCGAGCTGGTCCCCGGCGACGAGGTGCCGCAGCGGCCGAAGACCGAGTACAAGGCCAAGCCGCAGGACCTGTCCATCCGGGCCTTCCGCGACGAGGTCGTGGACGCCATCGGCAAGAAGAACATCGTCGACGTGCGCTCGCCCGACGAGTTCTCCGGCAAGCTGCTCGCCCCGGCCCACCTGCCGCAGGAGCAGTCGCAGCGCCCCGGCCACGTGCCGACCTCCCGCAACATCCCGTGGTCCAAGAACGCCAACGACGACGGCACCTTCAAGTCCGACGAGGAGCTCAAGGCGCTCTACGAGGCCGAGCAGGTCGACCTGTCCAAGGACACCATCGCCCTGTGCCGCATCGGTGAGCGCTCCGCGCTGTCCTGGTTCGTGCTGCACGAGCTGCTCGGCGTGGAGAACGTCAAGAACTACGACGGCTCCTGGACCGAGTACGGCTCCCTCGTCGGCGTGCCGATCGAGCTCGGCCCCGGCAAGTAACCCTCCCGACCCCTTCAGGAGTTAAGACATGTGCGGTGCGAAGGCCGGCGGCCCGGACGCCTCGACGATCAAGCCCGGTGAGACCACCATCCAGGGTCAGGTGACCCGCGACGGCGAGCCGGTGACGGGGTACGTCCGCCTGCTCGACTCGACCGGCGAGTTCACCGCGGAGGTCCCGACCTCCGCGACCGGACAGTTCCGCTTCTACGCGGCGGAGGGCACCTGGACCGTCCGCGCCCTGGTGCCCGGCGGCACCGCCGACCGCACGGTCGTCGCCCAGCAGGGCGGCCTGGCCGAGGTCGCGATCGCGGTCTGAGCGAGGCTCGCACGAAGGGCCGCGTCCTCGTGGGCGCGGCCCTCCGGCATGTCCGGACCTACGCTGGAGACATGTACGCGCGCAGGCGCCACGCCTACTTCGTGCTGATGGGCGGCTGCATCGGGCTGTTCGTCCTGGCCTGGGGCGTCGTACGGCTCTGGTCGGTGCCGGCCGCCGTGGCGATGTGCCTGGTCGCCATGGTGATCCCGCCGGTCGCCGCGGTGGTCGCCAACCGGCGGGGCCCCGAGGACCGCTGGTGGGACGCCCCCTCGGGCGACCCGCAGTCCGACGAGTGGTGGGACGAGCTGGACGGGAGGAAAGGACCCCGGTAGACCCGTCAGTACACGAGCGCCTGGACGCCGTCCGTCACGGCCTCCTGCACGAAGACCTGCGCGCCCGCGATCCGCACGCCCTCGAGGACGTCCTTCTCCGTGATGTCCCGGCGGGCCGCGCACTGGGTGCACAGCGTGATCCGGCCGGTCGCGAGGACGGAGTCCAGCAGATCGGGCAGCGGAGCGGCGTGCGGCAGCTCGAACTCGGCGGCCCGCCCCGGCAGCGCGAACCACGCCGACTCCCCGGTGAGCCACAGGGACACCTCGACGCCGCTGGCCGCCGCCACCGCGGCCACCGTGAACGCCTGAGAACAGCGCTCGGGTGCATCGGCCCCGGCGGTCACCTTGATCACGAGCTTCTTCGCCATGACCGCATGGTAGTCAGGGGGCCACCTCGCACGACGGGGGCCGTGCCCGGCCGCGTAAGCTGGGGGCCGGCCCCGTGCACACCCTCGCACCCCCGCTCAAGGAGCACCCCGTGATCCTCTTCTTCGAAATCCTGCTGGTCCTCGTCGCCGTCGGCGTTCTCGCCTTCGCCGGGCTGACCGTGAAGAAGCTGTACCAGGGCCAGCGCTGATCACCGACGCCAGGAAGTTCCGCTCATGATCGAGATTCCGTCCGACCTGCACAAGGACCTCGTCCCGCTCGCGTTCCTGCTCGGCAACTGGGCGGGTGCGGGCGTGCACGACTTCCCCGGCGCCGAGAAGTGCAACTTCGGCCAGGAGGTCACCTTCACCCATGACGGGCGGGACTTCCTGGAGTACTCCTCGCACACCTGGGTGCTCGACGGCGACGGCAACAAGGTCCGTCCGCTGGAGTCGGAGCACGGCTACTGGCGCATCGACGCCGACCGCAAGGTCGAGGTGACCATGGTCCGTGACGACGGCGTCGTCGAGGTCTGGTACGGCGAGATGGCCGACAAGAAGCCGCAGATCGACCTGGTGACCGACGCCGTCGCCCGCACGGCCGCCTCCGGCCCGTACACCGGCGGCAAGCGGCTGTACGGCTACGTCAAGAGCGACCTGATGTGGGTCGGCGAGAAGCAGACCCCCGAGGTCGAGCTGCGCCCCTACATGTCGGCGCACCTGAAGAAGGTCGTCACCCCGGAGGAGGTCGAGCGCTGGGCCAAGGCCCTGCCCGACGACATGCCGGACGACGGGATCGCGTTCTTCAAGTAGGCGCCTCGCGACTGAGCCAGGTGCCCACGGCCCCACGCCCCCCCACGCCCCCCGTGCCACTGCGGCCGGGGGGTGTTGTGCGTGTTGAGGAGGCTCCACGGTTAACAAATCAAACCGCATGGCAATGCGCTTGCTGCTGCCGGGGCGCGCGACTACATTGACGATGTCTTCGCGGAGCGAACCCCGGGGCGCCGTGCATGCGCGGAGCCCCGGTCGCAACATGCCTGCGACCGGGGCTCCGGAGGCTGTGCCCTGGGCGGCTTGCGAGGCAGAGGCGGACCCAGAACGTTCGTTCACCACGCTAGCACAGCGCATCCCTGGAGGCGCGTAGGAGGAACCGTGACCGATCGCCTGCCGGCGTGGATGCTGCGCGACCTGTCCCTGCCGCGCCTGCGGCGATACATCCGGGCCGCACACGGCGACGCCCGCGCCGCGGAGCGACTGTACTGGTGGAACGTCGAGGTGTCGGCCGCCCTGCTGGGTTCACTGCACTGTCTGGAATTGGCCCTGCGCAACGCCCTGCACGGCGCGCTGGTACGACACCACGGCAGACCGGACTGGTGGACGGTGGCGCCCTTGAACGAGCGAGGGCGCAAGCTCGTGGACGACGCACGCCGCTGCTGTGGGCGCCGCCTGCGGCGCACGACGCCGGACGACATGGTGGCGGAGCTGACCTTCGGCTTCTGGGTGTCGCTGCTCAGCGCAGGCTACGACC
This sequence comes from Streptomyces sp. DSM 120436, assembly GCF_055778765.1. NCBI lineage: Bacteria > Bacillati > Actinomycetota > Actinomycetes > Kitasatosporales > Streptomycetaceae > Streptomyces > Streptomyces sp. DSM 120436. Next base: position 1,076,042 of record NZ_JBSKBS010000001.1, on the reverse strand, counting down.
GTGACTTCTGGGTGCCTGTCCTGCACTCGGCGTTTCCGTACTACCGAGGGCGTCGCGACCGTCTCTACCGCGACCTGACTTCTCTGGTCCTGCTGCGCAACCGGGTGATGCACCACGAGCCGGTTCATCACCGGCACCTCGCCGCCGACCATGACACCATCTACCGCGTGCTCGGCTACCTCAGCCTGGAGCTGACCAAGGAAGCGCGGGCCATGGACCGCTTCCCGACCGTGGTCGCGGACCGGGCGGATGTCCTGAGCGGTGCCAGACCGCCGCAGTTCTGAGGGGGAGGACCCGGTGACCGACTCTGTGGCACCGACCGCGGCGAAGGACGAGACGGAGTTCGCCGGTGTCCTCGTCTCCCGGCCGGAGATCGCCCGTCTCGCGGGAGTGAAGCGCCCCGCCGTGACCAACTGGGAGCGGCGGCACGCGGACTTCCCCCGGCCTGTGACCGTTGACGCCGGGACCGAGAGGTTCCGTGCCCGCGACGTGCTCACCTGGCTCTCCGGCCGGGTCGTCCCCGCCAACGCCCGACGTCCGGGCGAACCGGCGGGCACGACCTACGGCGACCGGTTCCGCGCGGGACTTTCCGGCGGCACACCCGGCGGGCTCCTGCGCACGGTCGAGCGGCTCGCGGGGCCGGAGGCGGACCGGCTTCGGGGGCCGATGCCGAGGGACCGCTATCTCTGGTGGCTGCTGTGGCTCGTCCTGGACCAGGTCGTGGAACCCGACGGTGGCCTGGCCAGGGCCGTGGACCACTTCCGTCAGGCGGTGCACGAGCACGACCTGTCGCGGGAGACGGTTCCGCGTGACCTGCTGAATGAACTCGCCGACATCCTCGGCCGCACCCCCTCGAGCTCCGAGCAGGAGAACCAGGCGGCGTTCGACCATGTACTGGTGCTCTGGCGAGCCGCTCATGCGCGCGAGGGCGGTGCGTTCCTCACCCCGCCGTCTGTGAGCCGGGTCATGGCCGGAGCACTGGCCGCCGTACATCCCGGGGCGCGGAGCGTGCACGATCCGTACGGCCGTACCGGAGAACTGCTCGTCGCCTACCTGGATGCCGTCGCCGCGCGGGGTGGCGACCCGCCGTCCCGCGTCGGCGGCCGAGTGCCCGACGCGCTGGAACGGCAGGTGGCGGAAGCGAACCTGCGGGTGCGCCATGGGCGCGCAGTGCGCCTCGGTGAGGGAACGTTCACCCCGGTGCTCGCCCCCTTTGCCGACCCCGCCGGCGCCTTCGACGTGCTGTTGACCAATCCACCTTTCGGTCGCCGCCTGGAGAACGCGGAGCCACCTGCGTACTGGACCTACGGTCCGGCCCGCAGGTCCGAGTTCGACTGGCTGCAGTACGTCGTCTCGCGGCTCGCTCCGGGGGGCCGGGCCGCCGTACTGCTGCCGGCCGGGGCGTCCTCCAACGCCGGTGCCGCCGAGACCGTACGGGCCGGGCTGGTCGAAGCCGGGGCCGTGGAATGCGTGATCGCGCTGCCCGCCGGGCTCTTCACCCTCACCGCCGTCAAGACGCACATCTGGTTCCTGCGCGCGCCCGGGACCACGGGGACGACCAGCCCCGAGGTGCTGTTCGTCTCGGGTGAGCACCTCGGGCACCAGGTCAGCCGTACCCAGTGGGCCCTGACCGATGACGACGTCACCCTGCTGGTGGGTGAGTACACGTCCTGGCACTCGGCACCCACGGCCGGGCGCCCCTTCGCGGGCACCCCCGGTCTGAGCCGGGTCGTACCGGTGTCAGACATCGCGGACCGCAGACATGGTCTGGACCCCGCCGGGTACGTGCGGGCGTCCGACTGGGTCGCGCCTGACCCCACCGAGACCCGGGACCGGCTGGCGAGACTGGCCGAGAGGATCGAGAGCCTGCACACGCGGGCCGCGGCGGCCGACGCCGACGCGGCCCGGTGGCTCAGGAGATACGGACTGTGACGACAACTGACGAACCGACACCACCGGCCGGCTGGTCGCGACACCCGCTCGGGGAGCTGTGCGCGTCCATCCAGGCCGGACCGGGCCTGCGGGCCGAGGACAAGGGCCGAGAACCCGCGGACGGCGGCGTCCCCGTCGTGTCGCCGCGCGACCTGCGGGGCCAGCGGATCGTCACCGACGAGGCCGCGACCGTGCCCACGATTCCGTGGGCGCGGGCACGGACGCTGGCGAAGTACGAACTGGCCGAGGGGGACATCCTCCTCACCAGGACCGGAACCGTGGGACGCTGCGCACTGGTCACCCGGGAGCACGCGGGCCGGCTCTTCCACCCCAACCTGGTGCGGCTCAGGCTGCCCGAGGACGGGAGGACCGAGGCCGCGTATCTCGTCGCGTATCTGAGTGCCACGGCTGCGCAGGACTGGATCAGATCGCGGGCGGCCGGCGCGGTCATCCCGTCGCTGAGCATCCGCACGGTGAGCGAGCTGCCCGTCCTCCTGCCTCCTGCAGTCGAGCAGAAGGCCATCGGGGCCGCGCTCGCCGCCCTCGACGACAAGATCCAGGCGCACACCGAACTCGCCCGCACGACCCGCGCCTACCGCAGCACGCTCGCCGACGCCCTGCTGAGCGGTTTCCTGTCGACCGGGAAATGATCCGACCCGCACCGGCCTAGACTCGTGGTGTGGTGAGCACCGACTGGAAGAGCGACCTCAGGCAGCGCGGGTACCGGCTGACGCCCCAGCGCCAGCTCGTGCTCGAAGCCGTCGACACCCTGGAGCACGCGACCCCCGACGACATCCTCGTGGAAGTGAGGAAGACGGCGTCGGGGGTCAACATCTCCACCGTGTACCGCACGCTGGAGCTGCTGGAGGAACTGGGCCTGGTCAGCCACGCCCACCTCGGGCACGGCGCGCCGACCTACCACCTCGCCGACCGCCACCACCACCTGCACCTGGTCTGCCGCGACTGCTCCCAGGTGATCGAGGCGGACGTGGAGGTGGCCGCCGAGTTCACGGAGAAGCTGCGGGACGCCTTCGGCTTCGACACCGACATGAAGCACTTCGCGATCTTCGGCCGGTGCCGGGACTGCTCCCCGAAGGCGTCCCCCGCCGAGTCGTAGGCTAGGCGTATGAAAAGCCCTCTGCTGACCCTGCCCGGCGCCGTCCCCGCCGAGGGCGTGGACGAAGGCGTGGCCGCCCACTACGGCGACCTGTTCCGCGAGCAGCGCGCCCTCGCCGACGGCACCGGCTTCGTCGACCTGTCCCACCGCGGGGTCGTCGCCGTCTCCGGACCCGAGCGGCTCGCCTGGCTCCACCTGCTCCTCACCCAGCACGTCCAGGAGCTGCCGCCGCACCAGGCCACCGAGGCGCTGATCCTGTCCGCCAACGGCCACATCGAGCACGCGCTCTACCTGGTCGACGACGGCGGGACGACCTGGGCGCACGTCGAGCCCGGCACCCAGGAGGCGCTGATCGCTTACCTGGAGTCGATGAAGTTCTTCTACCGGGTCGAGGTCGCCGACCGCACCGAGGACATCGCGGTGGTGCACCTGCCCGCCGGGTCCATCGCCGAGGTGCCGGAGGGCGCGGTGGTGCGCGAGACGCCGTACGGCAGGGACCTGTTCCTGCCCCGCGGCGACCTGGAGACGTACGCGGGGAAGGCGGGCCCGGCCGCCGGACTCCTCGCCTACGAGGCGCTGCGGGTGGAGCAGCACCGGCCGCGGCTCGGCTTCGAGACCGACCACCGCACCATCCCGCACGAGCTGGGCTGGATCGGCTCCGCCGTGCATCTGCAGAAGGGCTGCTACCGGGGCCAGGAGACGGTCGCCCGGGTGCAGAACCTGGGCAAGCCGCCGCGCCGGCTGGTCTTCCTGCACCTGGACGGCAGCGAGGTGCACCTGCCCGTGCCGGGCACCGAGCTGCGCCTGGCGGATGGGGGAGGCCCGGACGGCCGGAAGGTCGGCTTCGTCACGACCTCCGTACGCCACCACGAGCTGGGCCCGGTCGCTCTCGCGCTGGTGAAGCGGAACGTCCCGGTGGACGCCCGGCTGCTGGCCGGTGACACGGCCGCCGCGCAGGAGACCGTCGTCGAGCCCTGAGCCGCGCGGCCCGTCGGGGTCACATCTCCAGCAGCACGGTGAACGGGCCGTCGTTCGTCAGCGACACCCGCATCTGCGCGCCGAACCGGCCCGTCGCCACCGTCGCGCCCAGCGCGCGCAACTGCGCCACCACCTCGTCGACCAGCGGCTCGGCGAGGTCGCCGGGGGCGGCCGCGTTCCAGGTGGGGCGGCGGCCCTTGCGGGCGTCCCCGTAGAGGGTGAACTGGCTGATCACCAGGAGCGGGGCGCCGACGTCGCTGCAGGACCTCTCGTCTCTCAGCATCCGGACCGACCACAGCTTGCGGGCGAGCTGCGCCGCCTTCTCCTTGGTGTCCTCGTGGGTCACGCCGACCAGGACGCACAGGCCCTCGCCCTCGATCTCCCCCACGGTCTCGCCGTCCACGACGACGCTCGCGCCGTCCACCCTCTGCACCACCGCACGCATACGCCCATGATGCCGGTCCGTGAACAGACGCTCGACGGCGGCCCGCGGGACGCCCCGGTCGGGCTATTTTTACTCCTTAGCGCCCATCTGGGGCGGATCGGGGCCACTCGGATACATCGCGGCCGCTCAGGGTGGCACCATGCTGGCACATGCCGGTCGAGGGGACGGTTGAGGCACATGAGCACACCGGGGACCGGGCAGTCGTCTGCGGCTGTCGCGTTGACCCAGGAGGGCGTCGGGGAGCGGGAGTTCCGCCGGCCGCCCACACAGCGCACGGACAGCCCCGCGCTGCCCGGGGACGGGGCGGAGGACGGTCTGACCGGGCTGAGCCTGGCCGAGCTGCGCGCGACGCGACGGGACGCGCAGCGCGACGAGGCCGATCTCAGCTACGTACGGCGGCTGCTGCAGGGGCGGATCGACATCCTGCGCGCGGAGCTGGCCCGGCGCGACCTGCCGGCGGGGGCGCCCGCGGCCGTCGCGCCGGGGGAGACCTCCGTCGTGCAGCGGCTGCCGGAGATCCTGCGCGACACCCCGGCGCGCCACCGGTCCTCCGCCCGCCACCTCACGCTGGGCACGCCGCGCGGCGAGGAGTACCGGCGGCTGGCGGCCGAGATGCTCGGCGAGGTGGAGCTGTCCGACCTGGGCGCGCGCACGGACGGCGAGCTGCACACGGCGATGGCCCGGCTGACGGGGTACGAGCAGCAGGTGTCGCGGCGGCGGCAGCGGCTGCAGCGCACCGCCGACGCCTGCGGGGCGGAGATCACCCGGCGGTACCGGGAGGGGGAGGCCCAGGTCGACGACCTGCTGGTGTGAGGTCCGGGGCCCGGGAAAACCGCGTCGACACCCGCCGCGGGACCGACCTAACGTGGCCCCCATGACCTCCCGCGCCGGCATCGACGTACGCCCCATCGACGAGTCCGAGTTCGCCGACTGGAACCGGGCCATGAACACCGGTTTCCTGCGTGAGCCGACCACGCCCGAGGAGGTGCTCGACGCGCGCCGGGCGCACTTCACGCCCGGCCGCTCGGTGGGCGCCTTCGACGGCGGGCGCTGCGTCGCCACCTTCCGCTCCTTCGCGCAGGAGCTCACGGTGGTCGGCGGGGCGGCCGTGCCGGCCGACGCGGTCACCAACGTCACCGTCTCCCCGACCCACCGCCGGCGCGGGCTGCTGACCCGGATGATGGCCCAGGACCTCGCCGCGGCGAAGGAGCGGGGAGACGTCGTCGCCACGCTGATCGCCGCCGAGTACCCGATCTACGGGCGGTACGGCTTCGGCCCGGCCACCTGGACCACCGAGTGGACGGTCGACGTGCCGCGCGCCGGGCTCGACCCGCGCTGGGCGGGCCCGGAGGACGGCGGCCGCATCGACCTGGTGGACGCCGAGGACGTCCGCAAGCACGGCCCCGAACTGCACGAGCGGCTGCGCCGGTCCCAGCCGGGCGCGGTGAGCCGCGACGACCTGTGGTGGAAGACCACCACCGGCGCCGTGCGTTTCCACGCGACGTTCCACGAGCCGTACTACGTGATCCACCGCTCGGCCGGCGGTGAGGTCGAGGGCATGGCCGCCTACACCACGGACGGCAAGTGGGGCGACGGCAAGCAGCCGTTGAACACGGTCCGGGTGAAGTGGCTGACCGGGGTGACCCCGGCCGCCGAGCGGGCGCTGTGGCGGTACCTGTGCTCGATCGACTGGGTGGTCGCGGTCCGCACCGGCTACCGGGCCCCCGACGACCTGCTCCCGCACTTCCTGCCCGACCCGCGCGCCGCCGCCGTCACCACACAGGCCGACTGGCTGTGGGTGCGCGTCCTCGACGTCGTCCGGGCGCTGGAGGCGCGGACGTACGGGGCGGCGGGGTCGCTGGTGCTGGAGGTGGCCGACGCGGGCGGACTGGCCGGCGGACGGTACCGGCTGGAGGCGTCGGCGGACGGCGCCGGCGCCTGTGCGCCGACCACCGAGGACCCGGATCTCTCCCTGGACGTCGCGGACCTGGCGACGCTGTGGCTCGGGGACGAGTCGGCGGTGCGGCTCGCTGCGCTGGGCCGGGTCCGGGAAGGACGAGCGGGCGCCGCCCGTCAGGCCGACGCCCTGCTGCGTACGTCCAGGCGACCGTGGTGCCCGGACCTCTTCTGAGCGCTGTCGCTGTGCGAGCGCGGTCGCGTGGCGCGTGGCCGCGTGCGCGCTCCTGCTGCCGCTTCCTCCTTCCGCCGGCGAACGGGTGGGCGTGGTCGTGCATCCGTAGCGAGCTGTTCAGTTGTGGTTGTGGTGGTGCGCCGCCGGCGGGCTCCCGGCTCCCCTCCGGAAGGGAGCCCGGCCGGCGGTCCGTGCGGAGTGCCGTCAGCCGGACTGGGCGAAGAGCATCACGAGGATGACCGCGCCGATGCCGCCGATCATGGTGTTCCGCGCCTTGATCCCCACGGTGAGGGCGACGAAGGCGATGATCCCCATCGGGCCGTACTTCCACTGGACGAGCTGCTCGAACCCGACGGCCAGGGCGGCGACGACGACGGCGACGAGTGGCATGGCGGTCCCCCTTTGTCCGGTGGCCTCCGCATCGCCCTCCTGGTGAGCCAACCCCCGTATGGGTCTGCCAGGTTGGGCAAGTTGGTGACCAACTTGGTTTTAGTTATCTCCACTTGGAGGAGTCCTATAACCATCCTGCGGGGAACTGACGGAAGATGGCGAGAAGTTGTAGTGTTCGGTCGTGGAGCCGGAACACGCCTCCGTCAACGGACGGAAGAAGCCGCAGCGGCCGCAGCGGACGCATCGTGAGGTGGCCGACGAGCTGCGCGCCCGGATCCGGTCCGGAGCGCTGCGGCCGGGCCAGCGCATGCCCACGCAGGCACAGCTGGCCGCCGAGTTCGGCGTCGAGCGGCAGGCCGTGCGGGGCGCGTTGCGCATCCTGCAGTCGGAACACCTGCTGACCAACGTCTCCAAGGGGGCGCCCGCGACCGTCGCGGACCGTGCCGACCGGGCCCCGGCGGGCCCCGCCGCCCCGCCGCAGCCCACCACGGTGGCGCTCGCGCCCCGGATGACGGCCGCCTTCGAGGCGGACCACGTGAAGATCGACGCCGTCTGCCTGACCGCCGTCTCCCTCACCCTCGCCATCGGGGAACCGCTGCGGCAGGTCTACACGGGACGGCTGAAACCGGCCAAGGTCGACGTCCGCGTCCTGCTGCCCAGCCGCAGCATCGACCTGGCCTTCCCGGTGCCGGTCGGCGGGCGGCAGGGGGACGAGAACCCGGTGCACGAGCGCTGGCTGGCCCAGCGCAACGCCCAGGGGCAGGTGCTCCGCCACCACCTGCTGGCCCTGCGCGCCACGCACGGGATCGACGTGCGTGTGACCTTCCGCGCGCTGCCCTTCACGCCGCCGGTGAAGCTGTACCTGCTCAACGACGCCGAGGCGCTGTTCGCCTACTACACGGTGACCCGCAGCGAGGCGCAGATCTGCCGGGAGAGCCTGCCGACGTACGACACGCAGGGCATGCGGTCGATGCTGTTCGCCTTCGAGCAGGGCGCCGGGCGGCGCGAGACGGCCTTCGTCGAGCAGTCCCGGCTGTGGTTCGACGCACTGTGGGAGACGATCAGTTCGGAGCTGGAGCTCACGGACTGACGTCTCCCACAGCGGTGCGGCCGGACCGGCCGCGGTCCCGGGGCGCCCGGGGCGGGCCGGTCACAGGGCGGGGCGGGTCACGAGCAGCGCGAGCAGCACCGCTCCGGCGGAGCTGACGCCGGGCCGGTTGGCGTGGATGCCCACGGTGACCAGCAGCAGGCCGAGGAGGCCGGCCGCGCCGTACCTCCACTGGACGAGCTGCTCGACGGTGACGACGACGGCGGAAAGCAGGGCGATGACGGGCATGGTGTACCCCCTTCGGGCAAAGACGGTGGAACGGGGCGGACGGTGCGGGCGGCCCTGTGGCGGTCAGCGGCCGAGGGCCGATGGTCGAGTGAACGGAAAGCTAACTTCCGCCAACTCCGCCAAGTTGGCAGCCAACTCCAGTTAAGTTGTCCCCACTTGGCCCCTACTCATAAACAACTTCCAGGCAACTCCCCTTAGATGGATCACGGTTGTAGCGTTTGGCCGTGGCCCAGGAGAACGTGTCAGTGAACGGCGGCAGCAGGCACTCGGCCCAGGAGATCGCCGACATCCTGCGGGAACGCATCCGCGAGGGCGAACTGAAGGCGGGCGACCGGCTGCCCACGCAGGCCGAGCTGGCCGAGGAGTTCGGCGTGGAGCGCGGCACCGTCCGGCAGGCCCTGCGCGCCCTCCAGGACGACGGGCTCCTCAGCAACGTCAGCAAGGGCAGCCCGCCGCGGATCGCCGCGCCCGCACCGGCGCGGGAGGAACCCCAGCCGACGATGGTGGGGCTGGCGCCGCGGCTGACGGAGGCGTTCTCCACGCCCCGCGTGCGGATCGACGCCGTGTGCCTCACGGCGGAGAGCTTCATGCTGGCGGTGAGCGAACCGGTCCGGCACATCCACGAGGGCCGCATCCGTCCCGAGGCGATCGACGTGCGCGTCATGCTGCCGTCCCGCCGGATCAACCTCGCCTTCCCGGTGCCGGTCGACGGCCGCGACGCGGGCGACGACGACCCGGTCCACGACCGGTGGCTGGCCCAGCGCAACTCCCAGGCCCGCGTGCTCCAGCACAACCTCCAGACCCTGCGCGCCACGCACGGCATCGACGTGCGTGTCTCCTTCCGCGCCCTGCCCTTCACCCCGCCGGTCAAGCTGTACCTGCTCAACGGCGAGGAAGCGCTGATCGGTTACTACATGCTGACCCGGCGTGAGGAGGAGTGGGAGAACCGGACCCTGGAGATGTACGACGCCCTCGGCTCCGCCTCCCTCCTCTTCTCCTTCGCCAAGCGGGCCGGCCGGCGGGACCAGGCGTTCGTGGAGGAATCCCAGAAGTGGTTCGACGCCCTCTGGGAAACCATCACGACGGAGCTGACACTCTCCTGGTGACTTCTGAGACGCAGCGGACCGAAGCGGTGACAGCCGGGACCGGGACCGGGACGGAACCGGACGGTCTGCGGAACCTGATCGAAGGTGTCCGCGTCGTGCTGTGGGACTTCGACGGCCCGGTCTGCCGCCTGTTCGCGGGCCACTCCGCGGAGCGGGTGGCGCGGGGCCTGGTGGAGTGGCTGGAGGGGCAGGGGCTGCACGGCCTGCTCGACGAGTCCGCACGCGAGTCCCTCGACCCGCACGTCGTCCTGCGCGCCGCGGACCGCCGGCACCCCGGCAGCGACCTCGTCGCGGAACTCGAGGAACGCCTCACCCAGGAGGAGCTGAAGGCCGCCGCCTCGGCGAGGCCCACGCCCTACGCCGATCCGCTGGCACGCACCTGGACGGCGGTGGGCGCCCGGCTGGCCGTCACCACCAACAACTCCCCGCGCGTGGCGCGTGAGTACCTCACCTCACGGGGTGTCCTGCCGTGCTTCGCCCCGCACCTCTACGGCCGCACGCGGGAACTCCGGTACCTCAAACCGCACCCGCACTGCCTCCACCGCGCCCTGAACGCGATGGGCGCCGCCCCGCCGGCCGCCCTGATGATCGGCGACACGCCGTCCGACCTCCGGGCGGCGCAGGCGGTGGGCGTGCCGTTCCTGGGCTATGCCCGCGACGACCGCAAGCGGCCTGCGGAGCGTGCCCGGGCCGAAGGAGATCGAGCGGGCGCTGTACCGCTGGCCGACCTCACGCGGGGGGCACGGCACGAAGGCCGCCGGGTGGTCCCCGGACCGGCGCCTGCCGCTGCCGGAGGACTTCGGTGAGAGCGCGGTCCTCGACGCCCCGTCGGCGGAGGGCGCGGCACCGGCCGGCCGGGTGTTCAAGGGCACGGCCCACCTCAACACCGTCGTGCGCGTCCCGGGAGTCCGTCACCCCGTCGTCGTACGGCGCAGGCTGCCCGACGTCGCCCGGCGGGAGCCGCACTTCCTCAGCGAGCACGCCGTGCTGCGCGGCATCGAGCGGGCGGGTGCCGCCGTGCACGCGCCCAGGGTCCTGGCGCTCGGCGAGACGTACCCGGACGACCCCTTCGCCATCCACACCCACCTGGGCCCGGAGGACGTCGACCGCCCCCCGGACCACCCCGTGCACGGCCTGCTGCCGCACGAGGCGGACGGGCTGGTGGACCAGCTCTGCGCCCTGACCCGGGTGGACTACGGGCAGCTCGATCCGACGGCGGGCGAGCCGGGTTTCCACCGCTGGCTCAAGGACGAGCTGGTCCGCCTCGTGGACGGACTGCCCGGGAGGACGCAGCGGCTCGCCCGGCGACTGGGGCTCCCGGACGCCGGGCGGCTGCGCCAGATCCTGTCCCGGCAGGAAGTCGGCAACCGGGAGCCCTCCCTGCTGCACGGCGACCTCAACCCGTGGAACCTGGTCCGCCGGGGCGGCGGACTGGCCATCATCGACTGGGAGATGGCGCTGATCGGGGACCCCGTGTACGACCTGGTCCGGCACATGCACCTCACACCGACCCGCCCGGAGATCCGGGACCGCATGTTCCGCCGCTGGGAACGCACCCTTCCGGCCGCGTACACGCGCGACTGGCGGAAGGACCGGCAGGTGTACCGGCGGCTGGAGGCCGTCCGCTCCGCCTACGTCGACCTCGACCGCATCGTCACCGGAGCGAGCCTCGACGCCCCCAACGTCCGCCGCGCGGTCGCCTCGTACGCGGTGACCCTGGCGGTCGCCACCGGGGCCCTCGGCCTGCCGGTCCGGGCCGCGGCCGATCCGTACCTCGCCCGCGTCCTGGTCCGAGGCCGGCACGTCCCTGGCGGTGCGTAGGCTCGCCGCATGAGCGAGATCGGCCTGCGGGAGCGCAAGAAGCGGCGGATGTACCGGACGGTGTCGGACATCGCGATCCGGATGTTCCTGGAGCGGGGGTTCGACGCGGTGTCCGTGGCGGAGGTGGCCGCCGCGGCCGAGATCTCCAAGCCCACGCTCTTCCGGTACTTCCCCGCGAAGGAGGACCTCGTCCTGTACCGGATCGCGGACCACGAGGAGGAGCCCGCGCGGATCGTGAGGGAGGGGCCGACGGCCCTCGAAGCGCTGCGGCGCCACTTCCTGGAGGGGCTGGAGCGGTGCGATCCCGTCACCGGGCTCAACGACGATCCCGAGGTGCTCGCCTTTCACACGCTGCTGTACGGCACACCCTCTCTGGTCGCCCGGCTGTACGGGCTGCTGGAGCGGAGCGAGGAGGCGCTGGCCGAAGCGCTCGGGGGCGGGCTCGACGCCCGGCTGGCCGCCGGGCAGATCATCGCCGTACGGCGGATCCTCGCGCAGGAGAACTGGCGGCGGATCGCGGCGGGCGGGCGCCTCGACGACGTGCGCGAGGACGCGGTGGCCGCGGCGGAGCGGGCGTTCGGGGTGCTGGTGCGGAGCCTGCCCACATTGAAAACCGAGTAAAAAACGTTACTCAGTCATGTTTCTTGATACGCTCGGGTGAATGACGCCTGACGCTCCCGTACCGCAGCACGCCCTCGACCAGGAACGCGCCCACCACGACCGCTGCCGTGAGGCCCTCGCCGCCATGACCGGAGGCGCCGACGAGCAAGTGATCACCGGCGAGGACGTCTCCGCGTCCGGCGCCGACGCCGAGGTCCTCGGGTACCGTCTGCGCAGCCGGGCCAAGGAGCTCCGCGAACTGCCGCCCGGCCCGCTGTTCTTCGGGCGCCTGGACTTCGGCCGGGGCGAGCCCGACCACGCCGGGCAGAGCTACCACATCGGGCGGCTGCGGATCACCGAACACCCGGCCGCCCCACCCCTCGTCGTCGACTGGCGGGCGCCGGTGGCCCGCACCTTCTACCAGGCGTCCGCCCGCGACCCGCAGGGCGTGGTCGTGCGCCGGCGATTCGGCTGGGCGCCCGGCGGCAAGGGCGACTCCGGCGACCTGACCGGCCTGGAGGACGAGCACCTGGAGCGGGGCGAGGACCGGGTCAGCGGAATCGTCGCCCGGGAGATCGAACGGCCGCGCGTCGGCCCGATGCGGGACATCGCCGCCACCATCCAGCCCGAGCAGGACGACCTCGTACGCGGCGATCTGGGCCGCACCGTGTGCGTGCAGGGCGCTCCCGGCACCGGCAAGACCGCCGTCGGCCTGCACCGGGCGGCCTACCTGCTCTACACGCACCCGCGGCGCATGCGGCGTGACGGACTCCTCGTCCTCGGACCGAACCGGACCTTCCTCACCTACATCGCCGAGGTCCTGCCCTCCCTCGGCGAGACCGGCGTACGGCAGTCGACCCTCGCCGAGGAGATCGCCCGGCACCCGGTGACCGGTGAGGACGACGAGCGGACCGCCCTCGTCAAGCACGACACCCGCATGGCGGAGGTGCTGCGTCGAGCGCTGTACGCGCGGGTGCGCACCGGCCATGAGGACTCGCTGGCCGTGCCCGACGGCTCCTACCGGTGGCGGGTCGACGGGGACGCGCTGGCGCGGATCGTCGCCGGCGTGCTGGACGAGGCCCCGCCGTACGCCGTGGGGCGGGAGCGGGTGCGGGCCCGCATCGTGCGGGCGGTACGGGAGCAGGCCGAGCGGCGCAGCGGTCTGCGCGGCGCCGCCTGGGTGCGCCGGCTCGAGCGGGCGCGGCCGGTGTCGGCGTACGTGGACGCCGTCTGGCCGGACGTGCGGCCGGAGCAGGTGGTGGCGGAACTGCTGTCGGACACCGCCCCGTTGGGGCGTGCGGCCGACGGGATTCTGGACGCGGAGGAGCAGTGCGCCCTGCTGTGGGCACGCCCGCCACGGTCGTGGCGGTCGGCGGTCTGGTCGGCCGCCGATCTGCTGCTGCTCGACGAGGTGGCCGGACTGATCGAACACCCCGAGGGATACGGACACGTCGTGGTCGACGAGGCACAGGATCTGTCCCCGATGGAGTGCCGGGCCATCGCCCGCCGGGCCGCCTTCGGGTCGCTCACCGTGCTGGGCGACCTGGCGCAGGGCACGACTCCCTGGGCGGCGCGCTCCTGGCCCGAGCAACTGCGCCACCTGGGTCGCCCCGGTGCGGCCGTCACACCGCTCACCACCGGTTTCCGGGTGCCGCAGGCGGTGGTGGAGCTGACCAACCGGCTGCTGCGGCGGTTGGACGTGAACGTTCCGGCGGCCCGCTCCCTGCGCCCGGACGGCGAGGTGCGCAACCGGGTCGTCGCGGGCCCCGCGGAGGTGCCGGACGCGGTTGTGGCTGCCGTACGGGAGGCCCTGGAGCGGGAGGGATCCGTCGGCGTCGTGGCGGCGGACGCCGATGTGCCCGTGCTGCGGCGGGCGTTGGCGGAGGCGGAGGTCGAGGCCGCAGGGCCGGAGACACTGGAGGAGCGTGTCAGCGTGGTACCGGCGAGCGTCGTCAAGGGTCTGGAGTACGACCACGTGGTGGCGGTGGAGCCGGCCGCGATCGCCGAGGCCGAGGAGCGCGGACTGCACCGGCTGTACGTGGTGCTGACCCGGGCGGTGTCCCGCCTGGAGGTGGTGCGGGCGCGGCCCCTGCCGTTCTGACACGGGCCCTCGGCCGCTCAGCCCGCGCCTCGTCCTCCACCGGCGGCATCAACGCCCGCAACCACCTCTCAGCCCGCGCGACATGTGCCTCCGCCGCGCCCGGGCCGCCGCCTTCACCGCCACGTGGCCTCCGGAACACCCCGGATTTCGCAGACATCCGAAAGGCCTGGCGAGAACGGGAGTTGCGACGTCAGGGGCAGGCTATCGATCAGGCCCTGGGGGCGGAGCTGCGGGACGTACGGGCCCGATTCGTGGCGCGGCTCGATCACTCCCAGCGCCGCCGGCACCCGCACCGCCTCGCGCAACGAGACCCGCGAGACGCCAGGTTCTTCGCAGAGGTCCGCCTCGGGCGGAGCCCGACCCCCGGCGCCGGGCCGCCTTGTGGAGCAGGCCGTGGAAAGCCTCGTCGGCTGCCGGCATCCAGTGCCTCCCCGGACGGGCCGCATCCGCCGATCCCCGCCCGAGCGGACCGTAGCGGCCGGGAGATCAGATGTACTCGGTGAAACAGCTCGGGGTCATCTGATCCCCAGTCGCTCACACACCTTGTTGTGACCGAAAACGCCATGCCAGCATCCCTGATCACCCAATGTCTTGCCCCTCGGGTCTCCCGAGGGTCCGATGTCCCTCGCGGATGGGAGTCATGTGAGCGAGACCGACGTCAGCACCGCGCCCCGCCCCCTGCTGCTGGCCGACGGCCGGCCGGCGGTGGACGCGTGGACGCTGGATCCCGCCCTGCGCCACCTCAACCACGGCTCCTTCGGCGCCGTCCCGCTGGTCGCCCAGGAGCGGCAGAACGCGCTGCGGGCGGAGATGGAGCGGGCGCCGGTGGTGTGGTTCCCCGGGCTGCCGGGGCGGATCGCGGCGGCCCGCGCCGGACTCGCCGCGTTCCTCGGCGCCGACGCGGACGACCTCGCCCTGGTGCCCAACGCCAGCGCCGGGGCGAGCGTCGTCCACGCCGGCCTCGAGCAGCGGGCCGGCGGCGAGATCGTCGTCACCGACCACGGCTACGGCGCCGTCACCATGGGCGCCGAACGCCTCGCCCGCCGCTGGGGCGGCCGGGTGCGCACCGCCCGGGTGCCGCTGGACGCGGACGAGGAGCAGGCGTACGAGGCGGTCATGGCGGAGGTCAGTGACGCCACCGGTCTCCTGGTCGTCGACCAGATCACCTCCGCGACCGCCCGCCGGCTCCCCGTGGAGCGGATCGGCGCGGAGGCGGCCCGGCGCGGCGTGCCGCTGCTCGTCGACGGCGCCCACGCGCCCGGCCTGCTCGCCGCGCCCCTCGCCGGGCTGACCTGCGACTTCTGGACGGGCAACCTCCACAAGTGGGCCTGTGCCCCGCGCGGTACCGCCGCCCTGGTCGCCCGCGGCCCGCTGCGGGACGGCCTGCACCCGCTGATCGACTCCTGGGGCGCGCCCGACCCGTACCCGGACCGGTTCGACCAGCAGGGCACGCTCGACGCCACCGGCCCCCTCGCCGCGCGGACCGCGCTGGACTTCGTCGGCACCACCTGGGGCTGGGACCGGGCCCGCCGCTACATGGACGAGCTGGCCGGGTACGGCGAGCGGGTCGTGGCCGCCGCCGTCACCGGGCTGACCGGCGAGGACGCCCGCGTGGACGTCGGGATGCCGGTGCCCGGCATGCGGCTGGTGCGGCTGCCGGACGGGCTGGCCGACAACCGGGTCGCCGCGGACGCCCTGCGCGACCGGGTGGCCGCGGAGCTGGGCGTCGAGGCCGCGTTCACCGCCTTCGGCGGCACCGGCTACGTACGGCTGTCCGCGCACGTCTACAACACCGGCGAGGACTACGAGTACTTCGCCGAGCGCTGCGTGCCCGTGCTCGGCGCGTGGGCGCGCGCCGCCCGCTCCAGCCGGTCGCGGTAGGCCGCCCACCAGGCCGGGTCCGCCGACGGCAGACTGGTGGCGCCCGGCCGCTCGCCCGTCGCGCCGTCCAGTTGCTCGCGCAGGATGTCGGCGTGGCCCGCGTGCCGGCTGGTGTCGGCGACGACGCGGACCACGGCGTGGTGCAGGGTCAGCTCGTTCCGGTCCTCGGGCCACCACGGCACCGTGCCCACCGTGTCCAGCGGGAGCGTCCCGATGGTCGCGTCGGCGTGCGCCCAGGCCCGCCGGTACAGGCCGACGACGCCGGCCCGCGTCTCGTCGGGCGTCGCCCACATGTCCCCGTTGACCTCCGCGCCCTCCGCGAGCCAGGGCAGCGGCTCCCCGGACGGCCGCCCGAACGTGTCCCCCAGGTAACCGAGTTCGACCCCGGCGGCATGCTTCACCAGCCCGAGCAGATTGGTACCGGTCGGCGTCAGCGGCCGCCGGACGTCGTACTCGGACAGCCCTTCCAGCTTCCACAGCAGCGCGTCACGGGCCTCCTGGAGGTAGCGGCGCAGATCGGTCCTGGCGGTGTCGGTGAGCGTCATGGGGTGCAGTGTGTCGAGTGTGTCGGCCGGGGCGCCCGTCGTCCGCGGGAGGCGGACGAGGAGGCCGTCACCCAGCCGGTACAGGGTGTGTTCCGTGCCCGCGCCCGCGGGCCGCAGGGGCAGGCCGGCCCAGTGCGGGCACTGCGCCCGCAGCAGCGTCCGGACGAGGCTCTCGTCCACGGCGATCTCGTGGTCGTGCGGCGACGTCACCCGGGGAGTCCGGCCGCCGGCCGGCCGCGGAGGCCACCGGGTTTCCCGCTCACCTCACGCCGGGTCCCCGCCGGAGAACCGGTACCCGGCGCAGTCGGCGAGGCGGACGTAACCGAGGCGCCGGTACAGGGCGTTGCTCGTGGGGTTGCCCGGGTCCGCGTAGAGGACGACGTCCGTCGCGCCGGTGTGCAGCGCGGCCCGGCTCACCTCGGTCGTCACGGCGCCCGCGTAGCCGTGGCCCCGGAAGCGGGCCGGGGTGAAGACGGGGTCGACGCGGACCATGCCGCCGACCACCGAGGTGACGGCCGCCAGGGAGACGGGGGTGCCGTCCGGGGTCTGCCAGAACGTGAAGTGCCGGTCGCCGAACCGGGACGCGGTCCAGGCGCCGGCGTCGATCAGGTCGATGGACCGCTGCTCCCCGACCTCGACGCAGAACTCCCGGCACCAGCGCACCACGAGGTCGCGGTCCGCCGCCCCCGCGACGTGGGCCCGGCCCTCCGGACGGGGCCGGGGCGGGGTGAGCGTGCCGAGACGGTAGAGGTGGGTGCGCCAGAACGGGGCCGGCTCCGCGCCGGTGTGCCGCTGCCAGGCGGTGGCGAAGGCGGCGGCCGTGTCCTGGTCGGCGATGACCTGGGCGGGGGAGTGGCCGAGGGCGGCCAGGCGGGCGGCGAGGGCGCCGGCGCCGCCGGCGGTCAGCGGGGTGAGGCCGAGCCGGCCGCGCGGAGTGAGGTAGCAGACCGCGCGGACCGTGCCCTCCGTCTCCAGCCGGCCGAGGACGGAGGGACCCGCGTCGGGGAGGCGCAGCTTCTCGATGTCCGTCAGCGGTGTGGTGTGCAGGGCGGGCCGCGAACGGAGGAAGTCTCCGGCTCGGGTCAGGAAGTCCTCGACGTCGGTGGTGAGGCGCCAGTGGTCCGGAAGCATGCCTCATCGTGCCGGACACGGGACCGGTACGGGCAGGGGCCCGCACCGGCCCCGGCGAACACGGCGGACGACGGTGGCGCCTACGCCTGCGCCACCACGTCCGCGACGACGCAGCTCACGTTGTCGGGGGCGCCCGACTCGCGGGCGAGGGCGACGAGTTCGCGGACCGCCGCCTCGGGGGCGGGGGCGCCGGTGAGCACCCGGAGGACGTCCTCGGCGGGGACGACCGTGGACAGGCCGTCGGAGCAGAGCAGGTAGCGGTCGCCGGCGCGGGCGTCGTGCAGGCGCAGGTCGGGTGTGGAGTCGGCGCCCCGGCCCAGGGCGCGCAGCAGCAGTGACCGTTGGGGATGCGAGGCGGCCTCCTCGGGGGTGAGGCGCCCCTCGTCGATCAGTGACTGCGTCACCGTGTGGTCGTGGGTGATCTGGAACAGCTCCCCGTCGCGCAGGAGATGGGCGCGGGAGTCGCCGATGTGGACGAGGGCGAGCTGCGAGCCGGTCCACAGCATCGCGGTGAGCGTGGTGCCCGCGTCGGGGCCGGCGTCACCGGGGCCGGAGGCGCCGTGCACGGCCTGTTCGGCGCGGCCGAGGGCGTCCTCCAGGGCGTTGAGCAGGCCGCCCGCGGGGAGGGCTTCCGTCTCCAGGCTCCTGAGCGCGTCGACGGCGGCCGCGCTCGCGGGGGCGCCTCCGCTGCCGTAGCCGTCGGCGACGGCGAGCAGGCGGGACCCCGCGTAGGCGGTGTCCTGGTTGCTCGCGCGGACCCGTCCGGTGTCGGACAGGGCGGCGTGACGCAGCGCGAGGGGTGCGGTGGCGGGGGACATGGCGGGGTCCTTCCCGGACAGGTGGTCGACGAGGAAGGAGGCCAGGTCGCGCCGTGCGGCGGTGTCGGCCTCGACCCGGGCCCAGAACGCGCGGATCTCCCCGGCCGCCTCGCCCGCCTCCAGGGCGCAGACCCGCTGGATGCGGGCGAGCGGCATGCCCAGCCGCCGGAGCCAGGCGATCAGCCGGGCCTGCTCGAGCTGCGCGGGCGCGTAACGGCGGTAGCCGGTGTCCGGGTCGACGCGGGCGGGAGTCAGCAGACCGAGCTCGTCGTACAGCCGCAGCGCCTTGGGCGACAGCCGGGACGCCTTCGCGAACGCCCCGATGGTCAGCAGCTCCATGCACGTCCCTCCTCGTGCCGGGCCCGTCGCCCGGCCCCACCGATGCTGGGCGCTCCCCCGGGGTGAAGGTCAACAGCGGGCCGCGCCGCGCGCGAGCGCACTCTTGCAAGCAGGTTGCTTGCAATTGTTAGCGCAGTGCGTCATGGTGGGAGACATGGCATCCCTGAACGTCGGCGGTCTCGGTGAGTATCTGCGCGAGCAGCGGCGCAACGCGCAGCTGTCGCTGCGGCAGCTCGCCGACGCCGCCGGGGTGTCCAATCCGTACCTGAGCCAGATCGAGCGCGGGCTGCGCAAGCCCAGCGCGGAGGTGCTCCAGCAGGTCGCCAAGGCGCTGCGCATCTCCGCCGAGACGCTGTACGTCCGTGCCGGGATCCTCGACGCCGAGCGCGACCGGGACGAGGTCGAGACGCGCGCCGTGATCCTCGCCGATCCCACGCTGAACGAGCGCCAGAAGCAGGTGCTCCTCCAGATCTACGAATCCTTCCGCAAGGAGAACGGATTCGGGGGCGGCGAGGACGGCGGGGCGGATCCCGCCGGGCCCGGGCCGGGTGCGGAGACCTCCACCAGCGAGGACGGCAGACCCGCCGAGCGCCCCGGCCGCGAGGCCGGCGACGACGACGGCGGTCCGCGGCGGACGGCCGGCTGAGCCGGCCAGGGCGCCGGCCGCCCGCCGCGGCCCCCCACAGAACCTCAGCCGAAACGACATCCGGGAGGACCCTCACCATGGCCATCACCGACGACCTGCGCAAGACCCTCAGCGACCCCAAGCCGCTCTACTTCGCCGCCGGCACCGCCGACCTGGCGCTGCAGCAGGCCAAGAAGGTGCCGGCCCTGGTGGAGCAGCTGCGCACCGAGGCCCCGGCCCGCATCGAGGCCGTGCGCAACACCGACCCCAAGGACGTCCAGGAGCGGGTGACCGTCCGGGTCCGGGAGACGCAGGAGACCCTGCAGACCAAGGCCAACGAGCTGTTCGGGTCGATCGACACCGACCTGAAGAAGCTCGGCGAGACCGCCCAGGACCTCGCGCTGCGCAGCGTGGGCGTCGCCGCCGAGTACGCGGTCAAGGCCCGCGAGGCCTACGAGAAGCTCGCCGAGCAGGGCGAGCAGGCCGTGAAGACCTGGCGCGGCGAGGCCGCCGAGGGCATCGAGGAGATCGCCGTGGCCGTCGAGCCGCCGGCCGGTCCGAAGCCCGCGACCGCCCCGGCCGGGGCCGGGACCGGGGAGAAGCCGGCCGGGGCGGAGCGGGAGGAGCCCGCCGCGGCCACGGAGCCGGGGAAGCCCGCCGCGAAGAAGGCCCCGGCGGCCCGCAAGGCCACGGCGAAGAAGACGACGCCGCCCGCGAAGTGAGCGGCGCGGGACCCCGCTGAAGCGGGACGGAACGGCACGGGCCGGGCACGTGTGCGGTGCCCGGCCCGTTCACCGGGTATCCGGCCGGTGGATGCGGGTACGGTGACGGCGGGAAGACGACGTGGCGCCCGCCGGCGGCGCGACAAGGACGACGACGGCGCGGTGGACGAGCCGATCACGGGTGGTGGACGTAGTGCTGATGCAGGGCTTCGCTAATTTCTTGTGGCTGTTGAGCATGGCTCTGATCCTGTTCAGCGGCTTCGCGCTGATCGACGCCGCCACGCGCCGTGAGGACGCCTACCGCGCGGCGGACAAGAAGACCAAGCCGTTCTGGCTGATCATCCTGGCTCTCGCCTTCGTGGTGAATCTGATCTTCAACATCCTGTCGTTCCTGCCGATCATCGGCCTGATCGCGACGATCGTGTACATGGTCGACGTGCGTCCGGCGCTGCGCGGTCTGTCCGGCGGCGGCCGGAGCCGCAGGGGCTCCAGCAGCGACGGCCCCTACGGCCCGTACAACGGCGGACGCTGAGCGGAAGGCCTCCCGGGGCGCCCGGGAGGACCCGGAAGGGCGCTCAGCGCGTCCGGTCCAGCAGCAGCACCGCCACGTCGTCCGTCAGTTCGCCGCCGTTGAGGTCCCGGACCTCGTTGACGGCGGTGCGCAGCAGTGCCTCGCCGCTCAGTCCCTCGGCGATCCGGCGGCGGATCATCTCCACCATGCCGTCCTGGCCGAGCCGCTCCCCGGTGTCGCCGACCCGGCCCTCGATCAGGCCGTCGGTGTAGAGCATCAGGCTCCACTCGGCGCCCAGCTCCACCTGCGTCCGCGGCCAGCGGGCGCGCGGCAGCAGCCCGAGCGCCGGACCGTTGTCGTCGTACGGCAGCAGCCGTGCGGGCACGCCCGGGGCGGCCAGCAGCGGCGACGGGTGGCCGGCCAGGCACAGGCCCGCCCGGCGGCCGTCGGGGGCGATGTCCACCGTGCACAGCGTCGCGAAGATCTCGTCGTCCGGGCGCTCGTGCTCCAGCACCTGTTGCAGCGTGCTCAGCAGCTGGTCCCCGCACAGCCCGGCCAGGGTCAGCGCCCGCCAGGCGATGCGCAGCTCCACGCCGAGCGCCGCCTCGTCCGGGCCGTGCCCGCAGACGTCGCCGATCATGGCGTGCACGGTCCCGTCGGGCGTGCGGACCACGTCGTAGAAGTCGCCGCCGAGCAGGGCGCGGGAGCGACCGGGCCGGTAGCGGGCGGCGAACCGCAGCGGGGAGCCGTCCAGCAGCGGCGTCGGCAGCAGGCCGCGCTCCAGCCGGCGGTTCTCCTGGGCGCGCAGCCGGCCCTCGGCGAGCCGCCGCTCCGCGGAGTCGGAGCGCTTGCGCTCCACCGCGTAGCGGATGGCGCGGCTCAGCAGCCGGCCGTCCAGCTCGTCGCGGACCAGGTAGTCCTGCGCGCCGACCCGTACGGCCTCGGCGCCGCGCTCGGTGTCGTCCGCGCCGGTGAGGGCGAGGACGGCGTGCCGGGGCGCCAGCTCCAGGACGTGCCGGAGCACGGCCAGCTCGTCGCCGTCGTCCGTCCGGCCGGGCGCGGGCAGCGCCAGGTCCAGCAGGATGCAGTGGACGTCGTCGGTCAGCAGCCGCTCGGCCTCGGTGAGGTTGCGGGCGGTGCGGACGCGCATCGGCCGCCCGGCCTGGTCGAGCAGGTCGGGCACGATCGGCGTGCCGCCCGGGTCGTTCTCGATGAGCAGCAGGGTGAGCTGGGCGGGCGTGGTGGTCTGGGTCTTCGCCGGTGCGGCGTCGGACGGGGTGGCCGCGGGGGCCGCCGTCCGGTTCCCGGGCAACTCCTGTGCGGACTCGTCCGGTGCGGCGGCCGGCCCCTGACCACCCTCCGCGGCCGGGATCGCTCTCTGCCGCGGTACGGGTGCGGGCATGGTTCCGGGTTCCTTCCCTCCCCCCGAGGGCATGGCGGGGGCGACGGATCTCGGCCCCGTCCCCCGCGTGCGTCTGGCGTGAGCGGACCGGGGATGCCCCTTCGAACGGGGACGATAGCGGGTGACCGCGCCGCAGCGGAATGGTGTGAGCCGCGCCGCCCGGCCGACGGCCGCTGTCATATGCCGCGTTTGCTACCGCAGTTGGACAGGCCGGAGACGCTGTGGGGGATGACGAACGTCACGTCCACGGGGCGTCGGCCGCGAGATCCACGTGCGGTGGGTCACGTGGCCCGTGTCACCGGGCCGTTGGGGCCCGACGGCGCGGCGACGGCACGGTCCGGGCGTCACTCCGCGGCGGGGTCGGGCCGTACGACGCCCAGGATCGGCATCGAACCGGCCCCGGCGAGGGTCACCGTCCGTCCGGGACGGGGCGCGTGGACCATCGTCCCGTCGCCCACGTACATCCCGACGTGGCTGGCGTCGGCCCAGTAGATGATGAGGTCGCCGGGCCGCATGTCCTTGACGTCGACGCGCTTCAGCTGCTGCCACTGCATCTGTGAGGTGCGCGGGATGGTCTTCCCCGCGGCCAGCCAGGCCTGTGAGGTGAGTCCGGAGCAGTCGAACGTGTTCGGCCCCTCCGCGCCCCACTGGTACGGCTTGCCGATCTGCGCCGTGGCGTACGCCACGGCCTCACGGCCCTGCGCGGTCGCCTTCGCGGTGACGTCGTCGAGGACGCCGGAGCTCAGCCAGCCGGCCTGGGCGCGGGCGGCGGCCTGCCGCTCCAGCCGGGCCAGCCGCTCCTTCTCCTCCTCCTCGAGCTCGGCCTCCAGCTTCTCGGCTGCCTCGATCCGCCTCTCGATCCGCTGCTGCGCCGCGGCCTTGGCCTTGCGGCCCGCCTCCAGCTTCCGCATCTGCTCCCGCGCGTCCTGTGCGTACTGCTCCAGGTCCTCCTGCGTGCGGGTCAGCTCCCCGATCAGGCCCTTGGCCGCGTGCTGGCCCTGGCGGACCCGGTCGGCGCCGTCCAGGAAGTCCTGCGGGTCGTCGCTCAGCACCAGGTGCGCCTCGGGCGGCAGCCCGCCGCTGCGGTACTGCGCGGCGGCCGCGGCGCCCGCGCGGTCCTTGAGGTGGGCCAGCTTCTCCCGGCCCTCGACGATCCGCTTCGCCAGCCGGACGACCTGCGCGGTCTGCTGCCGGGCCTTCTCCTCGGCCGCGTTGTACTCGTCGGTGGCCTTGGCGGCCGCGCGGTAGAGGCTTTCGAGCTTCTTGCGGACGGCCTCGAGCTCCTGGTCGCCGGTGACCACGGTGACGCTCGCGGTCGTGCCCGGGTCCGGCGGGGGAGCGGGGGCCGCGAACGCCGTACCGGGCGCGGCCAGTACGGTGACCGCGCAGACCACGGTCACGGCCGCCGTCAGCACTCTGCGCCTGCCTGCCCCCATGCGTGCACCCCCGCCTGGTTAATCGTCAGTAACTTGTCCCTGCCGGGATGCTGCCATGCCGGAGCGCGAAGCGACAGGGGGTGTGGACAACGACAGCAGGGGGTGGGGGCGACGCCCCCTGCGTCCCGTCGGCCCCTGGGCGACCGTCGTCCCGCCGGTGTGACGAACGGCCGGGGACATCGTTCCCGGCCGATGGGGCGCGGGAGCCCGGCGGCGTGGCGGCTTCACCACCCCCGCGGCGCCAATGCCCCCCACCGCACGGTGACTTCCCCCTGTCGCCACCGCGCCGGGCCGTCCGTCACCGGCCAGTCGGCCGTGAGGTCCCGCACGGCGCGGGTCCAGCGCTGGCGTGCGCCGTAGGAGGCGTAGGGCGCGGCGGCCGCCCAGGCGCGGTCGAAGTCGCGGAGGAAGGCGTGCACCGGCTCGCCGGGGACGTTGCGGTGGATGAGCGCCTTGGGCAGGCGCTCCGCCAGGTCGGAGGGGCGGTCCAGGGAGCCGATCCGGGTCGCGAAGGTGACCGTGCGCGGTCCCTCCGGGCCGAGCGCGACCCACACGTGCCGGCGTCCGATCTCGTCGCAGGTCCCCTCGACCAGCAGCCCGCCGCGCGAGCCGGACGCCGGGTCGGCCGGCGCGAGCCGCGCGCACAGCCGCCGCCACACGCCGGCGACCTCCCCCTCGTCGTACTGGCGCAGCACGTTCGCCGCGCGGACCAGGACCGGGCTGCCCGGCACCGGGATCTCGAAGCCGCCGCGCAGGAACACCAGCCCCTCCCGCTCGTACGGCCGCGCCGAGGCGACCCGGGCCGGGTCGATCTCCACGCCCGCCACCCGGGTGCGGGGCGCCGTGGTGCGCAGCCGGTGCAGCAGCTCGAGCGCGGTCCAGGGCGCGGCGCCGTAGCCGAGGTCGACGGCGAGGGGGTCGGCGGCGCGGCGCAGCTCGGCGCCGTGCGCGGCCGCGATCCAGCGGTCCATGCGGCGCAGCCGGTTCGGGTGGGTGGTGCCGCGCGTCACCGTGCCCACGGGGGCGGAGGCGGGACGCGGTGTCATGGGGACGAGGGTACGGGGGTACCCGCCCCGGGTTCGCGGCGCGTGCGCCGCCACGGCCACGCTCCATCCGGTCGAACGGTTGAGCTAGACAAGGCAATGATTCGGTAAAGACCGTCCTCGACGGCGCCCCCCGGAAATGGGAACGCGGCGTTCCGACGTTGACGCCGCCGAGGGCCGTACGCCCCCACTCAGCCGTGCTCGCAGCGAGGAGGAACGCCACGTGAGCCACTACATCGCGAGGCTCGGGCGGCGCTCCCCCGCCACCCCGTCGCGGCTGCGGCTGCACCGCAGGCCCCGCCGCGTGGCGATGCTCTCCGTGCACACCTCGCCGCTGCACCAGCCGGGCACCGGCGACGCGGGCGGCATGAACGTCTACATCGTGGAGCTGGCCCAGCGCCTCGCCGCGATCGACATCGAGGTGGAGATCTTCACCCGGGCCACCACGGCCGCCCTCCCGCCCGTCGTCGAGCTCGCCCCCGGCGTGCTCGTCCGGCACGTCGACGCGGGCCCCTACGAGGGACTGGCCAAGGAGGACCTGCCCGCCCAGCTCTGCGCCTTCACCCACGGGGTGATGCAGGCCTGGGCCGGACACCGCCCCGGCCACTACGACCTGGTCCACTCGCACTACTGGCTCTCCGGCCACGTCGGCTGGCTGGCCGCCCAGCGCTGGGGCGTCCCCCTGGTGCACGCCATGCACACCATGGCCAAGGTCAAGAACGCCAACCTCGCCGACGGCGACACGCCCGAGCCCGCCGCCCGCGTGATCGGCGAGACCCAGATCGTCTCCGCCGCCGACCGGCTGATCGCCAACACCGCCGAGGAGGCCGGCGAACTCGTCCACCACTACGCCGCCGACCCCGGCAAGGTCGCCGTCGTCCACCCCGGCGTGAACCTCGGCCGCTTCCGCCCCGCCGACGGCCGCGCCGCCGCCCGCGCCCGCCTGGGCCTGCCCCAGGACGCGCTGATCCCGCTCTTCGCCGGCCGCATCCAGCCCCTCAAGGCCCCCGACGTGCTGCTGCGCGCGGTGGCCGTGCTGCTCGCCGACCGCCCCGAGCTGCGCTCCCGCGTCTGCGTGCCCGTGGTCGGCGGCCCCAGCGGCAGCGGCCTCGCCAAGCCGGAAGGGCTGCAGAAGCTCGCCGCCCGGCTCGGCATCGCCGACGTGGTCCACTTCCACCCGCCGGTCGGGCAGGAGGAGCTCGCGGACTGGTTCCGCGCCGCGTCCGTGCTGGTCATGCCGTCGTACAGCGAGTCGTTCGGGCTGGTCGCCATAGAGGCGCAGGCCTCCGGCACCCCCGTGCTCGCCGCCGCGGTCGGCGGCCTCCCGGTCGCCGTGCGCGACGGGGAGACCGGCTTCCTGATCCAGGGCCACGACCCGGCC
This sequence comes from Streptomyces sp. DSM 120436, assembly GCF_055778765.1. Taxonomy (NCBI): domain Bacteria; kingdom Bacillati; phylum Actinomycetota; class Actinomycetes; order Kitasatosporales; family Streptomycetaceae; genus Streptomyces; species Streptomyces sp. DSM 120436. The sequence goes on along the minus strand of NZ_JBSKBS010000001.1, from coordinate 1,050,251 downwards.
GCCTACGCGCGCGTGCTGCGGGACCTCGCCGACCGGCCGGAGCTCGCCGCCCGGATGGGCGAGGCCGCGGCCCGGCACGCCCAGTCGTTCGGCTGGGACACCTCGGCCGCCGCCACCGCCGACGTGTACACGGCCGCGACCCAGGCCCACCGCCGTCACGTACGCTCCCACCATGGCTGACACGGAAGCGGAGCGGCGGGCGGCCCAGGTCGTCGAGGACGTGCTGGAGGACGCCGAACTGGAGTGGGAGAGCCCGGCCCCCGGCACCTACGTGGTGACCCTGCCCGGCACCCGGAAACTGTCCACGACGGTCTCCCTGATCGTCGGCCGGCACACCCTCTCCCTCAACGCCTTCGTCATCCGCCACCCCGACGAGAACGAGGCCGGCGTCCACCGCTGGCTGCTGGAACGCAACCTCAAGCTGTTCGGCGTGAGTTACGCCGTCGACCCGCTCGGCGACATCTACGTCACCGGCCGCCTGCCGCTGCCCGCGGTCACCCCGAAGGAGCTCGACCGCCTGCTCGGGCAGGTCCTGGAGGCCGCCGACGGCAGCTTCAACACCCTGCTGGAACTGGGCTTCGCCTCCGCGATCCGCAAGGAGTACGCCTGGCGCGTGTCCCGCGGCGAGTCCACCCGCAACCTGGACGCCTTCACCCACCTGCTGCAGCGGCCCTCGGCCGACTGACCACCCCAGGGCCGCGTCCTCCGCCACGGGCACGCACCTCGCCCGCCGGACCGGTGAGCCCGGCGGCCGCACCCCGGTGGGGGTCCGAACGGGCGCGCGAGGACAGGCTGTTAGCCTGCCGCGATCCGGGCCCTGGACACAGGGGTCCCATGCATAAGAGGACGTGCATGCGCACAGGCAGATCCGCCCTGGCGGCGGTGCTCGGCGGAACGATCGCCCTCGGGGCGCTGACCGCTCAGCCCGCCCAGGCCGCCGACACCGGCATCAGAGTGTCGAAGGTGGTCGTGAACAACGGCAGGCCCATGGTCGTGGGCACGACCGAGACGAAGTACCCGACGATCAGTTACCGGGTGACCTGGCCCGCCGGGTACACCATCGGCACCGCGACGACCACCCCGTTCATGTACCACGGGACCACGGCGGCCAAGGCCTTCGAGGGCCCGGGCGGCCAGCTCATCCAGCACGACATGATCCGCTGCTACGAGGACGGCCCGCGTGCCGCGAACTGCGAGGGCGAGCTGCGCATCCGGCCCCGCGAGAGCCTCGACTCGGCCAAGGACGCCACGACGTGGAAGCTGGCGTTCGTCACCTTCCTGCACAAGAAGGGCGGGACCACGAGCTGGGGGTACCTGAACAGCTCGGGCACCCTCCAGGTCAAGCGGGCCGCCCGGGCCACGGTCAACGCCTCCCCGGAGCCGGTGGCCAAGAACAAGACGCTCACCGTCACGGGCAAGCTGACGCGCGCCGACTGGGCGAAGCGCGCCTACTCCGGCTACGGCAACGTGTCGGCCAGGCTCCAGTTCCGCAAGGCGGGCGCCACCGCCTACACGACGGTCAAGACGGTGCGGGCGAACTCCAGCGGGTCCTTGAAGACCACGGTGAAGGCGACCGCGGACGGCTCCTGGCGCTGGACGTTCGGCCAGACGGCCACGACGGGCGGCGCGACGTCGGCGGCTGACCACGTCGACGTGAGGTGACCGCGACCGCTCCGCCGTCCGGCCGGACCTCGCGGTCGGCTCCGGACGGCGGGGCGGTCCGTCACCGGTGGTCCGCGTGTCCAGGCCCCCGGCCTGGTTCCTCAGGGGCGTTCACCGCTCCGGTACCGCCCCGGCGTGACCCCCACCAGCCGGCGGAAGTGCCGGGTGAGATGGGCCTGGTCGTAGAACCCGGCGGCGGCCGCGACGTCGCTCGGCGGCCACCCCTCCAGCAGCAGCCGCCGCGCCCGCCCGACCCGCCTGGACATCAGGTACTGGTGCGGCGGGATGCCGTACGCGGTGCTGAACGCCCGTACCAGGTGGGCGGGGTGGGCGGACAGCTCGGCGCCCGCCTCCGCCAGCGTCAGCCCGTCGGCCACCCGCGCGTCGAGCAACTCCCGCAGCCACCTGGCGAGTACGGGGTCCGGGCGGGGCGCGGCCGTCTCCCGTGACCGCAGATGCGCGCGCAGCCGCTCCCCGACCAGCGTCAGCCTGCTCTCCGCCTCCAGTTCGTCCCCGGGCCGCACCAGCGCGGAGTGCACCTGGCCGACGCGCCTGCGCAGCAGGGGATCGCGCAGGTCGGGGCGGTCGACGGCGGCGCCGATGAGGTCGTCGCCCAGCCGGCTGGAGTCCAGGTACAGCACCCGCTTGCGGAAGCCCTCGGCCGTGGCCGGCTCGCCGTTGTGCGGGACGTGCGGTGGCAGCAGGGTCACGGTGTCGTCCGGGGTGCCGTGCTCGTGCCGGTCCAGGTCGTACCGCACGGCGCCGGAGTCGACGATCAGCAGCGTCCAGGCGTCGTGGACGTGCATCGGATAGGCGTACTCGGTGAACCGGGCGTGGAACACCTCGACGACACCGGGGACGGAGGGCCGCCAGGCGGAGACGCTCGCCGACGGCGCTGCCGGCGCTGGTTCCGGGGGCGGGGCTGCCGGGGCGGGCATGCAAACAACGTACAAGACCGGGGACGGCCCCGGGCGGCAGTCTCACGGCATGAGCACGAGCACCCGTTTCGACACGAAGATCGCCGTCCTGCTGCGTGAGGACCTGGAGCCCTGGCAGTGCCTCAACGTCACCGCGTTCCTGGTCAGCGGCCTGGGCACGCAGGTCCCCGAGCTGATCGGGCAGCCCTACGAGGACGCGGACGGCATGCCCTACCTGCCGATGTTCCGCCAGCCGGTGCTGGTCCTCCAGGGCGCCAAGGAGGTCCTGAAAGCGGCTCACGATCGGGCCCTGAGCCGCGCCCTGCCGCGCGCGGTCTTCACCTCCGACCTCTTCGCGACCGGCCACGACGAGGCCAACCGCGCGGCCGTCCGCGCGGTCCGCACGAGCGACCTCGACCTGGTCGGCCTCGCCGTCCACGGCCCGCGCAACGCGGTGGACAAGGCGCTGAAGGGGGCGCGGATGCATCCGTGAGGACGGGGCGCGAGGCACACCGCACACCGCACGACGACCGACGGCCGACGGCGGCCGGCTCCGGCAGCCGCCCGCGCACTCCGGGCCCACCGCCCCGTCCCGCCCGCCCTGCGCACGGGTGGGCGGGACGGGGCGGCGGCCGGGCGGGGACCGGACCCGGCGCGTCCGCGTACGCTTCCTCCGTGCCCGCACCCCGTCCGCATCGCGTCGCCGTCCTGGTGCTCGAGGGCGCGAAGCCGCTCGACGTCGGGATCCCCGCGCAGGTCTTCACGACCCGCGCGAGCATGCCGTACGAGGTGCGGGTGTGCGGGGCGGCGCCCGGCCTGGTGACCGGCGGAGACGGTCTCGCGTACGCCGTCTCGCACGGGCTCGACGCGCTGGAGTGGGCCGACATCGTCTTCGTGCCCGGGTACCGCTTCCCCGACCGTGAGGACCCGCCGCCGGCCGTCGTCGACGCGCTGATCGCCGCGCACGAGCGGGGTGCGCGGCTCGCCGCGATCTCGACGGGCGCGTTCGCGCTGGCCGCCACGGGGCTGCTGGACGGGCGGCGCGCCACCACGCACTGGCACTACACGCGCGCCCTCATGGCCCGGTACCCGCACGTCAGGGTCGACGAGAACGTGCTGTTCGTCGACGAGGGCAGCGTGCTCACCTCGGCGGGCGCCGCCTCCGGGATCGACCTGTGCCTGCACATCCTGCGCGGCGACCTCGGGGTGGCCGCGTCCAACCACGCGGCCCGGCGGCTGGTCGCGGCCCCGTACCGCAGCGGGGGCCAGGCGCAGTACGTGCCGCGCAGCGTGCCCGAGCCGCTGGGCGAGCGGTTCGCCGCGACGCGGGAGTGGGCGCTGCACCGGCTGGGCGAGCCCCTCACGCTGGAGGTGCTGGCGCGGCGGGCGGGGGTCTCGCCCCGCACCTTCTCCCGGCGGTTCGTCGAGGAGACCGGGTACACGCCGATGCAGTGGGTGATGCGGGCCCGCATCGACCTGGCCCGTGAGCTGCTGGAACGCTCGCAGCGCAGCGTCGAGCAGATCGCCGCCGACACCGGCCTCGGTACCGGCGCGAATCTGCGGCTGCACTTTCAGCGGATCCTCGGCACGACGCCGAGCGAGTACCGGCGCACGTTCACGCGCGGCGAGTGATCAGCAGGGTATGAGGGCCGCTGGCAGGATCCTTGTGAACCATGGCGATCCCGCCACTGTCAGCGGCGTGATGGGCGCGCGAGTCTGGGTGGCGAGAGGAAGGGACACCACTCATGACTCGCATCGCCATCAACGGATTCGGCCGCATCGGACGCAATGTGCTGCGCGCCCTGCTGGAGCGCGACACCGGCCTGGAGGTCGTCGCCGTCAACGACCTGACCGAGCCGGCCGCCCTCGCCCGGCTGCTTGCCTTCGACAGCACCGCGGGACGCCTCGGGCGCCCGGTGAGCATCGACGGCGACACCCTCGTCGTCGACGGCCGCCGGATCAAGGTGCTGGCCGAGCGCGAGCCGGCGCGGCTGCCGTGGGCCGACCTGGGCGTCGACATCGTGCTGGAGGCCACCGGCCGCTTCACCTCGGCCGGGGCCGCCCGCGCCCACCTCGACGCGGGCGCACGGAAGGTCCTGGTCAGCGCGCCCTCGGACGGCGCGGACGTGACGCTGGCGTACGGCGTGAACACCGACGCGTACGACCCGGAGCTGCACACGATCGTCTCCAACGCGTCCTGCACCACCAACGCGCTCGCGCCGCTGGCCGCCGTCCTCGACGACCTGGCCGGCATCGAGCACGGGTTCATGACGACCGTGCACGCCTACACGCAGGAGCAGAACCTCCAGGACGGCCCCCACCGCGACCCGCGCCGCGCCCGTGCCGCCGGCGTGAACATCGTGCCGACCACGACGGGCGCCGCGAAGGCGATCGGCCTGGTGCTGCCGAACCTCGACGGCAAGCTGTCGGGCGACTCGATCCGCGTGCCGGTCCCGGTGGGCTCCGTCGTCGAGCTCAACACGACGGTCTCCCGCGACGTGACGCGCGACGAGGTGCTGGCCGCGTACCGCACGGCGGCCGAGGGCCCGCTGGCCGGGGTCCTGGAGTACTCGGAGGACCCGCTGGTCTCCTCGGACATCACCGGCAACCCGGCGTCGTCCGTCTTCGACTCGGCCCTCACCCGCGTCGACGGCCGCCACATCAAGGTGGTCGCCTGGTATGACAACGAGTGGGGCTTCTCGAACCGGGTGATCGACACGCTGGAGCTGCTGGCGCGGGGCTGACGAACGGGCACCGCGGCAAGGCGTGGCACCGGGTGGCACGCCTTGCCGCGGTGGCGGGCATGAGCGCTCAGCCGGAAATCATCCAGCGGGACTTGCGGAACCGGTCCCGGGAGATCATGGACGCCATACAGAGCGGTCAGTCGTTCACGGTCACTCGTGACGGCCACCCGATCGGTCAGCTCGTCCCGCTGCGGCGGCGCCGTCGCTTCGTCTCCCGCCAGGAGTTCGCCCCGATGTCGAGGACGGCTTCGGCCATCGACATCGACACCTTCCGCGCCGACCAGGACGCCACGGCGGACACCTACCCGGACGACCTCTATGCGCGCTGACCACCCGACGTACGGGCAGGGGCTCCTCGACACCGACATCGTGATCCTGCGGCGCTGGGCCGACCCCGAGGAACCGCCGGACGAGAGGGCGATCACCGCCCTCACCCTGGCCGAGCTGTCCGCCGGCCCGCACGAGGTCCGCCGCAACGACGAGCAGAGCCTCTACGAGGAGCACGTCGAACGCGCCCGCAGGCTGGACGTCCTCCAGCGCGCCGAGAACGGGTTCGACCCCATCCCCTTCGGCGCCGGAGCCGCCCGCATCTACGGTCGCATCTGCGCGGCGGTGATCAGCGCGGGCCGCAAGCCGCGCCGCCGGATCGCCGACCTGGTGATCGCCGCCATCGCGGTGGCCGAGGACCTGCCCCTCTTCACCACCCACCCCGACGACTTCAAAGGGCTGGACGACCTCCTCACCGTCGTACCGGTCACCCGTCCGACGGTTCCGCACGAACGCTGAGGTGGACGGTACAGCCTGCTGTACCACGAACAGGGGTGCTTCCCGGCGCGATGCCGAGCCCTCCACTTCCTAGCGTGGGACCACGGAACGGATCCGCGAACTCGACTCAGGAGAAACCGCCATGACGACCACCCACCCCAAGGCGTCCGACGACTCCGCCACCCGCACGACCCTCTGGGCCCTCGTGGCCGTCGGCGGTGTGGCCAACCTCGTCGCGTCCGTCGCCCAGGCCCCCCTCGTGGTGAACCTGACCACGGGCCTCATCACCCTCGCCGCCCTCACGGCCCTGGGCACCCGCCACCTCCGCGCCCGGCGGAACAACGCCTGAGCGGCGTCCGGTGCGAACGGACACCGTGGCCGAACCGCTGCCCCCGACCGCCCCACCCGAGCCCGCGCGCGATCCGCGAGGTGTTCCGTTCCCCGATGGTCAGTCACATGCCATACGCTGCGTTCCCGGCAGCGTCCAACACCCGTCCGGGTGAGGGGGACGCGCGGCCTCTTTCCTCTTCACGTCCGGCGAGTACCGGACTTCTTCCTTGGGGGCACATCACTGTGCGCAGGCGCAGCACCGCGACCGCGACGGCACTCGCGGTCGTCCTCAGTTCCGCGGCTCTGGTGGGGGGCGCGGCAACACCGGCGGCGGCCGATTCCGCGAAGGTCCTTCCGGTGAGCTCGGTCGGCGACATCGTCGTCGACGGGACCCACCAGCGGGTCTACGTCTCCGACCCGACCGGCGGAAAGATCGTCGTCACCGACTACCACGGCACCGTGAGGGCGACGCTCACGGGCCTGTCCGGAGTGTCCGGCCTGGCCGTGTCCGACGACGGCGGCCAGGTGTACGCCGCCGTGACGAAGGGCGACCGGATCGTCTCGGTCGACACCAGCACGTACACGCAGACGGCGAGTCACCTGGTGGGCGCGGCCCCCGGCGACCTGGAGGTGGTGGACGGCCGCGTCTGGTTCGCCCACGGCACCGACTTCGGCTCGCTGGACCTCTCCGGTCCCGAGCCCGTCGTGCACCTCGGCCAGCGGGGCGACGCCGGCTTCTACGGCGCCGACAGCATCCTGGCGTCCGACCCCGCCGTCCCGGGCACCCTGGTGGCCGCCAGCGACAGCCGCTTCGCCGTCTACGACGTCTCGGCCGACGGGGCCGTTCTGCGCGCCAAGGGCTACATGGGCAGCGGCGTGAAGCAGCTGGACCTGACGCCGGACGGCAAGCAGGTCCTCACCTCGTGGGGCCAGGGCGACGGTTACAGCCTCGGTGCCTACTCGACCGCCGACCTCACCGAGCAGCCGGGCTATCCCATCGACGCCTACCCGAACGCCGTGCGCATCGCGCCCGACGGCAGCATCGCGGGCGGCAGCTTCTCCTGGTACGACCCCGACGTCCACATCCACCGCCCCGGTGACCCGGTGCCGGTGCGGGAGTACGACTTCCCCAACACGGGCAACACCAGCGGCGCCGACACCCTCGTGGACGGGGCGCTGGCGTGGGCGCCGGACTCCAGCCGGGTCTTCGCCGTCTCCGTGAACGACTACGGCACCCACACCCTGCGTGCCCTGACCAGCCCCACCAAGGAGCTGCCCGCCCTCAAGGTGTCGGCCCCGGCGAAGGCGGAGCGGGCCAAGAGGCTCACCGTCACCGGCAAACTGACCTCGAGGACGCTCCCGCCGGCCGGGACCGCCCTGAAGGTGACGCGCACGGACGTCGAGTCGCCGAAGGGCAGGGCGCTGGCGTCCGTCAGGACGAAGGCGGACGGCAGCTTCTCCTTCGCGGACACCCCGCCGGCCGGCGGCAAGGTCACCTACAAGGTCACCTGGGCGGGCGACGCCACGCACGCCCCCGCCTCCGGCTCGGACGCCGTGGCGGTCTCGCGCAAGGCGACCTCGCTGACCCTGAACAACAACGGCAAGGTCTACGCGTACGGCAAGAAGGTCACCTTCACGGCGCACCTCGGCACGACCTACAAGAACCGCACCGTCTCGATCTACGCGGACCCCTTCGGCGCCGACAAGCCGAGGAAGCTGCTGAGGACCGGCCGGGTCAACTCCAAGGGCAACCTGTCGGCGACCGTCACCCTGGGCCGTGACACCACCGTCAGCGCGGTCTTCGCCGGCGACGCCCGCTACGCCTCGAAGACCGTGAAGTCCACGGGGTACGCCAGGGTGAGCGTCTCCACCGCCGTCTCCAGGCACTACAAGACGGGCAAGATCGGCTCCACCAGGTACCACTACTTCCGCAAGAACACCGACCCCGTGTTCACCACGACCATGAGCTACTACAAGGGCCGCGCGCAGCGCGTCCAGCTCCAGGTCCGGTACGCGGGCGCCTGGCGCGACACGGCCGCCGAGTACTTCGCCCTGAACAGCAAGGGCAAGTCGGTCGTACGCCTGGAGGCCCCGGGCGAGCCGGGCATCCGCGCCCGCATCCGCTCGTCGTACGTCAACGGCTCCTCGGGCGACTCCGTCAACTCGACGACCCACGGCGCCTGGAAGTACTTCACGTTCACGAAGTGACCCGCGCCGCGAGGCGATGACGACGCCTCCCCCTCCGTGCCGCACGCGGGGGGTGGGAGGCGTCGTCACGTGAGGACCGCGAGTCACCCCGCCCGGTCGAAGTGACGCATCCCGCCCTCGTCCCTGACGGCGGCAGGACCGCGGAGGTGACTCAGCCGCCGGCCCGGGTGCTCGCCGGGCTCGCGTCGAAGTCGTACTCCAGGACGTAGTCGTACTCCAGGACGTACGAGGCGGCGTCCAGTGTCATCCCCGTCCTTCAACGGCATGCGTGAACGGACCTCTTCCCGGAAGTGCGCCGGCTCGTAACCGAGTTCGGCGAGTCTGGGCTGATGCTCTCGGAACCGGTGACCAACGCGATCCTCCAAGGGCGGCCCGAGGGACGTTGCGGCTGCTCGGTCCGGGCGGACCAGGGTGCTGGTCATGGCTTTGGACCAGGACGGCGTGATGCTGCCGCGACTGCGGCCGGGCGTCGTCGCGCGGCGAGGGGTCGCCTTCGGCCTGTGGGGCGTGGTGCCGCTCGTGGTGGCGACTTTGAGCATCAGTGGCCACAGCGACCGACGGGACTTCCTGGCCGGCGTCAGCGTTCTGGGCTTCCTCGGTGCGATCTTCCTCGTGTTCGGTGCCGGTTTCTGGTGGCTCAGTGCGGGGGACATCCGACGTGTGCGGGACTGGCGCACCCTCACGGGGCAGGCCGACTCAGTCACCGTCGTGGGTCCGGTGTTCCTGCGCTCCGGGCTGTGTCTCTTCGTCGTAGGGGCTGCCGCTTCCGGGCTGTACCAACTCGTGGACGCTGCGCCTCACGGCAGCTGGTTGCACAGCCAGAACCTGCCCTCACCAGCAGAACGCGCCCAGGAGGCGCGTAGGAGACTGCCCCACTTCGTCACCGCCAGGGCCGTCGCAGTACTCGCACAGCGGCAACCGGGCACCGGACCCGTACCGTGACGGCCCACAGGCGCCCCGAAGGCGGCAACAAGCCCCCTGCTCGCGGATGACCGCAGGCAGGGGGCTTGTGCGTGGGCGTCTACTTCTTCTTGCCCTGGTTCTTCACAGCCTCGATCGCCGCCGCCGCGGCCTCCGGGTCGAGGTACTTGCCGCCCGGGGTGACCGGCTTGAAGTCGGCGTCGAGCTCGTAGTACAGGGGGATGCCCGTCGGGATGTTGAGGCCCGCGATGTCGGCGTCCGAGATGCCGTCCAGGTGCTTGACCAGGGCTCGGAGGCTGTTGCCGTGGGCGGCGATCAGGACCGTGCGGCCGGTGAGGAGGTCCGGGACGATCGAGTCGAACCAGTACGGCAGCATCCGGACGACGACGTCCTTGAGGCACTCCGTCTGCGGACGCAGCTCCGGCGGGAGGGTCGCGTAGCGCGGGTCGGAGAACTGGGAGTACTCGGCGTCACGGTCGAGCGGCGGCGGCGGGGTGTCGTAGGAGCGGCGCCACAGCATGAACTGCTCCTCGCCGAACTCCGCGAGCGTCTGCGCCTTGTCCTTGCCCTGGAGGGCGCCGTAGTGACGCTCGTTCAGGCGCCAGCTGCGGCTGACCGGGATCCACAGGCGGTCGGCGGACTCCAGCGCGAGCTGGGCCGTGCGGATCGCGCGCTTCTGGAGGGAGGTGTGGAGCACGTCGGGCAGCAGGCCGGCTTCCTTGAGCAGCTCGCCGCCGCGCGTCGCCTCCTTCTCGCCCTTCGGGGTGAGGTTGACGTCCACCCAGCCGGTGAACAGGTTCTTCTCGTTCCACTCGCTCTCGCCGTGGCGGAGGAGGATCAGCTTGTACGGTGCGTCGGCCATGTGCCCGAGCGTAATCGACGCCCCGCGCGGACCGCGCGCCCTGCCCGCCTGGCGGACGGTTGACGGGATCTGTTAATCGAGTGGCCGCCGGGGGCCCCGCCTTCGTAATGTGTGCTCGCTGCAACAGACACTTACACGTCGGCGTCAGCCACGCACACGTCACCCCGGGCCGGGCCCGGGCGCCTTGGGGGGCCACTCATGTCAGTCACCGGAGTCAGACGTGCCCTGCGCGAGTCCGTCTCGGGGCTTCCCCGCGCCTTCTGGTGGCTGTGGGCCAGCACGCTGGTCAACCGGCTCGGCGCCTTCGTCGCCACCTTCATGGCGCTCTACCTCACCCTCGACCGCGGCTACTCCGCCTCCTACGCCGGTCTCGTCGTCGCGCTCCACGGGCTCGGCGGGGTGATCTCCTCCCTCGGCGCCGGCGTCATGACCGACCGGCTCGGGCGGCGGCCCACCCTCCTCGTCGCCCAGACCGCGACCGCGCTGTCCGTCGCCCTGCTCGGCTTCGTCCACCACCCCGTCGCCATCGCGGCCGTCGCCTTCCTCGTCGGCATGGCGTCCAGCGCCTCCCGGCCCGCCGTGCAGGCGATGATGGCGGACATCGTGCGGCCGGAGGACCGTATCCGGGCCTTCTCGCTCAACTACTGGGCCATCAACCTCGGCTTCGCGATCTCCTCCGTGGGCGCCGGGTTCATCGCCGAGGTCAGCTACCTCGCCGGCTTCCTGATCGAGGCCGGGATGACGCTCGTCTGCGCCGTGCTCGTCTTCGTCAAGCTGCCCGAGTCCCGCCCGGAGCAGCAGGCCGCCGGTCCGGGGAAGGAGGCGGAGGAGGCCGTCTCCCTCGGCACCGTGCTGCGCGACGGGCGGTTCATGAGCGTCGTCGGGCTGTCCTTCCTCATCGCCCTCGTCTTCCAGCAGGGCTACCTGGGACTCCCGGTCGCCATGGGCGAGGCCGGCTTCACGCCCGCGGACTTCGGCATGGCCATCGCCGTCAACGGCGTCCTGATCGTCGTCCTCCAGCTGCCCGTCACGCGGCTGATCGAGCACCGCGACCCGCGCCGGCTGCTCGTGGTCTCCTCGCTGCTGGCCGGGTACGGCTTCGGGCTCACCGCCTTCGCCGGGTCGGTCGGGGTCTTCGCCCTCACCGTCTGCGTGTGGACGCTCGCCGAGATCGTCAACGCGCCCACCCAGACCGGCCTCGTCGTACGTCTCTCCCCGGTGCACGGGCGCGGACGCTACCAGGGCATGTACACCTCGTCCTGGGCGGTCGCCGCCCTCGTCGCCCCGCTGATGTCCGGCTTCGTCATCGACCGGTGGGGCGCCGCCTGGCTGTGGGGGACGTGTGCCGTCGTCGGCACGGTGGCCGGTCTCGGGTACGGGCTGCTGATGCGGCGGCTGCCGGAGGAGACCGGCACCGAGCCGGTGAAGCAGCCCACCGGATCAGCGAAGCCGCCCGCCGAGCCGGTGAAGCAGTCCCCCGAGCAAGCGAAGCAACCCACCGGACTGCTGAAGCAGCCCACCGAGCCGATGCCACGGCTCAAAGACACCACCACCCGTGCCGTCCCCGAGAGCAGCGCCTCCTGACCGCCCGCCCCCTGGCCCCCTCCCGGCCCCCCTCACGCCGGAGGCCCCGGCCGCCGTCACCGGCACCGGGGCCTCCGTACGTCCGTCACGTCAGCCGCACTGGCACGGACTGCCCGACTGGCACCCGCAGCCGCAGCCCGAACCGCAGCCGCAGGCGGCGATCAGGGTGAGGCGCCTGACCTCGGCGGGCTGCTCGGTCTCGCGCTCCTGCGTGGGGTCGGGCGTCGTGCCGGGGGATTCGGCCATGGGTCCCTCCTCGGGCTGGGGCCTGCGCACACCTGCTCCCCATTGCACGCCCGGCCGGCCGGGCGCATCAACGGCGCATCGGGAGCGGCTGAAGCTCACCCGCGCCCCCGTCCACCGCGTGCACGCCCGCAGAGACCGCGAGGACCGCACGGATCACACGGACCTCAGCTCCCCTCCGCCCCCTGCGCCGGTGCGGTCCCCGGCTGCAGCTCCGCCTGGATCTCGTCCGCGTGCTCGCCGGTGACCAGGTACACCACCCGCTTGGCGACCGACACCGCGTGGTCAGCGAACCGCTCGTAGTAGCGGCCCAGCAGGGTGACGTCGACCGCCGTCTCGATGCCGTGCTTCCAGCGGTCGTCCATCAGGTGCCGGAAGAGGGTGCGGTGCAGCAGGTCCATCGCGTCGTCGTCCTGCTCGAGCTGGAGCGCCAGGTCGACGTCCTTGGTGATGATCACCTCGGCCGCCTTCGCCATCAGGCGCTGGGCGAGCTGGCCCATCTCCAGGATGGTGGCGTGCAGGTCCCGCGGCACCCCGCGCTCCGGGTACCGCAGCCGGGCCAGCTTCGCCACGTGCTGGGCGAGGTCGCCGGACCGTTCCAGGTCCGCGGACATCCGCAGCGAGGTGACGACGATCCGCAGGTCGGTCGCCACCGGCTGCTGCCGGGCCAGCAGGGCGATGGCCCGCGCCTCCAGGTCGTGCTGCAGCTCGTCGACCTTCTGGTCGGCCTCGATCACGCTCTCCGCGAGCTTCAGATCGGCGTCGAGGATGGCGGTCGTGGCGCGTCCGATCGCCGATCCGACCAGCCGGGCCATCTCCACCAGACCGTCGCCGATCGAATCCAGTTCCTCGTGGTACGCGTCCCGCATCGGAATTCCTCTCGTGCGTCTCTGTCCGGGCTGTCCCGGTCCGGGCTCTCCGGGCTCTTCGGGCTCTCCGGGTTCCGGCGTCCGGCGTCCGGGTCCCGCCCACGTTCCCACGTTCCGCCCGCCACGCGTCCGGTTCCGTCACCTCGCGTGAACCGGCCTTGGCCTGTAGGTGAACTCTGGGCGACGAGTGTCCGAGGTCGCCCGTCGACCGCTGTGGGCAGCGCTCACCCCATGCCTAACCTGGACGCATGGACGTGAACGCGGCGGTCGCCGCAGTGGCAGCGATCGCCGGACTGCTCACCGGCGTCATCGCCATGCTGGCGTTCCGCGTCAGTGAACGCGAGCAGCGGCGCCCCACGCGCACCTCGCTGCACACCGATCCGGTGCTCCCGCCCGGCGTCGACACGGTGCTGTCCGTGCTGCGCTCGTCCGCCGTGGTCCTCGACGAGAACGACGGCGTGGTGAAGGCCAGCTCGGCCGCGTACGCCCTCGGCCTGGTCCGCGGCGGCAAGCTCGCCGTGGAGCCGATGCTGAAGATGGCCCGCGACACCCGGCGGGACGGCGAGATACGGCAGGTGGAACTGGACCTGCCGCGCCGGGGGACCGGACGGGGCGAAGCCCTCGCGGTGTCCGCGCGGGTGGCGCCGCTCGGCTCCCGGCTGGTGCTGCTGCTGGTGGAGGACCTCACCGAGGCCCGCCGTATCGAGGCCGTACGGCGCGACTTCGTCGCCAACGTCAGCCATGAGCTGAAGACCCCCGTCGGCGCGCTGTCCCTGTTGTCCGAGGCCGTGATGGACGCCTCCGACGACCCCGAGGCCGTGCAGCGGTTCGCCGGGCGCATGCAGATCGAGGCGACCCGGCTGACCAGCCTGGTGCAGGAGCTGATCGACCTGTCCCGGGTGCAGAACGACGACCCGCTGGAGGACGCCGAGCCGGTCCCGGTCGAGGAACTGGTCGCCGAGGCCGTCGACCGCTGCCGGCACGCGGCGGGCACCAAGGAGATCACCATGGCCGCCGCGGGCGCCGTCGACCTGCGGGTCTGGGGCAACCGGGGACAGCTCGCCGCCGCACTCGGCAACCTCGTCGAGAACGCGGTCAACTACTCACCCGCCCGCACCCGCGTGGGCATCGCGGTCCGTTCGGTCGCGCAGCCCGGCGGGGACCTGATCGAGATCGCCGTGACCGACCAGGGCATCGGCATCTCCGACAAGGACAAGGAGCGCATCTTCGAGCGCTTCTACCGCGTCGACCCCGCCCGCTCCCGTGCCACCGGCGGCACGGGGCTGGGCCTCGCGATCGTGAAGCACGTGGCCGCCTCGCACGGCGGGGAAGTCACGGTGTGGAGCGCCGAGGGCCAGGGCTCCACCTTCACCCTGCGGCTGCCCGAGGCCCGAGCGGCCCGCGGCGGCCGCCGGCCGTCCGAGCGGGACGACTCCGAGGGCCTCGACAACGAGGCCGGAGGGACGTCCCACCCCTCCCCCCACGCGTCCGATCCATCCGCGTACGAAACGCTTCCCTCCCCGGAGGTCCTTCCGTGACCCGAGTGCTCGTCGTCGAGGACGAGGAGTCCTTCTCCGACGCCCTGTCGTACATGCTCCGCAAGGAGGGCTTCGAGGTCGCCGTGGCGACCACCGGGCCCGACGGACTCGACGAGTTCGAGCGCAACGGCGCCGACCTCGTCCTCCTCGACCTGATGCTGCCCGGGCTGCCGGGCACCGAGGTGTGCCGTCAGCTGCGCGGCCGCTCCAACGTCCCCGTGATCATGGTGACCGCCAAGGACAGCGAGATCGACAAGGTGGTCGGCCTGGAGATAGGCGCCGACGACTACGTCACCAAGCCGTTCTCCTCGCGTGAGCTGGTGGCCCGCATCCGCGCGGTGCTGCGCCGGCGCGGCGAGCCCGAGGAGACCGCCCCGGCGGCCCTGGAGGCCGGCCCGGTGCGGATGGACGTCGACCGGCACGTGGTGACCGTCGGCGGCACCAAGATCGACCTGCCGCTGAAGGAGTTCGACCTGCTGGAGATGCTGCTGCGCAACGCCGGCCGGGTGCTGACCCGGATGCAGCTCATCGACCGGGTGTGGGGCGCGGACTACGTGGGCGACACCAAGACCCTCGACGTCCACGTCAAGCGCCTGCGCGCCAAGATCGAGCCGGACCCGGGGGCGCCCCGCTACCTCGTGACCGTGCGCGGGCTCGGCTACAAGTTCGAGCCGTAGGCCGCGGCCTCGTCGACGTGAAGGGCGGGACCCCGGTGGGGGTCCCGCCCTTCGACGTGCGGTGCGCGTACGGCCGGTCAGTGGTCGGCCGGGTCCAGGCTCGCGGAGGCCGCGTCGGACGGGGTGCCCGAGGGGGCGCTCGACTCGGACGCGCTGCCGGAGGTCTCCTCGCCCGACGCGCCCTCGCCCGTGGCCTCGTCGGCCGGCGCGCCGGAGGCGTCCGCCGACGGCGACGGGGAGGCGCCCGCGTCCGGGGCCCCGCTCGGGCCCCAGCTCTCGAAGAAGTTCTCGGCCGGGTGGACGCGGGCCCGCAGGCTCACCTCGCCGGTCTCGCTGAGGGTGAAGGTGATCTTCTGGGCGTTGCCGTCCCGGACGGCCTCGCGGCTGCTGGGCAGGATGGCGGAGGCGTTGCCCTCGCCGCCGAGGATCAGGCTGCCGCCGGCCGGGACGACGAGGTCGCCGCCCTCGGCGGGGCTGAGCTCGGCGGTCTTGCCGGTGCCGGAGACGGTGACCGACTCCAGGGTCTGGTCCTTGTCGCCCGAGTTGAAGAGGGTGGCGGCGATGGAGGCGGGGCCGGTCGACTCCAGGTCGGGCTGGGTGATGACGACGGCGTTCTCCACCTGGATGTCGCCGACCGTCGTCGACGCGTTGTCCGGCTGGATCTGCAGGGACTGGGCGTTGTTGCCGGCCCCGCACGCGGAGAGCGTGGTGATCGAGAAAGCGATGGCGGCGGCGGCGAGGGCGCCGCGTCGAAGGCTGCTGCTCACGGCGGCGGCAACTCCTTGACTCGAGCGTGCGGTGGCGACCGGGTGAAGCCGCCCTAAGTGTCTGTCAGCGGCCCCAGATTACCGAGCCGCCCGCGGACGGCTGCACCCGGCCCTCCCCACGCCTACCCGGGCCGGGCCCGCGAGGCGTGCCCGCGCCGGGGAAGTCACCCGATCACCCGGTGACCGGCCCGCCGGTCCTCCCGGACGACCGGCCCCTCGCGCGGACCGCACACCCCACCGGTCACGGGAACCGCACGTGACCCGCCGGTAAACATCCGCCACTTCCGTCCGCGCCGCCCCTTCATTCACGCGGGCGCGCATTTCGGTGAAGGAATGAGGGGGATCCCGGTAATTGATCACCGGTCGGTGATCCTCACACCGTGTGATCAATTCCGGATTCGGCCGGAAGCGGTTCGACTCACCGAACGGAGTAGCGGAAGTCGCACTTCTGGAACCGGACATATGGGGCTGTTCGATCACTCGTGGGGGACTCCGGAAGGGTGTGACGTGCGCGTTTCGCTCGCCCCGGAGAACCGCTCCGACCTGCGAATACCTGCTTCCGCCGGGCGTCCGAAGCACGTTCCTGTTGCTGTTGTCAAGCCCCGAGAATGGCCCTGACCTGCGAAAACGCCATTCAGGAGCCGTCGTATCCGTGTTACCCTGGATAGCCACGGAAGGGGTACCTGTCACATGACGTTCAAGGTTGGCGACACCGTGGTCTATCCCCATCATGGGGCCGCGCTGATCGAGGCAATCGAAACTCGCCAGATCAAAGGCGTGGACAAGACCTACTTGGTGCTGAAGGTCGCCCAGGGTGACCTGACGGTACGTGTGCCAGCGGACAATGCGGAGTTCGTCGGCGTGCGTGATGTGGTCGGTCAGGACGGGCTGGACCGGGTCTTCGAGGTGCTGCGCGCACCGTACGCCGAGGAGCCCACGAACTGGTCCCGTCGGTACAAGGCAAATCTCGAGAAGCTCGCCTCGGGCGATGTCATCAAGGTCGCGGAAGTCGTGCGTGACCTGTGGCGTCGGGAGCGGGAGCGCGGGCTCTCCGCCGGTGAGAAGCGCATGCTCGCGAAGGCGCGTCAGATCCTGGTCAGCGAGCTGGCCCTCGCTGAGAACACCAACGAGGACAAGGCCGAGGCCCTGCTCGACGAGGTTCTCGCCTCCTGAGTTCCCCGAGTCGTGGCTCCGCCCGTCGCGTGCCGCCACGCCGGCCGTCGGAGCAGCGCTCAGAGCGCTCAGCGCATCGAAATGCCGCGGTGCCCGATGACGTCCAGGACGTCGCCGGGCGCTGCGGCATGTTCGTACCCGGACACCCTGCGTAGGCTGCACGTGCGCCGAAACGCCGACACACAGATACGCCGATACGCCAAGACACAGAATGTGCCCTCACTCACGTCCCCGCCCCTGGCGCGCCGGGCCCGGGCGGTCGGCTCGACCAGAGTCACGGAAGGGGCTGGTCGAGGCGGAACGCCCGGCACTTCCCCCGCTCCAGGAGCGGAGGCACGCCCAGGCCATACCCACGTGGGCCGAGCCCACAAACCTGACAGGAACCGATGTCTGACGATCCGCTCCCGCCCCCGCCGACCCCTGCTCCCGGCCGTCCGACGGTCCGGACGGCGGCCGTCATCCCGGCCGCGGGCCGGGGTGTGCGGCTCGGCCCCGGCGCCCCCAAGGCGCTCCGCGCGCTCGGCGGCACGCCCATGCTCGTCCACGCGGTGCGCGCCATGGCCGATTCCCGCGCCGTCTCCCTGGTCGTCGTCGTGGCGCCGCCCGACGGCGCCGGCGAGGTCAGGTCACTGCTCGACACCCACGCGCTGCCCGGGGGTCCCCCCGGCGGCGGCTGGGGGAGGACCGACGTCCTCGTCGTCCCCGGCGGCGACAGCCGCCAGGAATCCGTGAGGCTCGGCCTGGAGGCGCTGCCCCCGGGCTACGACATCGTCCTGGTGCACGACGCGGCCCGCCCGCTGGTCCCGGTGGACACCGTCGACGCGGTCGTCGAGGCCGTCCGCGACGGCGCCCCCGCCGTGGTGCCGGCGCTGCCGCTCGCCGACACCGTCAAGCAGGTCGAGCCGGCCGCCGCCGGCGAGCCGGAGGCCGTGGTCGCCACTCCCGACCGGTCCGTGCTGCGGGCGGTGCAGACCCCGCAGGGCTTCGACCGGGCCACCCTGGTCCGCGCCCACGAGACCGTGACCGACGACGTCACCGACGACGCGAGCATGGTCGAGCGGCTCGGCCTGACCGTGGTCACCGTCCCCGGGCACGAGGAGGCCTTCAAGGTCACCCGCCCCCTCGACCTGGTCCTCGCCGAGGCGGTCCTGGCGCGCAGGAGGCTCAACGATGGCTTCTGAGGCGTACCCGCTGCCGCAGGTCGGCATCGGCACCGACGTCCACGCCTTCGAGGACGGCCGCGACCTGTGGTGCGCCGGCCTCAAGTGGGAGGGGGAGGGGCCCGGGCTCGCCGGGCACTCCGACGCGGACGTCGTCGCGCACGCCGCCTGCAACGCCCTGTTCTCCGCCGCCGGCCTCGGCGACCTCGGCCGGCACTTCGGGACCGGCCGCCCGGAGTGGTCCGGCGCCTCCGGCGTCACCCTGCTCACCGAGGCCGCGCGCATCGTCCGGGAGGCGGGCTTCCGCATCGGCAACATCGCCGTCCAGGTCGTCGGCCCCCGCCCGAAGATCGGCAAGCGCCGGGAGGAGGCCCAGAGGATCCTCTCCGAGGCGGCGGGCGCCCCGGTCTCCGTCTCCGGCGCCACGACCGACGGCCTGGGCTTCCCGGGCCGGGACGAGGGCCTGATGGCGGTGGCGACGGCGCTGGTCGTACGGGAGGGGTGAGCGTCCGCCCCTGAGGGGCGCGGGGAACCGCGCGCCGAGCCCCCGCCGGTCCGCACGTGACATGTGCCGTCGAAACCGCCGGGGGCACACCGCACGCCCTCGCGCCCACTACCCTGGGACCCGTGACTATTCGCCTGTACGACACCAGCGCCCGGCAGATCCGTGACTTCACCCCGCTCCGGCCGGGCTGTGTCTCGATCTACCTGTGCGGTGCCACCGTGCAGGCGGCACCGCACATCGGGCACATCCGCTCCGGGCTGAACTTCGACGTCATGCGCCGCTGGTTCGAGTACCGCGGCCTCGACGTGACGTTCGTACGGAACGTCACGGACATCGACGACAAGATCATCGCCAAGTCCGCCGAGCAGGGCCGCCCCTGGTGGGCCATCGGCTACGACAACGAGCGCGCCTTCAGCGACGGCTACCGCGCGCTGGGCTGCCTGCCGCCGACCTACGAGCCGCGCGCCACCGGCCACATCACCGAGATGGTCGAGATGATGCGCGGCCTGATCGAGCGCGGGCACGCCTACGAGGCCGACGGCAACGTGTACTTCGCCGTCACCTCGTTCCCGGAGTACCTGCGGCTGTCCAACCAGGAGCTGGACAACCTGCTCCAGCCGTCCGGCGAGGGCGAGACCGGCAAGCGGGACCCGCGCGACTTCGCGATGTGGAAGGCGGCCAAGCCGGGCGAGCCGAGCTGGGAGACGCCGTGGGGCCGCGGGCGCCCGGGCTGGCACCTGGAGTGCTCGGCGATGGCGCACAAGTACCTCGGCACCGCCTTCGACATCCACGGCGGCGGCCTCGACCTGGTCTTCCCGCACCACGAGAACGAGATCGCGCAGGCCAAGGCCTTCGGCGACGAGTTCGCCCGGTACTGGGTGCACAACGCCTGGGTCACCATGAGCGGCGAGAAGATGTCGAAGTCGCTCGGCAACTCGGTGCTGGTCAGCGAGATGGTCAAGCGCTGGCGGCCCATCGTGCTCCGCTACTACCTGGGCACCCCGCACTACCGGTCGATGATCGAGTACAGCGAGGAGGCGCTGCGCGAGGCCGAGTCCGCGTTCGCGCGGATCGAGGGCTTCGTGCAGCGCGTGATGGAGAAGGCCGGCGATGTCGTCGAGCCCGCCGCCGAGGTGCCGCCCGCGTTCGCCGAGGCGATGGACGACGACCTGGGCGTTCCGCAGGCGCTCGCCGTCGTGCACACCGCCGTCCGGCAGGGCAACAGCGCGCTGGCCGCCGACGACAAGGAGGAGGCGGTCGCCCGCCTCGCCGAGGTCCGCGCCATGCTCGGCGTGCTCGGCCTCGACCCGCTGGACCCGCACTGGGCAGGCGACGGCGACCGCGGGGACGACCTGCACGGCGTCGTCGACACCCTGGTCCGCATGGTCCTCGATCAGCGCGAGGCCGCCCGGGCCCGCAAGGACTGGCCCACCGCGGACGCCATCCGCGACCAGCTCAACCAGTCCGGGCTGGTCATCGAGGACGGCCCGCAGGGCCCGCGCTGGAGCCTCGGTCCCCGCTGAGGACCGGTCGCGGACCCGGCCCGGGGCCTCCCGGCTCCGGCCGCGCGCAAGATCGAGTGTGCCGTCCGGGCCGCCGGGCGGCACACTGCACAGGCACACCTACGAACACAGGCACACCTACGGACACGGGCGCACCCACCGACGTGGGCGCACCCCCACGACTTCACGGAGACGGATACCTCATGGCCGCGAACAACCGCCGCATGTCCGGCAAGAAGGGCGCGCAGGTCGGCAGCGGCGGCCAGCGGCGCCGGGGCCTGGAAGGCAAGGGCCCGACCCCGCCCGCCGAGATGCGCAAGGGGCACGCCAAGCAGCGTGCCGCCCAGGCGAAGGCGCGCCGCGCCCAGGGCCGCACCACGCAGCGACGCGGCGGACGCTCCGCCTCCGAGCTGGTCGTCGGCCGCAACCCGGTGGTCGAGGCGCTGCGCGAGGGCGTCCCCGCCTCCACGCTGTACGTCCAGCAGTTCATCGACAACGACGAGCGGGTGCGTGAGGCGCTGCAGCTCGCGGCCGAGCGCGGCGGCATCAACCTCATGGAGGCGCCCCGCCCCGAGCTGGACCGCATGACCAACGGCCTCAACCACCAGGGCCTGGTCCTCCAGGTCCCACCGTACGAGTACGCGCACCCGGAGGACCTGGTCGCCGCCGCGCACGACGAGGGGCAGGACCCGCTGATCGTCGCCCTCGACGGGGTCACCGACCCGCGCAACCTCGGTGCGGTCGTCCGCTCCGTCTCCGCCTTCGGCGGCCACGGCGTGGTCGTGCCCGAGCGGCGGGCGGCCGGGATGACCGCCGGCGCCTGGAAGACGTCCGCGGGCACGGCCGCGCGGACGCCGGTCGCCCGCGCCACCAACCTGACGCGGGCGCTGGAGGCGTACAAGAAGGCGGGTGTCGTCGTCGTCGGTCTGGCCGCCGACGGGGAGGCCGAGCTGGGTGACCTCGAGGCGTTGGGCGGGCCGGTCGTCATCGTCGTCGGCAGCGAGGGCAAGGGGCTGTCCCGGCTGGTCGGCGAGACCTGTGACGTGCGGGTGCGGATCCCGATGCCGGGCGGCGCCGAGTCGCTCAACGCCGGTGTGGCGGCGGGCATCGTGCTGTACGAGGCGGCCCGCCGCCGTATCTGAACGGATGTGCGAGTTCGTCACCCACATGGCGGATTCCGGGCGGTCCGGACCGGCTTGACGCGGTCCGGACACATCTGGCCGGTCAAGGCAGTGTCCTAACGCCTTGTCACTCGGTTAGATGAGTGTGGACACCAGAACACCACCCCGCACACCCACGGGGGCCCGCTCGTCGGGACTCGACGACGCTCCCGCGCTGAGCATGGTGAAGGTGCCGAGCGATCCGGCGCAGGTCATCGTCAACCACGCCAGCTTCCGCGTGCAGCTGGGCGGTTCGGCGTGGCGCGCCCGGTCGCCGCGCATCGCCCGGCATCCGGGTGCCGCCGAGGACACCGCGCGGATCCCCGTCGTCACCGCCGTGGGCGCGGGACCGGCCGCGCCGCGCCGCCGCCCCGTCGTGTGGAGCGGCAGGTCCGCCCCCGACGACACCGGCGCCCACCGCCTCCTCCAGGCCGTACGGCACGGAGGGCTGCGCCACGCCGACGAGCCGCTCACCGACTCCGGGAACACCCGGGTCATCCCGCGGCCGGGCGGGTACGGCGGCCACGACGACACCCAGCCGCTGGAGAGCCCGTTCGCCGGCGCCCGGCGCGGCCACCCCGGCGGGCCGCTGCTGCCCCCGATGCGCACGGTCGGCAGCGCCTACGACGAGGACGACCACGCGGTCCTCGACGAGGCCGGACCGGAGTACGAGGCCGACTACGAGCCCGGGGAGCGGCCGGAGGGCGGCGGCCGGCACGGCCGGCGCCACGGCGACGACCCGGCGCGGCACGCGTACTACCCCGGGCGCCGGATGAACCTGGGCGTCGTGCTGCTGCCGCTGCGCGTGTTCCTCGGCGGGATCTCCGTCTACGCCGGGATGAGCAAGCTGTGCGACCCGCTGTACTTCGACGGCGGGCCGCGCGGGTCCATGGTCAAGTGGCTGCACAGCCTGCACCCGTGGGAAGTCGCCGAGCCGCTGCGGCAGTTCGCGCTCGCCCACCCCGTCGGCACCGGTCTGGCCATCGCCTTCGCCCAGGTCGTCGTCGGCGTCCTCACCGTCCTCGGCTGCTGGCAGCGCCTGGCCGCCGGCATCGGGGCGACGCTGTCCGCGGCGCTGCTGGTCACCGTGAGCTGGAAGAGCGTCCCCGCCTACGAGACGCCCGACATCATCTACCTCGCCGCCTGGTCACCGCTGATCATCGCGGGCGCGCCCGTCTACTCCGTCGACGGCAGTCTCGCGGGCCGGGCCTGGCGGCGGCTCGGGCCGCGCGCGGACATCTGGGACCTGCGCCGCTACGTGCTGCGCCGCGGGGCGCTCGTCACGTTCGTGGTGTGCGGGTTCAGCATGCTCGTGGGCGCGCTGCTCGGCGGCGCCGTCCGGGACGCGGACCGGGTGATCGTGCCCGGCCCCGGTGAGGCGCCGCGCAACAACCTGCCCGGCTCGCCGCTGCCGGAGGACTCCGGCGAGCGGAAGGACACGGAGGAGAAGCGGACGCCGTCCGCCTCCGACTCGCCCACGCGGGAGGCCACTTCCGGCTCGGCGAGCCCGTCCGCCGGGACCGGCGGCACCCCCGGCGCCACCCAGGGCGCGGACGCCGCCACCGGGGCGCCCACCCAGACCCAGGGCACCACGGGGCAGGCCCCGCCGCAGCAGTCCACGCCGGTGGACGAGGCGCCGAGCACCACCGCGGGCCCGACCTCGGGCGGCGGCGACGGCTCCGGCGGCAGCGGGAGCGGCGCCCCGGGCGGGGACGACGGCGGCTCCTCGGACCGGCCCGGCCTGGTGGGCGGCCTGCTGGGGTAGCGGACGCCCGTCGGCACGACGGCGGGGTCCCGTACGCGGTGGCGTACGGGACCCCGTCCTTCGTGGGTCGCGTCGGCTCAACGGTTCTGTGAGGCGAGCTCCTTGGCGGCCTCGGTGAGGTCCTTGGCGGTGTCGATGGCACGCCAGTAGGAGCCCTGCGGGATCGTGAACCCGGCCAGTCGGCGCTCGCGCGCGAGATGGGGGAACGTGGTGCGCTCGTGGTCCCCGCGCTCCGGGAGCAGGCCGGCGAACTCGGGGGAGAAGACGTAGACGCCCGCGTTGATCTCGAAGGTGGACGGCGGGGCCTCGATGAAGTCGGTGATCAGACCGAACCCGTCGGTGCGGACCGCGCCCCACGGAAGGCGCGGGCGGGCCAGCGCGACGGTGGCGACGGCGTCCCGCTCGGTGTGGAAGTCGGCCATGTCGCGCAGCGAGAAGCGGGTCCAGATGTCGCCGTTGGTGGCGAACCAGGGCCGGTCCGGGTGCGGCAGACGGGCGGCGGCGTACTTCAGTCCGCCGCCGCGGCCGAGGGGTTCCGTCTCGACGACGGTGGTGACGGAGACGGGCAGGTCGGCGGTCTCCAGCCACTTCTGCAGCACCTCGGCGAGGTGGCCGCAGGACACGACGACGTCGGTGACGCCCTCCTCGGCGAGCCAGGTCAGCTGGTGGCCGATGATCGGGGTTCCCGTGCCGGGGATCTCGACCATCGGCTTGGGCCGGTCGTCGGTGTACGGACGGAGCCGGGAACCCTGGCCGCCGGCCAGGACGACGGCTTGCGTGGGGCGGGACACGGCACGCGGATCGGTCATGCCCGCACTGTACGCGGCCGGGGGCCGCGGATCATGGGCGGTCTCGGGTGCCGGGGCGGTGTTGTCGGGTCCGGTCCGCCGGGGAGCTTCGGCGGGGGTGTTGAGGCGCCGTGGCTCGGTGGGCGGAGGGTCGCGCTGTCTGCGGCCCCCTTGGGGCCGGCCCTCGCGGACGTGCGGTGTGTGCTCGGGTGGGACACCCCGCCATCACGCCGGTGCGGCGGCGGGTCCGGTGTCTGCGGCCGGGCTGTCGAAGGCGCCGGTGGAGCGGTCCGGCGGGGGAGCTCGGTGACGGCGCCCGGTCGTGGGCGACTTCCGCGCGTGTCGGGCCGCTGCCGTGGCCCGCGTGTCCGGGTGGGTGGGGTGCGGCCGGCCGCGGGGCGGGAGTCGGCGGCCGGCGCGGGACGGGGTGGCGGCCCGGTGGGGGGTGCGGGACGGGGGTGGCAGGTGACCCGGGGACGGGCCGGGCCGCGCGCGTCGTGCCCGGGGGCGTCAGTCGTTCGCGGCGACCACTCCCGCCGCGAAGGACGTGTCGCAGACCGGGCGGGCGTAGGACTGGGCCTTGGTGGGGCCGTGGACGCGGACCGCGGCCTTGCCGAGGGAGCGGGCGATGGAGGCGCAGTGCCTGGCCAGGGACGGGCGGTCGTCGACCGCCTGCTGAAGCTGGGTCAGGGCGGCGCCCGGGTCCTTCTTCTGCAGTTCGATGAGCAGTCGGTCGCGCAGCACGTCCTGGGGCGCGCGGGACGCGGCCCGCGACGAGGCGCCGGCGGCGGACGTGTCCGCGGCGGTGAGCACCGGACTCTGCGGGGCTCCCGACCAGTTGACCCGCGCGACCGCGAGGGTCCCGGAGAACACCAGGACGACGGGCAGGACGAGGGCGAGGGAGCGGCCGATCCGGCGGGCGGGGCCCCGGCCGCGTCGCGTCTGAGGGTGAAGGGAGTGCGTCACGCGTGTGAGGGTAGCGCCCGGTAGCCGCGGTGAAACATTCCGTCACCGTTACGGGGGACGAGGAACGACGGCTTCCGCGCCGCGTGTTGACGAGCTGGGCGAATTTGCCGGGATTGTCGAGGTATTTGTCGACAACGCCGGAGAGCCCCGCAGCGCGCTGCGGGGCTCTCCGGCGTCAACTCGTTCAGTCGGACAGGCGCGCACCCGTCGAGGTGGAGAACACGTGGGTCTCACCGGAGCGCGGCACGACGTGGAGCGTGCTGCCCTTCTCCGGGACGTCACGGCCGCCCACGCGGACCACGAGGTCCTTCGCCTCGCCGCCGATCTGCGCGGTGCCGTAGACGAAGGCGTCGGAGCCCAGCTCCTCCACGACGTTGACGGTGACCGCCACGCCCAGGTCGGAGTCGGCGCCGGCGACGTCGAAGTGCTCGGGGCGGACGCCCACCGTGACGGTCTTGTCGCTGGTCGCGGAGAGCGCGTCACGCTGCACCGGCACCACCGAGTTGCCGAACTTCACACCGCCGTCGGTGACCGGGACCTCGACCAGGTTCATGGCCGGGGAGCCGATGAAGCCGGCGACGAACAGGTTCGCGGGCTTGTCGTACATGTTGCGCGGGGTGTCGACCTGCTGGAGCAGACCGTCCTTGAGCACCGCGACGCGGTCGCCCATGGTGAGGGCCTCGACCTGGTCGTGGGTGACGTAGACGGTGGTGATGCCCAGGCGGCGCTGCAGCGACGCGATCTGCGTACGGGTGGACACACGGAGCTTGGCGTCCAGGTTGGACAGCGGCTCGTCCATGAGGAACACCTGCGGCTCACGCACGATGGCGCGGCCCATCGCCACACGCTGGCGCTGACCGCCGGAGAGCGCCTTCGGCTTGCGGTCCAGGTACTCGGTGAGGTCGAGGATCTTCGCGGCCTCCTCGACCTTCTTGCGGATCTCCGCCTTGTTGACGCCGGCGATCTTGAGCGCGAAGCCCATGTTGTCGGCGACCGTCATGTGCGGGTAGAGCGCGTAGTTCTGGAACACCATGGCGATGTCCCGGTCCTTCGGCGGCAGGTGCGTGACGTCGCGGTCGCCGATGCGGATGGCGCCGCCGTTGACGTCCTCGAGACCCGCGAGCATGCGGAGCGAGGTGGACTTGCCGCAACCGGACGGGCCGACCAGGACGAGGAACTCGCCGTCCGCGATCTCGATGTCCAGGGCGTCGACGGCGGGCTTGGTCGAGCCCGGGTAGATCCGGGTCGCCTTGTCGAACGTGACAGTGGCCATGTGAATGGTCCCCTTCTACCGGCAGGAACGTGCCGGACGATCCGAGTAGGAAGGTGATGCCACGACGGGTGTTCCGTTGTGGTGTGTGGTCCACACGAGTGAACTGGCTCAGGACGGTACCCGGCGTTCACCTGCTTGTCAGCAGGTTCCGGCCGGTGAATTTCACGAGAACTTCCGATCCCGCGCGTACCGCTCCGCCAGAACCGCCGCCGCCTCGGCGACCGCCCGCCGCAGTTCCGGAGGACCGAGCACCTCCGCCTCCACGCCGAGGCGGAGCAGATCGCCGGTGGCCACCGCCTCCGACTCCACCGCCACCTCCACCTCCACCCAGCCGTCCGCGTCCGGCGCTCCCGCCTCCGCCAGCGCCCGCGCGCCCGCCGCCCCGAACTGCATCGGCAGCAACTTCCGCCCGCGCGGGGACAGCCGCAGCCGTGCCGTGCCCCGCCGCAGCGCCGCCTCCAGCCGCCGCGAGGTCTCCGTCCAGTACGCGGCCAGGTCGAACCCGGCGGGCCGGTCGAACTCCTCGCCGGTCTCCTCCGCCTCCTGGAACCGCGACACGCGGTAGGTGCGCACCGCGTCGTCCGCGAGGGCGATCAGGTACCAGATGCCGCCCTTCAGCACGAGCCCCAGCGGCCGTACCTCCCGCCGCACCTCGCCGCGCCAGCGCGCGTAGCGGGTCCGCAGCACCCGCCGCTCCCACACCGCCCGCGCGACCACCGCCAGGTACGGCACCGGGTCGGCGTCCCGGAACCAGGCCGGCGCGTCCAGGTGGAACCGCTCGCGCACCCGCCGCGCCTGCTCCGCCAGACCGTCCGGCAGGGCGGCCTCCACCTTGAGCTGGGCGCTCGCCAGGACGGCCCCGAGCCCCAACTCCCCGGCCGGACCCGGCAGTCCCGCCAGGACCAGCGAACCGGCCTCCGCGTCCGTCAGCCCGGTGAGCCGCGTCCGGTACCCCTCCACCAGCCGGAAGCCGCCGTGCGGTCCGCGTTCGGTGCGCACCGGCACCCCGGAGGCGCCGAGCGCCTCGACGTCCCGGTAGACGGTGCGCACCGACACCTCCAGTTCGGCCGCGAGTTCGGGCGCGGTCATCCGGCCGCGGTTCTGCAGCAGCAGGAGCAGGGTGAGGAGCCGGTCGGCACGCATGCCGCCCATTGTCGGGGCGTGGCGCCGTACCTGACAGGAGGTGTCAGGTACGGCCGGGAGGGTGGGGGCGCAGCGTCCGACGACCCTGAAAGGGGCCCGCCATGCCCGTCACCGAGACCACCGGCCACTTCACCTTCGCCGACTGGAAGGAGAGCCCCGTCTCACCGGAGGGGTCCTTCCCCCGGCTCGCGCACGCCACCGTCGTCAACGCCTTCTTCGGCGGCATCGAGGCCGAGGCCACCGTCTGCGACTACACGATCGCCTACCAGGCCGCCGCCACCGGCTCCTTCGCCGGACTGGAGCTCGTCACCGGCCGGCTCGACGGCCGGGCCGGCGCCTTCGTGCTGGAGGAGCGCGGCCGCTTCGACGGCGACGGCACCGTGCACTGCGCCTTCGAGGTGGTCGAGGGCTCGGGCACCGGCGGGTTGACCGGGCTGCGCGGCACGGGCGCCTTCACCTACCGGCACGGCGAGACGAAGGTGCCGTACACCTTCGCGTACGAGGTGGCGCGCGCCTGAGACAAGTGCGTGGCTCGGCGAAACCGGCACTGTGTACAGTGGACCGCGCTTCGCGCGCGCCGCGCGCGGTGCCTCCTTAGCTCAGACGGTCAGAGCAGCTGTCTTGTAAACAGCAGGTCGTCGGTTCGAATCCGACAGGGGGCTCCACCGACGTTCCCGGGCCGGACCTTCTCCGGCCCGGGTCCTTCATGGCAGACGCCGCCTCACGCCGTACGGCCGCGCAGGCGGCGGGCGATCTCCAGGTCCGCGTCGTCCAGCGGGCGGCCTTCCTCGGTCTCCCAGAGGCAGTTCTGCAGCACCCGGCCGTACGTCCACGCGCGCGCCCGCGCGCGGTCCAGGCCCAGTACCTCGGTCATCGCGTCGAAGCGCCACAGGACGTCGCCGGGGTCGAAGTTGTTGGCCAGGGCGGGCCACAGGTCGAAGCCGGGGTCGCCGGCCAGCGGCTTGGGGTCGATGGCGAGCCAGGGCGCCCGGTCGGCGGCGAGGACGTTCTCGTCGTGCAGGTCCCAGTGCAGCAGCCGGTCGCCCGGCTCGTCCGCGACCTCGCGCACGGCGGCGGCGCAGTCGGCGACCAGGCGGCGGGCCTCGGGGTCCGGGATGCGCTCCAGCACGGCGGGCGTGCGCTCCAGCATGGAGGCGGCGATGTCGCCGAGGCGGCGCATGCCCGCGGGGGCCGGGGTGGTGTGGAGGTGGGCCAGGAGCCGCGCGATCACCAGGACGCCCTCGTGGACGTCCGGCCGGTGGGCGAGCATCCGGGAGGAGTCCAGGCGCTCCAGCAGCATGGTGCCGGTCGGCTCGTCGTGGTCGAGCAGGCGGACCGCCCCGTCGCCGTTCCACAGGCGCAGGGCGACCGGCTCGCCCTCGCTCTCGTGGTCGCGGATCTGGAGCTTGAGCACCGCCGGTGTGCCGTCGGCGCGGTCGACGGGCAGGACCAGGGCGCTGACGCCGTGCATGGGCGCCCCGGCGAGGCGCAGCTCCCAGCGCTCCAGGAAACCGGCGGCGAGGTCCGGCAGGGCGGCGATGAAGGCCCGGCCGGCTTCCTTGTTGAACTTGACCTGGGATTCGGCGAGTTCCGCGGGGACGTCGATCACGCCTCGTACGGTAGTGCCGTACGGGGGTGCGGCGGGCCCGGTTTCCCGAGTGCCGTACGACCGCGCGCGGGGCGCCTACGGCTCCAGGACGACCTTGCCGGTGGTCGCCCGGTTCTCCAGGGCCCGGTGGGCGTCGGCCGCCCGGGCGAGGGGGAAGCGCCGCACGGCGGGGGTGAGCCTGCCCGCGGCGGCCTCGGCGAGGGCGCGCAGTTCGAGCGTGCGGATCGGGTCGGGGCCGCCGGCCCGGCGCATCATCTCGGGGCCGAGGACGTTCACCGAGACGCCCTCCACGAGATACGGGCTGTCGCTGCGGAGGCCCTGCGACGACCAGCCGAACACCACGTGCCGGCCGCCGGGCGCCAGCAGACCGACCAGGGTGCGGGCCACGTCCCCGCCCACGCCGTCGTACACGACGGTCACCTCGCCCCGGTGCCCCTCGACCCGTGCGGGCCAGTCCGGGGCCGTGTAGTCGACGGCGAGGTCGGCGCCGCCCGCCGCCACCAGGGCCGTCTTCCCGGGGCCGCCGGCGAGGCCGATCACGGTCGCGCCCGCGTTCCGGGCGTACTGCACGAGGAGGGTGCCGACGCCGCCCGCGGCGGCCGGCACGGCCACCACGTCGCCGGGCCCCGGTTCGGCGAACCGTACGATCCCCATCGCCGTACGGCCCGTGCCGATCATGGCGACGGCCTCGGCGAAGTCCAGGCGCTCCGGGATCTCGTGCAGCCGTCCGGCGTCGGTCACCGCCAGTTCCGCGTACCCCCCGGGGACGAAGCCGAGGTGGGCGACGACCCGCTTGCCGAGCCAGTGTGCGGGGGTGTCCGGGCCGAGCGCGTCGACCACCCCGGCGATCTCGCGACCGGGGACCGTCGGCAGTGTGGCGGGGGCCGGGCCGGGTCCGGGCAGGCCCTCGCGCAGGGCCGTGTCGAGGAGGTGCACCCCGGCCGCCCGGACGGCGACGCGGACCTGGCCGGGGCCCGGGCGCGGGTCCTCCACCCGCTCGTAGGTGAGGTTCTCGGCCGGGCCGTGGGCGTGCAGTCGGACGGCGTGCATGTGGATCCCCCAGGTCGGGTCGCCGGTGCGGGGCGCCTTCGGTGTCGTGCGCCGCTCCGGCTCCACGGTGCGACCTCAAGCGCGCTCGAGGTCAAGCGCCGTACGGCCGGGGAGGGGGAGACGGCCGCGGTGATGCGGTGCATGACGGGGCTTCGGGGCTTCTCCCCGGCCGGGCTCGGCCGGGTTCGGCCGGGTTGCCGGAGGCGCCGTCCGGCGGTGCGCGAGCAGGTCGCCGGAGGGCGCCGGGAGGTGACCCGCTGGGTGTTTCCCCAGGCCGGACGGGATGTCAGTGGCCGGGTGCAGTATGGGCGCATGGTGCGTGGAGCGGCGGGCGGAGCGGGTGTGCGGGCGGCGCGGCGGCCGGAGCTGCGGCTGCCCCGGCTGGAGCGGTACGAGGGGGGCGGGCTGGAGCCGGACGGGGACTACGACGGGCTGGAGTTCGACGGCGCGGACCTCGCCGGGCAGGACGGGGCGGGGGCGCGCTTCATGGACTGCGCGCTGCGGGGGTGCGCGCTGGACGAGACGCGGCTGTCCCGGGCCCGGCTGCTGGACACGGCGCTGGGCGGGGTGCGGGGTGTGGGCACGGATCTGGCGGGGGCGACGCTGCGGGACGTCGAGCTGACCGACGCGCGGCTCGGCGGGACCCAGTTGCACGGGGCGGCGCTGGAGCGGGTGCTGGTCCGGGGAGGGAAGATCGACTTCCTGAACCTGCGCGCGGCCGTGCTCAAGGACGTCGTCTTCGACGGCTGCGTGCTGGTGGAGCCGGACTTCGGCGGGGCCCGGCTGGAGCGCGTGGAGTTCGTCGACTGCACGCTGAAGGGCGCGGACCTGTCCGGTGCCGTGCTGAAGGACGTGGACCTCCGGCGGGCGGCCTCGCTGGAGATCGCGCGCGGGGTGGACCGGCTGTCCGGGGCGGTGATCAGCACGGCCCAGCTGCTGGACCTGGCGCCGTCGCTGGCGGGGGAGCTGGGGATCGCCGTGGAGGGGTGAGGGGGGCGGTGCCGGGGGACCGGGGCGGTCAGCTCACGCGGGGGAAGCGGGCCTGGAGGGTCCAGATCGCCGGGTTCTCGCCGAGGTCGTCGTGCAGGTCGACCAGGTCGGCGATCAGGTCGTGCAGGAAGTCGCGGGCCTCCCGGCGCAGTTCGGCGTGGGAGAAGGTCAGCGGCGGCTCGGACGCGGGCAGCCACTCCGCCTCGATGTCCACCCAGCCGAAGCGCCGCTCGAACAGCAGCCGGTCGGTGGACTCGGTGAAGTCCAGCTCGGCGTGTTGCGGCCGTGAGGCGCGCGAGCCCACCGGGTCCCGGTCGACGCGCTCCACGATGTCGCACAGCGCCCACGCGAAGTCGAGCACCGGCACCCATCCCCAGGCTGTGGAGATCTCCCGGTCCGACGCGGTGTCGGCGAGGTAGACGTCGCCGCAGAACAGGTCGTGCCGCAGGGCGTGGACGTCCGCGCGGCGGTAGTCGGTCTGCGGGGGGTCGGGGAAGCGGTTGGAGAGGGCGTAACCGATGTCGAGCACGTGGGTGATGGTGTCACGGTCCGGCGCCCCCTCCGCCATAGGATCCCCGCGTGCGCACCCCCCGCCCGCTTCGCCGCGCCGCCGCCGCCCTGCTCGCGGTGGCGCTCGCCGCGTGCGGGCCCGGCTCCGGGACCGAGGGCGCCGGTGACTTCGGCGCGGGCGACCCGTACTTCCCGAAGGCGGGCAACGGCGGCTACGACGTCACCCACTACGACCTCGCCCTCGCCTACGACCCCGGTGACCGCCGCCTCACCGGCACCGCCACGCTCGACGCCCGCGCCACCGACGACCTCACCGCGCTGAACCTCGACCTCCAGGGCCTCGACGTGGACGCCGTCACCGTCGACGGCGCCGGCGCCCGCGTCCGCCGCGAGGGCCAGGAGCTGACCGTTCGGCCGCGCCGCGCCCTCGGCCGGGGCGCCCGCTTCCGGATCGTCGTCCGCTACTCGGGGCGCCCCGGGACCGTCACCGACCCCGACGGCTCCGAGGAGGGCTGGCTGCGCACCGCCGACGGGGCGGTCGCCCTGGGCCAGCCGGTGGGTTCCATGACCTGGTTCCCGGGCAATCACCACCCCTCCGACAAGGCCACCTACACCCTCGCCGTCACCGTCCCCGAAGGGCTGCGGGCGGTCTCCAACGGGGAACCGGCCGGCGAGGAGACGAAGGACGGCCGCACGACGTACCGCTGGCACACCCCCGAGCCCATGGCGAGCTACCTGGCGACGGTCGCGATCGGCCGGTACGACGTCCACCGCGGCGAGACGGCCGGCGGGCTGCCGCTGTTCACCGCCGTCGACCCGGAGCAGGCGGCCGCGAGCCGCGCGACGGTCGGGTTGCTGCCGGAGGTCGTGGAGTGGGCGGAACGGCGGTTCGGGCCGTACCCCTTCTCCTCCGCGGGCGCGATCGTCGAACGCCCCGGGGACGCCGGGTACGCCCTGGAGACACAGAACCGTCCCGTCTTCCCCGGCGCCCCCGACACGGCGCTGCTGGTCCACGAGATCGCCCACCAGTGGTACGGCGACTCCGTCAGCCCGAAGACCTGGCGGGACATGTGGCTCAACGAGGGCTTCGCCACGTACGCGCAGTGGCTGTGGGAGGAGGACCACGGCGGCGACAGCGCGCAGCGCACCTTCGAGGCGCTGTACGCCGGCACGTACTTCCCGGACGTGGGCACCGACGCGGCGCTGTGGTCCTTCCCGCCCGCCGACCCGCCGGACGCGGCGCACATCTCCGCCACGCCCGTGTACTGGCGCGGCGCGATGGTCCTGCACATGGTCCGCAGGACGGCCGGCGACGAGGCCTTCGGCCGGCTGCTGCGCGGCTGGGCGGCGGAGCACCGGCACGGCAACGCGAGCACCGCCGACTTCACCGCGTACGTCGAGAGGACGGCGCCGGGGAAGGACTTCTCCCGGGTCTGGGAGGAGTGGCTGTACGGGGACGGGCGGCCGGCGACCGCGTCCTAGGCGCACCGGCCCGTGAGGCGTTCGCGCGGGACCGGGCGGGCGCGGCGGAGCCCCCGCCCGGTCGCGGGCGGGGGCTCCGTCAGGTCGGTCGCGGTGCGTCCGTCAGACGTTCACGCCGAAGTCCTGGGCGATGCCCACGAGGCCCGAGGCGTAGCCCTGGCCGACCGCGCGGAACTTCCACTCCGCGCCGTTGCGGTACAGCTCGCCGAAGACCATGGCGGTCTCGGTGGCGGCGTCCTCCGACAGGTCGTAGCGGGCGATCTCGGCGCCGCCGGCCTGGTTGACGATGCGGATGTACGCGTTGCGCACCTGGCCGAAGTTCTGGCTGCGGTTCTCGGCGTCGTAGATCGAGACCGGGAAGACGATCTTGTCGATGTCGGCCGGGAGGGCCGCCAGGTTGACGTTGATCGCCTCGTCGTCGCCCTCGCCCTCACCGGTGCGGTTGTCGCCGGTGTGGACGATCGTGTTGTCCGGGGTCTGCTTGTTGTTGAAGAAGACGAAGTGGGCGTCCGAGTAGACCTTGCCCTGCGTGTTGACCGCGATCGCCGACGCGTCGAGGTCGAAGTCCGTTCCCGTGGTGGTGCGGACGTCCCAGCCGAGGCCCACGGTGACGGCGGTCAGGCCCGGAGCCTCCTTGGTGAGCGAGACGTTGCCACCCTTGGACAGGCTTACAGCCATTGTTTGGGAGTCCCTTCCCTCGTTTGCGTACGGCTATGAAGCTACAGCTACCACCTTGAACGCCCGGAGGGGTGCGTCAGGTTCCAGGTCTCTTTACTTTCTTTACCCGGGTACGGATATTCGGGTGACGTGGCCGGCACGGGCGCGGGAACCTGTGTGTCATGTCCGGTCCCCATGTCGTACGCGGCTCCGTCTTCCTCCCCGAGGCCGAGCTCATGTGGCGTTTCTCCAGGTCGTCCGGGCCCGGCGGGCAGCACGTCAACACCAGCGACACGCAGGTCGAGCTGCGGTTCGACCTCGCCAGGACCGAGGCGCTGCCCGAGGTGTGGAAGCGGCGGGCGCTGGAGCGGCTCGCGGGGCGGCTGACCGACGGGGTGATCACCGTACGGGCGTCCGAGCACCGGTCGCAGTGGCGCAACCGCGAGGCGGCGGCGGTGCGGCTGGCCGCGCTGCTGGCGGAGGCGACGGCGCCGCCGCCGAAGCCGCGGCGGCCCACGCGGGTGCCGCGGGGGATCAACGAGCGGCGCCTGCGGGAGAAGAAGCGGCGGGGGGAGACGAAGCGGGGGCGCTCCGCCCGGGACTGGTAGGGGCGGGCGGGTTCCGCCCTCGTGGTCACCCGCGGGCCGGCGGAGGTCTGCCCGCGCGGTTCCCCGCGCCCCTGCGGGGCGCTGGAATGACGGGGGCGCTCAGCCCAACTGGCGGTAGCGGCCCCGGAAGTGGACGAGCGGGCCGCCCTCCGCGCTCGGCACGGCGGCCGTCATCACGCGGCCGATCACGAGGGTGTGGTCGCCGGCCGTCACCCGCTGTTCGGTGCGGCACTCCAGGGTCGCCAGCGCGCCGCCGGCCAGCGGGGCCCCGGTGTACTCGCCGCGCCGGTACGGAAGGTCCGCGAACAGCAGACGGTCGCTGACCCGGCCCTTCATCGAGAAGCGCCCCGCGATGTGGCGCTGGCTCTCGGACAGCACGGACACCGCCCACAGCGGCTGCTCCTCCAGCAGTTCGTCCATGCGGGAGCCGGTGCGCAGGCTGACCAGCACCAGCGGCGGGTCCAGGGAGACCGACTGGAACGCGGTCGCGGTCATGCCGACGTCCTCGCCGGCCGGCGCCCCGGGGTCGTCCGGGTCCAGCGGCGGCTCCACGGCGGTCACCAGGACCACACCGGCGGCCAGGCGGGACATGGCGGCACGGAACTCGTCGTTGCTCACCCCCTCAGCATGCCGGGCGGCGGGCGGAGCGGTGATCGATGCGGGGGCGGGAGTGTTCGGCACACCGGGAACGCTAGTCTCCGCTGCACGGACGCCGCATCGGACCGTGGCCCGAACCGGGACCTAGGACCAGCGGCCGATCCGCGCAGGAATCGTGCACAATCACCACACAATCCGCGTCGCGGAAACGGGCCGGGATATCGCACGTAGACCACGCAATTGTTCACGTTTGGCTGTGACTTGAGTCACAAGGGGCAAGTATTGTTGACCCTGTGTACCGGGTGGGCAGCGCGCTGTGATTCAGTGGCGGGGAAGGTGCTGCGACGATACGCCGATGATGACCCTTGATGCGCTGCGAGGTCTCGGGGGGAGGGCGAGGATGGAGACCGAGTCGGAACCCTACGTCCGTCTGGCGTCGCTGCGGCAACTCCACCAGGCCATGGCCGACATGAACACGGCGCGCAGTCTGGCGGACACCTTGCAGACCGTCGCCGACGGCGTCGTGGGAGCCCTCGGGTACGAGCTGGCCTGCGTCAATCTCGTACGCCCCGACGGCGATCTCGTGGTCGCCGCCCTCGCCGGCAACGCGGCGGCCGAGGCCCTCATCACCGGCCGGGTCGGCTCGCGCGAGTCCTGGGACCGCCGGCTCACCATGGGCGAGCGCTGGGGCGACCTGGTGTTCATACCGCACACCGAGGGCTGGGTCCTCGACGGCGACGACGTCCCGCAGTGGTACACCGACGGGCCCGACCCCCGCTTCGAGGACGAGTGGCACCCCTCCGACCGGCTCTTCGCCCCGATGTACGCGCCCGGACCGCAGGGCGGCGGCACCTCCGGCGAACTGATCGGCGTGCTCTCCGTCGACCGCCCGCGCAACGGCCGCCGGCCCGGCGCCTGGGGCCGCGAGGCCCTGCAGATGTACGCCTTCCAGGCCGCCATCGCGATCAGCAACGCCCGGCTGCGCTCCAACATGCAGCGCGCCCTGGTCCGCCTGGAGCGCGAGCAGCAGGCGCTGCGGGCCAGCGAGGAGAGCTTCCGGCAGGCCTTCGAGTACGCCCCCTCCGGCATGGCCATCGCCGAGATGGGCGGCGACCAGCACGGCCGGATCCTGCGCACCAACGACGCCCTGTGCCGACTGCTCGGCCGGCCCGCCTCCGCGATGCGCCGCTACTCCTTCTCCGACCTGGTCCACCCCGAGGACATAGGCACCCTGCTGCGCACCTCCGCCGAGGGCGGCCGGGCGGAGCTGCGGCTGTGCCGCCGCGACGGCACCTATGTGTGGGTCTCCCTGCGCAACTCGGTGGTCGCCGACGCCGCCGACGGGCCGCGCTTCCTGCTCACCCACGTCGAGGACATCGAGGAGCGCAAGCGCCGCGAGCTCCAGCTCGCCCACCGCGCCTCCCACGACTCGCTCACCGGACTGCCGAACTCCGCCGAGCTGCGCTCCCGGCTCTCCTCCCGGCTGTGCGGCCAGCAGCCGCAGAGCGTGCTGCCGGCGGCCGTGGACTCCATGGCGCCCTACGAGTCCTTCGGCTCCCACGACGCCGCCTACGGCCCGCCCCCCTTCGACCGCGGCCACGACTTCGACTTCCCGCCCGGCAGCGACGCGTACGACGGCTACGACCACCATGTGCACACCGTCGCGCCCGCCGGGGACGCCGACGACGGCGCCAAAGGGCTCGCGGTGCTCTTCTGCGACCTCGACGGCTTCAAGTCGATCAACGACCGGTTCGGGCACAACGCGGGCGACGCGGTCCTCATCGAGGTCGCCCGCAGGCTCAGCAACGGCGTGCGGGACGGCGACACCGTGGCCCGGCTCGGGGGTGACGAATTCGTCATCCTCGCCGACGGCCTCGGCCGGGCCGACGCCCAGGACCTCGCCGTGCGGCTGCGCAACGAGATCATCCAGCCCATCCGGGCCGAGGGGCGGGCCGTGCGGGTCGGGGCCAGCTTCGGCATCGGGTGGGCCCACTGCGGCATGACGGCCGACGAAGTGCTGAAGTCCGCCGACGAGCGGATGTACGTGGAGAAACGATCTCGTCCCAAACAGCACCGACGCGCTGGATGATGCGCAGGTCAGCGAGTTGATGCGATCCGGGTCACCCTTCCGGGTCAGAGGGACCGGGTAGGCTCGCCTTCTCCGCACACGTACGTACCCGATCCGCAGCTAGGAGCACAGGGGATGACGCCCGGCAACAACGGCGCGAGCACGCCCGAGGACGACGACCCGTTCGGCTACCTGTACGCCGACGGGCAGGCCAACGGAGCCCAGCCGCCGTCCGGGGGTTACGGCTACCCGAACTCGGTCAACCGGGTGCGGCCGGTCGGTTCCCGCCAGTACGGCCAGCAGGGCCCCGCCCCGCAGGCCCCGCCCCAGCAGGGCGCCTTCGGCCAGCCCAGCGCGCACTACGCCGCACCCGAGACGCTGCCCGGGGCCGCGCCCGCCGCACGCTCGCCCCAGCCCTCGCGCGGCGGCGGCCGCGGCGGCGGTCCGAACACCAAGGGGCTGCTCATCGGCGCGATCGCCGTGGTCGCCGCGGTCGTGATCGGCATCGGCATCGCCATGATCAGCGGTGACGACGACGACAAGGGCGGCACCGAGGCGGGGCCCACCCCGACCGTCACCCAGGAAAGCAGCGAGCCGAGCCCGTCGTCCTCGGACGACGGCAAGGACGAGGAAGAGGCGGAGCTGCCGGCCATCGACGGCAAGGCGCTCCGCCTGGACGGCGGCGCGACCCTCGCGTCGGACTTCAAGGGCGCCAAGGCCGACGGCGGCGTCTACGTCACCGGGTTCAACAAGGTCGGCGCGAAGGTCACCTGGACCATCAACAGCGTGAAGGCCGGCAACTACCGCTTCTACGTGCAGTACGGCATCCCCGGGGAGGACGCCGACGCGACCATCGTGGTCAACGGCAAGCCCGAGAGCCGCCCGCTGAACATGAAGAACTTCGCGGGAAGCCCCAAGGGCGACTGGGAGAAGGGCTGGCAGAACACCTGGGCCAGCGTGAACCTCAACGACGGCACCAACACCATCGAGCTGGTCTGCAACGAGGGCAACCAGTGCAACGCCGTCCTCGACCAGTTCTGGCTCGCGGAGCCGGAGTAGCGGAGCACGCCCCTCAGGCCGCCGCGGCCACGCCCGTGACGCTGACCGTGGTCAGGAACCGCTCGTAGGCCGCCCGGTCGAAGTCGCCGACCGTGGGGGACAGGGCCGTGGCCGCGGCCAGGGCCGTGGCGCGGACCAGGCGTTCCGGCCAGGGGCGGTGTTCCACCAGGGCCGACAGCAGACCCGCCACGGCCGCGTCGCCCGCGCCCGGGGGGTTGCCGGTCAGGCGGGCCGGCGGGGTCGCGCGCCAGTGGCCCTCCGGGGTGACCGCGAGCAGGCCGTCCGCGCCCAGGGACGCGACCACCGCGCCGGCGCCCCGGCGGCGGGCGTCCTGGGTCGC
This sequence comes from Streptomyces sp. DSM 120436, assembly GCF_055778765.1. Lineage (NCBI taxonomy): Bacteria > Bacillati > Actinomycetota > Actinomycetes > Kitasatosporales > Streptomycetaceae > Streptomyces > Streptomyces sp. DSM 120436. The sequence goes on along the minus strand of NZ_JBSKBS010000001.1, from coordinate 1,011,759 downwards.
GCGCAGCGGCTCGTGGGAGCCGGTGAGCTCCGCCAGCTCCTCGGCGCCGGGCTTCAGGAGATCGGGCCGGCCGGCCACGCCGCGGCGCAGTGCCTCCCCGCCGGTGTCGAGCAGGACCGGGACCCGGGCCGCGCGGGCCGTGCGGACCAGACCCGCGTACGCGCCCACCGGGACGCCCGGCGGCAGGCTGCCGCACAGGGCCACCGCGGAGGCGGACGCCAGCAGGTCCGTGTAGACCTCCTGGAAGGCGGACCACTCGGCGTGGGTGATGTCCGGGCCGGGCTCGTTCAGATGGGTCGTGGCGCCGGTGCGGTCGTCGACCAGGGTCACCGTGCGGCGGGTGGCGCCGGACACCGGCACCAGGGCGTCCGTGAGGCGCGGGACCTCGGCGAGGCGGTCGCGCAGGACGCGTCCCGTGGGGCCGCCGGCGAAACCCGTGACGGTCGCCTCGTGGCCGAGCGCGGCCAGGACGCGAGCCACGTTGACGCCCTTGCCGCCGGGGCGTTCCAGCACCTCGGAGACCCGGTGGGAGACTCCGGTCCGCAGGGACGGGACGCGACACGCGACGTCGAGAGCGGTGTTCAGCGTGACCGTGAGAATCACCGGGCCGACCTCCCCCTCTTGCCTGGCCTTCCGTGGCCCCGGGGACACGATCATGCCAAAAGGAAGGCGGTCGGCCCACCCCCGGGACCGGCCGTCGTCGGCCGGTCCCGGGGACGGATCAGGCCAGTTGGGGAGCGACCGCCCATTCCCCCTTGCGCATGACGGCCACCAGCTCGAAGGCGTCGTCCAGCACGACCAGGTCGGCGTCCTTGCCGGGCTCCAGCGAGCCGATGCGGCCGTCCAGGCCGAGCAGCCGGGCCGGGTTGGCGGAGATCGCCGCGACGACGTCCTCGACGGGCAGCCCGTCCACCGTCACCGCCCGCTTGAAGGCGCGGTCCAGGGTGAGCGTGGAGCCGGCGATCGAGTTGCCCTCCACCAGCCGGGCCACGCCGTCCGCGACCTCGACCTCCAGGGTGCCGAGCATGTAGCGGCCGTCGCCGAAACCGGCCGCGTCCATCGCGTCGGTGATGAAGGCGACCCGGTCGCGGCCCGCGTGGTGGAAGGCGAACTGCAGCGCGGCCGGGTGCAGGTGCGTGCCGTCGTTGATCAGCTCGACGGTGACCCGCTCGTCCTCCAGCAGCGCGGTGATCGGACCGGGGGCGCGGTGGCCGAACGGCGGCATGGCGTTGAACAGGTGGGTGGCGACGGTCGCGCCCGCGTCGACGGCGGCGACCGTCTGCTCGTAGGTGGCGTCGGTGTGGCCGACGGCGGCGATCACGCCGTGCTCGACGAGCAGCCGTACGGAGTCCAGGCCACCGGGCAGCTCGGTGGCCAGCGTCATCATCCGGGCGTGGCCGTGGGCCGCGTCGATCAGCTTGCGGACCTCGGCCGGGTCGGGGTCGCGCAGCAGCGTCTCGTCGTGCGCGCCCTTGCGGCAGGGGGAGATGAACGGCCCCTCGAAGTGGATGCCGGCGATGTCGCCCTGCTGGGCCAGCTCCGCCAGCATCCCGGCGTGCCGGGCGAGGAGGTCCAGGTCGCCGGTGACGGCGGAGGCGACCACGGTGGTGGTGCCGTGCCGCAGGTGGGTGCGGACACCCTCCAGGACGTCCTCGGCGGTGCCGCCGGCGAAGGACATCCCGCCGCCGCCGTGGTTGTGGAGGTCGACGAAGCCGGGGACCAGCCAGTGGCCGCGCAGGTCGACCGTCTCGGCCGCCCCGGCCGTCGTCGCGGGCGCGGGGCCCGTGCCGGCGATGCGCGTGCCCTCGACGGTCACGCTGCCGCCGTCCACGGTCCCGGTGGGCAGGACCACCCGGGCACCGGTGAGAACCTTGGTGGGGGCCATCAGGCGGTTACCTCCGAGGGGTCAGTGGTCTCGATCAGGTCCCAGGCGAGGAGCCCCGCGCCCAGGCATCCCGCGGCGTCCCCGAGGGCCGCGGGGACCAGGGACGGCAGCTTCTGGAAGGTGACCCGCCGCCGGACGGCCTCCCGCAGCGGTGTGAACAAGGTTTCCCCCGCCTCGGCGAGCCCGCCACCGATGATCAGCGTGCGCGGGTCCAGCAGGGTGAGCGCGGTGACCAGGCCGTCGGCGAGCGCGTCCACCGCGTCCTGCCACACCCGTAGGGCCCGCTCGTCGCCCGAGGCGACCGCCTTCGCGCAGTCCGCCGCGTCCGCGTCCGGGTCGCCGCAGGCATCGGCCCACGCCCGGCTCACGGCCGACGCGGACGCGAACCGCTCCAGACAGCCGCGCTGACCACAGGGACACTCCGCGCCACCGGGCCGTACGACGATGTGGCCGATCTCGCCCGCGAAGCCGTGCGCGCCGGCCTCGACCGTGCCGTCGATGCCGATGGCGCCCGCGATGCCGGTGCCGAGCGGGACGAAGAGGAAGCGGTCGGCGCCGCGCCCGGCGCCGATGCGGCCCTCGGCGAGACCGCCGGTGCGCACGTCGTGGCCGAGGGCGACGGGGACGCCGCCGAGCCGCTCGGCGAGCAGGGCGCGCAGCGGGACGTCCCGCCAGCCGAGGTTGGCGGCGTAGGCGGCGACGCCCCGTGCCTCGTCGACGATGCCGGGGACGGCGACGCCGGCGGCGGAGGCCGGTTCGCCGTGGGCGCGGATGCCGTGGGCGCGGAGTTCCGCGGCGAAGTCGAGGATGCCCTCGACGACCGCGTCCGGGCCGTGCTCGCGGCCGGTGGGGCGGCGGGCCCGGTGCAGCAGCTCGCCGTCCGCCCCGACCAGGGCGGCCTTCATCCCGGTGCCGCCCACGTCGAGGGCGATGACATGTTTCACGGGAAACAGTGTGGCCCGCGGACCCGCGAGAGGTCTAGTCCAGTTACATGGTGTAGACCTTAGTCCGATTATCGGAATGGCAACAGGCGGCGCTCGGCGCCGAACCGGAGGAGAGCACGTGCGACGGCGGGTCAGGACAAGGACGATCGCGGCGGTGTCCGCGCTGGGACTGGCAGCGGTCCTGAGCGGATGCGGGGCCGGGGGCGCTTCCTCCGACGCGACCCTCACCCTGGTCGCCGCCGAGTACGGCAACGGCGCGGCCGACAGCTCCAAGAAGTACTGGGGCGACCTGGTCGACCGGTACGAGTCCGACCACCCCGGCGTGGACATCGACGTCCGCGTGTACTCCTGGAACGACGTCGACCGCAAGGTCAAGGAGATGGTCGACGCCGGGAACCCGCCGGACATGGCGCAGATCGGCGCGTACGCCGACTACGCCTCCCAGGGCCTGCTCCACCGGGTCGGCGACCTGCTCTCCATCCCCGTCCAGGCGGACTTCCTCTCCCAGCTCTCCGCCGCGGGCGAGGTCGGCAGCGTGCAGTACGGCATGCCGTTCGCGGCGTCCACGCGGCTGCTGTTCTACAACAAGGAGCTGTTCGCCGAGGCCGGGCTCACCCCGCCGCAGACCTGGGACGAGCTGGTCGAGTGCGCCGAGGAGCTCAAGGCGCGCGGGGTGAAGTTCCCGTACGCGCTGCCGCTCGGCCCGGAGGAGGCGCAGGCCGAGACCCTGCAGTGGCTGCTGAGCGGCGACGGCGGCTACACCGACATCGGCGGCAGCTACCGCATCGACGCGACGGAGAACGTCGCGACCTTCACCTGGCTGCGGGACGAACTGGTCGGCAAGGGGCTCACCGGCCCCGTCGCGCCCGGCGAGCTCGACCGCGCCGAGGCGTTCGAGGCGTTCGCCGCCGGCGAGGTCGGCATGCTCAACGGGCACCCCTCGCTGATGGAGATGGCGCGGAAGAAGGGCGTGGAGTACGGCATGGTGCCGATCCCCGGCGCCGACGGCGAGAGCCCGTCCGCGCTCGGCGTGACCGACTGGATGACGGCGTTCGAGAAGAACGGGAACCGCGACCGGATCGGGGACTTCCTCGACTTCGTCTACAGCGAGAAGAACGTGCTGGACTTCTCGCGCGAGTACGACCTGCTGCCGGTCACCGACTCCGCGTCGCAGGCGATGGCGGCGTCGGGGCAGGACAGGGAACTCAAGCCGTTCCTGGACCAGTTGCCCCTCTCGGAGCTGTATCCGGTGGGGAAGACGTCGTGGGCGGCGGTGAGCGCGGCGGTCAAGCAGAGGATCGGAAAGGCCGTGGAGCCGGACGGGAGCCCCGCGGGCGTGCTGGGCGAGCTCCAGGCGACGGCCGTGCGCGCGGACAGCGCGGGATAGCCTGCCGGCATGGGTGAAGGTGAGGGGCTGGGACGCCTCGAGCGGGACGTGCTCGCGCTGGAGCGCCGGGGGGCGGTGTCGCCCGGGGCGAAGGAGCGGGTGATCCGGGAGGAGCTGGGGCTGGCGCCGGTGCGGTACTACCAGCTGTTGAACGCGCTGCTCGACGATCCGCGGGCGCTGGCCCACGACCCGGTCACCGTCAACCGCCTGCGACGGGTCCGGGAGGCGCGGCGCGCGGAACGGTGACGGCAGGCCGGGGCGCGGCACGGCTTCCCCCCGCCCTCGCCGCCCCTTCCCGTCCCCGCCCCGGGGCTCCCGCGCAGGACCCCGCTCCTCACACGCCGGAGGGCTGAGGATCAGCCCCTCCGGCGTGTGAGGACGAGGCCCGTCAGGGCCGACAAGGGGGAGCTGGGGGCGCAGCCCCCAGGGACGGCGGGGGCCCCCGCTCGAGCGGAGCCGGGAGCGGGCGGAGGGAAGGGACGGCGAGGGCGGGAAACCCGCGTCAGACGAGCCGCTCCGCCAGCGCCCGCAGCAACCCCACCACCCCCTCCGGGCCGTCGACCACCAGGTCGGCCCGCTCGCGGAGTTCCGTGACCTCCTCGCTGCCGCTGCACACCAGCAGCCCCGGCGTGCCGGAGGCGCGGAGCTTGTCGACGGCGGTGAAGGCGGCCAGGTCGCCCAGGTCGTCCCCGGCGTACAGCACCGCCTCCGCGCCGATCTCCCGCGCGTACTCCAGCAGCGCGACCCCCTTGTCCATCCCCGGCGGGCGCAGTTCGAGGACCATGCGGCCCGGTTCGACGACCAGACCGTGCCGGGTCGCGAGGCCGGTCAGCGGCTCGCGCAACGCCTCGAAGGCGGCCTGCGGGTCGGACGCCCTGCGGGTGTGGACGGCCACCGCCCGCCCCTTTTCCTCGACCCACGTGCCCCGCCACGCGCCCACCCGGTCCAGCAGACCCGGCAGCTCCGCGCGGACGGCGGCGACGCCGGGATGCGGGGCGGGCGCGGTGACGGAACCCGTGACCGCGTCCCAGCGCTCGGCGCCGTAGTGACCGAGCACCACCAGGTGCTCCAGCCCGGGCACGCCCGCGAAACCGCCGTGGCGGACCGCGACGCCCGGCGGCCGCCCGGTGACGATGGCCACCGCGGCCACCTTCGGGGCGAGCGCGGCGAGCGCGGGCACCGCGTCCGGGTGCGCGCGGGCCTGCTCCGGGTCGGACACGATCGGCGCGAGCGTGCCGTCGAAGTCGAGCCCGATCAGCGCCTTGCCCGGACGGGCCAGGAGCGCGTCCAGTCCGTCCCGCCCGGCCTGCGTGGCGGGCGTCGGCAGGGCGCCGGGGTCCGTGGAATGCGTATGACTGGCCATACGCCCCAACCTATCCACGCCCACCCGGTGTCACGCCTGTCCGGCGGGCCGTTCCGGCCGGCGGGCTGTTCCGGCCGGCGGGTGTTTCGGCCGCGCAGCGCCTTCGCGGGCGTCGGCAGGGCGCGGGGGTCCGTGGAGTCCGTGCGCCCCCACCTGTCCACCCGGTGTCACGCCTGTCCGGCGGGCCGTTCCGGTCAGTGGCCGGTTTCGCCGCGCAGCGCCTCCAGCTGGTCCAGGAACCAGCGTGCCGGGGGCAGTGCCGTGGCCGCCGCGGCCAGTCGCTTGCTGCGTTCCGTGCGGTCCTCCGGGCGCATCGACAGCGCCTCGTGCAGTGCCCGGGCGGTCTGCACGACGTCGTACGGGTTGACGGTGATCGCGTCCTCGCCCAGCTCCTCGTGGGCGCCGGCCTCCCGGGACAGCACCAGCGCGCAGCCCGCGTCGGAGACCACGGGGACCTCCTTGGCGACCAGGTTCATGCCGTCGCGGATGGGGTTGACCAGGGCCACGTCGGCCAGCCGGTACGCGGCGAGCGAGCGCGCGAAGTCGTCCTTGACGTGCAGCACGACCGGACGCCAGCCCGGCGTGCCGTACCGCGCGTTGATCTCCTCGGCGAGCCGCCGCACCTCGGCCGTGTAGTCGCGGTAGACGGCGAGGTCCTGCCGGGACGGGTAGGCGAAGGCGACGTGCACCACGCGCTCACGCCATTCGGGGCGGTCGTCCAGCAGCTGCCGGTAGGCCAGCAGGCCGCGGACGATGTTCTTGGACAGTTCGGTGCGGTCGACCCGGACGATGGTCCGGCGTCCCTCGCCGATCTCCTCGCGCAGCGCGGCCATCCGCTCGTCGACGTCCGGCTCGTGCGAGCGGGCGCGCAGGAAGTCCGCGTCGGCGCCCAGGCCGTGCACCCCGACGCGGGTGTCGCCCAGCCCGCCGACGAAGCGCTCGCAGCACGCGGTGAAGGCGTCCGCCCAGCGGCGGGTGAGGAAGCCGAGCCGGTCGGCGCCGAGCATCCCGCGCAGCACCTGCTCCGCGATGTCGTCCGGCAGCATCCGGAAGTACTCCGGCGGCGCCCACGGCGTGTGCGAGAAGTGCCCGATGCGCAGGTCGGGGCGCAGCTCGCGGAGCATCCCCGGGACCAGGGTCAGGTGGTAGTCCTGCACCATGACCGCCGCGCCCTCGGCGGCCTCCTCGGCCAGCGCCTCGGCGAACGCGCGGTTGTAGCTCTCGTAGGAGGCCCACCGGCGGCGGAACTCCGCGTCGAAGACCGGCTCCAGCGGGGTCTGGTACAGCATGTGGTGCACGAACCACAGCACCGAGTTCGCGATGCCGTTGTACGCGTCCGCGTGCACGTCCGCCGGGATGTCCAGCATCCGCACGCCGTCCTCGCCGGCCCCGCGCCGCACGGCCTCGCGGTCGCCGTCGGACAGCGCCGAGCACACCCACAGCGCGCCCGACTCGGGGCCGATGGCCGACAGACCGGACACCAGTCCGCCGCCGCCCCGCTTGCTCCGCAGCGAACCGTCGGCCGCCACCGCGTACGACACCGGCCCCCGGTTGGAGGCGACCAGTACCTGAGCTGCACCGAAGCTTGAAGCCATACGCCACAACCTAGCCCGGCCCCCAGGGCCTCAAACGTGCCGGTGCGTCACACCGGCCGGCGACGGGCGGGGTCAGGCCACCTGCCGCGCCTGGTACTCCGCGATCTCCCGCATCGGCGGCCGCTCCTCGGTGTCCACCGCGTACGTGTGCGGCTCGAAGGCGGCCCCGCTGCGCTCGAACTGGGTCAGCGACGGCCGCAGCAGGTGCGCGCGGGCCAGCCGCAGCTGCGCGGTGCGGTAGATCGCGGCGGCCATCCGGCCGAGCGCCTGCCCGTCCTGGTGCCGGTGCTTGCGCACCCCCACGTCCACCTGGGCCAGCGCGTCCAGGCCCACCAGGTGCAGGGCGTCGACCAGCATGCCCAGCTCGACGCCGTAGCCGACGGGGAACGGGAGCTGTTCGAGCAGGCCGCGGCGGGCCGCGTACTCGCCGCCCAGCGGCTGGACGAACCCGGCGAGCTGCGGCCAGTGCATGTTGAGCAGCGGGCGCGCCATCAGTTCCGTGACCCGGCCGCCCTGCCCGGCGCCCGCGCCGGCGGTGTTCCCGCCGGCCAGGGTCAGGGGGCGGTCGTACATGGCCTTGACGAGGTGCAGGCCGGGGTCGGTGAGCAGCGGGCCGACGATGCCGGTGACGAAGTCGGAGGAGAAGTCCCTCAGGTCGGCGTCGACGAAGCACACGATGTCGCCGCGGGCCACCAGCAGCGACCGCCACAGCACCTCGCCCTTGCCGGGCACGGCCGGTATGCGGGGCAGTATCGCGTCCCGGTGGACCACGGTCGCACCGGCCGCCGCGGCCACCTCGGAGGTGCGGTCGGTGGAGCCGGAGTCGATCACCACGACCTCGTCGACCAGCGGCACCTGGAGCACCAGGTCGTGCCGGATGACGGAGACGATGTCACCGACCGTGGCCTCCTCGTTGAGCGCGGGCAGCACCACGCTCACCGTCTGTCCCGTCGCCCGTTTCGCCGCCAGGATCCTGTGCAGGGGGCGGTCCGACACCGACCAGGAGCGCTCCGACAGCCAGCGCTCGACTTCTTCCAGCACGGCGGACTCCTCACTGGCTGGTGATCCATCTCGGGGTTCGGACGGCTCTCTGCGCCGTCCGGGCCTTCGGTTACAGTCTTGAACAGCGCCGACGGACCCCGCATCCCGGGGGGTGTCGGTGCGCACAACTGAACACCGCTCATCCAGAGGGGCAGAGGGATACGGCCCGATGAAGCCCCGGCAACCCTCCAGTCGGTTCCTGTCACGCGGACGTGGCGAGGCTCCCGGCTAGGGAAGGTGCCAAATCCGTCTCACGGCGAGATGCGTCGTGAGGAAGATGAGGAGAAAGGGCCTCGCCTCCATGGCTGTGCAGACTGTTGCAAACACCACCGACTCCGCGGACTCCGTCGACCTGGGTCCCGCCGCCGCGCTGTCCTGCCGCGAGTGCGGCCACCGCGTGCCCCTCGGCCCGGTCTTCGCCTGCGAGGAGTGCTTCGGCCCGCTGGAGATCGCCTACGACTTCTCCGGGTACGACACCGAGGAGCTCCGCAAGCGCATCGAGGCGGGCCCCGCGAACATCTGGCGCTACGCCCCGCTGCTGCCCGTCCCCGCGGACGTGGCGGACAAGCCCAACCTGAACCCGGGCTGGACCAAGCTCGTCCGGGCCGACAACCTCGCCCGCGAGCTGGGCGTCACCGGCGGCCTCCACGTCAAGGACGACTCCGGCAACCCCACGCACTCCTTCAAGGACCGGGTCGTCGCCCAGGCCCTGGAGGCCGCGCGCGCCTTCGGCTTCACCACGCTGTCCTGCTCCTCCACCGGCAACCTGGCCGGCGCGGTCGGCGCCGCCGCCGCCCGGGCCGGCTTCCGCTCCTGCGTGTTCATCCCGCACGACCTGGAGCAGGGCAAGGTCGTCATGGCCGCCGTCTACGGCGGCGAGCTCGTCGGCATCGAGGGCAACTACGACGACGTGAACCGTTTCTGTTCCGAGCTGATCGGCGACCCGGCCGGCGAGGGCTGGGGCTTCGTCAACGTCAACCTGCGGCCGTACTACGCGGAGGGTTCCAAGACCCTCGCGTACGAGGTCTGCGAGCAGCTCGGCTGGCGGCTCCCGGACCAGATCGTGGTCCCGATCGCCTCCGGCTCGCAGCTCACGAAGATCGACAAGGGGCTGCAGGAGCTGATCAGGCTGGGACTGGTCGAGGACCGGCCGTACAAGATCTTCGGCGCGCAGGCCGCGGGCTGCTCGCCGGTGTCCACCGCGTTCAAGGCCGGCCACGACGTGGTCCGCCCGCAGAAGCCGGACACCATCGCCAAGTCGCTGGCCATCGGCAACCCGGCGGACGGCCCCTACGTGCTCGACATCGCCCGGCGCACCGGCGGCGCGGTGGAGGACGTCACCGACGAGCAGGTCGTCGACGCGATCAAGCTGCTGGCGCGCACCGAGGGGATCTTCGCGGAGACCGCGGGCGGCGTCACGGTCGGCGTGACGAAGAAGCTGATCGAGGACGGGGTGCTCGATCCGTCCCTCACGACGGTCGTGCTGAACACCGGGGACGGTCTGAAGACGCTGGACGCGGTGGCCGGGACCGGGCTGACCGCGACGATCCGTCCCAGCCTGGAGTCGTTCCGTGCGGCCGGGCTCGTCTGAGGCTTCACCTTTCACCGCGGGCGGCGGGGGCTGTGCGCGCCCGCGCGGCGGCAGCCGCACATCGAACACAGCCCCGCGCCCCTGGGTGTGTCACCTGACCGGAGGTTCAAAGTGAGCGTTACCGTCCGTATCCCTACCATTCTGCGCACCTACACCGGCGGCAAGGCCGAGGTCGCCGCCGAGGGGGCCACCCTGGGCGAGGTCATCCAGGACCTGGAGAAGAACCACACCGGCATCGCCGCCCGCGTCCTGGACGACCAGGGCAAGCTGCGCCGGTTCGTCAACGTCTACGTCAACGACGACGACGTGCGCTTCGAGCAGGGGCTGGAGACGGCCACCCCGGACGGCGCCGGCGTCTCGATCATCCCGGCGGTCGCCGGGGGCTGATCATTACCTTCGGTAATGACGGTGACCGAGCGTTTACGGCATTGCCCCCTCCGTGAGAGATGCGGAGGGGCAATTCCATGAGGTTGAGCGCGGTAGAGTTGGGGAACACGCTCCCGATCCGGTGATCGAGAAGCCTGAATTCCTGCCGCGGACCCGACTGGATGTAGCCAAAGTGCGGGCTCCTTTCGCGGCTTTTGTCTCCTTTGCCCGGCCCGACTTGCCCTGAGTTCTGACGAATTCTGGCCACATTCCGGACCGGTGGCGTCCAGATTTCTCGTCCGATTGACCTGTTGCAGACGGCAGTTGGACAGATACATTCAGCCGCGGTCGACGCGTTCCGGCGCACGCCCCCAACCGTTGGGGGGTGAGGTCTGACCCGGGTCCGCGAAGTGTGGATCTGTGCAAGGGCCAGTAATAGGGGAGTTAGGCATGGCTCAGGGCACCGTCAAGTGGTTCAACGCGGAGAAGGGGTACGGCTTCATCGCGGTCGACGGTGGTGCGGATGTTTTCGTCCACTACAGCGCCATCCAGATGGACGGCTACCGCACCCTTGAAGAGGGCCAGCGGGTCGAATTCGAGATCTCGCAGGGTCAGAAGGGCCCGCAGGCCGACATGGTTCGCGTCACTGCCTGAACGCGCTACCAGCCGCACGCGACATCTTCTGCCGGCGACAGGGCCCGCACCTTCCGGGGTGCGGGCCCTTCGTCGTGCCCGGAACCGGCGGGGGGCGGTGGGGCGGGCCGGTGGGGCGCGCGAGGTACCGGGGAGTGCCGTAGGAGCGCCATGGGCGCACGCGCCGCGTGCGCCGTGTTCGCCGGGAGCTGAGCGCGGGCGCGAGCCCGTGGCGCGCCTGGCCCGTCCGGCCCTCCACGATCTTTCTCGTGCGGTGCCGCTTCGCGAGCGCGCCGTGCTCCCTCCCGTCACCCGGCCACCACCCCTCGACGAGCACTCGCTTCGCGAGCGCGCCGTGCTCCCTCCCGTCACCCGGCCACCACCCCTCGACGAGCACTCGCTTCGCGAGCGCGCCGTGCTCCCTCCCGTCACCCGGCCACCACCCCTCGACGAGCACTCGCTTCGCGAGCGCGCCGTGCGCCCTCCCGTCACCCGGCCACCACCCCTCGACGAGCACTCGCTTCGCGAGCGCGCCTTGCACTCTCGGGGGTCGAGTGCTAATCATTGCGTTAGCACTCTGAAGGTGAGAGTGACAACGAAGGACCGGGTCGGTGAGGCCCGCCAGGTCACGTGGGGCAAGGAACCACACGGCCGGCGAGCCGTCCGTCGCGGGCGCGGGCGCGGTCCGAAGGAATCACCCCCAGTCCTGGAGGGACCACTTCACATGGCCAAGATCATCGCGTTCGACGAGGAGGCGCGGCGCGGCCTCGAGCGCGGCATGAACCAGCTCGCGGACGCCGTGAAGGTGACGCTCGGCCCCAAGGGCCGCAACGTCGTCCTCGAGAAGAAGTGGGGCGCCCCCACGATCACCAACGATGGTGTCTCCATCGCCAAGGAGATCGAGCTCGAGGACCCGTACGAGAAGATCGGCGCCGAGCTGGTCAAGGAAGTCGCCAAGAAGACGGACGACGTCGCCGGTGACGGTACGACCACCGCGACCGTTCTCGCCCAGGCCCTGGTCAAGGAGGGCCTGCGCAACGTCGCCGCCGGCGCCAACCCGATGGCCCTGAAGCGCGGTATCGAGAAGGCCGTCGAGTCGGTCTCCGCCGCCCTGCTGGAGCAGGCGAAGGACGTCGAGACCAAGGAGCAGATCGCTTCCACGGCCTCCATCTCCGCCGCCGACACCCAGATCGGCGAGCTCATCGCCGAGGCCATGGACAAGGTCGGCAAGGAAGGCGTCATCACCGTCGAGGAGTCCCAGACCTTCGGTCTGGAGCTGGAGCTCACCGAGGGTATGCGCTTCGACAAGGGCTACATCTCGGCGTACTTCGCCACCGACATGGAGCGTATGGAGGCCGTCCTCGACGACCCGTACATCCTGATCGCCAACTCCAAGATCTCCAACGTCAAGGACCTGCTCCCGCTCCTGGAGAAGGTCATGCAGTCGGGCAAGCCGCTGCTGATCATCGCCGAGGACGTCGAGGGCGAGGCCCTGTCCACGCTGGTGGTCAACAAGATCCGCGGCACCTTCAAGTCCGTCGCCGTCAAGGCCCCGGGCTTCGGCGACCGCCGCAAGGCCATGCTCGGCGACATCGCCATCCTCACGGGCGGCGAGGTCATCTCCGAGGAGGTCGGCCTCAAGCTGGAGAACGCCACCCTCGACCTGCTGGGCAAGGCCCGCAAGGTGGTCATCACCAAGGACGAGACCACCATCGTCGACGGCGCCGGCTCCGCCGACCAGGTCCAGGGCCGCGTGAACCAGATCCGCGCCGAGATCGAGAACAGCGACTCGGACTACGACCGCGAGAAGCTGCAGGAGCGCCTGGCGAAGCTCGCCGGCGGTGTGGCCGTCATCAAGGCCGGCGCCGCCACCGAGGTGGAGCTCAAGGAGCGCAAGCACCGCATCGAGGACGCCGTGCGCAACGCCAAGGCGGCCGTCGAGGAGGGCATCGTCGCCGGTGGTGGCGTGGCCCTGCTGCAGGCCTCCCAGGTGTTCGAGAAGCTGGAGCTCGAGGGTGACGAGGCGACCGGCGCCAACGCCGTGCGCATCGCCCTGGAGGCCCCGCTGAAGCAGATCGCCGTCAACGCCGGCCTCGAGGGCGGCGTCGTGGTGGAGAAGGTGCGCAACCTGACCCCGGGCCACGGTCTGAACGCCGCGACCGGCGAGTACGTCGACCTGGTCAAGGAAGGCATCATCGACCCGGCCAAGGTGACGCGCTCCGCGCTGCAGAACGCCGCGTCGATCGCCGCGCTGTTCCTCACCACCGAGGCCGTCATCGCCGACAAGCCGGAGAAGGCCGCGGCCCCGGCCGGCGGCGGCATGCCGGGCGGTGACATGGACTTCTGAGCCTGATCCGTCAGGTTCGGACCCGTCCGACGGTCCGGAGGGCGGCACTCCCCGCACGGGGGGTGCCGCCCTCCGGCGTGTCCGGGGGTCTCGCCCGGGGGGCGTCGCGGGTGACGGGTGTCACAACGGTGGCGGGGGAGGGGCGGGAATGCCCGCCGCCTCGCGCCGGTTCGACGAGGGGAACGTTACATGCACGTACACATACCGTTCAGTATGCGCGAGGAGTCCCTCTCATGACCGTCACCGCCTCCGAGGCCACCGGACGTGCCGCCGAGGTCCTGGCCCGGCCTGTCGCCCTCAACGGGCTGACCGTGCCCAACCGCATCGTCATGGCGCCCATGACCCGCCAGTTCTCGCCGGGCGGGGTGCCGGGGGAGGACGTCGCGTCGTACTACGCCCGGCGGGCCGCCGCCGGGGTCGGGCTGATCGTCACCGAGGGCACGTACGTCGACCACCCGTCCGCCGGCGTCAGCGACCGCATCCCCCGGTTCCACGGGGAGGAGCAGCTCGCCGGCTGGGCGAAGGTCGCGGAGGCCGTGCACGCCGCGGGGGGCCGCATCATGCCCCAGCTGTGGCACGTCGGCATGGTCCGCGAGCAGGGGCAGCCGCCCTTCCCGCAGGCGCCGGCGGTCGGTCCGTCGGGGCTGCGCCTGGACGGCGCCGAGGGCGGCCGGGCCATGACCCAGGCCGACATCGACGCCGTCGTGGCCGCGTTCGCCGAGGCGGCGGCCGCGGCGGAGCGCATCGGCTTCGACGGCGTGGAGCTGCACGGCGCCCACGGCTACCTCATCGACCAGTTCCTGTGGGCGGGCACCAACCGCCGCACCGACGCCTACGGCGGCGACCCGGTGGCCCGCACCCGGTTCGCCGTGGAGATCGTGCGGGCCGTGCGCGCGGCCGTGTCGCCCGGCTTCCCGGTGGTCTTCCGCTTCTCGCAGTGGAAGGCCGACCACTACGGCGCCCGGCTCGCCGAGACCCCGCAGGAGCTGGAGGCGATCCTCACCCCGCTCGCCACGGCCGGCGTCGACGCCTTCCACGCGTCCACGCGCCGCTACTGGCTCCCCGAGTTCGACGGCTCCGACCTCAACCTGGCCGGCTGGGCCCGCAAGCTGACCGGCAGGCCGGCCATCACGGTCGGCTCGGTCGGCCTGGACGGCGAGTTCGGCCGCGCCTTCCTGGGCGAGGGCGCCGCAACGCGCGGCATCGACGACCTCCTCGACCGCTTCGAGCGCGACGAGTTCGACCTGGTCGCGGTGGGACGCGCGGTCCTCCAGGACCCGGAGTGGGCGGCCAAGGTCCTGGCCGGCCGCTTCGACGAACTGACGTCGTACGACGCGTCCTCGCTGACGTCGCTGAGCTGAGTCCGGGCCCGCCCGGTCCGGGCGGCCGAGGCGCGGCGCCCCTCCCGCCAGGGGCGCCGCGCCTTTTCACGCGCGGCCTCGGTGGCCGTGCCGGCCGTGGGCGGGCCGGAGCGGCGCGACCCCGTTCCGGGCGGCGAGGGGGCGGGGAGCCGTGAGGTCCGTGCGCCTCAGGCGTTGCCCATCGGCTCGATGTCCATCCGTACCGGGGTGCCCCATATCCGCAGGACCTCGTAGTCGGTGAACTCGTGGACGACGCGGTAGGCCGTCGCCGGGCGGGGGCCGCGGAGCTGGGCCTTGACGAAGAGTTCCGCCTCGCGGCGGTCGCGGCGCGGGGTGCCGCACAGCTGCCAGGCCTGGCCGTTCCACAGCTCCGGCAGCCAGCGCTGCTGCGGCTGCGGGCGGTCGCCGCGCACCCCGTACCGGGAGGGCGCGGGGCCGGCGGGGCGGGCCTGCGGGGCCGGGCCGTTGAACTCGGCGCGGCGGGCGGCGCGGCGCCGGGTCTCGCAGAGCAGGCACAGGTCCGGGGCGCTCTCGTCGACCGGTCCCGTGGGGTGCTCGGCGCAGCGGGTGCTGGGCGGGGCGGTGGTGACGCTGTCCTCCAGCAGGTCCAGGGCCCGCCGCAGGTCGGCCCGCACCTCGTGCAGCCGGGCGTCCGGGGTGTCGGCGGAGAGCGCCTCGCCGTGCTCACCGAGCACACGCAGGGCCCGGCCGAGGGCGGTGAGCTGTGCGTGGTTCATGGTGGATTCTCCGGGTGGGGGACCGCTCCAGTATCCCAGCGCCGGACGGTCAGCTCCCCGCGGCCGCCAGCGCCGCCCGCAGATGCCCGTCGGCCTCGTCCAGCAGCCGGGCGGCCGTCGGCCCGTCCACCCCGGCCAGCAGCACCAGGATGGCGTTCTTGACCTCGCCGTCCGTGGCGGCGAGGGCACGCTCCACGGCCTCGTCGCCGGCGCCCGTCGCCTGGGCGACGATCCGCCGGGAGCGGGCGCGCAGCTTCTCGTTGGAGGCGCGCACGTCGACCATCAGGTTCCCGTACGTCTTGCCCAGCCGGATCATCGTGATCGTCGACAGCATGTTCAGCACGAGCTTCTGCGCCGTGCCGGCCTTGAGGCGGGTGGAGCCGGTGAGGAACTCCGGGCCCACGACCACCTCGATGCCGTGCTCGGCCGCCGCCGCGAGCGCGCTGCCCCGGTTGCACGACAGCCCCACCGTGAGCGCCCCGCGCCCGCGGGCGTACGCGACCGCGCCGACCGCGTAGGGGGTGCGGCCGGAGGCGGAGACGCCGACCACCGTGTCGTCGGGGGTGATGCCGAGCGCGGCGAGGTCGGACTCGGCCAGTTCGGGGGAGTCCTCGGCGCCCTCGACCGGGTTGACCATGGCGTCCGGGCCGCCCGCGATCAGGCCGACGACCCGCGCCGGGTCGGTGTTGAAGGTGGGCGGGCACTCGGAGGCGTCCAGCACGCCCAGCCGTCCCGCCGTGCCCGCGCCCGCGTAGACCAGCCGCCCGCCGCGCGCCATCCGCTCCGCCACGGCGTCGATCGCGGCGGCGATGGCGGGCACCTGCTCGGCCACGGCGCCCGCGACCGAGGCGTCCTCGGCGTTCATCAGCCGGGCGATCTCGAGTGTGGGCAGCCGGTCGACCTCCGCCAGCTCGGGCCGGAACGCCTCGGTGGTCAGGGTCTCGAGCTGGGAGCGCAGATCACGGTCGCGGGAGGTGGAGGTCATGGGCGGTGTTCTTTCGGTCGGGCCGGACGGCACGGACGGGGTACGACGGGGGCGCGCCGGGCGCGGGGCGCGCTTCCCTCACGGGCCCCTGCGGGTCGCCCGGTGCCGGTGCGCCAGCGCCTCGTACGACGCCGACAGGGCGGGCGCCGCCGCCTCGTAGGTGCGCTGGGCGACGCCCACGAACAGGCAGTCCACGACCAGCAGTTGACCCGTGCGGGAGGACATCGCGGCCGGGCGCAGCTCGCTCTCGCGGGCCGTGGACGTGGTCAGGACGTGGTCGGCGTACTGCGTGACGGGGCTGTCGGGGCGGCCGGTGACGGCGACCGTGGTGGCCCCGTGCTCGAAGGCCACCCGGAGCGGCTCGATGACGTCGCCGGTGGTGCCGGAGTGGGTGACGGCGATCGCCACGTCCCCGGCGCGCAGCTGCACCGCGTTGGTGACGGCGAGGTGCGGATCGCTGTGGGCGTGCGCCAGCAGGCCTATGCGCAGCAGCTTCTGGGTGAGATCCTGGGCGACCAGCCCGGACGCGCCGACGCCGTACACATCGGTGCGGCGGGCGCCCGCGAGGGCGGTCACGGCGGCGGCGAGCTGGACGGTGTCCAGTCCGGCGGCGGTGTCGGCGAGGGTCTGCTGCTCGTCGTAGGCGAGCTTGGCGACGACGTCGGCGATGGGGTCGTCCACCGCGATGTCCGTGGTGATGGCGGGGGCGCGCCCCGACTGCTGCTGGGCGGCGAGGCCGGCCAGGGCGAGCCGCAGGTCGCGGTAGCCCGGGTAGCCGAGCAGGCGGGCCGTGCGGACGACGGTGGCCTCGCTGGTGCCGGTCAGCTCGGCGAGGCCGGTGACCGTGAGCGCCGCGCAGCCGGCCGGGTCGTCGGCGACGGCCTC
This sequence comes from Streptomyces sp. DSM 120436, assembly GCF_055778765.1. Classification (NCBI taxonomy): domain Bacteria; kingdom Bacillati; phylum Actinomycetota; class Actinomycetes; order Kitasatosporales; family Streptomycetaceae; genus Streptomyces; species Streptomyces sp. DSM 120436. The sequence goes on along the minus strand of NZ_JBSKBS010000001.1, from coordinate 994,639 downwards.
GGCGACGCGCTGCATGGAGCGGGTCATCGACGGGGCCAGCGTGCGCACCTTGGCCGCGAGGGCGGCGGGCGCGGGGGGAGCGGGTGAGGCGCCGGCGCTCCCGAAAATTTCCTTCACGTCACGGGTCACACCATGAAAGATATTTTCGGCACGGGCTTCCGGTCAAGAGTGCGCACAATGGGGGACATGCACCCCGAGCGTGAACCCGGCACCCCTCCGGTCGGCCCCCTGGAACAAGCGTTGCACGCGGCGCGGGCCCTCGTGCTGGCCGATCTCGTGGCGCGCGGGGTCGCCGAGGCGGACGTGGTGTCCCTGGTCGAGGACTCCGTCGCGCACCGCCGCTGGTGGGTCGAGCAGTGGCCGGAAGGAGCGGGCTTCCTGGCCGGGCTGGTCGCGCAGGACGTGCAGGACGCCCTGCTGGAGCGGCACGGACGCTGGCCGCTGTGCCCGGTGTGCGGCAGCGGCGACCCGCACGCGCTGGAGGTCGAGCCGGAGTTGGGCCCCGACCCGCACTGGGTGTGCCACAAGGCGGGCGTGAAGGTCGCGGCGGTGGGCGGACTGGGCGAGGCGGCCCCCTCGTCGTGACCGTGTACATCGACCCGCCCACCTGGCCGGGGCACGGCCGCCTGTGGTCCCACCTGGTGAGCGACGTCTCCTACACCGAGCTGCACCTCTTCGCCGCCGGCCTGGGCGTGCCCCGCCGCGCCTTCGAACGCGACCACTACGACATCCCGGCGCACCGGTACGCGGACGCGGTGCGCGCGGGCGCGGTCGAGGTCAGCAGCCGCGAGGTGGTGCGGCTGCTGCACGCGGCGGGCCTGCGGCGGCGCAAGCGGGCGGACCGGACGGGCGGTTCGGGGTAGGCCAGGGGGCGCGGTCCGTGGGCCGGGTGTGGAGTCCGTGGCTCAGGCGCGCAGTTCGTAGGTGATGCGCCCCTCCTGCCGGGACACCTCGGTGAACCCGGCGCGGGTGACGACCTTCTGCGACGGCACGTTGTCCTCCTCGACGACGGCCGTCACGGTGTGCACGGCGTCCTGGCCGAGCGCCCACGCCGACAGGGTGCGCAGCGCCTCGGTCGCGTACCCGTTCCCGCGCGCCTCGGCGACGAGGTCGTAGCCGATCTCCACCCGGCCGCCGTCGTCGGGCGCGCCGTGGAAGCCCATCGCGCCCACCGCGCGGTCGTCCTCCCGGCGGACCAGCACGTACATGCCCCACTCCGGGCGGTACGCGCCCTCCTCGTACTGGGTGAGCCCGAACCCGGCGCCCACCCGGGTGCCGTCGGCGGGCGCGCCGCCCGCCCAGGCGAAGCCGCCGTCGCCCGCGAGGGACAGGCTCGCGGCGACCGCCGGGGTGACGCCCTCCAGGTCGAGCCGCTCCGACCGCAGCACCGGGTTGTTGTACCAGTGCCAGGCGGTGACCGGCTCCCGCCCGGGCAGCTCGCCGCGGCCCGTCGCCCACAGCAGCGTCGGCCAGGGCGACGGCCCCGGCCGGACGTGCGGGAAGATCCGCGTCAGCACGAACTCACAGAGATCGGCGGGCGGTTCGTACGCGACGCCCAGTCCCTCGGCCATGTCGTGCGTGTGCAGCAGCACCTCGGCGACGCCCATCGCGGCGAAACCCTCACGGTTCGCGTGCCGGAACGGGTACGGGTGGAAGGCGCGCACGGAGCGGGGGGTGGTGCGGACGGCGGCGGCGAGGAGGGCGCCCATGGCGGAGATCACGTGGAGGGCGCCGTCGTTGCCGGCGTCGGCCCGCAGCGAGAAGTCGAACGGCGCGTACGCGTGCCGGCCCCGGCCCGTGAGCTGGGCCGCGTACCCGATGAGGTCGCCCGCGACGTGCTCCGCCGTCTCCCGGCAGTCCCACTCCAGCCGGCCCGCCCGCACCTCGGTCCAGTCCCGGCCGGTGACCGCCCCCAGGACCGCCACGCTGTGCGCGACGGCCGCCTCCACCTGGTCCGCTCCCGAAGCATGCATGAGGGAGAGGCTAGGCGGCGGGCGGGGGCGGGGTCGACAGCATGTCCAGCTCGCCGCGCAGGTTGTAGCGGGCGGTGGCCTCCCAGTGCTCCTGGCCGTACGGGGTGCGGAACACGCTGTGCAGGTCGAGGAGTCGGCGCAGGATGTCGGCGCGGCCCTCGCGGAAGGCGTCGTTCGGCACGAACTGGTACTCCTCCCGGATCGCGGCGGTGTAGGCGGCGTACGCCGACGGCGGGGACGCGAGCACCGCGAGGTCGGCGTCGCACAGCACCTGGCCGTCGCGGTCGTCGTCGGCGGGGTCGTGCGTCACGGTGAGCCGCACCAGCCGGGCGACCTCCTCGGTCTTCGCCGCGGACACCCCGGCCTCGGGCAGCGCGCGCTCGGCGAGACGGGCGGACCGCTCCTCGTTCTCGGACCGGTCCGGCAGGTAGACGGCGTCGTGGAACCACGCGGCGAGCCGTACGACGTCGGGATCGTCGGCGTGGTCCGCCAGCTCGTCGACGCGGTCGAGGACCGCGGTGAGGTGATCGAGCGTGTGGTACCGCCGCTGCGGCTCCTGCCAGCGGGCGATCAGACGATCCGCGTACGGCGCCGGGTCCGGACCCTCCGCGGATCCCCGGGCCCCTTCCAGCGCACGGGCGAAACGGGCACGGAGGTCTTGGGTGTCGGCCATGCCGTCATTCTTCCCGGTGCGTGCCGGCTCCGCTGCCCTGGAGTCCGGGCCCGGACCGCTCACGTCAGCACCGCACGGTCATCCGGTCACTCCGGGACTCGGTTGACCGCGGGGACTTCGCCGCAGAGGTCCAGCTCGGCTCGTACCGTTTTGCCCGGCCCTCCCTCTTCGCGCGGCCCGACGGACAGCCGGCTCGCCAGGCAGGAGACCAACCAGAGGCCGCGGCCCTCCTCCGCCTCGGCATCCTGAGGAGCACAGGGCCGGGCCGACGGCAAGCCACCGTCTCGGGTGTCGGTGACCTCGATGCGCACAAGGCCGCGGGCGGCCGTCAGCGTCAGGCTCAGGCGGAAGTCGCGGCCCGGAACACGGCCGTGGGTCACCGCGTTGGCGGTGAGCTCGGCCACGACCAGCGTCGCGGTCTCGTTCACCTCGGACTCGTACGGGAAACCCCAGGCGTCCAAGCGGTGGGAAGCGAGCCGCCGGGCCAGGCGGGCGCCTCGCGGGGTGGAGGTGAAGCACATGGAGAACTCTTCGGCGTGGGCTGAGGGCTGCCCGGTGCGCTCGATGGGGGGATTTTCGGTCGTCATGGGGGCGAGCCTTGTGCGGTGTACGTACGGTGACCAGCAACCACGCCCTTACACAGTGTGGCTGTAAGGGTGCCGAATGTGTCTGTGAGGGCAGGAACAGGGGTGGCCCATGGTGCAGGTTCCGGAACAGGCGGTCGCGGCGCGCGGCCAGGATCCTGCCGACGAGCTTCTGCGGTGCTTCGGCAGACAGATCAAACTCTTTCGGGAACGTGCCGGTCTCACCCAGGCCGCCCTCGGCCCGCTCATCGGATACAGCGAGGCGCAGATCGCCGCGATCGAGCAGGGCCGGCGTATCGCCAGGCCGGACACCATCGAGAAACTGGACACGCTGCTTGAGGCGGACGGGGTTCTGCTTGCGATGAAGCGAGCGGTCGCCCTGACGCGGTACCCGGCCTTCTTCCGGGATGCTGCGCGGATCGAGGAGACCGCAGTCGAGTTCCATCAGTACGCGCCGTTGATCGTGCCGGGCATGCTCCAGACCGAGGCCTACGCCAGGACGATGTTCACGGTGTGGCGCCCGCGCCGGAACGAGGCGGAGATCGAACAGATGGTGTCGGCGCGGCTAGCGCGGCACAAGCTCTTCGGCCGTATGCCCGCGCCAGTGCTCAGCTTCGTCCTGGAAGAGGCTGTTCTCCAACGGCCCATCGGCGGTTCCGAGGTGCTACGGGGGCAGCTTGAACACTTGCTCCTTACCGGCCGGAACCCGAACGTAGAGATCCAGGTGATGCCGACCGGAGCAACCGACCATGCTTGCGTGGACGGTCCGTTCACGTTGATGGTGCCGGAAGGAGGGGAGCAGGTGGCCTACTTGGAGAGCCAGGGAAGCGGTCGGGTGATCACCGAGAGGGAAATCGTCCGTGGCATCGCGGCGCGCTATGGAATCATCCGGGCTCAGGCGCTGACCCCGAAGGAGTCCCTGCGCCGCATCGAGAAGCTGCTGCAAGGAGACTCATGACAAGCGAGCAGTTCAAGGGCCAGTCGCTCAACTGGTTCAAGTCCAGTTACAGCGGTGGTGCCGGAGGCGACTGCATCGAGGTCGCCACCCTCCCCGCCTCCGTCCACGTCCGCGACTCCAAGGACACAGGCCAGGGCGCCTTCACGGTGGCCCCCGCCGCCTGGTCCGCCTTCGTCGCTCACGCGCGTCACGCTCACTGGAAGAAGACAGACGCCAACATGGCGTGACGGTCGGCTTGACCAGCTTCCGTCCGTCTTGGCGGCATCGACGGTAGCGAACAACACACGGTGCACATGGCTGCACCAGGTCCTGGGGCCGCTCCTTCGGGAGCGGCCCGAGTGTTTTCCGGGAGGGACCGTCGTACCCGTGCTCCATCGACGAGGCGGGCAGCGGCCGGACGCTCGGCCCCTGGTGCTGTCCGGACGCGGACGGAGGGGGCGAGCAGCGTCCGCGACCCGGTCCCTTCCCTCTCCCCGCGCCTCAGAAGACGGGGCCCCCCTCGGCCCCGGCCGGGCGCCTGTTCACCGGAGCCGTCAGCATCCCGGTGAGGGCGTCCGACAGGAAGTCGCCGGCGGCGTGCCAGTGCGGCGTCCGGCCGTCCCGTTCGGCGCGCTCCTCCATGTCGGCGCAGCACGTCATGACGACGCGGGTCATCAGCAGCGCCCGGCCGCGGACGATCTCCCGGGGCAGGTGGTCGAGGCGGGAGATCACCGACCGGACGATCAGCGTGGCGGTCGGCGCGTCCTCGGCCATGCCGTGGAGCAGGTGCGTGGCGGTGGGATCGTGCATCGCCTGGCTGACGAACCGCGCCCGCCAGGTCGGCTGCGGCAGCTCGGCGAGGGCGTCGGTCACCGGCACCACGAGGGCGCGTACGTCGTCCAGGAGTGAGTCGGAGCGCTCGAACATCGCCCGGCGGGGTTCCTCCAGGTCACGCAGGTGGCGGGTGAGCAGGGCGCGCAGCAGGCCCTCGCGGCCGCCGAAGTAGTAGCCCACGGCCGAGTGGTTGGTGTTCCCGGCGGCTTCGGCGATCTTGCGGTCCGAGACGTGGGACATGCCCACCTGCACGAACAGGCGTTCGGCGGCGTCGAGCAGCGCGGTGCGCGCCGCCTCTGATCTGGCCATCGGTAGTCGTCATCTCCTGCTGACCGCGCCCTGCGGAACCGCCAACGTAACCCACGTCCGCGAACGTAAGGCGCGTGACTTACATTAGAAGCTCGTTCGTAAGTCGTGTGACTTAGTCCTGGGGTGCCGGTCCGCTGCCGGGCCCGGGGCCCGCGACCACCGCACCTCTCCGCGGCCGAGCCGGCCGCCCGGCCTCACCTCGGCCCTGCCCGTCTCCGACGAGTCCGACAAGGAGCCAGACTTCGTGGAACCCTCCACCCCCGCCCCGCCCGCCGGCGGCCCCTCACCCGGCCGGTCCGGCGCCGCCGCCCCGACCGGCGGCCCAGGCCTGCCCGGCGCGCCCCGGGTGGAAGACCGCAAGACCCGGATCGGCCGCTACGTCGCCCTCTTCGCCATGCCCTTCCTGATGGTGACGATGATGTACGCGACCTACGTCGGGACCATGCACGCGCCCGCCCCGAAGGACGTCCCGGTGGCCGTCGTGGGCTCGGGGCAGGTGGCGGAGAAGACCGTCGCCGCCCTGGACTCCCTGCCGGGCGACCCCCTCGAACCGCGGCTGGTCGCCACCGTCGGCGAGGCGCTCGACCTGATCAAGGACCGCGAGGTCTCCGGAGCCCTGGAGATACCCGCGGGGGGCCGGGGCGAGGCCGTGATCCACACGGCGTCGGCCGGGGGCGCCTCCGCGGCGAGCACGGTCCAGCAACTGCTGACCCCGGTGGCCGCCGAGAACCAGTGGCGGATCACCACCGAGGACGCGGCCCCGCTCCCCGACGGCGACCTGTCGGGCGTCGCGGTCCTCTTCGCGGGCATGGGCATGATGCTGGCCGGCTACGTGCCGCTGAGCGTGCTGACGATGTCCCTGCCGTTCCTGCTGACCCTGCGGCGGTTCGTCCCGCTCCTCATCGGCTGGGCGGCGGTGACCAGCACCGTCATCTGGACCATCCTCGGCCCGGTCGTGGGCGCGGTGGACGGCCACTACCTGCAGTTCCTCGGCGTCGGCATGCTGACCGTCGGCGCGGTCGGCATGACGCAGCTCCTCTTCACCAAGCTCGTCGGGCCGCTGGCCGTCCTGTTCGGGATGCTGCTGTGGGTCGTCTTCGGCATGCCCGCGTCCAACCTGGCGCTCTCGGTCCACAGCATGCCGGGCTTCTTCCAGTGGCTGCACGGGGTGCTGCCCCTGCCCGCCGCGGGCGAGGCCCTGCGTTCCCTGCTGTACTTCGACGACCGGGGCGTCGTCGGCCACCTGGCGCCGCTGGCCGGGTGGATCGTGGCCGCCTTCCTGCTCGCGCTGCTGAAGGAGCGCCGCTCCGGGACCGTGATCCCGGCCGCGCCTCCGGTCGAGGACGCGAGCACCCCGCTGCCCGCGCTGTCCGGCGGCCCCGTGCGGTCGCCGAAGGTCCGCTACTTCGCCGCGGTCGCCTTCCCGCTGGCCATTCTGGTGGGCGTGGTCGGCAGCATGAGCGCCGCGATGCACCGCCCGGAGCTCCACGACATGCCCGTGGTGGTCGTCGCCGCCGACGCCGCACAGGCGGAGCGGACGGCGGAAGGGCTGAAGCCGCAGCTCGGCGCCGTACTCGACATCCGGACCGGTACCTCCGTCGACGCGGCGAAGGACCAGATCCTCGAGCAGGAGATCGTCGGCGCCTACGTCCTGCCGTCCACGGCGGACGGCGCCGCCGTCCTCCACAGCTCCTCGGCGGCCGGATTCAGCCAGCAGACGGCGCTGCGGTCGGTGTTCCAGCAGGTCGCCGCCGGCCAGAAGATCCCCCTGGAACTGACCGACGTCAAGCCGCTGACCGAGAACGACACCATGGGCAGCAACAGCATGTACGTGGGCATGTCGTGGATCATGGCGGGCTTCCTGATCATGGCGGTGCTGCGCGGCGGGGCGCCGGAGCTGACGCGGCTGCGTCACTTCGTGGGGAAGCTCGCCGGCTGGGCGGCCGGCATGGCGCTGTGGCTGTGGTTCCTCTTCGACGTCCTGATCGGAGCCGTCAACGGCCACGCCCTCGAGATGATCGGCTTCGGCGCGGTCACCATCTTCTGCGTCTCGCTGGTGACCGGCGCCTTCACCCGGACGTTCGGCCTCGCCGCCATCATCCCCGTGATGCTGGTCCTGATGCTCGCCGGCGTTCCCGCCTCGGGGGGCGGCATGTCCCTCTACATGGTGCCGGACGTGTTCCGCCCCCTCCAGGACGTCCTGCCGCTGCCGGCCGCCGTGGACACCGTCCGCTCGCTGGTCTACTTCGACGGTCACGGCATCGGCGGCAACCTCCTGACCATCGCCGTCTGGGGCGGGGCCGGACTGGTCCTGCAGACTCCTGGTGGACCTGTGGCTGGCCCGCCGGGAGAAGAAGGCGCCGCACCCGCCGGCCGCCTCCGGGAACCTCGGCTCCGGCACGCCCGAGGACGGCGTCACCGCCGGCGCCCCGAAGAAGGGCGACGCCGACGACGTGGACGACGCGGAGCCCGCGCTGGCGCACTGACCCGGCGGTCCGGGTCTCCCGACGCGCCGGGGGACCCGGCCGCCCGGCGCCGCAGCCCTCGCACGGGGGCTGCGGCGTCGTGCGTCCGGCCTCCCGCCGGCGGCTCCCCGGGGGGCACCGGGCGGGAACGCCCGCCTCCGGCCCCGCCGTGGTCCCCCTGGGTGAGCCGGAGCGCAGGTGCGGACCGGGGAAGCCCGTCACGGCCGGGGCGGTCGTCCTTCCCGCGCGACAGGCGGACGCCGGCGGCGTGCCGGGCACGTTGCAGTGCGCCGGCCGACGCGCGTTCCCGTTCGGCGGGGCGTCCCCGCCCGCACGTCAGGGCGACGTACACAAGCGGAAGGGCTGATAACTGCTGGTGCGGACGATCTTCCCCTGAGTAGTGTGACCCGCCGGAGCGCGAATCGCCGCCCGCACACCACCCCGGCGGGCTCCTCGCCGGGGCACGCCGCGCGGGCCCCGGCCTGAAGGAGACCGCAAGAAGTGAGCAGCCAGGTGCAACCGACGTTCGTCCTGGTCCACGGGGCCTTCGCCAACTCCTTCTCCTTCGCGCCGCTCCAGGCCGAACTCGGCCTCCTCGGGCACCGTTCGGTCGCCGTCGACCTGCCCGGCCACGGCTTCGGAGCCACCTACACCCGCGCCTACCAGGCGCCGCAGGACCCCGAAGGGCTCGCCACCGCGCCCGGCGTGATCAAGGGCGTCACGCTCGCCGACAACGCCGCGCACCTGATCGGGATCCTGGAGCGGGCGAAGCGGAACGGCCCGGTGATCCTCGTCGCCCACAGCCGCGGCGGCGTCACGGCCACCGCGGCGGCCAACGCGCGGCCCGACCTGATCGACCGCATCGTCTACGTCGCGGCCTGGTGCCCGGTCGCGCTCGACGCGGGCGACTACTACGCCGAGCCGGAGATGGCCGAGGTGGACGCCGCCTCCCTGGCCCTGGCGGCAGCCGGGAATCCCGCCGAACTCGGCCTGCTCCGGGTCAACTTCCGCACCGCGGACCCGGCCGCCTTCGCGGCGTTCAAGGCGGCCTTCCTCGCCGACGGCACCGACGAGGAGCTCCTGGCCTTCCTCAGCACCTTCCAGCCCGACGAGAACCTGGACGTCGGCACCTCCGCCGACCGGGCGCAGGCCGCGACCTGGGGCAGGATCCCGAAGACCTTCGTCCGGCTGGCCGACGACGCGAGCATGCCGCTCGCTCTGCAGGACCGGCTGATCCGCGAGGGCGACGAGCTGACGCCGGACAACCCGTACGACGTCCGCACCCTCCCGAGCAGCCACCTGAAGTGGCTGGTGGACCCGGCGCCGGCGGCCCGGCTCCTCGGTGAACTCGCGGCTCTCACGGCCCCGTCCGCCCGCTCGTGACCGGTGCGGGCCGGGGTGACTCCCGCGGCCGTTCCCGGGCGATTCCCGTCCCGGCGGTGACGCAGGGCCTAGCGTGGACGGCATGACGACTCCTGCGGATGTGCACGAGGTACGGGACCCCGAACTGCCGGGACGGCTGCTGAGCGTCGAGCGGGACGCGCTGCTCCCGCTGTTGCGGGGGAGGGACGAGGGCGACTTCGCGCTGCCGGTGACGGCGTGTCCGGGCTGGACGGTGCGGGACGTGCTGGCGCACTGCTCGGCGGCGCTGTCCCGGGTGGTGGAGAGCCGGTACGACAAGGACGTGTTCTCGCCCGCGAGCAACCAGCGGGACATCGACGAGCGGGCCGGCTGGAGCAACGCCCGGATCCTCGACGAACTGGAACGCGGCATGACCGGGGCCGGGCCGGTCATCGCGAAGGCGGACGGACCGCTGGACGCGGTGGCGCTCGGCGAGTGGGTGCACGCCGGGGACGTGCGCGTCGCACTCGGGGAGCCGGGGGCGTACGCGGGCGCGGGGCTGCCGTTCGCGCTCGCCCTGCTGGCGCAGGTCACCCGTGCGCGGGGGCACCTGCCGCTGCACGCCGACCTGGACGACGTGGACGAGCCGGTGCGGCTGGGCGACGTCTCCGGGGAGCGGCCCCCGGCGCGCTTCATCGGGGACGGGCCGACGCTGATGCGGCTGTACGCGGGACGCCCGGTGGACGGGGTGTCGTACGAGCTGGCGGGGGTGGAGGCGGCGGAGCTGGACATCTTCGGCTGAGCGGACCGGACGACCGAGTGACCGGGCGCGGTCGGCGGGTGGGCGGACCGCAGGTCGGGGGCCGAGCGTAGGCTTAGATTGGACTAGACCTGTAGGAGCCGTTCCGAACCGACGAATGGGGCCCCATGAGCAAGCGTGCAGTGCTGGAGGTGATCGCCCTCGACGTCGAGGACGCCGTCGCCGCCCAGGCGGGAGGGGCGGACCGTCTCGAGCTGGTCACCGACATGGCGGCGGACGGGCTGACGCCGGCCGCGGCGACGGTGACGGCGATCCGCGCCGCCGTGGACATCCCGGTCCGGGTCATGCTGCGGCTGGCGGACGGCTTCGCGGCGGGCGCGGTGGAACGGCTGGCGACGGCGGCGTGCGAGATGCGGGAGGCGGGGGCGGAGGAGTTCGTCCTCGGCTTCCTCGACGCGGACGGCCAGGTGGACCTGGCGGCGGTGGAGCGGGTCGCGGGCGAGCTGGAGGGCTGCCGGTGGACGTTCCACCGCGCCATCGACCACGCGGCCGACCGCGCCGCGGTGCGCAAGCAGCTCGCGGACTTCCCCGGTCTGGACACCTACCTGACCGCCGGCTCGGCGGCGGGCGTGGACGCGGGCCTGCCCGTCCTGTGCGCGGAGGCGGGCCGGCGCGGCGAGCCCGGGTACGGCCAGCAGCTGCTGGTGGGCGGGGGCCTGCGGCTGGAACACGTACCGGGTCTGCTGGACGCGGGGGTGGACGCCTTCCACATCGGCGGCGCGGCCCGCCCGGAGGGCTGGACCGGGCCGGTGTCGGCGGAGGCCGTGGCGCGGTGGCGGGGGGTGCTGGGGGAGTAGGAGGGACGTCCCCGAGGCCGGACGGGTGTGGGTCTCTGCGGCTCATGCCATGATTCCGCCCCATGAGCGCCCGTGCGTTGTCGCCCGCCTGGCTGGCTTCGTGGACCGGCCGCGTCTCGGACGTGCTGGCCGCGATGACGGACGAGTTCGAGGAACGGCACGGCTTCCCTCCGTCGGCCCACGAGGTCCGGCCGGCTGACCGGGCCGCGGCCCGCGCGCTCGCCCGGATCGACGTCGTTCCGGCCGACCTGGTCACCTTCTACGAGAGCGTCGGCGAGCTCAGCTGGCCGGACGTCGGCAACGGCTGCTTCATCGAGCCGGCAGCCGATGTGCTGGCGCGGTTCGAGCAGGACGGCGCCGTCGGTCCCGGTACGGGGCCGAAAGGCGGTGGGCTGGTCATCGGCACCAACGGTGGCGGTCTGTCCTACGTTGCCGGGTCCGACGGCGTGATGCGCCGGACGCGGACCGCCTCGCTGTGCGAACCCGAGTTCGACCGAGTGGCTGATGATCTCCGGCAGTTCCTGTCGCTGCTGGAGCGCGCCCTGGCCGGGTTCCGCACCGACGGCGAAGTCGGGTTCGTTCAGGTGGTGTCGGATGTCATCGTGGGGAGGAAGCGGCATGGCGGGGCCGGCGGTCGGGCTGTGGCTGTCCGAGGCGCGCGAGTTCGGGGACGTTCTGGCCGATGTGGTCCCGTGGCTGGGAAGCTTCTGCGACCCGGTTGAGACCAGGGTCGACGGCGATCTGGACTTCTGGGTGCGGGACGGCGCGGCCGTGGGGTCGCCCGCGTGGGATCCCGCCGACGCCGGGGCGTTCTTTCTGGCGGAGGACGAGGAGATACCGGCGGAGGACGAGGACTACTCGGCTTTCCCGCAGCCGCCGGTGCGAGGGCTGGTGCTCGGTGCCGGGAGTTCGGGCCCGGTGAATGACCGGATGCTCGGTCATCTGGCCCTCGGCCTCGCCGAACGCCTCGGTGCGCTGGTCGACTTCGACGGCGTCCTGGGCTACCGCACCCCGCGTGACGACACGGGCGACACGGCGCTCCTGGACAGGGCCAGGACCCTGGTCGCCTCCCTGCCGGGGACTGTCACCGAGGTCTCCTACGACACCGGAGGCGGAACCCGGTGGCATCGGCACGTCGGGGACGTGGAGTTCCTGCGGGCCTGGTTGCGGCATCCAGCGTTTCACCTGGTCAAGTAGCGGCCGACCACTGGGCCCGGTCACGTCAACTGCGCCGGCAGCGGTGCCGAGTGCGTGACGACCAAGCCCGACACCGCGCGGGTCAGGGTGACGTAGAGGCGGCGGAGGCCCGTGCGTTCGTCGGGTTCGGCGTCGACGATCGCCCGGGGTTCGTCCAGGAGGACGTAGTCGTACTCCAGGCCCTTCGCCAGGGAGGCCGGGACCAGGGTCAGGCGGGTCGTCCCCGTCGTCTCCTCGCCGGGGGCCACGTGGGGGAGGCCCGCCGATGCCAGGGCCCGCGTCAGGTCCGGGATGCGCGGGTCCGCCGCGATCAGGCCCACCGAGCCCTCGCGGGACAGCAGTTCGCGGCACGCGGCCAGCACGTCATCCGGGCCGGAGGAGCGGCGCACCTCGAAGAAGCCCGGGTTCTCCCGGATCGACGCGACCGGGGTGAGGCCCGGGGCGATGTGCGGGAGCAGGCGGGAGGCGTACGTGATGACGTCCGTGGGGACACGGAAGCCCGCCGTCAGCTCCTCGATCACGGCATCCGGCTTGCCCAGGTGGGTCAGCGCCTCCTCCCAACTGCGCGTCGCCCACGGCGTGGTGCCCTGCGCCAGGTCGCCCAGCACGGTCGCCGAGCCGGTCGTGCAGCGCCGGCCCACCGCCCGGTACTGCATGGGGGAGAGGTCCTGGGCCTCGTCCAGCACCACGTGCCCCAGCGAGGGCGTGCGCTGGATCAGGTCCGCCGCCTCGTCGATCAGCACCGCGTCCGCCGCCGACCACGTCGCCGACTTCACCGAACGCGCCGGCTTCGCCCGGACGATCGCCTTCTGCTCCTGCTCGTCGAGCAGCCCCTCCGCGTGCTCCGCCAGGAACTCCGCGTCCCCCAGCAGCCGCAGCACCAGCTTCGCCGGGTCCACGGCCGGCCACACCGCCTTCACGGCCGCCTTCACCGCCGCGTTGCGCGCCACCGCGTCCTGCACCCGGTCGTCCGGCGCCTCGCCCGCCCGTTCCATCCGCACCAGCACCGCGTGCGCGATCCGCTGCGGCAGCGCCTCCCGGGCCGCGCCGTAACGGATGTCCCGGCCGAGCAACTGCCGCACGATCTTCTCGAGTTCGTACGCCGGGACGCGCCAGCGGCGGGAGCCGCGCACGACCACGACCGGTTCCGCCGGCATCGTGACGTGGGAGTAGAGGGCTTTGCGCAGGACCCGGGCCATGCGCGCGTCGCCCTTGACCGTCGCCGCCGTCGCGTCGTCCGTGCCGCGCACCTCCACGTGCGCCACCAGGTCGTCCACCGTGGCCTGGGCGACGGTGAGTTCGCCCAGCGCGGGGAGCACCTGCTCGATGTAGTGCAGGAAGGAGCGGTTCGGGCCGACGACCAGGGTGCCCGTACGGGCCAGGCGCTCGCGGTGGGCGTAGAGGAGGTACGCGACCCGGTGCAGGCCGACGGCCGTCTTGCCGGTGCCGGGGCCGCCCTGCACGCACACGCTGCCCGACAGCCCGGACCGTACGATCTCGTCCTGCTCCGGCTGGATCGTGGCGACGATGTCGCGCATCGGGCCGACGCGCGGGCGCTCGATCTCCTGCTGGAGCAGCTTGCTGGTGGTCGCCGCCTCGGCCGGGTCGGAGAGGTGCTCGTCCTCGTACGCGGTGAGGTCGCCGCCGGTGTAGCCGAAGCGGCGGCGCAGCCCGATGTCCATCGGGTCCTTCTTGGACGCCCGGTAGAACGGCTGCGACACCGGCGCACGCCAGTCGATCACCATCGGGTCGCCGTCCGCGTCGTGCACGTGCCGGCGCCCGATGTGCAGTGTTCGGTAAGCAGCCTCCGGCTGCGGGTGCTCGCCCTCCGCCCCCTCGGCCCGCTCCGCGCCCGGCGCGTGCAGGTGGTCGAGGCGGCCGAAGAACAGCGGGGTGTCGCTGAGGTCGGCCAGCGCCTTGATCCGCTCGTCGATCTGGTGCTGCAGCACCTCCGCGTTCACCCAGTTGGCCGTGACGTCGCGGATGTCGAGCGCCTCCACGTCCTCCCGCATGGCGCGCAGGGCGGCGCGGGACGCGGCGAGGTGGGCGCGTTCGCGGGCGAGGGGGTCGTCGGCCGGGGCGGTGGGACCGTCCACGGGGTCGTTCACGGGCTCGTCTACGGGCGCGGACGCGGACAAGGGGGTGCCTCCGAAAGACCTGCTGCGGGTGTGCCGCGGGGAAGGAATGCCGGCCGGTTTCCGTCCGGACGGCGGCGCTCCGTGAGGGAGGCGGGAAGAGAGCGGAGATTCTAGGTCGTGGGGCGGGGGCGGTCCAAACGGTTTTCCGCGCGCCCCGTACGGCGGTCCGCGCCCGACACGCCGCGCCGCGCCGGCCCCGTCGCCAGGGACGCCAGCAGCGCCAGCCGCTCCGCGTCCTCGCTGCCCGGCGCCGCGTGGTACGCCGCGAGCGCCAGCCCGTCCGGGCCGTCGACGTCCAGCTTGGACAGGGTGAGGCTCAGCTCGCCGACCTGCGGGTGGTTCATCCGGATCGGCTTGTCCACGACCGGCCGCACGTCGTGCCGGGCCCACACCTTCCGGAACTCCGCGCTCGCCAGCGAGAGTTCGCCGACGAGCCGCACCACCCGCGGATCGTCCGCGTCCGGCCCCAGCCGCTTCCGGAACACGGCGACGCACTGCGCGGCCGTGGCCGGCCAGTCCGCGTGCAGATCCCGCTCGGCCGGGTCGAGGAAGAACGACCGCAGCCGGTTCTCCCCCACCCGCAGGGTCGGCACCAGCGCGGCGGCCAGCGGGTTCACCGCGATCACGTCGAGGGCCCGGTCCGTCACGAACGCCGGCAGCCCGATCGACTCCAGCAGCTGCGCCGTGGCCGGCGGGACGGCGGGCCGCCGGGACGGCCGGCGCCGGGCGCGCGGCCGGGGCGCGGCGAGCTGGTGGAGGTACGCCGTGGCGGTGTCGTCGAGCAGCAGCACCCGGGCGAGCGCGTCGAGGACCTGCGCGGACGGATTGCGGTCGCGGCCCTGTTCCAGCCGCAGGTAGTAGTCGGAGCTGATGCCCGCGAGCAGGGCGACCTCCTCGCGGCGCAGTCCGGGCACCCGGCGCACGCCGTGGGACGGCAGCCCCAGGTCGGCCGGGGTCACCTGCTCCCGGCGCGCCCGGAGGTAGTCACCGAGCCGGTTCTCCTCAGACATGCGTCCCAGCGTAAGAGGGCGGGGCGTTCCGATCCTGGTCCTGTCACTCCCAGGACCGGCGGGGAACTGGGCGGGCCGCCGCCCACGGCGGACCGTGGGGACATGACCACATCGCGCACCACGACCACGACCACGGGTCCGACCACGACCACGGAGCCGACCACGACCACGGAGCCGACCACCCTCCCCGGCGGCACCTGGACGATGGGCGACCTGACCGTCACCCGCTTCGGGTACGGCGCCATGCAGCTCGCCGGGCCCGGCGTGATGGGCCCGCCGGCCGACCACGAGGGCGCCCTCGCCGTGCTGCGCGAGGCCGTGCGCCTCGGCATCACCCACATCGACACCGCCGACGCCTACGGCCCGCACGTCACCAACCGGCTGATCCGCGAGGCCCTGCACCCGTACCCGGAGACGCTGCACATCGTCACCAAGGTGGGCGCGCGCCGGGACGCCGACGGCGGCTGGCCCCCGGCCCGCGAACCCGACGACCTGCGCCGCGCCGTCCACGAGAACCTGGAGACCCTCGGCGTCGACACCCTGGACCTGGTCAACCTGCGGCTCGGTGACGCCACGGGACCGCGGCCGGGTTCGCCGGCGAAGGCGTACGAGACCCTCGTCGAACTGCAGCGGGAGGGCCTGATCCGGCACCTCGGCCTGAGCAACGCGACCGCCGCCCAGGTCGCCGAGGCGGAGACCATCGCGCCGTTCGTCTGCGTGCAGAACCTCTACAACCTCGCCCACCGGCAGGACGACGACCTGATCGACCGGCTCGCGGAGCAGGGCATCGCGTACGTGCCGTACTTCCCGCTCGGCGGGTTCACGCCCCTTCAGTCGGCCACGCTGTCGGCGGTGGCCGACCGGCACGGCGTGCGGCCGATGGCGGTCGCCCTCGCCTGGCTGCTGCACCGCTCGCCGAACATCCTGCTGATTCCGGGCACGTCGTCGGTGGCGCACCTGCGGGAGAACGTCGCCGGCGCGGGCCTCACCCTGACCGAGGAGGACCTGGCCGCCCTCGACACGATCGGGGGCGCCCCGGGGGCCGCCACCCCCTAGGGGTGGCCCCGTCCTGCCGGAGAGGGACGGCTCGTTCCGCGGGTGTACGCGGCGGCCCGACGGTCCGGTCCCGTGGGCCGACGCCCGTACCGGGCCGGAGGGCAACCAGGGGCACATGAGCGCAGCCACCGTGCACCCCACGAGTCCGCCGGTCCGCCCGAGCGGCGCCGCCCCGGCCCGGGGCAGTCACCCGCACCGCGTCGGTGACGCCCTGCGCGCCGTGAAGGTGTTCCTCGGCGCGGCCCTCGACGTGATCGTCCTCGGCGAGTACGGCCCGGAGGCCGGCGTCCGCCGCCGCCAGCTCCTCCCTCCGGCACCGCGTGCGGCAGCTCGCGCGCCCGCGCAGGCATAGCGTTCGCCTTCTTTTCATTGCAACGACTGCACCTTGTCCTATTGCATTGTTCTGCAAGGTATTGCAACAATTTAATAGCTCTGAACTGCGCGAATGTGTTTCCTGTGCAATAAGTGCGTTGCCCGTTCAGTGAACGCACCGTAGCGTTTTCGATATCAGAAACACGCTGCGACGCAAAGGAGACCCCATGCGGTCCGACACTCCCCTCGCCATCGCGGCGAGCGGGCTGCGCAAGTCGTACGGCGACAGGACCGTCCTCGACGGCGTCGATCTCGCCGTCGCGGAAGGCACGGTCTTCTCCCTGCTCGGGCCGAACGGCGCGGGCAAGACCACGGTCGTCAAGATCCTCTCCACGCTCGTCGGCGCGGACGCGGGCGACCTGCGGGTCGGCGGGCACGACCTCGCCGCCGACCCGCAGGCCGTGCGGGCCGCGATCGGCGTCACCGGACAGTTCTCCGCCGTCGACGGTCTGATCAGCGGCGAGGAGAACATGCTGCTGATGGCGGACCTGCACCACCTGCCCCGCCGCGAGGGCCGGCGGGTCGCCGCCGAGCTGCTGGAACGCTTCGACCTCGCCGAGGCGGCGAAGAAGCCCGCGTCCACCTACTCGGGCGGCATGAAGCGCCGGCTCGACATCGCCATGACCCTGGTCGGGAATCCGCGGATCATCTTCCTGGACGAGCCGACCACCGGACTCGACCCCCGTTCCCGTCACACCATGTGGGGCATCATCCGCGAGCTGGTCACCGGCGGGGTGACCGTCTTCCTCACCACCCAGTACCTGGAGGAGGCCGACCAGCTCGCCCACCGCATCGCCGTCCTGCACGACGGCCGGATCGCCGCCGACGGCACCGCGGAGGAGCTGAAGCGGATCGTCCCCGGCGGACACGTCCGGCTCCGCTTCACCGACCCGGCCGGCTACCGGTCCGCCGCCGCCGTCCTGTCCGGGGCCGCCCCGGACGACGCGGCCCTGACCCTGAGCCTCCCCAGCGGCGGCAGCCAGCGCGAACTGCGCGCCGTGCTCGACCGGCTCGACTCCGCCGGTGTGGAGGCGGACGAGCTGACCGTGCACACCCCCGACCTCGACGACGTCTTCTTCGCCCTCACCGGAGGCGCCGCCGTCCCCGCCCCGCCCTCCGCCCCCTCGAAGGAGACCGTCCGATGAGTGCCCTGCAGACCCCCGCCCGCCCGAGCGGCCTCTCCCTCGCCCTGCGCGACTCGTCCACGATGGTGCGCCGCAACCTGCTGCACGCGCGGCGCTACCCGTCCCTCACCCTCAACCTGCTGCTCACGCCGGTCATGCTGCTCCTGCTCTTCGTGTACGTCTTCGGGGACGTGATGAGCGCGGGGCTGGGCGGCGGCGGCCGGTCCGCGTACGTCGCCTACCTGGTGCCCGGGCTGCTGCTGATGACCATCGGCTCCACCGCGATCGGCACCGCGGTGTCCGTGTCGATGGACATGACGGAGGGGATCGTGTCCCGCTTCCGCACGATGGCCGTCCACCGCGGCTCGGTGCTCGTCGGGCACGTGGTCGGCAGCGTGCTGAAGGCCGTCCTGAGCGTGGTCGTCGTGGGCGCGGTCGCCGTGGCGATCGGTTTCCGCTCGACGGACGCCACGGCGCTGGAGTGGCTGGCCGCCTTCGGTCTGCTGGTGCTGTTCGCGACGGCGCTCACCTGGATCGCGGTCGGCATGGGGCTCGGCGCCCCGAACGCGGAGGCCGCCAGCAACAACGCGACCCCGCTGATCCTGCTGCCGCTGCTGTCCAGCGCGTTCGTCCCGGTCGAGGGGATGCCGGGGTGGTTCCGGCCGGTCGCGGAGTACCAGCCGTTCACACCGGCCATCGAGACCCTGCGGGGGCTGCTGCTGGGCAGCGGGATCGGGCACCACGGGTGGCTGGCCGTGGCCTGGTGCGTGGCGCTGGTGGTGCTCGGCTACGTCTGGTCGACGTCCTCGTTCGCCCGCGACCCGAAGTGAGCCGCCCGCGACCCGAGGCGAACCACCCGCCGCCCCGAACGAGGCACCCGCGACCCGAAGAACGGACGACGGCCCCGCGGGCGGACCGTCTGAGTACGCGTACGCCCGCCGGATTGAGTAGCGGCCCCGGTGCGCCTGTCGCCCGGGGCCGCTTCACTGGCCGCATGAACCGGAACAGCGCCGCACCCGACGTCCCGCCGGACCGGCAGTACCGGGCCGAGCGGGACCCCCGCGCGTGGGTGGCGCCCGCCGTGGCCACCGCGCTCGGGTCGGTACTGGCGCCGCTCGCGCTGCTGTTCGGGGCGCTCTCCGTCATGGCGACGGACAGCTGCGGTCCCGACGACTGCTCGCCGGCCCTGACGACCGCCCTCGACGTCGTGCACGGCACCCTGGCCCTCGGCGGTCTCCTCGGCGTGGCCGCCTGCGCCGCCGCGTGGCTGCTGCCCCGGACCCGCCGCTGGACGGTGCCGCGCCTCTGGCTGGCCGGACTGTCGCTGCTGCCCTGGCTGACCGTCCTCGCGCTGGTGTTCCACCTGCCCGAGGGGTGACGTGCGACGGTCGGCCGGTCAGCTCTCGGCGAGGAGTTCCTCCGCGTCCACGATCCGGTAGGCGTACCCCTGCTCGGCCAGGAACCGCTGGCGGTGCGCCGCGAAGTCCTGGTCGACGGTGTCGCGGGCGACCACGGAGTAGAAGTGCGCCTGGTGGCCGTCCGCCTTCGGCCGCAGCACGCGGCCCAGCCGCTGCGCCTCCTCCTGCCGGGACCCGAAGGTGCCGGACACCTGGACGGCGACCGTCGCCTCCGGCAGGTCGATCGAGAAGTTCGCGACCTTCGACACCACCAGCACGCTCAGCTCGCCCTGCCGGAACGCCTCGAACAGCTTCTCCCGCTGGGCGTTGGACGTCTCGCCCTTGATGACCGGCGCGTCCAGGTGTTCGCCCAGCTCGTCGAGCTGGTCGATGTACTGGCCGATGACCAGGATCTGCTGCCCCGCGAACCGGCGGACGATCGCCTCCGTCACCCGTCGCTTGGTGGCGGTCGTCGAGCAGAAGCGGTACTTCTCCTCCTGCTCGGCCGTCGCGTACGCCAGCCGCTCGGAGTCGGTGAGGTTGACGCGGACCTCCACGCAGTCGGCGGGCGCGATGTAGCCCTGCGCCTCGATCTCCTTCCACGGCGCGTCGAACCGCTTCGGGCCGATCAGCGAGAACACGTCCGACTCGCGGCCGTCCTCGCGCACCAGGGTCGCCGTCAGACCGAGCCGGCGGCGGGCCTGGAGGTCGGCGGTGAACTTGAAGACGGGCGCGGGCAGCAGGTGCACCTCGTCGTAGACGATCAGGCCCCAGTCACGGGAGTCGAACAGCTCCAGGTGGGGGTAGACGCCCTTCCGCTTCGTCGTCAGCACCTGGTAGGTGGCGATGGTGACGGGGCGGATCTCCTTCCTCGTGCCGCTGTACTCGCCGATCTCGTCCTCGGTCAGCGACGTCCGCCTCACCAGCTCGTGCTTCCACTGCCGGGCCGAGACGGTGTTGGTGACCAGGATCAGCGTGGTCGACTTCGCCTGCGCCATCGCGCCCGCGCCGACCAGCGTCTTGCCGGCGCCGCAGGGGAGGACGACGACGCCGGAGCCGCCGTGCCAGAAGTTTTCCACGGCCTGCTTCTGGTACGGGCGCAGCGCCCAGCCGTCCTCGGCCAGCTCGATCGGGTGCGCCTCGCCGTCCACGTACCCGGCGAGGTCCTCGGCGGGCCAGCCCAGCTTCAGCAGGGTCTGCTTGATCTGGCCGCGCTCGGAGGGGTGCACGGCGACCGTGTCCGGGTCGATGCGGGCGCCGACGAGCGGGGCGACGCGCTTGGAGCGCAGCACCTCCTCCAGCACCGGGCGGTCGGTGGTGGTGAGGACCAGGCCGTGCGCGGGGTGCTTGACCAGGCTGAGCCGGCCGTAGCGGTCCATCGTCTCGGCGATGTCGACGAGCAGCGCGTGCGGCACGGGGTAGCGGCTGTACTGCACCAGCGCGTCGACGACCTGCTCGGCGTCGTGTCCGGCGGCCCGCGCGTTCCACAGGCCGAGCGGGGTCACCCGGTAGGTGTGGATGTGCTCGGGGGCCCGCTCCAGTTCGGCGAACGGCGCGATGGCGCGACGGCAGTCGTCGGCCTGCTCGTGGTCGACCTCCAGGAGCAGGGTTTTGTCGGACTGGACGATGAGCGGACCATTCACGCGCGGCTGCCTTTCTGCGACGGGCTCGGCACGGGCACTGCACGGCCAAACGTCCAGTCTGCCCGACGGCATTCCACCCGGACCGCCCGTCGCGCGACCCCGAGCCCCGGGGCGCACGTGACCTTCGCCACCGGACGCCCCGGCCGGCCGTCAGCCGGCGTCGTCCGCCAGTTCCGCCACCCCCGTGATCCGGTGCAGCGGGTACGTGCGGACCTCGTCGGCCGTGTGGTCGTAGGCCGTCACGAAGCCGCCCTCGACGCGGACGGGCGCGATGACGCGCTGACTGGCGGCCCCCTCGGCGTTCACATAACCGATCCACAGGGTGTCGTTGGTGAGGACGGCGGCCTGGAGGGTGGCCAGGGTCTCGGCGGCGGTCGTGCGGGGCAGCTCGCCGCGCACCGCGCCCGCCGGGCCGCCGCCGGCCGGCCTGCGGGGCGCGGTGGCGGCGAGGTCGCCCGCGCGGACGGCGCGGACCGCCGCCGAGAGCAGCGTGTCGTCCGGGACGGGCGGCCCGTCCGGCACCGGCTCGGGGGGCGTGCGCGGGGGCGTGCGGTAGGCGTCCGCACGGGTGATCAGCACGTCGCCCTCCGCCGACTCGGCGGCCGGCGCGAACCCCATCGCGCGCAGCCCCTCCAGCAGCCCCACCGGGTCGGTCCGCGCGGCCAGCACCGTCGGGGCGAGCCGCCGCAGGCCCAGCTCGGCGGCGCGCCGGTCGGCGAGGATCTCGTCCAGCACCGCGTCGTCGTCGCAGCGCACGTACGAGGAGGCGGCCCCCACCCGCAGGTGCCCGTGCCGACGGGCCACGTCGTCGATGAGGTACGCCAGCGGCTGCGGCACCGGCGTGCGGGAGTGCGCGGCGAGGAAGGCGTGCAGGTCGGCGGCCGACCGCCCGGAGTCCAGGGCGCGCCGCACCGAGCCGGGCGTGAACCGGTAGACGGTCGCGCCCCCCTTCGACTCCACGTCCGCCAGCACGCCCAGCATCTCGGCGAGCGGCCGCTCCAGCGGGCCCGGCGCGACCGCCGTCAGATCGGCCTGGAGCAGCACGTGTTCCAGCGGCTCGGGCAGCAGCGGTTCGAGCAGCCGGGCGGCGGCCGCGGCGGCGGTCGCCCGCTCGGCGGGGGAGAGGGCGGGCGGCGGCGGGACCCGCCGGTGGTGCACGGGCAGCTTGTCGCCCGGCCCCGCCGGCTCGGGTTCCGCCTCCGGGCGCCGGGGCGCGGGCGCGCCGATCAGCGCCCGCCCGTGCGAGGAGAGCGCGCCGCGCCCGGTGACGCCGAGCATCTCCGCCTCGGCCAGCGCCCAGCGGGCGAGCCGCGACCGCAGGTCGTCCCCGTCCCCGCCGCTCCCGTACCCCTGCTCGTCCGGGTGCTCCCGCGTCCCCTCGGCGGGCTGCCCCGGCGTCCGGCGGGCGTACGGAGCGGGCGCGCCGTCCCCGGTGCGGACCACGCGCGGCGGCCGCTCCCAGCGCAGGCGCGCCAGCACCGACCCGGTGTGCGGCGCGGCGCCCTCCGGGAGCCCCGCCAGCAGGGCCAGCACCCGGTGCCGCACCTCCGGAGCGGCCGAACGGTCCAGACCCGGGCCCAGCGCGGACAGCGTGCGGTCCTTCGCGTCCCGCTCCCCGACCAGCCCCGGCGTCCGGGTCGCCGCGAGCCACGCCGTCGCCAGCCGTGCCCACCGCTCACCGGCCGGCCGCTCCAGCCACTCGTCGTACGCCGGGGTCGCCGCGTACCGCTCCTCCTCCCCTCCCTTGGCGGAGCGGGAGGCGCCCGCGCCCCCGTCGGACGCCAGCAACCCGGCCGCGTAGGCCAGTTCGACCCAGAACGCGGCCACCGGCTCGGACACGTCCAGCGCCCCGGCGGTCCGCTTCAGGTCCCGCACGCTCAGCCCGCCGGCCCGCAGCACCGCGGGACCGCCCTCGTGCCAGTCCTTCAGCAGCTCCTCCACCGTCGCCAGCGCCGTGTACGCCTGGCCCGCCGCCGTCGCGTCCACGATCTGAGGGCGGTGCGCGGCGGCCGCCTCCACGGGCGGCGGCACCGGCTCCGTCGTCCGGTGCGCCCGCCCGGCGCGCAGCCGCAGCGCCACCTCGCGGGGCAGGACCACGGTGCCGGGCGCCGTCGGCAGCAGCAGACCCCGGTCCAGCAGCCACCGCAGCCGGGGCGCCGGATCGGCGGTCACCTGCCCGTACGGCGGACCCCACACCAGCCGCTCCAGCACCTCCACCGACTCGCTCGGCGCCTGGTCGAGCAGCGCGGACATCCGCTCCGGATCGCTGAAGAGGTCCGTCAGCGCCGCGACGGCGGAGACGGGGTCGTGCGTCGACGGCAGCCCGGCAGCCGCCACGATCTCCTGGACGCGGCCCGGCGAGATCCCCGCGGCCGCCTCCCGCACGGTGGGGCCCAGACCGGTCGGCGACGGGTGCTGCGGCGACGGCGCGAGCAGCTCACGGGCGGTGCGCACCAGCCGCAGCCGGTCGTCACCGCCCCACACCAGGGCCTGTTCACGGAGCGTGCCGAGGGCGTGCGGCAGCGCCGCGGACACCGCCGGGTCGCCGTCGTCACCCGCCATCAGCCCCAGCAGCTCCCCGTACGCCGCAGGCTCCGACGCCACCGCCAGCGCCTGCGCGGTCTGCAGCGCGAACCGGTCGAGCCGCTCCAGCGCGCGGACCACCGAGGCGCGCGTGCCCGCACGGGTGGCGAGCTGGGTGAGGTCGGCGGGCACGGGCGTGATGAGATCCGGCCGGCTGCGCAGGAGCGCGGCCAGCGAGGCGTCGTCCCGCCCCCGGAGCGCCTCGGCGAGGGAACGGGGGGTCGTCGCCGCGGGGTTCTCCTCGGTGCTCATCCGCCTCACGTTAGCGGGTGGGTGCGTCCGGGACGTGCCGGGAGTTGGGCCGGCCCGCCGCCGTCGCGGTACCGTCGGGCGACGGTGTCCCGACGCATCCGTCCCGGAGGGGACTTCGTGGGTATCGAGAGCGACCAGGTCGTCTACGAGTATCTGAGCCGTGTCGGCGACGTGGCGCAGCAACGGCAACTGCCGTCGGCGGCACGGATGCGGCTGGTCGCGGAGCTGCGCGACGAGATCGACCGGCGCCGCGCCAAGGCCGTGGTCGACTCGCCCGCGGCCGTCCGCCGCATCATCGCCCGCATCGGCACGCCGACCGAGGTGGTCGCCGCGGCGGAGGACCCGGCGACCGGCTCCGCGCCGGGCGCGTCGCAGCAGCCGACGGCCGTGCCGGTGCAGCGCGAACCGGAGCGGAGCGCCGAGCCGACCGCGTCCAGAACCACCGCGTCGAAGTCCGCCGCGCCCAGGCCCGGCGGCTCCGTGGGCGGCATGCTGCGCAAGGTCGTCCCCCGCCCCCGCCCGTCCACCCCCGCGCCCCCGCCCGCCGCTCCGGCCGACGCGCCGTCCCCGCCGCACCGCGCCGGCGCCGACGAACTCGGCGACAGCGCGACCCGGCCCGACTGGTGGCGGGTGGACGACAGCCCGTTCGGCGTGGGCGACGAGGTGCCCGGCTTCGTCGGCGGCGTGGAGATCCCCGAGCTCCTCAAACAGCCCCCGACGCGGGAGGAGCCCGCCCCCGAGGAACCGGCCGCCACCGGGGCGGCCGAAGCGCCCCCCGCCCCCGCACGCCGCCGCCTGCCGCTCCTGCCGTCCCGCCGCTGGAGCAACCCCCTGCTGCTGGTCGCCGCGGCCTCGCTGGTCGCGGGCGCGGTGCTGGGCAACTGGTTCGCCCTGATCCTCGGCTGGCTCATCGCCTACGCCTCCCGCCGTCTCACCCCGGCGGAGGTCAAGGCGGCGGTGGTCGTCCTCCCGGGCCTCTCCCTCGTCGGCGGCATGGTCTGGCTCTGGGGCCGCACCGCGGGCCGCTGGGGCGCCCCCGTCCCGGAGGGCCAGATGAACGCGGCCCTCACCGAGACCTGGCCCTGGATCATCCGCACGGCGGCGATCGCCTCGGCCCTGTTCCTGGTCTGGCGCTCCCAACGCGAACGCTGACCGCGACCCACGGTGTCGCACAATGGCGCACATGGCTTCCACGACCCCGCCCGCCCCGCCCACCGTCGGGTTCGACCTCGACATGACCCTCATCGACTCGCGGCCCGGGATCCGGGCCTGCTACCGGGCGCTGGCCGAGCGGACCGGGACGTACGTCGACGCCGACCTCGCGGTCAGCCGGCTCGGGCCGCCGCTGGCGGACGAACTGGCGAACTGGTTCCCGGCCGAACGGATCGCCGAGACGGCGGAGCTGTACCGGGCGATGTACCCGGAGTACGCGATCACGCCGACGCCCGCGCTGCCCGGCGCGCGGGAGGCGATGGCCGCCGTGCGGGCGCGGGGCGGCCGGGCGATCGTGGTGACCGCGAAGTACGAGCCCAACGCCAAGCTGCACCTGGCGCACCTCGGCATCGAGCCGGACGCCGTGATCGGCGACCTGTGGGCCGAGCGGAAGGCGCTGGCGCTGCGCGAGCACGGCGCGTCCGTGTACGTCGGCGACCACACCGGCGACGTGCGCGGGGCGCGCACCGCCGGCGCGGTGTCGGTCGCGGTGGCCACCGGCCCGTGCGACGCCGCGGAACTCCGGGAGGCCGGCGCGGACGCCGTCCTCACCGATCTGACGGAATTCCCCCGCTGGTTCTCGGACTACTGCTCGGACGGCTGACCGGACACCGCACCCGCCCGCGCCCGCCGCCGCCCCGCGGCGACGGAACGCAGCACTCCGGCACCGGCGACGGCGAATCCGACCCCCATGAGCATGCTCAGTCCGAACATGTACGTCGGAAAGGGTGTCGTGCCGAGGAACAGCGGGGCGACCGTGACCAGAGTGGCCACGGCGCCGATGAAGAAGACGATGGCGCCGGCACGGACCAGGCCGTCACCGGGCGCGGCGGAATTCGCTTGGGTTTTGTCACGCACCGGACCAGGGTAGTTCCCTGCGCGAGGGAACGACGCGGTGACGTCTTGTCACCGGCCCGAGGACCATTAGCCTGGGTACCGGCGGGTCATCGGGCCCGCCCGAGTGCTATCGAGAGCCGTTTTCCGATGCAGTTTCCCGACGAGTACGAGGACGAGGACAGACGTGCCCACCGGCAAAGTCAAGTGGTTCAATGTTGAAAAGGGCTTCGGCTTTCTCTCCCGTGACGACGGCGGCGACGTCTTCGTGCATTCCTCGGTCCTTCCCGCCGGAGTCGAGGCCCTGAAGCCGGGCCAGCGCGTGGAGTTCGGCGTGGTCGCCGGACAGCGCGGCGACCAGGCACTCTCCCTGACCGTCCTGGACCCGACCCCCTCGGTCGCGGCCGCCCAGCGCAAGAAGCCCGACGAGCTGGCCTCGATCGTGCAGGACCTCACGACGCTGCTGGAGAACATCACGCCGTCGCTGGAGCGCGGCCGCTACCCCGACCGCGCGGCCGGCAAGAAGATCGCGGGCCTGCTCCGCGCGGTCGCCGACCAGCTCGACGTCTGAGGCGCCGGGCCGCCCGCCTCACGGGAACCGCAGCGCGTCCGGGCCGAGGGGCGGCACCAGCCCCTCGGCCGCCGCGCGGGTGAGCAGCCCGCGCACGGCCGCGTAGCCGTCCTCGCCGAGGTCGGCGGTGAACTCGTTCACGTACAGCCCGATGTGCTGGTCGGCGACGGCCGGGTCCATCTCCTGGGCGTGCTCCATCACGTACGGGCGGGAGGCCTCCGGGTCGTCCCAGGCCGCCCGCACGGACGCGCGGATCGCGTCCGCGAGCCGGGTCAGCGTCTGCTCGCCGAGCGAGCGCCGGGCGAGGATCGCGCCCAGCGGGATCGGCAGCCCGGTGGTGCTCTCCCAGTGCTCGCCCAGGTCCGCGAGCTTGTGCAGCCCGTAGTCCTGGTACGTGAAGCGCGCCTCGTGGATGACGAGACCGGCGTCGACCCTCCCGTCCCGCACGGCGGGCATGATCTCGTGGAACGGCATCACCACGATCTTCCCGACCTTCCCGGGCACCACGTCCGCCGCCCACAGCCGGAACAGCAGGTACGCCGTCGACTTCTCGCTCGGCACCGCGACCGTGCGCCCGGTGAGTCCCCCAGCCTCTCGGCTTCGCTCGAGCTGGGAGGTGCCCCCATCCTCCGCCTCGCGGGTCAGCACCAGCGGCCCGCAGCCCCGCCCCAGCGCCCCCCCGCAGGGCAGCAGCGCGTACGCGTCGAGGACGTACGGCAGCACCGCGTACGACACCTTCAGCACGTCCAGTTCGCCGCGCTCGGCCATGCCGTTGGTGAGGTCGATGTCGGCGAAGGTGACGTCGAGGGCGGGCGCGCCGGGGACGCGGCCGTGGGCGAGGGCGTCGAAGACGAAGGTGTCGTTCGGGCAGGGCGAGTAGGCGATGCGCAGCCGCTGCTGCTGCTCAACGGTGGTCATGCCGGTTCCAACTCTCCAATACGGATGCGAGCTTCCCGAAGCCCTCGGTGAGGGCGGCGAGGGCGTCGCCGACGCGCCAGGCGGCGCGGTCGCGGGGGCCGACGGGGTTCGACACCGCCCGTACCTCGAGCACGGGCACTCCCTGCGCGGCGGCGGCCTCGGCGACGCCGAAGCCCTCCATGCCCTCGGCGAGGGCGTCCGGGTGCCGGGCGCGCAGCGCGGCGGTGCGGGCGGCGGTGCCGGTCACCGTGGACACGGTGAGGACGGTGCCGGTGCGCGCCCCGGCCGCGGCGGCGGCCGCCTCCACCAGGGGCGCGGGCGGACGGTGGGTGACGGTGCCGAAGCCGAGCTCGGTGACCGGCAGGAATCCGTCGGCCGTCTCGGCGCCGAGATCGGCCGCGGTGATCGCGTCGGCGACGACGAGGGACCCGAGGGGCGCGTGCGGCGCGAAGCCGCCGCCGATCCCGGCGCAGACGACGAGGGCGTAGGGGCGGCCGTCCAGGGCGGCGGCGGTCAGCGCGGCGGCCGTGGACGCGGCGGCGAGCGCCGGGCCGACCCCGGCGGCGAGCAGGCCGGGCCCGCCGGCGACCGCGTGCACGACCGCGCCGGGCAGCTTCCGCTCCCGCACCGGGCCCGGGAACGCCCGGGCCACCGCGTCCCGCTCGGCGGGGACCGCGGTGGCCACGAGGACGCGTGCGAGGGACGTGATCAGTCCTCGTCCTTCTTCAGGCGGAAGGACCACAGACCCGTGGCCTCGTCCTCGCCCTCCTTGACCGACACCAGGGTCGAGTCGCCCTGGGCGCCGTACTGGGCGTTGAAGAACACGCTGCCCGGGATGGCCTGGTAGGTCTTCTTGCTGGACTCGACGAGCGGCTGCCCGTTCAGCAGGATCGTCCAGCCGTTGTCGGCGATCTCCGGGTCGACACCGAAGCGCACGGTCTCCGTGGGGTCGACCTTGATCTCGTCGATGCCCTTGTCCTGGAGGCACTTGTTGAGGGACTCGGTGGTCAGGGCCTTGCCCTCGCCACCGCAGGTCGCCTCGGAGCTCACCGAGTCGCTGCCCACCGTGATGGTGGAGATCGCCGTCGGCTTGTCGCAGGCGGTCAGGACGAGCAGTCCTGCGGATACGGCGCCGGCGGCGGCGACGGCACGGCGGCGTCGCACAGCGCGGTGTGTCTTAGCGGCTGCGCCGCGGGGCAACGTGGTCATGGCGGAAGGCTATCGGGCAGGTGTGCCCCGCTCCCCACGTGGGGTGCGGCGTGGCCCCGCGTTACGCCACTCGCGGGGATGTGGTGCGGTTCCGTGTCAGGTCACTCGCGGGTCTGTGTGGTGCGGTCCGGCGTCGCGTCACTCGCGGGTCTGTGTGGTGCGGTCCGGCGTCGCGTCACTCGCGGGTCTGTGTGGTGCGGTCCGGCGTCGCGTCACTCGCGGGTGCGCGGTGCGGTCCCGCCTCACACCACCCGCGGGCTTCCCGCGTGTCCCTGGCGGGCCGAGCGGAGCAGCCCGCGGACGGTCGTCAGCCAGCCCGTGCCGATGATCGCCGCGCCCACCGCGAGCCCCAGCGTGCCGATCAGCGGCATCGCGATGCCGATCGCGCCGCCCAGCACCCACGCCATCTGGAGCAGCGTCTCCGACCGGGCGAACGCGGACGTCCGCACCTGTTCGGGCACGTCCCGCTGGATCAGCGCGTCCAGCGACAGCTTGGCGAGTGCCTGCGCGAACCCGGCGACCGCCGCGAGGCACGCCACCAGCACCGCGCCGAAGAACACCGCCGCCGTGACCGCGGCCCCCAGCACCACCGCCACCACCGTCACGATGATGATCTCCGGCGCGCGGGACCGCAGGCCCGCGCCGACGGCCGTGCCGAGCGCGTTGCCCGCGCCGGCCGCCACGCCGACGATGCCCAGCGACACCGCCGCGCTCTGCCCGGTCATCGGGTGCTCGCGCAGCAGGAACGCCAGGAAGAAGATGAGGAAGCCGGTGAGGCAGCGGATGGAGGCGTTGGCGGCCAGCGCGTGGGTGACCGCGGGGCCGACGGTGCGCAGCCCGGGCTTGCCCGCCTTGCGGCGCGGCACGTGCAGGTGCTGCTCGTCGGCGGCGAGCAGCGCCACGTCCTCGCCCTTGGCGGAGTCCACCTTCGGCGGCAGCCGGAACGACAGGAACATGCCCGTCACGAACAGCGCGAACGCCCCGTACAGCGGCCAGCGCGGCCCGATCTGCTGGAGGCCCGCGCCGATCGGCGCCGCGATGCCGGTGGCGAGCAGCCCGCCGAGGGTCACCCGCGAGTTCGCCTTCACCAGGGAGAAGGCGGGCGGCAGCAGCCGCGGCACGACCGCGCTTCTGACCACCCCGTACGCCTTGGACGCCACCAGCACGCCCAGTGCGGCCGGGTACAGCTCCAGACCGCCGCTGACCACCGCGCCGGACAGCACCAGCGCGAGCAGCGCACGGGCGAGCATCGCGCCCGCCATCGCGGCCCGGCGGCCGTGCGGGAGCCTGTCGAGCAGCGGGCCGACGACCGGGGCGAGCAGCGTGAACGGCGCCATCGTGATGGCCAGGTACAGGGCGACCCGCCCGCGCGCCTCGTCGGTGGGGACGGAGAAGAACACGGTGGAGGCCAGGGCCACCGTGATCATCACGTCGCCGGCGCCGTTCACCCCGTGCAGTTCGATCAGCTTGCCCAGGCCGGACTCGCCGGCGCCGTGCGCGTGGGTCACCTTGCGGATGCCGCGGGCGGTTCCGGTCACCGGGAAGCGCAGGGCCCGGCCGAACGCGCGGAGACGGCCGCCCGCCCGGACCGTGCCGAGGCGCCGGCCGCGTTCCCTGTCCTTCGCGGGCCCACCGGTTCCGGTGGCGCCCTGGGGTGTGCGTGCGGTGGCCACGACGTCATAGTGCCCGAGATGGCGGGAGGTAGTGCCGTAACACCGGGGACGTGCCCCGCCGGGTGCCCGCGGTACGGCCGAACGCGCCGGGACGGCGCGGAAGGCCGCCGTCCGCCCGGGGAAACCGGCGCGCGCCGTTCCGTAACAACCGTCGGTGTAGGCCCAGCGCACGCGAGCAGGTAGCGTGCGTATCTCAGCCATCCCGCAGAATGGATGGTGGCGCGCCCGAGCACGATGCGGCGCGGACGTCGACGCGGTCCCCCGGTCCGCTCCGTCCGCCCCCCGCGCTGGGAGTGGCGCACTCGTGAGACGGCGTAGGAGAGAAGCGATACCTGTGAGCGCAGCGACAACGCGAAGCCGCACCCCCGACCGTCTGTGCGCCGAGGCCGTCGACCTCGCCCGCGCCGCAGCCGAGGAGGCCGCCGCGCCCGGGGTGGTCGGCGAGCACGAGGGGATGGTCTCCGAGGGCGACCGCGTCGTCACGCACTTCTTCGGGTGCCGCGAGCTCGGCTACCGCGGCTGGCGGTGGGCCGTCACCGTCGCCCGCGCCTCCCGCGCCAAGATCGTCACGGTGGACGAGGTCGTCCTGCTGCCCGGCCCCGACGCCGTCCTCGCGCCCGAATGGGTGCCGTGGAGCGAGCGGCTGCGCCCCGGCGACCTGGGCCCCGGCGACCTGCTGCCCACCGAGGCCGACGACCCGCGCCTGGAGCCCGGCTACACCGGCGAGGACGAGCCGCCGCCGAACTCCGCGCTGACCGAGGACCTGACCGGCATCGCGGAGGCCGAGGACGCCGAGCTCACCGGCGGCACCCCGGCCGAGCAGACCGTCGCCCCGTCCCGCGGTTCGATCGCCGCGGTCGCCGAGGAACTGGGCATGCGCCGCGCCCGCGTCCTCTCCCGCTACGGGCTGCACGCCGCCGCCGACCGCTGGGAGGAGGCGTTCGGCGCGAAGACCCCGATGGCGCAGGCGGCCCCCGCCTCCTGCGTGTCCTGCGGTTTCCTCGCCCCGATCGGCGGCTCGCTGGGCCAGGCGTTCGGCGTGTGCGCCAACGAGTTCTCCCCGGCCGACGGCCGGGTCGTCTCCCTCGCCTACGGCTGCGGCGGCCACTCGGAGGCCGCGGTCATGCCGAAGCCCCTGCAGCCGGCCCCGCCGGTCGTCGACGAGACCCGCGTCGACCCCTTCCCCCTCCGCCCGTCCCCGGACTCCGGGTCGGTCCCGGCCACGGAGGACGCGTCGTCGGCGGAGCTGGGGCACTCGTAGCGCCAGGGGAGGGCGGCACGCTGCGGAGGCGGGCCGCCTCTCCCAGGCACCTTGCTCACTCGTCCTCGAAGATCTCCTCGGCCTTCGGAGCGGTGACGGCCCGGGCGAGCCAGCGGCGGAGAACCTCGGGGTCGCCGCACTCCGTGATGCGACTGCGGACGGCGTCGGAGATGTCGAGGCCGCGCTGTTCGAGGACGAGCAGCAGGTCTTCGGCACGGCCTTCCGCGCGGGCTTCTTCCCTGATCTCTTCGACGAGGTAGGACTTGTAGAAGGAGAGGTCCACGGCCACCAGATTCCTCCAGAGGTGCTTGGCCGGGTGCTTGCCCAGGCCCTGTGCGGTGAATTCGACGATGGGGTCCGCGACGTCTTCGGGCGCGTCCCGCAGTGCGGTGGACAGGGCCTTCAGTATCGCATCGACACCCGGTTCGGCGGCGTGTGTGATGGCCGCCAGACTGGCCAGGACGAGGTCGGCGCGGGCCTCGTCCGGATCGGTGATCACCGGCATGTTGTGCGGGCCGGCGACCACGGGGCGCAGGGTGAGTGTGGGGAGCTGGGGCGGTCCGCTGGAGACCGCGCGCTGGGCCCATGCGGCCGTGGCGTGGTCCTGGCAGACGACCAGGAGCGCGGTCGGCAGCCGGTACTTCGTCCACAGGTACGCGGTGTAGTACGCCCAGCTCGCCGGTTTCTCCACGTCCCGCTTGCCCTGGGACTCGATGGCCAGGAGGAAGGGACCCTCCTCCGCGGTCTCGAAGCGAAGGAGCGTGTCGACCCGGCGTTCGACCGGCCTCGTCTCCGTGAGGTCGGTCGGTAGAACAGTCGCCCTCGTCGGCCGAGGGATGTCGACCCCCAGGAAGCGGGAGACGCGACTGAAGAGTCCTGGGTCGTGCTGGAAGATGCGGTGCATTGCCTCGTGGGGCGGGCTGACCATGTGGTTCCTATGGGTTTCAGGGCTGGGCCGCGATCGTTCGGCAGTCGCGGCAGGGGGTTTCCGCCGCCGGGGAGCCGAAGGCGCGGTCGCCGTCGTCGCGGGTGCGGAGGGCGTGGCGCGTGTGCTTCTGGTGGATGACGCCGCCGGCGGTCAGGCCCTCGCACGGGGATCGCCGTTCCGGTGAGTGCCGGAGACTTTTCGGCCGTGTGCGCTGAGCGTAGAGGTGTCCGGGGTTCGAAAATCCAACTGAGCCGGTGATGTTCACCCGCCCGAGTGATCGCGTGCCTCGGGCGGGAGAGGTGGGGCTCGGTGGGGCTTCTTCTCCACGGGTTCCGGTGGCGTGAGGCGCAGTTCGGCCCAGACGGTCTTGCGCGGGAAGCGGTCCTCGGACACGCCCCAGCGGTCCGCGAGCGCGTCGACGAGGAGCAGGCCACGGCCCGACTCGGCGTCGGGGGAGTCCGGTTGGCGCTGGGGCAGGTGGTCGCCCCGGGCGTCGGTGACCTCGATGCGGAGCGTGTGGTCCACCACGTGGAACCGAAGACGGAAGTCCCGGCCCGGCACGCGGCCGTGGGTGACGGCGTTGGCGGCCAGTTCGGCCACGACGTGGCGTGCGGCCTCCGAGTCGTATCCCCGGTCGCGGAGGTGGGCGTCCAGGAGGAGACGGGCGAGGCGGGCACCGCGTGGGGTGGCGGACAGCAGCACGCTGAAGTTTCCGACGGGAGCGGTGGATTTGGCAGTTCGCTGATTCACGTCACTCAGCGTGGCTGGATCCGCTTACCGTGAAGGGTCACTCAGCGCGTGCGTACGGTCACTGTCCGGTGGTTGTCCGGTGCTGTCGTGGCTGTTCCGACGGTTGGTACGGGTAGGGCGCGGGATGCGTCACGGACGGTTCCGAGGGAAAGGTGCGGCATGACGGCGGTCGAGGCGGAGGCGGGTCGGCTCAAGGAAGAGGCGGACGAGCCCGGTTGGGAGGTGGACCCGGACGACGAGTGGGGCGTCGCGGTCATCACGACGGTCGGACGGCAGCTGAAGCTGCGGCGCGAGGCGGCGGGGATGCGGGCCGCCGAGTTCGGCCGGATCGTCGGGTACGGCGAGGACATGGTGTACAAGATCGAGGGTGGCAAGCGGATCCCCCGCCAGGAGTTCCTGGACAAGGCGGACGAGGTCCTGAACGCGGGCGGCCTCATCGCGGCGGCCTGGGAGGACGTGAAGAAGGTCCGGTACCCGAAGCGGGTGCGGGAGCTGGGGAAGCTGGAGGGCAAGGCCGTCGAGATCGGGTTGTACGAGTGCAACAGTATCCATGGCCTGTTGCAGACGCCGGAGCATGCGCGAGCTCTGTTCGAGGCCTGGCAGCCACCGTATTCGCCGGACGACGTGGAACGCATGGTGACCGCTCGCATGGCGCGGCAGTCTGTCTTCGAGCGAGACCCAGCACCCGCGATCCACTTCGTACTGGAAGAAGCAGCGCTTCGGCGCGAGATCGGGGGCACAATGGTGTGGCACCGACAGCTCGAACGCCTGCTGGAGCTAGGGCGGTTGTGGAACGTCACGCTTCAGGTGATGCCGATCAAGAGTGACGCCCACCCGGGACTGGATGGCAGGATCGAACTGCTGAAGTTCGCAGACGGTACAGCCGTAGGACGTAGCGATGGCACGTTCAACGGTCGTCCCGTCTCCGATCCCCGGCAGCTACGGATTCTCGAGCTGCAGTTCAGCGCCATCCGGGCACAGGCTCTCACCCCCCGGGAGTCACTGGCCTTCCTCGAGCATCTGCTGGGAGAAAAATGATCCGCAAGGCATCCATCAGGGACGTCTCCGAACTGGTGTGGTTCAAGAGCAGCTACAGCAGTGGAACCAACGGTGAGTCCTGCGTTGAACTCGCCCTTACCCCCGGCACCGTCCACGTCCGCGACTCCAAGGACATTGCGGGCCCCCGCCTCGCCTTCGCCCCGGACACGTGGGCGCGTTTCGTTCCGTACGCGTCCGAGGGTTGAAGACTTCTCCGGGTCCGCCTGCTACTCCACGAGCAGGCGGACCAGTTGATCGAGTTCCTCGGCATCCGGGGAGTTCGCGATGACTGAGCGCACTACTTGACGTAGCTTGACGAAATTTTTCGTTTCATCTAGCTCAAGGGCAGCGATTCGGTAAGCCTCTGCGGAGCCGAGTTCTGCGAGTCGTTGATGGTTGGCGTTTGCGGGGTCGAAGCGCGGGATAGGGAGCTCCCATACGACCTTGTCAATGTGTCGCTCATCTTTTCCATAGGACATTAGAGGGCGCACTACTTCAGTGAGGGCAGGTGTATTGAGGATGGCGCACAAATACATTCCCTCCTCGCGGCTTTCCACGGTGCCCCAATACAAAGAGTTCTCGATGACGAGATTTGCATCTTCTACTAGGGTCGCTGTTACGTGCTGTCCTCACTTGCCGTACACCACCCGCAGTGGTGTTCCAGGAAGCTGTATGGACAGGCCGCGACGGAAGTCAAGACGTTCGAGGAGCGTCAAGCGGTCACTGGTTCGGTGCTCCAGCCACAAATTTTCAGCCCTACGCCACCAACTTGCGAGGTCCGGGTATCGGTCGATGTGGTCGTGATCACCGTTTAGTAGTGTGTTGGCGCCTTCAATGGGTAGCACAGCCTGACGTGGGTTGAGGAGCCGATATGGCAGTACGCTTTCTCCCAGAAGTACTCGGCGAACAAACTGCTTCTCAATCACGCCGTCCATAGGGGGAGGTCTCTCCACGGCTTATGGAAACTAGGCTCTGACCTGACCCGCATGCGACCGCTGCCGAGGCCAAGGGGGCCGGAGTCCTGTTGCGTGGCAAGGAACAGGTTGCGCGGGTAGATCGTGGCTCCGTTGTCGAATTGCGACCTGTAGGACGACGAGATCAGTCCCTCCCCTAGGTATTTCAGCTCCGCCGCCTCCCGCGTGACCCACCCTTGAACATCCGCCCAGTCATGAGCCGTCACCGGAATCTTCCCGGTCCACCGCTGCGTGGTCTTCGGCAGCGGAACCGGGTTGTTGCCCCGTGCCGCATCGCCCACGCCCGAGGCCATTCGGCGCCCGAAGACCACCGCACTGCCGCGCGGGAAGAAGTGCGGGCGCAACCGCCGCAGGTCCCAGGAGCCGGTGAACTCGACGCGTACGGGCTCGTTGGGGTCCGGGTAGTCGCCGGCCCGGAAGCCGGACCAGTACGGCCGGTCCAGGACCGGGTTGGGCACGACGAAGGCGAAGACGCCGTCATCCGCAAGGTACTGCTGCACCGCCCTGGCGATGAACAGGCCGGAGAGGTCCTGGTGGGTCGCCACCTCGTCGCCCCGCCACAGTTCGCGGGACTGGCACATCTCCTTGAACCGCTTCTGCATGTCCTGCGGCATGTGCCGGTAGGACAGCCA
This sequence comes from Streptomyces sp. DSM 120436, assembly GCF_055778765.1. Classification (NCBI taxonomy): domain Bacteria; kingdom Bacillati; phylum Actinomycetota; class Actinomycetes; order Kitasatosporales; family Streptomycetaceae; genus Streptomyces; species Streptomyces sp. DSM 120436. Next base: position 959,134 of record NZ_JBSKBS010000001.1, on the reverse strand, counting down.
TGGCGGATTGCCGATCAGCACGTCCACGCGGTGGTCCGTCATGGAGAGCCACATGGGCCGGGCGAGGTTGCGCACGTAGTACGCCCAGATGTGGTTGCGGCCCTCGTCGACCAGCTCGCACAGGATTCGGAAGGCCGTCGTGATCTCGTCCTGGTCGTCCGGGTCGTGGATGGCCAGGAGCTTGAACAGCGTGGTCAGTGACGGCCTGGTGCCTTTCTTCCGGCTGTCGCCGGCCGCACGGTCGGCGAGCGCGTTGACGAGCCGGTCGAAGCGTCCGGCGTCCGCGAGGAGGCGCTCGGAGAACCGCAGCTCGTTCTGGTAGTCGAGCATGCCTCCGGTCTCCGTGCGGATCACGAGGTAACCCTGGTCGATGAGGTCGGTCCGCTGCTGCCACTGCACGCTGTCACCGAGGTGGACGGGGACCCTTATCTCGCCGCGTTCCTCGGAGATGAGACGGTCGCGGCCGATGGCCAGCAGGTAGGTGACGCGGGCCAGTGCGACGGCGACCGGGTGAAGGTCGATGCCCGCCACGTGGTCGCTCAGCTCGTTGAGGGCTCTCGTCAGCGGGCGACCGTCGGCCTCGGCGGCCGCCAAGTAGCGGCGCACGGCGTGGAACAGGAACGTGCCGGAGCCGCAGGACGGGTCCAGGGCGCGCTGCTCCAGCGGGTTGGTCAGGACATCGGCGACCATCTTCTCGGCGAGCCAGTCCGGCGTGTAGTACTCGCCCTGCTTCTTGCGCGTCTCGGGCGCGATCACCGACTCGTAGAGAACCTTGAGCACGTCGTGCTCGACGCTCGCCCAGTCGTAGCGGCCCAGACGACGGGCGGTGGCACGGACGAATTCGCTGCCACCCTCGACCTCCTCCTCTATCACCCAGCCGAAGAAGTCGGACTCGACGACACCGTGGATGTCCGCCTGCTCGAAGAGCTGGCCGAGGACGAGAGAGGCCGGGGGGATCTGTCGGACGTCGTAGCCGAGGACCGAGTGCGCGATGATCGTGGCGGTGTTGACCAGGAGGGTGTGCTCGATGAACAGTTCGTCGCTGTCCTCGAACTGCGCGCCCAGCGCACTGCGCAGCAGCCGGGCCCACAGTTCCCGCTTGAGCTGCACGGTGGGGAGGTGCTTGTGCTCCGCGTAAAGCCCGGACAGCGTGGCGTAGTCGATGCTGTGGGCGATACTGCCCGCGCCCAGCCGTCCCTTGATCACGTCAGGGGTCGGCTTGACGCCCTCGCCGGTCGCCATGACGTCTTCGAGCCAGGTGAGCAGCTCTCGGGTGGTGGTACGGCGCGGCTTTACCTCGAAGCGGCCGACCTGGACGAACGCCTTGCCGGACAGGGCGTAGGCACGCCAGTCGACACCGTCGGTGAGGATGCCGACGTAACGCTGGCCGACTTGATCGGCGCGGGTGCGGACATACCTTTCGAGCTGTTTTTCGGCGTCCTTGAGGATCTTTGTGCCGCGCAGGTCCCGCTTGCATTCGATGGCGGTGAGACCGATCTCGACGTCGATGCGGCAGCCGCCCCCACCTGGGCCTCCAGCTCGACGCTCAGATTGTTCTCGTCGAGGTCGAGCCATCCCTCCAGCAGAAACTGCCGGACGTCCGATTGGAGGTTCGCCTCCGTGCGTGTGGCCTTGCGGTCGGCGAGCCGGGCCAGCACTTTGTCCAGGCTGGTCTGCGGCGCTGTGGTCATCCACTCCCCCTTGACGAAACCGCGGGCGCCGAAACGGTGACGCGGTGAACCGGAAACAGCGGCCATTGTGCCGCAGGCCACCGACAACGCGGGCATGCCGGGCACCGGAGGACCGAAGCGCGCGGGTGTCACGCGTCCTGGCCTGCCGGGGTGATGCGTCCGTCGATTCCGGTCTGCACCCGATGGCGTGAACTCGGGTACGTTCCGACCCGGGGCGGCCGACCGGCCGGTTGTGTGGATGCCGTACGCATCGTCCAACCGCCCTGCTCCCCGAACGGAACGGCCATGTCGGCATCGCCGGAACAGGATCTCTACATCATCGAAATCGAGCCGGAGGTCCGGGCGTGGCTGGAGACTCTTCCGCTCCCGGATTACCGAACCGCAGAACGGTTCGCGGACCGGCTGGCCACTGATGGTCCCGCGCTGCCGTTCCCGCTGGCCAGTCACCTCGGTGACGGGCTCAGAGAGCTGCGGATCGGGCCGGTGCGCGTCACCTACTGGTTCGCCCCCGGTCGACGAGCCGTCCTCCTCACTGTCTTCCGTAAGACCAGAATGCGGGAGAGGGACGAAGTGCTGAGAGCGCAGCGAGCGAGGAAACTGTGCGAGGCGGAGCACTCTCCGGCCGGTGAGCACGCCGTCTACGGTAGGGACGAGGAGGCGCGATGAGCAGCGGATACCACACGAGCTGGAAAGTGCCGTCGGAACACCGTGAGGATCCGGCGTACCGAGCTGCGGGCCGGCGTATGGACTTCGCCCAGGCCGTCTACGAGCGGCGCTCCGTTCTCGGCTGGTCCACCGCGGAGCTCGCTCGGCGTGCCGAGCTCTCCGAGGAGGACGTCGAGGCCATCGAGGAGAGTGGTGTCGAGCCCACACTGGAACTGATCGAACGACTGGCCACGGCCCTGGAAGCCGGAGCCCGTATCGACCCTCGCAGCAGTCCCGAGTTCCGGTTCGAGGGACGCGCGGCCTGATCCTGCACTGTGCCGGCACGCCGTCCCCTCCGCTGAACGCACGACGACCCCCGAGGCGGCCTGGGGCCGGGCTCGGGGGTCGCGCGTGTGAGGCTGCGGGCCTGCGTCAGAGGGTGACGCCGTGGGCGCGCAGGAAGGTCGCCGGGTTGACGGCGGAGCCGTAGTTCGGGGTGGTGCGGATCTCGAAGTGCAGGTGGGGGCCGCTGGAGTTGCCGGTGTTGCCGGACAGGGCGATCTTCTGGCCGGTCTTGACGACCTGGCCGACCTTCACGTTCACCGAGGACAGGTGGGCGTACTGGGAGTACGTCTTGTTGCCGTGCTTGATCACGACGGCGTTGCCGTACGCGGGGCCGTCGCCGGCGCCGTTGCCGCCGGCCTTCACGACCGTGCCGCCGTGGGCGGCGACGACCGGGGTGCCGGTCGGGACGGCGTAGTCCTGGCCGGAGTGCTTGGAGGCCCACATGCCGCCGTTCTGCGCGAAGCTCGCGGACAGCTTGTAGTTCTTGACCGGGGAGACCCAGGACGCGGTGGACTTCTTGGCGGCCTCGGTCGCCTTCTTCACCGTGGAGGCCTTCACGGCCTGCGTCTTCGCGGCCTCGGCCGGTGCGGCGGCCTGCGTCTGGGCCGCGGGGGCGGCGGCGGACGCGGCGGAGGTGCCGGAGGCGGCGACCGCGACCCCGGCTCCCAGGACGGCCGTGGAACCCAGACCGGCGGCCAGGACGGCGGCGCGGGTGCGGGTGGCGGTCGTACGGGGGAAGCGGGAGATGACGCGCTCGAACATCGAAACCTCATGGGGGAGGGGGCGGGGGGATGCCGTCGGCGGAACGGGTCCGTGCCGCGCTGGCTGTTCCTTGGTAACCGCCACAGCGCAAAAGCCGCAAAGGTGTGACCTACGACGGAAACTCGTAGAGAAGGGATGAGATGCACGTCTCTTGACGGAGCGCCCTGTACGGGGTGAAACCCCCCATTTCAAGCTGATCGATCAGTCATGTGCGGCAAATGTCCGATTTCAAATCGGGCATTTCTTCACTATTCCGCGTAGTACAGCCAGTGGGCCCTGTGGAGCATGTCACCGGACGCCCCCCGCGAATGTGGCGTGGGTCTCCGGAAATCCCCCCGGGTCTCAGGTGCCGAGCAGCTCCAGCGACAGCCACAGGGCCGCCGTCGACGCCACGAGCGCCGCCGGGACCGTGGCCAGTCCGAGGAGGGTGAAGCGCACCAGGCTCACCTCGTGGTCGTGGTGGTGCGCGATCCGGCGCCACAGCAGGGTGGCGAGGGAGCCCGCGTAGGTGAGGTTGGGGCCGATGTTCACGCCGAGCAGGACCGCGAGGACCGCGCCGGGGCCGGACGGCGCGGCCAGCGGGACCAGGGCGAGCACGGCGGGCAGGTTGTTGATCAGGTTGGCCAGCAGGGCCGCGAGACCGGCGAGCGCCAGCAGGGGGAGCAGGCCCGTGCCGTCCGGCAGCAGCGCGTCGAGCGCGTCGCCGAGGCCCTGGTCCAGCACCGCCCGGACGACCACGCCCAGGGCCAGCACGAACGCCAGGAACGGCAGGTCGACGGCGCGCAGCAGCCGTACGACGCTGGTGCGGCGGCGGGTCAGGGCCCGTACCGCCAGCACGGCCGCCCCGGCCGCCGCCGCCCACGCCGGGTCGACGCCCACCGCCGAGGCCACGGCGAACCCGGCGAGCGTGGCCGCCACCGTGACCAGTGCGAAGAGCGGCACCTCCACCGGCTCGTCCGCCGTGCCCGGCGCGGCCGGCCCCGCCGCGAGGTCGGCGGCGAAGAAGCGGCGGAAGACCACGTACTCCACGGCGATGGCCGCCAGCCACGGCAGCAGCATCAGCAGCGCGAAACGGGTGAAGGTCAGGCCGGTGGCGGTGAAGGCGAGCAGGTTCGTCAGGTTCGACACCGGCAGCAGCAGGGACGCCGTGTTCGACAGGTGCGCGGTCGCGTACACGTGCGGGGCGGGGCGCGCGCCCATGCGGGTCGCGGTCGCGAACACCACCGGCGTCAGCAGCACCACCGTCGCGTCCAGGCTGAGCGCCGCCGTGATCAGCGAGGCGAGCGCGAAGACCGCGCCGAGGAGTCTGCGCGGCCGGCGCCGCGACCAGCGGGCCATCCAGCTCCCGCAGGCACGGAAGAGGCCCTCCTCGTCGCACAGCTTGGCGAGCACCAGGACGGCGGCGAGGAAACCGATCACCGGGCCGAGCCGCTCGGCCTCCTCCCGCACCGCGTCCGTGGTGATCGCGCCCGTCGCGACCACGACCCCGGCGGCGGGCACCGCGAACGCCGCCTCCGGCCAGCGGAAGGGACGGACGACGGCACACACCAGCACCACGGCCAGCGCGGCGACGGACAGCGTTTCGAGCAGCACAGTGCTGATCATCCACACGGTGGGGTGCGCCCCGGACACCGCGTCCCGGTGGTGTCGCGGAGCGGTACCTTCGACCTCACGCAGATCAGGGCCCGATGAGGAGAGTCAACGTGAGCAAGTTCGTGCGGCCCGCCACCGAAGGTGCCGACCCGTTCGGCACGGCGCGTCTGCGGCGCGGGGTCCTGGACGCCTGGGCCACCAGTCCCGCCCGTTTCCGCGAGGACGCCAACGCCGAGGAGGACCTCGTCCTCGGCGGCTACCGGGACCGGCTCGTCGTCGAGCTCGCGCAGAACGCCGCCGACGCCGCCGCCCGCGCCGGCGTGCCCGGCCGCCTGCGGCTCACCCTCCGGGACGGGGTGCTGGTCGCCGCGAACACGGGGGCCCCGCTGGACGCGGCCGGCGTCGAGTCGCTGTCCACGCTGCGGGCCTCCGCCAAGCGGGACGCGCCCGACCGGTCCGTCGGACGGTTCGGCGTCGGCTTCGCGGCCGTGCTCGCCGTCACCGACGAGCCCGCCGTGGTCGGCCGGCACGGCGGGGTGCGCTGGTCGCTGGCCGAGGCGCGGGACCTCGCGCGGGACACCGCCCGGCACAGCCCCGGCCTCGGCGACGAGATCCGCCGCCGCGACGGTCACGTACCGCTGCTGCGGCTGCCGTTCGCCGCCGAGGGCACCGCCCCCGACCCCTACGACACGGCCGTCATCCTGCCGCTGCGCGACACCGCCGCCGCCGACCTCGCGGAGCGGCTGCTGCACGCCGTCGACGACGCCCTGCTGCTCGCCCTGCCCGGTCTGGAGGAGGTCGTCGTCGACACCGGCGGCGACGCGCCCCGCACGGTGAGCCGCCGCACCGACGGCGACCTGACCGTGGTCACCGACTCCCGTGACGGCGTCACCCGCTGGCGCACCGCCGCCGCGCACGGCCCGCTCACCCCCGACCTGCTCGCCGGCCGGCCCGTCGAGGAGCGGCTGCGGCCCCACTGGTCGGTCACCTGGGCCGTCCCCGTCGGCGCCGACGGCGGACCCGCCCGGCCCCGCACCGCCGCCGTCGTGCACGCGCCCACCCCCAGCGACGAGCCGCTCGGCGTGCCCGCCCTGCTCATCGCCTCCCTGCCGCTGGACTCCACCCGCCGGCACGCGGCCCCCGGACCGCTCACCGACTTCCTCGTGCAGCGCGCCGCCGACGCCTACGCCGGACTCCTCGCCGACTGGCGTCCGGTGACCACCGGCGCCCTCGACCTGGTGCCCGGCCCGCTCGGCAAGGGCGAACTGGACGGCGCCCTGCGCGCGGCGATCCTGGAGCGGCTGCCGCGCACCGCCTTCCTGCCGCCCGCCGCCGAGCCCGCCGACGACGACGGGCTGGGCGACGGGCTGCCCGAGGCGCTGCGCCCGCGCGACGCCGAGATCGTCGAGGGCGCGGGCGCCGACACCGTACGGGTGCTGGCCGAGGTGCTGCCCACGCTGCTGCCCGCCGGTCTCGAACGGCGCGCCGAGCTGCGCACCCTCGGGGTCGCGCGGGTGCCGCTGACCGACGCGATCGACCGGCTGGCCGGACTGGAGAAGGCCCCCGACTGGTGGCGGCGGCTCTACGACAGCCTCGCCGGGGTCGATCCCGACCGGCTCACCGGGCTGCCCGTGCCGCTGGCCGGGGACGCCTCCCGGGCCCCCGGCGCCGGGGGAGGACGCACCACCATCGGCCCCCGGCAGGTGCTGCTGCCCACGCCGGGCGCGGGCCTGGACGCCGGGCCGCTGGCCCGTCTCGGCCTGAAGATCGCCCACCCGGACGCCGCGCACCCGCTGCTGGAGAAGCTGGGCGCGCTGCCCGCGACCCCGCGCGCCGTGCTCACCACCCCGCAGGTGCGGGCCGCCGTCGCCGCCTCCCTCGACGACGAGGGCGGGGTGAACTGGGAGGAGGACGCCCCGGACGCCGACGAACTCGCCGACACCGTGCTCGGCCTGGTCCGCGACGCCGGACTGGAGCCGGGCGACGAGCCCTGGCTTGGCGCGCTCGCCCTGCCCGACGAGGACGGCGAACTCTCCCCGGCCTGCGAACTCGTCTTCCCCGGCGGGCCGTTCGCGCAGGTCATGCGGGAGGGCGAACTGGCCGCCGTGGACGCGGAACTGGCCGGGCGGTGGGGCGAGCAGCCGCTGGCCGCGTGCGGGGTGCTGGTGGACTTCGCGCTGGTGCGGGCCACCGACGTCGTCCTCGACCCGGACGAACTGGAGCCGCGCGAGAGCGACTACGCCGAGCCGGACGACCCCGGGCTGCTGGACGCCGTCGACGTGTGGAGCGAGGACGTCCTCGACCGCTTCCCCGACGCGCCCGTCCCGCCCGTCGCCACGGAGATCGTCGCCGTGCGCGACCTGGACCTGGTGGACGACGACCGCTGGCCGCGGGCGCTCGCCCTGCTGTCCCGGCCGCCGCTGCGGGACGCGCTGGTCCAGCCGGTGCGGATCCTGCTGCACGACGGCACCCACGAGCTCGTGCGGCCGTACACCGCGTGGTGGCTGCGCGGCCACCCCGTGCTCGGCGGACGCCGCCCGGCCGGACTGCGCGCCGCGGGCGGCGACCCGCTGCTGCGCGGGCTGTACGACGAGGCCGACGCGACCGGCTTCGACGACGAGCAGGTGCTGCGCGCGCTCGGTGTGCGCACGTCGGTCGCCGCGCTGCTGGACGAGCCGGGCGGCGCGGCGGAGCTGCTGGAACGCCTCGCCGACCCCGGCCGTCCGGTCACGGCGGACCAGTTGCACGGCCTGTACGGGGCGCTGGCGGAGCTGGACCCCGAGCAGGTGACCCTGCCGGACGAGGTGCGCGCGGTGGTCGACGGGCGGGTGGAGGTGGTGGACGCCTCCGAGGCGGTCGTCGTCGACTCGCCCGACCTGCTGCCGTTCACCTCCGGGGTGCCGCTGCTGCCGGTCCGGCCGGCGCGGGCCGCCGAGCTGGCGGAGCTGTTCCAGGTGCGGCGGCTGAGCGAGTCCGTCACCGGGCGGGTGGACTCCGAGGGGACGGAGCACGAGGTGCCGGAGGCGGTGCGGGTGCTGCTGGGGCCGCGCACGCCGGCCGTCTACGTGGAGCACGGGGAACTCGTCGTGGACGGCGTGGAGATCGACTGGCGGCTCACCGACGACGGGGTGCCGCACGCGGCGACCCTGGAGGGCGTCGCCGCGGGCCTCGCCTGGGCGGCGGGCCAGTGGCCGCGCCGCTTCGAGGTGGCGGCGCTGCTGGAGGACCCGTCCCGCACGGGGGAACTGGCCCGGGACCGCTGGTTCGACTGAGGGGTTCCGCTGTGGCGTGAACCGGCCGAACCGGCTGAACCGGCTGAACCGGCCGAGTCCGGCGCGGGCCGGCCGAGTCCGGCGCGGGCCGGCTCAGGACTGTGCCGAAAGGCGTGAACAGTGGACGCCGGAATGTCGTTCGGCCGCTCAGACGAGCGATACATGAACAGCGGGAGCCGAAGTGTTCACGCCTTTCGGTGAGGGTGTCCTCCCTCGAGGGAGGACACGAACGCGGCCCGCCCGCCCGCCGAGAAGGCCGCCGCCCGTCCGGCGCCTTGGAGTCCCGGACGGGCACGTCGAGCGGGGTTCCCGGAGCCGGGCCGGGCCCCGTCGGCCCCGTCACGTCCCGGTCGACGTGTCCTCACGGCGACCGGCTCCTTCGTGTCTCCGGGCCGTGAAGAGCCCGGGACAGGCGTACGTCACGACTCCGCCGGCGTCGCGCCCGAGCCCTCGTGCTCCAGTTGCTCCAGCTCGCGCGCGAGGGTCTCCGCGTCGTACGGGCCCGTGTGGCGGCGGTTGCCGATGAAGAACGTCGGGGCGCCCTGGACGCCGCTGGCCTCGGCGCTGGCGGCGTCCCGGCGGACCCGCTCGGCGGCCCAGTCGGAGTCGAGGTCCTCCAGGAACCTCTCCATGTCGAGGCCGAGCTCGATGGCGTAGACGACGGTGTCCTCGTACTCCATCTCGTCCTGGTGCCGGTAGAGCAGGTCGTGCATCTCCCAGAAGCGGCCCTGGGCGTCGGCGGCCACGGCCGCCCGCGCGGCCAGTTCGGCGTGCGGGTGCACGTCGGGCAGCGGCAGGTGCCGGAACACGTAGCGGAACCGGTCGCCGAAGCGGTTCCGCAGCTCCTTGGTGACGCCCGTGGCGCGGGCGCAGAAGGGGCACTCGAAGTCGCCGTACTCCACCAGGGTCAGGGGCGCGTCGACGGGACCGAGGATGTGGTCGGTCTTCGGGTCGACCAGGCGGTCCAGGTAGCGGGGCAGGTCCGCGTCCGCCTGCCCGCCGAGGACGGTGGAGAGCCGGAACGCCAGCCAGCCGGTCAGACCGGCGACCAGCGCCGCGAGCAGCACGCCGACGGTCGCCCGGGCGAGGAGTTCCGGCTCGTCCTCGAAGGCGAGGCCGGCGATCAGCAGGGACACGGTGAACCCGATGCCGGACAGGGCGGCCCCGCCCAGCACATGGCCGTGCCCCACCCCGGTGGGCAGCCGGCCGAGCCCGAACCGGGCGCCGAGCGTGGCCCCGCCCCAGATGCCGACGAGCTTGCCGCCGACGAGCCCGACCACCACGGCCCAGGTGAGGGCCGAGCCCAGCGCGTCGGTGAGGACCCCGTCCCGCAGGTCGACGCCCGCGTTGGCCAGCGCGAAGACCGGGACGATGAGGTAGCTCGACCAGGGGTGCAGGAACATCTGGAGCCGCTCGTTGACCGAGACGGCCTTCTGCAGCCCCCGGCGGGCCGTCCTGCCCACGTCCGCGCGGGGCGACTGGCGGAAGGCGCGGAAGAGCCGCGCGGCCTGCTCGACCCCCTCGCGGGACGGGTCCCGGGCGGGGATGAGGAGGCCGCCGAGCATGCCGGCGATGGAGGCGTGCAGCCCGGCGTTCAGGGTGGCCAGCCACATGACGAGGACGACCAGGACGTACGGGAAGGCCCGCCACACGTCGAAGCGGGACAGCGACGACAGGATCACGCCGAGCACGAAGGCGGCGATCAGCTCCGGCACCTGGATGGACCCGGAGTACACCACCCCGATCACGGTGACCGCGACGATGTCGTCGATGACCACGATGGCCAGCAGGAAGATCCGCAGGCTGGTGGCGAACCGGGGGCCCACCACGGCCAGCGCCCCCAGCATGAAGGCCGTGTCGGTGCCGATGACGATGCCCCAGCCGCCGGCCGCCTCGCCCCCCTGCGTGATCGCCAGGTAGAACAGAACGGGCACGACCATGCCGCCGAGGCCGGCGAGGCCCGGGATCATGATCCGCTCGCGGCTGTTCAGCGCGCCGACGGAGAGCTCGTAGCGGACCTCCAGGCCGATGACGAAGAAGAACAGGGCCATCAGCCCGTCGTTGACCCAGTGCGCCAGGTCCATCGACAGCCGCGCGTCGCCCACCGCGACGGACGCCTCGGTGTTCCAGAGCGAGAAGTAGGACTCCGACCAGGGGGAGTTCGCCCAGACGAGGGCCACCGCGACCGCGATCAGCAGCAGACCGGAGCTGCCCGCCTCGGTCGCCAGGAAGGAGCGCACCGGAGCGGCCAGCTGGGCCGCCAGCTCGCCCCTGCGCGACCGGGACTGCGCTTCCGCGGATTTCTTCCCGGGCAGTTTCATGAGGTCTTCCGTCTCCGATCACCTGCGGCGGCAGACTCCATGGTCACCCACATCCCGGGCATACCGCCCGGTCACCCGAGCCGCACTTCCCTCCTTTCTCCGCGTTCCCCCTCACTCTTCACACGAGTGGCGTATCCCGTCCCCCGGTCCTCCCGGGACCGCCCGGTCCGGTTCAGACGGGGAACCGGCGGTCCACCCACCGCCACAGGACCTCCAGGAACGCCGCCGTGACCGCCGCGACGGCGACCGCGGTCCACGGCATCGCCATGCCGACCAGGCGCAGGGCGAAGAAGTCCTGCAGCCAGGGGACCGCGAGGACCAGGAGGAAGCCGCCGGCCATCGTGGCGACCAGGACGATCCGCCACCAGGTGTAGGGGCGGGCGATGATCGCCAGGACCCAGAGGGAGATCAGGAACAGCGTCAGCGTCGCCGCGCTGGTCTCCGCGCCCAGCGCGCCCGAGCCGCTGTAGTGGGCGCGGGCCAGCAGGTACGTGGCGAAGGTGGCCAGCGCGGCCAGCACCCCGCCCGGGATCGCGTACCGCATGACCCGCCGGACGAAGTGCGGCCGGGCCCGCTCCTTGTTGGGGGCGAGGGCGAGGAAGAAGGCGGGGACGCCGATGGTCAGCGTGGACAGCAGGGTCAGATGGCGCGGCAGGAACGGGTACTCCACCTGCGACAGCACCACCAGCACCGCCAGCAGCACCGAGTACACCGTCTTCACCAGGAACAGCGTGGCGACCCGCGTGATGTTGCCGATCACCCGCCGGCCCTCGGCCACCACCGACGGCAGCGTGGCGAAGCTGTTGTTCAGCAGCACGATCTGCGCCACCGCCCGGGTGGCCTCCGAGCCGGAGCCCATCGCCACGCCGATGTCCGCGTCCTTCAGCGCCAGCACGTCGTTCACGCCGTCGCCGGTCATCGCGACCGTGTGGCCCTTCGACTGGAGCGCGCCCACCACGGTCCGCTTCTGCTGGGGGGTGACCCGCCCGAAGACCGTGCCCGCCTCCAGCTCGCCGGCCATGGCCTCCGGCTCGGCGGGCAGCCGGCGCGCGTCCACCGCCGTGCCGGACAGGCCCAGCTTGGCGGCGACCGCCCCGACCGACACCGCGTTGTCGCCGGAGATCACCTTGGCCCGGACGTCCTGCTCCGCGAAGTAGCGCAGGGTGTCGGCGGCGTCGGACCGCAGCCGCTGCTCCAGCACCACCAGCGCCACCGCCCGCACGCCGTCCACGGCGGCCGGGTCGGCCAGCTCGTCGACGTCCACGCCGTCCCGGGCGCGGGCCAGCAGCAGCACCCGCAGGCCCGCGCGGTTCATCCGCCCGGTCTCCGCCAGCGCCGGGTCGTCGTGGCCGAGCAGCACGTCCGGCGCCCCGAGCAGCCAGGTGACGGGCCGGCCGTCGCCCTCGTCGAGGGTCGCACCGCTGTACTTGCGGGCCGAGGAGAAGGGCAGGGTGTCGGTGAGCCGCCAGTCGGTGGCGTCCGGGTACGCCTCGATGATCGCCCGCAGGGAGGCGTTCGGACGGGGGTCCGCCGAGCCCAGCTCGCCGAGCACCTTCCGTACGTACGCCTCGTCGGCGTCGCCCAGCACCCGCAGCTCGGTGACGTCCATGCCGCCCTCGGTGAGCGTGCCGGTCTTGTCCAGGCACACGGTGTCCACGCGGGCCAGGCCCTCGATCGCGGGCAGCTCCTGCACCAGGCACTGCTTGCGGCCCAGCCGGATCACCCCGATCGCGAAGGCGACGGAGGTGAGCAGCACCAGCCCCTCGGGCACCATCGGCACGATCCCGCCGACCGTGCGGGCGACGGAGTTCTTCAGCTCGTTGTCCTTGACCACGAGCTGGCTGATGACCAGGCCGATCGCGGTCGGCACCATCATCCACGTGACGTACTTGAGGATGGTGGAGATGCCGCTGCGCAGCTCGGAGTGGACCAGGGTGAAGCGGGACGCCTCCTCGGCGAGCTGCGCCGCGTAGGCCTCGCGGCCCACCCGGGTCGCCTGGAAGGAACCGCCGCCCGCGACGACGAAGCTGCCGGACATCACCCGGTCCCCGGGCCGCTTCACCACCGGGTCGGCCTCACCGGTGAGCAGCGACTCGTCGACCTCCAGGCCGTCCGCCTCGACGACCACCCCGTCGACGACGACCTTGTCCCCCGGCCCGGTCTCGATGAGGTCGTCCAGCACGATCTCGGAGGTGCCGATCTCGGCGGCCACCCCGTCCCGGCGCACGGTCGGCCGCACCTCGCCGATCAGCGCGAGCGAGTCCAGCGTCTTCTTCGCCCGCCACTCCTGGACGATCCCGATGCCGGTGTTGGCGAGGATCACATAGCCGAACAGGCTGTCCTGGAACGGCGCGACGATCAGCATGATCACCCAGAGCACGCCGATGATCGCGTTGAACCGGGTGAAGACGTTCGCGCGGACGATCTCCGTGATCGACCGGCTGCTGCGCACGGGCACGTCGTTGACCTGTCCGCGCGCCACCCGCTCGGCCACTTCCGCGGAGGTCAGTCCGGTCACCGGCGACGTGGCCGCGGCGGGCCGGACGGCATCGGTCCGGTCGCCCGCGTCGAGATGCGTCATGCCATCGACAGTACGTGCGGATCATGTGCCGTACCCACCGGGGTGGGGGAGATCCGACCGGGGGAGGACGGCCGTCGTACCGGGGGCCCACTGCCGGGGTGGCCGCGTCAGCTCCGTGTCGGAGGGGCTGGCCGGCCGGAATCAGCCGGTGTGCGCGGCCGGGCCGCGGCCGGGCTCGGCGCCGGACTCCCCGGCCCGCGCCCGCTTGAGCGCGGCGTCGCGCCTGCGGACGTACCAGATGCCGATGAGGCCGAGGCCGCCGCCGGCCAGGCAGGTCCACACCCACCAGGTGTGTCCGTGCTCGTCGAACCAGCCGTAGAACGGGAGCTGCGCCAGGAAGAGGACGAACCAGAGGACGGTGCCGCCGGTGATGGTGGCGACCACGGGGCCCTCCAGGGGCTCCGGCGCCTCGTGCTTGGGGGTCCACTTCGCCATGCGGACAGCTTACGAGGAGCGCCGGCGGGGCGGCGCCCCGCACCGGGCGGCCCGGAGATGGAGCGGGAATCACACCGGCCGTCGGAGGTCTACGCGCGGAGATGGAGTCCGCGACGTTATATCTTCATACTGAATCCGTTTACTTCTGACCGCTTTCCTTCGTAGAAAACACCAAAGGCCAGGCTCCGGGGGGAGCCCGCCGGTGATGAGGTCCCTGCCCATGTCCACGTCGGCCCCCGCCAAGGCGCCCGTCCCCGAGCAGCCGGGGTCCGGTCCCGCGTCCGGCGCCCTCGACCGCTACTTCCGGATCTCCGAGCGCGGCAGCACGCTGCCGCGCGAGATCCGCGGCGGTTTCGCCACCTTCTTCGCGATGGCCTACATCATCGTGCTGAACCCGATCATCCTGGGCAGCGCGAAGGACATGTACGGCAACCAGCTGGACAACGGCCAGCTGGTCACCGCGACCGCCCTGACCGCGGCGTTCACCACGCTGCTCATGGGCGTCATCGGCAACGTCCCGATCGCCCTGGCCGCCGGCCTCGGCGTGAACTCGGTGGTCGCGCTCCAGCTCGCGCCCCGCATGTCCTGGCCCGACGCCATGGGCATGGTGGTGCTGGCCGGCTTCGTGGTGATGCTCCTGGTCGCCACCGGGCTGCGCGAGCGCGTGATGAACGCCGTCCCCCACGGCCTGCGCAAGGCCATCGCCATCGGCATCGGCCTGTTCATCATGCTGATCGGGCTGGTCGACTCCGGCTTCGTCTCCCGCATGCCGGACGCCGCCCAGACCACCGTCCCGCTCCAGCTCGGCGCCGACGGCCACCTCAACGGCTGGCCGGTCCTGGTGTTCGTGCTCGGCGCGCTGCTCACGCTGGCGCTGATCGTGCGCAAGGTGCCCGGCGCGATCCTCATCTCGATCGTCGTGATGACCGTCGTCGCGGTCGTCATCAACGCCGTCGCCGACGTGCCGTCCTGGGGCCTCACCTCGCCCGAGTGGCCCGGCAACCCGGTCGCCACCCCCGACTTCGGCCTGATCGGCGAGGTCAGCCTGTTCGGCGGCTTCTCCGAGGTCGGCGTGCTGACCGGCGTCCTGTTCGTCTTCACCGTGCTGCTGTCGTGCTTCTTCGACGCGATGGGCACGATCATGGGCGTCTCGGACGAGGCCAAGCTCACCGACGGCGAGGGCCAGATGCCCGGCATCAACAAGGTGCTGTTCATCGACGGCGTCGCGGTCGCCGCGGGCGGGGCCAGCTCCGCCTCCGCCACCACCGCGTTCGTGGAGTCCACCGCCGGTGTCGGCGAGGGCGCGCGGACCGGCTTCGCCAACGTCGTCACCGGCGGCCTGTTCGCCGCGGCGCTCTTCCTCACCCCGGTCGCCACCATGGTCCCGTCCCAGGCGGCCACCCCGGCGCTGCTCGCGGTCGGCTTCCTGATCCTGGCCAACGGGATCAAGGAGATCGACTGGGCCGACCACACCATCGCCATCCCCGCCTTCGTGACGATGGTGATGATGCCGTTCACCTACTCGATCACCAACGGCATCGGCATGGGCTTCCTGACCTTCGTCGCGCTGCGCCTCGCGGCCGGCCGCGGCCGGGAGGTCCCGCCGGCGATGTACGTGGTGGGGGCGGTCTTCGCCTTCTACTACCTGATGCCGGCGCTGGGCCTGACCTGATCCGCGCCGGGGGAGCGCGGGCTCAGGTGACCCCGTAGAACTTCTCCGTCTCCTCGACGGCGGTGCGGAACCGCTGGTCGAAGTCATCGCGCATGAGCGTCCGGACGACGTAGTCCTGGACGCTCATGCCGCGTTTGGCGGCATGGCCGCGGAGCCGTTCGAGCAGTTCGTGGTCCATCCGCAGGCTGAGCACGTCGGTCCCCATGCGTACGAGCGTCGCCGCGCCTCCGGGTGCGGCGCGTGGTGTTTCGCGCCTCGATCACTCGTATGGGTGATCTCGGGCCCGGCTGTCTTGATTCCGGGCGCCCGCGGGGGAGGAGCCGACGGCTCGCACCGGCGGGGCGGGAGTGACCGGACGGGAGTGGCGGGACTCACGCCGGGAACCCGCCCGTTCCGGGTTCCTTAGTGAAAGTAATGAGTTACGCTAAAAACCATGCCGGACCTCAGCCATGGCGACGACGCAGCCGCCGTGAACGCCCTCCGCTCCGCCGTGATGCGGCTGTCCCGTCGGCTCAAGCACCAGCGGGTCGACGAGTCGCTCAGCCCCACCGAGATGTCGGTGCTCGGCACCCTGGCCCGCTGCGGCAGCGCCACCCCGGGCGAGCTCGCCCGCAAGGAACACGTCCAGCCGCCGTCGATGACCCGCATCGTGGCGCTGCTGGAGGCCAAAGGACTGGTCAGGCTCGAGCCGCACCCCGACGACCGGCGTCAGAAGGTCGTCACGCGGACCGAGCGGGCCGAGGCGATGCTCGAGGAGAGCCGGCGCAAGCGGAACGCGTTCCTCGCCACGCTGGTCGAGGAGCTCGACGAGGACGAGTGGGCGACCCTGCGCGCCGCCGCCCCCGTGCTGGAGAAACTGGCGCACCTCTGAACGACCCCCGGCAGCCACAGGAGGCGAACCCTTTGAGTACGGGACCCGGAGCAGCTTCCGCCCCCGCACCTGACCCCTACGACACCAAGACCGCCCCCGACGCCCCCGCCCGCAAGAACTCCATGTTCTCCTCGCTGAGGATCAGGAACTACCGCCTGTTCTTCCTCGGCCAGGTCGTCTCCAACATCGGCACCTGGATGCAGCGCATCGCCCAGGACTGGCTGGTGCTCAGCCTCACCGGCTCCTCGGCCGCCGTCGGCATCACCACGGCCCTGCAGTTCCTGCCGATGCTGCTGTTCGGCCTGTACGGAGGAGTCCTCGTCGACCGGCTGCGCAAGCGGCCCACCCTGCTGGTCACCCAGTCCGCGATGGCCCTCACGGCGCTCGCGCTCGCCGCCCTCACCCTGACCGGCGCCGTCGAGGTGTGGCACATCTACGTCGCCGCCCTCGCCCTCGGCCTCGCGACCGTCGTCGACAACCCGGCCCGCCAGTCCTTCGTCTCCGAGCTGGTCGGCCCCGGACAGCTGCAGAACGCGGTCAGCCTGAACTCCGCGAACTTCCAGTCCGCCCGGCTGGTCGGCCCCGCCGTCGCGGGCCTGCTG
Organism: Streptomyces sp. DSM 120436; assembly: GCF_055778765.1. NCBI lineage: Bacteria > Bacillati > Actinomycetota > Actinomycetes > Kitasatosporales > Streptomycetaceae > Streptomyces > Streptomyces sp. DSM 120436. The sequence continues at coordinate 942,344 of NZ_JBSKBS010000001.1, read as the reverse complement.
ATCACCGGCGTCGGCACCGGATGGGCGTTCCTGCTGAACGGGCTGTCCTTCGTCGCGCCGCTGACCGGCCTGATGCTGATGCGCGCCCGCGAGCTGCACCCCGTCGAGCGCGCCCCGCGCGGCAAGGGACAGCTCCGCGAGGGCCTGCGCTACGTGGCCGGACGGCCCGACCTGCTCTGGCCGATCGTGCTGGTCGGCTTCATGGGCACGTTCGCCTTCAACTTCCCGGTCTACCTGTCGGCCTTCGCCGACGACGTGTTCCAGGGCGGCGCGGGCGTCTACAGCATGTTCAACACGCTGATGGCGATCGGCTCCGTCTCCGGCGCCCTGCTCGCCGCCCGGCGCGGCACCGCCCGGCTGCGGCTGCTGATCACGGCCGCGCTGGCCTTCGGCGCACTGGAGATCCTCGCCGCCGCCTCGCCCGAGCTGTGGATGTTCGCACTGATCATGGTCCCGCTGGGGCTGGTCTCGATGACGGTCAACGTCACCACCAACACCAGCCTGCAGATGTCCACCGACCCGTCGGTGCGGGGCCGGGTCATGGCCCTCTACATGATGGTCTTCCTCGGCGGCGCCCCCGTCGGCGCGCCGATCGTCGGCTGGATCACCGACACCTACGGCGCCCGCGTCGGCTTCGCGGCCGGCGGCGCCGTCGCGATGGCCGCGGCGGCCGTCATCGGCCTGATCCTGGCCCGCGTCGGCGGCCTGCGCCTCGCGGTCGGCTGGGACCACGGCCGCCCGCACGTCCGCTTCGTGCCCCGCGACCGCCGGGAGGCCCTGACCCCGGCGGCGTGACCGCCGGGCGGGGCCGGGGCCGTGATCAGCCGCGAGGGAACTCGTCGGTCCTGAGCACGAGACCGACGACCGTCCCGGTCAGGTCGATCTCGATGCCGAAGCCGAAGCACACACTGCCGTGGTACTTCCCGTCCTTCGGCAGTGTGTGCAGGTGCCACTCACCGGTGTACGGGTCGACGATCAGGTACACCGGCACACCGGCGGCGGCGTAGGCGTCCTTCTTCGGCCCGTAGTCGTTGCCGGCGGTCTTCTGCGAGATCACCTCGGCGACGAGGAGGACGTCCTCGCAGCGCCACCGCCCCGTGCTGTCCCTGGCCGCGTTCTCGGTCAGCAGGGTCACGTCGGAGGCGAAGCCGTTGAGATGCCCCGGATAATCGATGCGGACGTCGGACTTGAGACGCTTGCGCGGGTACTTCGCGCGCAGTTGGTCGTAGACGTCCGCGATGATGTCCCAGTGGGTGTCCCGCTGCGGCGTCATGAAGATGTGCCCCCCGACGATCTCCGTCTTGTAACCCTCGGGGACGGGCATCTTCTCCAGCCACGCGAACATCATGTCGAGCGTGAGCTCGTCGCCGCTCTCGGCCATCTCGATCCTGTCTTCGAGGACGGTCATCGTGGCGCTCCTCCCCGGCCGACGCTCGATGCGTACGGCCGCGCGGTACAACGATACGCACGGTGACCAGGGCACGCGGGACACTGGGGGGCATGAGACTTTTCGCCGCCGTGCTGCCGCCCGAGGACGTGACCGGGGCGCTGGCCGCCGAGGTGGACGGGCTGCGGGAGCTGCCCGGGGCCGGCCGGATGCGGTGGACCGAGCGGGCCGGGTGGCACTTCACGCTCGCGTTCTACGGCGAGGTGGACGAGGAGACCGTGCCCGGGCTGACCGCGCGGCTGGAACGGGCCGCGGCGCGGACCGAGCCGTTCCGGCTGGCGCTCCGCGGCGGCGGCCAGTTCGGCCGGGGGCGCGCGCTGTGGGCCGGGGCCGCGGGCGACCTGCGGACGATGCGGCTGCTGGCCGAGCGGTCCGAGGCGGCCGGGCGCAAGGCGGGCGTGGACATGGACGAGCACCGGCGCTACCGGGCCCACCTGACCGTGGCCCGCAGCCGGGACACCGTCGACGTACGGCCGTACCTCGCGGCGCTGGAGGACTTCCGCAGCCGCACCTGGACCGTGGAGGAGCTGGTGCTGGTGCGCAGCCACCTGCCCCGGTCGGGCGTTCCCGGCGAGCAGCCCCGTTACGAGGCGGTCGCCCGCCGGGCACTCGGCGCGGCCCGTTAGGCTCGACGCGTGGACCCGAAGACCCGGAACCGGATCATGGCCGGTGCGCTCGTGCTGATGTTCGTCGTGGTGGCCCTGGCGGCGGCGCTCGGAAACTAGCGCCGCCGCCGGGCCGTCACGGCGTGCCCGCCGTCACCAGGCGAACGCCTCCGGCGACGGCCCCGGGCCCGGGAAGATCTCGTCGAGCGAGGCCAGCAGCTCCTCGCCCAGCTCCAGCTCCACCGCCCGCAGCGCCGATTCGAGCTGCTCGCGGGTACGGGGGCCGACGATCGGGCCGGTCACGCCGGGACGGGTGAGCAGCCAGGCCAGCGCCGTCTCGCCCGGCTCCAGGCCGTGCTTCTCCAGCAGGTCCTCGTACGCCTGGATCTGCTTGCGGGCCGCCGGGTCGGCCAGGGTCTCCGCGGCCCGCCCGGAGGCGCGGCGGCCGCCCTCGGCCTGCTTCTTGAGGACGCCGCCCAGCAGCCCGCCGTGCAGCGGCGACCAGGGGATGACCCCGAGCCCGTAGTCCCGCGCGGCCGGGACGACCTCCATCTCGGCGCGCCGCTCGGCGAGGTTGTACAGGCACTGCTCGCTGACCAGGCCGATGGTGCCGCCGCGCCGGGCGGCGATCTCGTTGGCCTGGGCGATCTTGTAGCCGGGGAAGTTGGAGGAACCGACGTAGAGGATCTTGCCCTGCTGGATCAGGACGTCGACCGCCTGCCAGATCTCCTCGAACGGGGTGGCCCGGTCGACGTGGTGGAACTGGTAGAGGTCGATGTGGTCGGTCCCCAGCCGCTTCAGCGAGGCGTCCACCGCGCGCCGGATGTTCACCGCGGAGAGCTTGTCGTGGTTGGGCCACGCCTCCCCGTCCGGGCCCATGTTGCCGTACACCTTGGTCGCGAGGACGACCTTGTCCCGGCGGCCGCCGCCCTGGGCGAACCAGCTGCCGATGATCTCCTCGGTGCGGCCCTTGTTCTCGCCCCACCCGTAAACATTGGCCGTGTCGAAAAAGTTGATGCCGGCGTCCAGCGCCGCGTCCATGATGGCATGACTGTCGGCCTCGTCGGTCTGCGGACCGAAGTTCATCGTCCCGAGGACGAGCCGGCTGACCTTGAGTCCTGTGCGTCCGAGCTGCGTGTACCTCATGGACGTCAAGCCAACGTCTTGGAGTGCGCTCCATGCAAGTGCTGCCCGCGCGTCGGGTCAGGACGGCTTGTACGGGCCGCCCAGGGACCACGCGTGCCACATCGCCTCGGCGAACGCGCCCGCGATCTTGTGCTCGCCGCTCTCGTTGGGGTGCGTGCCGTCGTAGGTGTCCACGTGGAAGTCGTACGTCGCCGGGGGCGGGACGAGCAGCACCGGGGAGCGGGGTGTGTCCAGGTCGGCGACCGCCTCGGCCAGCAGGGCGTTGAACCGGTCGACCTGCCCCGCGAAGGTCTCGTCCGCCTCCACCCGGATGTTGCGGACCACCGGCATCACCGCCGTCCGCACCTTCGGGCGGGCCGCGCGCGCCGCGGTGACGAAGGCGCGGACGTTGTCCGCGGTCTGCTCGGCGTTGGTGTAGAAGCCCAGGTCGATCAGGCCGAGCGACACCAGCAGCACGTCCGCGCGGCAGGAGCGCACGGCGTCGCCGATCAGCGGGGCCATGTGGTACCAGCCCTCGCCCCAGCCCGCCAGGTGGGCCCGGGGGAAGTCCGGGTCGGCGTACGCGTACGAGGTGGGGGCGTCCGTCGACGGGTCGTGCAGCGTCTCGCGCGGGCCGACCAGGGTGAAGGGGCCGCCGTACGCGGTGCACAGGTGCTGCCACAGCCGGTAGCGCCAGGTGTGTTCACCCGCGCTCCCGATCGTCATCGAGTCACCTACGGGCATGAACCTGAGCACCCGATCATCATGGTGGATCGGTGCGTTCACCGCGATGTGAGCCCCGACACCCGCAACCCGGGGGCTCCGGCTGATGGCAGTCTTGGGGCATGCGCCGACCCTCCGCCCTGCTCGCCGCGGCCCTGCTGACGGCCGCGCTCGCCGTGCCCGCCGCCGCTGCCTCCGCTGCCTCCGCCGCCGACAGCGACGGCGGGGGCGAGGGGTTCACCATCAACGACCCGCGCGTCACCGAGTCCAGCGGGCTCGCCGCCTCCCGCCTGCACCCCGGCGTGTACTGGACGCACAACGACAGCGACGACGGCCCCTACCTCTACGCCGTCGACAGCGGCACCGGCGACACGGTGGCCCGCCTCACCCTCACCGGCATCGGCAGCCCCCGGGACGTGGAGGCGATCGCGGTGGGCCCCGGCAACCGCCTCTTCGTCGCCGACATCGGCGACAACCTCGGCGGCACCTGGCCGTACGTGTGGATCTACGAACTCCCCGAGCCGGAGCGGCTGGAGGACGCCACCGTGCGGGCCGTCCAGTACGTCGTGAAGTACGCCGACGGTCCGCGCGACGCCGAGGCGATGGTCGTGCACCCGAGGACGGGGCGGGTCTACCTCATCGACAAGCACGAGGACGGCGGGCACCTCTACGAGGGGCCGGAGAAGCTCTCGCCGTCCGGTGACAACGTGTTCGAGCCGATCGCCCCGGTCGAGCTGTGGACCACCGACGCGGCCCTCTCCCCGGACGGGCGGCACCTCGCCGTGCGCGGCTACTTCGGGGGCGTCCACTACGCGTGGAACGGCGGGAGGATCGAGCGCAAGGGGCGGCTGAGCGTGCCGCTCCAGGTTCAGGGCGAGTCGGTGACCTTCTCCGCCGACGGCTCCCGGCTGCTGTTCGGCAGCGAGGGGGAGCGGAGCGGGGTGGTGAGCCGTCCCGCGCCCGGCGCGGACGAGGACGGGGCGAGCGGCGGCCCCGGCTCCCGTGCGGACGGCGGCGGCAGCGCCTCCGGCGACGGGAGCGGCGACTCGGTGAAGGTCGGGGGCGCCGTGGTGGTCGCCCTCGTCGTGGCGGCCTTCCTCGGGCTGAGCAGGCGCCGGCGGAAGGGCTGAACCCGGGGCCTCAGCGCCCCTGTCCGGCCGCGCGGCGGGCGACGAACTCCTCCAGGCCGTCCAGGATGCGCTGGAGGCCGAACTCGAAGTGGTCGAAGTCGGTGCCGAAGGTGTCGTCGGAGAGGCCGGCCAGTACGGGATAGCGCCCGCTGTTCATGGCCCGCTCCAGGTAGGGGTGCTGGGCGTCCCAGAACTGCGCGTCCGTGAGACCCGAGCTGCGCTCGGCCTCCTCCTGGTAGCGCTGGGTGCGGGCGGCCCCGGCCACGTATCCGTCGATCATCATGATCGCCGACATCAGTTCGGGGTCGGACAGGCCCATCGGCTTGATCCGGGAGAGCACCGTCTCCAGGCCGTCCAGGGCGTTCGGGCCGAGGACCGGGCGGGACTGGTTGACCTCCAGCAGCCAGGGGTGCCGCCGGTAGAGGGCGAGGGTGGCCCGGCCCAGCGCCTCCAGGGCCGACCGCCAGTCGCCGTCGCCCAGGTCCCCGGGGTCGTGCGGGTGCTGCACCCGCTCCAGCATCAGGTCGAGCAGTTCGGCCTTGCCGGGGACGTAGCGGTAGAGGGACATCGTGCCGGTGCCCAGTTCCGAGGCGATCCGGCGCATCGACAGCGCGCCGATGCCGTCCCGGTCGGCGACCTCGACCGCCGCCTCCACGATCCGCTCCAGGGTCAGCCCCGGCTTCGGGCCCCGGCTGGGCCGCTGTCCGGTGCCCCACAGCAGGTCGAGGGTGCGCGCGAGGTCGCCGCTGCCGCTGGTCTCCGTACCGCTTCCGCCGCTGCTCATGCAGGCAGTCTAGGTCCGCGCGAAAAAACTGAGTACGTCGTACGCACCATCGGGTACGGTGTACCCGGTTTCTGGAAGGGGGACCCATGAAGGACGACGGGTACGCGGTCCTGGCCGAGGGGCTGGAGAAGCGGTACGGCGAGAAGCGCGCCCTGGACGGCTTCGACCTCGCCGTGCGGCCGGGCACGGTGCACGGACTGCTGGGACCGAACGGCGCGGGCAAGACCACCGCCGTACGGATCCTGTCGACGCTGGTCCGGCTCGACGGGGGGCGGGCGAGGGTGGCCGGGCTCGACGTGGCGCACCGGGCGCGCGAGGTGCGGGCGCGGATCGGGCTCACCGGGCAGTACGCGGCGGTGGACGAGGTGCTCACCGGGCGGCAGAACCTGGAGATGTTCGGCAGGCTGTTCCACCTCGGCGGCCGGCGCGCCAAGGAGCGGGCGGCGGAGCTGCTGGAGCAGTTCGACCTGACCGACGCCGCCGACAAGGGCGTCGGCGACTACAGCGGCGGCATGCGGCGCCGGCTGGACCTGGCGGCGTCGATGATCCTCACGCCGGCCGTGCTGTTCCTGGACGAGCCGACGACGGGGCTCGATCCCCGCAGCCGGGGCGAAGTCTGGGACTCGGTACGGGCGTTGGTGGCCGGCGGCACGACCGTGCTGCTGACCACGCAGTACCTGGAGGAGGCCGACCGGCTGGCCTCCCGGATCACCGTCATCGACCGGGGGCGGGCCATCGCCGACGACACCCCGGACGGGCTGAAGAACCGCGTCGGCGGCGACCGCGTCGAGGTCGTGGTGGCCGAACGCGCGGACATCCCGCGCGCGGTGAAGGTGGTCGCCCGGGTCGCCGACGGCGAACCGGAGGCGGACGAGGCCGAGTTGCGGGTGCACGCGCCCGTGACCGACCGGGTGGCCGCGCTCACGGACGTGGCGCGCACCCTCCAGGACGAGGGCGTGCGGGTCGAGGACATCGGGCTGCGCAGGCCCAGCCTCGACGACGTGTTCCTGCGCCTGACCGGACACCGCACGGAGAAGGAGGCGGCGGCATGAGCGCGCTCGACCTGACCGGACCGGCCGGCCGCGGCCGGGTGTACTGGGCGTTCGCGGACTGCTGGAACGTCGTCCGCCGGGGCCTGACCCACTACCAGCGCCAGCCCGTCAACATCGCCTGGCAGCTCGGCTTCCCCATCCTGTCGGTGCTGCTGTACGGCTATGTCTTCGGCAGCGCGATGCGGGTGCCGGGCGGCGGGGACTACAAGGACTTCCTGATGCCGGGCATGTTCGTGATGACCATGGCCTTCGGCTTCATCAACACCGCGACCGTCGTGGTCTACGACTCCACCAAGGGCGTCATCGACCGCTTCCGCTCGATGCCGATGGCGTCGTCGGCGGTGGTGGCCGGGCGCGGGGTGACCGATCTGATCGTCGCCTGCGCCGAGCTGGCCATCCTGATGCTGACCGCGCTGGTCATGGGCTGGCGGCCGGACGGCGGCTGGGAGTTCCTCGCCGCGTTCGGGCTGCTGCTGTGGCTGCGGTTCGCGCTGATCTGGCTCGGGGTCTGGCTGGGGCTGCTGGTGCCCAACCCGGAGGCGGCGGGCGGCCTGTTCGCGGTGGCGTTCCCGCTGACGATGATCTCCAGCATCTTCGTCGCCCCGCAGCTCATGCCCGACTGGCTGGGCTGGGTGGCCGCCTGGAACCCGATCTCCTCCACGGCCGCGGCGACCCGCGAGCTGTTCGGCACGCCGGTGGGCGGCGGCGACTCGTGGGTGGAGCAGCACGCGCTGCTGATGGCCGGGGTGTGGCCGGTGATCCTGACGGCGGTCTTCCTGCCGCTCGCGGTGCGGAGGTTCCAGCGTCTCAGCAGGTGAGGCGGGGTCACGGCTACCATGCGGCGGCATGGGACCGTACAGACGTCCGATCGAGGAACTGCCCGGTGACCCGGGGCGGTTGTGGCTGGAGTACCACCTCCGGGAACCGGTGAGCGGCATGGGGGACCGGGACGGCATCGACGAGTGGACCGTGTCCGTACGGGTGGAGCGGTTCCGGAACCGCACCGTCGGCGGGGCCGTCGGCTCGCTGGCCTTCTCCCGGCTCCGGCAGGACGAGCGGTTCAGCCCGTCCCCCGCCGCTGACGCGCAAGGGGACGACCTGGCTCTCTTCCACACGGTCATGGGCTGCTACGACCTCGGGCGGGGCGGCTACGCGCAGGAGTTCCGGGACACCGTGACGTCCGCCGACGGCGACCTGCTCGTCCTGACGGACGTCCGGCTGGACCCGGAGTGGCGCGGGGTCGGCCTCGGCCCCGCGCTCGCCTGCCAGGCGCTGTGGACGCTGGGCGCCGGGTGCAGCGCGATGGCCGCCGTCATCAGGGCGCCCGTGGTCACCGACGAGGGGCGCCGGCTGTCGTCGCAGGAGTGGGAGCGGGCCGGCGAGACGCTCACGGCCCTGGGCGAGTCCCTCGGCTTCCGGCGCCGTCCCCGGCCCCTGGGCCACCTCCTCGACCCCGCCACCGAGGAGGCGCGGGACGCGCGGGAGGAGCAGCGGCGGCGGTACGACGCGCTGGTGGACGCCTGGCGGGCCGCGCACCGCGGGTGAGGCGACGGGAAGGGCGCCCGGCGGAGGTCCGCCGGGCGCCCTTCCCGTGGGGTGCGGGAGGCGTGGACTACAGCCGCTCGATGACGTGGTCGACGCACTTCGTCAGGGCCTCGACGTCCGCCGGGTCGATCGCCGGGAACATCGCGACGCGGAGCTGGTTGCGGCCCAGCTTGCGGTACGGCTCGGTGTCGACGACGCCGTTGGCGCGCAGCACCTTGGCGACGGCGGCCGCGTCCACCTCGTCGGTGAAGTCGATCGTGCCGATGACGGCGGACCGCTTCGCCGGGTCGGTGACGAACGGGTTCGCGAACTTCACGTCCTCGGCCCAGCCGTACAGGGTGCGCGCGGAGGTCGCGGTGCGGCGGACCGCCCAGTCCAGGCCGCCCTGGCCGTTGATCCACTCCAGCTGCTGGTTCAGCAGGAACAGGGTGGCGAGCGCCGGGGTGTTGTACGTCTGGTTCTTGCGGGAGTTGTCGATCGCCGTCGGCAGGGAGAAGAACTCCGGGACGTGCCGGCCGCTCGCGTGGATCCGCTCGGCGCGCTCGATCGCGGCCGGGGAGAACACGCCGATCCACAGACCGCCGTCGGAGGCGAAGGACTTCTGCGGGGCGAAGTAGTAGACGTCCGTCTCGGCGATGTCGACCGGCAGGCCGCCCGCGCCGGAGGTGGCGTCCACCAGGACCAGCGCGCCCTCGTCGGCGCCCGCGACGCGCTTGATCGGCATCGCGACGCCGGTGGAGGTCTCGTTGTGGGTGAGGGCGTACACGTCCACGCCCGCCTCGGCGACCGCCTCCGGGTGGGTGCCCGGGTCGGAGGAGATGACGTCCGGGTCGGCCAGCCACGGGGCGAGCCCCGCGGCCTTGGCGAACTTGGAGCTGAACTCGCCGAAGCTGAGGTGCTGCGACTTGTTCTCGATCAGGCCGTGGGTCGCGATGTCCCAGAACGCGGTGGACCCGCCGTTGCCGAGGATCACCTCGTAGCCCTCGGGGAGCTGGAACAGCTCGCGGATGCCCTCGCGCACGGCGCCGACCAGGTTCTTCACCGGGGCCTGGCGGTGGGAGGTGCCCAGCAGGGACGTGCCGGTCGCGGCCAGCGCGTCCAGCGCTTCCGTCCGCACCTTGGAGGGACCCGCACCGAAACGACCGTCGGCGGGCTTGATGTCAGCAGGAATCCGGATCTCAGCCACGTGCGGAGCCTAGCGGCTGAGGGAAATCCGGGCGAAACATCGTCCGTCCGCTGAGACGAGCCGCTGAGACGATCCGTTGAGACGCGTCACCGGGACGGGGGCGGACGAACCGGGGGAGGTCCGTCCGCCCCCGCGGCACTCGCCCGCCGAGCGTCACCGGCAGGTCGTGCAGGTCGTGCAGGCCGTTCCGAGTGACGACCGGCTGGTCGCGCGGCTCGCTCGCCGGGTCCGCCGGGCCCGGCTCCGGGAAGCGGGCGTGCGGGGCCGGGAGGGCGACGCCCGTCTCCGGCCGGGACGGCGCGGCGCCGGGGCACACGTGCGGGCCGCGGCCGAAGGAGAGGTGCCGGCGGGGGCTCACCCGGAGGGGGCGAGGGCGCCGCCCGCGCCGCGCCCCCGCGGGGGCATCCTGAGAGCATGACGGATCAGCGGGAACTGGCGGCGGCGCTGCGTTCGGCGGTGGGCGGCGAGGTGGACTTCGGCGTCACCGCGCGGGCGTTGACCACGATGGACGCCTCCAACTACCGCCGGGTTCCGCTCGGCGTGGTCGCCCCCCGGGACGCCGACGACGTCGCGGCGGTGCTGGCAGTGTGCCGGGAGCGCGGGGCGCCCGTGGTGCCGCGCGGCGGCGGGACGTCCATCGCGGGGCAGGCGACCGGCACGGGCGTGGTGCTCGACTTCACACGCCACATGAACCGCCTGCTGTCCCTCGACCCGGAGGCGGGCACCGCCGTCGTCCAGCCCGGCCTCGTCCTCGACCGGCTCCAGGAGGCCGCCGCCCCGCACGGCCTCCGCTTCGGCCCGGACCCCTCCACCCACAGCCGCTGCACCCTCGGCGGCATGATCGGCAACAACTCCTGCGGCTCCCACTCGGTCGCCTGGGGCACCACCGCCGACAACGTGCGCACCCTGTCGGTGATCACCGCGCGCGGCGAACGGCTGCGCCCGGGACCCGGCTGGGCGGGCGCCCCGGCGGGCCTGCGCGACCTCGTCGACGGCGAACTGACGCGCCTGCGCACCGCTTTCCCCGACCTGCCCCGCCGCATCTCCGGCTACCCGGTGGACGCCCTGCTGCCCGAGAACCGCGCCGACGTCGCCCGTTCCCTCTGCGGCTCGGAGGGCACCCTCGCCGTGCTCACCGAGGCCGAGCTGACCCTCGTCCGGGCGCCCCGCGCGCGGGCGCTCGCCGTGCTGGCGTACGCGGACGAGAGCGGGGCCGCGCAGGCGGCGGCGGGGCTGCTGCCGTACCGGCCGCTGACCGTGGAGGGCATGGCGGCCGACCTGGTGCCGTCCGCCGCGGACCTGCCGCGCGGGGGAGCGTGGCTCTTCGTCGAGGCCGGCGGGGACACCGGCGCGGAGGCGCGCGCGGCGGCCGAGGCGATCGTGCGGGCGGCGGACGTCGTGGACGCGCTGGTGGTCACCGACCCGGCCCGGCAGCGCACCCTGTGGCGCATCCGGGAGGACGCCAGCGGCACGGCGACCCGGATGCCCGGGGGCGGTGAGGCGTGGCCCGGTTGGGAGGACTGCGCGGTGCCGCCCGCCCGGCTCGGCGCGTACCTGCGGGACTTCCGGGCGCTGCTCGCCGACCACGGCCTGCGCGGCACCCCGTACGGGCACTTCGGGGACGGCTGCATCCACGTGCGCATCGACTTCGACCTGCTGACCGGGCCGGGCGTCGCCCGCTTCCGGCGCTTCTCGGAGGAGCTGGCCGATCTGGTCGTCGCCCACGGCGGTTCGCTGTCGGGGGAGCACGGGGACGGGCAGGCGCGGGCCGAACTGCTGCCCCGCATGTACGGCGCGGAGACGGTCGCCCTCTTCGAGCGGGTGAAGGGGGTGTGGGACCCGGACGACCTGCTCAACCCCGGCATGCTGGTCCGCCCCGCCCCCCTCGACGCGGACCTCCGCTTCTCCGTCCTGCCGCGCGGACCGGTCGACGTCGCCTTCGGCTACCCCGCCGACGCCGGCGACTTCTCGGCCGCGGTGCGGCGCTGCGTGGGCGTCGCCAAGTGCCGTACGACGTCCGCGTCGGGGTCCGCCGTGATGTGTCCGTCGTTCCGGGCGACGGGCGAGGAGGCGCACTCCACGCGCGGGCGCGCCCGGCTGCTGCACGAGATGCTCGCGGGCGAGGTGGTGACCGACGGCTGGCGCTCCACCGAGGTCCGGGACGCGCTCGACCTGTGCCTGTCCTGCAAGGGGTGCCGCTCCGACTGCCCGGTCGGCGTCGACATGGCCACGTACAAGGCGGAGTTCCTGCACCACCACTACGCGGGCCGCCGCCGGCCCGCCGCCCACTACGCGATGGGGTGGCTGCCGGTGTGGCTGTCCTGGGCCGCCCGGACCCGGACGGCGGGGGCGGCGAACGCGCTGGCCTCGGCCGGCCCGCTCGCGCGCCTGGCGAAACGGCTCGCCGGGATCGCGGACGAGCGGGAGGTCCCGCGTCTGGCGGGCGAGCCGTTCACCCGCTGGTGGCGGCGGAAGCGGGGCACTTCTGCGGGTGCGGGCACGCTGGTGGTGCTGTGGCCGGACACCTTCACCGAGCACCTGTCGCCGTCGGTGGGCAGGGCGGCCGTGCGGGTGCTGGAGGCGGCGGGACTGCGGGTGGCGCTGCCGCCGACGCTGCGGCTGCCGTCCGGCGGGCGGGTGGGCGACGCCCGGTCACGCTCGGCGCTGTCCCTGCTGGCGGCACGGCGGGGGCGGGTCTGCTGCGGCCTGACGTACCTCTCCACGGGCCAGTTGGACCGTGCCCGTACGGTACTGAGCCGCACCCTGGACCTGCTGGAACCGGTCCTCGCCACGGACGCGCCCCTGGTGGTCCTGGAACCGAGCTGCGCGGCCGCCCTGCGCACGGACGCCCCGGAACTCCTCCACGACGACCCGCGCGCGGCGCGACTCGCCTCCCGGGTCCTGACGTTCGCGGAGACCCTGGAACGCCACGCCCCCGGCTGGACCCCGCCCGCCGTGAACCGCCCGGTCACCGGCCAGACCCACTGCCACCAGCACGCGGTCCTGGGCGACGGCCCCGACCGCAGACTGCGGGAGGCGGCCGGACTCCAGGGCGAGCTGAGCGGCGGCTGCTGCGGCCTGGCGGGCAACTTCGGCTTCGAGAAGGGCCACTACGACGTCTCGCGCGCCTGCGCCGAGGAGCGGTTGCTCCCCTCTGTACGGGAGGCGCCGCAGGACGCGGTGGTCCAGGCGGACGGCTTCTCCTGCCGGACGCAGCTGGAGCAGCTGGGAGGCGTCAGGGGACGCCACCTGGCGGAGATCCTGGCGGCGGCGCTGGACGAGGAGGCGTGAACGGGTGCCTCAGTCGAGGCAGAACTCGTTCCCCTCGATGTCCTGCATCACGATGCACGAGTCGGTGCCGTCGTACAGCAGCCGCTGCCGGGTGGCGCCGAGGGGCACGAGCCGGGCGCACTCGGCCTCCAGCGCGGCCAGCCTCTCCTCACCGGTCAGCCCGGTGCCGACGCGCACGTCGAGGTGGACGCGGTTCTTGACCACCTTGCCCTCCGGCACCCGCTGGAAGAACAGCCGCGGCCCGGCCCCGGCGGGGTCGCTCGCCGCACACCAGGCGCCGTCCCCGTCGGGGAACCGCTCCCGGTTGAACTCGTCCCAGGATCCGTACCCCTGGGGTGGCACCACGGTGTACCCCAGCACCTCGCACCAGAACCGCGCCAGCCGCTCCGGATCCGCGCAGTCGAACGTGACTTGAACCTGCCTGATCACTGCCACGGGGCGCACCCTAACAAGGGGGCCGCCGGCCGGCCGCTGATTATTCGGCGCGTGCCCTCGACGGGAGACCGGACCGGCGCCGGCCTGTGTCAAGTCGGTGTGCGGGGCATCGAAGCGTGGCTGGAGTCGTCCCGTCAACGCCCGGGACGTGCTGCTGTCCCGTCCGGACTTCCCGGCCACCCGAGCCTCCCGCCGGAGGCCCCGCACGAGCGGCTGGACGCGCTGGGCGTACCCCGCTGAGGACCTCGGGCGCACCCCGTCGGGTCAGGGCGTCGTCTCGCCCCGGACGAGGGGGTGGCACACCGGCTGGACGCCCTCGGGAAGGGCGTCCGGTGCGCACCAGCGGGCCTCGAGGATCTCGAAGGGGTCCAGGCGCAGCTCGCCGCCGAGCAGGCGGGCCTCGAAGGCCACCTCCATGCGGGTGCGCAGGCCGCTGTTCAGCATGACCAGGCGGCCGGCCTCCACGTCGAGGCCGGTCTCCTCCTTGACCTCACGCACCACGGTCTGCCGGAAGTCCTCGCCCTTGCGCGCGAAGCCGCTCGGCAGGCCCCACTGGCGGCCGGGCGGCCACATCCGGTGCCGCAGCAGCAGCACCCGCCCCTCGTCGTCGCGCACCACACCCGTCACGCCGACCACGAACTTGGCGTGCAGCAGCCACATGATGCGGCTCTGCAGCGGGCGCAGGAGTCGCCAGACACGGACCAGGAGTCGTCGCACGGGGCCTCGGCTGATAGGGGGAGCGGACGGGGTGTCACCAGGGGGAACCGTACCGGGTGGGACGTCCGCACCGTGGACGGAGTTGACCCGGACGGGATACGGGTCGCATCGTCAGGCATATGAACGCTTCACGGTACTGACGTAGTCCAATACGCTGGACCTGTGAGTCCACCAAGATGCACACTCGGTGCAGTCGTGCATCACCCTCGAGTCCCTCGCGTCTCCTACCTCCCTGGAAGGCACCGTGACCACCCCCAGCGCCGCCACCCCGTCCACCGCACCCGGGCAGAGCCACGGTCCCGCCCCCGCGCGGGCCGGCGCCCCGGGCGGCCGCCGGGGCTCCCTGGGGCCGGTCGGGCTGGTGCTGGCCGGGGGCATCTCGGTGCAGTTCGGCGGGGCGCTCGCGGTGACGCTGATGCCGCGCGCCGGCGCGCTCGGGGTGGTCACCCTGCGGCTGCTGGTGGCGGCGCTGGTGCTGATGGCGGTGTGCCGGCCGCGGCTGCGCGGGCACTCGCGGACCGACTGGGGCACGGTGGTCGCCTTCGGCGTCGCGATGGCCGCGATGAACGGCCTCTTCTACCAGTCCGTCGCCCGCATCCCGCTCGGCCCCGCGGTCACCCTGGAGGTCCTGGGGCCGCTCACCCTCTCCGTGCTGGCCTCCCGGCGCGCGGTCAACCTCGTGTGGGCCGCGCTGGCCCTCGCCGGCGGGTTCCTCCTCGGCGGCGGGGGCTTCAGCGGCCTCGACCCGCTGGGCGTCGCCTTCGCGCTGGGCGCCGGGGCGATGTGGGCGGCGTACATCGTCTTCAGCGCGCGTACCGGGCGCCGCTTCCCGCAGGCGGACGGGCTGGCCCTGGCCATGGCGGTGGCGGCGGTGCTGTTCCTGCCCCTGGGCGTCCTGGAGTCCGGCGCCAAGCTCCTCGACCCGACGGTCCTCGCGCTGGGCGCGGCGGTCGCGGTGCTGTCGTCCGTCCTGCCCTACACCCTCGAACTCCTCGCGCTGCGGCGGCTGCCCGCGTCGACCTTCGCGATCCTGATGAGCCTGGAACCGGCCCTCGCGGCCGCCGCCGGCTTCCTCGTCCTCGACCAGGCCCTCGCCGCGACGGAGGCCGCCGCCATCGCCCTGGTCATCGCCGCGAGCATGGGCGCGGTGCGGACGCAGGTGGGACCACGCCGCCGGGTGCGGGCGCGCGTGGACCTCACCAAGGACTGACGGTCGTCCTCGTCGGACCTCAGGAGCCGGAAGCGCCCTCAGGGCGCTGTCCCACCACCCCGCGCGCCCTGTTTGCCCGGCCGCATGACGACAGCCCGTCGCACCCGTGACACGGCCGGCCACGGGCGGAAGCCTTCCCGAGAAGTCTGATCGCTGCCGCCGGCGCCGACACCAGCGGCGACAGGGCCCGTGTCGGCGGCGGCGCGGGGCGGCCGGAGACGGCCTCGTAGGCTGTTGATCGACTCATCGGGACGACGGGGAGGGAACCGATGACGGACACGGCCGAGGCGTTCCAGCCGCTGCAGGACGACGATCCGCGCACCGTGGGGGACTACCGGATCGCCGCCCGGCTGGGCGCGGGCGGCATGGGGCGGGTGTACCTCGCGCACACGCACGGGGGCCGGCCGGTGGCCCTCAAGGTCGTGCGGCCGGAACTGGCCGACGACCCCACCTTCCGGCGGCGCTTCACCCGGGAGGTCAGGGCGGCCCGGACGGTGAAGGGCGCGTACACCGCCGAACTGATCGACGCCGACCCGGAGGACGTACCGCCCTGGCTGGCCACGCTGTACGTGCCGGGCCCCTCCCTGACCGAGGCCGTCGCCCGGCGCGGGCCGCTGCCCGAGACGGCGGTGCTGTGGCTGACGGCGGGGATCGCCGAGGCGCTGCAGGCCATCCACGGGGCCGGGATCGTGCACCGGGACCTCAAGCCGTCCAACGTCCTGCTGGCCTCCGACGGGCCACGGGTCATCGACTTCGGCATCGCCCGCGCCGCCGACGCCACCGCGCACACCGCCACGGGCGCCGCGATCGGCACGCCCCACTTCATGGCCCCGGAGCAGGCGTCCGGCGGCGAGGTGTCGGCCGCCACGGACGTCTTCGCGCTCGGGCAGACGGCCGCCTTCGCGGCGCTGGGCCGACCGCTGTACGGGGACGGGCCGGCGGTGAGCGTGCTGTACCGGATCGTGCACTCCGCCCCCGACCTGTCCGAACTGCCCGACCGGCTGCGCGGGTTGCTCGCCCGGTGCCTGGCCGAGGCACCGGAGGGGAGACCCACCCCGGCGGAGGTCGTCGCCTGGTGCCGGGAGGAGCTGGGGCGGGACGCCGACGCCGGAGCCGGACCGGCCGTCTGGCGGGAGATCGCCGGACCGGAGGTGACGGCGCCGCCGCCGGTCGCGTCCCCGGAACCGGGCGTGCCGCCCACAGCGGCGCACACGCTGCCGGTGACCGCCCCGGCGGCGTGGACGCCCCCCTCCGGGCCCGTCGTCGCCCCGGGACCGGGGCTGCCGGGACGGTCGCCCGAGCCGGAGGGACGCCGGAGCCGTCGGCGGCGCCCGGCCCTGTACGGGGCGGCCGCCCTCGCCGCGGCCGGGCTGGTGATCGCCGCTGCCTGGTCGGTCATGGACGCGACGGGCCGGGGAGACGGACGCGACGACGGACGCGGCCGGGACACGGCCGCCTCCGCCTCCGCGACGCCGGGACCGGCGGCGGAACGGCCGGCGGGGGCCGGCGGCGCCGCGACGGACGCGGAGAAGTCCGGCGACGGGGCGGGGGCCGGCTCGGACGGCGCTTCGGCGGCCGGCCCGGGCACGGGGGCCGACGGGGCGGCGGGTGCGGCCGGGGCGCCGCGGGCGTACCCCTACAGCGGCCTGATGCTGACCGCCGAGAACTCCCTGCGCACCGGCGACGGCGAGGTGTACGACACCCGCGAGGAGGACATCCGGTTCGGCTGCTCCATGGCCGGCTGCGAACTGGACAGTGACACCGTGACGTTCGTCCAGGTGTACGGCGACCAGGGCGACGGCACCTACGACGCATGTCGCATGCTGACCGCGAAGCAGAAGCCCGGCGCCCACCCGCTGGCCGCCTCCGCGGCAGGCACCGAGATCTGCTTCCGGGACGGCGACGGAAACGTGGGACTCCTCGTCGTCCAGGTCAAGTCGACCGCCGTGCCGGACCTGGCCTTCCTCAGGGCGGACATGACGGTCTGGCGGAAGGACTGACGGGCCGTGGCGTCCCGTGGCTCCTGGCGCGGGCGGGGCTCCGAGGACTTGATCTCTGTAGGTGCGGGAGCGCACGGGGGCCGGGCGCGACCGGAGTCGCTCTGTGTCTCCTTTCCACTGGGTTCGGCACATGCCCGGGGAGTCCGGGGCGTGACCGGTCCTTCCTCCGCGGGCACGAAGGGAACGGCGACATGAGCGTGCGGCACGGCGAGACAGCAGGGAACCGGCCGCTGATCCCCCGCCCGGAGCGCACGCCCGGTGCGCTGCGTGCCGCCTGCGCGGTTGTCGCCCCGGAGCTTCTGCCGCTCCACGCCCGGGCGAAGGACCAGGCTCTGGCCGAGGCCGTGGAGCACGGTTCGCTCGAACTGGTGCACGCCTACCTCAGTCACTGGGCGGCTCTGATCGAGATCGCACGCCACCCCGCCGTGGCCAAGGCGTACCACCGGGCCGAGTACCTCGCCCGGATCGCCACAGCGCCGGAGGAGGCACGTGAGCACCTGGCCGTGGCCAGCTCCCTCTACCGTGAGGCTGCCCGGGCGGTGCGCACGCAGTGAGCCGGCGCTGGGAGTACGTGCCCGACGAGGAGACGGTGGCGGCGGGCGCACCCGCGGGCTTCCTCGCCGAGGTGGAGAAAATGGCGGCGGAACTGGCCAGGGCGGCTGAGGCCCTCTACGTGCACGGGTCCGCGTACGAGGAAGCGGACGAAGGGGCGAAGCACGCGTTCGTCGCCGGCGGCTTCTTCGTGTACAGGTGACGCCGCGGTCGGAGCTCGTCACCATCTGGCAGGTGACGCCGGACCCTCTTCCCTGACCGTCCGGCGCCGGTCACGGGCCGCCGTCGTCGAAAGCGAGGGGCAAGCGGCTCCTGACATGGGAGCGGCGTCACCCGGGTCGGGCCCGGGTAGGGTACGGGCACGCACAGGGGGGAGCGGCATGCTGGCGGGGGCGTTGGGCGATCTCGTGCTGGGGCTGCTCGCCAGTTGTCTGAGCGGCCTGGCGGTGTGGCTGTGGCAGCGCGGCAGGCACAACCGGGACCTGCGGCTGCGGATGCGCGTGGTCGGCGCCCGGCCCGGCGACACGTGCCTGATCGTCATGAACAACAAGTACGGCGCTCCGGGCACCACGCATCACCACGACGTCCAGGCGATGATCGAGGCGGCCGTCCTCAGCCACAGCCTGGAGTGCGAGGTCGAGGTCGTCCGCAGCGACGACTTCCGGGGGAGCAACGGGAACAAGCCCGAGTTCTGCATCGGAGGCCCGCTCGGGTCGAACGTCCGGAGCGCGGGTCACGTCGCGCACACCCTGCCCGGCGTCACGTTCCACCCCTACACCCACCCCGAGCACCCACTGGCCTTCGAGGCGGGCGGGGTGCTCCACCGCCGGATCAGCGGCAGCGAGGAGTACGTCCTTCTCGCCAAGTTCACCGCTCCCGGCGGCGGGCGTCCCGTGATCCTGGTCTGCGGGCAGACCGCCCTCACCAACCACGCCGCCCTCTACTTCCTCCGCCGGTCGTACCGCCGGATAGCGGACACGGTCGCCTCCACCGACCGCTTCTGCCTGCTGCTGAAGGTGCCTTCGATCCGCACCTACGGCCATCAGGGCGTCGTCCTGGAACGCGACCTCACCGACGTCGCCTTCACGCCCGGGGCATGAGCCCGGAGTCCACCGCCGTCGCCCCAGCACGTTTTCGAAGGAGCGCGGTCCCTGGAGTTCCGCCACGCGTTCGCGCCGGCCCGAACTCATGGTCAGCGGTGATTCTTCCGCCGAAAAAATCATGCAAGCACGCTTGCTTGTTTCCTGCCCTCCTGCCATGCTCCCCCCGTCCGCCCCGCACACCGCCGCCGTGTCCGTGCCCCGAGGGGAGCGCCTCGTGTCCGATCCGACGCCTGTGATCGACGATCTGCGGGAGGAGAGCGAGGAGCTGGACCGGCTCGTGGCCGGTCTCGACCCCGAGCGGTGGACGCTGGCGACACCCGCCCCCGGCTGGACCGTCGCCCACCAGATCGCGCACCTCGCCTGGACCGACCACTCGGCGCTCGTCGCCGCCACCGACGCGGACGGGTTCCGGAAGCTGGTCGAGGCCGCCCTCGCCGCCCCGCACGCCTTCGTGGACGAGGGCGCGGAGGAGGGCGCCCGGGTGCCGCCGGACGTGCTGCTGGAGCGCTGGCGGGCGGGGCGGGACGCGCTCGACAAGGCGCTGCGGGCCGTGCCGTCCGGGGCCCGGCTGCCCTGGTACGGGCCGCCGATGTCCGCCGCCTCGATGGCCACCGCCCGCCTGATGGAGACCTGGGCGCACGGCCTGGACGTGGCGGACGCGCTGGGCGTGGCGCGCGCGGCCACCGGCCGGCTGCGGCACATCGCCCGGCTCGGCGTCCGCACCCGCGACTTCGCGTACGGGGTGCACGGACTCACCCCGCCCGCCGACCCGTTCCGCGTCGAACTCACCGGACCGGGCGGTGACGTCTGGGCGTACGGCCCCGAGGACGCCCCCCAGCGCGTCACCGGGCCCGCCCTCGACTTCTGCCTCCTGGTGACCCGGCGTGCCCACCGCGCCGACCTCGCCCTGACCGCCGACGGCCCCGACGCCGACCGCTGGCTGGACATCGCGCAGGCGTTCGCCGGGCCGCCCGGCGGCGGACGGGCGCCGCAGGGGGACGCCTCGTGACGGCCGCACCCCTGCGCGTCGGCAACTTCTCCGGCTTCTACGGCGACCGGGCCGGGGCCCTGCGCGAGATGCTGACGGGCGGGGAGCTGGACGTCCTCACCGGCGACTACCTCGCCGAGCTGACCATGCTCATCCTGGCCCGGGACCGCCTGAAGGACCCGTCCGCCGGATACGCCCGCACCTTCCTGCGGCAGCTGGAGGACACCCTCGGCCTCGCGCACGAGAAGGGCGTCCGGATCGTCACCAACGCGGGCGGGCTCAACCCGGCCGGACTCGCGGACGCCGTACGGGAGCTGGCAGGCAGGCTCGGCGTCCCCGTACGGGTCGCCCACGTCGAGGGCGACGACCTCACCGCCCGGCACCCCGGAAGTCTCGCCGCCCACGCCTACCTCGGCGGCTTCGGCATCGCCGAGTGCCTCCGCGCGGGCGCCGATCTCGTCGTCACCGGACGGGTCACCGACGCCGCCCTGGTCACCGGGCCCGCCGCCGCGCACTTCGGCTGGAAGCCGGCGGACCACGACCGGCTGGCGGGCGCGGTCGTCGCCGGGCACGTGCTGGAGTGCGGGGCGCAGGCCACCGGCGGCAACTACGCGTTCTTCGCCGAGCGCGACCCCCGCGACCTGCGCCGGCCCGGCTTCCCCCTCGCCGAGATCCACCCCGACGGCTCGTGCGTCGTCACCAAGCACCCCGGCACCGGCGGCTTCGTCGACGTCGGCACGGTCACCGCGCAGCTGCTGTACGAGACGGGCGGCGCCCGGTACGCCGGGCCGGACGTCACCGCGCGGCTGGACACCGTGCGGCTCACCCGGGAGGGGCCCGACCGGGTGCGGATCGAGGGGGTGCGCGGGGAAGCCCCGCCGCCCACGCTCAAGGTCGGGCTGAACCGGCTCGGCGGGTTCCGCAACGAGGTCGTGTTCGTGCTCACCGGGCTCGACGTCGGCGCGAAGGCCGCGCTCGTGAAGGAGCAGATGAGCGACGCCCTCGCCGCGTCCCCGCCCGCCGAGGTCCGCTGGGACCTCGCGCGCACCGACCGGGCCGACGCGGGCACGGAGGAGACCGCGAGCGCGCTGCTGCGGCTCGTCGTGCGGGACCCGGACCAGCACAAGGCCGGACGGGTGCTCAGCGGGGCCGCCATCGAGCTGGCGCTGGCCAGCTACCCCGGGTTCCACGTGGTGGCGCCACCGGGGAAGGGCTCCCCCTACGGGGTCTTCGAGGAGGTGTACGTCCCCCAGGGTGAGGTCGACCATGTGGCCGTCCTCCCCGACGGGCGCCGGATCACCGTGGACCCGCCCCAGGACACCGCCGCCCTCGACGACCTGCCGGAGCCCCATCCTCCGCAGCCGCTGCCGCCGGGGCCGGCCGCCCGCGCGCCCCTCGGCCGGGTCGTCGGCGCCCGCAGCGGCGACAAGGGCGGCAACGCCAACGTCGGCGTGTGGGCGCGGACCGACGACGCCTGGCGGTGGCTCGCGCACGAGCTGACCGTCGCACGGTTCCGGGAGCTGATCCCGGAGGCCCGCGACCTGCCCGTCACCCGGCACGCGCTGCCGAACCTGCGCGCCCTGAACTTCGTCGTCGAGGGCATCCTCGGCGAGGGCGTCGCCGCGCAGGCCCGTTTCGATCCGCAGGCCAAGGCGCTGGGGGAGTGGCTGCGCTCCCGCCACGCCGACATCCCGGAGGTGCTCCTGTGACGGTCCTCGCGTCCGCCCTGAACCCGTCCGACCCCGATCACCGGGAGCACCGGGAGGCCATGCTCGCCAAGCTGGCCGAGCTCGACGCCGAGCACGCCGAGGCCCTCGCGGGCGGCGGTGAGAAGTACGTCGAGCGGCACCGGAAACGCGGCAAGCTGCTCGCCCGCGAACGCATCGAGCTGCTGCTCGACCCCGACACCCCGTTCCTGGAGCTGTCCCCGCTGGCCGCCTGGGGCAGCGACCACGCCGTCGGCGCGTCCCTGGTGACCGGCATCGGGGTCGTCGAGGGCGTGGAGTGCGTGATCACCGCCAACGACCCGACGGTGCGCGGCGGCGCCAGCAACCCCTGGTCGCTGAAGAAGGCGCTGCGCGCCCACGAGATCGCCTTCGCCAACCGGCTGCCCGTGATCAGCCTGGTGGAGTCCGGCGGTGCCGACCTGCCCTCGCAGAAGGAGATCTTCATCCCCGGCGGCGCGGTCTTCCGGGACCTGACCCGGCTGTCCGCCGCCGGCGTCCCCACCGTCGCCGTCGTCTTCGGCAACTCCACCGCCGGGGGCGCGTACGTGCCCGGCATGTCCGACCACACGATCATGGTCAAGGAGCGGGCGAAGGTGTTCCTCGGCGGCCCGCCGCTGGTGAGGATGGCGACCGGCGAGGAGAGCGACGACGAGTCCCTGGGCGGCGCGGACATGCACGCCCGCGTCTCCGGTCTCGCCGACCACTTCGCCGTGGACGAGCCGGACGCGCTGCGCCAGGCCCGCCGGGTCGTCGCCCGCCTCAACCACCGCAAGGCGTACCCCGACCCGGGTCCCGCCGAGCCGCCGAAGTACGACCCGGAGGAGCTGCTGGGCATCGTCCCCGGCGACCTGAAGATCCCCTTCGATCCGCGCGAGGTGATCGCGAGGATCGTCGACGCCTCCGACTTCGACGAGTTCAAGCCCCTCTACGGCACCAGCCTGGTCACCGGCTGGGCGGCCCTGCACGGCTATCCGGTCGGCATCCTCGCCAACGCGCGGGGCGTCCTCTTCAGCGAGGAGTCCCAGAAGGCCGCCCAGTTCATCCAGTTGGCCAACCAGCGGGACGTCCCGCTGCTGTTCCTGCACAACACCACCGGCTACATGGTCGGCAAGGAGTACGAGCAGGGCGGCATCATCAAGCACGGCGCGATGATGATCAACGCGGTCTCCAACTCCCGCGTCCCGCACCTGTCCGTCCTCATGGGCGCCTCCTACGGCGCCGGCCACTACGGCATGTGCGGCCGCGCCTACGACCCGCGCTTCCTGTTCGCCTGGCCCAGCGCCAAGTCCGCCGTCATGGGCCCGCAGCAGCTCGCGGGCGTGCTGTCCATCGTCGCCCGGCAGTCGGCGGCGGCGAAGGGACGGCCCTACGACGACGAGGCCGACGCGGCGCTGCGCGCCATGGTGGAGCAGCAGATCGAGTCCGAGTCCCTGCCGATGTTCCTGTCCGGGCGGCTGTACGACGACGGCGTCATCGACCCGCGCGACACCCGCACCGTCCTCGGCCTGTGCCTGTCCGCCGTGCACACCGCGCCCTACGAGGGCGTGCGCGGCGGCTTCGGCGTCTTCCGGATGTGAGGCAACCAGTGATCGATTCCGTCCTCGTCGCCAACCGCGGCGAGATCGCCTGCCGCATCGTCCGCACCTGCCGCGAGCTGGGCGTCACGACCGTCGCCGTGCACTCCGACGCCGACGGGAACGCCCTGCACACGCGCGTCGCCGACACCGCCGTCCGGCTGCCGGGAGCGGCGCCCGCCGACACCTACCTGCGCGGCGACCTGATCGTGAAGGCCGCCCTCGCGGCCGGCGCGGACGCCGTCCACCCCGGCTACGGCTTCCTCTCCGAGAACGCCGGCTTCGCACGCGCCGTCCAGGACGCCGGACTGGTGTGGATCGGGCCGCCGCCGGAGGCGATCGAGGCGATGGCGTCCAAGACGCGCGCCAAGCGGCTCATGGGCGTCGCACCGCTCACCGACGTCACCGAGGCCGACCTGCCGGTGCTGGTGAAGGCCGCGGCGGGCGGCGGCGGACGCGGCATGCGCGTGGTGCGCCGCCTCGCCGACCTGGACGGCGAACGCGCCGCCGCCCGCGCGGAGGCCGCGAGCGCCTTCGGCGACGGGGAGGTGTTCGTCGAGCCGTACCTGGAGAACGGCCGCCACGTCGAGGTGCAGGTCCTCGCGGACACCCACGGCACGGTGTGGACGCTCGGCACCCGCGACTGCTCCCTCCAGCGCAGACACCAGAAGGTGATCGAGGAGGCCCCGGCGCCCGGCCTCTCCGCCCGGCTCACGGAGGAACTCCACGCCCTCGCCGTACGCGCCGCCCGCGCGGTCGGCTACGTCGGCGCCGGCACCGTGGAGTTCCTGGTCGCCGGCGACCGGGCGCACTTCCTGGAGATGAACACCCGGCTCCAGGTCGAACACCCGGTGACGGAGGAGGTGTTCGGCGTCGACCTGGTCGCCGGGCAGATCCGGGTCGCCGAGGGCCACGCCCTGGCCCCCGAGCCGCCGCCCGCGCGCGGCCACGCCGTCGAGGCCCGCCTCTACGCCGAGGACCCCGCCCACGACTGGGCCCCGCAGACCGGCCGCCTGCACCGCCTGGCCGTCCCCGGCGCCGTCCGCCTCGACACGGGCTACGCCGACGGCGACGACGTCGGCGTCCACTACGACCCGATGCTCGCCAAGGTCGTCGCCCACGCCCCCACCCGCGCCGAGGCGGTCCGCAAGCTCGCCGCGGCCCTGGAACGCGCGGTGATCCACGGCCCCGTCACCAACCGGGACCTCCTCGTCCGCTCCCTGCGCCACGAGGAGTTCGCGCGGGCCCGCATGGACACCGGCTTCTACGACCGCCACCTGGCCGCCCTCACCGCGCCCGCCCCCGACCCGTACGCCCCGCTCGCCGCCGCCCTCGCCGACGCGCACGGCCGCTCCCGCTTCGGCGGCTGGCGCAACGTGCCCTCGCAGCCGCAGGTCAAGCGGTACGCGGTGAACGGCGAGGAGCACGAGGTCCGTTACCGGCACACCCGCACCGGCCTCGCGGCCGACGGCGTGACGGTCGTCCACGCGGACGCGGCCCTGGTGATCCTGGAGACCGAGGGCGTACGGCGCCGCTACGAGGTCAGCCGCTACGGTGACCGCGTGTACGCCGGCGGCACGGCGCTGACCGCCCTGCCCCGCTTCCCCGACCCCGAGGCCGGCCACGCCCCCGGCTCCCTCCTCGCCCCGATGCCCGGCACGGTGGTCCGCGTCGCCGAGGGCGTCACCGAGGGCGCGGCGGTCGAGGCGGGCCAGCCCCTCCTCTGGCTGGAGGCGATGAAGATGCAGCACAGGATCACCGCCCCGGCGGCAGGAACGGTGACCGCCCTCCACGCGGCACCGGGCCGACAGGTGGAAGTGGGCGCCCTCCTGGCGGTGGTGGAGCACAACGCCCCTTAGGGGCGCGGGGAACTGCGCGACCAGCCCCCACGCACCCGCCCCCGCCCGACGACCCCCGACGACTCACAGCCCCTCCTCCAAGGAGCCTCCATGCCGGTGATCGAGTCAGAAGAGCACAAGGCCCTCCGCGCGGCGGTGTCCGCCCTGGGCCACAAGTACGGCCGCGCATACTTCACCCGCACCGTCGAGGAGGACAGGCCCGCCACCGAACTGTGGGCGGCGGCCGCCGAACTCGGCTACCTCGGCGTCAACCTCCCGGAGGAGTACGGCGGCGGAGGCGGCGGCATCTCCGAACTCTCCATCGTCCTGGAGGAACTCGGCGCGGCCGGCTGCCCGTTGCTGCTGATGGTGGTCTCCCCGGCGATCTGCGGCACGGTGATCGCCCGCTTCGGCACCGAGGAGCAGAAGCGGGAGTGGCTGCCCGCCCTCGCCGACGGCACCCGCACCATGGCCTTCGGCATCACCGAACCCGACGCCGGCTCCAACGCGCACCGCATCACCACCACCGCCCGGCGGGACCCCGGCACCGGCGACTGGCTGCTCACCGGCCGCAAGGTGTTCGTCTCCGGCGTGGACATCGCCCACGCCACCCTCATCGTGGGACGCACCGAGGACACCCGCACCGGGCGCCTCAAACCCTGCCTGTTCATCGTCCCGCGCGACGCCCCCGGCTTCGGGCGCCGCAAGATCGACATGGAACTCAGCGCCGCCGAGAAGCAGTTCGAGCTGACCCTCGACGACGTGCGGCTGCCCGCCGACGCGCTCGTCGGGGACCAGGACGCCGGGCTGCTCCAGCTGTTCGCCGGGCTGAACCCCGAGCGCGTCATGACGGCCGCCTTCGCGATCGGCATGGGCCGCTTCGCCCTGTCCCGCGCCGTCGAGTACGCCCGCGACCGCACCGTCTGGAAGGCGCCCATCGGCTCCCACCAGGCCATCGCGCACCCCCTCGCGCAGGCGCACATCGACCTCGAACTCGCCCGTCTCATGATGCAGAAGGCCGCCCACCTCTACGACGCCGGCGACGACATCGGCGCGGGGGAGGCCGCCAACATGGCCAAGTACGCGGCGGCCGAGGCGTGCGTGCGGGCCGTCGACCAGGCCGTGCACACCCTCGGCGGCAACGGCCTCACCCGGGAGTTCGGGCTCGCCTCGCTGACAACGGCCGCGCGCGTGTCCCGCATCGCACCGGTGAGCCGGGAGATGATTCTCAACTACGTCTCCCACCAGACCCTCGGCCTGCCCAAGTCGTACTAGACACGCGACCGGCACGCCTCCCGGCCGTCTTGGAGGAACCATGTTCCGCAGCGAGTACGCAGACGTCACACCGGTCGAACTCCCCATCCACGAGGCGGTGCTCGCGCGCGCCGCCGAGTTCGGGAGCATCCCGGCCCTGATCGACGGCACCGACGGCACCACCCTCACCTACGAACAGCTCGACCGCTTCCACCGGCGGGTCGCCGCCGGACTCGCCGAGGCGGGCGTGCGCAAGGGGGACGTGCTCGCCCTGCACAGCCCCAACACGATCGCCTTCCCCACCGCCTTCTACGCGGCCACCCGCGCGGGCGCCTCCGTCACCACCGTGCACCCCCTGGCCACCCCCGAGGAGTTCGCCAAGCAGCTGAAGGACTGCGCGGCCCGCTGGATCGTCACCGTCTCCCCCCTGCTGGACAGCGCGCGCGCAGCCGCCCGACTCGCGGGCGGCGTCGAGGAGATCTTCGTCTGCGACAGCGCGCCCGGGCACCGCTCCCTGATCGACATGCTCGCCTGCACGGCCCCCGAGCCGGTCGTCGACATCGACCCGGCCGAGGACGTCGCCGCACTGCCGTACTCCTCCGGCACCACCGGCGTCCCCAAGGGCGTGATGCTCACCCACCGGCAGATCGCCACCAACCTCGCCCAGCTCCAGCCGTCCATCACGGCGGGTCCCGGCGACCGCATCCTCGCCGTATTACCGTTTTTCCACATTTACGGTCTCACCGCGCTGATGAACGCCCC
Source organism: Streptomyces sp. DSM 120436 (assembly GCF_055778765.1). Classification (NCBI taxonomy): domain Bacteria; kingdom Bacillati; phylum Actinomycetota; class Actinomycetes; order Kitasatosporales; family Streptomycetaceae; genus Streptomyces; species Streptomyces sp. DSM 120436. Next base: position 915,296 of record NZ_JBSKBS010000001.1, on the reverse strand, counting down.
GCTGCGGCAGGGCGCCACCGTCGTCGTGCTGCCGCGCTTCGACCTGGAGACGTTCCTCGCCGCCGTCCAGAACCACCGCATCACCGCCCTGTACGTCGCCCCGCCGATCGTGCTGGCCCTCGCCAAGCACCCCCTCGTCGCCGAGTACGACCTCTCCTCCCTGAAGTACGTCATCAGCGCCGCCGCGCCCCTGGACGCGCACCTCGCCGCCGCCTGCGCGCAGCGGCTCGGCCTGCCGCCGGTCGGCCAGGCGTACGGCATGACGGAGCTGTCGCCCGGCACCCACGTCGTCCCGCTGGACCTCATGGAGCAGGCCCCGCCCGGCACCGTCGGCAAGCTCATCGCCGGCACCGAGATGCGGATCGTCTCCCTCGACGACCCGGGCAAGGACCTCGGGCCGGGCGAGTCCGGGGAGATCCTCATCCGCGGCCCGCAGGTGATGAAGGGCTACCTCGGCCGCCCCGACGCCACCGCCGCAATGATCGACGAGGACGGCTGGCTGCACACCGGGGACGTCGGCCATGTCGACGGTGGGGGCACCTCCCGCTCGAGCGAAGCCGAGAGTGGGGGAGGGTGGCTGTTCGTCGTGGACCGGGTGAAGGAGCTGATCAAGTACAAGGGGTTCCAGGTCGCCCCCGCCGAACTGGAGGCGCTGCTGCTCACCCACCCCGGCGTCGCCGACGCGGCCGTCATCGGCGCCCGCGACGAGGACGGCAACGAGGTCCCGCACGCCTTCGTCGTCCGCCACCCCTCCGCCCCGGACCTCACCGAGGGCGAGGTCATGAGGTACGTCGCCGAACGCGTCGCCCCGTACAAGCGGGTCCGGCGCGTCACCTTCACCGACGGCGTGCCCCGCGCCGCCTCCGGAAAGATCCTGCGCCGCGAACTGAGGGCGGCGCACGAGGAGCCCTCGTGACCCTGCTCGGACGCCGTCGCACCCGGGGCGTCGAGACCCTGTCCCTCGACGCCCCGGAGCGCCGCAACGCCCTGTCCGCCGCCCTCGTCGGCGACCTCGCCGCCGCGCTCGCGGACGCCGGGAAGGACACCGGCGTCCGCGCGGTGGTCCTCACCCACACCGGCACCACCTTCAGCGCGGGCGCGGACCTCAGGGACCCGCCCGACCCCTCCGCCCTGGTCGGCCTGCTGCGGCAGATCGTCGACCTGCCCAAACCCGTCGTCGCGCGGGTCACCGGACACGTCCGCGCGGGCGGACTCGGACTGCTCGCCGCCTGCGACGTCTCGGTCGCCTCCCGCGCGTCGACGTTCGCCTTCACCGAGGTGCGCATCGGGGTCGCCCCGGCGGTGATCTCCCTGCCGCTGCTGCCCCGCACCGACCCGCGCGCCCTGGCCCGCTACTACCTCACCGGGGAACGCTTCGACGCGGACGAGGCCGCCCGCATCGGCCTGCTCACCGCGGCCGGCGACGACGCCGACGAGACCCTCGCCCCGGTCCTCGACGGGCTGCGCCGGTCCGCCCCCGAGGCCCTCGCCGAGACGAAACGGCTGCTCACGGCTAGGGTGCTGGAGACCTTCGACCGGGACGCGGACGCCCTGACCGCGCTCTCGGCCCGCCTCTTCGCCTCCGCGCCCGCACGCGAGGGCATGACGGCGTTCCTCGAACGACGGGATCCGGAATGGGTGGTGTGAGCACGGCCGACCGTGCCGGACGATTCCCCAAGCAGGACCGCAGCCGGGCCACCCGGCAGCGGCTGCTGGAGGCCGCCGTGGCCTGCCTCGCCGAACACGGCTGGGCGGGCTCCACGGTCTCCGTCGTCGCCGAACGCGCGGGCGTCTCCCGGGGCGCCGCCCAGCACCACTTCCCGACCCGGGAGGACCTGTTCACGGCCGCCGTGGAGTACGTCGCCGAGGAACGCTCCACGGCCCTGCGCGCCCTCTTCCCCGACGGCGCCGCCGCCCACGACCGCCGGGCGGTGGTCGCCGCCCTCGTCGGCCTCTACACCGGCCCCCTGTTCCGCGCCGCCCTGCACCTGTGGGTGGCCGCGTCCAACGAGGAGCAGCTGCGGCCGCGGGTGACCGAGCTGGAGCTGCGCGTCGGGCGCGACGCGCACCGCATCGCCGTGGAACTCCTCGGCGCCGACGAGTCCCGCCCCGGCGTCCGGGAGACCGTCCAGGGCTTCCTCGACATGGCCCGCGGCCTGGGCCTCGCCACCCTCCTCACCGACGACGCCGCCCGCCGCGACCGGGTGGTCGCCCAGTGGGCGGACCTGCTGGACGACGCCCTGGGCTGAAGGGGCCCGGCTCAGCCCAGCCGGGGATCGGTCACGTGGCAGCGGATGTGCGGCGCTCCGGCGAATCTGGCATCGACAGTGACGAGCTCGGCGCCCAGCACTTCGGCAAGCGCTACGCAGGAGGCGTCGTAGGGCCACAGGGCGTGCCGCAGCTCCCGGATACGTGGGAGCAACGGCGTGTGGTCGTAGCGTCTCAGCGGCATACGCCGCAGTACGTCGAGGGCGCGTTCCGCTTCGTCCTCGGGGAGCTTCTTGCCCCGGACGGGACCGCGCAGTACCGAGGCGGTCCCCAGGTCCACGACGTGGGGTGCGGCCGGCCGCCGCCCGCGGGTGTGGTCGCGAACCCGGTCGGCGAGAGCGTCACCGCCGACGAGGAACTCCACGATGGCTGACGTGTCGGAAACGAGCGCGCCCCCCAGCGAGCCCCTCGCATCTCGCGCGTGGCTTCCGAGATGTCGTCCGCCGTCACATTCGCGCGTGCCGCGATGGCGCGGGCCTCACGCGCCGCCTCCTCGAGCGACAGGAGGGCGGCCTCGCCGGTGAGCAACTGCAGGACGTGGTTCTGCAGCGACTGCCCGCTTTTCGCCGCTCCCGTCTTCAGTGTCCGGAGCGTGTCGTCCGGGACGTCGCGTACGTGAATCGTGGGCATGCAAGCATCCTGTCCCCGTTGCAAGCAAAGTGCTCCCCCTCACGGCGCGAGCCGTTCCACCCGCCAGCCCCCGCCGGGCACGGCGACGTACCGCAGGCGGTCGTGGAGGCGGTTCTCGCGGCCCTGCCAGAACTCCACCGTCTCCGGGGTCACCCGGAACCCGCCCCAGTGCGGCGGCACCGGAACCCGCTCGGGCTCCGGGTAGCGCGCCGCCAGCTCGGCGTAGGCCGCGTCGAGCTCCTCGCGGGAGGCGATCACCGTCGACTGCCCGCTGGCCCACGCGCCCAGCTGGGAGCCGTGCGGCCGGGTGCGGAAGTACGCGGCCGTCTCGGCGCGGCCGGTGCGCCGCGCCGTGCCGGTGACGATGACCTGCCGGGCGACCGGGTGCCACGGGAACAGCAGCGAGACGTGCGGGTTCCCGGCCAGGTCGCGGCCCTTGCGGGACTCGTAGTTGGTGTAGAAGACGAACCCGCTCGCGTCGAAGTGCTTCAGCAGCACCGTGCGCGAGCTGGGCCGGCCCGCGGCGTCCGCGGTCGACACGATCATGGCGTTCGGCTCGAACAGCCCGCCCTCCCGCGCGGCCTGCGCGAACCAGCGCGCGAACTGCTCGACGGGGGTGGCGGCGAGGTCGGTCTCGGAGAGCCCCTCGGTCCGGTACTGCTTGCGCATCGAGGCGAGATCGAGGGGGACGGCGTCTCGGTCGGTCACGCCGTCATCCTGCCGCATCCCCCCGGGCCCCGAGGGGCCGGTGTCCCACGTCACAGACGGGCGGTGCCCAAGTTCACGGGTGGCACTCAGTGCCGCGAGCCCTCCCCAAAACTGGCACTCAGGGATATCGTGCTGGCACTGATCCGGTTGGGTGACCGCCAGCCGGGCATCACAGGGGTGACGTCCACGACCGCGAGTCCACCCGAGCCGACCGCGGATCCCCCGGACCCACGCCGACCGCGCCACGACACAGGGACGTCCCACCCCACCACACCGTCTGTCACCCATCGCAGAGGAGCCGCTGATGTCCGACTTCGTACCCGGGCTCGAAGGAGTCGTCGCGTTCGAGACGGAGATCGCCGAACCGGACAAGGAGGGCGGTGCCCTGCGCTACCGGGGCGTCGACATCGAGGATCTGGTCGGGCACGTCTCCTTCGGCAACGTGTGGGGGCTGCTCGTCGACGGGGCGTTCGCCCCCGGACTGCCGCCCGCCGAGCCGTTCCCCATCCCCGTGCACTCCGGTGACATACGCGTCGACGTGCAGTCCGCGCTCGCCATGCTCGCCCCCGTGTGGGGCCTGAAACCGCTCCTCGACATCGATGCCGAGCAGGCCCGCGAGGACCTCGCCCGCGCCGCCGTCATGGCCCTGTCGTACGTCGCCCAGTCGGCGCGCGGCCAGGGGCTGCCGATGGTGCCGCAGAACGAGATAGACAAGGCCGAGTCGGTCGTCGAGCGCTTCATGATCCGCTGGCGCGGCGAGCCCGACCCCAAGCACGTCGCCGCCGTCGACGCGTACTGGACGTCGGCCGCCGAGCACGGCATGAACGCCTCCACGTTCACCGCCCGCGTCATCGCCTCCACCGGCGCGGACGTCGCCGCCGCCCTCTCCGGGGCCGTCGGCGCCATGTCCGGCCCGCTGCACGGCGGCGCGCCCTCGCGCGTGCTGCACATGATCGAGGAGATCGAGCGCACCGGGGACGCCGAGGCGTACGTCAAGCGGACCCTCGACAAGGGCGAGCGCCTGATGGGGTTCGGCCACCGCGTCTACCGCGCGGAGGACCCGCGCGCCCGCGTGCTGCGTCGCACCGCCCGTGAGCTGGGCGCGCCGCGCTACGAGGTCGCCGAGGCGCTGGAGAAGGCCGCCCTGGCCGAGCTGCACGCCCGCCGCCCGGACCGGGTGCTGGCCACGAACGTGGAGTTCTGGGCCGCGATCGTGCTGGACTTCGCCGAGGTGCCGGCCCACATGTTCACGTCGATGTTCACCTGCGCCCGCACCGCGGGCTGGTCGGCGCACATCCTGGAGCAGAAGCGCACGGGCCGACTGGTCCGCCCGTCGGCCCGCTACGTGGGCCCGGGCTCGCGCGACCCGCGGGAGATCGAGGGCTACACGTCCCTCGCCCGCTGACCGGTCCGGGAACGCAGGCGACCCGCGAGTCAGGTTCCCCCTCGGGGGAGCCGGCCGGACGTTACCGGCGACTCGCGGGTCGGGTGACTGCGTTGGATTAGGCCGGCTGCGTGCATCTCGTGCACGCCGGTCCGGCGCCGAACCGAGTACGACGACGGGCCACTAGCCCGCAGCCACCTCTTCCGTCCGGTTGTCATACATCTGCCGAACCACCTCCTTTCCGAAGTACCACCACCCTAAGAAACCACCCGCCGCCGGATCAACCGCTTTTTGTGCCGGTTCTCCGGCGGCACCCTCCGTGCGTCCACCGTGCGTCCACCGTGCGTCACGCACACGCCGGCGCACGCTGCCCGGCCGGCCGCCCCCTCGTCGTGCCCCGGCCGCCGCGCGAGGTCTTTTGCCTCGTGAAAGCGTGGGTAGACGGGGGGCGGACAACAATTCCCCTCATCTTGTCGGGAACTTGATGTGCGCTGAGTCACGTTCAAGTTGAATGATTGTTGGTGAGCGAATCGTCGTGCCGTACGTGCGGACACAGCCTGCAGGGGGTTCAGGTGGGTGCATCCCGGCGTAGTGGGGCCACCGACGCGCTCGGGCCGGAGGGGCCCGGGCCCGAGCGGGAGGGGCCGGCCGGCTCCGACCTGCTCGCGGCGCTGCTCGACGGCATGGACGCCGCGCTGTGCGCCTTCGACGCGGACGGCGTGGTGACCCACTGGAACCGCGAGGCCGAGCGCATCCTCGGCTGGACCGCCGAGCAGGCGGTGGGCCGGACCGGGTTCGCCGGATGGGCCGTGCGCAGCGCGGACGCCGAGGAGGTCGAGGCCCGGCTGATGTCGGCCATGGACGCGCCCGGCCGGCAGGTGAACGAGTTCGCGCTGCTGACCAAGGACGGCCGCCGCGTGCTGGTGCGCACCCAGTCCGCCGCCGTACGCGGCCCCGACGGCAGGCCCGCCGGGGTCTACTGCGCGTTCAGCGAGGTGCACGCGCAGATCGACCTGGAGCGGTCCATCGCGCTGAGCGAGGCGCTGCTGGAGGACGCGAGCTGGGGCGTCGTCCTCGTCGACGCCGACCTGCGCCCCGCCGTGGCCAACGCGTACGCCGCGCGGGCGCTCGGCGCGGGGCGCACGGCGGTGCTGGGGCGGCCGCTGGGGGAACTGCTGGCCCAGGGCGTGGAGGAGCTGGAGAGCGCGCTCACCCATGTGCTCGCCGAGGGCGCGCCGCCCGCGCCGGCCGAACTGTGGGTGACCGTGCGGACGCCGGAGGGCGAGCGCCGCAGGTGCTGGCGGAACGGGTTCGTGCGGCTGTCGTCGCCGCTCGCGGAGGAGCCGGTGCCGCTGGGAGTGGGCTGGCTGTTCCAGGACGTGACCGAGTCGCGGCAGGGCGAGCAGGAGGCGTCGCTGCTGCGGTTCCGCGCCCAGCAACTGCACCGGGCGGCCCGCGCGGCGGCGGAGTGCGAGGACCCGGCCGAGGCGGCGACCGTCCACCTGGACTTCGCGCTCGCCGGCTTCGCCGACCACGCCCTGATCGACCGGGTCGCCGAGGGCGGGGCCGACACCGACCGGGTACGGCTGGTGCGGATCGCCGAGACCCCCTCCGGCGGTTCGGGCCCCAGTCGCCTGGACGGCAGGGCGGGGCTCCCGGCGCTCTACGCCGACGGGCATCCGGCGCTGCAGTGCGTGGAGCGCGCCGGGTCGGTACGGGCCGGCGCGGGCTCGCTCCAGGGGGACGCGGCACGGGAGTGGGCGCTGGCCCGCCAGTGGCCGAAGGACACGGTCCACGCCCTGTGCACGGTCCTCCGCAGCCGCGGTCGCACCCTCGGTGCCGTGACGTTTCTGCGCACGTCCCACCGCACGGCCTTCGAACGCGCCGACGCGGTGTACGCGGAGGACGTGGCGGCACACATCGCCACGGCGCTGGACCTGGCGTCGCTGCTGCCCGGGGAACGGTGAGGCGCGGGCCGGGCGCACGGGGAGCCGCCCGGGGCGCGGTGACGCGGGGGTCCGCCCGCCGGTGCGCGCGGGGTGCTGACGCGGGGGGTGTGCGAGCCGGTGGTCATGGTCGCGCGGTGATGGATGTGTCCGGGGCGCGGTGACGCGGGGACCGTGGGATGCGCGCGGGGCGCCGGCGCGGAGGGGGTGCGAGCCGGCGGCCGTGATCGCGCCGCCACGGACGTGCCCGGGGCGCGGTGACGCGGGGGTCCGCCCGCCGGTGCGCGCGGGGCGCTGACGCGGGGGTCCGTCCGCCGGATCACGCGCGGGGCGCCGGTGCGGAGGTCCGCGAGCCGGCGGCCGTGATCGCGCGGCCCCGTACGGCAGCGACAGCTCCGCCGCGGACTGCCCGAGGCGGTGGCTCGGACGAAAGGGCTGCTGAGGTGACCGGGGCGCGGGGTGCGGTTCTCGAGACGCCGGGACGCGGCGGCTCAGGACCGCCCCAGCCGTAGGCCGCGTGCCCCCGCACGCGGCCGGGACGTCGGGGAGGGCTGCCCGGGACGGCCCGCGGCGTACCGGGCTCAGTGCTGGTAGAAGATCCGGTCGCCGTACTCCGACATCACGCGGGCGTTCCAGTCGTGGCCGCCGTCGACGTTGCCCGAGCGCAGCAGGGGCGGCTCGATGCCGCGGTCGGCGAGGGTGGCCGCGGCGGTGGCCATGACCGCCTGCAGCAGCGCCGAGGTGACGACCGTGGACGCCGGCGCGAACGGCGCGGGCACGCCCTCCCAGGTCAGCTCGGCGTCGCCGACCGTGATCCCGGAGTCCAGCACCAGGTCGCAGTGGTCCTTGAGGAACGTCCCGGAGGGGTTCCGCGCCGCCGTCCGCGCCGCGTACGCCACCGACGTCACGCCGATCACCTTCACGCCCTTGGCGCGCGCCTTCACCGCCATCTCCACCGGCAGCGCGTTGCGCCCGGACAGGGAGATGATCACCAGCAGGTCGCCCTCCCGCAGCGGGGAGGAGTCCAGCACCGCACCCGCCAGCCCGTCCACCCGCTCCAGCGCGGACCCCAGCGTCGCCGGCCTGACGTCGACGCCGACGGCCCCCGGAACGGTGAGCAGGTTCATCAGGGCGAGCCCGCCCGCGCGGTAGACGAGGTCCTGCGCGGCGAGCGAGGAGTGGCCCGCGCCGAAGGCGAAGAGCCGTCCGCCGTCGACGACCGTGTCCGCGATCATCGTGCCCGCGGCCGCCATCGGCCCGTCCTCCTCGTCGCGGAGCCGCCGCAGCAGCCCGATCGCGGCGTCGAGGAACTGGCCGGCGGGCGTGCGGTCGCTCATGCGGCTCCCTTCGGGGCGGACCTGTCGCGGATCACCGTGCGGTCCGGACCGCTGCCGTGTCAATACGGTGTCCGGACGGCCGTTTCCCGGTGGCCGGACCCCCGTGTTTCCGGGGCGCGGCCCGGTTGTCCGTCGTATGCGCAAGAATTGGGTATCGGGCCAGCGCACACGCCGGTGAGCCGTCCAGCCTTCCGGCAGAGCCAATCCGCAGATCTCATCAAGGGGCAAGTATGTCCGGACTGATCGACACCACGGAGATGTATCTCCGCACCATCCTCGAGCTGGAGGAGGAAGGTGTGGTCCCCATGCGCGCCCGGATCGCCGAGCGGCTCGACCAGAGCGGGCCGACGGTCAGCCAGACGGTGGCCCGGATGGAGCGCGACGGCCTGGTGTCCGTCGCCCCGGACCGCCATCTGGAGCTCACGGAGGAGGGCCGCCGGCTGGCCACCCGCGTGATGCGCAAGCACCGCCTCGCCGAGTGTCTCCTGGTCGACGTGATCGGTCTGGAGTGGGAGCAGGTGCACGCCGAGGCGTGCCGCTGGGAGCACGTGATGAGCGAGGCCGTCGAGCGCCGCGTCCTGGAGCTGCTGCGGCACCCGACCGAGTCGCCGTACGGCAACCCGATCCCGGGGCTGGAGGAGCTGGGCGAGACGGACGGCGCCGTCCCGTTCCTCGACGAGGGCATGGTGTCGCTGGCCGACCTCGACCCTGGCGCCGAGGGCAAGACGGTCGTGGTGCGCCGGATCGGCGAGCCGATCCAGACGGACGCGCAGCTGATGTACTCGCTGCGCCGGGCGGGTGTGCAGCCCGGCTCGGTGGTGAGCGTGACGGAGTCCGCGGGCGGCGTGCTGGTGGGCAGCAGCGGCGAGGCGGCGGAGCTGGAGGCGGAGGTCGCCTCGCACGTCTTCGTCGCCAGGCCCTGACGCCGGCCGCCGACAGGGGGACCGGTGGGGGGCGTGACCGGTGGGGCGAGCGGTGCACGCCCGCCGACCGGGGACGCGCCGGACCATGCGCCGGACCCGGCGCCGCCGCGTCCCCGTTGCGCCGAATCGCAGCGGTCGCCGGGCCGACGTGCGAGGCTGTCGTGTGGGGCATATGACCTGAGGGGTTCTTGGCCCGGAGACGCGGACGCCGCCCGGGCCGGGGAGGGGCGGGACGATGTGCCGTGACCACGTGAGGAGCCCCGGCGCCGCACGGCGCCGGGGCCTGTCCTCCCCTGTGCTGACCCGGAGCCCCGAGCTCTCAGGGTCATTCCCCGCGGACCGATTTCCCCGAGCGGTCCGCCCCCCGCTGAAGATCTCCCCCGGGCCACGGCGGTCAAATCCCGAGCGGGGTCACTCGAACGAGGGGTGTTGCCGGGCAAAAGGGCACTCTCGAATGTCCATTCGATAACGTGCGGCAGTGGCAACAGGCAGAGGCCGGCGGCCGGCGCGGGCCGGGACGCCGGCGGCAGGCAGTGGGCAGGCAGCGAGCTTGGGGGGTGCCAGGACCATGGCGCGACGCATCGACGTGACGGGGGCGGACGGCGTACGCCTGGCCGCCTGGGAGTTCGGCGACCCGGCCAAGGCCGGACCCGGCCCCGAGGGAGGGACCGCGCCGGACGCGCCCGGCGTGCTGTTGCTGCACGGTCTGATGGGCCGCGCCTCGCACTGGGCGTCCACCGCCCGCCGGCTCTCCGCGCGGCACCGGGCGGTCGCCCTCGACCAGCGTGGCCACGGCCGCAGCGACAAGCCCCCGGAGGGCGCCTTCAGCCGGGACGCCTACGTCGACGACGCGGAGGCCGCCCTCGAGCAGCTCGGCCTCGGCCCCGCCGTCCTGATCGGCCACGCGATGGGTGCGCTGACCGCCTGGCAGCTGGCCGCCAAACGCCCCGACCTGGTCCGCGGCCTGGTCATCTGCGACATGCGGGCCTCCGCCCTCGGGGGCGCCTCGCAGCGCGAGTGGGCGGAGTGGTTCACGTCCTGGCCGGTCCCCTTCGCCACCCTCGCCGACGTACGGAAGTGGTTCGGCGAGGACGACCCCTGGGTGGAGCGGCCCCATCCGGCCCGCGGCGAGTTCTACGCCGAGGTGATGGCGGAGGCCCCCGACGGCTGGCGTCCCGTCTTCGACCCCGACCAGATGCTCCGCTCCCGCGCGACCTGGGTCCACGACGCCCACTGGGAGGAGCTGGCCCAGGTCCGCTGCCCCGCCCTGGTGGTCCGCGGCCTGGACGGCGAACTGGGCCGCGCCGAGGCCCAGGAGATGGTCCGCGTCCTCCCCCGCGGTCAGTACGCCGAGGTCGCCGACGCCGGCCACCTCGTCCACTACGACCAGCCCGAAGCCTGGCTCGCCGCCATCGAACCCTTCCTGGCCTCCCTCGACACGGCGTGAGGCCGCGAGGGCCGGCGGCGATGCCCGGGGGAGGGGGTGCGGTGCGCCGCCGCGACCGCCGCCGGTCTCGACCGGGCCGGCCGGGCGTCGTCCCGCGCCAGGACCGCCCCGGCCCGCCGGAGCGCACGGAGGGGGGGCGGCGGCGCCCGGCGTGCGCGGGCGCCCCGCTTGTCGGCCTCCTCGCCGGGCAGCCCGCGCAACCGGCCGGTGCGGGCGAGCAGTTCGCGTCCCGGCAGCCGCTCGGAGGGACGAAGTCCCTCCGGGAGCACGCCGATCCGGGCCTTCACCCGCACCGGATCGCGCCCCGCGTCGTGGCCGGCGATCTCGACGGCGTCCCGGTCCGGGCGCAGCAGCCCCGTCACCGTGGACAGGGTGGTGGTCCTCCCGGCGCCGTTCGGCCCGGCCGGGCCGACGGACCGCCGCGCGGGCAGCCCGGGCCGGTCCCGCCGACGGCGACAGCCCCCGCCGCGTCTCCCCCCTGTCGCCCAGAGCCTACGAGGAGACCAACGCGCCACGTCGGCGCGGAAAGCGAACCTCCGTCACCGGTTCTGGCCGCAGGCGTACGCCAGTGCGGGCACCAGCTCCTCCGCGTCCGGCAGCCAGCGGTTCTCCCGGGTCGGCCGACGGGCCCACTGCACGGCCCCGTGGCGCCCCACCCGGGTCGGCGGCGCGGCCACGTACGACCCCTCGCCCAGGACGGCCAGGTCGAGCGACGACGCCGTCCAGCCCAGCGCGCGCAGCAGGTCCGGGAGCTTCGCCGCCGCCCCGGGCAGCACGAAGAACTCCGTGCGCCGGTACGGCGTCCGGGTCACCGGGCCGGGCGTGAGGCTCATCCGCTCCAGCCGCGCCAGCGCCAGGAGACCGGCCGTCTCCGGCACGGAGATCGCGTCGAAGGTGCGCCCGGTGGGCAGCAGGACCGAGGCGCCGGGCCGCTGTTGCCACATCCGGCGCGCGGCGCCGGCACTCCCGGTCGCCCGGTCCGCCCAGTCGGGCCCCGCCGGGTGCGCGCCGGGGGCGGAACACGCCGCGTCACCGCACGAGCAGGCGTGCACCCCGTCGACGACCTCGGTCCAGGTGCCCGGCACCACGTCCCAGTGGCGCTCCTCGGCATAGCGCACGGCGGTGTCCAGCAGCGATTCCCCGCGCTGCGTCGGGATCTGTACGGCGTCGGCGCCCGCGATCGTCTCTTCCACGAGGAACACAACTACTCCCGTCACCAGGGGTTACGCCCTGCCGAATGCGCGGGGGAGGGGCACCGGGCCCGTGTCCGGGGCGCATGGGTGCATCCATGGGGGCGCGCGGGGGGATCCGCCACTGCGACGGGGTAACCAGGAGGGGGGTCGGCAACCGTCGATACCCCGGCAATTCTCACATGTCCCGCATTGTCGGTATCTCGACGGGGCATTGATCCTCCCGGCCGGACGTCTCGCCGGGACGACGTGAGACGTACGGCCGCGGACAACACGTCAACCCGGTGCGTGGGCAGGCACCGCAGCCTCAGGGGGTACGCCATGGCCGCAAGGCCGCTCGTCGCCCGGCAGCCGAACGAACGGCTGCAGGCGCTCATCCAGGAAGCCGGATGCTCCAACGCCGGACTGGCCCGCAGGGTCAACATGTGCGGCGCGGAGCACGGCCTCGACCTGCGCTACGACAAGACGTCGGTGGCCCGCTGGCTGCGCGGACAGCAGCCGCGGGGCCGGGCGCCGGCCGTCATCGCGGAGGCGCTGGGCCGCAAGCTGGGCCGCACGGTGACGATCGACGAGATCGGCATGGCCAACGGCAAGAACCTCGCGTCGGGGGTCGGCCTCCAGTTCTCGCCGACGGTACTGGGCGCCATCGAGCAGGTCTGCGAGCTGTGGCGCAGCGACGTGGGGCGGCGGGACTTCCTGTCCGGGTCGTCCGTCGCCGCCTCCGCGCTGGTGGAGCCCAGCCGGGACTGGCTGATCTCCGCGCCCGACGGCCAGGTCGCGCGCTCCTCCGGACCGCGCGTGGGCCAGTCGGACGTGGCGGCGGTGCGGTCCATGACGGAGGCGCTGGTCGTGCTGGACCACCAGTACGGCAGCGGGCACGTCCGCCCGGTCGTGGTGCACTACCTCAACAGCGTGGTCTCGGGGATGCTGGCGGGGTCGTACCGCGAGGCGGTGGGGCGCGACCTGTTCGCCGCCGTCGCCCGACTGACCGAACTGGCCGGGTACATGGCCGTCGACACCGGCCAACCGGGCCTGGCCCAGAGGTACTACATCCAGGCGCTGCGGCTCGCGCAGGCCGCCGGGGACCGCGGCTACGGCGGGTACGTGCTCGCCGCGTCCATGAGCCACCTCGCCGCGCAGCTCGGAAACCCGCGCGAGATCGCCCAGTTGGCACGCGCGGCGCAGGAAGGCACGCGGGGGCGCGTGCCCCCCCGCGCCGAGGCGATGTTCCTCGCGGCCGAGGCCCGCGGGCACGCGCTGATGGGCGACGCCCAGGCCGCGCACACCGTCGCGGGGCGTGCCGTGAGCGCCCTGGAGGCCGCCGACCCGGGCTCGGGCGACGACCCGCCGTGGATCACGCACTTCGACGAGGCCTATCTGGCTGACGAGTTGGCGCACTGCCACCGCGACCTCGGCCAGGCGGAGGCCGCCGCGCGGTGCGCGCGGGAGGCGCTGGACGGCCACCCGCCCGCACGCGCGCGGCGCCGGGCCATCGGCTACGTGCTGCTCGCCACCGCGCAGGTGCAGCAGCGCGAGATCGAACAGGCCTGTGCCACGGGCCTGAAGGCGGCCGAACTGCTCGGCAAGCTGCGCTCCAACCGGGGCGCGGAGTACCTGGAGGACCTCCAGCAGCGCCTCGAGCCGTACCGGGAGGAGCCGGTGGTACGGGAGTTCGGGGCGCGGGTGGAGCTCCAGACGGCGGCGTGACGTCCGCGACACCGCGTGCGTCACGGGAGGCGGGCGGGACGGAGGGGACGTAACCAGCGCCCGGTGACCGGGTTTTGTTACCGCGCTCACAGGGCAGGAGGCCAGGTTCTGTGCTGCGTGGCACGGGGCTCCGGGGACCCGGTAGCGTGAGCCGACGATTCACAAGGTCCCCCATGGGTAGGAGTCCCGGTGACGCAGAGTGGACAGGGCGAGGAGCCCTCGGCGCCTCCCGCGCGCGAAGGCATCGTGCTGCCCTCGGACGGTGGCGAGCCCCTGCTGCCGGGCGTGACGTCCGGTCCGGTCGCGCCCGGCGGTACGGACGGCCCGCCCGCCGGCGGGTTCCCCGCCCCGGCGCCGCCCGGCGGCCAGACCTGGGGGACCTCCTGGGGCCCCGGCCGGCAGGCCGCCGCCCCGTCCTCGGGCCAGGAGTGGCCGTCCGCGAACGACGGGCAGTGGCAGCAGCAGCCGCCCTCCTGGGACGCCGGGAGCCAGGCGCAGGGCGGCCCGCAGCACGGCGGCCGGCCGCAGGACGGTCCCGGCCCGCTGCCGCCCGAGGGCGCTCCGCCCCAGGGCGGCTACCCGCCCGCGCAGGGCGGGCACGGCGCCTACGGCCAGGGCGGCGCGCCCACCGGGCAGCAGGGCCCCGGCTACGGGCACGCCGGAACCGACGGCTACGGGCACGCCGGAACCGACGGCTACGGGCAGGCCGCCCCGGGCGCCGCCGCGTACGGCGGGCACACCGCGGGCGGCCCGCTGCCGCCGCAGCACGGCTCCGGCTACGGCGCCCCCGACGGCGGCGGGTACGGCTACCCGCCCGCCCCCGGCGCCCCGCTGCCGCCGCCCGCGCCCGGCGTGGACGAGGGCGCCACGCAGCTCATCCCGCCGGTCCCGGCGGGCGGGGCCGACGAGGGCGCGACCCAGTACATACCCCCGGTCCCGGCGGGCGGGGCCGACGAGGGCGCGACCCAGTACATACCCCCGGTCGCCCCGGGCGCGCTGCCGCCCGAGATGCCCGCCGCGCACGACGCGGAGGCCACCCGCGACCTCGGCATCGCCCAGCCGCCGGCCGGTCCGGGACCGCTTCCGCGGCCCGGTGACCCGGACGCCGAGCCCACCCGGTTCATCGCCCCGATCACCGACCAGGGGCCGCCGCAGCCGTACGGCGCCGCGCCCGGTGACGCCGGCCGGCAGCCGCCCGCCGAGTTCGACAACCTCTTCCGCGACGGCGATGGCGCGGCGGGCACCACCCAGCAGATGCCGCGCCTGGACTACGGCCGTCCCGCCCGGGCCGACCGCACCCCGCCCGGACCGCCCGGACCGCCCGCCCCGCCCGTCGCGGGCCGCGGGGGCCGCGGCGGACGCGGCGGTGGCGGCAACGGCGGCCCCCGCTGGCCGCTGATCGCCGCGGTCGGCGTCGGCATCGCCGTCGTCGGCGTCGGCGCGGGCGCCCTGCTCGGCAGCGGCGGCAAGGACGACGACGGCGGCACGAACCAGCCGGTCTCCGCCACCGCGCCCGCGAGCGTGGAGGCCTCACCCTCACCCTCGCCGACCGTCGACCCGGCCCGCGAGCAGGCCGTCGAGCTGGACAAGCTGCTGGCGCACAGCGGCGACAGCCGCAGCACCGTGATCGACGCGGTGGAGGACGTGAAGGCGTGCCGCGACCTCGGCAAGGCCGCCTCCGACCTGCGGGAGGCCGCCAAGCAGCGGAACCAGCTGGTGACCGACCTGTCCCAGCTCCCCGTGGACAAGCTGCCCCAGCACGAGGCGCTGACCGAGGCGCTGCGGGAGGCGTGGAAGGCGTCCGCCTCGGCCGACGACCACTACGCGCGCTGGGCGGACCAGACCAAGGGCAAGAAGGGCTGCAAGAAGGGGCAGGCGCGCAGCACGGGGGAGACCGAGGCGGGGAACCGCGCCAGCGGGACCGCCACCGAGCAGAAGAAGAAGGCCGCGGACCTGTGGAACGGGATCGCCCGGCAGTACGGGCTGACCGAGCGGGAGCCCACGCAGTTGTGAGGGGTGGGTCCGCCCGGGGGCGGGACGCTTCTACAGAGCTGCTTCCCTCAAGGTGGACGTCACGTCCGTGAAGCCGTCCGCGGCCGAGACGAGGCGGCCCCGCTCGACCACCTGGAGGGTGACGTGCGCGTTGACCAGGCGGGGGAGGCCGACCGCGGCGAGGACGTCCTGGAACGTCCAGCGCAGGGTGGGGGTGAGGTCGCCGGTGGTGACCTTCAGGCCGCCGTCCAGCGCGCCGGTCACGGTGTCCGCGCTGACCTCCCCGTCCCCGAGCGACTCCACGGCCTGGCGGAACACGGTGTAGGCGATCCACGTCGTCTGCACCCCGGCGTCCGCCGGGTCGATCCGGTTGTCGCCGAACGCCTCCGCCCGCACGACCTCCTTCATCGGGTCCCAGCGCGCGTCCCCCGCCTCCGGGTACCAGCCGGTGACGTAGGCCCCCTCGTAGGGCCCCGACGCCCCGCCGGAGGCGTCCAGCACCGTCTGGTCGACGCTGCCCAGCACGGTCGCGGTGCGCACCTCGGGGTGCTCGCCGCGGGCCCGCCGGAAGGAGTCCATGAAGGTGCCCGTGCGGTCGCCGAGCGCCGGCACCACGCAGCCCTTCTCCCCGGTGCCGGTGGCCGCGTGCTCCAGCGCCCGCTCGGCGGCGTCGCCGTAGGAGGTCGCGGCCTCGGCGGCGCGCAGGTCGTCGGCCGGATCGTGGCCGCCCGCCGTGAGGCCGGAGTCCAGCAGCGGCGGGAACTGGTCGCCCGCGATGGTGTCCGGCCGGACCAGGACGACCGGCCCGCACGCGTCGGCGAGGGTGCGGCCGAGCCCGGCGAGCAGGGCGGGCTGCCCGCCGTTCACGGGGTAGGACAGCGGGCTGGTGAACTCGTCGTGGGTGATGCCGTAGCCGCCGATGTACGGGATGCCGGCGGCCTCCAGCGTGGGCAGGAAGGCGTCGCCGTGCTGGCTGTAGGAGCCGACCACGGCGACGGCGTTCTCCTCCACCGCGCGCCGGGCGCAGCGCGCCGCGGCCGCCGCGTCGTCGCGTTCGTTGCAGGTCAGCACCTTCAGCGTGCGGCCGTTGAGGCCGCCGCGGGCGTTCACCCAGCGGCCGTAGGCCTCGGCGAACGCGGGCATGCCGGGTTTGTTGGTGGCGCCGGTGCCCTCGGGCGCCCACGTCATCACGGTGATCGTGTCGTCCCCGGAGCCCCCCGTGACACCGGGGACGACCCCGCAGCCGGCGACCAGCGCGGCGCACGCCGCCAGCGCGCCCGCGGCCAGGGCGCCGGCGCGGGCGGGCCGGACGAGGGGGCGGGGGAGGACGGTGCTGGGGGTGCGTCGCCTGCCGGTCATGCCCCCGCACCCTTCCCCCGCCCAGCGAACCACGCCGTGACGCTCGGTCGACGACGGGTGACGCGGAGGTGAATTGCGGGGGCCCGTCCGGCGCGTACGAGGCGGAACCGTACGATCGACGACCGTGCAAGGTTCGGAGAACTCTTCCCGTCGCGGCCGTCGCTCCTCCACCATGGGCGGCATGCCGCTCAACGACATGCCGTGGTGGCGCTGGCGCAGCAATGTGCGCTCCGCGCTGCACATGCTCTCCGACCCCGTCTTCCAGCGGGACGTCTGGCTGGCCGGGGTCCCCGGCTACGGGGACGTCACCGACGCCGTGTACCGGCTGGTCGAGGACACCTGGCTGGACAACTGGTCCGCGGAGAAGTACGTCGGCACGATCTTCCGCGACTCCCAGGAGGCCGCGCTCGTCGACACCGCCGTGCTGCGCGTGCTGCGCATCATGCACCAGGTCGGCCCGGACGCCCCGGTCGCCGCGTACCTGGAGCACGAGGGCTGGCCGGAGGCGCTGCGCGCGGCGCGCGACGCGCACGTGCGGATGGCGGCGAGCGACGGCGACGACCCGGACGCGCCGCCCAGCACGCTCGAGGTGCTGCGCATCCTGACCCGTTCCGCGTAGCGGGACGACCGGCCGGACGCCGGTCCGTGTGTGCGACCCTTTTCCCCATGAGCGAGCAGTCCACCCGAGCCGCGGCCCCGGCCGACCAGTACGTCCTCACCCTGTTCTGCCCCGACAAGCAGGGCATCGTGCACGCCGTGTCCAGCTACCTGTTCATGACCGGCTGCAACATCGAGGACAGCCAGCAGTTCGGCGACCACGACACGGGTCTGTTCTTCATGCGCGTCCACTTCTCCGCCGAGGCCCCGGTCACGGTGGACAAGCTGCGGGCGAGCTTCGCGGCGATCGGCGACTCCTTCCAGATGGAGTGGCAGATCAACCGGGCCGACGAGAAGATGCGCATCCTGCTGATGGTCAGCAGGTTCGGGCACTGCCTGAACGACCTGCTGTTCCGGGCGCGGACCGGTGCGCTGCCCGTGGAGATCGCCGGAGTGGTGTCCAACCACACCGACTTCGCCGAGCTGGTGGCCTCCTACGGCATCCCCTTCCACCACATCCCGGTGACCGGGGACACCAAGCCGGAGGCGGAGGCGCGGCTGCTGGAGATCGTGCGCGAGGAGGACGTCGAGCTCGTCGTCCTCGCCCGCTACATGCAGGTGCTCTCCGACGACCTGTGCAAGCGGCTCTCGGGGCGGATCATCAACATCCACCACTCCTTCCTGCCGAGCTTCAAGGGCGCGAAGCCGTACCACCAGGCGCACGCGCGGGGCGTGAAGCTGATCGGGGCGACGGCGCACTACGTCACCGCCGATCTCGACGAGGGGCCGATCATCGAGCAGGAGGTCGAGCGGGTGGCGCACGACGTCACCCCCGACCAGCTGGTCGCCATCGGGCGGGACGTGGAGTGCCAGGCGCTGGCGCGGGCGGTGAAGTGGCACGCGGAGCGGAGGATCCTGCTGAACGGCCGCAGGACGGTCGTCTTCGCCTAGGAGCGGGGCGCCCTCGGTTCCGTCGGCGGCAGCGGGCCGTCGAGGGCCGCTCGCAGGCGCGCTACATCCTGCTCATGCTCGCCGCGGCCAGCAGCACGTCCCTGATCGCCTCGCGGTCCCCCTCCTGCCCGGCCGCCGCCTCGGGCGGTGGCAGATGGCCCGCCGCCAGCCGGCAGAACTCCGCCCCGTCCAGGGCGACATGAGCCACCTCGTGCTCGGCGGACCCCTTCGCCGCCGGCGAGTCCAGCGGGATCAGCCACTCCCCGCCGCCGGACCCCTCGATCTCCAGCCGCAGGCTGCGCCCCGGCTCCCCGGCCGCGACCAGGCGGCGTTCCACGGGCGCGGCCAGCCCGTGGTGCCGGCGGTGCTCCAGCACCAGGGGCAGCATCCGGGCCGCGAGGTCCACCATGTCGTGCAGGTGCCGTCCGGAGGGCGGGTCGTAGGGGTAGTCCACCGCCTCGGCGATGTCCTCCGCGTGCACCCAGCACTCGAAGGCCCGGTCCAGCATGGCGTCGTGCAGCGGCAGCGCGTAGTCGCCGTAGGGGACGGGCATGCGGCCGCTGCCGGTGAAGGAGACCGTGCGGATCAGCCGGTGGCTCTGTTCCCGCCAGGGACCGCGGACGGTCCGGGTGGGCGGGAAGCGGGCGGCCCGCCAGTAGGCCTCCGTGCGGTCCGAGGGGGTGGGGCGCTCGGGCCGGACGTCGCCGAGCGGGTCCTCCAGGCCCAGGGCGACCGCGACCAGTCCGTCGACGGTCAGCAGGTGGGCGATGGCCCCGGCGACGGTGGTGCGGCGGCTGCTCGCCTCGTCGCCCTCGTACCAGCGCAGCCGTACCGGGGCGTGCCACTCGTTGTTCCCGAAGTCCTGGAGCAGCGCGTCGAGCCGGGCCGTCTCGGCGTCGTAGGCGGCGGCCCACTCGGGGACCGGGACGCGCGGCGGGCGCCGCTCCAGACAGGTCCCCAGGACGTGGGTGCGCAGCGCCGGGTCGAGGTCGAGGCTCTCGGGGCGCTGGAGCAGGCCGACCGCCTCGCGCAGCCGCAGCGCCTCGTCCGCGCAGGGCCCGCAGACACCGAGGTGCGCCTCGACGGCCTGGGCCTCGGCGGGCGCGCAGGCGGCCAGCGCCCAGGCGCCCAGCAGCGACTTCAGCACCCGGTGCTCCGGCTCCGGGGGCAGCTCGTCCGGTCCGGGGGCGAGGGGCGCGCGGCCGTCGTACGGTCCGGGGCGGCGTCCGTTCACGCGGCCCCTCCGATCCCGGGCGGCGCGCCCGGCGTCCCGGTGTCGTGGGCGGTGGCCAGCAACTGGAGGCCGAGGCGCAGCCGGCGGCGGGCCTCCTCGTCGGTGACGCCGAGGTCGGCGGCGGTCCGGCGGTAGTCCCGGCGCTGGAAGTAGGCCAGTTCCAGCGCGGCCCGCAGCGGGGCGGGCATGGACTGGACGATGTAGTCGGCGCGGGCGGCGATTGTGGCGTGCCGGACCTTGCGCTCCAGGTCCTCGGTGGTGCCGGGGCCGCCCAGGGCGAGCGCGGCGGTCTCGGTGGTGCGCAGCCGCTGCACGGCCAGCCGGTTGGTCAGGGCGGCGAGCCAGCTGCGCAGCGGGCCCTGCCGGGGGTCGTAGGAGTCGGGGTGCTGCCAGGCGTGGGCGAAGACGGCGCGGGTGACGGTGTCGGCCGCGTGTTCGTCGCCGAGGACGCGGTGGGCCAGGCCGTGCACCAGGGAGGCGAAGCGGTCGTAGAGCTCGCCGAGGGCGGCGGCCTCCCCGCGGGCGAGCCGCTGCTGCATCGTGCGGTCCCAGCGGGGCGGTACGTCCCTTTTGGGCATGCGGCCCCTCACCCCCTGTTCGTCCCCCCGGGCCCCGGGATGGTCGGTTCCCGGGGCCGGTGCGTGACCGGCGATGCCACGAATGTAGCCGTCCTGGGGGCGCATGCACGCCCCTTTGTGGCAAAGTGCGCCCCTCGCGGGAGCTTCCGTGGTAGAGGGCCGCCCACGCAGGTCGCACGGTGTGCGCCTCATGTCTGCCCACCAGGGGGCGATCGGAACCGATCGAATCGGATCGATTGCGACTATTACCGGCCTTCTCTGTTCGGTAACCGTTTTCGGTGCCGCGTTTCGGGGAACGGCCGGTGGGCAGCCGCGCAGCAAGGAAGCGTAGGCGTTGCTTCCGTTCGGCGAGCGAGGGGCGTGGTGGTGACCTTCACAGTGACCGGCCAGGAGAACGGCGCATGGGCCGTCCTCCGGGTCTCCGGCGAGCTGGACCTGGCGACGTCCCCGGTGCTGCGGCAGCGGGTGCACGACGCCGTGGCCGAGGGACGGCACCGGCTCGTCCTCGATCTCTCCGAGGTGTGGTTCTGCGACTCCAGCGGGGTGGGCGTGCTCATAGCCTCCCGCCGGCTGCTGCGCTCCTGCCAGGGCCGGCTGCGGCTGATCCTGCCCGCGCGCGGCGCCGCCGACGGCAGCCACGTCAACAAGGTGCTCGGCGCGCTCGGGGTGCGCCGCCTGTTCGAGATCCACCCGGACGTGCCGTCCGCCGTCGACGAGGACGCCCGCCCCCTCTCGGCCTGACCCGCCGCCCGCTCACCCCGCCCGAACGCGCGGCACCTGACGCGTGTCACACGTGTGTCCCGGTGTTCCCCCGGTCCTGGTGCAAGCGCCCCCTTCCGGCTCCCCCGCGCCCCCGCACCACGTACGCTCCCAGCGAGACGACCCTCCGACCTAAGGCGGCCTGAGAAAAGACATGGTCACCAGCGAGTACGAGCGCAGGATCGCGGCCCGCTTCGCCGGCTTCGACCAGGACGGCAACGGTTACATCGACCGCGAGGACTTCATCGCGGCGGCCAAGGCGCTGCTCGCCGCATCCGGCACCGCGGCCCGCTCCGACCGGGGCCAGGCCCTGTACGCCGGGGCCGAGGCGTTCTGGCAGGGGATGGCCGGCATCGCCGACCGGGACGGCGACCAGCGCATCACCCGCGAGGAGTTCGTGAACGGCGCGCTCAAGCGGCTGCGGGACAACCCGGAACGCTTCGCCGGGATCGCCCGCCCCTTCCTGCACGCGGCGCTCGCCGTCGCCGGCGCCACCCAGGACGGCACCGTCGGCGTGGCGGACACCGTGCGCGTGCTCCAGGTGCTGGGCGTCGACGGGGAGCTCGCCGAGGAGGCCGCCGCGAAGCTGGACACGGACGGGGACGGCCGGATCGGCGAGGAGGAGATCGTCTCCGCGTTCGCCCGCTACTTCACCGTCCCCGAGTGACACGCCGCGCGTCCGTGTCGCCGATCGTGGCATTTCCCTGATCACGGAGCGTCGGGGCCGACTCGTGCCCGGTGCGTCCCTCCGTCACGGCCCGGAGTCGGAGCGCGGCTCCGGTACCGTGTGCGGGATGCGAGTCGTCATGAGCGCGCCGCGGCCGAGCCGCCCCCGGGGTGGCGGCCGACCGGCCCGTGCCTGCGGCCCGTTCGCGGGGCGAGCGGGCCGTTCGCGGCGCTCCGTTCGACTCACCGTGGCGAGCGTCGCACAGTATGCCGCACGGGTACTCCTTCGCGCTGGAATATGCCCGAAGCGCTTGTTGAGGTGACGGAACGTCAACCATGCTGGCCCACAAGGGAGTCACGGTCCGTGATCCCTGTCCCGGCCGTTGTTCTGGCCATGCAGAGAATGGCTAGGATCGTGGCCCTCGTGAGGCGCGAGTCCAAGTGTCCGCCGGTTCGGATGGTGTGAGCGGTGCAGGTGCTTCAAGTGCAGCTGGAGATCCGGCCCGACCCCGCTGAGGTGGGGCGAGCCCGGCGCTGGGCACGCTCGCGGCTGGCCGGGGCCGGCATAGGGGCCGACGAACCGCTGGCCGAGACGCTGATCCTGCTCGTCTCCGAGCTGGTCACCAACGCCGTGGTGCACACGGGCTGTCCGGCCGTCCTCAGGCTCTCGCTGCCCGGGGCCGACGCGGCCGAGGAGGTCACCGTCCGCCTGGAGGTCGCCGACCGCAGCGACCGGGCGCCGGTGCCGCGCTGCGTGGGCGGCGAGGCGACCGGCGGACGCGGACTCGCCCTCGTCGACGGGCTGGCCGACCGCTGGGGCTGGAGCACCGAGGGCGCCGGCAAGCGCATCTGGTGCGAACTCGACCGCTGCGGCCGGGCGTCCGGTGCCGCCCGCGCCTCCTGCGACAGCGGCGTCGTGACCTACGACGGGCTGACGTACGAGGCGGTCTGAGCGCCACCCGCCGTACGGTTGCCGCGCCTTCGGGGAGGGACGGGCGCACGGGGGGACGGCGGTGCGGTGCCGCGCGTGATCCGGTGCGCCGGGCGTGCTCCCGTGCGCCGAGGCGGCGAAACGGGCAATTGCCGCGATCCTCCCGCCATCCGGCTGAACGGTGTTGACGTGCCGTGACCGGGTGATCACCCTGGTCGTCAGCGATCCGCCGCGAGGGGACGGCGAGGGCCCGCGACGGGAGTCCTCGGCGAGTGCGGGTCGTCATCCGGCACGTGCTCCCGGGGGCGGGGGACCTGGCGGGAGGGCCGGAGAGGAAGGGCGGTGCGGGGCTGTCGCGCTCGGGGCGAGCGGCGCCGCACCGCCGAGGACCCGTCCACAGGCTGTGGACGGGCCGCGGGCGCCCGGCGGCGGGACTCGGGGCGGCTGTCAGCTCCCGGCCGCTGCCGCCTCCCCGCGTTCCGCGCGGAACGTGCGGCGGTAGGCCGTGGGTGTCACGCCGAGGGCCGCCTGCAGGCGGGCCCGCAGGGACTGGGCCGTGCCGAAACCCGCCTCCCGCGCCACCTGGTCCACGGTCAGATCGGTCGACTCCAGCAAGTGCCGCGCCCGCTCCACCCGTTGGCGGGTCAGCCACTGCCCCGGACTGACCCCGGTCTCCTCCCGGAAGCGGCGGGTGAAGGTGCGCACCGACATCGACTCCCGCTCGGCCAGGTCGCGCAGCCGGATCGGCTCGTGCAGCCGGTCCAGCGCCCAGGCGCGGGCGCCGCTGGTGGACGCCTGCTGCGGGTCGGGCACCGGCCGCTGGACGTACTGCGCCTGCCCGCCGTCGCGGTGCGGCGGCACCACCGTGCGCCGGGCCACGTCGTTGGCGACGGCGGCGCCGTGGTCGCACCGCACCATGTGCAGGCACAGGTCGATCCCGGCCGCCACGCCCGCCGAGGTGAGGATGTCGCCGTCGTCCACGAACAGCACGTCCGGGTCGACGTCGATCCGGGGGAACAGCCGCTGCAGCCGCTCCGCGTCGGCCCAGTGGGTGGTGGCGCGGCGCCCGTCGAGCCGGCCGGCGGCGGCGAGGACGTACACCCCGGTGCAGATGGAGGCGATGCGGGCGGTCCGCGGGATGCGGCCGAGGGCGTCGGCCAGTTCGTCCGTCAGCTCGCCCCGCTCGAAGACCGGACCCCGCTCGTGGCAGGCGGGGACGATCACGGTGTCGGCGCCGGCCAGGGCCTGTGGACCGTGGGGGACGTGGACGGTGAAGTCGGCGTCCGTCTCGACCGGGCCGGGCGGCCGGACCGAGCAGGTGAGCACCTCGTACAGCGGGCGCCCGTGCTCGTCCCGGGGACGGCCGAACACACGGTGCGGGATGCCCAGCTCGAACGGCAGCAGCCCGTCGAGGGCGAGCACGACCACGCGGTGGGGTCGGCGACCGGCGGGGGAGGACGGGAACCCGGCCGTGTCCAGAGGCATGGCCCGATCCTAGCGAACTCTGTCCTTCGGGCCACTCGTTGAAGGGAACACGCCCCCCGAAGCTGTACCGCGTGACCACGACCAGCAGAACCGCCGCCGGGCCGCCCGCGAGCGGCCGCAAGCCGAACCGCCTCCGGGTGCATCGGGCCTGGTTCGTCGCCGCCGTCACCTTCGTGACGATCATCGGCGCCGCCGCCTTCCGCGCCGTGCCGGGGCTGTTCATCGACCCGCTGAACGACGAGTTCGGCTGGTCGCGCGGCACCATCGGCGCCGCGGTCTCCGTCAACCTGGCGCTGTACGGCCTCACCGCCCCGTTCGCGGCGGCGCTGATGGACCGCTACGGCATCCGCCGGGTCGTCGCGGTCGCCCTGACCGTGATCGCGGTGGGGTCCGGCACCACCGTGTGGATGACCGCCGTCTGGCAGCTGATGCTCTGCTGGGGCCTGCTGGTGGGCCTCGGCTCCGGCTCCATGGCGCTGGCCTTCGCCGCCACCGTCACCCACCGCTGGTTCACCGAGCGGCGCGGCCTGGTCAGCGGCATCCTCACCGCCGCGTCCGCCTCCGGGCAGCTGATCTTCCTGCCGCTGCTGTCATGGATCGTCGACCGGTACTCCTGGCGGCCCGCGGCGGTGACGGTGGCGCTCGCCGCGCTCGCGGTGGTGCCGTTCGTCTGGCTGCTGCTGCACGACCACCCCGCCGACGTGGGCCAGAAACCGTACGGGGCGAAGGAGTTCGTGCCCAGGCCAGCGCCCGTGCCCGGAGCCGCCCGGCGCACGCTGGCGGTGCTCGCCTCGGCCGCCCGCACGGGCCCGTTCTGGCTGCTCGCCGGCACGTTCGCGATCTGCGGGGCCTCCACCAACGGGCTGATCCAGACCCACTTCGTGCCCGCCTCGCACGACCACGGCATGCCCCTCACCACCGCCGCGTCCCTGCTGGCCGTCATCGGCGTCTTCGACGTGGTCGGCACGGTGGCGTCCGGCTGGTTCACCGACCGCTTCGACGCGCGCCGGCTGCTCGCCGTCTACTACGCGCTGCGGGGCGTCTCCCTGCTCTTCCTGCCCCTGCTGCTCGCGCCCTCGGTGCACCCGCCGATGCTGCTGTTCATCGTCTTCTACGGCCTCGACTGGGTCGCCACCGTGCCGCCCACGCTCGCGCTGTGCCGGGAGCACTACGGCGACGACAGCCCCGTCGTGTTCGGCTGGGTCCTGGCGTCCCACCAGGTGGGCGCGGCCGTGGTCGCCTTCGTCGGCGGTCTCGCGCGGGACGCGTTCGGCACGTACGACGTGGTCTGGCTCGGGTCGGGGGCGCTGTGCGCGGCGGCGGCGCTGCTGGCGCTGGTGATCCGCGAGCGGCCGGCGGACCGTCCGGACGCGGTGGCCGTGGAGGCGGTGGACTGAACCGCACCGCCCACGGTCCGGGGGCGGTGCGTCCGTGGGGTCAGGCGCCCGGCAGCCGGGACGCCTTGCCGCTGCGGGCGATCTCCCGGGCTATGCGCCGGGCGTCCAGGGCCATCTCCCTGAGGTTGCCGCTGATCGGGTTGGTGAAGCCGGTGAAGTACAGGTCCGGGGCGCCGGCCGGGGTGCGGGCGCCGTGGACCACGGGCCTGCCCCGGTCGTCCAGCACGCCGAGGCCGCCGACCAGGCCCTCCAGACCGCGTGCGTAGCCCGTGGCCGCGATCACCGCGTCCGGGGCGACGCGCTCGCCGTCGGCCAGCAGCACCTCGTCGCCCTCGAAGCCCCGCACGGCGGCGACCACCTCCACCCTGCCCTTGCGCACGGCGTCGACCAGACCGACGTCCTGCACCGGGATGGCGCCCTCCAGGACGCGGGAGTAGAGCCCGGCCTTCGGGCGGGGCAGGCCGTGCCCGGACAGGTCCGGCAGCGCGATCCGCGCCTGGAGCCGGCTGATCCGGTCGACCAGGCCCACCGGCAGCCGGCGCACCAGGATCCCGGAGTACTGCGCGGGCCAGCCCGCGGTCGAGCGGCGCACGATGTGCGGCGGGGTGCGCACCGCCAGCCGCACCCGGGAGGCGCCGCCCTCCACCAGGTCCACGGCGATCTCGGCGCCCGTGTTGCCGGCCCCCACCACCAGCACGTCCCGTCCCGCGAACGGCTCGGCGTCGCGGTACTGCGACGCGTGCAGGAACTCCCCGCCGTAGGTGTCCCGGCCGGGCCAGTCGGGGACGCGCGGGGTGTGGTTGAAGCCGGTGGCGACGACGACCGCCGCGCCGGTCAGCTCGCGTCCGCCGGTGGCGCGCAGCAGCCAGCCGGTGCCGTCGGGGGTGCGCTCGACGCGGGACACCTCGACACCGGTGACGATCTCCAGCCGGTGGTGCTCGGCGTACTTCTCCAGGTAGCGGACCACGTCGTCGCGGGACGGCCAGCGTCCGAAGCGGCGGGGCATCGGCAGGCCGGGCAGCGCCGACCGCCGCCGGGTGGTGTGCAGGTGCAGCCGGTCGTAGTGGCGGCGCCAGGAGTCGCCGACCCGCTCGGAGCGCTCCAGGACGACGGCCCGCACCCCGCGGGCGCGCAGGGCGTACGCGACGGACAGTCCGCCGGGGCCGCCGCCGATGACGTGGACGGGGCGGTCCGCCCGGTGGGGCGCGGTGGGCTGCGCGGACGTGGTGGAGTCGGCCATGACCGCGAGCGTAATCCGGCAGGTGCTTGATGGGTCTCGGTCAAGACCGGAATTGGTTGCGGAATGATCACATGATTTCACCGCGATCGCGGGTTTGAATGCCCTCATGGTCCCTTCGCACCCCCGCGCCCGGCTCCGCCCGCCGTCCGGACTCCACGGCCACGGCCTGTCCCTGCGTCCCTGGGACCCGGAGTCCGCCGCCGACGCCGAGACCTGGCTGCGCGGCATCACCGACCCGGAGTTCCGGCGCTGGAACACCCCGCTCCGCCCGGTCGCCGACCTCGCCGGCGCCCGTGAGTCGCTGCGCGCCCGCGCCGCGCAGACCGCGGCCGGCGCTGGCGTCTCCTTCCACGTCGCCGACGCGGACAGCGGTACGGCGCTGGGCCACATCGGCGTCACCGAGATCCGCCCGGTGCTGCGCTGCGGCCGCGTCGGCTACTGGGTGCTGCCCGAGGCGCGCGGCCGGGGCGTGGCCACCCGCGCGCTGCTGCTCGCCGCTGAGTGGGCGCTGACCGAAGGCGGCCTGCACCGCCTGGAACTGGAACACGCCGTCGGCCACACGGTCTCCTGCCGCGTCGCGGAACGCTGCGGCTTCCTCCCGGAGGGCACACTCCGCGGCGCGATGCTCGCCACCGGCCGCCACGACGCCTACCGGGACGCCCACCTCCACGCCCGCCTCGCCACGGACGCGGTTCCGCCGGGTCCGTGAGGCGGCCGGGCCGCGCGCCGGCGCACCGGGGCGGCCGACCGCCCCGGTCCCGGGACCCCCGCCCCGCTCACGGCCAGAGCAGTTCCCTGACCCAGCCCTCCGCCCCGCGGCGATACCGCAGGCGGACGTGGCGGCGGTGGGGGTCGCCCTGGAAGAACTCCGTCTCGTCCGGGGCGAGGCGGTAGAGGGTCCAGGAGGGGGCCGGGGTGTCCGGGGCCCGGCGGGCCCGGTCCCAGGCGGCTTCGGAGGCGCGGGTGAGCTCCTCCGGGGAGGGGAGCACCGCGCTCTGGCGGCCGGTCAGGGCCGCGGCCAGGGCGCCGGTGGAGCGGGCGCGCAGGTCCGCCCGCGCCTCCTCGGGCGGGGCGACCGACACGGGGCCCCGCACCCGGACCTGGCGGCCCAGGACCGGCCAGTAGAAGACGAGGGCCGCGTACGGGCGGGCCGCGAGGTGCCCGCCCTTGCGGCTGTGCGCGTGCGTGGCGAACGACCAGCCGTCCTCGTCCGCGCCGTGCAGCATCACGATCCGTACGTCCGGCAGGCCCGCCGCGTCCGCCGTCGCCAGGGACATGGTGTGCGGCTCGGGCTGGCCGGCCGCCGCGGCCTGCGCCAGCCACCGCGCGAACAGCGGCAGCGGCTCGGCGGGGGCTTGCTCCGGATCGAAGGGACGCAGGTCGGTGACGGCCGGGTCCCACACCCGCAGGGACCGCAGCAGTGCGTGGAGGTCGGGTTCCATGGGGCGATTGTCGGTCCCCGGAGGCCCGGCGGCCGCCTCAGACGGACCCGAGGTCGGACGACACCCACCGTTCCGGACGCATCCGTACGACGACCTGCTCGCCGTGGTTCTTCCACGCGAAGTCGACGTACCCCTCGACCTTCTCGGCCGGCAGGTAGCGCGCGGAGACCTCCCGCAGTCTCTCGACCGTCGCGGGGGAGGTGTCGACGACCGGGCCCTCGACGGAGACGTAGCGGAGGGTCGGCTCGGCGCGCTCCACCAGGAGGGAGAAGCGCCCCGCCGCCTTCAGCAGCCGGTTCTTGCGGGAGTGCAGGCCGGTGAGGATCCACACGTCCTCGCCGGGCGCGTACTGGTACCAGATCGGCACGGTCAGCGGGGCGCGGCCCTCGCCCGCGTCCACCGCGAACGCGGCCACGCGCGGTTCGGACAGGAACTGTTCGCGCTCTTCACGGGTCAGGGCCATGGCGGTTCCTCCAGCGGCGTCTGCGGTCGGGGCGTGCGCCCGGGCGGCCTGCGGCCGGGCGGTGCAACGCCGGCCGGGCGGGGACGTGTTCCGTGCGTCGCGCCCCGACCATCGGAACCGGACGGCCCGCGGGACGCGACAGGCGGCGGTCCACCGGAGTGAACCGCCGCCCGGATGACAGGAAACGGCGAGGTCGCGTGCGGGGAGCGGGCCGCGGGCGCGGCTACTTGGTGGGCTTGCGCCCGGTGACCCCCAGGTGCACCAGCAGCGCCAGGTTCGGCTTGATCTCGGCCTGCTTGACGCCCCGCGAGGAGAAACCCTTCTGGTGCGAGGCCACGGCCGCCAGCATGGCGACCAGGGACCCGGCGACCGCGCCGGGGCTGACGTCCTTGTCGATCCGCCCCTTCGCCTGGAGCTCGGAGACGGACCCGGCGAGCGAGGTCTCCACCGCGCTGAGGACCTTCAGACGGATCTTGAAGAAACGTTTATCCCCTTCGGCGGCGCCCAGGTCCACCACGCGCAGGATCGCGTCGTTGCGCCGCCAGAACTCCAGGAAGCCCTCGACCAGTTCCTGCGCCGTCTGCCAGCCGGCCCGCCCGCTCCAGGAGCGGCCCTCGACCAGCTCGCCCAGGGAGCCGCTCTCCGCGGCCATGGTCTCGGCGAGCTCCAGGACGGCGCCCTCGACGTCCGGGAAGTACTGGTAGAAGGTGGCCGGCGAGGTCCCTGCGCGGCGGGCGACGTCGATGACCTTGACATCCCGGTACGGGGACGAGCTGAGCATCTCGCTGAGGCAGTCGAGCAGCTTCTGCCGGGTCTCCTGCCCGCGCCGGCCGGCCACACGGCCGTCGACGGTACGCACTTGTCCTGTCATGCCGTCAGCTTACCGACGGGGTGAGGGAGCGCGATTCGGCCGACTGCAAATGGGGTGCGAGGACTCCGTGACCCTGGTGTGCCTGGTCGGCGACGTGCGGGCGGCACGGTTACGTTGTCGGCATGGCCGAAAACAGGGCATCGGAGTACACGGAGGGCACCCCGTGCTGGGTGGACGCGCAACTGCCCGATCTGGAGGCGGGCAAGCGGTTCTACGGTGAGCTGTTCGGCTGGACCTTCGAGGGCCGGCCCACCGGGACGGTCCGGGCGCTGAAGGACGGGGAGCCCGTCGCCTCCCTCGCGCACAAGACGGACGGGCGGCTGCCGACGGTGTGGACGGTGTCCTTCTTCACCCCGGACGCCGACGCGCTCTGCGCGCGGATCCGGGCGGCCGGCGGACAGGTGGTCGCACCCCCGGCGCCGTTCGGCGACCTCGGCCGCACCGCGCTCGTCACCGACCCCGAGGGCGCGGTGTTCTCGCTGTGGGAGTCCGGGACCGCGGCCGGCTTCGGACGCCGGCACGAGCCGGGCGCCTTCGCCTGGGTCCAGCTCTACGCACGGGACACGGAGACGGCCAACGCCTTCTACGGCGGCCTCTTCCACGAGGCCCTGTTCGGCGCGGACGCCGACCCCGACTTCGGACGCGCGCCGGTCTCCGAGGTCTTCGCCCCCGAGATGCCGCCGCACCTCCTCGTCCACTTCGCGGTGCGGGAGCTGGAGCCCGCCCTGGAGAAGGTGACCCGGCTCGGCGGCCGGACACAGGTGCCGCCCTTCGCGACCTCGTACGGGACGGCGGCCGTCGTCACCGACGACCAGGGGGCGTCCTTCGCGCTGCTGCGCCCCTGACCGTACGCTCGGTGCGCCGTCGCGGTCCGTCTCCCGTGCACCGTCCGGCCGTCCGATCACGTCATATGTCAACCTGGACACCCGATTTGTCGGCCGGTTCGCACCAGGGGGCCCGGACAGGAAGAATCGGGGTGCGTGCCGCCACGGCGGTGCGGTGGTGAGACGCTGCACTACGGTCGCGCACAGGTGGTGGCGTGACGCGTACGGGGAGGTGGCAGGCAAGTGGTGGATCAGCTGACGCAGCACGATCCGCGGCGTATCGGGCCGTTCGAGGTGCTGGGACGGCTGGGAGCCGGCGGCATGGGGCTGGTCTATCTCGCGCGCTCGGCGTCCGGCCGGCGGGTGGCGATCAAGACGGTCCGGACCGAGCTGGCCGAGGACCAGCTCTTCCGGGTCCGCTTCACGCGCGAGGTGGAGGCGGCCCGCGCCGTCTCCGGCTTCTACACGGCGGCCGTCGTGGACGCCGACCCGCGCGCCGCCGTGCCGTGGCTGGCCACCGCGTACGTCCCCGCCCCCTCGCTCGAGGAGATAGTGAACGAGTGCGGGCCGCTGCCCGCGCAGGCCGTGCGCTGGCTCGCCGCGGGCGTCGCCGAGGCGCTCCAGTCGATCCACGGCGCGGGCCTGGTCCACCGCGACCTCAAGCCCTCCAACGTGCTGGTCGTCGAGGACGGCCCCCGCGTGATCGACTTCGGCATCGCCTCCGGTGTGTCCAACACCCGGCTCACGATGACCAACGTCGCCGTCGGCACCCCCGCCTACATGTCCCCGGAGCAGGCCAAGGACTCCCGCAGCGTCACCGGCGCGAGCGACGTCTTCTCCCTCGGCTCCATGCTGGTCTTCGCCGCCACCGGACACCCCCCGTTCCACGGCGCCAACCCCGTCGAGACGGTCTTCATGCTGCTGCGCGAGGGCCCGGACCTCGAGGGCCTGCCGGACGAGCTGCGGCCGCTCATCGAGTCGTGCATGCAGACGGACCCCACGGCCCGGCCCAACCCCGCCGACCTCCAGGCGCAGCTCGCCCCGCACCTGTTCGGCTCCGGCTCCGACGACAGCGGCACGGCGTCGGCGTGGCTGCCCGAGCGGGCGGTCAGCCTGATCGAGGCGCGCCGCGGCGGCCGGCCCGCCAAGCCGCCGCAGAGCGGCGGTCGCAGCGGGGGCGGCGCCGGCGCGCGTCCCCCCGTGCCGCCCCCGCCGCCGCACGACCCGGTCGTGCCGCCGCCCCCGCCGCGGCCGGCCCCCGTGGGCGCGCCCGGCACCGGGCCCGTCCGGCTGGCGGGCGCCGCGGTGCCCATCGGCCCCGGCCCGCGCGTCGCCGACACGCGCACGGCCGCCGTGCAGGCGCCCCCGCCCACCGCCGCCCTGGCCGCGACCTGGACGAAGTCCCGCCCCGACGTCAACGGCGCCGAGCCCGCCGCCGCGCCCGCGCCCCCGGCGCCCGCCGCCCCGCCGGAGCAGCCCGGCGGCTGGCGTCCGTGGCGGTTCCGCATGTCCAACGACGTGTGGGGCACGCCCGCCGTGGCCGGCGACCTGGTGTACGTCACCTCCTTCGAGGTGCACGCCCTGGACGTGGCCACCGGCCGGCGCCGCTTCAAGACGCGGGACGTCGCCTGGTCGATGGCGGTCGCCGACGGCCGCGTCCACGCCTCCGACGGCCCCACCCTCTACGCGCTCGACGCCCGCGGGGGCGGCGACCTGTGGCGGCTGAACACGGACGCCTGGGTGTACTCCCTCAAGGCCGACCGCGGCACCGTCCTCACCGGCACCCGCGGCGGCGGCGTACAGGGCTGGGAGGCGTCCACCGGGCAGAAGCTGTGGGAGGTGACCGGCTGCCAGACCGACTTCGAGTCCCCGGAGGCGGGACCCGCCCTCCTCGACGGCACCGCCTACGTCTGGCAGGACGCCCGGCTGCGCGCCCTGGACGCCCGCACCGGCGAGGAGCGCTGGGCGTACCCGATCGGCGACGCGGCCTCCTGCGGCGGCGTCCCGGTCCGCCTCACCTCCGCGCCCGACGGCTACGTCTACGTCTGCGCCGGCACCCGGGTGGTCGCCCTGGAGGCGGCCTCCGGGCACGTCCGCTGGCACTTCGAGGCCCCGGCGGTCTTCCTGTGCCCGCCCGCCTTCGTGCCCGGC
The DNA here is from genome assembly GCF_055778765.1 of Streptomyces sp. DSM 120436. Lineage (NCBI taxonomy): Bacteria > Bacillati > Actinomycetota > Actinomycetes > Kitasatosporales > Streptomycetaceae > Streptomyces > Streptomyces sp. DSM 120436. Next base: position 882,816 of record NZ_JBSKBS010000001.1, on the reverse strand, counting down.
CCCGCGGTCACCGGCGGCGGGGTGTACCTCGCCGACTACCTCGGCACGGTCTACGCCCTGGACGCCACCGACGGCCGCGACCGCTGGCGCATCGCCACCGAGGCCCGCTCCTCGGTCGAGCCGGTGCTGGTCGCCGCCGGCCACGTCCACGTGGGCAGCGGCAAGGGCCTCTACACGCTGGACGCGGTCACCGGCACGCCCAAGTGGCGCTTCCAGTCCGGCGGCGAGATCGTCGGCTCCCCCGCGGTCGCCGAGGGCCGCATCCACTTCGGCTCCAGCGACCACCTGCTGTACACGCTGAAGGCCGACGACGGGCGCCTGCGCTGGAAGCTCGCCACCGGCGGGGAGATCACCGGCTCGCCGGTGGTGCGGGACGGCGTGGTGTACGCGTGCAGCAAGGACCGCTGTGTGTACGCGCTGGACGCGGAGAAGGGGACGGGCACGGCACGGACCGCGTGAGCCGTGCCGTCCCCCGCGTCACCGCGGGACGGCCGTCGCGCCGGCTGCGCGGAAGGGGCCCGGACGGCGGCCGCCGCGGCGGGGAGCGGCGGTGTCCGCCGCCCTCGGGGCCGACGCCGCACCGCGTGCGGGACGGTCGCCAGGCGGTGACATGCCCGTGACACGGAGATCGCTAGCCTGAGAGGCATGACTTCTCGGGGGAAGACACTCAAGCTCACCGCCGTCTCGGCGCTCGTCGTCCTCGCCCTCACCGGTTTCTCCACCGGCCGCGGGCACGGAGGCGGCAGCGGGGACGGCGACGGCGGGGGCGGCGGCTGCAGCAGTTCCAGCCAGAACCACGACGCGTCGGGCTCGGGCGGCGGCTCGCACCGCGACGACGACGATGACGACGACTACAACGGCGGCGGCTACGACGACTACGGCAGCAGCGGCGGGTCCGGCAGCCCGGAGGCGTCGGCGTCCCCGGAGGACGCCACGGTGAGGCTGGTCGGCTGCGCGTCCGAGGAGACGCCCTACGCCACCGTCGAGGTCACCAACACCGACACGGTGGACGGCACCTTCTCGGTCACGGTCGTCTTCAAGGACACCGCCGGCGACGAACTCGTCAGCCGGACCGAGGAGGTCGCCGTCCCGGCGGGCGGGACCACGCCGGCCAGGGTCCCGGTGGACGACGCGGAGAGCGTCCCGCTGATCGACGCGTGCGACCTGGACCCCTCCGCCCCGGCGTCCTGACCCGGGCGCCCGGGGGCGACGACACGAAAGGGTCCGGTCGCGGTGTCGTACGACACCGCGACCGGACCCTCTGCACGTCCCGGCCGCGGCGGCTGCCCCTCCGCGCCGCCGGGGCCGGTCCCCGTGCGGAGACCTACCGGCCGTCCCGGTCCAGGGCGGGCGGGGCCGGCGCGTGCTGGTCCAGCGTGGTGACCTCGCCGATGCTCGGCGGGGCGGGCGCGTGCTGGTCCAGCGTGGTGACCTCAGGGCCGTCCTTGCCCGGCGGGGCCGGCGCGTGCTGGTCCTGCGTGGTGAACTCCGGCTCGTTCGTGGCGTCGCTCATGACGTGTGCTACCCCCAACAGGTGGACTGGGCCGTGCGGTCGAACGGCACGCTCGGCGGCTCCCCCGAAGCCGCCGAGCGGCCGTTCCAGCGGGTCCCACCGTGGAGATGAGCCCCTCGGATCCGCCTGCCCCCCGACGCGACGCATCCGTCCCATGAGGGTGGCAGCCCGCCATAAACGTTCGATGAACGCCGCCGCGGGGGCCGCCGTCAGGCCGCCGACAGCCGGGCGAGCAGGTGGCGCACCTGGACGGCCTCGGCGGAGCCCGTCTCCTCGTACAGGGTCAGCGCCTCGCGCCAGCAGGCGCGCGCCCGGTCGCCCTGGCCGAGGGTGTCCAGCGCCCGGCCGAGCACGGTGAGGGCGTTGGCCCGCATCCAGTCGCCGCCGATGCAGCCCGTCGCCAGGGCCTGTTCGGCGTGGCGGGCGGCCCGCGCCGGGCGGCCGGCCCGCAGGTGCACCTCGGCGATGCGGTAGTGGGTGGTGCCCTCCCACAGCGACTGCCGGTTCTCCGCGAAGATGCACAGCGCCTCGTCGAGCTGGGCGAGCGCCTCCGAGGACCGTCCCGCCTGGCTGAGCACGATGCCGGAGGCGTAGCGGGCGTTCGCCAGCCGCATGGACATCCCCAGCTCGTCGTAGATCTCGACGCCCCGCTGGGCGAGTTCGACGGCCTCGCCGCTGCGGCCCATCGAGGCGAGGGTGCGGGAAAGGTTGCAGACGGCGCTGGCCTCGCCGGGCCGGTTGCCGTCGGCGCGGAAGGCGTCGATCGCGCGCAGGAAGCAGCCTTCGGCCTCCGCGTACCGCGCGGTGCACAGGGCGATGATGCCGAGCTGGTTCGGGGCGGTGCCGTTCGCCCACGGGTCGTCCGCGTCCCGCAGCAGCGCGTCCGCGCGCCTCGCCTCCTCGTCGGCGGCCTCGAACCGGCCCGCCTGGCTGAACACCTGGGCGACGGTGACCCGGGCCCGCACCTCGGCGCGCGCGTCCCCGAGGGCGGCCGCCGCCTCGCACGCGGCCCGCGCGGTCTTGCGGTACTGGCGGGAGTCCACCCCGGACTCCGCGAGGTCGATGGCCGCGACCAGCAGGTCCACGGCCCGGCGCACCATGGACGCGCCCAGCGACTGCTGCACGCACGCCAGCAGCGGCCCGGCCTCGCTGTGCAGCCAGTCCAGCGCCTTCGCCGCGCCGCTGAACTCCTCGCCCGCGGCACGGCCCTTCTCCAGGTGCGCCACGGTCCGGTCGCCCGGCCGCTCGATGCCGTACACCCGCACCGCCGTCGCCAGGTAGTAGTCCAGCAGCCGCGACCGGGCGGCCTCCCGCTCGGCGGGCGGCTGTTCGTCGCGTTCGGCGCATGCACGCGCGTAGAGCCGCAGCAGATCGTGGAAGCGGTAGCGGCCGGGGCCCGCGGACTCCAGGAGGGACGTGTCGACGAGGGACTCCAGCAGGTCCTCCGTCTCAGCCGTCGGCAGGTCCAGCAGGGCGGCCGCGGCGGCCAGCGAGATGTCGGGGCCGTCGGCCAGGCCCAGGAGCCGGAACGCACGCGCCTGCGCCGCCTCCAGCGCGCCGTAGCCCAGTTCGAAGGTGGCCGCGACCGCCAGGTCGCCCGCCTGGAGCTCGTCCAGCCGACGGCGTTCGTCGGCGAGCTTCGCCGCCAGGAAGGGGACCGTCCAGGTGCGGCGGGCGGCCAGCCGGGAGGCGGCGATGCGGATGGCCAGCGGCAGGAAGCCGCAGGCGGCCACCACGTCCAGGGCGGCCTCCCGCTCGGAGCGCACCCGCTCCTCACCGACGATCTTCGTGAAGAGCGCCAGCGCCTCCTCCGGCGCCATCACGTCCAGGTCGACCAGATGTGCCCCGGCCAGGTCCACCATCCGCACGCGGGACGTCACCAGGGCCGCGCAGCCCGCCGTGCCCGGCAGCAGCGGCCGTACCTGCGCCGCGTCGCGCGCGTTGTCCAGCAGCACCAGCACCCGGCGGCCGTCCAGCACCGAGCGGTACAGCGCCGCCCGCTCCTCCAGGGAGTCAGGGATCGCCGAGTCGGCCGTGCCGAGGGCGCGCAGGAAGGAGCCGAGAACCGTCTCCGGCTCCGCGGCGCGCGCTCCGGCGCCCTGGAGGTCGACGTAGAGCTGGCCGTCGGGGAAGGCGTCGCGGGCGGCGTGCGCCACGTGCACGGCGAGGGTGGTCTTGCCGACGCCGCCGATGCCGGCGACGGCGGACACCGCCATCACCCGCGCCTCGTCGCCGGAGGCCGACGCCAGGACATCGCCCAGCTCCCGTACGAAGGCCGCACGGCCGGTGAAGTCCGGCACGGTCGCCGGGAGCTGTGCCGGGCGCACCGGCGCGGGGTCCGGGTGGGGCAGCCGGGCGGGCGGTTCCACGAGGGCCGGGTCGGCCTCCAGGATGCGCTGCTGCAGCTCGCTCAGGTCCGGGCGCGGGTCGACGCCCAGCTCGTCGGCGAGCAGCCGGCGGGTGTCGGCGTACACGGCGAGCGCCTCCGCCTGGCGGCCGCTGCGGTACAGCGCCAGCATCAGCAGCTCGCGCAGCCGCTCCCGCAGCGGATGCGCGGCGGTCAGCGCGGTCAGCTCGGAGACGGCCTCCGCGTGGCAGCCCTGCTCCAGGTCCATGTCCAGCCGCGTCTCCAGCAGTTGCAGCCGCCACTCCTCCAGGCGGACGCGCTGCGCGTCGGCGTACGGGCCGGGCACCCCGGCCAGCGACTCGCCGTCCCACAGCGCCAGCGCCTGGCTGAGCAGGTCGCGGGCGCGGCACAGGTCGCCGGTGTTGCGGGCCTTCTCCGCCTCCGCGGCCAGCTCCTGGGCGGCCGCGAGGTCCAGCGCGCCCTCGCCGAGCCCGCGCACGGCGTAGCCGCCGGACTCGCTGACCAGGACGCCGGGGTCCAGCACCTTCCGCAGCCGGGACGCGTACGTGCGCACCGCGGCGAGCGCCTGGGAGGGCGGTTCCCCGCCCCACAGGGCGTCGATCAGCTCGGCGGCCGTGGCGGTGCGGCCCTCGCGCAGCAACAGGGCGGCCAGCAGGGCGCGTTGCTGTGGACTGCCGGTGGCGACCGGTAGGCCGTCACGCCAGGCGCGCACCGGACCCAGCACACCGAACCGCAGCGCCACCGGCTCCGTCGGGGAGCCGGGACCCCGCTGCTCGGGTCCCCGCGGCACACCGTCCATGCAGTCCCCCTATGCATTCCGAGCAACTACGCCAGTTTGCCTTCTCCTGACGCAGGAGTCAGCCGTGCGAGACGCCGATCACACGGGGACCGGAGGGCCGCCACGGACTCCCCACGTGTGCGACCTCACCCGTCCAGATCCACCCGGACCGTGAGCAGATCCGCCCCGATCACCCGCACGGCGGCGCTGTTGAAGCGGGGGAGGGTGCGCAGCCGGGCGACGGGGTCGTCCTCGGGCAGCAGACGGGCGGTGCCCGTGTGCCAGCGGCCCCGGACGCGCACCCGCACCCGGGGGTCCGCCTTGATGTTCCGCACGTACTGCGAGCGTTCGCCGAACTCCGACACCAGCCAGAAGGCGTCGCCGACCCGGCGCCCGCCCACCGGCGTGGTGCGGGGCAGGCCGGAGACGCGGCCGGTGGTCTCCAGCAGGGTCTGGAACGGCATCCGGCGCAGCAGCGGGTTCCCCACGCGGCGCTGGAAGGCCGTGGCGACGCGGTACTTGCGTTCGGCGCGAGAAGTCATCGTGGCGCCGAGCCTACCGGCGGCCGAGGAAGACGGGGTTGGTGAAAGCGGCCAAGCTTCCGGGCAGCGGCCCGGCCGGGGCCCCGTGCCGCACCTCCGCGCGCACGTACGCGGCGTACGACGGCGTGGTCCGCCACTCGACGACGCCCTTCCCGCTCGCCGGCAGCGGCGCGGAGGTGTGCAGCACGCCCTGGTCGGTGACGAGCCGGACGGTGCGGCCGGGGGCGCCGGTGACCTCGAGGCGGACGGTCACCGGGGCGTCGTCCGGGACCCGCAGCCGCTCACCGATCCCGGCGTGTTCGCCGCGCGGGCCGGACGCGGAGAAGGCCAGGGAGACCCGCGCGGACTCGGCGACGTAGCAGCGGCCGGCGCGGATGCCGTCCTGGATCGCGCGGCGGCTGAGGTCGTCGGCGAGGACGACGGTCTGCGGCAGGCCGACCACGTCCGGGTCGCGGTGGGCGTCGCTGCTGCCCATGGCCGGAATCCAGTCACGGCCGTCCCGCACGGACGTGACCAGCATGCTGTCCCAGTCGGCCAGCGCCACCTCGTCGTCGGGCGTCCAGGGGCCGTTCCACACCTCGACCGCGTCCGCCTCGCCGAAGCCGAACTTCCAGTTGCACCCGATGCAGGTGGCGTGCGGATGGGCGGGCACGACCAGGCCGCCCGCGCGGCGGATCTGCCGGGCGAACCGTCCGAAGCGGTTGTCGCGGGCCCGGTAGCGCCAGTCGACGAAGGTGCCGGGGTCGGTGCCGAGCGCCACCACGTGCCCGTTGCGGGTGGTGACCTCCTCGCCGAGCAGCACCAGCAGGTCGTCGCCGGCCGCCTCCGCCCAGTGGGCGTGCGCGGAATGGGTGTTGTGCTCGCTGGAGTTGACGAAGTCCAGCCCGGCCGCGCGGGCGAGCGCGGCGATCTCCCCGGGGGTGCGGCGGCCGTCGGAGTGCCAGGAGTGCAGGTGGCAGTCGCCCCGGTACCAGGCCCGCCCCCGTCCCCTCGCCCGCTCCGGCGGGTACACCGGCCGGGACGTCCGGCCGGGCTCGCCGAACGTCAGCGTCACGGTGATCTCGTACGACAGGCCCTGCGGGGCGATCGTGTACGGACCCAGCGCGATGTGCCAGGTGCCCGCGCGGACCGGGCCGGGGAGGTAGCCGGGGGTGGCGTCGTCGGCGCGCAGGAAGAACTCGGTGCGGGCACCGCCGGACCAGCCCCGGAAGCCCTCGCCGCCGAGTCCGGTGCCGCGCTCGTCGAAGACGCCGATGTCCAGGGCGTTGCCCGCGGTGCCGGCCGGGACCTGGGGTCGGTCGTAGGCGTAGGCGACCTTGATCTCCCTCACGCCGTGCGGCACTTCGACGGGGACGTACACGAAGTCGGGTGCGCCGGGCTCCAGGGTGCCGCGCACCGTCCTGGTCCGGGTGCGGCCGCCCTCGGCCGCGGAGGCGAAGCTCACGCTCCCCGACGTAAGCGCGGCGGCGGCGCCCGTCAGGAAGACGGTGCGCCGCCCGATGCCGGTCTGGTGCTCCTCGCACATGCTGCTGCTCCCGGGTGTCGGTGAGGACAGGGCTGGGTGATGCAGGGATGGTGCGGTGCAACCTTCGTATTGAGCAGTGAACTGCCGTGGAAGGGAAGGGAATCGACGGATTTCGGGGCGGGTGGCGGGGGAGCGGCGGGATGAATGCCGACCGGTCGGTATGGACAGGAGGGGGGCGGGCGGGTATGCATGGGACGTCGTCCCGCGTACGAAAGGCCGTCCATGCGCATCGCCGTCACGATCTTCCTCACCGACGAGACGATCACCCCGGTCCGGCTGGCCCGGGAGCTGGAACGGCGGGGCTTCGCCGGGCTGTACCTGCCCGAGCACACGCACATCCCCGTCGAGCGCACCAGCCCCTACCCGGCGGGCGGCGAACTGCCCCGCGAGTACGGCCGCACCCTCGACCCCTTCGTCGCGCTCGGACAGGCCGCGGCCGTCACCGAGCGGCTCGGGCTCGGCACCGGCATCACGCTCGCCGCGCAGCACGACCCGATCGACCTGGCCAAGCAGATCGCGACCCTGGACCACCTCTCCGGAGGCCGGTTCACGCTGGGCGTCGGCTTCGGGTGGAACGTGGAGGAGGCCGCCGACCACGGGGTGGAGTGGCGCACCCGGCGGGCGCTGGTCCGGGACCGGATCGGCCTGATGCGCGCCCTGTGGGCCGACGAACCGACCGCCTACCAGGGTGAGTTCGGCAGCGTCCGGGCGAGCGTCGCGTACCCCAAGCCGGTGCGGAAGCCGCGCGGACCGGTGACCGGCCCGCGCACGCTTCTCGGCGGGGCGGCGGGCCCGAAGCTGTTCGCCGACGTCTGCGCGTACGCCGACGGCTGGCTGCCGATCGGCGGGCGCGGCCTGACCCGGGCGCTGCCGGCGCTGCGCGCCGCCTGGGCCGACGCCGGCCGCGACCCGGCCGCCCTCCAGGTCGTGCCGTACGCGGTCCGGCCCAGCGCGGGGAAGCTGGAGCACTTCGCGGAGCTGGGCGTGGAGGAGGTCGTGGCGCAGCTGCCGGCGGCGGGGGAGACGGAGGTGCTGGGCGCGCTGGACGCCCTCCAGCCGTTCCTGGACGGGCAGGGGTCCTAACCACGCCGAACGTATGCTCACAGCATGACGACTTCCGCGACCACCGGAACCGGCGGCCCGACCGAGAACTCCCTGCGCCGCGCGCTCAGGCGCGCCCGCGACGGCGTCTCCCTGGACGTCTCCGAGGCCGCGGTCCTGCTCCAGGCCCGCGGCGACCACCTGGAAGACCTCTCCGCCTCGGCCGCCCGGGTCCGCGACGCGGGCCTGGAGGCGGCGGGACGGCCCGGCGTCATCACGTACTCCCGGAGCGTCTTCGTCCCGCTGACGCGGCTGTGCCGGGACAAGTGCCACTACTGCACGTTCGTCACCGTGCCCGGCAAGCTGCGCCGGGCCGGGCACGGGATGTTCATGTCGCCGGACGAGGTGCTGGACATCGCCCGCAAGGGCGCCGCGCTCGGCTGCAAGGAAGCCCTCATCACCCTCGGCGACAAGCCCGAGGACCGCTGGCCCGAGGCCCGCGAATGGCTCGACGCGCACGGCTACGACGACACGATCGCTTACGTCCGCGCCATCTCGATCCGCATCCTGGAGGAGACCGGCCTCCTCCCGCACCTCAACCCGGGCGTGCTGTCCTGGACCGACTTCCAGCGCCTCAAGCCGGTCGCCCCCTCCATGGGCATGATGCTGGAGACCACCGCGACCCGCCTGTGGTCCGAGCCCGGCGGCCCCCACCACGGCTCCCCGGACAAGGAACCGGCCGTGCGGCTGCGGGTCCTGGAGGACGCCGGCCGCTCCTCCGTGCCCTTCACCTCCGGCATCCTCATCGGCATCGGCGAGACCTACGAGGAGCGCGCCGAGTCGCTGTTCGCGCTGCGCAAGGTCGCCCGCGCCCACCACGGCATCCAGGAACTGATCATCCAGAACTTCCGCGCCAAGCCGGACACCGCGATGCGCGGCATGCCGGACGCGGAACTGGACGAACTGGTCGCCGCGGTCGCCGTCGCCCGCCTCGTCCTCGGCCCCACCGCCTGCCTCCAGGCCCCGCCGAACCTGGTCGACACCGAGTACGGGCGGCTGATCGCCGCCGGCATCGACGACTGGGGCGGAATCTCCCCGCTCACCATCGACCACGTCAACCCCGAGCGCCCCTGGCCGCAGATCGAGGAACTGGCCGAACAGTCCCGCGCGGCCGGCTTCGAGCTGCGCGAACGCCTCTGCGTCTACCCGGAGTTCGTGCGGCGCGGCGAGCCCTGGCTGGACCCGCGGCTGCGCCCGCACGTCGCCGCGCTCGCCGATCCGGAGACGGGACTCGCCCGCCCGGACGCCCTGCCCCGGGGGCTGCCGTGGCAGGAGCCGGACGAGGCGTTCACCGCGTCCGGCCGCACCGACCTGCACCGCACCGTCGACACCGAGGGGCGCACGGGCGACCGCCGCGCCGACTTCGACGAGGTGTACGGCGACTGGGACGCCCTGCGCGAGGCCGCCGCCCCCGGCATGGTCCCGGAGCGGATCGACACCGACGTGCGCGAGGCGCTGCGCACGGCCGCCGACGACCCGACGAAGCTCACGGACGCCGAGGCGCTGGCCCTGCTGCACGCCGACGGGCCCGCGCTGGACGCCCTGTGCCGGATCGCGGACGACGTGCGCAGGTCGGCGGTCGGCGACGACGTGACGTACATCGTCACCCGCAACATCAACTTCACCAACGTCTGCTACACCGGCTGCCGCTTCTGCGCCTTCGCCCAGCGCCGCACCGACGCCGACGCGTACACGCTGTCGCTGGACCAGGTGGCCGACCGCGCCCAACAGGCGTGGGACGTCGGCGCGGTGGAGGTGTGCATGCAGGGCGGCATCCATCCCGACCTGCCCGGCACCGCCTACTTCGACATCGCGCGGGCCGTGAAGGAGCGCGTCCCCGGCATGCACGTGCACGCCTTCTCCCCGATGGAGGTGGTGAACGGCGCGACCCGCACCGGCCTGTCGATCCGCGAGTGGCTGACGGCGGCGAAGGAGGCCGGGCTGGACACCATCCCGGGCACGGCGGCGGAGATCCTCGACGACGAGGTCCGCTGGATCCTCACCAAGGGCAAGCTGCCGGCGGCGACGTGGATCGAGGTCGTCGAGACGGCGCACGACCTGGGCATCCGGTCGAGCTCCACGATGATGTACGGCCACGTCGACCAGCCCCGCCACTGGCTCGGCCACCTGCGCACCCTGGCCGGGATCCAGCAGCGGACCGGCGGCTTCACCGAGTTCGTGACGCTGCCCTTCGTGCACACCAACGCCCCCGTCTACCTGGCCGGCATCGCCCGCCCCGGCCCGACGGTCCGCGACAACCGCGCGGTGACGGCGATGGCCCGCCTCCTGCTCCACCCGTGGATCCCCAACATCCAGACGAGCTGGGTCAAGCTGGGCGCGGAGGGTGCGGCGGAGATGCTGCGCTCCGGCGCGAACGACCTCGGCGGGACGCTGATGGAGGAGACCATCTCCCGCATGGCGGGCTCCTCCTACGGCTCCTACAAGTCGGTCAAGGACCTGATCGCGGTCGCGGAGGCGGCCGGCCGCCCGGCGAAACCGCGCACGACCCTGTACGGCGAGGTGCCCGAGGAGCGCCGCCGCGCGGCGGAGGCGTCGGACGGGCATCTGCCGGAGCTGCTGCCCGTGCTCGACTGAGACCCGGACCCGGCCCCCGCTCGCAGTAGGATGATCCGACCCGCTGTCGGTAGCTGAGGAGTGCGTACCGGTGTCTGCCCGACTTCCCTCGTGGGCCTGGGTGACCGGGCTGACCACGGGGGCGATAGCCGCGGTGGCGGTCCTGGGCGTCCAGGCGGACCAGGGCACCAAGCCCGTCGCCGCCACCACTCCGCCGAAGGCCGCGGCGACGGCGGACCCCAAGCCGTCCACCGCCCCGCCGGAGGAGACCCGCGCACCGGGCGTGCCCGCCGACTCCGGCACCGGCCGCCGGATCGTCTACTCCCTCGGCCAGAAGCGCGTCTGGCTCGTCGACGCCAGCGACGCCGCCCGCCGCTCCTTCCCGGTGTGGCCCGGCACGGTCTCCCCGGACCCCGGCTCCTACACGATCGGCACCCGCAACGAGGCCACCACCGGCAGCGACGGCGTGCCGGTGGAGCACATCATGTACTTCGCCCAGAAGTCCGGCGTCTTCGTCGCCTTCTCCAACGCGGTCGACGGCTCCTCACCCCCGCCCGCCGACCCCGGCACCCGGACCGGCGGCATCCGCGTCGCCAAACAGGACGGCAAGGCCCTGTGGACCTTCGGCACGGCGGGCACCACGGTGCACGTGGTGGACTAGCCGGCCGTCCCGGCCACCCGGTGTCCTTCGGGTGCCGCGGCGACGCGTGGACGAAGCACACCGTGCGTCGCGCCTCGTCGGCGAGGCAGCGCACCCGGCCGCCCGCCGTGACCTCGTACTCCCCCTGCGGACGGTCCCGGCCGCCGAGGTTCCCCGTGGTGGGCCGGCCCCGCAGGCGGTGCTGACGGTCCGGGTCCGGGCGGGACGTCGGATCCCTGCGCAGGGCCTCGATGCAGCGGCGCGTGGTGCCCGGCGCCCCCGCGCCGAGTTCGCCCCACCCCTTCGCGGCCTCGTTCGCCGCGAAGCGCGGACGCCGTTCGCCGTCCACCGGCGGGGGCGCGACGTCGTCGCCGCGCTCGGGGCTCACGGCGCCGTCACCTCGCCGTGGTCCTCGTCCGGCGGCCGCCGCGTGAGCTTCGCCGTGAGTTCGGGGTGCGCCAGGATGCGGGCGGTCGCGCGCCATTCGGTGACCAGACGGTGCAGGTTGCCGTGGACGTCCGGGTGCGCAGCGTCGTTCGTGGCGTCGATGAGGTCCGCCACGAACTCCTTCGCCTCCTCCGCCGGCAGGTGGCGTACCAGGGGAAGACCGAGGGAAGTGCGCGCAGTACGGCCCGCTCGCCCGCGTCGCTGCGGACGAGGGCGCCGAGGAGCCGGGCGGTGATGTCCGCCGTCTCCTCACGCTGCCGGTCGTGGCGAGCTGTCGTGAGGTGGAGGTCCTCTCCGTCCCGGCGCGTGACGTGCACGCGTTGGACCCGGTCGGGGTCTCGGCGACACGTTTTGAGTTCTTCGGGAGTCCGGAGAAGGCGACCGTTGGTGTGGACACGCCCCGACCGGACTTCGGAACGTATTCCGAAGTCAAGGGGAGCGGTCACTCAGAGCGATCAGTCGTCTGTCGTCGCCCTGCCGGACCGGCCCGAGGTGCGAAAGAATGAGGCCGTCGTGACGCGGGGGAAGGGACGTACGCATGGCGCGCGGGCGGATTTCGCTCCAGGAGCGGGTGCGGCGGCGGACGCGGGCCGGGCTCGTCGCGCGCAGTGCCGAACGGGAGCTGTTCCGGGGTAACTTCGACACCACACCCGAGGACGGACGGCACCGCTTCCTGTTCCATGTGCACGGCACCGCGGGCGTCGGAAAGACTCGCCTGGTCAAGGAGTTCGAGCATCTCGCACGTGAACGAGGCGCGTTGACGGCGTACGTCAACGAGACCTCCGGCTCCGTCCCCGAGGTGCTGGAAGCCGTGTGCCGTCAGTTCGCCGCACAGGGACACCGGTTCAAGGACCTGGAGCGGATGCTCGCCGCCCACCGCGAGCGCCGCCACGAGGCGGAGACCGCCGCCCTCGCCGCCGACGACGCCCGTACCCTCGCCCTGCGCGGCGAGTGCCTGCGCGTCGTCGGACGCCACGCGGAGGCCGCCGCCGACCTGGAGCGGGCCGCCGCCCTCGACCCCGCCGACGCCTACGCCTGGGCCTCCCTCGGAGCGGCCCGCCTCGCCCTCGGACACCCGGAGGAGGCCCGCACCGCGCTCGGCCACGCCCTCGCCCTGAGACCGGACTACGCCTGGGCGCTCGTCCGCCGCGCTCGGGTGGCCCGGGAACTGGGCGACATGGACGGCCGCCTGGCCGCCCTCGACCGCGCCGTCGCCGTGGATCCGGGCTCCGCGTGGGCGCACTGCGAGCGCGGGGACGCGCTCCGCGCCGCCAACCGCTACCGCGACGCCCTGGACGCCTACGACCGGGCCCTCGCCCTCGACCCCGGATACGCGTCGGCGTACGCGAGCCGGGGCGTGGCCCACCACCGCCTGGGCCACCGCGACCGGGCCCTCGCCGACCTGGACCGCGCCCTGGAGCTGAATCCGTCCTACGCCTGGGCGCGCGAGCGGCGCGATGCGGTCGTACGGGACCGCGACGGGTGAAAACCGGCCACTTCCGGCCGCTCGGGTCACACTCCGCACAGCGATCCGGCCTCTGAGCCGGCCGCCCCCGTTCGATTACAGTGCTGGGCGTCGCACGTACGGACGGTCCCGGGGAGGTCTGGGTGGCTGGTACTGCCGGGCCCGTGTGGGGACGCCGTGAGCAGCAGGACTTCCGCAGCCGGGTGCGCGGCACGCTGCTCGGGGCGGCCGTCGGCGATGCACTGGGCGCGCCCGTGGACCGGCTGGACGTCGACACCATCCGCCGGACCCACGGCGCGGCGGGCCTGACCGACCTCGCCCCCGCCTACGGCCGGCGCGGCGCCGTCACCCACCACACCCAGCTCACCCTCTTCACCGTGGACGGCCTGATCCGCGCCCAGGTGCGGCGCGACACCGGCGCCTGGCACCCGCCGACCGACCTGCACCAGGCGTATCTGCGCTGGGCCACGACCCAGCGCGACTGGGGCCCGGACGAGCGGCGCGAGGAGGACGGCTGGCTGGCGCGGGAGGAGTGGCTGTACGCCCGACGCGACCCGGCCCGCGCCCTGCTCATGGGGCTCGGGGACCACACGATGGGCACGCTGGACGCGCCCAAGAACCCCGGCGAGGCGGGTCCCGAGGCGGCGGCGCGGTCCGCGCCGTTCGGGCTGCTGGCCGGCTGGGACCCGCAGCTCGTGGCGCAGCTCGCCGTGGAGTGCGCGGCGCAGACCCACGGCCACCCGGTCGCCTTCCTCACGGCGGGCGCGTACGCGGTGCTGGTGCACGCGCTGACCCGGGGCGACGCTCTGGACGCGGCGGTGCGGCGCACCCTCGCCCTGCTGGCCGCCCGGCCCGGCCACCAGCCGGTGACGGACGCCCTCCAGCGCGCGCTGGGCGCCGTGCGGCAGGGGGCGCCCGGCGCGGAGCGGGTCACGGAACTGGTCGGCGCCGCCACCGCCGAGGGCCTGCTCGCCGCGGCCGTGTACTGCGCGCTGGTGGGGGAGGACGTACGGCACGGTCTGTGCCTCGCCGTGAACCACAGCGGCCCCAGTGCCGCGGCCGGCGCCCTGACCGGCGGCCTGCTGGGCGCCCTGCACGGCGAGACGGCCCTCCCGCCGGCCTGGCTGGCCGAACTGGAGGGCCGTCCCACGGTCCTCGAACTCGCCGACGACTTCGCCATGGAGATGACCCAGGGCCCCGCCCTCCACACCCCCGCGGCCGCCTCCCCGGCCTGGCTCGCCCGCTACCCGCGAGGCGCCTAGGGGGACGCCCCCGGGGCCGCCTCCCGCCGGAGCGCGTCAGCGCAGCTCGTCGGGGCAGGGCGTTCCCCGCTCGCCCCACTTGTACGGGGCCGCCAGCCGGTACGTCCCCGCCTCGGGCGCCAGCAGCACCGTCCACCGGTCGCCGTTGGCGTCCTCCTCCGTCTCCATCAGGCAGCCGTGGACGTTCTCGTACGTCTTCGGCTCGCCCTCCGGGCGGTTCTCGGACTCCTCCGTCTCCCGCGGCGGGTCCAGCGCCTCGCCCTCGGCGTCGACCAGACCCAGCCACGGCGAGTACGGCACCCGGATCAGGATCCGGCCCGGCTTCTCCACGCGCAGCGTCCACTCGCCCTGCTCGGCGCGCTCCACGACCGTGTGCGGCTCCGCCAGCGGGGTCGGCGCCTGCACCTCGAACAGCTGCCAGTTGGCGTCACCCCAGACCTGCTTCAGGTACGGCAGCCCGCCCTGCACCAGCTCCCGCTCCCGCTGGCCGCCGTCGCCGTCCGGCTCGTCCTTCGGCAGCACCACGTAGTGCACGCCCCAGCGCTTCAGCCACTCGTGGTAGTTGGCCGCGTTGAGGGTGTCGTCGTAGAAGAGCGGGTTGCGCTCCATGTCGGCCTGCCGGTTCCAGCCGCGCGCCAGGTTCACGTACGGCGCGAGCGCGGAGGCCTCGCGGTGCGAGCGGGCCGGGACGACCTCCACCCGGCCCCGCTCGGCGCCGACCTCCTGGAGCTCGTTCACCAGCGGCGCCAGCTCACGCGCCCAGGAGGCGGCGGGCGTCGTGTTCACCACGTCGTTCACGGACTTCACGCCGATCCAGCAGGTGAAGCCGACCACGGCGACGACCAGCGCGTACCACCTGCGGGACCGGGGCTCGGCGAACGGCAGCGCCGCCACCAGCACCACACCGCCGAACAGCATGGCCAGCCGGGTCATGTTCGACCCGATCTGCGAGCTGATCAGCCAGACCAGCACCACGCCGAGCCCGTACACCGCGGCCGTGATCCGGACCGTCCTCCAGTCCTTCGGCACCAGGACGTACACCAGCACCGAGTAGAGCAGCGGCAGCACCACCGAGCCGAAGCTCATCGGCTGCGTGCCGGAGAACGGGAACAGCCAGGCCGACACCGCGACCACCGCGCTGGGCGCGAGACCCAGCGCCCACGCGCCCGGCCGGCGCTTCTGCAGGAACAGCGCCACCGCCACCAGGCCCACGAACAGGCCGGCGACCGGTGAGGCCATGGTCGCGAGCGCCGCCAGCGGGGCCGCGCACAGCGCCTTCGCCCAGCGCTTGTACCGCCACCGGTGGGGCCAGCAGAAGACGACCGCGACGGCGCCGAGCCCGAACATCGTGCCCAGCCCGTACGTCACCCGGCCCGAGGCGGCGTTGCACAGCAGCGCGAACACGCCCGCCAGCGCGGCCCACAGGGGGTTGCGCACCGACGAGCTGCGCAGGAGCACCAGGGTCAGCAGGCCCGCCGACACCGTGCCCGCGATCATCATCGTGGTCCGCACCCCGAGCAGCGACATCAGGTACGGCGACACCATGCTGTACGACACCGGGTGCATCCCGCCGTACCAGGCGAGGTTGTACGCGGAGTCGGGGTGCCGGCCCACGAACTCGGCCCACGCGTCCTGAGCGGCGAGGTCGCCGCCGCTGTTCGCGAAGGTGAAGAACCAGAGGACGTGCAGCAGCCCGGCGAGCGCGGTGACCGACAGCACCGGGTGGCGCAGCATGCGGGCCCGCACGGCGAGGACGGCGGCCCCGACGCGGCCCGGGGGGTCGTCTTGGGAGTCACGCCGGGGGTCCCCCTGAGGGCCGCCCTGGGGGGTGTTCCCGTCAGGCGTCCTCGCCCGGTGCGCGTCCGTCTCCGGGGGTGCGTCCGTCTTCGGGGCTGCGTCCGTCTTCGGGGGTGCGTCCGTCTCCGGGGGGGGCGTCGGCGGTCTCGGCGGACCACTCCGCTCCGGATGCGGGTATTCGCGGGCCGGCTCCCGGGCCCGGGTCTGCGTCGTCGGCGCGTGTCGGCTCCGCTGTCGCCACCTGAAGGCACTCCCCGTGTCCCGTTCCTCGCCCGTCTCCTGTCCGTTTCGTGACGCTAGCACGCACCCCGCGGACCGATCGCCCGGGAGGGCGGCGGTCCGCGGGGTGCGGACGTCGGCGACCGGCCGCCGGATCAGGCGACGCGGGTCAGCTTGTCGGTGAAGCCGGGCTCCACGAGGTCCTCCCGCAGCGCGACCGGCACCTTGACGGCGCCGTTCTTGCCGTCGCCCACGGTGAGCGTGCCGACCTTCGTCCCGGCCTCCGCCGTGTGCGGCAGCTCGGTCCCGGCGAACGTCAGCTTCACCGACAGCCCCGCCCAGCCGACGGCCTTCACGTCCTCCGTGACGACGACCGGGGTGCGGCCGCCGAGACCGTCGTCCGCGTACCCGACGACGGCGCCCTTCTTCAGGATGGTCTCCGCCCGCAGCGCGTCCTGACCGGCCAGAATGAGCTTGTGCCCGGCGTCCAGGGCGCCCGACAGAATGGTGTTGTCCTCGCCGCCCTCGGGCTGGCGCAGCACCGCGCCGACGATCCGGTGCACCTCGCCGTCGACGTCCTTCTTCGCCGCGAAGGACAGGTTGCCGAGCGCGGAGGTGGTGGTGCCGGTCTTGATGCCGACCACGTCGTCCCGCCCGACCAGGCGGTTCCAGTTGCCGTGCTTCTCGCCCTTGTAGTCGATGTACTCCATCATCGCGGCGACCTCGCGGAACGCGGGCTGCTGCATCGCGGCACGGGCCAGCTTCACCTGGTCCACGGCGGTGCTCACGGTGGTGTCGTCCAGACCCGAGGGGTCGGTGTACGTCGTGTCCGACATCCCGAGGTCCTCGGCGGCCTCGTTCATCTTCTCGACGAACGCCTCCTCCGATCCCGCGTCCCAACGGGCGAGCAGCCGAGCCACGTTGTTCGCGGACGCGATGAGGATGGCCTCGATGGCCTCCCGCTCGCTGATCGCGTCGCCCTCGGTGACGTTGACGGTCGACTCCTGCCCGGCGTCGGACTGCTCCTCGGCGAGCGCGTCGACCGGGATCTTCGGCCCCTCGGCGCCGCTCTTCAGCGGGTGGTCGCGCAGGATCACGTACGCGGTCATGACCTTGGCGACACTCGCGATCGGCACCGGCTTCTGCTCACCGGAGGAGCCGAAGGTGCCGACGCCCTCGACGTCCAGCGCGGCCTGTCCGCTGTCCGGCCACGGGATGTCCGGCTTGCCGCCCTCGAAGGTGTAGCTGTCCTCGGCGGTCAGCACCAGGGTGGGCGTCGGCAGTGGCCGGACGTTCTGCACGACCGCGAAGACGATCACCAGCAGGACGACCAGCGGCGTCCAGATCTTGATCCGCCGCACGGCCGTCCGCAGCGGGGTCTGCGGGGGCGGCGGCGTGTTGGTCAGCTCGGCCAGCAGGTCCAGCGGCGGCTTCGGGGGCAACGGCTGCTGCGTGGTCCGCTCCGGGCCGAGCTGCGGCAGGAACGTCGTCGACTCGGCCGGGGCGGGGCCGCCCTGACGCGGAGGCTGCCGCAGGGCGGGGTCCTCCTTGAGCGCGACGAACTTGCCGGCCCGCTCGGCCTCGCCGGCACGGGCGGCCGCCTCGCCCAGCTTGAGCATGGTGGTCGGCTGGTCGACGGACGCCTCGGCGGGCCGCGGCGCCCGGAACACGGCGGTGGGCTGATCGACGGGGGTGCCGTCGTCGCCCTTGTCCGGGGCGGCCTCGTCCGGGGCGCGGTCGTCTTCGTCGTCCCCGTCGTTGTCCCCGTCGTCGTCCCTGGCCTGGTCGGCCGTGTCCGGGGTGACCTTGTCCGGGGCGGCCTCGTCCGAGGCGCGGTCGTCTTCGTCGCCCCCGGCCGCGGTGGCCTTGTTCTGGGCGCGGCCGTCCCCGTCGTCCTCGTCGTCGTCCTCGGCCCGGTCGTCCTTGCCCTGGGCGTCCTTGTCCCGGTCGTCGTCCTGGGGCGCGTCGCCGGACGGGGCGTCGGCGTCCCCGTCGGCTTCGCGAGGGCTCCCGCCGTCGTCCTCGGCACTCGCGGAGGGCTTGGCGTTCTCCCCGTCCTCGTCAGCTTCGTCCTCGTCGGCGGGGGAGGCGTCCGCGCGGGCCTCGGAGGCGTCCGCGCCGACCCCGCTGACGTCGTCGCCGTCGCCCCGGGCCCCGTCGTCCGCCCTTGCGTCGCTCTCGGACGCCCTGTCGGCCGCGTCGGCCTCCGCCGCGGTGACGGTGGCGGCCTCCCCGTCCGAGGCGGCCTCTTCGTCCGAGGCGGCCTTGGCGTCCGTGGAGGCCTTCGGATTCCTGTCGTCCCGCGCTTCCCCGGCGTCGTCCGCGTCGTCCCGCGCCGACTCCTCCGAGCCGGCCTCCGGCACTTCCGCGTCCTCCTTCGGCTCCGCCGGCCGCACCCAGGCCGCGACGGCCTCCCGCAGACGCCCGTCACCGCCGTCCACGGCTCCGTCACGCCCTTCGGCCGGGGCGTCGTCCGCCGCGTCGGAGGCAGCACCGTCCGAAACCGAACCGGAATCCGAAGCCGACCCCGAGGCCGGCCCCCGCTCCCGCTCCGCCTCGGCAGCCGCCCCCGGGACCGACTTCTCCTCCGGCTCCGGTCCGGAGGCCGCGGCCTCCCGGACCGACAGCACCCGCGTGGCCGTGTCCACGCTTCGCCTGTCCGCGCTTCCCCGGCTCTCCGAGCGCCCCGTCTCGCGGGTCATGGCGAGGCGGGGATCCTGCTTCTCGGGAACCGGCCCGGCGCTCCCCGACGTCTGTTGTGCCGACGACTCGCGCTGCTTCGACCTGTCGGGGGACTCGCCCGCCACCGATGCCTCCTCCATGTGCCGCACGCCCCGCGTGCGCCAACCGAACCGTGAACCGCCCGCCCGTGACATCGCCCTGAAGCGCTGTCCGAACCATGTACCAGTGTCCTGTGTGCGGGCTTACCCCATGCGGTAGACGAGAACGACATACCTATCGGTTCCACTACGAACCGGTCACGCACCCTCGACAGACCAATGTGAGAGGGGTCACCCTGTCATTCATCCACGCGGGGAGGCATGGATGGGCAGGAGCCGCAGAACACTTCCGGAGGAGCTTCTGCTGCTGGCACTGGACCCGGCCACGGGTACCACTGCGCAGCCGCAGTCGCTCGATCTCGGTCTGGCCGGAGCACAGCTGGTGGAGCTGGCGCTGGCCGGACGGATAGCCCCAGACGGGGATCGTATCGCCGTGGTGGTGCCACGGCCGACTGGAGACCCAACACTGGACAGCGCACTGGAGTTGCTGCGAAGGCGCGGCGCTCCCGTGCGGGCCGTCCACTGGATCGGCGGGCCCCGTCTCGGGCTCCGCCAGACCTACCTCTCGCATCTGGAGCGGTGCGGCATGGTGCACGCCGTGGCCGGCCAGATGTGCGGGGTCTTGCCGACGACCCGGTACCAGGCGACGGACACCGAGATCAGCCGGGAGATCAGGGCCCGGCTGGACTCCGCGATCCGCACCGGCGTCCCGCCGGACCCGCGGACCGCGGCGCTCGCCGCGCTGGCGCACGCGGTCGGTCTCGGCAAGCACCTGTACCCGGGGAACGAGGGTCGCTCCTCGCGCTCCCGGTTGCGGGACCTGATCCGGCACGACCCGATGGGCGGACTCGTCGCGCACGCGGTGATGGACGTCCAGAACGGCGTCGCGGCCCAGCCGCGCCGCAGCTCCGCACCGGCGGGCCGGCAGGCCCCCGGCGGCAGGAGCGGACCGGAACCCGCCCGCGGCGTTCCGGCGCAGCCCCACCGCGGATCCATGGCACGGGCCGCCGTCCACTGAGCCGTACGTCCCCCGGGCTCGGCACGGCAGGGCGCCACCACGGATCCACGGCATCGCAGCCCCGGTCACGGGAGCCGCTGTCCGAGCGGGGCGGAGAGAGCACACGGGCTCTCTCCGCCCCGCTCGGCGTGCCCGAGGGCACGGTCGCTCCCGGCCGCGGGCGGTGAACGGGCGTGTACCGGTCGTATATCCACCATTTCCCAGCGGCAGTACGCGCGTTGGTGGCAGTCTGCTCATCGAGCAGACACACACAGTGGCACGTACGAAGTCCAAGTACACAGTGCAAGTACGAGGCACGCAGCCGGAGGTGCACGTCCCGTGGCGTCCAATGTCAACCCCACCGTCCGGCGGCGCCGGCTCGGCCAGGAGCTGCGCCGGCTCCGTGAGCTGAAGGGCATGACGGCCGAGGAGGTCGCGGAGCGGCTGCTGGTGTCGCAGTCGAAGATCAGCCGGCTGGAGAACGGCCGCCGCAGCATCAGCCAACGCGACGTGCGCGATCTGTGCGGGGTCTACGAGGTCGAGGACCAGCGGATCGTCGACTCGTTGATGCAGATGGCCAAGGACTCCCGCCAGCAGGGCTGGTGGCACGCGTTCGGCGACATCCCGTACAGCGTCTACATCGGTCTGGAGACGGACGCGGAGTCGCTGCGGGTGTACGAGCCGCAGATCATCACCGGTCTGCTGCAGACCCGCCCGTACGCCGAGGCGATCGTCCAGGGCGGTTCGCCGGAGTCCAGCGGGCAGGAGAACGACAAGCGGGTGGAGGTGCGGCTGCGCCGGCAGAGCCGGATCACCGCCGAGCAGGACCCGCTGCGGCTGTGGGTGGTGCTCGACGAGGCCGCGCTGCACCGGGTCGTCGGCAGCCGCCAGGTGATGCGCGAACAACTGGAGCACGTGCTGGAGCTGAGCCGGCTGCCGCACATCACCGTGCAGGTGCTGCCGTTCGAGGTCGGCGCGCACGCGGGCATCAACGGCCAGTACTCCATCCTGGAGTTCGCCGACGCGGCCGACTCGAGCGTGGTCTACATCGAGGGCGTCACCAGCGACCTGTACCTGGAGAAGCCGCACGACGTGCAGAAGTACACGGTGATGTACGAGCACCTGCGGGCGCAGTCGCTGAACGTGGAGCAGTCGCGGCGGTTGGTGGAGCGGCTCGCGAAGGAGTACGCACGCTGAACTCCCGTCGTAAGAGGGCGGGATAGTACATCGCCGACACATACGACTGGAAGTATCGCCCCAGAGATGCCATCCGGTCGAGTGAACGGCCGCTCCGGACGACGAAGGTGGCGAGTAGCGTCGATCACGCCAACCAGCATCCACGGTTGGCGTAATCCGTTCTGCGGGTCCACGCCGGAATGCGCAGGCCGGTGACAGCAACTCAGCATCTGGCTACGGAGCGAACATGGCAATTCGTCTGGGCGCCACGGAAACGTGGACGACGTCCTCCCACACCAACAACAACGGCGCGTGCGTGATGGTCAGGTCGACCACCGAGGAGGCGCTGGAGCTCGGGGACACCAAGATCCCCGAGGGTCCGAAGCTGGCCTTCCCGGCCGACGCGTGGAACGCCTTCGTGGCCTCGGTCAGGTCCTAGCGCCCCGGCGCGGGCCCGGCACCGCCGACAGGCCCTCTCGACGAGTCCGCCGTCCTTGCCGAGAGGGCCGGCACGCGCCCCGCTCCGCACGTCCCGGGGTCCCGGCCCGCCCCGCCGGGAGACGGCAGGACCGGCCGCGGGGAAGCCCCCGCGACCGGCCCCGTGCGACCGTGTCCGTCCCTCGGTCCGCGGTCGTCTCACTCAGCCCGCGGTCGTCTCACTCAGCCCGCGGTCGTCCTCGCCTCCGCGACCGGGAAGGCGACGTCGCACACCGGGTCCTCCGGGCCCGCCGCGTCCCAGTCCGCGAAGTAGATCTCACGGCAGGGCCCCGCGTACGTCAGTCCCTGCTCCCGCATCCACGCCTCCACCGCCTCGAAGGCGGCCAGGATCTGCGGGTGCGCGACCTGCGCCTTGGTGATGCGGGTGCGGGCCAGCCGCATCGCCGGCTCCACCCGCACCGCCGTCCCCCGGGCCCGGCCCCGCTCCGCGGCCCAGGCGCGGGCCGCCGCCCCGTCGGCGACCGGCACGCACGCCTCCGCGGGCCCGTCGCTCTCCACCGTCACCTCGGAGTGGTAGACGACGAACGGTGACCCGGTCGCTCCGCCGCAGGCGCGGGCGCCCTCCTCCAGCCGGCCCAGCGACGCGCCGATCCACGCCGGCAGCTCGCCCGCCAGGATGTGGCGCGACTCGGTGAGCACCACCTGCTCCGGCACGTCCACCGTCTCCACCGTGAACTTCCCGTACATCTCGAGGCTCCTCCCCGACAACCGTCCACGGAGATAGTCGGCGAGCGTCCGCTGCGCGGCGTGACGCGCCTCGACCTCGGCCCAGTACGCGTCCAGCCGGCCCGCCTGTGCTGCGCCGTCGCCCGCGTCCACCACCTCGGCGATCCGCGCCAGCGGCATGTCCAGCCGCCGCAACAGCGCCACCAGCCGGGCCCGTTCGACCTGGCTCACCCGGTAGAACCGGTAACCGGTGTCCGCGTCGACCCGCGCCGGCGCCAGCAGCCCCAGCCGGTCGTACAACCGCAGGGCCTTGGCCGACAGGCGGCTCCGCGCCGCGAACGCCCCGATGGAGAGCAGTTCCTCGTCCACGTCGCCCTTCTCCGTGACCGGGCGGTTCCTCCGCCCGGTGACGAAGACGCTCACCCCTGCCCCAAGGGCAAGGTCAACCGTCAGCCCAGAGCCTTCTCCACGGCCGCCACGACCTCCGCCGACTCCGGCTCGGTCTGCGGGGAGAAACGGGCCACGACGGCGCCGTCCCGGCCGACGAGGAACTTCTCGAAGTTCCAGCGGACGTCCCCGCTGTGCCCCTCGGCGTCGGCGAAGCCCACCAGGCGCTCGTACAGCGGGTGCCGGCCCTCCCCGTTCACCTCGACCTTCTCGGTCATCGGGAACGTCACCCCGTACGTCGCCGAACAGAACTCGGCGATCTCCTCCGCGGAGCCCGGCTCCTGCCCGAGGAACTGGTTGCAGGGCACGCCGAGCACGGTGAACCCCCGCTCCGCGTACCGCTCGTGCAGCCGCTCCAGGCCCTCGTACTGCGGGGTCAGCCCGCACTTGGAGGCCACGTTCACGACGAGCACGGCACGGCCCGCGTACTGGGAGAGGCCGGCCGGGCCGCCGGTCAGGGCGCCGATCTCGACGTCGAGCGGCGAGGCGCTGTTGTTCTCGGTAGTCGTCATGGGGCCGACCCTAGCCCCGGCCGCCGACACCGCCCTGACCGCCCCGACGGGATCCCGCCGCGCCCCGGAGCCGTCCGCCCGCTCCTTCCCCCCGGCTCCCGACCTTCACCAGCCGCTCCGCCACGGTCGGGTGAATCCGTCCGGTACAGGGCAACGGGTCGCATTCCTCGCGGGTCACCTCCCCGCACGACCAGCGACGACCAGGGAGCCCCCGCACCGTGACCCAGCCGAACGACCCGAGCAGGCAGCGGCCGCCCCACGCGCACCGGCAGCCGTACCCGAACCAGCAGCCCCGCCCCCAGCCGCCGGGGCACGGCTTCCCCGGCACCCCGCCCCGGCCGCCCGGGAAGGGCCGCTTCCTGAAGGTCACGGGGCTCGGCTGCGCGGGGTTCCTCGGCCTCGCCGTCATGATCGCCGCGGTGTCGGCGGGCGGCGGCGACGCCGGCGACGGCGGGAACACGGCCGCCGAGACCTCCGCGTCCGCCGGGACGAAGGACACGTCCGAGGCGAAGAAGGAGTCCGCGCGGAGCGGCCCGGTGAAGATCACCGCGGAGCGGACGGAGTTCAGCAAGGACCCCCTGGCCGACGGCAGCGCCTACACCAGCGTGCTGGTCACCGTCGTCAACAACGGCGACGACGAGGTGGGCGTGAACCCCCTGTACTTCACGATCACCGACGCCGAGGGCACCAAGCACACCGCCGAACTCGGCGCGGACACGCGGCAGGTCGAGACCGTGGACCTCGCGCCCGGCGAGAACGTCTCCGGCACCGTCACCGGCAGGGGCGCCTTCACACCGCGGTACGTGACCTACACCGACGGCCTCCTGGGCGACCCGGTCCGCGTCGACGTCTCCTGACGCCCGGCCGCCGGCGCCTCAGTCCGCCCGGACGACGAAGTACTGGCCGGGGGAGTCCGGGGAGTCCGGGGAGTCCGCGCAGGGCTCCTGGACGGCCTCCACGCCCTCCGCCACGGTGTCGTCCGCGGTGCCCACGCACTGCGCGCCCGGCACCGTCCGGAACCGGTACGCGCCGGGGGCGCCGGCCCCCTCCGGGGCGGGCTCAGGGCGGAACAGGGTCGCTTGGGCGCAGTCGTCGCGCGGTTCGAGCATGCCCCTCACCGGACCGTCGCCCAGGACGGTCAGACAGCCCTTGCCGAGCTCCGGGTGGTGCCACTGGATGCGGTACAGCCCCGCACCGGCCGGTTCGAGGTACGTACGCGGCACGGGGGCCCCGGCGCAGGGAAGGTGCACGGCGACGGCGCTGCCGTAGGCGCCCCGGCGATCGCGTCCGTCCGTGAGGCACAGACCGGTGCGTCCGGCGGGCCGGATGGTGACCCACCCGTCCACGGGCGCCCGCTCGCCCCGCGCGACCGGGGCGTCGTCCGAGGCGCCGTCCCGCGCGCCGGACGCCCCGGGGGACAGCCAGGCCCAGGCACCGGCGCCGGCGGCCAGGAGGAGCGCGAGAGCGGCGAGTGCGAGCGTCCACCCCCGGCGCCGCCCCGGCCGCCCGGCCGCGGGCGCCGCACCGTCCTGCGCCACCGCGCCCACCTCCTCGTCCTCGTCACCGCTCGGCGCGGGCGGGGGCTGGGGCGCGGACGGGGGCGGCGTGGGTGTGCCGCCGCCCCGTTCCGTGCCGCCCTCCGCGATCCGCTCCCTGGCGTCCAGCCAGTCCCCGGCCCGCTGTCCGTCCCCGCAGGCGCGCACGAAGGCGGCCAGGACATCGGGCCGGGGCAGACGGTCACGCCGGAGAACGTCGGCCAGGGTGCTGCGCGCGAGCACGTCCCCGTTCCGGGCCGCCTGCTCCTCCAGTTCGCGGTAGGTCATCCCGGACAGCTCTTTGAGCCGCCTCAACGACGCGACGAAACCGGCGGCATCCTCGGCCGCGTACGGAGACAACGCGCGCAGGTTCCCCATGCGCGCCATCTTGCTGCGGTCGTTGCACGCTGAACAACGGGGAAATCCGCCACGCCCCACCCGCCTGCCGGGACCCCGCGGCCGTGTGCGCGCCGGCCCGCCGGGGGTGTCCGCGCGTCGGCGCGTCAGGGTCGCCGGCCCGCCGGGAGTGCCGGCCCGCGGTCTCCCCCTCACCGCGGCCCGTGCCCCCCGGCCGGCACCACCGACCTTGCCGACCGCGCCGGCCGGGATCAACAGGGAGCGCCTGTCCCGGACAACCGTCACCGTGTCCGGGCAGGTCAGAGGCGTGCCGCACCCGTGACCCGGACAGCGGGCGGCACACCGCGCAACGCCCCCGCATAGAATCCGGCCCATGCTGAAGCCCGACGAGCTGATCGTAGACATCGCCGCCCGCGTGGAATCGGGGCAGAGCAGTCAGATGTCTCTGACCGTGGTCACCGGTGGTGCCGTCATCACCGGCCGGCTGGCTCCCGAAGCCGTGTGGCGGAAGAGGGTCGCGGAGGTGCTGACGGACTCGGACCGACTCGGCGAGTTCGCCTCCGTCTTCGACGCCCCGGTGAAGCGGGACGGCCCGCCCACCCACCTCCACTTCCACGTCGCCCGGATCATCCAGGGCACGGTCGGCATCCCGGAGACGGGCGGCATGTACCGGGTGGCGATCGAGGACGTCAGCGCCTGGACGGTGGGCGACTTCAGCTACTCCTGACCCGTGTCCGCGCCCCGGGGCGTCTTGCGGAACCTGGGCCTGCCCTTTAAGTTACTGGCGAGTAGGCCACAGGTGAACGGAGCGCCGCCATGCCCACGCTGGACCGCCACGACAACGTCTTCGTCCTCGACCTGGGAGACGGCGAGAACCGCTTCCACCCCGACTGGATCGCCGCGGTCGGGGCCGCGCTCGACGAGGTGGAGAAGGCGGAGGGCCCGCGCGCCCTGGTGACCGCGGCCACGGGCAAGTTCTGGTCCAACGGCCTGGACCTGGAGTGGCTGTTCGCCCACGCGGACCACTACCACGACTACGTGGTCTCCGTGCACGCGCTGTTCGCGCGGCTGCTGTCCCTGCCGGTCGTGACGGTGGCCGCCCTCCAGGGCCACACCTTCGCGGCCGGGGCCATGCTCTCCCTGGCCCACGACTTCCGCGTGATGCGTGCCGACCGCGGCTACTGGTGCCTGCCGGAGGCGGACATCGACATCCCGTTCACCCCCGGCATGTCCGCCCTCATCCGCGCCCGCCTGACCCCGCAGACGGCCCACGCGGCCATGACGACGGCCCGCCGCTACGGAGGCACGGACGCGGCAGCCGCGGCGATCGTGGACCAGGCGGTCCCGGAAGACGCGGTCCGCTCCACGGCCGTCGACCTGGCCCGGGCCCAGGCGGCCAAGGCCGGCGCCACCCTGGGAACCATCAAGACCCGCCTGTACACCGAGGTCCTGACCACCCTGAGGGACACCACGGACCCGCTGGGCTGACGGGCACGACACGCCGCCGGCGCCGGGAAGGGCGCTCCTCGGATCACTGCCCCGGCCAGTCCGGCACCGCTTCGAGGGCGGGGTAGCTGTGCAGGACCTGGTCCACGCCCGTCAGGGCCAGCATGCGGCGTACGGGCGGGCTGGGCGCGATCAGCGCGATGCGGGCGCCGGCGGTTCTGGTCGTGCGGTAGGCCGCGATCAGGCAGGTCAGACCGGTGGAGTCCAGGAACGTCACGCCGGACAGCTCCAGGAGGACGCTGTGGCCGTCGGTGAGCGTCAGCGGCCTCAGCACGTCGGCGAGCCGGTGGGCGGTGTGCAGGTCGAGGGCGCCCCGGACCGTGACCAGGTGGTGGCCGGCGCCCGCCCGACGGACGTCGATGTCCGGGACGGGCGGCCGGCCGTACGGGGCGGACGGCTGGTCGGAGTGCGTCGAGGCGTCCTTGCGCACGTGCGGGTGGTTCATGGGATCAGCTCCTGCTGATGGCCGCCGCGCCACTCGGTGAGCAGGACGGTGGCGTCGTCGTCGAGCATGCCGTCGTGGTGGTCCATGACGGCGGTCATCAGCCGGCGCAGGGTCTCGTGCAGGGTGTGCCGGCCGGAATGGTGACGGCGGACGAACTCGACGAAGCGGTCCCGGCCGAACTCGACGCCGTGCCGGTCGCGGGCCTCGACGATGCCGTCGGTGTACAGCAGCAGACGGTCGCCGGGTTCCAGCTGCTCGGTGGCCTCGGCGATCGGCAGGCCCAGATCGGCTCCCATGGGGCCGGCCGGAGGGCAGGACAGGTCGGTGGTCCAGCGGCTGTCGCGGATCAGGATCGGCAGGTGGTGACCGCGGTTGACCCACGTCAGCTTGCCGCTCTCCATGTCCAGGTCCGCCAGGATCGCGGTGACGTAGCGGCGGGCGCCGAACTGCTCGATCAGGACGCGCTCCACCTCCCGGCTGGTCCCGGCCAGGGAGGCGCCCTGCCTGCGGGCGTTGCGGCAGGCGGCGACGGCGACGTTGGCGGTGATGCCGGCGGTGGTGTCGTGCCCCATGGCGTCGAAGACGCCCAGGTGGAGAACGCGGCCGGTCACCGCGTAGTCGAAGGCGTCCCCGCCGACCTGGTAGGCGGGCTCCATCACCGCCCCGACGGTGGCGTCGTGCCCGGCATAGGCGGGGGGCGGGGTCAGGTTCCACTGCATCTCCGCCGCCACGTTCATCGGCTCGGTGCGCACCAGCCGGGCGTAGGAGTCACTGAAGGACCGTTTGCTCAGCACCAGCAGGGCCGTCATCGACGCCAGGTCCTTCAAGGCCCCGCGGACGGCCTCGGTGTCGGTGTCGGTGTCGGCCCGTAACACCCCCAGACGCTCCACACCGTCGGTGACGGCCACCCACCACCGGCGCCGCCGCGCACCGCCGCCCCCCTGGGCCCGTACGGGCTCGGGGATCAGCTCCACGCGCTGATAGGCCTGGCCGGGCAGGCTGCCCGACACGGTGAACTCCTGCCCGCCCTGCCCCGCGTCCGGCCCTCGCCCGGTGAGCTGGCGCAGCACCGTCTCCTGCATGTCCACCAGGAAGACCGCCGTGTCGTACAGGCCCGCCGAGGCGGCGTGACCGGCGATCAACCGCGGAAGCTGCTCCATCGTGGCCACATGGCTGGCCTGCATCAACCGCATCAGCGACACCGCACTGCGTTCCGTCACGGTCCTGGATCCCCTCGCCGGCCGGACATACGACGTCCCGAAGGACCGCGCCGCTTCGCGACTCAGGGCGCCGCCGTGCTCCCCTCCTACCGAGTATCCCGCTCGGCGACGGCATGCACCGCTCGGTGGGGAGGGCCGCCCGCCGGGGCACACGTGCGGTACCGGGACCCGTCGACGACCTCGGCGAAGGCCGTACCGGGCCGCAGTGATCAGCAC
Source organism: Streptomyces sp. DSM 120436 (assembly GCF_055778765.1). Classification (NCBI taxonomy): domain Bacteria; kingdom Bacillati; phylum Actinomycetota; class Actinomycetes; order Kitasatosporales; family Streptomycetaceae; genus Streptomyces; species Streptomyces sp. DSM 120436. The sequence goes on along the minus strand of NZ_JBSKBS010000001.1, from coordinate 854,230 downwards.
CGGCCGCGAGCCACGCCGCCGGGTGGCCGACCTGGTGATCGCTAGGTTCGCAGGCGCCCCTCACCCTGTGCCCCGCAGGATCCGAACCGGCGAGCCCCGCTTCAGGAGTTTTCCCTGAGTGGGGGCTTGACCTGCGAAAGCGTCCACCGTGGGGTGCCTGGCCACGGGAAACACGTCTCTGCGGTTGTCGGTGACTGCTGCGACGGCCGGACGGAGACGCTGGCGTGCCTTCCCGTCCGGTGTCGTTGATGTCAGCTGTGGATGTCAGCTGTGGATGTCAGGGGTCTGCCTGGCCCGTGGTTCTTCGTGGGCCGGTCGTCATCACGGGTACCGGGACCGGGCGGGAACCGTTGGCCAGTGACTCCGCGCCGGCCACGCCGACCAGTGACGCGGCCACGGCGGGCCGCACCGGTACCAGCGGTGGCTCTCCGTGCTCCATCGTGGCCCGGAAGGCGCGCAGGACCGCCACGGTGCCCTCGGCCCCGCGTGCCACGGGTTCCCCGGCAAGGGTGAGCGGCGCGGGGGCGCGTTCCTCCTCGCGGGCGTGGCCCTCCGGGGCCGCCCAGCCCTCCGTCCTGACACGGACCGACCAGGACCGTTCGCCGGCGGCCCGGACGGACTCGGCCAGCGCCTTGGTACCGCGCACGGAGATCCAGCTCCAGTGGCTGTCGGGTTCGCCCTGGAGGAAGCCGTGCCGGGTGAGGGCCAGCGCCCCGGTGGACAGCCGTACCGCCATGACGACCGCGGCGCGTGGGTCCGCCTCGTCCACCGGGAACGCCGACACCTCCACCGGCCAGGCGTCCGTGAGGGCCAGCACCGGGGAGAGGGTGTGCGTGCAGTACGCCGTGGGAGCGATGCGCCCGCGCCAGTGCGCCGGGTCACCGATCAGGCCCGCGACCTCGGCCGGGGACATGCCGTGCAGGTAGTCCGCTTCGATCAGGCTGACCCGGCCCAGCTCCCCGGCCTCGATCGCCTGCCGGATGAGACGGACATGCGGGTGGGCCACGTAGTTCTCGGCGAAGGAGTAGGTCGCGGACGACCTGTCCGCCGCCGCGATGAGCCGCTCTCCTTCCGCGGCGTCCACGCACGCCGCCGACTCGGACAGCACATGCACCCCACGGTCCAGGAACGCGATGGCCGGCGGCGCGTGCTCGTCGAAGTCGTTGGCCAGGACGACCCCGTCAAGACGGTGCTCCAGCAGCTCCTGCCACCGTTCCACCAGCACCACATCGGATGACTGCGCCCGCGCCACGGCACGGCGTTCGGGGTCGCGATCACACGCCGCCACGACCTCCATGCCCACCTTGCGGCACCAGTCCGCCAGGTGAAGCCCCATCCCGAGTCCGACCACTCCTATCCGCATACGGGCATTCTCTTCCGGATCCCCCCTCCTTCACAGCCGGTTTCCCACCGTGAAAACGCAGCAGGCGGAGGGGCTGACCGAAGCGCACGTCCCGGACACGACGAAGGGCCGACCCGGGAGGAAACCCCTCCTGAGCCGGCCCTTCTCGTTGTGCCCCGGCAGGATTCGAACCTGCGACACCCGCTTTAGACCGCGGGCATCCTCGACCGGCCCATCCGCAACCCGATCACGGACCTGATCGGCTCCGGCGTCACCGACCACGCCCGGCGCATGATCCTCACCTGCTGGCACCTCGGCGCCCTGCCCGAACTCGAAGACCTGCGCCTGCGCAAGTGGGCTCACATGCTCGGCTTCCGAGGCCACTTCTCCACCAAGTCCCGCGCCTACTCCGTCACCCTCGGCGCCCTCCGCCAGGAACGCGCCGACCACAACGAAGCCCTGGCCCGCGCACGCGCGGCCGAGGCCGGCCACCCGCTGCCCGACCCGGACACCGTGCTCGTCCTCTCGCACTGGCGCTTCGCCGGTACCGGCCTGACAGCCGCGGAGACCTGGCTTGCCGCCTCCCGCCAACCCTCCCCCGGAACGGAAGGAGAACCGACCCATGCGCGATGACGAGCTGCTGACGGTGCCCGAGGTGATGGAGCGGCTGAAGGTCGGTCGCTCCACGGTCTACGACCTGATCCGTTCCCGTCGCCTGCCCTCGATCACCATCGGCCGGTGCCGACGCATCCCGGCGCGGGCCGTCCGCGAGTACATCACCAACGAACTGGAGGCGGCGGCCTGATGGCCCAGCAACGCAAGCGCAACCCCAACGGCGCCGGCACCATCACCAAGCGCAAGGACGGCCGTTTCCCGTGCGCGGTGTACGTCCTCCAGCCGGACGGCACCCGTGCCCGCAAGTACGCCTACGGCAAGACCTGGGCCGAGTGCGACGCCAAGCGTCGGGAACTGCTCGACAAGGTCGACCAGGGCGTGCCGGTGCCGACCCGGTCGGCCAGGCTCGCCGAGTGGCTGCCGTACTGGCTGGACAACGTCATCAAGCCCCGGCGCAAGCTCAGCACGTACGACAAGTACGAAGCGCACGTCCGGCTCTACCTGGTGCCGCTCCTCGGTGCCAAGCGGCTCGAATCCCTCGGCGTCGCCGACGTGCGCCGCTTCCTCGTCCGCCTGGAGGAGAAGACCACCGCGGCGACGGCCAAGGAGGCACACCGCGTGCTGCGTTCGGCACTCTCCTCCGCGTACCGCGAGGAACTGATCACGCGGAACGTCGCCAAGCTCGTCGTCCAACGGGACGGCGGTGCCTTCTGGTTGCAGATTGACCCGTATCTGATCGTCTCCGTCAGTAATGCTGAGCCGCCTGCGGGGTGACGGCGCGATCGACCGTCCACGATCATCGGTGAGGCCGGTGACGGTTGGTTCTGGGCCGATGTCCTCGTACCTCCGCAACTTGTAGAGCGCGCTTGGGCTTTTCCGTCCCGGCGGTCGGCTTGACACCCGTAACGGAGGGTGCCTGTCGGTGTACGGCCAGCGGGCAGTCGGGGGAGCCGGCGAGTCGTCGGAGTGAAGTGTGGGCGGCGTCTCGTCAGACCTTCTCGACTCGTACGGAGTGTCCGGCGAGGAGCTGATTCATGTCGTCGGTGTCGGGGGTGAAGACGGTTGCCTCAGCTCCCTGCGCGGCTTCCTGCCCGGCCACGGCCGCCAGAATTGCGTCGATGGCGTACTTGTGCCCATGCAGGCCGGCTGTCTTCAGCATGTCGCGCGCCATGGCGATCACCTGGTCGTCCGTGTGCACGACGCGGATCCGGGACAGCGTCCAGTTCCACAGTGCCTGCCTCGACGCTTCGCGAGGGTCCCATGCCTCCAAGGTCGTGAGCGCCGAGGTGACGATCGGGATGTCGAGCCGTGGAGCCGTCTTGATCAGCGCTGCCATCTCCCGATCGCCCTGAACCGCCTTGGAGAGAGCCTCGGAGTCGAACACGAAGACGCGCTGTCGCGGCCGATGCAGCCTCGCCCGGGCGGTGCGGCTCACGCGGTCTCGTCCGAATGTGATCGCTGCTCGTCATGCCAGCCGTCAATGGCGGCGATGCGGTCCAGCGCTGCCTGCTGCTCGTCGTCCGTCACGGCGCCGTGCTCTTCCTCGAGGCGCCCGGCCAGCTCGCGCAGTCGGTCCATGGCGTCCTGATGAGCGGCGGCGGCCGCGATATAGCCGGACACTCCGCGTGCGTCGACGCGCTCCTTGATCGATTCCACCAGCTCTTCCGGCACGGTGATGGTGATCTTCCGGGTTGCCATACTTCAAGTATGGCATGTTCGCCCGGCTCGGAGGCCGTGCCGGGTGATGCAGATCCTTTGGGAGATATTCGGGAGATCAACTCTCCGTCCGCTCACGCAAAACGGCCCCGGACGAGGAGTCCGAGGCCGAGTAGGGGCCCTCCCTGGGGAAGAAACCCCAGGTCAGAGCGGTAACGCGTTGTGCCCCCGGCAGGATTCGAACCTGCGACACCCGCTTTAGGAGAGAGGCTGGGTGATCTGCGGGCTGAGCTGCCGCTTCACCGGCCGAGGAAGCGAGCGGCTATTCGACCGCAGGACACCGGTGTTGACCGTGGCTGTCCCCTGCATCTGGCACGGTTGTGGCACGAACCTCAGCCGACGACAGTCAGCCACGACGGTGGGTGAGCCGGCCGACCTGGCGCGCGTATGCCTCGCTGTACCCCCGCCGACCTCAGCCATTTTGTCGGGTGCCGTCGGTCGGTCCTTCCGCGACGAACGGAGCGTCACATGGCTTCGGAAGGCCTCTTCCGCCACGGCTACTTTCACCAGCCCGCGGGGCTTGGGCTCAGCTGGCCATCCGCAGCCGGTCCACGCATAGTCCACAATTAGCGCTGCGGTCGACGGGGCCGGGGAGGCAGTCGGCGTCCCAGCTTTCGACAACGCCGCCTGCGTCTCTGCCTCGGCAGAAGGCCCACCGGGTGCGCGCCCGGGAGTCGCCACCGTGTCCTGCCAGCTCCTTCGATCGTTGTGTGAGCGTTAGGTGGCTCTACCGCTAGTATGCCAGCAGGTTGACGGCGGGAGGGGAACTCATGCAAGAGCCACTGACGATTGAGACGCTCAAGGATGCAGCGAAGTTGTTCGCTGATGAGCATAACTACATTGGCGTGCCTCAACTGTATGGCGTGAATGACGGAAAAACTGTTGGGACTTACGCAGAATCGGCCTTCAATGAGTTCATCTCTCTCAACTATCAGCATAGGCCGGGGAACGCCGCCAAGGGCATTGATTTTCCCGACCTCAATGTGGATCTGAAGTTCACGTCAATAAGACAGCCGCAGTCGAGTTGTCCGTTTAGGAGTGCCCAGCAGAAGGTCTATGGCCTGGGTTATCACATACTTCTTATGGTGTACGAGAAGATTGATGATCACGAACAGCGAGCCGCGCGTCTTAACTTCAGGCATGTAATCTTTATTGAGGATCAGAGGACCTCCGACTTTCAGCTGACAAAAGAGATCTGTCGCCTAGTGAAAGAGAAGGCGATCGTGGATGATATCGATGCATACTTGGAGGATCGGAACCTTCCACTAGATCCAGAGAGTCGCCGAGAGCTCGCCGTTCGCCTCCTTGATAATCCACCTGTGCAAGGGGTTCTAACTATCTCTAACGCCCTGCAATGGCGGCTTCAGTATGGGCGTGCAATCAAGATGGTTGACACGTTTGAAGAAATCTCAGGATTGGAGGATCTCCTTGCCTAACAACGAGTTCGGCGACTTTCAGACCCCTGTTCCACTGGCACGCCAAGTGCTGGGTGTCCTAGGGCGTGACCGTGACTGGCAACGCATTCTTGAACCGACGTGCGGTCTCGGTAACTTTCTCCTCGCTTCCAAGGAGTCGTTTCCCGAAGCTGAGACCATCGGCATTGAAGTTCAGCCAGAATACGTCCTGCAGTCAAAATCCGTCAGTGAGGTTCTTGAGCGCAATATTTTCGACCTGAATCTTGCCCACGATGTCCGCTGGAAGCGAGACGACTCACCTCTTCTTGTAATTGGTAATCCTCCGTGGGTTACAAACTCTCAACTGACTGTGCTTGGTTCAGAAAACAAGCCAATTAGGGAGAATATTCGCAATCTTCGCGGCATCGACGCAATAACTGGCGCATCCAATTTTGACATCGCTGAGTACATTTGGCTCAAGCTTATTGCTGAGCTAATGAGTCAAAACCCAACGATCTCAATGCTGTGTAAGACGCAGGTCGCTAGGAATGTTTTGAGCTTCTGCGCAGACAACGAATGGCCTATTAAGAAGTCGACTATCCATCATATCGATGCCAAACGCTGGTTCGGTGCGATGGTGGATGCATGTTTGTTTACCGTGGAGGTCGCGGAGGGGGAAAAGAATTACACCTGTGACATCTATGAGGCCCTCGATGAGAGATCTGCGACCCGTCGTATGGGAGTGATTGGAGGGCGCCTGGTAGCGGACGTCGACGCGTACGAGCGGAGTCGCTACGCTGACGGAGTATGCCCTATGGAGTGGCGTCAAGGCGTTAAGCATGACGCAGCCCGCGTCATGGAACTCCGCGAGGACAACGGACCTGTAACGAAAGAGGGGGAGAAGATTCATGTAGAAGAGGATTATCTCTTTCCTCTTCTAAAGAGCACCGATGTCTTTCGAGGTCGCATTACCTCCCTGTCTAAGTGGATGGTAGTTCCGCAGCGCCGTCTTTCGGATGATACTATGCTTCTCGCGACCAAGGCGCCGCAACTTTGGGCGTATCTCAACAAGAATGCTGAAGTGCTCGATGGGCGTAAGTCGTCGATTTATCGAGCGCGGCCTAGATTCTGCATCTTCGGATTGGGAGATTACACGTTTTCCCCTTACAAGGTTGCGATCTCGGGCTTGCATAAAAGTCTTGAGTTCCGGGCGATTGGGCCAATCAATGGAAAGCCCGTCGTGTTCGACGACACTTGCTATTTCCTGTCCTTCGCAGACGGGATCGAGTGTGCCGTGGTAGCCGCGCTGCTTTCCTCCGAGGCCGCGACGCAACTCCTAGCTTCTATGGTGTTCACGGACGCCAAACGGCCAGTGACTAAGAAGCTCTTGCAGAGGGTCGATTTGAATGCTCTGATCCGAGGGATTCCCCAAGAGGCCCTAGTGAACTCTTCCCTGAAGATGTGTCAGGCGCTACAGCTGGAATGCTCGCGTGAAGCTGTACTTGCGGGAATTATGAAGCTCCAGAAATCTTGGAGTAGTTCAATCAGTCCGCAACGAGAATTTTCTCTTAGTCCGGTGACTGCCGAAACTCTCTTTTGAGAGTGCTTATTCGCCGAATTGGGGGAAAGGCTGTCGCGTTGCTTAGCTTTGCCCGTCGCAGGTCGGCGCAATGACTTTGGCCAGGAGTTTCAGTGACAGAGTCAAGAGGATGAGGTGCCGTCCATAAGCGAGGGCTGCGCCCGCCTGGGGTCGTCTGTGCCTCAGCCGGCGAAAGTCAGCCAGGACGGCGGGGCGCCGACCGATCAGGCGCGTGTGTGTCTCGCTGCACCTGCCCCGGTCTCAGCCTCTGTCGAGGACTCACTCCGCCAAAACGCGTGAGACGTTCTGCGCTAAACCGAGGTCCTGGCGTTAGTTCTGCAATTTATCATTTTGTACCTGCGGCGAGGCTGTGGCCGCCAATCAACGGTCCCTCCAGTGCGATGACGGCCGGGATGGACCGCAACCATGCCAAAGAGCCCCTCCCGAGGAAGGGGCTCTTCGTTCGCGTACCCCCGACCGGATTCGAACCGGCGCTACCGCCTTGAGAGGGCAGCGTGCTAGGCCGCTACACAACGGGGGCTTGCGGAATGAGATCCACAGTACGGTTGAGCTCTGCGAGCTGGCCTACCTGGACTCGAACCAAGACTAACTGAACCAGAATCAGTCGTGCTGCCAATTACATCATAGGCCACTGGAAGCCAAGTCCCCGGGGAGACCTTGTTCTAACCGTGCGTCTGAGATTTTGAGCCGCTGGCTCGTGCCCTGCGACCCAGGAGGAATACTACCCGACGATGGACGGGCCAGGTTCAACCCGTCAGCACGGCGGCTTGCTGGGGCGTAGCAGGCGGGCGTGTAGCTGAGTCCTTGCGCGGCGAGTTGCTCAACGTACCGGCGATCTCCTCCGTATTGGTCCGGATATGCTGGGAGGAGTCGGTTTTTCCTCAGTGTCTACTGCCTCGGAAAGTCTGTTGTTCTTGCGTTGGATCCCATGCGCACCGACAACGGGTGGACGCGATCGCTCGCTGTGCGGGACCACTGAGCGGCTGGCGGGTGAGATCTCCGGCCGAGTGTGCGAGGTGGCTCTAGGTGATCACAGTGGTACGGGACGACCGTCCCAGCCACGACGTACCCCTTCTCTGACTTGAGGCGGCTGATCGCTGTAGAGCGCGGCACGGGTGCCGGCCGGGCTGGAGCGGGGCGGAGACAGGAGCGCAGGCCCGGCCGGGGGCCGGGCCGCGCGCGGTGAGCGGAGCGAGCCGCCTTGAACCAGTAGAGAAAGTTTGAATCATGCTCGGGCTGCTGCCGTTGTCCGGTCCCGGTAGATGCTTGACAGTTCGGTCCCAGCTGATGGTTGGCAGGGCATAGCAAACCCGGCTGCTGCTTGCGCGTGGTGTAGAACCCTGGGCATGGGGAGTGAACGGCGAGAACGGACGAAGGTGCTCGGGGCGCGTCTTCGCGGGCTTCGTACAGAGGCCGGCCTTACGGGTGCGGTGCTGGCGCAGCGGGCTGGAGTTGGACAGCCGACGGTGTCCAAGGTCGAGACCGGGCGCATGGTTCCGAGTGCCGATGTGCTCGACAGGCTCTCGCGTGCCCTCGGCCTCGACGAGTCGACTGCGGGGGAAGTCCGGGAGCTCCTGGCCGCGGTGGAGGCTGCGTCCGACTCTGACCAATCGGCGGGCGGTGCTACTCCGGCCGGCACGACGGTTGATGAGGAGGTTCGGTCCGCTCAACTGGTGCGTTCGTTCCAATGTGTCGTTCTCCCGGCCATGCTTCAGAGTGCGGAGTACGCCCGGCACGTCTTCGCGAGCGCGCCGACCGCAACGGCTGAGCAAGTCGGCAGGGCTGTCGCTGCTCGTGTGGAGCGGCAGAGCGTGTTGTACGAGCCGGGGCGGGAGTCGGTGTTCGTACTCACGGAAGGCGTGTTGCGGACTTGGCCTGGCACCCCGGCTCTCATGCTCGCCCAGCTCGACCGGTTGCTGGCAATCGAGAGTCTGAGCACGGTACGGCTCGGAGTCATCCCCTGGCGGCGGCCGGTGCCGGTCCTGCCTCATCACGGGTTCACGTTGTGCGATCAGCGGGCCGTCGTGCTGGAGACGATCGGTGGTGAGCGCGTGTCCGGCGACGCTGTTGAGGTGGCCTCGTACGAGGAGACGTTCGGCCGCTTCGAGCAGGCCGCAGTCTTCGGTGATGAGGTGCGGGAGCTGCTGTTGCTCGTGATGAAGGAGTTCCGCGACTTGGGAGACAGCGTCACCCCTTAGAGGAATAATTCCTCACGATGCCTGGCCTGCTGGTCGCGCATGGGAATACTCTGCCGTCGGGCCGTCTAGCCCCCTAGACGTAGGTGAGGAGAGTCCCATGCGTTCCAAGTGGTGCCGTGCCTTCCCCGGGCTTCCTGAAGAGGTGGCACATGCTCGTCACTTCATCGCTGCCCTGCTGCAAGAACAGGGGCCCGTCGACGATGCCGTCCTGGTCGTGAGCGAGCTTGCGACCAACGCCGTGCGGCACACGCTGAGTGGCTCGGTCGGCGGCTGGTTCCTCGTCGTGCTCGGCCTGGGTGACGACCTCGTCCGCATCGAGGTGGTGGACCAGGGCGGCGACTGCGTACCGCACCTGTGTGATGCGACTGGCCAGGAAGAAGGCGGCCGCGGGTTGAGGATGATCGCCGCCTGCGCGAAGGACTGGGGTGTGAAGACCTGGCCGGAGGGCCGCTCGGTGTGGGCTGATCTCGCGCGGGAGGGCGTGTGACCGTCCTCTGGTTGGCCGTGCCCTGTGGTCGCTTCGCGGGTAGTGGCGGGTGAGTCCCCGGGGTGTTCCTCGGCGGCGTGCCAGGTTTTACGTGATCGGTGTCCGGTCGGGACGGCGTCTCCCGCCCATACCGTCTAGGGCCCTAGACTCCTGGTTACTGCTAGGAGGTGAGGTCATGTCGGACGAGCTGCAACGGATCATGGCGATTGATGATCCGTACCTGCTCCTGCGCGAGGTCACGACCCGGTTGGCCGACGCGCAGCAAGAGGTGACCGAACTGGCCCGGCTCCGCCGGCGAGTGGTCCAGGACCTCCACGCGCAAGGCCTGTCATACGCACAGATCGCGGCGAAGGCTGGCCTGAGCCGCGGGCGCATTCACCAGATCCGGCACACCGGTCCGGCACCGGAAGGCGCCTTCCTCGGACGGGGCGCCGTCACGGTCGCCACTCCGCTGCGCCGTGATGACGAGCGCGGGCGCACGGTTGTCGCCGTGGACGACGTCAGTTCCGGCAAGCGCCTGGAAGACCTGGCGCGGTCGTACGGGCTTGACGTCACCTCGGAGCACGTACCGGTGAGCGGTGAGATCGACCTCAACCGGGACGGCCTGGTCGTCGTCTGCGGGCCGCGCATGTCTCAGGAGATGTGGGAGACGTACGCGCAGGATCCCGTACTGCGCTGGGAGCGCGCCGAAGACGGGCCTTGGACGGTGGTCGACGGCCGTACCGGTGCCGTGCACCGGTCGGGTCAGGACAGTGATCCAGCCCGTCCGTATGACGTCGGATACCTTGGTCGACTGTCCCGCCCGGACGGTTCCGGCTCGCTGCTTGCCATCGCCGGTATCCACACGCAAGGTTCCCTCGGTGTCGTGCAGCTGCTCGCCAACGACCTCAACACGTTGTGGGGGCAGGTGGGGGACCGCCGCTTCTCCACGCTGGTGGGCGTCGAGTACGACCCCGAGACCAGCGAACCGCAGTCCGTCGAGCTGATTTGCCCCCTGTACCGGCACGACGAGGAGACGTCGGGGTGAGGATCGCCCTCGCCTCGCTACCCGCTGAACCGGACCGGGAGAACGAGGACTTCGCCGCTGCCGCTCCCGGCGCGGCGGTCCTTCTCGATGGTGCCGGGGTTGGAGGTGCTGAGACCGGGTGTACGCATGGCGTCGCCTGGTTCTCCTCGACGCTGGGCGGCCTGCTGCTGCGCAGTATCATCGTGCAGCCGGCCCGGTCGCTCGCTGACTGCCTGGCCGACTCCATCGGCCTCGTGCGGGCCCTGCACGAGGACACGTGCGATCTGACCTACCGGGCCAGTCCGACCAGCACGGTCGTCGCCGTACGAGCCGGTGGGGGACTCCTCGAGTACCTCGTCCTTGGTGACTCCTCGCTCCTCCTCGCGGATACGAGAGGGAGTGCGGACGTTGTCGTCGACCGGCGCCTGGACGAGGTCGGTAAGCGGCTGCGTGAGCCGGTCGATGCGCTACCTACTGGCTCGCTTGAACACTCGGCTGCGCTCGCCGAGTACCGGGACGCCTTGACGAAGCTCCGTAACCGGCCGGGCGGCTTCTGGATTGCGGGTCCCGACCCGCGGGCGGCCGAGCACGCCCTGACAGGCCGGGTGCCGCTTGAGTCGCTGGCATCCGTGACGCTGATGAGTGATGGTGCAACGCGACTGGTCGACCGCTTCGGCCTCGACGACTGGCGGCAGACCCTGACCGTCCTCGACTCCTCCGGGCCGGATGAGCTGATCCAGCGCGTGCGTGAAACCGAGGCCGGTGATCCCGACGGCCGACGCTGGCCGCGTGGCAAGGCGCGGGACGACGCCACCGTCCTTCACTGGGTGTTGCGGTAAGGCCTCGGCGGACGCCGGGACACGCACGTATACCCCCCTAGACAGTTGACGGGGTGTCGGTTTACGGTGGTCGTCAACCCCCCTAGACAGTTGGGGGTCATCCTCCCTTGCGGTGTCTAGGGGGGTACTCAGTTCGCGTGGTGCCGGGCGACCGGTGCCCACAATCCAGTGAGGTTCTGAAATGCGTGTCATCCCCGTGGACACTTCGGACGCGACGCTCCTCGTCACCAAGCTGCCCGAGGTCAAGGTGAGGGACCGGCAGACCGGAGAAGTCGCCGTGGACCCGGTGACCAATCAGCGGCTCATGACGCTGGAGCTGGTGTTCATCGCGGCCGGCGGCTCGGACATGATCAAAGTCACCGTCCCGGAACAGGGCATCGGTGAGGGCCTGGTGATGGGCGCACCGGTCTTCCTGTCGGGCCTGGTGGCCCGGCCCTGGGAGAGCGAGTTCGGCGGGCGGGCCCGGCACGGCATCGCCTACCGGGCCGACGCTGTCATGGTCAACGCCGCTGCACCGGCTCAGGGCTGACGGTCATGGCTGACATCGTCCGAGTGCTGTTACCGGTACTGCTGGTCCTGGCCGCGCTGCTCGTTCTCCGCCGTCGGCTGCCGGTCCTGTTCTGGTGGCTCATCGGCTATCCGGCCGTCGCGCTGCGGGTGCTCACCTCCTACCGGGCGACCATGGATGCGTGCGGCCTGACGGTTCCCGCCTCGGCCATCCGCCGGGCCACGGCCCGAGTGGTGGGGTGGCAGGCGGCTCCCGTACCGCCTCGTCACTCGCTGCCGTGGCCGACCGGATCCGGTCTCGTGATGCGGCTGCGTCTGGCGGCCGGGCAGGCGCCCGAGGACTTCACCGCCTCGGCCGATCGGTTACGGCACGCCTGGGGCGCTCACGCCGTGCACGTCCGCTCCACCAAGCCGGGACGCCTCGAACTGCGCCTGGTCGGCTGGGACGTACTCGCCGAGGTCCGTCCCGCCCGGCGTCGGCAGACCAACGAACTGCTCTGCCTGCCCCTCGCCCTGCGCGAAGACGGGGCATGGCACGTACGGGACTTCCGCACCGTGCCGCACGAACTCATCCTCGGGGCCACGCAGTCCGGCAAGTCCGTCTACCTGCGCAACCTGCTGTGCGGCCTGGCCCGGCAAGCGGTCGTGCTCGTCGGCATCGATTGCAAATGGGGCGTCGAACTGGCGCCGTTCGCCCCCCGGTTGTCCGCCCTCGCCGACCACCCGGACCGGGCCAACGATCTCCTCGACGCGCTGCTGGAGGAGATGGAGGCTCGGTTCCGCCTGATCGGTCTCTCGGGCGTGGCCGGCCCGGACGCCGTGCTCACCTCGGACGTGTGGGGGCTGCCGGACGACGTACGGCCGGTGCCGGTCGTGGTCGTCGTCGACGAAGTGGCAGAACTCTTCCTCGCCGCGAACAAGGACGACGAGAAGCGGCGGGACGCCATGGTCACCAAGCTCATCCGCCTCGCCCAGCTCGGCCGCGCGGCCGGCATCTACCTGGAGGCCTGCGGCCAGCGCTTCGGCTCCGAACTCGGCAAGGGCGCGACAATGCTTCGCGCTCAGCTGACCGGCCGGGTCTGCCACCGCGTCAACGACGAGTCCTCGGCGAACATGGCGCTGGCCGACGTCTCCCCCGAAGCGGCCCTGGCCGCGACCTCGATCCCGGCCGAGCGGCCCGGCGTCGCCGTCGTCGGTGACTCCTCCGGCGGTTGGTCCCGCGTCCGCTCGCCACACCTCACCCTCGACGACGCGGCAGCCGTCTGCCGTGACACCGCCGCCCTGGTCCCGGAACTGCCCCGGCTCGACTCCTTCCGGCCCGTCGTCACCGAGGCGGCCAAGCTGTCCTCGTCCTCGGCTACTGCCACCGCTGCTCGCCCGGTGACCGAGTAACGCGCTCCCTGCTCCCACGGTCGGCGTGACCGCCTCACGCCACGTCCCTACCCCTCCCATGCCCGAAACCGGAAGGAGTCGAGTCGATGCGTGCTCACCTGGCTCGCGTGGACGCCGTGATCGTTCAGGCCGTTATTGCCGGTGCTCTGTCGTTCTCTCACCTGCATGACTTGGCTGCGGCGGCCGGACAGGACGGCTGGAAGGCATGGGCCTACCCCGTGAGCGTCGACCTGCTCCTGGTCGCCGCCTGGCGCCGGATGCGTCAGTCGCAGCGAGCAGGACAGGCGGCCGGTGGCCCGCGGCTGTGGTTTCTGATCGCCCTGGCCGCGTCTCTCGGCGCCAACGTCGCCACGGCCGGACTCCTCGACCTGGACGACGTACCGGCCTGGCTCCGCGTCACGGTCGCGGGTTGGCCCGCAGTCGCCTTCTTCGGCGGAACCCTCTTGGCCCACGCACCACACACTCAGGAAGGGCCGAGAGGGCCGGCCGCGTCGACCACGGACGCGGAACCGGAGCAGCGCCCCGCCCCACCCGTCGCCATGGAGGTGCCCGACCGGGACTCACGCCCGGCACCGCTCACCACTCCAGAGCCTGCCGCCGAACCGGTTGCCGCTTCGACCCCGGCACCTGCTCCGGCCGTTGCCCTTCCGCCCGCGCTCGTCGACCGCGTCCGGGCACTGGCGGATGAGCACCGCTCGACCACCGGTCGCCCCGCCGATCCTGACGCCGTGCGCGCCCGGCTCGGCCTGCCCCCGTCCATGACCGCATCCGTCGCCGCTCACCTCTGAGAGAGGAGAACCACCATGAACCCGCGCTTCCGCAACGTCCGCCGCATCGGCCCCGTCAACGTCGCCTCGTACATCGACCGCGGCCGTAACCGCCACCTGGCCGCCTGCACCGCGCCCCGCTGCGACTTCTCCGCCGAGTACGACAGCCGCGCCGCCGCCGAACTCGCCGCCCGTACCCACCGCTGCTCGGCCTGATAGGAGACCACCGCCATGGACGTTCCGCTCTGGTTCGCCCTGCTCGTCGTCGGAGTCCTCGGCGTCAAGCTCATCCGCCCGCCCTGGTGGCTCATCGTCGTGCTGCTCCTCGGCGGTTACCTCCTCGCTGACAGCTTGCTGGCCCCCGTCCTCGACACCGCCGTCAAGTAATTGCGAAGGGAGACCCGTTCATGTTCCAGCCGAGAATTCCGACCATGCCCCAGCCGACCGGCCTGGTCACCCCGCCGGCCGTCGTCGAGCCGACCACCATCACTCCGGCTGCCGCGACTCGGCAGCCGACCCCCGTGCCCCCGGCGCCGTCACGCCCGGCCGTCCAGTTGACCCTCGGCACTGCGCTCGCCCTCGTCGGCGGCGGTACCGCCGTGGTCCTGGTCGTCGGCGCCGTCCTGGTCTCCATGCTCCTCGCCGTCGCCATCACGGCCGCGTCCGTGGCCGTGTGCGCCGTCGTCCTCCGCTCCCTTCTCCACCGCCGCTGACCTCATCGCCTTCTGCCCGCCCGGCTTGCCCGCACTGTCTAGCCCCCTCGACAGATCGGGGGGTGCTTATCGCTCCGAACCCCCGACTTCGCTGCCAGGAGGAAACCGCACATGCACTCCACGGCTCCGGCCGGAGCCATCCGCCAGCTTGCGTCCCTCGCCCGACACGGCGACCTCAGCGCCTACGCCCACCAGATCCAGCACCTCGGCGGCTGCGAGCGGCCCGTACGGATGGAGGGCCACCGGCTCGACGTCCACGCCGCCACCGGTGAGATCGTCCGGGAAGTCGTCGACCGTGACCTTCCGGCTGGACAACTCCTCATCCGCTGCAACAACCGCCGCGCCACACGGTGCGCCACCTGCGCCGAGGTGTACCGCAAGGACACGTTCCACCTGGTCACGGCTGGCCTGAGCGGCGGCAAGGGCATCGGGCCGTCGGTCGCCCAGCACCCGCGCGTCTTCGCCACCTTCACCGCCCCGTCCTTCGGCCCCGTCCACAACCGCCCCGGCGGCGGCCGGTGCCGCTGCGGACGCCTCCACCCGGACGACGACCCCTCCCTCGGCACGCCCCTGGACCCGGACCGATACGACTACCGCGCGGCCGTCCTGTGGAACGCACACGCCGGGGCACTGTGGGGCCGCTTCACCACCTACCTGCGCCAGCACCTCGCCTCCCGCGCAGGCATCGGCCGCTCCGCGCTGCGCCACTGCCTCAAGGTCTCCTACGCCAAGGTCGCCGAGTACCAGCGACGCGGCGCCGTCCACTTCCACGCCGTCATCCGCCTCGACGGCCCGGACGGCGCCGAGGACACCCCGCCGGCCTGGGCCACGACCGCACTGCTCACCGACGCGATCCGCTCGGCGGCCCGGACGGCCGAGACACCCGGCCCGATCCTCGACGGCCACGCGTACGCCTTCCGCTTCGGCGAACAACTCGACATCCGCCCTATTCGCTCGGCCGACTTCACTGGCACCTCGGAACTGTCCAGCCGCGCCGTGGCCGCCTACATCGCCAAGTACGCCACCAAGGGCGCCGAAACCGCGGGCACCCTGGACCGCCCCATCAGAAACCCGATCACCGACCTGATCGGCTCCGGCGTCACCGACCACGCCCGGCAGATGATCCTCACCTGCTGGCACCTCGGCGCCCTGCCCGAACTCGAAGACCTGCGCCTGCGCAAGTGGGCCCACATGCTCGGCTTCCGCGGCCACTTCTCCACCAAGTCCCGCGCCTACTCCGTCACCCTCGGCACCCTCCGCCAGGAACGCGCCGACCACAACGAAGCCCTCACCCGCGAACGCGCGGCCGAAGCCGGCCACCCGCTGCCCGACCCGGACACCGTGCTCGTCCTCTCGCACTGGCGCTTCGCCGGGACCGGCCTGACGGCCGCGGAGACCTGGCTTGCCACTACTCGCAACTCTGCTACTTCACCGGAAGGAGAACCCGCACATGGCTGACCGCTACCTGAGCGTGGGGCAGGTGGCCGAACTCCTCGGCACCACGGAACGCTTCCCGCGTCGCCTGATCGCCGAGCGACGCATTGTGTTCGTCAAGGTCGGTCGGCACGTCCGTATCCCGGAAAGCGCACTGAACGCCTTCATCGACGCCCATACGGTGCAGCCGATCGGCTACCGGCGCAGCTCCTTGCGGAGGGCTGCCTGATGGCCAACAAGAAGGGGAGGCGTCGGGACTTCGGTTCGGTCCGGCAGCTTCCGTCCGGCCGGTGGCAGGTCCGCTACCGGGACCCGGAGACGGGGCAACTGCGCCCGGCGGAGAAGACCTACCCGACCAAGACGGACGCCCAAGTCGCGCTGACGCACATCGAGTCGGACATCGCGCGCGGGCAGTGGTCGGACCCGGACGCCGGGGCGGTGAACTTCGAGGAGTACGCCACCGCGTGGCTGCGGGACCGTAAGCTCGCCGACCGCACCCGCGAGCGGAACGAGTCGGTGATGCGGCTGCACATCCTGCCCACCTTCGGGGCCGGAAGCATGGCCGACGTGACGACGGCCCGCGTGCGCAGCTGGCGCGGAAAGCTTCTCGCGGCCGGCGTCGGTGAGCCGTCGGTGGTCAAGGCATACCAGTTGCTGCGTGCGCTGATGAACACGGCCGTGGACGACGAGCTGATTCGGCGCAACCCGTGCCGGATCAAGGGCGCGGACCGTTACGACGTGCCCGAGCGGCCGGTCCTCACGGTGGCGGAGGTCTTCGCTGTCGCCGACTCCATCGCGCCGCGCTACCGGCTGCTCGTGCTCCTGGCGGCCTTCACCACCCTGCGGTTCGGGGAGCTGGCGGCCCTGCGGCGCCGGGATATCGACCTGGAGGGGCTGACCGTCACCGTGCGGCGCGCTCAGGCCGAGCTGCAGGACGGCCGGCTCTTCGACAAGGCGCCGAAATCCGCGGCCGGGGTGCGCTCCGTTTCCTTCCCCGCCGAGCTGCTCGATGCGGTCACGCACCACCTGGAGCACTTCGCCGCTCCCGGCCGCGACGGGCACGTCTTCGTCGGGCCGCAGGGCGGGCAACTGCGGCGGAGCAACTTCCGGGACGACTGGGTCAAGGCCCGGAAGGCTGCGGGCGTCACGGCCGAGCTGCACTTCCACGATCTTCGGCACACGGGCAACACGCTTGCGTCGACGGCCGGGGCCAGTACACGGGAGCTGATGACGCGGATGGGGCACAGCAGCTCCCGGGCCGCGCTGATCTACCAGCACATGACCAGCGACCGTGACCGCGCCATCGCCGATCGACTCGGGGCCATGATCCGCGAAGGTGGGGGAAAGGAAGCTCCCGGCTAACACGTGTTCGAGCGATCCTTGTGTAGTCCTCAGCCCCTGGCACCGGTAGATATCCGGCTGTCAGGGGCTGATCGCGTGGGATAGAAACGGTCGCATGGACGCCGCCGTGCTTGAACAGATGTTGGACGAGATCTTCGACCACGCCGTCGTCCACCACGGATACACCAGCTACATGCGCGACTACGAGGTCATCGTCTACGTGACGGCGGATCCCCGCACCGGTGTCGAGCCGGCGTATCTGCGGTATCTCTTCCGGTACTGCATCGAGGCCCGGTGCGAATCGTCCGTACTGCCGGAGACCTGGAGGGTCTCTTTGGACGACCGCCTCATCGACCATGAGACCGGCGTCGACCTCGACGGATACGTCTGGGGCGTGAAGTGGCACTCCTTGTATCCAGGTGCGAAGGTCCTCCCGCCATCGGAAGCGACCCACCGTTGGGCGCAAGCCGTGGGGATCGACTTCCATGAGGTTCGCATCGAAACCAACGCGCACCGTCTCACGCTGCTCTTCTCGGACTTGCAGGTCAGTGAGGTGGCGGTCGGGTATGCGCCTTTCGTCGCGGAGTAGCGGGCATCCCTTCCCCTTCCGACGAGCTGCCGAACGGGCGTAGTGGCACGCGTGTGGCACGACCCCGGACACCACGAAGGGCCAGCCTGGGAGGAAACCCCTCCCGAGCTGGCCCTTCTCTCTGTGCCCCCGGCAGGATTCGAACCTGCGACACCCGCTTTAGGAGAGCGGTGCTCTATCCCCTGAGCTACGAAGGCGTGGTCGGCGGTCAAGCCGTGAGCGTCCTGGTCGGTGGCCGCGGGCCCGGTCACGGGGGCAGCGGCGTCCGCCGGGGCGCTCGATCCACAGGGTACCGGATCGGAGCCCGGGCGGGTGGGGACGGGGAGGAGAGCCCCCGGGCCGGCCGTCCCTCCCCGACCCGCCCTCGCACCTCAGGGCTTCCGGGCCACCCCTCCGAACATCGCCACCTCCGCCGGGAGGTCCTCGGAGGCATTCTCCGGGCGCCAGTGGTTGCAGGAGACCACCCCGGGCTCCAGCAGCTCCAGTCCGTCGAAGAAGCGGACCACCGCCTCCGGCGTCCGCTGGGTCAGCTTCGGGGTGCCGTTCTCGTTCCAGAAGGCGACCGCCGCGTCCACGTCCGGCATGTCCGGGCGGGTGATCGTGTGGGAGAGGACCAGGTGGCTGCCCGACGGCAGCCGGTCCATCAGGCGGCGGACGACGCCGTACGCCTCCTCGTCGTCCTCGATGAATATGACCACGCCGAGCAGGACGAGGGCGACCGGCTTGCTGAAGTCCAGCGTCTTCGCGGCCTGCTCGAGGATGGCGTCGATGTCGCGCAGGTCCTCGTCGAGGTACGCGGTGCTGCCCTCCGGCGTGCTGGTGAGCAGCGCCTCGGCGTGGGCCAGCACGATGGGGTCGTTGTCGACGTAGACGACGCGGGAGTCGGGGGCGACGCGCTGCGCGACCTCGTGGGTGTTGTCCGCGGTGGGCAGGCCGGTGCCGATGTCCAGGAACTGCCGGATCCCGCACTGACCGGCCAGGTGCCGCACGGCGCGGCCCAGGAACTGCCGGTCGGCGAGGGCGTAGTCGCCGATGCCGGGGTGCAGCTTGCGGATCTGGTCGCCGGCCGCCTGGTCGACCGGATAGTTGTCCTTGCCGCCCAGCCAGTAGTTCCAGATGCGGGCCGTGTGCGGCTGGTCGGTCCTGACGCGCTTGCGTGCCTCGAGCGATGCCGCGGATATCTCCGTCACTACGTCGTCCTCCAGAGCTGGCCGGCAGCTGTCAAGGAGCAACCTAGCGGGGGAAGTTGAGATGAGGATGCATCAAGCGCCTCACGGCGTCGACGCGCGGGTGACCCTGACCCGGTACTCGTCCTCGCCTCCGGCCAGCACCGCCACCCGTATCCCCTCCTCGCGGTCCACGAAGCTCTGGCCCGGGGTGAAGGTCGCGTCCGACAGTTCCGCGTGGACGTTCGGGGCCCGGGTGCAGCCGCCGCTGTCCCGGGTCGCGTCGTGGACGGTGATGGGGCCCATGCCCGTGTCCACGTCCGCGTCGACCCGGTAGACGAGGACGCCCGGCCGGCACACCGCCTCGTCGTTCCCGGCGCGGGTGCGCAGCTCCACCGCGTACCCGGAATGCGCGTCGAGCGGGATGAAGAGCAGCTTGGGCCCGCCCGGGCGGGCCAGCGGGGTCAGGACGTACTCCCGTGAGCCGCGCTGCGCCACGCAGCTCACCTGGGCCGTGTCGAGCCAGCCGAGCTTCCACTTGTGCCAGGCGAGGAAGTCGTTGTTGGCGCCCCAGTCCTCGCTCATGATGTCCCAGTGGCCGACCGCGCCGCCGCCCTCGGCGGTGTAGAGGTCGGGCAGGCCGAAGACGTGGCCGTTCTCGTGCGGGAGCACGCGGTAGCCGGTGCGGTCGTAGGAGCCGGAGCCGTCGTCCTGACGGGAGTAGACGAACGACGCGTTGGAGACGGGCCTGCCGTCCGCGGTGGGGGCCTCGTCGTTGCCGGCGAAGGTGACGGACAGGACGGTGTCCAGGGCGGCCGGTCCCGCGTTGGGGGTGACCAGCACGTTCACCAGGTCGTACGCCCGGAAGTCCACCTCCGCGTCGGCCTCGGAGACGATGTCGCGGACCAGCTCGCGGTAGCCGGGGTCGAAGGGCGCGCCGCGTTCTATGCCGTACTGGTGGAAGGGCTTGGGCATGCGCAGCCACTCGGGGACGGGCAGTTCGGGGCGGTAGTCGAGGCGGCCGTAGGAGCTGGTGGTGAACCATTCGCGGGTCTGCGGGAAGAACTCGCGGTAGCGGTCGAGGGCGTCGCCCTCGCCGGACGCGTCCGGGAAGTCGATCATCAGGGTGAGGGCACGGACGGTGCCGGTGGAGCGGGTGTAGCCGGGGTTCGTCGGGATGCCCTCGGACATCTGCACGTCGCGGTCGCTGCCGATCATGCAGGGCCCGTGGGCGGAGCTGCGGGACAGGGCGCTCGGGCCGGCGCCGGGGGCGGTGGTCGCGGGGGAGAGGCGGCCGCTGCCGGCCGAACTGCAGACCGCGAGGGTGAGGGCGGTGACGGAGCCCAGGGCGGCCAGGCGGCGCGGGGATATCCGGCCTCGGCTCGGACGCGGCTGCATAGGGAAACCTCCGCTCCGCACGGCAGCCACCGTCTCCGACTGCACCCTTTCGATCACCCTGTGTCACGGGCCGGGGGTGCGCTCGCCGGGTGGTCCGATCGTGGGGTGCGCTGGACTTCAGGATGTGCTCTGAGTCACGTACGGGCTTCCCGTGTGCGGGACCGGAGGTCCTCCCGCGGTGTCAGCGGAGCCAGGGCAGGTCCGCGCCGGCTCCGCTCGGCTGAAGTCCTTCGGCGATGATCCCCATGATCTCGCCGAGGGACTTCTGCTGTTCCGGCGTGAGCCGGTCGAACACCGCCTGCCGTACGGCGTTGACGTGGCCGGGGGCGTGGCGGCGCAGTATCTCCATGCCCTCGTCGGTGAGCACGGCGAACTGGCCGCGCTTGTCGGAGGGGCAGTCCTCGCGGCGGACCCAGCCGTTCTTCTCCAGTCGGGCGACCGCGTGCGACAGGCGGGAGCGGGTGATCTTGGCGTCCTTCGCCAGCTCCGTCATGCGCAGCCGCCGGTGGGGCGCCTCGGCCAGCTTGACCAGCAGGCCGTAGTAGACGTGCGGCATGCCCGCGTCCCGCTGGAGCTGACGGTCGAGGTGGTCCTCCAGGAGCGTGGTGGCGTCGACGTACGCGCGCCAGACGCGCTGTTCCTCGTCGGTGAGCCAGCGCGGTTCCCCGGCGGCTGCCGAAGGTGCGGGTGCCGTGTTCATGTACTCCACTGTACGGATGCTCTTCTTGAAGCTTAAACAAATGAGGCGTACGGTCGGTGATAGAAGTTGAGAGTTCAAGTACGTCGCTCGGTGGCCACCGCCCGGTGACCACCGCTCGGTGACCGCCGAGCGGCGGTCACCGAGTGACGGTCACCGGACGACGGTCGCCGGACGCGCCGCAGAAACCGCGAAAACACCACAGCCGCACCGCAGGCACACCACAGCCACACCGCAGCCACACCGCAGAAAGGAGTCGCCGTCATGACCGCCGCCACTCAGGAGCGCATGCCGGCGCTCTACCTCAGCCACGGCGCCCCGCCCCTCGCCGACGACCCCGTCTGGCCCGGCGAGCTGGCCGCCTGGTCCGCGGGCCTGCCCCGCCCCAAGGCGATCCTCGTCGTCTCCGCCCACTGGGAGGAGGCCCCGCTCGCCCTCGGCGCCACCGAGACCGTCCCCCTCGTCTACGACTTCTGGGGCTTCCCCGAGCACTACTACCGGGTCACCTACCCCGCCCCCGGCGCCCCCGAGCTCGCCGAGTCCGTGCGCAAGCTGCTGCGCGCCCCCGGCACCCCCGTCCAGGACGTCCCCGACCGGGGCCTGGACCACGGCGCCTACGTCCCGCTCGTCGAGATGTACCCGGAGGCCGACATCCCCGTCCTCCAGGTGTCCATGCCGACCCTCGACCCCGTGAAGCTGATGGAGATCGGGCGCCGGCTCGCGCCGCTGCGCGACGAGGGCGTGCTGATCGTCGGCTCCGGGTTCTTCACCCACAACCTCGCCGCGCTGCGCCAGGGAGGCATCCCCGCATGGTCGGCCGAGTTCGACGCGTGGGGCAGGGAGGCGCTCCGGGCGCGGGACGTGGACGCGCTGCTGGACTTCCTGCGCAAGTCCCCCGCGGGTCGGCTCGCCCACCCGCGCACCGAGCACTTCGCCCCGCTCTTCGTCACCATGGGCGCCGCCGACGCGACCGGCGAGCTCGGGGAACAGAAGTCCGTGATCGACGGGTTCTGGATGGGGCTGGCCAAGCGGTCGGTGCAGTTCGGCTGAGGCGGAGCGGAGGCCGGCGCAGAGCCGTGATCCCGGGCCGGCCACGGCCGGGCCGGGATCACGGCTTCCTCTCGCGCCGGCCCGGGATCACGGCTTCCTCTCGCGCCGGGCCGGGCGGGCTTCGGGCGGAACGGGCTCGACGTGGCGTACTCCGGGACCCGGAGGGTCTGACCGGCCGTCTCCCGGGGTACGCGACCTGTCCCGGCGGCCGTGGCAACCATCGGGCGGCGGGGGCCGTCTACAGGGAGAGAGAGCAGCCAGGGGCGTCGCTCCGCCGGAGTGAACGGAATGGTGTCGAACGTGACGGCCGTCTCATGTGCGCCGTGGTCGCAGAGGCCGGTGAGAGCCCCGAGGCCGCCCTCGCTTCCCCGTTTGACCTGCGTCTCCGCAGGACTCGGCGGCACCACACCTCCCTGCGTGGCCGGACAGGGTACTGCATGATCAGAAAAATCGGTGGGCGTGTTGGGAATTCTGTCCTGATTCCAGTCGTTGTTTCCTACGGATGCGGGCACCCGATCAGAGTCCGGAAGAGACCCTGAAGACAGTGACCAGCGTCCGCAGGACCACCCGCTGACCTCACCATCGCAAGGGAGCACGCATGGCAACCCGTGCCGTCGCCCGTCGTCAGTCCGCCTCCGGCGAGACGGTCGACTCGGCAAGCAGTGTTCGCGCCCATGGCGGCGAGATCGCCGACCGCGACCTGGTCGGCATGTACCTCGACGAGATCGCGCGCACGCCGCTGCTCGACGCCGCCAAGGAGGTCGAGCTGTCGCAGATCATCGAAGCGGGTGTGTTCGCACGGCAGATCCTCGACGGCCTCGAGGAGAACAAGGTGGGAGCGACCCCCGAGGAGCTCCAGGCCCTGGTCGACGAGAGCGAGCGGGCCAAGGACGTCTTCATCCGCTCCAACCTCCGCCTGGTCGTCGCCGTCGCCCGCCGGTACCCGCGCAGCGGCCTGCCGCTGCTCGACCTGATCCAGGAGGGCAACGCCGGCCTGGTCCGCGCGGTCGAGAAGTTCGACTACCGCAAGGGCTTCAAGTTCTCGACGTACGCCACCTGGTGGATCCGGCAGGCCATCACCCGGTCCATAGCCGACCAGTCGCGCACCATCCGCCTGCCCGTCCACCTGGTGGAGGAGCTGGGCCGGATCCGGCGCGTGCAGCGCGAGTTCAACCGGGAGCACGGCCGCGACGCCGAGCCCGCGGAGATCGCCGCCGAGCTCGGCTCCACGCCGGAGCGCGTCACCGACGTGCTCGACTGGGCGCGCGACCCGGTCTCGCTGAACATGTCGGTGGACGACGAGGGCGAGACCCAGTTCGGCGACCTCCTGGAGGACACCTCCGCGGTGTCGCCGGAGCAGTCGGTGATGACGCTGCTGCGCAGCGAGGAGCTGGACGACCTGATCGGCCGCCTCGACCAGCGCACGGCCTCCATCATCAAGATGCGCTACGGCATCGAGGACGGCCGCGAGCGCACGCTGACCGAGGTCGGCAAGGAGCACGGCCTGACGCGCGAGCGCATCCGCCAGATCGAGAAGCACGCGCTGCTGGAGCTGAAGAAGCTGGCCCGCAGCACCGGGTTCGACGCGGCGGCGTGACGGGCGCTCCCGTCCGCCGGCGCGGCGGACGGGCCCCGCGTGCGTCCGCCTCCGCCGCCCGTCCCGTGTGACGGCCGGGCTCCGCGCAGTCGCGTGAGGGGCGCGTGCCGCGTGCGCCGGGTGGCGGAAGACCGCGCAAACATGGCCGTAGCCCGCCGCTTCAACCCGCTGGGGCCAGGGAACAAGACCTCCGAACCCAGTATTCGACAAGCCTCCGGGGCCATGAGCCCCGCGGGCCGACCCACACGCCACGTCCCGACGCACCACCCCCCCGGCGCCGGGACTTCCCAGGCCGGGTCCGGCGCCTGTCCCCCCGGGCGCCGGACCCGGCTTCTCTTGTGCCGGGTCGTGGGTTCTCATGCCGCACACGGCTTTCGAGCCGCGCACACGAATCTCACGCCGCAACACGGCTCCTCAAGCCCGCGTAAGGCTTCTCAAGCCGCGCACACGGCTCCTCAAGCCCGCGTAAGGCTTCTCAAGCCGCGCACACGGCTTCCCAAGCCCATACGGCCACACGGCCTTTCCGTGCCGGGTCCGGCTTCTCGAGCCCGCCCACGGCTTCTCACGCCGGGTCCGGCACGGGTCGCGCTCACAGCGGGTCACCCCGGACCTGAACCCCGGGGTGGCCCGCCAGATGGCAGATTGTGCCACATGGGCATAGCCTGCCGAAGGTGAGCAGCACCACCCCGACACCGCCCCTGCCGTTCCCCGAAGACCCGGTGGCCGACGGCTCGTTGACCGCACGGCGCAAGGCGCAGACCCGCCTCCACATCGCCCGTACCGCCGCCGCCCTCTTCGTCCGGCAGGGACCGCGCGCCACCCGCGCCGAGGACATCGCCCACGCGGCCGGCGTCGCCCCGCGCACCTTCTACCGGTACTTCGCCACCAAGGAAGAGGCCATCGGCCCCCTCTACGCCATCGGCGCCCGGCGCTGGGTGGACGCGGTCCGCACCGCCCCCGCCGGGACACCGCTGCCCCGCGTGCTCGAGGAGGCCGCGCGCCACACCCTCACACCCGGCCTCGGGGTCGCCGAGGAGTCCTGGAACTGGGTGCGCACCCTCATCCGGCTCGCGGCGGACAACCCCGCGCTGAGCAGGGTGTGGGCGGAGGCCTGCCGCACCTCGGAACGGGACCTGGCGGAGGCGCTGGCCCACCGGCTGACCGACGGCCGGCCTCCGCGTCCGGACGCCGACGTCGCCGCCCGCACCCGCCTGTGCTTCGCCGCGGCCGTCGCGTGCGCGGCCGTCCGCACGGCCATGGAGAGCTGGGCGGCGGGCGACGGCCCGGCGGAGGGTCCGGAGGGCCCGGCCGCACTGGCCGCGGCCAACCTGGCGGCGCTGCGGGACTTCCCCTGGGACGCGGTGATGCCGGCGCGGGGCGGTTCCGGGAACAGGCGTCCGTCCTAGCCGGCGGCGCCCGCCGCCCCGGTCAGCCGGGCGCCCAGCTCCCGTGCCGCCTCGGCCAGTTCCGGCGGCTCCTGGACGGTGAAGGCGTGGCCCAGCAGGGCCAGACGTGCCGCTGTCCAGTCCTTGGGGTCGCTCACCGTCGTCCGCAGCCGGCAGCCGCTGTCGTCCAGCGGCTCGAGCGCGTCCCTCCAGTGCGGGAGCTGGGCCGCGACCGTCGCGACGGGCGCGGCGAACGTGACGACGAGCTCGTACGACTCGTGCGCGCGGTTCATGGACCGGCGCAGGTACTCCGCGGCGCTGCCCGTCGGCGGTTCGCGCGGTGCGAAGCGGGCGCCGGTGGCGAAGGTGTCGCCGACCCGGTCGACGCGGAACGTCCGCCAGTCCGCGCGGTCGACGTCGTAGGCGACGAGGTACCAGCGGCGGCCGGTGGACACCAGCCGGTGGGGTTCCGTCAGGCGCCGGGACTCGGTGCCGTCGGCCGCCCGGTAGGAGAACCGCAGCCGTTCGTGCCCGGCCACCGCGGACGCCATCACGGTCAGCGTCTCCGGGGCGATCGTCGCACCGTCCCCGCTGGTCAGCGGCGTCGTCGCGGCCTGGAGCGTGCTGACCCGGTGGCGCAGCCTGCCGGGCAGCACCTGCTCCAGCTTCGCCAGGGCCCGCACCGACGCCTCGTCCACGCCCTCCAGCGCGTGCCCGGCGCCGGCCCGCAGGCCGACCGCGATGGCCACCGCCTCCTCGTCGTCCAGCACCAGCGGCGGCATCGCCTTCCCGGCGACCAGCCGGTAGCCACCGTCCGAACCCATCGTCGCCCGCACGGGATAGCCGAGGTCCCGTAGCCGCTCGACGTCCCGCCGGACCGTGCGCCGGGAGACCCCGAGACGGTCGGCCAGCTCACCGCCGGGCCACTCGCGGGGCGTCTGGAGGAGGGAGAGGAGCTGGAGCAGCCGGGCCGGAGTGTCCGTCGTCATGGACCGAGCATGCCGCACCACTAGGACGGGATCCGACCTACTGTGGCCCTAGCTTCACGGACATGCATTCCACCGACCCTGCCCCCGCGCAGACGCCGCAGTCCGCCACGGACGACCGCCGGCGCTGGTTCGCGCTGGCCATCGTGATGACCGCGGCCTTCATGGACCTCGTCGACGTCACCATCGTCAACATCGCCGTCCCGTCGATCCAGCGCGACGAGGGCGCCACCTTCAGCCAGATCCAGTGGATCACCGCCGGCTACGCGCTCGCCTTCGCCGCCGGGCTGATCACCGGCGGACGGCTCGGCGACATCCACGGCCGCAAGCGGATCTTCCTCGTCGGCATCAGCGGCTTCACCGTCGCCTCCGCCCTGTGCGGCCTCGCCGTCAACCCCGAGATGCTGGTCGCCTCCCGCATCCTCCAGGGCGCCACGGCCGCGCTGATGGTGCCGCAGGTGCTCTCGATCGTGCACGCCACCTTCCCGGCACACGAACGCGGCAAGGTGTTCGGCCTGTTCGGCGCCATCGTCGGCCTGGGCGCCGTGTCCGGACCGCTGCTCGGCGCGCTGCTGACCCAGTGGAACCTGTTCGGCCTGGAGTGGCGGCCCATCTTCCTGATCAACCTGCCCGTCGGCGTCGCCGCCCTCGTCCTCGGCAGCCGCTTCATCACCGAGTCCAAGGCGCCGCGCGCCCGCACACTCGACCTGCCCGGCGCCGCCCTCGTCACGCTCGCCCTGCTCATGCTGCTCTACCCGCTCACCCGCGGCCGCGAACTGGGCTGGCCGGTGTGGGGGTACGTGTCGATGGCCGGCGCGCTCGTGGTGTTCGCGGCCCTGGTGGCGTACGAGCGGGCCAGGGGCGCCCGGGACGGGTCCCCGCTGATCGAACTGTCGCTGTTCCGGGTGAAGAGCTTCGCGGCGGGCATCGCCGTGCAGACGGTGTTCGGCGTCGGCCTCGGCGTGTTCTTCCTGGTCTGGACGCTGTACATGCAGGTCGGGCTGGGCTGGAGCGCGCTGCGCGCCGGACTGACCGGCGTGCCGTTCTCCGTCGCGGTGTCGGTGGCGGCCGCGGTGTCCGTGCAGCGACTGGTCCCGCGCTTCGGACGCAAGGTGCTCCAGACGGGCGCCCTGGTGATG
This sequence comes from Streptomyces sp. DSM 120436, assembly GCF_055778765.1. Lineage (NCBI taxonomy): Bacteria > Bacillati > Actinomycetota > Actinomycetes > Kitasatosporales > Streptomycetaceae > Streptomyces > Streptomyces sp. DSM 120436. The sequence continues at coordinate 826,872 of NZ_JBSKBS010000001.1, read as the reverse complement.
GCGGCCGGCGTGCTGATCTACCTGGCGGAGGCCGAACGGTACGGACTCGGCATCACCTCCTGGCAGATGGCGCTCCCGCTGGTCGTCATGGGCGCCGGCATGGGTCTGATCGTGGCCCCGCTGACGGACGCGGTGCTGTCCGAAGTGCCGCGCGAGCACGCCGGATCGGCGTCGGGACTCATCAACACCGTGCAGCAGATGGGCCACGCGCTCGGCCTCGGCCTGGTGTCCGTGGTGTTCTTCGGCGTGGTCGACGAACGGCTCGCGCCCGCCGGGGTGGGCCCGGCCTTCGTCGACGGCTTCACTCACGCACTGGGCTGGGTGGCCGCGGTGCTCGGCGCGATCTACCTGCTGATGTTCGCCCTGCCGAAGCGTCCGGCGCAGCACGTCGAGGGCGGCGGGGGCGTCGAGGAGGCGCCGGTGACGGGGGAGAAGGAGCGGCAACTGGTGCCCTGACGGGTCCTCTCCGGTTCCCCGGCGTGCAGGTGTGCAGGGGAACGGGCCCGGCGAGGCCGCCCGCGCACCCCGCGGCTTCCGTGATCGTCGCCCTCAAGGGCCCGCGCCGTACGGTGGATCCGGCCGGCCCGGCGGCGGACGCGGACACCGCCCCGGCACCGGACCGGAGCGAGGGAACGGTCGCCGCGCAGACCTTGTGACGATGCGTCCGTTTGGGGGTGCATGGGCGGTTCATGCCTAATGCGATATAGATCACGATCATCACGATCCGGGGTACACGGCCCCGGACCGTGGTGTGTACTGGGCCGCATGGCTGAGCACGAGACCCTCTCGAGGACGACGGGCGCCACCGTCCTCACCTTGGTGGCGGTGGCCTGCGCGGCAGGCCTGGCCGACGCCCTGCGGCGCCGCGTACGCGTCCGCAGGCGCGCACGCAACCACCCCGGGGCGGAGCCCACCGCGCCGCACGCCCACCACGGCGTCCCCGTCGTCCCCCGCCAGCGGGCCACCGGCCCGAGCACCGAGACCGTACGCCTCACCGAGGCCGAACGCGACGCGTTCGCCGTCCTCGTACGGCGCCTCTCCGAAGGGGACTAGACCGCCCCCGCGCCCCGCGTCAGCGGCCCTGCGCGGCCCGGCGCTCCATCGCCCGCCGCGCGGCATCCTCACTGGCGTACACCTCGCACATGTGCCGCCCGTCCGGCGTCACCGTGTGCTCGACCTCCCACAAGGACACCTCCTCGCCGTCACCCAGCAGGAACGCGTGCTCGTAGAGCGAGAAACACAGCGCCGCACGGCCCGCCCGGGACGGACGGCCGAACGCCTGGGTGATGCGGTGCGCGCACGCCGTCGACAACAGCGCCGCCATGTCGGCGTCCGGCCGGTCCGCGTTCTCCGCCCGGCGCAGTAAGCGGCGGGCGTGGTCCGGGGAGTCGTCCGGGACGTACACGTGCCGCACCGCGGGCAGCGGGAACGAGTGCGTCGTCACCGGCAGTTCGAAGTCCGGGGTCTCCGGCGGCAACGGCAGCCGCGCCGTCGCCGTGCGCAGCTCCTCCTCGTCCGCATACACCTCGTGCTGCGGCTCGCTGCCCGGAGCGGTGTTGTGCACCAGCTCCCACAGGGTCAGCGCCGAACCGTCCGCCAGCAGCCAGGTGTGCCGGTACGTCTCCCGGTGCAGACCCGCGCTGTGGTGCGCCGAATGCAGAGAACTGTCGTGCGCCAGCGCGCAGTCCAGCCGACGGATCGTCTCGTCCGGCAGCTCGAAGGAGTTCAGGGTGCGGCCCAGGAGGCGCGCGAGATGCTCCTCCGGTGAGTCGGACGAGTCAGGTGGTTCGCACGCTGCCGTCTCGTACGGAACGCTCAAGGTTTCTCCCGGCGTTGCTGCATGTCACCTTGTGGGTGCATACCGTAGCCCCTCGGCCGGACGTCGTGTCCGGGAACCGAGAAAACGTCTGCCCGAACGACGAGCGGAACGCGCGAGAAGTTCCCGAAGAAGCCTGCCCTGGCGTGAATTGTTCCTGGTCAAACGGTACTTCCGGGGTGCGTGGGAGAGAGCGCGTGACCCGTTGTGCGCCGGTCCGCGCACGCCGGGGGTCCGCCCCCTCCCTCCCCTTCCCGCCCCCTCCCTCATCCCCTCAGCCCCACATCCTCTGACCCCCCGCCGTACAACTCCCCGTACGACGGCCACGCCCCGCCCGGACCGTCCACCGGGCCGGCGGCGCGCACCGCGCGGACGATCGCCCGGGTCACCAGATCCGCGCCCGCCGCGAGCACCTCGTTCAGCGCGAGCGGATCCTTCGCGTCCAGCGGGTGCGCGCCGGTGGCCAGGGCGAAGACGGTGTCGCCGTCGTTCAGCAGATGCACCGGGCGGACGGCGCGCGCGATGCCGTCGTGCGCGGTGCCGGCCAGTTTCTGCGCCTGTGCGCGGGTCAGATCGGCGTCGGTGGCGACCACCGCCAGCGTCGTGTTCATCGGCGGCGGGGCGTTGCGCTCGGCCGCATCCGCCAGCCGTCGCCGCGCGGCCCGGTGCACCTGCGGGTCCGGCAGACGCGGCCGCCCTCCGAAGTACTCCCCGTACAGCACCCCCGTCTCCAGGTCCACCGCCGACCCCACCGCGTTGGCCACCACCAGCGCGGCCACCGTCACCCCCGACGACACAACCGTGCTCGCCGTGCCGACCCCGCCCTTGAGCTGACCCACCACGGCGCCCGTCCCGGCACCCACACAGCCCTGCGGCACCGGCGCCCCGAGACCGGTGGCCGCTGCGGCCTCGACCGCCTCGCGGCCCAGGGCGGCGTCCGGCCGCGCCCGGAAATCCCCGCCGCGGCCCAGGTCGAAGACGCAGGCGGCCGGCACCACCGGCACCACGTGCGTGGGCTCCGGACCGACCCGCACCCCGCGCCCCTGCTCCTCCAGCCAGGCCATCACCCCGGACGCCGCGTCCAGGCCGTAGGCGCTGCCGCCGGTCAGCGCGACCGCCTCCACCCGCTGCACCAGGTTGCGCGGGTCGAGCGCGTCGGTCTCCTTCGTGCCGGGACCACCGCCGCGCACGTCCACCGCGGCGACCGCACCGCCCTCCGGGGCGAGCACCACCGTGGCGCCGGTGAGCCAGCCGTCGCCGGTCCGCGTCGCGTGCCCCACGCGCACGCCGGGCACATCCGTCAGAGCGTCAGCCTTCATGAGGGCAGTCATGCCCCCCTGGCCCCGGCCGTACCCTGGAGGCATGAGCACCGCCCCCGAGCCCCGGCCGCGCGAGCCGAAGCCCGCGCTGGTCTTCGACGACCCGCTGGACCAGCAGTCCTCCGACGACACGGACCGCGGATGGGGCGATCGCCCGTCCGGCGACAGCGCCGGCGATCTGAAGCGTTTCCTCGACGAGAAGCCGCCCCACCACATCTGACCGGAGGGCGGTCCCGCCCGGCCGGGACCGCCGGGCGGGCCACGGCGAAGCCGAACCGTGCGCCCTCGGGGTGTCCTATCGGCCGTCGCCGGTCTGCTCGCCCCCGCCGCCGGCCCGCGGGTTCCTGCCCTCGCCCTGCGCACGCTGGGCCACCAGGGCGTCGCGGATGTCCTTGAGGACCTCCAGCTCGGTGACCTCGACGACCTCGCGGGCGCCCTCCTTCGCCTTCCGGCGGGCCTCCACACGGGCCAGGTACTTCGCCATGGGCAGCACCATCAGGAAGTAGACGACGGCCGCGGTGATCAGGAACTGCAGCGTCGCGCCGAGGACCGAGCCCCACAGGATCCGCACCCCGGTCGCCGCGTCCCCGGTGCCCTCGCAGGGGCCCTTCAGGCAGGACGTGTAGCTGTCGAGGTTCTGGGTGCCGAACGCACCCACCAGCGGGTTGATGAGCCCTTCCACGATGGAGTTCACGATGTTGGTGAAGGCGGCGCCGATGACGACCGCCACCGCCAGATCGACCACGTTCCCGCGCATCAGGAAGGCCTTGAAGCCCTGCCAGAGGCTGGTCTTCTCCTGGTCGCTCACAACGGGGCCTCTTTTCTTGCGCGTAGCGTGCGGAGCAAAACGCTCCGCAACTTACGTCACGACCGAGGCGAGTTGTCCAATCGCGCCGAAGGGCGGGACGGGGCCGCCGGCCGGGGGCGACGTCCGTCGCCGCGCGCGTCACCACAGCGTCACCGCCAGCCGTGCCGTGGCGCCCGCGCCGGCCAGCTCGGCCGCCGTGCCGCGCGGCACCGACAGGACGACCAGCGCGCCCCCGTCGCCGTCCGACGGCTCCGGCACCTCCGTGACCCGCGCCCCGCGCGCGACCACCCGCGCCTCACCGCCCGACACCGTCTCCTCGGCGGCGATCACGTCCACCCGGTCACCGGGCCGCAGCAGCCGGACGGTGGCCGCGTCGGCGATCCGCACCGGCGCGGTGACCGTCGCGCCCGCGCGCCGCTGCCGTACGGGACGGTCGTCGCCGCCGGACGGCACCGGTGCTCCCGTGGCCCTGGCCGGTCCGGGGTGCCCGCGCGGCCGGTCGGTGTCCCTCGGGCCCGCCGCCACGAGCGCCGCCGCGGTCACCGCGAGCCCGACCGCCACGGCACGTCTGCGGTGCCGCGCCAGCCGGCCCGCGAGCGGCAGTGCACCGCGCACCCGCACCGGGGCGAAGTGCGGCACCTCGCACGGCGGCGGCACATCCGCCCCGTGCGGACGCGGAACGGCGGGGGAGGAGAAGGGGAACGGAGAACGACGGGACGCGGACGAAGTCGACGACATGGACGGCACCGACGGCACCGACGGCATCGGCGACACGGGCGACAGCGACACAGGACCACCACCTGGGACGAGGGACCGAACCGGCTTGCGCACCCCACGATGAAGCCCCCGGCGGAATCCCGCCGGGGGCTGTGGACGCGTCCCCGCCTGTGGAAAACCCCGCCACCCGAACGGGCACCTCCGCCCACCGGCGTCCTGGGCCCGCCCGCCCACCGGCGTCCTGGGCCCGCCCGTCCACACCGCGACGGTGACCCACCCGCCACCACGGCAGCCCACCCCGCCCAAACGGCAGTGAACGCCCCCTATGGCAGTGAACGCCCCCTATGGCAGTGAACGCCCCCTACGGCAGCGAACGCCCCCTACGGCAGCGAACACCCCCTACGGCAGCTCGACCCCCGGGTCCGTCCCGCCCAGCGCCGACGCGCACAGGCAGTCCCGTTCCTCCGTCGCCGGCAGTGCCGCCACCGTGTCGAACAGCACCCCCCGCAGCCGGTCCACGTTGGCCGCGAACACCCGCAGCACCTCGTCGTGGGAGACGCCCTCGCCCGTCTCGGCGCCGGCGTCGAGGTCGGTGACCAGGGTCAGCGAGGTGTAGCAGAGCTCCAGCTCACGGGCGAGCGCCGCCTCGGGGTGTCCGGTCATGCCCACCACCGACCAGCCCTGCGCCCGGTGCCACAGCGACTCGGCGCGGGTGGAGAAGCGGGGGCCCTCGACGACGACCAGGGTGCCGCCGTCGACCGCCTCCCAGTCCCGGCCGCGGGCCGCCTTCAGCGCGGACGCCCGCCCGGCGGGGCAGTAGGGGTCGGCCAGGGACACGTGGACGACGTTCGGGATGCTGCCGTCGGGCAGCGGCAGACCGTCGAAGTAGGTGGTGGCGCGGGACTTGGTGCGGTCCACGAGCTGGTCCGGCACCAGGAGCGTGCCCGGGCCGTACTCGGGGCGCAGGCCGCCCACCGCGCACGGGCCGAGGACCTGGCGCACGCCGACCGACCGCAGCGCCCACAGGTTGGCGCGGTAGTTGATGCGGTGCGGGGGCAGGTGGTGGCCGCGTCCGTGCCGGGGCAGGAAGGCGACCCGCCGGCCGGCCACCTCGCCGAGGAAGAGGGAGTCGCTGGGCGCCCCGTAGGGGGTGTCGACCTGGACCTCGGTCACGTCGTCGAGGAAGGAGTAGAAGCCGGATCCGCCGATCACGCCGATCTCGGCGTTCGCCATGTTCGCCATGGCCCGACCCTAGCGGCACCGGAAACGCCGGGGCCCGGTCGGCCGCCTCCCCGGACGCCGTGAGCCCTGTCACCGTCCCCCGAACGCCGAGGCCCCGAATACGCCGAGGACCCCGGCGCCGTACGACGACAGGGTCCTGCGCGGTGCGCGGGAGGCGGTTACGCCGCCGTGGTGCTCGCCGAGCTGCCGGAGGATCCGGACGAGGACGATCCGGAGCCGGAACCGGAGTCCGACGACGAGGAGCTCGACGACGAGGATCCGGAGGACTTCGACGACGCCGTGGAGGAGCTCGACGAGGAGCCGCGGCTGTCGTTGCGGTAGAAACCGGAACCCTTGAAGACGATGCCGACCGCGGAGAAGACCTTCTTCAGGCGGCCCTGGCAGGCGGGGCACTCGGTCAGGGCGTCGTCGGTGAACTTCTGCACCGCCTCGAGGCCCTCGCCGCACTCGGTGCACTGGTACTGGTAGGTCGGCACTGTCTTCCTCCTGGCACTCTCACTCAATGAGTGCTAACGACGGTCCATACTGACGCATTCCGAGGGCCTAGTCCACCGCGACGGACTCGCGGTGACCCATGCCACGTGTGACGGTACGCCCGCGCGGAGCACCCGCGAGCCGCGAGCGCAGGGCCAGCAGGGTCGCCAGGGCCAGCAGCGTGCCGCCCATCGGCACCAGGAATCCGGCGCCGTCCCACAGCCGGTCCTCGAACTGTCCGGCGACGGTGACGGCGGTGGCCTGGCCGAGCGCGACGGCGCCGGTCAGCCAGGTGAACGCCTCGGTGCGGGCGCCGGCCGGGACCAGGCTCCCGACGAGCGTGTAGCCGGTGATCAGCGCCGGCGCGATGCACATGCCGACCAGCAGGCCGAGCGCGCCCAGCAGCAGCGCCGAGTCCGCCGTCCACAGGGCGGACGCGGCGAGCGCGAGGGCGGCGTAGGCGACGATCAGGCGGCGCTGCGGGGCGGCCTTCCAGGCGATCGCGCCGCAGGCGAGGCCCGCGAGCATGTTGCCGGCGGCGAAGACGCCGTAGAGGACGCCGTTGAGGCCGGGTTCGCCGATGGACTCGGTGAACGCGGCCAGGGAGACCTGCATGCCGCCGAAGACGGAGCCGATGCCGAGGAAGGTCACGATCAGCACCCGCACGCCGGGCACGCGCAGCGCGGAGGAGTTCCGTACGCGCGCGTGGCCGTCGCCGGTCGCGGCGACCGGCGGCTGGGTGCCCTTCTGCGCGGCGAACAGCAGACCGCCGACCAGGGTGAGCGCGGCTTCGGCGACCAGGCCGGCGGACGGGTCGACCGTCGTGCACAGGGCGGTGGCGAGCAGCGGGCCGACGACGAAGGTGAACTCGTCGGTGACGGACTCGAAGGCCGTGGCGGTCGTCATCAGCGGGGAGTCCTTGAGGCGGACGCCCCAGCGGGCGCGGACCATCGGCCCGACCTGCGGCACCGAGGCGCCGGTGGGGACGGCGGCGGCGAACAGCGCCCACAGGGGCGCGCCGTTCAGCGCGAGCGCGGTGAGGGTGAGTCCGGCCGCCGCGTGCACCAGCACGCCGGGCACCAGGACGGCGCGCTGGCCGTGGCGGTCGGCGAGCCGTCCCGTGTAGGGGGCGAACAGCGCCATGGAGACGCCGGTGACGGCCGCGACGGCGCCGGCCGCGCCGTAGGAGCCGGTGGTGTGCTGGACGAGCAGCACGATGGAGAGGGTGAGCATCGCGAACGGCTGACGCGCCGCGAAGCCGGGGAGCAGGAACGTCCACGCGCCGCGGGTGCGCAGCAGGCGGCCGTATCCCGGTCGGGAGGTGGCCGCCGAGTCCTTCGACGTGGTGACCGTGGATGCCACGGCCCGTGCCTTTCCGCCACCTGGTAGCGCCCCGCGCGGGGCCGCGCGGCACGCCGAGAGCTGTCCTCTTGCGCTGACTGCGGTAGATACCGGCGCCACAGCTCGGGGCGCCCGGCCGCCATACGGTCGCGCCAGCTCTGCGTCAGGCAGAGTTGGTTCGATCTGGGGTCGCTTGCATGATACAGGGGGCAGGGGCGCGTACGCCTGCGGAAGTGAGCACTCTCTCAGCGTCCGGCCTGCGACCCCTCGGTGCCGCGGCCGGTGCCCAGCCAGCCGGCGAGCTTGCCGCCCCGGGCGACCGCGCGCAGCCGGCGCTCCGCCGCGTCCCGCACGGGGTCGGTGGCGACGACGAGGAGTTCGTCGCCGTGCCGCAGCACCGTCTCCGGCACCGGCACGAAGGACGTTCCGTCCCGCACGACGAGGGTGACGGCGGACCCGGTGGGCAGCCGCAGTTCGCCGACCTCGACGCCGTGCATCCGCGACCCCGCCGGGACGGTGACCGAGAGCAGGTGGCCGCGCAGCCGCTCCAGGGGCGCCGACTCGACGCCCAGGTCGGCCGCGCCGGAGTCGCCGAGCCGCAGCAGCCGGGCGAGAGCGGGCAGGGTCGGGCCCTGCACGAGGGTGTAGACGACGACCAGCAGGAAGACGATGTTGAAGATCCGCTCGCTGCCCCGGACGCCCTGCACCATCGGGATGGTCGCCAGGATGATGGGCACGGCGCCGCGCAGCCCCGCCCAGGACATCAGGGTCTGCTCCTGCCACGGCACCCGGAACGGCGTCAGGCACACGACGACGCTGAGCGGGCGGGCCACCACCGTCAGCACCAGCCCGACGACCAGCGCGGGCACGATGTCGTCGGCGAGTTCGTGCGGGGTGACCAGCAGGCCGAGCAGCACGAACATGCCGATTTGGGCGAGCCAGCCGAGCCCTTCGGCGAAGCCGCGGGTGGCCGGCCAGTGGGGCAGCTTGGCGTTGCCGAGCAGCATCGAGGCGAGGTAGACGGCGAGGAACCCGCTGCCGTGGGCGAGGGCGCCGGCCGCGTAGGCGGTGACCGCGATGGCCATGACGGCGATCGGGTAGAGGCCGGAGGCGGGCAGCGCCACGCGCCGCAGGCCCCAGGAGCCGAGCCAGCCGGCCGCGAGGCCGACGGCGGCGCCGATGGCCAGTTCCAGGAGGATCTCGCCGACCAGCACGTACCAGTGCTCGACCGGACCGGCCGTGGAGAAGGCCACCACCAGGATGACGACGGGGGCGTCGTTGAAGCCGGACTCGGCCTCCAGGGTGCCCCGTACCCGCGCGGGCAGCGGCACCTTCCGCAGCACCGAGAAGACGGCCGCCGCGTCCGTCGAGGACACCACCGCGCCGATGATCAGCGCCTGCCGCCAGTCCAGCCCGGTCAGCAGGTGCGCCGCGGTGGCCGTCACGCCGACGCTCACCGCGACGCCGGCCAGCGCCAGCGCGGACGCGGCGGGCAGGACGGGTCTGATCTCGGTCCACTTCGTGCCCAGTCCGCCCTCGGCGAGGATCACGACCAGGGCCGCGTAGCCGATGACCTGGGTCAGCTCGGCGTTGTCGAACTGGATGTCGCCGATGCCGTCCTGGCCGATGGCGATGCCGATGCCCAGGTACACGAGCAGGCTGGGCAGCCCGCTGCGCGAGGAGATCCGGACCGCCGCGACCGCGACGAGCAGGACGAGCGAACAGACGAGCAGGAGCTGGTTGAGGTGGTGGACAGTCAGCGGCGTTCCTTCCCGGCCCGGGCGCACCCCTGCAGGGAGCGCGTGTCCGTCGCGGGCGACGCGCCCGCTTCCGGGCGGACCGCTTCGATGTCACGGCGCATCGATGTCACGGCGAACTACTTCGTTACCTTACCTAACTCTTGACGCGTTCTTGACGCGGAGAACGGCAAGATCGAACGCCCGTCCGGGCTGGTTCCCCACTCCGCGTCAAGGGGCGCGGGGCCCTGCGCCTATCGTTGCTCCAGCGCTCAGTTAAAAGCACAGCCTCGACCTGCCGCTCGCGTTAGGACAGCAAGGACAGCGATGCCCACCGACACCACCGCCTCCACGGGTCAGCAGGCCGGCACGTCCGGCAGGAAGAAGGGGCGCAAAGCCCGTCTGGTCGTGCTCGTCCTGGTGCTGGCCCTCATCGGAGGCGTCGCCTACGGGGCGTACTGGTCCGTCAGCACCGTGCGCGCCTCCTTCCCGCAGACCACGGGGACGATCACCCTCCAGGGACTGTCCGGTCCCGTCGACGTCAAACGCGACGGCAACGGCATCCCGCAGATCTACGCCTCCTCCGACGAGGACCTGTTCATGGCGCAGGGCTACGTCCAGGCGCAGGACCGCTTCTACGAGATGGACGTGCGCCGGCACATGACGTCGGGCCGGCTGTCGGAGATGTTCGGCGCGGGCCAGGTCGACAACGACGCGTTCCTGCGCACCCTCGGCTGGGACCGGATCGCGAAGCAGGAGTACGAGGAGAAGCTCGCCCCCGCCACCAAGAAGTACCTCCAGGCGTACGCCAAGGGCGTCAACGCCTACCTGGAGGGCAAGGAGGGCGAGGAGATCTCCCTGGAGTACGCGGCGCTGGGCTTCGAGAACGACTACGCCCCGGGCGAGTGGACGCCGGTCGACTCCGTGGCCTGGCTGAAGGCGATGGCCTGGGACCTGCGCGGCAACATGCAGGACGAGATCGACCGGGCGCTGCTGACCAGCCGTCTCGGCCCGAAGCAGATCGCCGACCTGTACCCGTCGTACCCCTACAGCCGGAACAAGCCGGTCATCCAGGAGGGCGGCTACGACGAGAACAGCGGCACCTTCGAGGCCGGGGGCGGCTCGGGCGACGGCGGCGGCGACGGCGACGGGTCCGGCTCCGGCTCCGGGGACGGCACCGGTGCGGGCGACGGTTTCGACGACGGCACCGGTACGGGTGACGGCACCGGCGACGGCACCGGCGCGGAGATCGGCAACGGTGCGGAGACGGATGGTTCCGGCTTCGAGAGCCAGCTCACCGGGCTGCAGCGGGTGCTGGAGGACCTGCCCGTCGCGGTCGGCGTCAACGGCGACGGCATCGGCTCCAACTCCTGGGTCGTCTCCGGCGAGCACACCGTCTCCGGCAAGCCGCTGCTCGCCAACGACCCGCACCTGTCGGCCTCGCTGCCGTCCGTCTGGTACCAGATGGGCCTGCACTGCCGCAGCGTCTCCGACAAGTGCCGCTACGACGTCACCGGTTACACCTTCGCGGGCATGCCCGGAGTGATAATCGGCCACAACCAGGACATCGCCTGGGGCCTGACCAACTCCGGGGTCGACGTCACCGACCTGTACCTGGAGAAGATCACCGGCGACGGCTACCAGTACGGCGACAAGGTGGTGCCGTTCGAGACGCGCGAGGAGACCATCAAGGTCGCCGGCGGCGCCTCGCGGAAGATCGTCGTCCGTGAGACCGGCAACGGCCCGCTGCTGTCGGACCGTTCCGACGACCTGGTGAAGACCGGCAAGAAGGCCACCGTCGACCGCGCGGCCCCCGACCGGGGCGACGGCTACGCCGTGTCGCTGCGCTGGACCGCCCTGGACCCCGGCCGCACCATGGACGCCGTCTTCGCGATCAACCGCGCCAAGGACTGGGACGACTTCCGCGAGGCCGCCGAGCTGTTCGAGGTGCCCTCGCAGAACCTCGTCTACGCGGACACCGACAACCACATCGGCTACACCCTGCCCGGGAGGATCCCGGTCCGGGCGGAGGACCACGACGGTTCGGTGCCCGCCCCCGGCTGGGACCCCGACTACGAGTGGACCGGCTGGATCGAGCAGGACGAACTGCCCTACGAGTACGACCCGGAGCGCGGCTACATCGTCACCGCCAACCAGGCCGTCGTCGACGAGGACTACCCGTACACGCTGACCACGGACTGGGGGTACGGCGCCCGCAGCCAGCGGATCGACGACCTGATCCAGTCGAAGATCAAGGACGGCGGGAAGATCTCCACCGACGACATGCGGCAGATGCAGCTGGACAACTCCAGCTCCATCGCCAAGCTGCTGGTCCCCGAACTGCTCAAGATCGACATCGACGACGAGCACGTGCGCGAGGCGCAGAAGCTGCTGGAGGGCTGGGACTACACCCAGGACGCCGACTCGGCCGCCGCCGCGTACTTCAACTCCGTCTGGCGCAACATCCTCAAGCTCTCCTTCGGCCACAAGCTGCCCAAGGAACTGCGGGTGAAGGGCCAGTGCCTGTGGGTCGACCCGGTCGACACCACCGGCCCGGCCGACGAGGCGCGCAAGGTCCGCGAATGCGGCCAGCGCGCCGCGGACCAGGCGCAGCCGGACGGCGGCGACCGCTGGTTCGAGGTGGTCCGCCGGCTGATGGCCGACGAGGACAGCGAGTGGTGGACCACGCCGAAGCGCGGCACCCGGCCCGCCGCGGCCAACCGCGACCAGCTGTTCGAGCGGGCCATGATCGACGCCCGGTGGGAGCTGACCGCCAAGCTCGGCAAGGACATCGACACCTGGAGCTGGGGCCGGCTGCACCGCCTGTTCCTGGACAACCAGACGCTCGGCACCGAGGGCCCCGGCTTCGTGAAGTACGTGCTCAACCGCGGCCCGTGGAAGCTCGGCGGCGGCGAGGCCACCGTCAACGCCACCGGCTGGAACGCCGCCGGCGGCTACGGCGTGGTGTGGGTGCCGTCCATGCGGATGGTGGTCAACCTCGACGACCTCGACAAGTCCCGCTGGATCAACCTCACCGGCGCCTCCGGCCACGCCTACAACGACCACTACGTCGACCAGACGGACAAGTGGGCCGAGGGCGAACTGCTGGAGTGGGCCTACTCGGAGAAGGCGGTCGAGGACGCCACCACCGACACCCTGGTGCTCGAGCCCTGACCCGCCGCCGCGCACCGCGGACCCGGCGGCCGGCCTCCACGCGCGCGTGGAGGCCGGTCCGCGTCTTCAGGGGCTTTCCGGCGGGTGCGGCACGGGAGGGCCGAACCGGCGCACCCCGGACGGTGTCACCACCGCGTGCACCGGCCGGTCGTGCGGCTCCTCGGGGACCCGTTCGACGACCTCCCAGTCGTACAGCAGCACCACCAGCGCCGGACGGACGCCGGCGCGGTCGAGGCGGGCGAGGACCCGGTCGTAGGAGCCGCCGCCGCGGCCCAGCCGCATGCCGCGGGCGTCCACCGACAGGCCCGGCAGCAGCACGGCGTCCGCCTCCGTCACGGCGTCGGGCCCCAGGCGCTCCCCGGCCGGCTCCAGCAGGGTCATCCGCCCGCCGCCGTGACGCGCCGGCCGCAGGGAGTCCGGCCCCCGGTACACGCCCCACGCCAGGTCGTTGTCCGGCAGCAGGGCGGGCAGCAGGACGCGCACGCCCCGCGCGCGCAGCGCGTCCAGCAGGGCGGGGGTGCCTGGTTCGCTTCCCACCGAGACGTACGCGGCCACCGTGCGCGCCCCGGCCAGCTCGGGCAGCGCGAGCGCCCGGCGGGCCAGGGCGTCGGCGTGTCCCTGAACGTCATCGGCCGTCAACCCGTACCTCACCCGGAGGACTTCGCGTCGTCGTGTGCGCTTGTCAGGTTCGGGCTGGCTCTGGTTCTGTCTCAACTCGATTCCCGTACTGTTTTAATGTGCTCATATGAGCATTTCTTCGGCGGAGCTGCAGATTCAGGGCAAAGACACCAGCTAGGGTGTCCGCCATGTCTCAGTCACACCCGCGGATCAGCAAGGCTGTCATCCCCGCCGCCGGCCTCGGCACCCGGTTCCTGCCGGCCACGAAGGCCACGCCCAAGGAGATGCTGCCGGTGGTCGACAAGCCGGCGATCCAGTACGTGGTCGAAGAGGCCGTCGCCGCCGGCCTGGACGACGTCCTCATGGTGACGGGCCGCAACAAGCGCCCCCTCGAGGACCACTTCGACCGCAACTACGAACTCGAGTCCGCGCTCGAGAAGAAGGGCGACGGCGAGCGCCTCGCCAAGGTCCAGGAGTCCAGCGACCTCGCCACCATGCACTACGTCCGCCAGGGCGACCCCAAGGGCCTCGGCCACGCCGTGCTGTGCGCCGCCCCGCACGTCGGTGACGAACCCTTCGCCGTCCTCCTCGGCGACGACCTCATCGACCCGCGCGACCCGCTCCTCCAGCGCATGATCGAGGTCCAGCAGCAGCACGGCGGCAGCGTCGTCGCGCTGATGCGGGTGGCCCCCGAACAGATCCACCTCTACGGCTCGGCCGCCGTCGAGGCCACCGCGGACGACGACGTCGTCCGGCTCAGCGGCCTGGTCGAGAAGCCCTCCCGCGAGGAGGCGCCCTCCCCCTACGCCATCATCGGCCGCTACGTCCTCGACCCGGCCGTCTTCGACGTGCTGGGCAAGACCGAGCCCGGCCGCGGCGGCGAGATCCAGCTGACCGACGCCCTCCAGCAGCTCGCCGCGGACGCCACCCTCGGCGGCCCGGTGCACGGCGTCGTCTTCCGGGGCCGCCGCTATGACACCGGCGACCGCGGCGACTACCTGCGTGCCATTGTCCGGCTCGCATGCGAACGTGAGGACCTGGGACCGGACTTCCGGACCTGGCTCCAGCGATTCGTCACCGAGGAGATGCAGCAACGTTGAGCAGCGCCGCGCCCCGCACCGCAGAACCGGACCGCCTCTGGTCGGTGGACGAGCACCTGGACGACATCCTCGCGACCGTCCGCCCGCTCGAACCCATCGAGCTGAACCTCCTCGACGCACAGGGCTGCGTCCTCGTCGAGGACGTCACGGCGCCGGTCTCCCTGCCCCCCTTCGACAACAGTTCGATGGACGGCTACGCGGTGCGGGTCGCCGACGTCGCGGGCGCGAGCGAGCGGTACCCGGCCTCCCTGGAGGTCGTCGGCGACGTCGCGGCCGGCGCGGCCGATCCCGTCCACGTCGGCCCCGGACAGGCCGCCCGCATCATGACCGGCGCCCCGCTGCCGCCCGGCGCCGAGACCGTCGTCCCCGTGGAGTGGACCGACGGCGGACTCGGACAGGGCCCCGCCGCCGGGATGCGCGCCCGCAGCCTCGCCCCCGACGGCGCCACCGGACAGGTCGCCGTGCACCGCCCCGCGCCCGCCCGCGCGCACGTCCGCGCCCAGGGCGGCGACGTCCGGGCCGGCGACCGCGTCCTGGAGGCCGGCACCGTCCTCGGCCCGCCGCAGATCTCCCTGCTCGCCGCCGTCGGCCGCGGCACGGTCCGGGTGCGCCCCCGCCCGCGCGTGGTGGTCCTCTCCACCGGCAGCGAACTCGTCCAGCCCGACGAGGCACTGCGCCCCGGCCGGATCTACGACTCCAACAGCTTCGCCCTGACCGCCGCCGCCCGGGACGCCGGCGCCCTCGCCTACCGCGTGGGCGCCGTCGCCGACGACGCCGCGACCCTCCGCGACACCATCGAGGACCAGCTCGTCCGCGCCGACCTCATGGTCACCTCCGGCGGCGTCAGCGTCGGGGCGTACGACGTCGTCAAGGAGGCGCTGGCGCACGCGGGCGACGAGGACGAGCCCGGCAGCGGCGTGGAGTTCCGCCGCCTCGCCATGCAGCCGGGCAAACCCCAGGGCTTCGGCTCCATCGGCCCCGACCACACCCCGCTGCTCGCCCTGCCCGGCAACCCGGTCTCCTCCTACGTCTCCTTCGAGCTCTTCGTCCGCCCCGCCATCCGCACCCTGATGGGGCTCGAGGACGTCCACCGGCCGCGGGTCCGCGCCGAACTGACCGCCGAGAAGGCGCTGACCTCGCCGAAGGGCCGCCGCCAGTTCCTGCGCGGCCGGTACGCCGACGGCACGGTCACGCCCGTCGGCGGGGCCGGCTCGCACCTGATCGCCGCCCTCGCGCGGGCGAACGCGCTCATCGTGGTCCCCGAGGACGTCGAGGACGTGGCGCCGGGCACCGAGGTCGAGGTGGTCCTGCTCGGCTGAGCACCGCCCTTTGGCGGTAGCGTGTCGCGCACAGCAGGCCCGTGCCCCGCACCCCGACGGGCCACGACCGGGAGCGCCACACGATCATGACCGTGCCTTCCCGGGGGGACACCCCCGGCACCTTTGACGACCAGTCCCGTCTGACCCACATCGACGAGGCGGGCGCCGCCCGCATGGTCGACGTGTCCGGCAAGGACGTCACCGCGCGCACCGCACGGGCCACCGGCCGCGTGCTCGTCGCGCCCCGCGTGGTCGAGCTGCTGCGCGGCGAGGGCGTGCCCAAGGGCGACGCGCTCGCCACCGCGCGCATCGCGGGCATCATGGGCGCCAAACGCACCCCCGACCTGATCCCGCTGTGCCACCCCCTGGCGCTGTCCGGTGTGAGACTGGACCTGTCGGTCGCGGACGACGCCGTGGAGATCGCGGCGACCGTGCGGACGACGGACCGCACGGGCGTCGAGATGGAGGCGCTCACCGCGGTGTCCGTGGCCGCGCTCACCGTGATCGACATGGTCAAGGCGGTCGACAAGGAGGCGGTCATCACGGACGTGCGGGTGGAGGAGAAGACGGGCGGCAGGTCGGGCGACTGGAGCCGGTCATGACGCTTGACGCGACCGTCGGCGGCGCGCTGCTCGCCCCGTACAGCGCGCTCGTGGTCACGGCGTCCAACCGGGCCGCCGCCGGCGTCTACGCGGACACGGGCGGCCCCTTGATCGCCGAGGGCCTGAAGCGGTTCGGCTTCACCGTCGACGGCCCGCGGGTGGTCCCCGACGGCGATCCCGTGGAGGCCGCCCTGCGCGCGGCCGTCGACGCCGGATACGACGTCGTCGTCACCACCGGCGGCACCGGCGTCTCGCCCACCGACCGCACCCCCGAGGCCACCCGCCGGGTGATCGACCGCGAGATCCCCGGCATCGCGGAGGCCATCCGCGCGTACGGCCGGGACAAGGTGCCCACCGCCGCCCTCTCCCGGGGCCTCGCGGGAGTCGCGGGCGGCACGCTGATCGTCAACCTCCCCGGCTCCAGCGGCGGGGTGAAGGACGGCCTCGCCGTCCTGGAGCCGCTGCTGAAGCACGCCGTGGACCAGCTGCGCGGCGGGGACCACCCCCGCCCGGACACCGGTGCCGGAGGTGCGCGCTGAACCCCCCGTACTGGCCGGTGGAACTGGTGGACGGCGACATCGTCCTCCGGCCGATAAAGCTGCGCGACCAGAAGGCCTGGCGCGAGGTGAACCGCCGCAACCGCGACTGGCTGCGCCCCTGGGAGGCGACCATCCCGCCGCCCACGCCCAGCGGCCCGGTCACCCACCGCCCCACCTACCGGCAGATGGTGCGCCACCTGCGCTCCGAGGCGAAGGCGGGCCGCATGCTGCCGTTCGTCATCGAGTACCAGGGCCGCCTCGTCGGTCAGTTGACGGTCGCCGGGATCACCTGGGGCTCGATGTGCTCCGGGCACGTCGGCTACTGGGTGGACGAGGCCGTGGCCGGACGGGGCGTGGTGCCGACGGCCGTGGCGATGACCGTCGACCACTGTTTCCGCACCGTCGGACTGCACCGCGTCGAGGTGTGCATTCGCCCCGAGAACGGGCCGAGCCGCCGGGTCGTGGAGAAACTCGGATTCCGCGCGGAAGGGCTGCGTCCGCGCTATCTCCACATCGACGGCGCGTGGCGCGACCATCTCGTGTTCGCGCTCACCGCGGAAGAAGTCCCCGACGGCCTGCTCGCCCGCTGGCGCCGTACCCGCGCGCAGGAGCGGTCCCGCCATGAGCTGCCCGGACACGAACGGCGTGACCGGGGAATCCCGCACGGCCCCGGTAATTGAATATACGTTCGAATTACGTCGCGGGACGACCGGCTGCGAGCCGGCAATTACCGTGTTCCGGCCCCTGTCTGATCGCGTCCATCACAAGAAAAGTTCGAAATATCAGCCAGATCGTGCGACACACCGGCCCAATTGGCCTATGGCCCCGTGCGAACCCCTCTACGGTGTGAGACGTGAGCAGCAGCGGCCTCATCTACGCAGTCATCGTCGGGGCCTGGGCCGCCTACTTGGTGCCGATGTGGCTCCGTAGGCAGGACGAGCTGAACGAGGCACGTCCGACGGAACGCTTCAGCACCGCCATCCGACTGCTGTCCGGACGGGCGGGGATGGAGCGCCGGTACGCCAAGGACCTGCGGGCGCGCTCCGCCGACGAGGGGGAGCAGAGCGTCCACGACCCGGATGCGATCACCGACTCGGTGGACGTCCGGGCCTTCGCCGTGTCCCAGACCCGCCCGCAGACCCAGGTACCCGTGCCGGCCCCGCATGGGGAACAGCCGGAACCCGCCGAACCGCACACGGCCGAGGCGGTCGCCACGCGAGGCGAACCGGCCGCCGCACAGAGGCCGGCCGCACAGGACCGCGTCCCCGCCGCGCGCCGCGCCCCGGACGCCGCCCGCCGGGACCGCACCGCGCAGGCCGCCGCCGAGCGCGCCCGGCGCTCGCAGGTGCTCGCGCGCCGCCGCCGCACCACCACGATGCTGTTCCTCGCCTTCACGGTCGGCGCGATCGTCGCCGCGGTCGGCGGGCTGGCGTTCCTGTGGGCGCCCGGCGTGCCCGCCGTGCTGCTCAGCGCCTACATCGCCTACCTGCGCTCCCAGGAGCGCCGCCGGTTCGCCTACCAGATGGACCGCCGCCAGGCCGAGGCCGCCGCGCGGCGGCTGCGCGAGCGGCGGCCCCGCCGCCGTCCCGCCGTCGACGAGACCGACCCGGACGAACCGGAGGACCCGGAAGCGGGCGCCGACACCGACCCCGGCCTGTCCGCGCTCGCCGCGGACCGGCGTGCGCTGGTCGAGCAGACCGACCACGCCGAATGGGTCGACCAGCAGCGCGAGCGCAGCCGGCGCCCCGGCCAGGGCGGCGACAGCTGGGACCCGGTCCCCGTCCCGCTGCCCACGTACGTGACGGCCCCGGTCGCCCCGCGCGCCTCCGGCGAGGTCGACCTCGGCGCCCCGGACGCCTGGAGCTCCGCCCGCTCCAGCGCCGTACCGGTGGACGGGACGCAGGCGGCGGCCGAGGAGCCGCAGCCGCCGGCGGCCGACGACCAGGACACCGGCGACGGCCGCAACGACGCCCGCCGCGCCGCCTCCGCCCGCCGCTCCCGCGAGCGCGGCCGCACCCCGCTCTTCGACCAGTACGAGGACGGCGACCGCCCCAAGGCCGCGAACGAGTAGCACCCGGACATCGGATTTTTGAGCACCCCGATCGGGATGCTAAAGTTTCACTCGTTGCAAGGGCCTGTGGCGCAGTCCGGTAGCGCACCTCGTTCGCATCGAGGGGGCCAGGGGTTCAAATCCCCTCAGGTCCACGCAACGAAGCCCCGGCCGGGTTCACCCGGCCGGGGCTTCGACTTGTTCCGGCTGTCAGTCGATGCCGGTCATGTCCAGCACCTTGGCCTCGTCCGGAGGCCGTATGTCCAACGGCTCGTCGAAGGCGCTGAAGGACGTGGTGACGACCCGCTCGTCGTCCTTGTAGACGACCCTGAGGATGTACGGCTTGCTCTCGGCGGCGATGGAGAAGGTGAAGGAGCCGTCCTCGCCGTCGGCCACCTCCAGCGAGGTCGCCGCTATCCCGCCGACCTCGGTCTGCCCGCCCTTCTCGTCCGCCTCGCCGAACGAGGCGAACTCGTACGTGCACTGCGCGAGCCCGTCACCCGGCTCCGACTCGCTCGCAGGGGTCTTGACCCAGCGCTCCTGCTCGCCCGCACCGGACATCTGCCGCCCCGACTCCTCCAGGTAGGCCCGGTTCGGGCGCACGTAGTCCGACCCGTCGATCCGGATCTGCTCCAGGCGGGAACCCGAGGGCCCGTTCGAGGTGAACCTGCACGTGTCCTCGAGGTCGGTCACGAGGCGGGTGGACAGCTCCCCGTCCTCGGTCGTCCTGTTGACGATGTCGACGGTCACCGATGTCAGCGCGTTCATCGCGGCGTTCGCGTCGTCGAGCAGCTGATCGGCGGAGCGCGACTTTGCCGCGCCGTCGTCGGAACAGCCGGTCACGGCGACTCCCGTCACCAGGCACACCAGAGCCGCTGTCACAGCGGCCGGGATCTTTCGCATGAGGCCCCCTCGGATGAGAAACGGACGATCATGCTATGTGACCTGGACGGATGCCTCACGGGACGCCAACTGCGGCCTTCGCTCCCTGCTTTGGGCACGCCGGCGCCGCGTCCGATGCGCCGTGCGGTGCTGAACAAGGGCCGCCGAGCAACAGCGGTACAGCAGTGAAACGGGATCGTCAGCCGGCGGTCCCGTCTTCGTTTGCCGGTGCATTGCTGGAGGGTGCTTCAGGGCGTACGAACGTCCCCTTGATGGGAACAGTGATGACCAGTCCTTGGTCGCGTAGGTCACGGACGGCTCGACGGATGGTGTTGACGGCTACGCCGTACTGCTCCGCGAGGTCGCGTTCAGCAGGGAGACGTGCGCCCGCGGGGAGCCGCCCGGTGCGGATCTGCTCAGCGATGTGGTGCACGACCTGTAGATACACGTAGACATGACTCGTTGGGTCGGGTCTCCACTCACGCTCCTCAGCCATGGATGCACGCTAAGGCGGGGAAAAGCAGCCCACCACGTATGGGTGCAACCGCATGCTTCCTATTGCTACCTAACGCATCCTGCTGCAAGGTGGAGAACAAGAGACCCCGGCGAGGTGATCCAGACCTCCCGGGGCGCGGCCCACGCTACGAAGGAGCGTCGACATGCACGACCTTATCCGCCGCCCCGCCCATCGGCTGGGCCTTCTCCTCGGTCCCGGCACCGGAATCCACCGCGCAGGCGCCCCCCGCCCCGCGTACCTCACCGCCGGTCCCGCCCCCGCAGCCGACTCCGTCCGCCTCCCCCTCCACCGCTCCCCGTACTGCCTGCACCTCCCCCTCGACGGCGCGGACTCCCGGCTCGTCCGCCCCTACCTCACCGCCCACGAACAGGAACGCGCACGTCAGCGGCGTCGCCGCAGGGCCACCCTCGTCCTCGCCACCGACTTCGGGATCGACCTCGACCAGCTCACCACCGGCGCGGGAAGGGTGGCCGCCTGATGGAGTCGTACGCCTCGCTCCGGCTGCTGCCCTGGTCCACGCCGGACGGAAAGCCCTGCTTCCTCGCCGAGGGCGAGGACGGATACGTCTCGCGGCTGGCCGACGAAATGGAGGCTCAGCAACTCGCCGACGGCCTGGACGTGCTCGAGCGCGCCCGGCACGTGCTGGAGGACCCGCTGTCCCCGCACGTCGAGGTGCGGTACGGCGCCATCCGGCTCACCGAGTGCCTCGCCGACGCCCTGCGGATCGCGGAGTCCCGGGGGCGACGTCTGCCCCGGCCCGCCGCCGGAGGCGACGACCACGACGTCACCACGCCCGGTGACGACCCCGGGGGCGCCCCCACCCCGGAGCGGTCCTCCTGACCGGCGTCCCCACCGCCCCGCTCCGTACGCGGCCTGAAGTCCGGTGAGGCACGCCCCCGGTACCCCTCACCTCAGCTTCTTGGCGTAGCAGCGGCTGGACTCGTGGAAGCGGTAGTAGCCGAACTTCTCGCAGGGCTCGTAGCCGCTGGAGGTGTAGAGGGCGATGGCCTCCGGCTGCTTGGTGCCGGTCTCCAGGACCATGCGGACGCGGCCGGCGGCGCGGGCGTCCTCCTCCAGGGCGGCGAGGATGCGGCGGGCGAGGCCGCGGCCGCGCATCTGCTCGACGACGTACATGCGCTTCAGTTCCGCGTCGCCGTCGCGGTTGCCCTCGCCGTTGGCGTCCTGGACGCGCCAGCCGCCGGAGGCGACCGGGACGCCCAGTTCGTCGTAGGCGATCAGGTAGACGCCGTTGGGGGGCCGGAAGTCCGCGGGGTCCATGGGGGTTTCGTCGCCGCCGTCGCCGTAGCGGACGGCATATTCGGCCTGGACCTCTGCGTCCAGTTTCACGGCGTCGGGGTGGTCGTAGGGGACCCGGCGGATTTCCATGACGAACACCGTAAAACATGCCCGGACCTGCGCGTGCCGTATCGTGCCCTGGTGCTCACTGTGACCTCTGTCAACGTCAACGGACTCCGCGCCGCCGCCAGGAAGGGCTTCGTGGAGTGGCTCGCCGGTACCTCCGCCGATGTGCTGTGCCTCCAGGAGGTGCGGGCCGAGGCGGCGCAGCTCCCGGAGACGGTGCGGGAGCCCGAGGGCTGGCACGTGGTGCACGCGCCGGCCGCCGCGAAGGGGCGCGCGGGCGTCTCGCTGTACACCCGGCGCGAGCCCGAGCGGGTCCGGGTCGGGTTCGGCTCGGCGGAGTTCGACGGCAGCGGGCGGTACGTCGAGGCGGACCTGCCCGGTGTGACCGTCGCCTCCCTGTACCTGCCGTCCGGCGAGGTCGGCACGGAGCGGCAGGACGAGAAGGTCCGCTTCATGGACGAGTTCCTGGCGTACCTGAAGGAGCTGCGGGAGAAGGCCGCCGCCGACGGGCGCGAGGTCGTGGTCTGCGGCGACTGGAACATCGCGCACGAGCAGGCCGACCTGAGGAACTGGCGCGGCAACACCAAGAACTCCGGCTTCCTGCCCGAGGAGCGGGAGTGGCTCTCCCGCGTCCTCGACCCGGCCGAGGGCGGCTACGTCGACGTGGTGCGGGCCCTGCACCCGGACGTCGACGGGCCGTACTCGTGGTGGTCGTACCGGGGGCGGGCCTTTGACAATGACGCCGGATGGCGCATCGACTACCAGATGACGACCCCGGGCCTCGCGGACCGCGCGGTGAAGGCGTACGTGGAGCGGGCGGCCACGCACGCCGAGCGCTGGTCGGACCACGCGCCGGTGACGGTGGTGTACGCGTAGACGCCCCACGGGCGACGAGCCGCCGGGCACGCGGGCCCGCGCGTGGCCCCGCCAAGCGTGCGGCCGCCCTGGGGCGCCCGGGCGGCCGTGGCCGTCACCCCCCGCCCGGCGGGGGAGGCAAGATGCCGCAGAGGGCGTCGAACGCCGCTTTGAGACCGTGGTCGGGAGGCGCGGCATAGCCGACGACCAGGCCGTCGCGGGCGGGCATGGTGGCGTCCGGGTGCCGGAAACCGGCGAGTGAGTCCACCGCGACGCGCTGCCGGGCCGCGGCCTCGGCCACGGACCGCTCGGTGCCGGGCGGCAGGTCCAGCACCGCGTGCAGGCCCGCGGCGACGCCCGTGGGCGCGATGTGCGGCGTCCGGCGGGCGAGGAGCGCGACCAGACGGTCCCTTCGGTCCCGGTAACGCTGCCGGGTCCGGCGGATGTGACGGTCGTAGTGGCCCGACTCGATGAAATCGGCGAGGGTCAGCTGGTCAGTGACCCCCGCCCACGCCTCGCGCTCCCCCTTGACGCGCAGCACGGGCTCCACCAGGTGCTCCGGCAGCACCATCCAGCCCAGTCTCAGCGCGGGGGAGAGGCTCTTGCTGAGCGAGCCCAGGTACACGACGTGCTGCGGGTCGAGTCCCTGGACGGCGCCCACCGGCTCCCGGTCGTAACGGAACTCCCCGTCGTAGTCGTCCTCCAGCAGCACGCCCCCGGCCGTGCGCGCCCAGTCCACCGCGGCGGCCCGCCGCTCGGGGCGGAGTGCTCCCCCGGTGGGGAACTGGTGGGCGGGGGTGAGCAGGGCCGCCCGTACCCCCTTCAGGGTGGACAACTCCTCGGTGCGCGCGCCGTGTTCGTCGAGCGTCAGGGGCACGGTCCGGACCCGTGCCGCCGCCAGGAGCGACCGGTGGAACGGCAGCCCGTAGGACTCCACGGCCAGAGGGCCGCGCACCACCTTGCCGTCGAAGAGCAGGCGCAGGGCGTGCGCGACGCCGGAGCACACGACGATCGCCCCGGGGCGTGCGCGGACGCCCCGGACACGGGACAGGTATCCGGCGAGGGCGCGCCGCAGCTCCGGCCGTCCGCGGGGATCACCGGGCCCGAACGCCTCGTGGGGCGCGGCGTTCAGCGCCCGCCGGGCGGAGGCCAGCCAGGCCGCACGGGGGAAGGAGGCGACGTCGGGCAGTCCCTGCCGCAGGTCGTGGGCGGGTGGTTCCGGGGAGGCCGGCACGGGTTCGGGAACGCGCGGGGGAGCGGCCGGCCTCGCTCCGGGGGCCACCCGGGTCCCCGACCCCTGACGGGCGACCAGCCAGCCCTCGGCGACGAGTTCGGCGTAGGTCTCGGCGACGGTGTTGCGGGCCAGTCCGAGGTCGGCGGCGAGCGACCGGTAGGGAGGGAGCCGGGTGCCCGGTGCCAGTCGTCCCTCCCTGATCGCCTCACGCAGCGCACGGCCGAGCACGGCGCGGCGGCTGCCGCCTCCGGCCGGGTCCAGGTCCAGATGGAGGTCGTTGCCGGTGCGCCCGGCGTGATTGACCCATGAATCCGTCACGGGAATGCACCCTACGCGGGGTCATTGTGACGCCTAGCGTGGTGGTCACGGGGAACGGGGCCCGGCGCGACGCCGGGGGCCCGGCGCGACGCCGGGGGCCCGGCGCCGGCCCGCAGGGGCCCGCGCGGTGCCGCTCCCCGTTGCCGCACCGCCCCGACCACGCCCGAGGAGAACCCTGTGTCCGAGAACGCCGCGCACACGTCCGCCCGTCCCGTCCTCGTCCGCGCCGACTCCGCCGAGACGCTGCAGGACGGGGCCGCCAGTCTCATCACCCTGCTCGCCGACTCCGACGGGACCCAGGGAGCGCTGACGGCCAACCGGGCCACCTTGCGCAAGGGCTCTCCCGGCGCGCCCGCCCACTTCCACACCAGGGCGACCGAGGTGTTCTTCGTGCTCGGCGGCAGCCTGCGCGTGCTGCTGGGCGACCGGATCGTCACCCTGGAGGCGGGCGACTTCGTGACGGTGCCGCCGCGGCTGCCGCACGCCTTCGCCCCGGCCCGGGGCGAGGAGGCCGACGTGCTGGTCGCCTTCACCCCCGGCATGGACCGCTTCGACTACTACCGCCTGCTGGAGCGCGTCCACCGGGGCGAGGCCACCGTCGAGGACATCAAGGCCAGTTCCGAGCGGTACGACAACCACTACTGCGCCAGCCCCCTCTGGCAGGCGGAGACGGCCGGGGTCTGACCGGCCGCCGGGAAGGCTCCCCCCGGCCTTCGGCGCGGCTCAGTCGCGCTGGGGCAGCCTCCGGTCCAGCGCCAGCGACAGCTCCGCGTCCACCACGCTGCGGGCCAGCGGGCGCAGGCGGTGGAGGGCCTCCTGCGGGGCGTGGCGCAGGATCAGGCCGGCGAAGAGGTCGGCCAGCGCGTCGGCGTGGGTGCGGACCTCCGCGCCGGCGCGGAGCACCTCGCCGAGCGGGATGCCCTCGCGGACCAGTGCGGACGACACCTCCAGCAGGCGGCGGCTGATGTGGACGATCTCCTCGCCGTCGACGCCGAGGTAGCCGAGGTCCAGGGCGGCGGCCAGGTTCTCGGGGGTGACCTCGCCCGCGAAGTGGTCGGCGAGCTCCTCGGGGGTCAGGCGGACCGGGGTCTCCTCGGTGGGGGCCTCCATGCCGAGCAGGTCGCCGACGTCGCGCCCGTTGTCGAAGGCCTCGGCCAGCTCGGCTATGCCGTTCAGCGTGTGGCCGCGCTCCAGCAGCGCGGTGATGGTGCGCAGCCGGGCCAGGTGGTGGTCGTCGTACCAGGCGATGCGGCCCTCGCGGCGCGGTGGCGGGATCAGTTTCCGCTCGCGGTAGAAGCGGAGCGTGCGCACGGTGATGCCGGCGAGCCGCGCCAGCTCCTCCATGCGGTACTCGCGCCGCTGCGTGGGTTCCTCGCTGTCGTCTGCCACACCTGAACCCTAGGTCGTACCGACGGTAACTTTCCTCGCGCACCCCCTACCCATGAGTACGGCACTGCTCTACGCTCCCCATTGCGCCAGTGTTCACTGGCATGGTCGGAGCGATGCGCGGAGGCTTTGGGATGGCCGAGCACGAGCATGTACGGGTCGCGGTGATCGGGTCGGGTTTCGGCGGACTCGGGGCCGCCGTACGGCTGCGCCGTGAGGGGATCACCGACTTCGTCGTCCTGGAACGGGCCGGCAGCGTCGGCGGCACCTGGCGCGACAACAGTTACCCCGGGTGCGCCTGCGACGTGCCCTCGCACCTGTACTCCTTCTCCTTCGCACCCAACCCCGACTGGCCGCGCTCCTTCTCCGGCCAGGAGCACATCCGCGCCTACCTGGAGCACGTCACCGACGTCTTCGGGCTGCGCCCGCACCTCCGCTTCCACGCGGAGGTGAAGCGGATGACGTGGGACGCCGAGCGGCTGCGCTGGGACATCGAGACCACCGGCGGGAACTGGAGCGCGGACGTCGTCGTCTCCGCCACCGGGCCGCTGTCCGAGCCCAAGCTGCCGGACGTCCCCGGCCTCGACGCCTTCCCCGGCAAGGTGTTCCACTCCGCCCGCTGGGACCACGACTACGACCTGCGTGGCAAGCGCGTCGCCGTGATCGGCACCGGCGCCTCCGCGATCCAGATCGTCCCGGCGATCCAGCCGCAGGTGGACCGGCTCACCCTGTTCCAGCGCACCCCCGCCTGGGTCCTGCCCCGCATGGACCGGCCCATCGGCGCCGCCGAGCGCGCCGTGCACCGGGCGCTGCCCGTCACCGCCAAGCTGCGCCGCGGGGTGCTCTGGGGCATCCGGGAGCTGCAGGTCCAGGCGTTCACCAAGCACCCGGGCGAGCTCGGCTTCGTCGAGCAGCTCGCCAAGCGGAACATGGCGCGGGCGATCAAGGACCCGGCGCTGCGCGCCAAGCTCACCCCGGACTACCGCATCGGCTGCAAGCGGATCCTGCTGTCCAGCACGTACTACCCGGCGCTCGCGCAGTCCAACGTGGACGTCGTCGCGAGCGGGCTGAGCGAGGTGCGCGGCTCCACCCTGGTGGCCGCCGACGGCACCGAGGCCGAGGCCGACGCGATCGTGTTCGGCACCGGCTTCCACGTCACCGACATGCCGATCGCCGAGCGGGTCGTCGGCCCCGGGGGCAGGACCCTCGCCGAGTCCTGGGCGGGCGGCATGCAGGCGCTGCGCGGCGCCTCCGCGGCCGGGTTCCCCAACTGGATGACGATCATCGGCCCCAACACCGGCCTCGGGAACTCCTCGATGATCCTGATGATCGAGTCCCAGCTCACCTACATGGCCGACTACCTGCGTCAGCTCGACGTCCTCGGGGGCCGGGTCGCCCTCGACGCCCGCCCGAGCGCGGTGCGCGCCTGGAACCACCGGGTGCAGGAGCGGATGAAGCGCACGGTGTGGAACACCGGCGGCTGCACCAGCTGGTACCTCGACGCGAGCGGCCGCAACACCACCATCTGGCCCGGCACCACCGCCGAGTTCCGGCGCGCCACCCGACGCGTCGACCTCGCCGAGTACACCGTGCTGCGCGCCCCGGCGGAGCGTCCAAAGGCCGGCGCGGAGAGCGCGGAGGTGGCCGCGTGAGCCGTATCACCCCCGTCACCACCGGGCGTTACGCGCCGCCCGCCCCGGCGCGCGAGCTGACCGCCGTCTCCGCCGACGGCGCCCCGCTCCACGTCGAGGCGCACGGCCCCGAGGGCGCGCCCGCCGTCGTCCTCGCGCACGGCTGGACCTGCTCGACCGCGTTCTGGGCCGCGCAGATCCGTGAACTCGCCGCGGACCACCGGGTGATCGCCTACGACCAGCGCGGTCACGGGCGCACCCCGGCGAGCCCCGCGTGCGGCACGGACGCGCTCGCCGACGACCTCGAGGCCGTGCTCACCGCCACCCTCGCCCCCGGCGAACGGGCCGTGGTCGCCGGGCACTCCATGGGCGGC
The DNA here is from genome assembly GCF_055778765.1 of Streptomyces sp. DSM 120436. Classification (NCBI taxonomy): domain Bacteria; kingdom Bacillati; phylum Actinomycetota; class Actinomycetes; order Kitasatosporales; family Streptomycetaceae; genus Streptomyces; species Streptomyces sp. DSM 120436. Next base: position 799,458 of record NZ_JBSKBS010000001.1, on the reverse strand, counting down.
ATGACGGTGCTGGCCGCCGCCGGCCGGCCCGCGTTCCGCGAGCACGCCGCCGCCGTCCTGCTGTGCAGCACCGGCAGCGGACGGCTGGTCGCCGAGTCGACCGTGCTGCCGCTGCGGCCGGGCCGGCCGCGGACCTGGCTGACCGCGCGCATCCTGGGCAGCGGCCTCCCGCTGGGCCCGGTCACGCCCACCGCCCGCCGCATCCTCAAGTACGCGACCATGGGCCCCGCTTCGGCGCCGGACATGGTGGAGGCCTGCGCCCGCATCGTGCACGCCTGCCCGCGCACGGTGCGCCACGCCTGGTCGCACGTGCTCGCCGGCCTCGACCTCGACGACGCCGTACGCGAGGTGAGGGTGCCGGCACAGATCGTCGTCGGCACCGCCGACCGGCTCACCCCGCCCGTGCACGCCCGCGCGCTCGCCGCCGCGCTGCCCGACTGCCGCGGCGTCACCGAACTGCCCGGCGTCGGCCACATGACGCCCGTCGAGGCGCCCGACCTGGTCACCGCGCGGATCCGGGACCTCGTCGCCGCCCACGTGAGTGCCCGACAGCCCGCCGTACCCGTCGAGGAGAGCGCATGAGCAGGGTCAGTCTCGAAGGCAAGGTCGCCGTCGTCACCGGGGCGGCGCGCGGGGTCGGGGAGCTGCTGGCCCGCAAACTCTCCGCGCGCGGTGTGAAGGTGGCGCTGGTCGGTCTGGAGCCGGACGCGCTGAAGGACGTCTCCGCCCGGCTGCACAGCGACAGCGACCACTGGTATGCGGACGTCACCGACCACGAGGCGATGACGCGGGTCGCCGGGGAGGTGCGGGAGCGGTTCGGCCGGGTGGACATCGTGGTCGCCAACGCCGGTGTGGCGACGGGCGGTCCGTTCACCGAGTCCGACCCGGACGCCTGGCGGCGGGTGATCGAGGTCAACCTCGTCGGGTCCGCCGTCACCGCGCGGGCGTTCCTGCCGCTGCTCACCGAGACCCGCGGCTACCTGCTGCAGATCGCTTCCCTCGCCGCGATCACCCCGGCGCCGATGATGACGGCCTACTGCGCCTCCAAGTCCGGTGTGGAGGCGTACGCGCACGCGCTGCGCGCCGAAGTGGGGCACCAGGGCGTGAAGGTGGGCGTCGGCTACCTGTCGTGGACGGACACCGACATGGTGCGCGGCGCCGACCAGGACGACGTCATGCGGGAGTTGAGGCAGCGGCTGCCGTGGCCGGCCAACAAGACCTACCCGCTGGGGCCCGCCGTGGACCGGCTGGTCGCCGGCATCGAGCGGCGCGCCGGACACGTCTACGGACAGGGCTGGCTGCGCGGCATGCAGGGCGTCCGCGGCTACCTGCCCGCCCTCATAGGCACCGTGGGACAACGGGAGATGAAGCGGTTCGCGGGCCGGCTCGACGGTCTGCGCATCGGGCTGGTCGGAGCGGGCGGCAACGCCGACGAACAGCACCGCGCTACGGTCCGTGACTGATCGACATGCGCAGGGTGACCCCCCGTGTGAATCTGGTCGGGCAAGTTCCCCACCCACAACGGGAGTGAACCCACATGGGTATGAAGGACCAGATGCAGGAGAAGGCCGGGCAGTTCCAGCAGCAGGCCAAGCAGCGCGCCCAGCAGGGCAAGGAGCAGCTGCAGAACCGCGGCCGCCGTCGGGACGACGAGACGGACCCGCAGCGCCGCCGCGAGTCCGAGGAGCGTTTCGACCAGGACCGCGAGGTCTGACGCTCGCGCACCCGGACAGTGACGTGCCGTAGGAGGGGGTGCCCCTGGCGAAGGGGGCACCCCCTTTCTCCTGTCCTCAGCCGCTCCGCGGCGGCAGCGCGGGACGGGACCGGTCGGGCACGTCGCCGTATCCGGGCGGCGAGGCGGGTGGTTCGGCCTCCAGCGCCTCCAGGGCGAGCCGTACGGCGTCGTCCAGGACCGCGTGCCGGCCCTCGGCCCAGTCCAGCGGGGTGCGCAGCGCCTCCAGGTCGGGGTCGACGCCCCGGTTCTCCACGGACCAGCCGTACGCGTCGAACCAGGCCGCGTTCATCGGCACCGTGATCACCGTGCCGTCGCCGAGCCGGTGCCGGCCGGTCATGCCGACCACCCCGCCCCAGGTGCGCTGCCCCACCACGGGCCCCAGCCTCAGCAGTTTGAACGCAGCGGTGATCATGTCGCCGTCGGAACTGGTCGCCTCGTCCGCCAGCGCGACGACCGGTCCGCGCGGCGCGTGGGAGGCGTACGACACGGGCTGGGCGTCGCGGGTGAGGTCCCAGCCGATGATGGTGCGGGTCAGCTTCTCCACCACGAGTTCGCTGATGTGCCCGCCCGCGTTGCCGCGCACGTCCACGATGAGCGCGGGCCGGGACATCTCCCTGCGCACGTCCCGGTTGAACTGCGCCCAGCCGGATCCGCCCATGTCGGGGATGTGCAGGTACCCGCAGCGACCACCGCTCAACTCCCGCACGACGGCGCGTCGTTTGGCGACCCAGTACTGGTAGCGCAGGGGTGTCTCGTCGGCCAGCGGGACGACCGCCACCCGCCGGGGCGGGCCCTCGCCCGAAGAGGAGGGACCCGAAGGGCCTTCCTCGGGAGGGCGGTGGGTGCCGGGCGGGACGAAGGTCAGCTCCACGGTCGTGCCGCCCGCCGCCGCGAGCAGCGGGTAGGGGCCGGTGACCGGGTCCACCGGGCGGCCGTCGACATGGGTGAGGACCGCGCCCTCGCGGACGCCGGCGCCGGCCAGCGGGGAGCGGGCGCGGGAGTCGGAGGAGTCGCCGGGCAGGATCCGCTTCACCGTCCATCCCGCCTCGCGCGGCACCAGATCGGCGCCGAGCAGCCCCTGGCGGCGCTGGTAGTGCGGGGGGCCCTCGTTGCGGCGGGCGGCGGTGACGTAGGCGTGCGAGGTGCCCAGTTCGCCGAGGACCTCGCGCAGCAGGTCGGCGAACTCGTCGGGGGAGGCGACCCGTTCGACCAGCGGACGGTACTGCTCCAGCACGCCGTCCCAGTCGATGCCGCACATGCCCGGGTCCCAGAAGTAGGCGCGGATCAGCCGCCCCGCCTCCGCGTACGCCTGGCGCCACTCGGCCGCCGGGTCGGCCTCGTGCTTGATGCGGCGCAGGTCGATCCACACGGTGGAGTCGCCGTCGCCCGGCTCGGTGGCGGGCACCGCGCGCAGCTCGCCCTCGTCGGCCACGACCAGCCGGGTGCCGTCGCCGCTCACCGCGAAGAAGTCGAGGTGGGTGACGAGGTCGGACCTCTTGGCCCGGGGGATGTCGAAGTACTCCAGGGTGGGCCGGCCGGTGGTGTCGTCGGGGTGGGCGAACGTCTCGCCGAGCGCGCCCGAGATCGGCCAGCGCAGCCACACCAGCCCGCAGCCCGCGACCGGGTACAGCCCCGAGTACTTGGAGGCGGCCACCGGGAAGGGCGTCACCCTGCTCTCCAGGCCCTCCGCCTCCACGGTGACCGTGCCGCCCTCCTCGGTCTCCTCCTGCTCCACCGGGTCCAGGCCCCCGGCGGCCGGACGGCCCTCGGGGTTCAGCGCGAACGGCGAGGGCGTCGCCGAGGACAGCGGCACCAGGTACGGGCGGCAGCCCAGCGGGAAGGACAGGTCGCCGGTGTGCACGTCGTACACCGGGTCGAAGCCGCGCCAGGACAGGAACGCCAGATAGCGGCCGTCGCGGGTGAAGACCGGGTTCTCGTCCTCGAAGCGGCCGTCGGTGACGTCGAGGACCAGCCGGTCCTTGATCCGGGCGAGTTTGATCTGCCGCAGCGACCGCCCGATCACCGGGTGGGACCAGGCCAGCCAGGCCCCGTCGGGGGAGAAGGCGAGGTCGCGCGCCGGGCCGTTGCCGGAGTGGATCAGCTCGGTGACCTCCTCGGCCGTCCCGTCCGTCGCCTCGTCGGTGTCCACCAGCAGCAGCCGCCCGTCGTGCGTGGCGACCGCGAGCCGCCGCCCCTCGGGGTCGGCGGCCGTCTCCAGCACCCGGCCCAGTTTCCCGGCGGCCAGCCGCCGGTGCGGGCGGTGGCCGGTCGCCCGGGGCAGCGAGGCGATCTCCACGGCGTCCTCGCCCTCGGCGTCCGTGACGTAGGCGACCTGGCCGCCCGCGCCGAGCATCTCCGGCAGCCGCACCCGCACGCCCGGGGTGTCGGTCAGGGCGCGGGCGGGGCCGTCGCGGTGGGTGAGCCAGTACAGGCTGCCGCGCACGACGACGGCGCTGGCGCGGCCGGTCTCGTCGACGGACAGGCCGTCCAGGTGCTGGGCGGCGGGCACCTGGTACGGGCGGCGGCCGGAGCGCGGGCCGCTCAGCCGCACGTCGAGGCGGCGCGGCTTCGATCCGGGGGACAGGTCGTCCACGATCCACAGGTCGCCGGCGCACTGGTAGACGATCCGGGTGCCGTCGGTGGACGCGTGCCGGGCGTAGAAGGCGTCGTGGTCGGTGTGGCGGCGCAGGTCGGTGCCGTCGTACGCGCAGGAGTAGAGGTTGCCGATGCCCTCGTGGTCGGAGAGGAAGGCGATCCGGCCGCCGGCGAACACGGGGGAGTGGAGATGGCCGTCGATCCCCTCCAGCAGGCGGTGCCCGTGCAGCCACAGCCGGCCGGTGGCGCCGCCCCGGTAGCGCTTCCAGGACGCCGGTTCGTGCGGCGGGGCGCCGGTGAGCAGCAGCGACCTGCGCTCGCCCGCGAGGTCGGCGACCTGGATGTCGGAGACCGGCCCCCAGGGCAGCTTGCGTCCGGGGCTGCCGTCGAGGCCCAGCTTGTAGGCCCAGGTGAAGTAGGAGAAGGGCTCGCCGTGCGAGGTGACGGCGAGGATCGCGGCGTGCCCCTGCTCGTCGGGCGGGGCCCAGCCGCAGACCCGGGTGTCGGAGCTGCCCCAGTACGTCAGCCGCCGGCCGGGTCCGCCGTCCACCGGCACCAGGTGCACCTCGGGGTCCAGGGTGCGCCAGCTCGTGTACGCGAGGTGGCGGCCGTCGGGGGAGAAGCGGGGGTGGCCGAGCTTGGTGCGGTCGGCGGTGAGCCGCCAGGCGCGGCCCGGCCCGTCCAGCGGGGCGAGCCAGAGGTCGTCCTCCGCCACGAAGCACAGCAGGTCGTCCTTGAGGTGCGGCAGACGCAGATAAGTCACCCTCCCCATGCTTTTCCGGGGGACGGACCGCAGCAACTTATGCGGGACCGACAACCGTGACGCAGAACACGAACGAAACCGTGCCGTTTCGTTAGCGGATCGGGGTACCTTCTTCTTGTACGAAACCGTGTCGTTTCTTTGACGCGGCGGGACCGAGCGGAAAGGTGGCCGGCATGAGCGACATCGCGACGTCACGTCGCAGCCGGATCACCCCCGAGCGCGAGGCCGGCCTGTACCGGGCCGTGCTCGACCTGCTCCGTGAGGTCGGCTACGACGCCCTCACCATGGACGCCGTGGCCGCCCGCACCCGGTCCAGCAAGGCCACGCTCTACCGCCAGTGGGGCGGCAAGGCCGAACTGGTCGTCCGGGCGATGCGCAGCCAGAAACCGGGCAGCACCGCCGACGTGGACACCGGGTCCCTGAGAAGTGACCTGCACACCATCATCGGCCGCGAGGACGACTGCGTCATGGCGCAGAACGTCGCCCTCATGCGGGCCCTCGCCATGGCGGTGCACCAGAACGACGACCTCCTTCGGGCGTTCCGCGAGCTGCTGGTGGAGCCGGAGATCGAGGAGTTCCGCCGGATCGTCGACCGCGCGATCGAACGGGGCGAGGTCCGCGCGGACAATCCGGCGCTGGACTACACCGTGCACATGCTCGTCGGCGCGTTCGCCACGCGGACGCTGATCGACGAGCAGCCGCCCACGCAGGCGTTCCTCACCTCGTACATCGACGCCGTGGTACTCCCCGCCCTCGGAGTCGCCCCACCCCACTGACCGCCCCACCGCCAGCCACCACCTGACGTCACCTCCCCCATAGCCCGTAGGGCATGGGTGGTACCCCCAGCGTCGTCGGGCTGAACCGTCCTGCCCTGAAGCAACCACGACTGACCGGGAGTACGCCCTCGTGGCCACATTCCTCTACCGACTCGGCCGGTTCTCCTTCCGGAAACGGCACTTCGTCGCCCTCTTCTGGGTGGCGCTGCTGGCGCTCGCGGGCGTCGGCGCGGCCGGCGCGCCCGCGGCCGGCACCTCCTCCTTCTCCATCCCCGGCACCGAGGCCCAGAAGGCCTTCGACCTGCTGGAGGAACGCTTCCCCGGCGCCAACGCCGACGGAGCCACCGCCCGTGTCGTCTTCAAGGCGCCCGACGGCGAGAAGGTGACCGACCCCGACAACAAGGCGGCGGTCCAGGAGACCGTCGGCACACTGTCCGACGGCGCCGAGGTCGCCCAGGTCACCGACCCGTACCGGACCGGCGGCGTCAGCCGGGACGGCACGATCGCCTACACCTCGGTGACCTACGAGGTCTCCGGCATGGAGCTGGAGGAGTCGTCCCGCGAGGCGCTGAAGGCCGCCGGGGAGGACGCCCGTGACTCCGGGCTGACCGTCGAGATCGGCGGCGACGCCCTCCAGGCCATACCCGAGACCGGCACCGCGGAGATCATCGGCATCGGCGTCGCCGCGGTCGTGCTGGTCATCACCCTCGGCTCGCTGCTCGCCGCCGGGCTGCCGCTGCTCACCGCCATCGTCGGCGTCGGCATCGGCGTGGCCACCATCACCGCGCTGGCCAGCACGCTCGACCTGGGCTCCACCACCTCCATCCTGGCCTCGATGATCGGTCTCGCGGTCGGCATCGACTACGCCCTGTTCGTGGTCTCCCGCTACCGCGCCGAACTGGCCGAGGGACGCGGGCGCGAGGAGGCGGCCGGACGCGCCGTGGGCACCGCCGGCTCCGCGGTGGTCTTCGCCGGCCTGACCGTCATCATCGCCCTGGTGGGCCTGACCGTCGTCAACATCCCGATGCTGACGAAGATGGGCATCGCCGCCGCCGGCACGGTCGCCGTCGCGGTCCTCATCGCCCTCACCCTCATCCCCGCCGTGCTCGGCTACGCGGGCCGCCGCATCCGCCCCGCGGGCGAGAAGAGCAAGCTGCTCGGCGGCGGCCGCGCCGGGGACAAGGCGGACCGCCCCAACATGGGCACCCGCTGGGCGAGCTTCGTCGTCCGCCGTCCGCTGGCCGTGCTGCTGCTCGGCGTGGTCGGCCTCGGCGCCGCCGCGGTCCCGGCCGGCTCCCTGGAGCTGGGCCTGCCCGACGACGGCTCCCAGCCGACGTCCACCACCCAGCGCCGCGCCTACGACCTGCTCTCCGAGGGCTTCGGCCCCGGCTTCAACGGCCCGCTGATGGTCGTGGTCGACGCCAAGGGCAGCGACGACCCGCAGGCCGTGTTCCAGCAGGCCGGCGAGGACATCAAGGCCCTCGACAACGTCGTGACCGTCGCCCCGGCGGCCCCCAACAAGGCCGGCGACACCGCGACGATCACCGTGATCCCGGACGCCAAGCCGTCCTCGGTCACCACCGAGGACCTGGTGCACGACATCCGTGCCGCGGGCGCCGACCTCAAGGCCGACAGCGGCGCCGAGGTCCTCGTCACCGGCGCCACGGCGATGAACATCGACGTCTCGCAGAAGCTCAACGACGCGCTGGTGCCGTACCTGGTGCTGGTGGTCGGGCTCGCGTTCCTGCTGCTGATCGTGGTGTTCCGTTCGATCCTGGTCCCGCTGAAGGCGGCCCTCGGCTTCCTGCTCTCCGTGCTGGGGGCCCTCGGCGCGGTCGTCGCGGTCTACCAGTGGGGCTGGCTGTCCGGCCTGATGGGCGTCGAGGAGACCGGCCCGATCATGTCGATGATGCCGCTCTTCATGGTCGGCGTGGTCTTCGGACTGGCCATGGACTACGAGGTCTTCCTCGTGACCCGCATCCGCGAGGCCCACATCCACGGCGAGAAGCCGAGCCAGGCGGTGGTCACCGGATTCCGGTACAGCGCCCGGGTGGTGACCGCCGCGGCGATCATCATGATCGCGGTGTTCTCCGGGTTCATCGGGTCCAGCGACTCCATGGTCAAGATGATCGGCTTCGGCCTCGCGACCGCCGTCCTCTTCGACGCGTTCGTGGTCCGCATGGCCATCGTCCCGGCCGTCCTGGCGCTGCTCGGCGACAAGGCCTGGTGGCTGCCGAAGTGGATGGACCGCGCCCTGCCCAACGTGGACGTCGAGGGCGAGAGCCTCGCCGCGCACGACGGCGCGGCGGGCAAGGACGACGAGGACAAGGAACTCGTCCGCGCCTGACGGCACGGACGGTCACGACCAGCCGGTGAGGGCTCCGTGGGGACGGGGCGCCCTCACCGGCTTCCTCGTTCCGTCCGCCGCACGGGACGAGGTCGCGGGCCGGCCGCGGGCCGCGCCATCGGCCGCGTGCCCCCTTCGGGCCGTGGCCGTGCGCGAACGCGAGCTGTGACGCCGCGGGCGCGGGGGAGGGCGCGTGCGGCACGCGGGCGGAGGGCGCACCCTGGAACCAGAGGAAAACCGGAGGTGATCCGTCATGATGCACACCGCAGTGGGATGGCACGTGGAGCTGGAGTTCATGGAGGACGACCAGCACACCCGCGCGGCCGCGATGGTCCGGCTGCCCGACGGGTCCGAGGTGCGCGCCCACGGGCACGCGTCCCGGCACTACACCGACGCCAATCAGCCGCGGGTCGGGGAGGAGATCGCCGGCGCCCGGGCCCTGAACGAGCTCGCCATGCAGATGCTCGACAAGGCGCACCGCGAGATCGACGACGCGTCCGGCCGCGTCTCCCACCCGATCCACGTCTAGGAACGCGCGTCTAGGAACGCGCGACGCACCCCCGCACCGCGCGGATCAGCGCCTGGGCCCTGGGGTCCGCCGTCACCGTCCTGCGGAAGCCGTTGGTGACGTAGCCGAAGGCGACGCCGGACTCCGGGTCGGCGAAGCCGAGGGAGCCGCCGCGGCCGGGGTGGCCGAAGGAGCCCGGGGCCAGGAAGGGGGAGGCGGTGCCGTGCAGCATGTAGCCGAGCCCGAAGCGGGTGCCCACCACCAGGACCCGGTCGGGGCCCGCGGACTCCTCGGCGCGGGCGCGCTCCACCGTGGCCGGGGCGAGCAGGCGCACGCCGTCGACCGGACCGACGAGCGACGCGTAGAAGCGGGCCAGCCCGTCCGCCGTCGCGATGCCGTTCGCGGCGGGCAGGGCGGCCGCGTGGAACGCCGGGTCGTTCTGGTCCGGGGACGGTTCGATCGCGGCGAAGGCGCGGCGGGTGAGGGAGGCCGGGTCGGCGTAGGCGGCGGTGACCGACCGCTTGGGCCGGGCGCGCAGCGCCCCTGACGGCTCGGGCGCCTCGATCCTGCCGACCCGGCCGACGCGGTGCGCCTCGGCGTCCGGGAGACCGACCCACAGATCGAGGCCCAGCGGGGCGGCGATCTCGGTCGCCGTCCAGTCGCCGGCGCCCCGGCCCGTCACCCGGCGCACCAGCTCGTCCACCAGCCAGCCGTACGTCAGCGCGTGGTAGCCGTGGTCCGTGCCCGGCTCCCACACCGGGGCCTGCGCGGCGACCGCCAGGGCGGCGCGCCGCGGGTCGGCCGCCTCGGCGAGGCTCAGCGGACGGTCCAGCACCGGCAGTCCCGCCCGGTGCCCGAGGACGTGCCGGACCAGCACGCCCTCCTTGCCGTGCGCCTTGAACTCCGGCCAGTACCGGCCGACCGGCGCGTCCAGGTCCAGCAGCCCGCGCTCGTGCAGCATCAGCAGCGCGGCGGCCGCGACGCCCTTGGTGGCCGACCGGACGACCTGGGCGGTGTCCCGCCGCCAGGGTCCGTCGCCGTCGACGTCCTTGGTCCCGGCCCACAGGTCCACGACCCGGTGCCCGTCCCGGTACACGGCGAGCGCCGCCCCCCGCTCCCCGAGCCGCTCGAAGTTCCGGGCGAACGCCTCCCGGACCGGTTCGTACCCGTCGGCCACCGTGCCGTGCACGTCGACGTCCGTGTCTTCCACGTACGGTCGTTCCTTCCACTCGCCTGCGACAGTGGGTGCAACCACGCCGCCGCGCCTGCGATTCCAGGGCGCGGCGCGCTCGTCACCCACGGGCGGACGGCACCGGTACGCCGCTCGGAAGCACAAATTCCGGTTTGGGTGCACGATGGACGGGGGCGGGTAGGCGAACCGGTAAGCCCGGGGAGCCTTGACGGGCGCACGACGCAGCGTAAGGGGCCCACCGATGTCCGTGATCGAGCAGTACGCGCGCGTCCACATCGTGACGGACGCGGCCCCCCTGCCGGAGAGCCACAGGGCCATCCCCGTGGTGCTGCGGTACGACCCCGAGGCCGACCCCCGTCAGGTGCGGGTCGCCCTGCCCGGGGCGGTGCCCCGCGAGTGGGTCGTCGAACGGGACCTGCTGGAAAGCGGCCTCACCGCGCCCGTGGACCGCGGCGGCACACGGGTGTGGCCGTGCGGCCGGGCGCAGACGGTCGTGGAGTTCCACAGCGGCCGGGGCCACTCGGTCGTCGAGTTCGACACCAGGACCCTGACCCGCTTCCTCCGCCTCACCCGCGTGCCGGCGGCCCAGCCGGTCCCCCACTGACCGGCCGGTTCCCCACCGGGACCCACACCGTCCGGCTCCCTCAGCCGCCCGCCTTCAGCAGGGTCGCCACGATCGGGCCCGCCGTGGAGCCGCCGTGGCCGGCGGACTGGACGACGGCCGCCGCCGCCAGGTCGCCGCGGTAGGCGGTGAACCAGCCGTTGGGCTTCTTCTGACCGTCCACCTCGGCCGACCCCGTCTTGGCGCCCCGCTCACCGTCCACCCCGGCCATCGCCTCCGCGGCGGTGCCGCTGGTCGCGGTGTACGCCATCAGCTCCCGTACCTGCGCCAGCGTTTCGGCGGACAGCGTGCGCGGCGCCTTCGCGAGCTGCCGCCCGTCCACCTCCGGCGACACCAGGTACGGCTGGTGGAACACCCCCGCCTTCACCGTCGCCGACACCGACGCCATGTTCAGCGGGTTCATCCGCACCCCGCCCTGGCCTATCAGCGACGCGGCCATCGGGGCCTTCGACTGCACGGGCACCGAGCCGTCGAAGGTGGACACACCGACCTGCCAGTCGTTCCGGCCGAGGCCGTAGTAGTCCCGGGCGTGCTCGGTGAGGTCGTCGTCCTCCAGCTCCGGGGCCTGGCTGATGAAGGCGGTGTTGCAGGAGCGGGCGAAGCTCGCGCGGAACGTGCCGTCCTTGATCTGGAACTTGTCGAGGTTCTGGAACTTCCAGCCGCCGTAGCTGAAGTACTTGGGGCACGGGTGCTTCTTGTCCATGGACGCGAGGCCCTTCTCGATCAGCATCGAGGAGGTGACCACCTTCATGGTGGAGCCCGGCGCCAGCGACCCCTGGAAGGCGACGTTGAAGCCGCGCGAGGAGTTCGCCACCGCGAGTATCTCGCCGGTCGACGGCCGCAGCACCACCACCGACGCCCGCTTCCGCTTCGCCACCTCGGCCTCGGCGACCGCCTGCAGGGACGGGTTCAGCGTGGTCCTCACCGTGCCCGGCGTGCCCTCGCTCAGCTCCAGCAGGGTCGTGTCGGACAGCTCCGCCTTCTTCGACTCCTCGCCGCGCACCACGCGCAGCTCCACGCCGGCCCGGCCGCCCGCCTTCTCGCCGTACTTCGTGCGCAGCCCGTCCAGCACGGACCCGAGGGACGGGTACGCCGCCGTGGTCAGCTCGCCGCCGTCGCGGTCCAGCGCCTTCACCGGCGGGGTGCCCGCCTCACCGGTGACCAGCCTGTCGCCCTCCCTGAGCTCCGGGTGCAGCACGGACGGCCGCCAGTCGACGCGCGGCTCCCCGTCCCCGGCCCGGCGCACCACGTGCAGCGTGCTGTCGTACGCCAGCGGCTTCGACAACCGCTCGTACGACACCGTGCCCTTGACGGAGAAGGTGACCGTGTCCTGGGCGGGGGCGCCCGGGGTGAGGGCGAGGCCGCGGACGCGGGCGTCCTTGACGTACGAGGTGAGCGCCGCCCTGGCGGCCGCCGGGTCGTCGGTCGCGGCGGCGGCCTCGGCGATCTGGCCGGACTGCCAGGCGGTCAGGAACCGCTCGGCGGCGGCGGCGACCTCGTCGGCCGACAACGGCCCCGACTTCACGGTCTCCGCCCGCGTGCTGGTGTCCCCGCCGTCCCGGCCGGCGCCGCCGACGAGTGCGTACGCGCCGTAGCCGGCACCGCCCATGACCACGGCCATCGCCACGCCGATCACGACCGGCCTGACACTCCGCCGGTCCCCGGCGCGCCCTCTGTTCCCCACTGCTGTCCGTTCCTCCGTCGCCCCGCCCCGGCCCCCCGCGGCCCGCGTGGCTCTCGATCGAGTCAAGGCCCCGTCGGCGCTGCTGCGCCGACGACGGCCCCCACCCTAAAGTCCCGCCGGACGGGCCGTGCGCTCAGCCGCCCGCTCGTAGCACGGCTGCGACAATCGGCCCCGCCGCGTCGCCGCCGTGGCCGCCCTGCTGCGCCATGGCCGCCGCCGCGACGTCGTCGCGGAAACCGGTGAACCAGCTGTCCGACGTGGCGTTGCCGTCGACCTCCGCGGAACCGGTCTTCGCGCCGATGTCACCGCCCAGGCCGGACATCGCCCGCTGCGCGGTGCCCCGGGTGGCGGTGAGCCGCATCATCTCCTTGAGCTGGGCGGCCGTGTCCGCCGGCAGGCCCTTCGCCTGCGCGAGCTGCCGGCCGTCCAGCTCGGGGGAGACCAGGTACGGCTGGCGGAAGGCGCCGGTGACGGCGGTGGCCGTCACGGAGGCCACGGTCAGCGGGTTCATCTGCACCTGGCCCTGGCCGATGGCGTTCGCCGCCCGGTCCGGGCCGCCGGAGGCCGGCACGCTGCCGTCGAAGGAGGCGATGCCGGTCTTCCAGTCGTCCCGGCCGAGCCCGAACCGCTCCTGCGCCTCCTGGGTGAGCGAGGCGTCGGTGAGCGGCTCCTCGTCGATCAGCTTGATGAAGGCCGTGTTGCAGGAGCGCAGGAAGCTGTCGGCGAGGGTGGCGCCCTCGTTCGGCGCCATGCCGGTGAGGTTCTTGAAGGTCTGGCTCTTCCAGACCGCGGTGTCCGTGCAGGGCGCGGGTCCGTTCATGGAGGCCACGCCGTTGTCGATGAGCATCGCGGCGGTGACGATCTTCATGGTGGAGCCGGGGGCGACCTGGCCCTGGAAGGCCGCGTTGAAGCCGTCACCGCGGTGGTTGGCCACCGCCAGCACCTCGCCGGTGCTGGGCTTCAGCGCCACCACCGACGACTCGGGGTACGCCCGCACCGCCTTCTCGGCGGCCGCCTGCACCCCGGCGCTGAGCGTGGTGCGCAGCGTGCCCGGCTCGCCCGCGGCGAGGGTGAGCAGCGGGGTGTCCGCCTCCTCGGTCGCGTGCCGGACCGACAGCTCGACGGCCGGGCTGCCGCCCGCCTGGTCGCCGTACTTCTGCCGCAGCGTGTCCAGGACCGGGCCGAGGGAGGGGTACTTCTCCTTCGTGAGCACGGCGCCGTCACGGTCCACCGCCTCGATGGGCGGCTGCGCGGACTCGCCGGTGACGAGGGTGTCGCCGTCCTCCAGGTCCGGGTGCACGACGGACGGCGCCCAGTCGACCAGCGCGCGGCCGGTGGTCTCGCCGCGCACGACGGTCAGGGTGCTGGCGTAGCGCAGGGGTTTGGAGACGCCGTCGAAGGAGACGGTCGCCCTCACCGTGAACGGCACGGTGGCGCCGCGCGGGGCGCCCGGCGTGATGTCGACCCGGCCGATCCGCGCCTCCTCGCCGTACGCGGTCAGCAGCGCGCCGGCGTCCTGCGCGTCGTTCGTGTACGACGCGGCCTCGGCGGCCCGCCCCGTCTCCCAGGCGCCGAAGAACGCCTCGGTCGTCTCCCGCACCTCGTCCCGGTCCGGCGGCCCCGACCTCGGCGTGTCCGACGCGGCGGAACCGCCGCCCCCGCTGCCGACGGCCGAGACGATGTTGTACGCCCCGTACCCGGCCCCGCCGACCATCACGGCGAACACGCCGCCTATGACGGCGACCTTGACCCCCCTGCCCATCGGCCGATCCCTCCCCCGGTCGGGCCCCGCGTCTTCTGAACGCGTTCAAAAGCCCCGGCACGTGCCGAACTCTATGCGCTGCCCGCGCCCGACGGGGCCCTAGTTCCGGATCGTTGTCCCAAAGAGACCCGTGCGGGGCGGTCCTCAGGTCCCTTCGGGACCGGCGGCCGCGGCCGCGACCGCGGCCACGTCCCGTCCCGCGCGGCGTCCCCGAGCCCCGCACCACTGTTTGACCCACTCGGCAGGGTCCTCCCACGGCTGAGAAACCAACGGCGGACTGGCGTCGGAACACGAGGGAAGAGGCCGTGCAGGCCGCCGTCGGCATGCTCGGCCTCGAGTCGCTGACTCGCGCCGAGAATCACCCCTTCCGAAAAGTTCGACCTCGCAGGCGGGGATCAGCTGAGTCAGGACTCGGTGCTGTCCGTGTTTCGAATGTTCAGGACCGAATAAATATTTCGTTCCCGTCCGCCGGCGAATACGACCTTCGTTACCTCCATCTCGGTCGAGACTCGCCTGTTGAAATACATGCCTAGTTGCCCAGTGATCTCTTCGTCGGTGCTGGCACGGATGATCTCGCCACTGTCGGTTCGGATTTCGACCTTCCCGCGGAAAGAGCTGGCTGTGCCGAGCCATCCCGTCACGGTGATGCGCTCGGCGTCCGTGAATTCGCTTTCCTCGCAGAGCTGGCGAACCCGCAGCGCTCCTGAGGGCGTCCAGTTGCTACGCCTGACGACTCCTCCGTGGGTGCGCCAGGTTACTCGTACGCCTATGTCGGCGTCCGTAAGGTCAGTGGTCAGAGCGCCGATGTGCTTCATGGCTCTCTGGCCGAGCGGAGCGAGCTGTTCCGTCAGGAGATCGTTGGAGGAGGTAGTGCCTTCCGAAAGGTCGACGATGTCCAGCACTTTGTCAATGGCTTCATCTAGAACCGTGTCCAGACGCCCATGGAGCTCGCCGAACAGGTCGTACTGGTCTGCCTCGATCGACGGCCCGTACATTGCCACGCCAAACGAGGATGGATAGGTGGCGGCGGCGCTCAGGGTGGTGGCGTCACGAATGTCTCGTGGAATAGAAGCGAAGCTGGTCGGGCGTCCATAGACAGCTTGCGCAACAGCGGAGACGGAGTCCTGAAGATGTGTCAGAAAAGCCCCGAGTGTTGAAACGGGGACCGTGTGCTGAGTTGTCGGTGCCCCGGTGAGGGCCACATCGAGTCGCCGTCGCTCAGACTCATCAAGCGGGGCTCCAACGGCTTTCAGGAGCCTTCTGCGCTGAACCGTAGCGAATTCCGCTCGCGTCGCGGGCGCCTCAGGGGCGCCATGAGCGCGGCTATTCCGGATTTGCCTCATCCACTGCCGGAGGGCGTCCTTGTCCGACGGGTCAGGCATGGGTGCGCGTGATGTCATAGCAGCACCTCTACGTAGCCTCGGCGGAGTTCACTCGGCACTGAGTGGACCGATGTGGGCTTGACGGCTTGGCACACCTCATCGCAGAGGCCGAGGTCGCGAAAGGACTCGCTCGTTTCGCGGTCGAGGAGGCTGGGCGCCATCTGGGATACCGGCAGCCTCTTGGGAAGGCGCAGGATCAAGGCATCGACGCGCAAGCCCGTCTCCGCGCACCAGCCGGCATCGGTAAGATCATTGAGATCAGCCAGTGTGTCGCGATCGAGTGTGTCGTAGTAGTGGGCGCTGACCAAGTAGGTCACGTCCACATCGCTGGGGTCGGGCTTGCTGCTCACAAAGCTCCCTCCGACCCACATGCGACTGATCTCCCCTGCCTGCGTCTCCACCATGATGCGGTGCGTAGACCATTCTTCCCAGATCTCACGCCGGATCGCAGACCCTGTGGATGCAACGAGCGCGCTGTACAACTCGTCCATGGACGCCGCGTAACGGCCCGGCGGCAACAGCCCTGTCACAGGGTCAAGGCTGGGCAAGCAGCTCAAGATGCTCGATCCCCCTCCCGCTTGATCGGCATTGCGATCCTAGCCACGGAACATGCCTCATGTAGTCGCTTCGTTTCCCTGTGACTCAAGGGACTGGGCCGGTTCGGGGCCGTCCGGACGGGACCAACGACGGCCGCCGACGAACAGTGGCGACCACGACGACACTGCGGCGCCGTCTTGGTGCCTGTTACGTCCGCCTCGCTAGACCCACGTGTCCAGCCACATCCGCGACCGCCAGTCCTCGATCGGGATCGGGGTGCCGGTGTAGATCGGCCAGAAGTAGATGAAGTTCCAGACGATCAGGAGGGTCACCACGCCCGCCGCCGTCGCGCCCGCCACGCGGCGGGTGTCGGTGGAGCGGGGCGGACCGACGACCGCGCCCAGGAACATCGCCACCGCCAGGCACAGGAACGGCAGGAAGACGATCGCGTAGAAGTAGAAGATCGTCCGTTCCTGGTAGAGGAACCAGGGGGCGTAGCCGGCGGCGATGCCGCAGGCGATCGCGCCCGCGCGCCAGTCGCGGCGGAAGAACCAGCGCCACAGCACGTACACCAGGGCGAGGCAGCCCACCCACCACAGCATCGGCGTGCCGAGGGCCAGGACCTCCTGCGCGCACTTCTCGCCCGCGTCCGCCGGGCAGCCGTCCACGCCCGGCGCGGGCGACTCGTAGAAGTACGACACCGGCCGGCCGAGGACGATCCAGCTCCACGGGTTGGACTCGTACGTGTGCGGCGAGGAGAGACCGACGTGGAAGTCGTACACCTGGGTCTCGTAGTGCCACAGGCTGCGCCACCAGTCGGGGAACAGCCACGACCAGTCGCTCTGCCGGCCGTCGCGGGTGGCCCAGTCGCGGTAGTAGCCGCCGCTGCCGTCGGTGGCGGAGAGGATCCAGCCGATCCAGGACGCGAAGTAGGTGACCACCGCCACCGGCACCGTCGACAGGAACGCCCAGCCCAGATCCCGCCTCAGCACCGCCCGCCGGGGCCGGACCGCGCCCGCGACCCGGCGCGCGCCGACGTCCCACAGCACGGACATCACGCAGAACGCGGCCATGATGTACAGGCCGTTCCACTTGGTGCCGGCCGCGAGGCCCAGCATCAGGCCCGCCGCCAGCCGCCAGGGGCGGAACCCGATCCGGGTGTTCTCGGCGACGTCCACGTCCGGGCGGGCGCGCCCGTCCGCGTCCACCGGCAGCGCGGCGGCCAGTTCGGCGCGGGCCCTGTCCCGGTCGAGCAGCAGGCAGCCGAAGGCGGCCAGCACGAAGAACATCAGCACGCCGTCGAGCAGCGCGGTGCGGCTCATCACGAAGTGCAGCCCGTCCACCGCCATCAGCGCGCCCGCGAGGCAGCCGAGGAACGTGGAGCGGAACAGTCGCCGCCCGATCCGGCACAGCATCAGCACCGACAGCGTGCCGAGCAGCGCCGTCATGAACCGCCAGCCGAACGGGTCGAAGCCGAACAGCAGCTCGCCCAGCCCGATGACGTACTTGCCGACCGGCGGATGGACCACGTACGCCGCGTCCGTGGGGATCGGGACGTCGCCGCCCGAGTCCAGGATGAGCCGGTTGACCTCCTTGTCCCAGTTGACCTCGAACCCGCGGTGGACGAGCGCCCACGCGTCCTTCGCGTAGTACGTCTCGTCGAACATCACCGTTCTGGGGCTGCCCAGGTTCCAGAACCGCAGCACCCCCGCCACCAGCGTCACCAGCAGCGGGCCTCCCCACGCCGACCAGCGGACGAGCCGGTCGGCCAGGACCGGGGGCACGCCGAGCGTCTTCCACAGCCGGCCCGACGGTTCGGTGTACGGCGGGACCAGGCGGTCGCGGACATCCCCTCCGGCGGTGGACGTCCGGTGGCCGAAACGCCGCAGCCGGTGCTGCCACGTCTGCCGCTGCCCGAGCGACGACTGCTCCTGGAGGGTGTCCGTGGAGGACGCGGTACTGGTCACCGCGCCATCGTAGGGAACAGCGCGGTGTGAGTCCCGCGCATGGCCGGTATGCCCCGCCTCCGTCCGTTCCTGGGAGGATGACCACGTGACCGGAACCCTCGTACTCGCAGGCACCCCCATCGGCGACATCTCCGACGCGCCGCCCCGGCTCGCCGAGGAACTCGCCGGAGCCGACGTCGTCGCCGCCGAGGACACGCGGCGGCTGCGCCGGCTGACCCAGGCGCTCGGGGTCACCCCCAAGGGACGGGTGGTGTCGTACTTCGAGGGCAACGAGACCGCCCGCACGCCCGAACTGGTCGAGGAACTGGCGGGCGGCGCGCGGGTGCTGCTCGTCACCGACGCCGGCATGCCGTCCGTGTCCGACCCCGGCTACCGGCTGGTCGCCGCGGCCGTCGAACGGGGCGTCCGGGTCACCGCGGTGCCGGGGCCGTCCGCCGTGCTCACCGCGCTCGCCCTGTCCGGGCTGCCCGTCGACCGGTTCTGCTTCGAGGGGTTCCTGCCCCGCAAGGCGGGCGAGCGGCTGGGCCGGCTGCGGGAGGTCGCGGACGAGCGCCGCACCCTCGTCTACTTCGAGGCCCCGCACCGCCTCGACGACACCCTCGCCGCGATGGCCGAGGTGTTCGGCGCCGAGCGCCGCGCCGCCGTCTGCCGCGAGCTGACGAAGACGTACGAGGAGGTCCGGCGCGGCCCGCTGGCCGAGCTGGCCGCGTGGGCGGCCGAGGGCGTGCGCGGAGAGATCACCGTGGTCGTCGAGGGCGCACCCGAGAAGGGCCCCGGGGAGACCGACGACGCCGAGCTGGTGCGCCGGGTGCGGGTGCGCGAGGAGGCGGGCGAGCGGCGCAAGGAGGCCATCGCGGCGGTCGCGGCGGAGGCCGGGCTGCCGAAGCGGCAGGTGTTCGACGCGGTGGTGGCGGCCAAGAACGCGGGGGAGTTGCGGTAGGGCGGGGGCGGCCGGGAACGCGGGGGAGTTGCGGTAGGGCGGGGGCGGCCGAGAACGCGGGGGAGCTGCGGTAGGGCGGGGGCGGCCGAGAACGCGGGGGAGTTGCGGTAGGGCGGGGGCGGCCGAGAACGCGGGAGGGCTGCGGCAGGGACCGTAGGACAGGGTCGCCGTAGGAGCCGGGGGCTTCCGCCGGAGGGGTGCGCGCGCCGCTTCCGTAGGATCGGGAGCATGCCTGCCGACGACCGAGACAAGAACGCCGCGCCGCCGCTCCCGGAGCCCCTGCGGGTGCCGGTCGCGGACTCCCACACGCACCTCGACATGCAGTCCGGCACGGTCGAGGAGGCCCTCGCCAGGGCCGCGTCGGTGGGGGTGACGACCGTGGTGCAGGTCGGCTGTGACCTCAAGGGGTCCCGGTGGGCGGCCGAGACGGCGGCGGCGTACGACGCCGTGCACGCGACGGTCGCGCTGCACCCCAACGAGGCGCCCCGCATCGTGCTCGGCGACCCGGGGGGAGGGGGACCGCGGCAGGCCGCCCGTGAGCCCGGCGGGGACGCGGCGCTGGACGACGCGCTCGCCGAGATCGACCGGCTGGCCGCGCTGCCGCAGGTCAAGGGCGTCGGCGAGACCGGCCTCGATCACTTCCGCACCGGCGAGGAGGGCAGGCAGGCGCAGGAGCGGTCCTTCCGCGCCCACATCGAGATCGCCAAGCGGCACGGCAAGACGCTGGTGATCCACGACCGCGACGCCCACGCCGACGTGCTGCGCGTGCTGAAGGAGGAGGGCGCCCCCGAGCGCACCGTCTTCCACTGCTACTCCGGGGACGCGGAGATGGCGGAGATCTGCGCCCGCGCCGGTTACTACATGTCGTTCGCCGGCAACGTCACCTTCAAGAACGCGCAGAACCTGCGGGACGCGCTGGCCGTCGCCCCGCTGGAGCTGGTGCTGGTGGAGACCGACGCGCCGTTCCTCACCCCGGTCCCCTACCGCGGGCGGCCCAACGCCCCCTACCTGGTGCCGGTCACCGTGCGCGCCATGGCCGCCGTGCGCGGCATCGACGAGGACGCCCTGGCCACCGCGCTCGGCGCCAACACCGCCCGCGCCTTCGGCTACTGAGGGCCCGGCCGTGTGCCGCGCTCCGTGGTCGTGCCGCCGGGGAGGGCGACCGGCGCTCGGCCGGGTTCCGGGAGCTCCTTCGGGGGTTTCCGGCGGCCGGCCCCGGAGCGTGCCGGCGCGAACGCCGCCCCGCGGTTCGAGACGCGCCGGAAGACGTGTCCGGCGCACGCCGTGTGCGGCGGGATCCACGAGGCGGGTACCGCGCTCGCCCCGCCCCGCCGCTCGCCCCGCCCCGCCCCGCCGCTCGCCCCGCCCCACGCTCGCCCCGCCGCCGTCCCGGAGGTGGCCGCACCGCGGGGAGCGGCCGCGCGGACGACGGCACCCGCGGTGACCGGGGCGGGCCCGGCCGCCCCGTACCCTTGTCCCGTGACCAGCCCCACCCCCGACGCCCTCCTGGGCCCCGCCGACGTCCGTGAACTGGCGGCCGCCCTCGGCGTACGGCCCACCAAGCAGCGCGGCCAGAACTTCGTCATCGACGCCAACACGGTCCGCCGTATCGTGCGCACCGCCGAGGTCCGCCCCGACGACGTGGTCGTCGAGGTCGGCCCCGGGCTCGGCTCGCTCACGCTGGCGCTGCTGGAGGCCGCCGACCGGGTCACCGCGGTGGAGATCGACGACGTGCTGGCCGGCGCGCTGCCCGCCACCGTCGCCGCCCGCATGCCGGAGCGCGCCGACCGGTTCGCGCTGGTCCACTCCGACGCCATGCACGTCACCGAGCTGCCCGGCCCGGCCCCGACCGCGCTGGTCGCGAACCTCCCCTACAACGTCGCCGTCCCGGTGCTGCTGCACATGCTCGAGACCTTCCCGAGCATCGAGCGCACCCTGGTGATGGTCCAGGCCGAGGTCGCCGACCGGCTCGCCGCCGCCCCCGGCTCGAAGGTGTACGGCGTCCCCTCGGTCAAGGCCAACTGGTACGCCGAGGTGAAGCGGGCCGGGGCCATCGGCCGCACCGTCTTCTGGCCCGCGCCGAACGTCGACAGCGGCCTGGTGTCGCTGGTGCGGCGCGCGGAGCCGCTGAAGACCACCGCGACCCGGCGCGAGGTGTTCGCCGTCGTCGACGCGGCCTTCGCCCAGCGCCGCAAGACGCTGCGCGCCGCCCTCGCCGGATGGGCGGGCTCGGCGGCCGCGGCCGAGGCCGCGCTGGTCGCGGCGGGCGTCTCGCCGCAGGCGCGGGGCGAGTCGCTGACCGTCGAGGAGTTCGCCCGTATCGCCGAGCACGGACCGCGGCACGCGCCGGAGCACGCGCCGCGGCACGCGTCCGACAAGGAGCCCGGTCACCCATGAGCGTCACCGTCCGCGTACCCGCCAAGGTCAACGTCCAGCTCGCGGTCGGCGCGGCCCGCCCCGACGGCTTCCACGAGCTGGCCAACGTCTTCCTCGCGGTCGGCCTGTACGACGAGGTGACCGCCACCCCGTCGCCGGGCGGACTGCGGATCACCTGCGACGGACCCGACGCCGCCCAGGTCCCCCTCGACCGCACCAACCTCGCCGCCCGCGCCGCCCTGGCCCTCGCCGAGCGGTACGGCCGGACGCCGGACGTCCATCTGCACATCGCCAAGGACATCCCCGTCGCGGGCGGCATGGCCGGCGGCAGCGCGGACGGCGCGGGCGCCCTGCTCGCCTGCGACGCGCTGTGGGGCACCGGCGCGAGCCGTGAGGAACTGCTCGACATCTGCGCCGAGCTGGGCAGCGACGTGCCGTTCAGCCTGGTCGGCGGGGCGGCGCTCGGCACCGGGCGGGGCGAGAGGCTGACCGGGCTGGAGGTCGGGGGCGCCTTCCACTGGGTGTTCGCCATGGCCACCCGGGGACTGTCCACGCCGGCGGTCTTCCGCGCGTTCGACCGGCTCGGCGAGGGGCGCGACATCCCGGAGCCGGTCGCGTCCCAGCCGCTGCTCGACGCCCTCGCCAAGGGCGACCCGGACGCCCTCGCCGCCACCGTCACCAACGACCTCCAGCCGGCCGCCCTGTCCCTGTTCCCGGAACTGTCGGACACCCTCGCGGCAGGCCGCGCGGCAGGCGCCCTCGCCGCCCTGGTCTCCGGCTCGGGCCCGACGACGGCCTTCCTCGCCCGCGACGAGGAGGAGGCGGAGGCGATCGCCGAGGCGCTGGGGTCCTCGGCCGCCTGCCGCGCGGTGCGCACGGCGACCGGGCCGGTGCCGGGGGCGACGGTGGTGTGAGAGGCGGGTCAGAGCTCGTCGATGGCCGTCAGGTCGATGTCGATGCCGTACGGCTTGTCCACCTTGATCCGGTAGCGGTGCATGCCCATGTGCACGTACGCACGAGTGAGCGGGTCCAGTTCGTAGACGTGGATGAGCGGCGTCCGGCCGCTGCCGTCCCGCTCGACCCTCCAGAAGTGGGGGATGCCGGCGGCGCCGTACTTGTACGGCTTGGTCGTGCGGTCGCGGGACTCCGAGTCCGG
This sequence comes from Streptomyces sp. DSM 120436, assembly GCF_055778765.1. Classification (NCBI taxonomy): domain Bacteria; kingdom Bacillati; phylum Actinomycetota; class Actinomycetes; order Kitasatosporales; family Streptomycetaceae; genus Streptomyces; species Streptomyces sp. DSM 120436. Next base: position 777,116 of record NZ_JBSKBS010000001.1, on the reverse strand, counting down.
GGACACGACCTCGACGGCCAGCACGACGTCCTGCGCCTGATAGCTCGTCTGGTCCGGGCCGCGGACCGCGTCGGCGTGGACCACGCTCACATCGGGCTCCGGCCCGTTGCGCCGGTCCAGGACGATGGTCATCTCGCGCTTCACCCGGTACTTCTTCGGCACGCTCCGCCGCAGGCCACCCACCAGCAGGTCGATCACATCTGCGTGGAAATTGCGCTGCGGACTCACGGTGACGAGACTCCCGTCGATCAGCTCGGTGTGCGGCGGGAGATCAGGCAGGGTGAACAGGTCGTCCACGGTGTAGCCGTCCGGGGGCGGCACCGGCCAGCGGCGGTGCTCTGCGGGCTCGGCGGTCATGAGTCCTCCCCTGGACGGGATCCTGCTGCCTGGCCACCACGGTAGTCGTCCGGTTCCGATCACGTCATCACAAAGGGTGACCGTCTCCTCGCGTCACGGGCGCCCTCCGGCAGGGCCTACGCTGGAAAGCTGATCGATCCACCGGGCAGGAGAGAAATGGCCGTCAATCTGGTCAATGTCGAGAACGTCAGCAAGGTGTACGGCACGCGTGCGCTGCTGGACGGGATCTCCCTCGGCGTCTCCGAGGGCGACCGGATCGGGGTCGTGGGGCGCAACGGGGACGGCAAGACCACGCTGATCCGCATGCTGGCCCGGCTCGAGGAGGCGGACAGCGGGCGCGTCACGCACTCCGGCGGGCTGCGGCTCGGCGTGCTCACGCAGCACGACTCGCTCGACCCCGGGGCGACCGTCCGGCACGAGGTCATCGGCGACATGGCCGACCACGAGTGGGCCGGGAACGCCAAGGTCCGCGACGTGCTCACCGGGCTGTTCGGCGGGCTCGACCTGCCCGGCTTCCCCAAGGGACTCGACACCGTCATCGGGCCGCTGTCCGGTGGCGAGCGGCGCCGGATCGCGCTCGCCAAGCTGCTCATCGAGGAGCAGGACCTGATCGTCCTGGACGAGCCGACCAACCACCTCGACGTCGAGGGCATCGCCTGGCTCGCCGGACACCTGCGCGACCGCCGCTCCGCGCTCGTCTGCGTCACCCACGACCGGTGGTTCCTCGACCAGGTCTGCACCCGCATGTGGGACGTGCAGCGCGGCACCGTCCACGAGTACGAGGGCGGTTACTCCGACTACGTCTTCGCCCGTGCCGAGCGCGAGCGGATCGCCGCCACCGAGGAGGCCAAGCGGCAGAACCTGGTCCGCAAGGAGCTGGCCTGGCTGCGGCGCGGCGCCCCCGCCCGCACCTCCAAGCCGCGTTTCCGCGTCGAGGCCGCCAACGAGCTGATCAGGGACGTGCCGCCGCCGCGCGACAGCAGCGAGCTGATGAAGTTCGCCTCCTCGCGGCTGGGCAAGACGGTGTTCGACCTGGAGGACGTGACCGTCCAGGCCGGGCCGAAGGTGCTGCTGAAGCACGTGACCTGGCAGCTCGGCCCCGGCGACCGCATCGGCCTGGTCGGCGTCAACGGCGCCGGCAAGACGTCCCTGCTGCGGGCGCTCGCCGAGGCCGCCCGCAGCGAGGGCGAGGCGCAGCCCGCCGAGGGGCGGATCCGCGTCGGGAGGACGGTCAAGCTGGCCTACCTGTCGCAGGAGGTCGCCGAACTGGACCCCGAGTGGCGGGTGCTGCAGGCCGTGCAGCAGGTGCGGGAGCGCGTCGACCTCGGCAAGGGCCGCGAGATGACCGCCGGCCAGCTCTGCGAGACCTTCGGCTTCGGCAAGGAGAAGCAGTGGACGCCGGTCGGGGACCTGTCCGGCGGTGAGCGCCGCCGCCTCCAGCTGCTGCGGCTGCTGATGGACGAGCCCAACGTGCTCTTCCTCGACGAGCCCACCAACGACCTCGACATCGAGACCCTCACCCAGCTCGAGGACCTCCTCGACGGCTGGCCCGGCTCCATGATCGTCATCTCCCACGACCGGTTCTTCGTCGAGCGCACCACCGACCGCGTCTTCGCCCTGCTCGGCGACGGCGCCCTGCGGATGCTGCCGCGCGGCGTCGACGAGTACCTGGAGCGCCGCAAGCGCATGGAGGAGGCCGCCGCCTCCGCCCCGGCCGCCGCTCCGGCCCGGAGCGCGGCGCCCGAGAAGAGCGCCGCCGACCAGCGGGCCGCGAAGAAGGAACTCCAGCGGATCGAGCGCCAGCTCGACAAGGTCTCGGCCAGGGAGACCGCCCTCCACGCCGCCATCGCCGAGCACGCCACGGACTTCGCGAAGGTGGCCGAACTGGACGCCGAGCTGCGGGACCTGGCCGGTCAGCGCGACGAGCTGGAGCTGCGTTGGCTGGAACTCGCCGAGGACGCCTGACCGGCGCGAAAGCCGCGTCACGCGCCTGCGCGCGGGGAGCGTGCGCCGCGTGAAGAGGGCGTGGAGGCACGTAACGGACACATCACAGGCCGGTCCTCCCTTGGGAACAGGGGAGGACGCGGCCCGGTGGCGTGTCGGTACCGGGTGATAGAAAGAGCCGTCTGGTAAGCGACCGACGACGACTCTGGGTCATCACGTACCTCAGGGCGTGGCTAAAAATCAGTGAGCAAGGGGGAACGCGCTGATGACTCAGCCGCCCAACCAGCCGCCTCAGGGCGGCTTCGGCCCGCCGCAGGATCCGCCGCCGGGCGGTGGTTTCGGACCGCCGCAGCCCCCGCCGTCCGGCGCCCCGCAGCCCGGGTACGGCCACCCGCAGCAGCCTCCGCAGCAGCCCGGCCCCTACGCCTCCGGGCCGTACGGTCAGCCGCAGCAACCCGGCCCGTACGGCCCGCCGCAGCAACCGGGCCCGTACGGCCCGCAGCCCGGGTACGGCTACCCGCAGCAGCCCCCGTCCCCCGGCGCGCCCGGCACCCCGCCCGGCGGCGGCTCCCGCAACCCGTTCAAGGGCAAGCCGCTGCTCGTCGCCGCCGCCGCGGTGGCGGTCGCGCTGATCGTCGGCGGCACGGTGTGGGCCGTCTCCGGCGACGACGGGAAGAAGGAGCCGGTCGCCCAGAAGACCGACGATCCCGAGCCGGGCGAGCCCAGCGGCGCCCCGGTCAACCCGGGCGACGGCAGCGGCGACGGCGGCGAGGACCCGCAGGACCTCAACGAGGGCCGCCAGGCGGGCGAGTCCAAGGTGCTCTGGTACAAGGAGGCGCCCGACGCCCCCGGTTCCGGCGCCGAGGCCCCCGGCCTGTGGGTCACCGACGAGACCGCGGCCAAGGCGGCCTACAAGGACCTCTACGGGTACAACGTCACCGACGGCAGGCCCGCCTGGGACACCCTCACCTTCCCGCACAAGATCTGCGCGGTCACCCCGCAGAAGACGGCCGACGACAAGATCGTCGTCGCGCACATGAGCAGCAGCGGCGACCGCGCCAAGTGCAACCAGCTCCAGCTCGTCGACCTCGCCACCGGCGAGAAGGGCTGGACGCAGGAGGTCCCCGACGGCGAGCTGTTCGACACCGTGGTGTCCATCGAGCTGTCCCTCACCGGCAACACGCTGATGGTGGGCCGCTCCCAGTCCGGCACGGCGTACGACGTGCGCTCCGGCAAGAAGCTGTTCGACTCCAAGCGGTACGGCGACGCCCCCTGCTTCCCGGCCGCGTTCGCGGGCGGGAAGCGACTGATCCAGGTCGCGTCCTGCGGCGCCGGCGGCACCAACGCCCACGACGAGGTCCGTGAGCTCGACCCCGCGACCGGCAAGGTCAAGTGGACCTACCGGTACGCCAAGGGCTGGAGGGTCGAGCGCGCCTTCTCCGTCGACCCGCTGGTCCTCTACGCCACCAAGCAGGAGGAGGGCAGCGACAAGAAGTCGTGGAACATCGCCGCCTTCACCGCCGCCGGCAAGCTGCGCTCGCAGGTCTCCGTCGACGAGAAGTTCGACCCCGGCTGCGGCTGGGCCTTCCTCGCGCGTGACCTTCAGGGCTGCGACGGCGTCGTCGTCGAGGGCGACACCCTCTACCTGCCGACCGCCGCGACCACCGGGGCCAACGAGCTGGTCGCCGTCAGCCTCGCCGACGGCAAGGAGCTGTGGCGCGAGTCCTCCCCCGTGGAGGAGCCGATGGTCCCGATGAAGGTGGAGAACGGCAAGCTGATCGCGTACGTCGAGCCGTCCTACGACGCCGGCGGCCGCGTCGTCGCCCTGCCGGTCAGCGGAGCGAGCCACAAGCCGGCCGTGCTGATGCAGAACCCGCAGGCGCTCGCCGACATCGAGAACGGCTTCTTCAGCAAGGCGATCGACTGGGTCGACGGCCGCTTCTACCTGTCGACCACCCGGCTGAACGGCAATGACGACGCGAAGGAGAAGTTGATGCTCGCCTACGGCAAGTGAGGCCGTGAGCGCCGCCCAGGTCACTTCCCCGCCGCCCGCCGTCCCCTTCCCCGAGGTACCCACGTCATGACCCAGCCGCCCCCGCCGCCCAACCAGCCCCCGCAGCAGCCGGGGTTCGGGCCGCCGCAGGAACCGTCGGAGCCGCAGCAGCCGACGCCCCCGGCGCCCGCCACACCGCCCGCTCCGCAGGCGCCTTCCGGGCAGCCGCCGCAGCAGCCGCCGCAGCAGCCGCCCGCCGGGCCCGATCTGACCAAGGCGCCGCAGCCCGGCTACGGCTACCCGCAGGCGCCGGGGACGCCGCCGCCCGCGGGGGCGCCGACGCCCCCGCAGGGGCCCGGTTACGGCTACCCGCAGCAGCCGCCGCCCGCCGGTTACGGCTACCCGGCCCAGCAGCCGGGACCGTACGGACAGCCCGGCCCGTACGGTCAGCCCGGACCCTACGGCCAGCCCGGCCCCTATGGTCAGCCGCAGCAGCCGGGACCGTACGGACAACAGTCCCCGTACGTCCACGCGCAGCCGACCGTGCCGATGCAGGCGCAGGCCGGACAGCAGAGCGGCGGGCGCAAGATCAACGCCCAGGTGGCCATCATCGTGTCGGCCGTCGTGGCGATCGCCCTGATCGTCGGCGCCGGCGTCTGGTACTCGTCCTCGTCCGGCAAGGACGACGACAAGCAGACCACCGCCGAGGGCGGCGACGGCAAGGGCGAGAAGGAGGGCGACGGCAAGGACGACGGCGGCTCCGGCGGCGGGGGCGCCACCTCCGGCGAGGCCGAGGAGAAGGCGCCGGCCGACCCGAAGTCCAAGGTGCTGTTCCAGGTGCCCGCGCCCAAGGTGCCCAAGGGCGTCTCGAGCATCCCCACCTCCGGCTCCTGGCTGACCGACACCGTCTACGCCAAGAGCGGGCTGTCGGAGATCACCGGCTACGACCGCGGGACCGGCGCCGAGAAGTGGACGCTGGACCTGCCCGGCCCGGTGTGCACGGCGACCCCGCACCTCACCGAGGACGACAAGACGGCGATCGTCCACAAGCCGGCCATGCCGACCAAGCAGAACCCCCAGTCCTGCACGCAGGTCACGCTGATCGACCTCGAGGCCGGCAAGAAGGTGTGGTCGAAGACCGCCAAGTCCGGCACCATGCCGGTCAGCTTCAACAACGTGACGCTCAGCGGCGGCACCGTCGCGGCCGGCAGCACCGGCGGCGGCGCCGCCTGGGACATCGCCACCGGCCAGGAGCGGTGGGCGCCGAAGACCTCCGACGCCTGCTACGACTCCGGGTACGGCGGCGGCGCCAAGCTCGTCGCGGTCCGCCGGTGCGGCACGTACGACGAGCGCCAGCTGCACATCCAGGTCGTCGACCCCGCGTCGGGTGACGTCCTCACCGAGTACGCGATGGACAAGGGCATCGAGTACGCGGCCGTCGTCTCCACCGACCCGCTGGTCGTGGCCGCCGACGTCGGCGACAGCGCCGGTGACGGCAGCGGCATCTCCGACTTCTTCTCCGTCGACAACAAGACCGGCAAGCTGCGCGCCCGCATCGCCGCGCCGGGCGACGAGTTCGCCGCCCGCTGCGACGGCATCTACCAGCTGGAGAACTGCTCGGGCGTCACGGTCGGCAACGACCGGCTGTACATCGCGACCGAGGAGCGCGACAGCGGCGGCGAGTCGTACAGCCGGACCAACGAGATCGTGGCCTTCGACCTGTCCACCGGCAAGCAGACCGGACAGCGCGCCGACGCCGGCGACGACTACGAGATCTACCCGCTGCGCATGGACGGCCCCGACGTGATCGCGTACAAGCGGCCGCCGTACGACAAGGGCGGGCAGATCGTCAGCATCGACGGCGACTCCTTCGAGCAGACGCTCCTCATGGAGAACCCGTCGACGGAGGCGGTGCGGGACGTGGAGTCGCGCATGTCCCCGGACTACGCGGAGATCCTCTTCGGGCAGGGAGGGCTGTACATGTCCTCCGTGTACGCGAGCGACTTCACGAGCCGCGACAAGGAGTACTCGGTGATCGCGTTCGGTACGGGCTGACACGACCGCGGTTCCGGCCCCGGCCCCGCCCCTGCTCAGGGGCGGGGCCGTTCGCGTACCGCTCATCACGTGCTCTTCGCCATCGAACACGAGAATTTCGGTGTTCCCGGGCGATTCTCGCCGGTAGGGGGAGCGCGACGTCGAACAAGCGTGTAGCTTCCGGGGGCATCCGGGGGTGCGGCATCCGGGGGCGCGTTGTCTGGGGGGATGGTTGTCCGATGGGAGTGCGGCTGATGGTGGTCGACGACCACCGACTGCTCGCCGAGGCGCTGGCCTCGGCGCTGAAGCTGCGAGGGCACAGAGTGCTGGCCGCGGCGGCGCCCGCGGCGGGGGCCGCGGATCTGGTGATCAGCAGGGCGCCGGAGGTCTGTCTGCTGGGGACGGCGGCGCCGGCCGAGGCCGGGACGTTCGATCCGGTCGTGAAGATCAAGCGGGAGCGGCCGCAGGTGGCGGTCGTGGTGCTGGGGCCGGTGCCGTCGCCGCGGGGGATCGCGGCGGCGTTCGCGGCGGGGGCGTCGGGGTACGTCCGGCACGACGAGCGGATCGAGGGCGTCGAGCGGGCGATGCTGAAGGCGCGGGCGGGGGAGGCGGCGGTGGCGCCGGCGCTGCTGCAGGGGGCGTTCGGGGAGCTGCTGAATCCGGTGGCTCAGCCGGACGACGAGGGGGCGCGGTTGTTGCGGATGCTGACGCCGAGGGAGGTGGAGGTGCTGGTGCGGGTCGCGGAGGGGGAGGACACGCGGCTGATCGCGGCGGGGATGGGGATCGCGCCGTCCACGGCTCGGACGCATGTGCAGCGGGTGCTGATGAAACTGGGCGTGGGCTCGAGGCTGGAGGCGGCGGCGCTGGCCGCTCGGACGGGGCTTCTTGATCGTGCGGCGTCGGGGCCGTGAGGGGGCGCTGACGCTTGTGGGGGCGGGGCTGCCGTCCGGTGGGGGCGGGGGGCGGGCGTAGCGCCCACGGGGGGCGGGCGCTGGGGGCACCCCCTCTGGGGGAGGCGCCCCGTGAACGCCGGGTTGCGCGAACACCCCCCGGCGCCCGCACCCACGCCGGGTGGTTCGGGGCTCCAAGGTGTGCAGCACACGTTCGTTGGCGGGCACCCGCACCAGGTGGTGCGGGTGCCCGCGGGGCGTGCGCCCCCGTAGGTCGAGGGCGCACACCCCGTGTGGAGAAGAAGGGCGGGTCAGGGGGCGGACGTGTCCTGGTCGTCCGGGACCGTGTCCGGGGGCGGCGGTGCCGTGGGGCGGAGCCAGAGCCACAGGAGGAACAGGAGGCCGAGGATCAGCATCCCCAGCCCCGTTCAGAGGTTGATGTTGACCCCCTCCGCCTTGTCGATGTCGGCGTCCGACGCGGTGAACCCGGCGATCATCACGATCACCCCGTACAGCACGAACAACCCACCGATGATCCGCCGGATGTCGAACAACCGGGCGGCCGTCGCGGACTTGGTCTCCAGCTCGGTGATCTCCTTCTGGAGATCGGCCTCGGAGTAGTGATCGGACATGTTCTCTCCATCCTCCCGCGGTCAGAACGAGAACGGGATGTAGCAGGCGGCGGCCAGGATCACCGCGCCCCAGCCCAGCAGCGCCGGCTTGCGGTACCACGCGTCGTCGCCCTCCGCGGGCGGCTCGGCCATGCCGGGCGAGCGGGTGCCGTACACCAGGCCCTGCAGCTCGGCCTGCGGCTTGGGCGCCGTGAACAGCGACACCGCGACCATGACCACCGCGCCCGCCACGAAGCCCGCGATCGCGGAGACGAAGTTGGCGCCCTGGTCGGTGGGGATGTCGATGACGCCCTGTTCGTAGATGACGAAGTAGTTGACCATCGCGGCGGTGGTGCCGGCGAGCAGGCCCCAGAAGCCGGACTTCATGGACGCGCGCTTCCAGAACATGCCGATGATGAAGACGACGAACATCGGCACGTTGAAGAAGGAGAACAGCGTCTGGAGGTAGGCCATGATGTTGGAGAAGGAGCTGGCCAGGAACGCCGTGCCGATCGAGGCCAGGACGCCGATCGCGGTGATCAGGCGGCCGAAGCGGACGTAGTACGCGTCCTCGCGGCCCTTCACCACGTACTTCGCCCAGATGTCGGAGGTGAAGACGGTGTTGAAGGAGGAGACGTTCGCCGCCATGCCCGCCATGAACGCGGCCAGCAGACCGGTCACGGCGATGCCGAGCACGCCGTTGGGCAGGAGCTGCTGCATCAGGTAGGGGATCGCGTCGTTGTACTGCAGGTCCGAGTCGGCGGTGCCGATCCGGGGGACCAGCACGGCGGCGACCAGGCCGGGGATCATCACCAGGAAGACGATGAAGATCTTCGGGAACGCGGCGATCAGCGGGGTGCGCTGGGCCGCCGAGAGGTTCTTCGCGGACAGCGCGCGCTGCACCTCGGCGAAGTTGGTCGTCCAGTAGCCGAAGGAGAGCACGAAGCCGAGGCCGAGGACGATGGTCAGCCAGTTGGCGCCGAGCGGGTTGTCGCTGCCGATGCCGGTGCCGCCCCAGGAGGTCATGAAGTTGTCGCCGCGTGAGGCGGTGAGGGAGTCGGACAGGCCGTCCCAGCCGCCGACGCTCTTCAGGCCGAGCACGGTGATCGGGATGAGCGCGGCGAGGATGACGAAGAACTGCAGGACCTCGTTGTAGATGGCCGAGGAGAGGCCGCCGAGGGTGATGTAGGCGAGGACGAAGAAGCCGGCGACGACGATGGACACCCACTGGGGCCAGCCCAGCAGGGCCTCGACGACGATGGCGAGCGCGTAGAGGTTCACCCCGGCGATCAGGATGGCGGCGGCCGCGAAGAGGGCCGCGCTGAGCAGGTGGGCCGCCTTGTCGAAGCGCAGCAGCAGGAACTCGGGGACCGAGCGGACCTTGCTGCCGTAGTAGAAGGGCATCATCACCAGGCCCAGGAAGACCATGGCGGGGATGGCGCCGATCCAGTACCAGTGCGTGGTGTAGACGCCGTACTGCGCGCTGTTCGCGGCCATGCCGAGGATCTCGGTGGCGCCCAGGTTGGCGGCGATGAACGCGAGCCCGGTGATCCAGGCGGGCAGGGAGCGGCCGGAGAGGAAGAAGTCCAGGCTGGTCTTGACCGAGCGGCGGGCGGCGAAGCCGATGCCCAGCACGACGACGAAGTAGATCCCGAGGATCGTGTAGTCCAGCCAGTTGGTGGGGAGCCGAAGCTCCGCGGCCAGGTATGTGGGGGTATGCATACGCACTCGCTTCGTTCGCGAACTGATCCGATGCGGAAGTTACGCCTCCGTGTTCAATAACCGAACACGTTCCTGCACGTTCTTTGTTCGTTCGTGATGAGACCGCTTGCTGGTGGGTTGTGATGTGTTATGTTCGATTGTGTTGGGTGACTGGCGGGTGCGGAGGAGTGCCACATGAAGAAGACCTCGACCCGGCTGGCCGACGGACGGGAGCTCATCTACTACGACCTGGCCGACGACACGGTGCGCGACGCGGTCGACCGCCGTCCGCTGGACGCCACCGTGACCACGTCCGAGATCCGCCGTGACGAGCTGCTGGGCGACTGCGTCGCCATCGCCTCGCACCGGCAGGGCCGTACGTACCACCCGCCGGCCGACGAGTGCCCCCTGTGCCCGTCGGAGGGCGACCGGCTGAGCGAGATCCCCGACGCCTCGTACGACGTGGTGGTCTTCGAGAACCGCTTCCCCTCGCTCGCCGGTGACTCCGGCCGCTGCGAGGTCGTGTGCTTCACCTCCGACCACCACGCCTCCTTCGCCGGTCTGAGCGAACGGCAGGCGCGACTGGTGCTGGACGCCTGGACGGACCGCACGGCCGAGCTGTCGCATCTGCCCTCCGTTGAACAGGTGTTCTGCTTCGAGAACCGGGGGGCCGAGATCGGGGTCACCCTCCAGCACCCGCACGGGCAGATCTACGCCTACCCCTTCACCACCCCCCGCACCGCCCTGATGCTGCGCCAAGTGGCGGCACACAAGGAGGCGACCGGCGGAGAGAACCTGTTCGACGCCGTGGTCGAGCGGGAACGCGCCGGCGAGCGTGTCGTCCTTGAGGGTGAACACTGGGTGGCGTTCGTGCCGTACGCGGCGCACTGGCCGTACGAGGTCCACCTGTACCCCAAGCGCAGGGTGCCCGACCTGCTGGGACTCGACGAGGCGGCGCGCGCGGAGTTCCCCCGGATGTACCTGGAACTGCTGAGGCGCTTCGACCGGATCTTCGGGGAGAACGAGCCGCCCACGCCGTACATCGCCGCCTGGCACCAGGCGCCGTTCGGCCCGCCGGCGGAGTCCGTCGGCGTCACGCGCGACGACTTCGCCCTGCACCTGGAGCTTTTCACCATCCGCCGTACGTCCGGCAAGCTGAAGTTCCTCGCCGGCTCCGAGTCCGGCATGAACGTGTTCATCAACGACGTGCCGCCGGAGCGCGCGGCCGAGCGACTGCGGGAGGTAGCGAGTTCATGAGCGGGAAGTACCTGGTCACCGGGGGCGCCGGTTACGTCGGCAGCGTCGTCGCCCAGCATCTGGTCGAGGCCGGTCACGAGGTCGTCGTGCTCGACAACCTCTCCACCGGGTTCCGCGAGGGCGTCCCCGCGGACGCCGCCTTCATCGAGGGCGACATCCGCGACGCGGCCAAGTGGCTGGACCCCTCCTACGACGGCGTGCTGCACTTCGCCGCCTTCTCCCAGGTCGGCGAGTCCGTGCAGAAGCCCGAGAAGTACTGGGACAACAACGTCGGCGGCACCATGGCGCTGCTCGGCGCGATGCGCGAGGCCGACGTGCGCCGCCTGGTGTTCTCCTCCACGGCCGCCACGTACGGCGAGCCCGAGCAGGTCCCGATCCCGGAGACCGCCCCCACCCGCCCCACCAGCCCCTACGGGGCCTCCAAGCTCGCCGTCGACCACATGATCACCGGCGAGGCGCGGGCCCACGGACTCGGCGCGGTCTCCCTGCGCTACTTCAACGTCGCCGGCGCCCACGGCGCCCACGGCGAGCGCCACGACCCCGAGTCGCACCTCATCCCGCTCGTCCTCCAGGTGGCCCAGGGCCGGCGCGAGGCGATCTCCGTCTACGGCGACGACTACCCGACACCCGACGGCACCTGCGTCCGCGACTACATCCACGTCGCCGACCTGGCCGAGGCCCACCTGCTCGCGCTGAAGGCGGCCACGCCCGGTGAGCACCTGGTGTGCAACCTCGGCAACGGCAACGGCTTCTCCGTCCGCGAGGTCATCGAGACCGTCCGCAAGGTCACCGGGCACCCGGTCCCCGAGGTCGTCGCGCCCCGCCGGGGCGGCGACCCCGCGGTCCTGGTGGCGTCCGCCGCCACGGCCCGCGAGAAGCTCGGCTGGAACCCGTCCCGCGCGGACCTCGAGGGGATCGTGGCGGACGCGTGGCAGTTCGCGCAGCGGCACGGCGACCGGAAGGACCGGAAGGAAACGAAGGGTCAGGGGTCCAGGGCATGAGCGAGTCCAGCGCGGCCGCCGCGGAAGCCGTCGCCGAACGGTTCGAGGAGCTGTACGGGAGCGCGCCCGACGGGGTGTGGGCGGCGCCCGGCCGGGTCAACCTCATCGGCGAGCACACCGACTACAACGACGGCTTCGTCATGCCGTTCGCCCTGCCGCACACCGCGGTCGCGGCGGTGTCCCGGCGCGACGACGGCGTGCTGCGCCTGCACTCCGCCGACATCGGCGGCCCGGTCGCGGAACTCCGGGCGGACGACCTCGCCCCCGGGTCCGACAAGCGCTGGACCGCCTACCCGGCGGGCGTGGTGTGGGCGCTGCGCGAGGCCGGGCACGCGGTCACCGGCGCGGACGTCCACCTGGCGTCCACCGTCCCGGCGGGCGCGGGCCTGTCCTCCTCGGCCGCCGTCGAGGTCGTGGTCGCCCTCGCCCTGAACGACCTGTACGGCCTCGGTCTGCCCGGCCGGCAGCTCGCCCGCCTGTCCCAGCGCGCGGAGAACGTCTACGTCGGCGCGCCGGTCGGCATCATGGACCAGACGGCGTCCGCCTGCTGCGAGGCGGGCCACGCCCTGTTCCTCGACACCCGCGACCTGTCCCAGCGCCAGATCCCCTTCGACCTGGCCGCCGAGGGCATGCGCCTGCTCGTCGTCGACACCCGGGTCAAGCACAGCCACAGCGAGGGCGAGTACGGCAAGCGCCGCGAGGGCTGCGAGAAGGGCGCCGCCCTCCTCGGCGTCGACGCCCTGCGGGACGTGCCCTTCGACGACCTGGACGCGGCGCTGGAACGGCTCGGCGACGAGGAGGAGGTCCGCCGCCTGGTCCGCCACGTGGTGACCGAGGACCACCGCGTCGAGCGGGTCGTCTCCCTCCTGGAGTCCGGCGACACCCGCGCCATCGGCCCCCTCCTGACCGAGGGCCACGCCTCCCTGCGCGACGACTTCCGCGTCTCCTGCCCCGAACTCGACCTGGCCGTCGACACGGCGGTCACCGCAGGCGCCCTGGGCGCCCGCATGACGGGCGGCGGCTTCGGCGGCTCGGCGATCGTCCTGGCGGAGGAGGCGGACGTCCCGGCCCTCACGAAGGCGGTGGAGGAAGCCTTCGCCGCGGCGAACCACAAGACGCCCCGCGTCTTCGAGGCGGTGCCTTCGGCGGGGGCACGGCGGGTGCGGTAGGCGCCGCGCTCGCGTCGGACGCCCCGCCCACGGCCGTCGCCGGGCGGGGCATTCCCCCGCCCGGCCGCTCCGAACGGTCGTTCAGGACCCCGAGCGCAGCCCCAGCGCACTGTGCTGCACGAGTCCGGCGGGCGCGTCGGCGGAGCCGGACCTCCGGCGCGTCAACTCCACCAGGCGTGCGCGGAGATCGGTCGCCGGTTCACCCAGCACGACGGCACTGAGCACCAACTCCAGCATCAAGCAGTCGTAGTCGTCGTCCGTGCCCCGGTAGCGCTCGGGGTCGCGTTCCACCTCGGCACGAGCGATGCGCCGGCCACCGTCACCGACGGGCGCGAAGGTCGCCGCGAAGATCCCCCTCCCCGTCCAGCTCCGGTGCAGGAAGACGACCTCGCCCTCTGTGAAGACGTCCCACTTCTCGTCCATGTCCCGCGACGCGTAACCGCGCTGGAGCCGCTCCCAGTCCTCGTCCGACCAGATCCGCCGGGGCACCTGCGGCAGCGGTCGAGGAACGGACATCGGCCGGATGCGGCCGGAGAACGTGGACCGGGTTACGCGTTCGTCAGCGGGCATGCGGCGATCCTACGGAGAAGCCGAGCATGACCACGCCAGTTCTCTGGCTGTCGGACGGACACCCGTGCCCGCGCGGCGCGGTGAAGCAGGAAGCCCCCGGAAGGGGCACACGCCCCGGGCCGCAATCCCTGGACTTCAGGCCAGGAAGCACGTCAGCCGCACAGCTCACCGAGCCCAGCCGACGCGCGCTGCTCGCGGTCCTCGCCGATGCGGACCGGTACGCCCATGACGTGACGGCACAGGGTTTTGCGGTCTGGGCGGAGAAGGTGCGACGGAGCGCCGTCGGGCGCCCTCCCGCCCCGCCGTCCGGAGAGCGCCCGCCCACACATCGGTGCGCAGGGCGGTCGCTCCCCCCGTTCGTCACCGGCATCCCCCGTCGACAGCGTCCCCAGTCCTGCGGCGCGGCCGTACCCCGCCTCGCTCGCGCGGGAGGAAAGGCCCGGCGGGACAGGGCGAACCGCCCTGCGGAGAAACCCCCTTGACGCTCACCCCAGCCGCTTCGTCAGCGTGTACTCCGTGATCCCCGGCGGATAGTCCGGGATCACGCACACCACCTCGTAGCCCTGCTTCCTGTAGAAGTCCGGGGCCTGGAAGTCCCAGGTCTCCACGCGGGAGTGCGTGCAGGCGCGTCCGGCGGCGGCCAGGCGTTCCGCCTCGGCGAGGAGGGCGGAGCCGAGGCCCGCGCCGCGGTGGGGGGCGTCGACCCACAGGTAGGTCACGTGCAGCCAGGTCGTCCAGGTGTGGCCGACCAGGCCGCCCGCGAGTTCGCCGTTCGCGTCCGACGCCCACACATGCAAAGGGGATTGTCGCTCGGCGGGGGTGCCGCGCAGGGCGCGCAGGACGGGGGAGGCCGCCGTGTTGGTGTCCCGGAGCCGTTTGTGGAGCAGATCGCGTCGGGCCTTGTCGACTTCTGTCTCAAGACGGAACATGCGGCACACCATAAACGCGCAAGGCCGCAAGTTCTGCAAATCGGCTTCCGCTCCGGGCTCCCGTCCGTACTCTGATGAGCAGCGCCGGTGGGGGTCGGCGCGTGTTCAGGGGGCGAGGCAGCCGGGCACGGTGTCCGGGCGGGGGTGGCGGCCGGCGCGCGGCGGTGGTCGTGCGGACGGCGCCGGCCCGTCCCGCTCCGGTGAGGGAAAGCCGCGGGGGCCTCGGCGCCGTGTCCGCGCCGGTGTCGTCCACAGGCGACGGGGTAGTCCCCTGCTCTTGGGAAGAGCACGGGGAAGGGGGTTACGTGGTTCGCGTTCGAGTCCTGGTCGTCGACGACCATCGGATCTTCGCCGAGTCGCTGGCCGCGGCGCTGGCCGCGGAGCCCGACGTCGAGGTGTCCGCGGCGGGCAGCGGCCCGGCGGCGCTGCGCTGTCTGGAGCGGGCGGCCGCCGAGGGGCGCCGGTTCGACGTGCTGCTCGTCGACGCCGACCTGGGCGTCCCGGTGCCGGACGGACGCCCGGCCGGGCCCGTGCAGGCGGTCGGCGAGGACGGCTCCGTGGACGGCATCTCCCTGGTGGGCGAGGTGCGTTCGGCCCAGCCGCAGGCGCGGGTCGTCGTGCTCGCCGAGAAGGACGACCCGGCCCGCGCCGCCCTCGCCCTGCAGGCGGGCGCCTCCGGCTGGGTCGCCAAGGACTGCTCACTGAGCCGGCTGCTCACCGTCATCCGCGGTGTGCTGCGCGACGAGACCCACCTTCCTCCCGCCCTGCTGACCGGCGTCCTGCGGGAGTTGACCGCCGCCCGGCGGCACCGCACGGAGAGCGAGCGGCTCGTGGAGTCGCTGACCCCGCGCGAGCGGGAGGTGCTGCGCTGCATGGTCGCGGGCCTGGGGCGCAAGGCGGTCGCCGAGCGCCTGTACCTGTCCCCGCACACCGTGCGCACCCACATGCAGAACGTCCTCGGCAAGCTGGGCGTGCACTCCACGCTGGCCGCGGTGGCTCTCGCCCGGCGGGCGGGCGTCGGGCCGGTGGACCTATCCGGGGATGTTGTCGAACGGGGCGGTCAACTGGCGTAGCAGTCCGGCCAGTTCCATCCGCTGGGCGCGGGTGAGCTCCCCGAGGATGGCCCGCTCCTGGGCGAGCAGCCCGGCCAGCGCCTGGTCGGCGCGGTCCCTGCCCTCCTCGGTCAGCCGCACCAGCACACCGCGCCGGTCGCTGGGGTCCGGCAGCCGCTCCACCAGGCCCTTCTTGGTGAGCCGGTCGATGCGGTTGGTCATCGTGCCCGAGGTGACGAGCGTCTGGGTGAGGAGCTGCCCGGGAGAGAGCTGGTACGGGGTGCCCGCGCGGCGCAGCGCGGTCAGCACGTCGAACTCCCAGGACTCCAGGCCGTGCTCGGCGAAGGCGAGGCGGCGCGCCCGGTCCAGGTGCCGGGCCAGTCTGCTGACCCGGCTGAGCACCTCGAGCGGTTCCACGTCGAGGTCCGGGCGCTCCCGGCGCCACGCTGCGACCAGCCGATCGACCTCGTCCTCCATAAGGATCAGTGTAGTGGTTGTGTCGATGTGAAGTCTCTTGATATCAAGCATCTTGACGCCGAGAGGATGGATGGGTGACGCTGGGGTCACGCCGATCCGTGAGCCGGGAGGTCCCGTGTCCGCTGCCGCCGCCCGTCCCGTCTGGGACCCCGCCCAGTACCTGCGTCACGCCGGGCACCGCACCCGGCCCTTCACCGACCTGCTCGCCCGCATCCCCGCCCTGCCCGGCGACCCGCCCCGCATCGCCGACCTCGGCTGCGGCGCCGGCAACGTCACCGCCCTCCTCGCCGAGCGCTGGCCCGCCGCCCGCGTCACCGGCTACGACAACGCCCCCGAGATGCTCGAGAAGGCCCGCGCCGGCCACGAGGGCCCCACCGGAGGGGGCGGCCGCCTCGACTTCGCCCACGCCGACGCCGGCACGTGGGCGCCGGAGGAGCCGTACGACCTGATCGTCAGCAACGCCACCCTGCAGTGGGTGCCCGGGCACGTGGAGCGGTTCGGCGACTGGATCGACGGACTGGTGCCCGGCGGCGTCCTCGCCCTCCAGGTGCCCGGCAACTTCGACGCGCCCAGCCACACCCTGATGCGGGACCTCGCCGCCTCCCCGCGGTGGCGCGACCGGCTGTCCGGCGTGCTGCGCCACGAGGACGCCGTCCTGCCGCCCGAGGAGTACCTGGACCGCCTGACCGCCCTCGGCTGCGCGACCGACGCCTGGGAGACCGCGTACGTCCATCTGCTGGCGGGGGAGGACGCCGTGCTCGACTGGGTGAAGGGGGCCGGGCTGCGGCCCGTCCTCACCGCCCTCGACGGCGACCCGGAGGCGCGGGAGGCGTTCCTCGCCGAGTACCGCACCGCCCTGCGCGCGGCCTACCCGGCCACCGCGCACGGCACCCCGTTCCGCTTCCGCCGCGTCTTCGCCGTCGCCGTCAAGAACGGCTGAAAACAGCCCCGCCGACCGCCGTCGGCCGTGCACGGCTCGCGGCCCCGCCCGGCTGCGCGCCTCCCCCCGTGGACGCCCTCGGCACGGCCGAGGCGTCCGGACCGCCCGCCCTGGCCGCGCGCGGCGGCTGCTGGTCCGAGACCGGCGGCGTACGCCTCCGCCTCGGGATCGAGCGGGACTTCCGGCCCGCCCGCAAGGCCCACCCCGGCCCGCGGGTCACCGGCATCGACGCGTTCGCCGCCCGGCCGGTCACGGCGCCCCCGTCACCTGGGACGGCCTGCTCCCCGGGCGCCGCCGCTTCTTCAGCGAGGACCCCGTCGGCGACCGCCTGGAGCTCCTGGAGCCGGACCCCGCCTAGGACTTGCGGTGGCCTATCAGCCGCGGCTTCGGCTCCAGGCCGTCCAGGCCGTGCCAGGCGAGGTTCACCAGGTGGGCCGCGACCTCCGCCTTCTTCGGCTTGCGCACGTCCAGCCACCACTGGCCGGTCAGCGCCACCATGCCGACCAGCGCCTGCGCGTACAGCGGGGCCAGCTTCGGGTCGAAGCCGCGGCTCTTGAACTCGCGGCCCAGGATGTCCTCCACCTGGGTGGCGATGTCCGAGATCAGCGAGGCGAACGACCCCGTCGACTGGGGGATGGGGGAGTCACGGACCAGGATGCGGAACCCGTCCGTGTACTCCTCGATGTAGTCCAGCAGCGCGAACGCGGCCTGCTCGCACAGCTCCCGGGGGTGACCGGCGGTCAGCGAGCCGGTCACCATGTCCAGCAGCCGCCGCATCTCACGGTCCACCACGACCGCGTACAGGCCCTCCTTGCCGCCGAAGTGTTCGTACACCACGGGTTTGGAGACCCCGGCCTTCGCCGCGATCTCCTCCACCGACGTGCCCTCGAACCCCTTCGCCGCGAAGAGGGTGCGGCCGATCTCCAGCAGCTGCTGGCGGCGCTCGGCACCGGTCATCCGGGTGCGGCGCGCACGCCGCGGCTTGTCATTGCTGGGGGTGCTGCTGGAGTCGGTCGCCACGGCGACCATCATGCCGCCTCGGCAGGTTCCTTCCCCCGCCGGGCGGCGCCATCGGAGGCGATACGGCGCGAATCGATACGCGAGCGTGACGGCCACCGCACGTCGTACGCCCAGCCGAGCTGCTCGAACCAGCGGATCAGCCGGGCCGAGGAGTCCACCTGCCAGCGCTCCACGCCGTGGCGCGCCGACGTCGGGTCGGCGTGGTGCAGGTTGTGCCAGGACTCACCGCACGACAGCACCGCCAGCCACCACACGTTGCCCGAACGGTCCCGCGACTTGAAGGGGCGCTTGCCCACCGCGTGGCAGATCGAGTTGATCGACCACGTCACGTGGTGCAGCAGAGCCACCCGGACGAGTGAACCCCAGAAGAAGGCGGTGAACGCGCCCCACCACGACATGGTCACCAGGCCGCCGATCAGCGCGGGCAGCGCCAGCGACACCGCCGTCCACAGCACGAACTGCCGGGAGATCGCCCGCATCGCGGGGTCCTTGATCAGGTCCGGCGCGTACTTGTCCTGCGGCGTCTGCTCCTCGTCGAACATCCATCCGATGTGTGCCCACCACAGGCCCTTGAGCAGCGCCGGGATCGTCTCCCCGTACCGCCACGGCGAGTGCGGGTCACCCTCCGCGTCGGAGAACTTGTGATGCTTGCGGTGGTCGGCCACCCAGCGCACCAGCGGCCCCTCGACCGCCATCGAACCGGCGATGGCCAGCGCGATCTTCAGCGGCCGCTTCGCCTTGAACGAACCGTGCGTGAAGTGACGGTGGAAGCCGATGGTGATGCCGTGGCACCCCAGGAAGTAGAAGAAGACCAGCAGGCCGAGGTCCAGCCAGCTCACCCCCCATCCCCACGCCAGCGGCACCGCCGCCACCAGCGCGAGGAAGGGGACCACGATGAAGAGCAGCAGCGTGATCTGCTCGATGGACCGTTTCCGCTCCCCGCCCAGCGTGGCGGAGGACGCGGTGTCGTCGGGCCGGGACCGCTTCGAGGCTTCGTCGAGCACATCGGAGGTTGAGGTCATGCGTTCCCCTGTGGGGTATGTGGACTTGAGGAAGGTGCCGGGCCGCCGGAACCGCATCGCTTTCCTACGGTCCCGTAACCTACGGCATCGTAAGTATGGCAGTGCGTCGCCCCGCGGCAAGAGCCCGTGGACCAGCGCGTCCGGCTCGACACCTATCCTTGGAAGTCGGTCGGACAGCGCGGTCCGCTCTGATTTCTTCCCGGACGTCCGGCCCGCAGCGGCGCACGCCGTGCGAGACGCTCCTCCGGGTTCCCCTCCAGACGATCCCTACCCGTCGCCCGCCACCGCCCTTCCAAGGAGTCGCTGGCGCGACACCCGCCTTCGATCACTGCAAGGAGCCGCACCTGTGAGCAGTGCCGACGACCAGACCACCACGACGAGCGCCGAACTGCGTGCCGACATCCGCCGACTGGGCGACCTCCTCGGAGAGACCCTCGTCCGGCAGGAGGGCCCGGAGCTCCTCGAACTCGTCGAGAAGGTCCGCCGCCTCACCCGCGAGGACGGCGAGGCCGCCGCCGAACTGCTGCGCGGCACCGAACTGGAGACGGCCGCCAAGCTGGTGCGCGCCTTCTCCACGTACTTCCACCTGGCCAACGTCACCGAACAGGTGCACCGCGGACGCGAACTGGCCGCCCGCCGCGCCGCCGAGGGCGGCCTGCTCTCCCGCACCGCCGACCGCCTCAAGGACGCCGACCCCGAGCACCTGCGGGAGACCGTCCGCCACCTCAACGTACGGCCCGTCTTCACCGCCCACCCCACCGAGGCCGCCCGCCGCTCCGTCCTCAACAAGCTCCGCCGCATCGCCGCCCTCCTGGAGACCCCGGTCCTCGCCTCCGACCGGCGCCGCCTCGACACCCGCCTGGCGGAGAACATCGACCTCGTCTGGCAGACCGACGAACTGCGCGTGGTGCGCCCCGAGCCCGCCGACGAGGCCCGCAACGCCATCTACTACCTCGACGAACTCCACGCCGGCGCCGTCGGCGACGTCCTGGAGGACCTCACCGCCGAACTCGAGCGCGTCGGCGTCCGCCTCCCCGACGACACCCGCCCCCTCACCTTCGGCACCTGGATCGGCGGCGACCGCGACGGCAACCCCAACGTCACCCCCCAGGTCACCTGGGACGTCCTCATCCTCCAGCACGAACACGGCATCAACGACGCCCTGGAGATGATCGACGAACTGCGCGGCTTCCTCTCCAACTCCATCCGCTACACCGGAGCCACCGAGGAACTGCTCGCCTCCCTCCAGGCCGACCTCGAGGCCCTCCCCGAGATCAGCCCCCGCTACAAGCGCCTCAACGCCGAGGAGCCCTACCGGCTCAAGGCCACCTGCATCCGGCAGAAGCTGGAGAACACCAAGCTCCGCCTCGCCAAGGGCACCCCCCACGAGCCCGGCCGCGACTACCTCGGCACCAGCGAACTGATCACCGACCTGCGGATCATCCAGGCATCCCTGCGCGAACACCGCGGCGGCCTCTTCGCCGACGGACGCCTCGCCCGCACCATCCGCACCCTCGCCGCCTTCGGCCTCCAGCTCGCCACCATGGACGTCCGCGAACACGCCGACGCCCACCACCACGCCCTCGGCCAGCTCTTCGACCGGCTCGGCGAGGAATCCTGGCGCTACGCCGACATGCCCCGCGAGTACCGCGCCAAGCTCCTCGCCAAGGAACTGCGCTCCCGCCGGCCCCTCGCGCCCAGCCCGGCACCCGTCGACGCGGCCGGCGAGAAGACCCTCGGCGTCTTCCAGACCGTCAGGCGCGCCCTGGAGGTCTTCGGCCCCGAGGTCGTCGAGTCCTACATCATCTCCATGTGCCAGGGCGCCGACGACGTCTTCGCCGCCGCCGTCCTCGCCCGCGAGGCCGGCCTCATCGACCTGCACGCCGGCTGGGCCAAGATCGGCATCGTGCCGCTCCTGGAGACCACCGACGAGCTCAAGGCCGCCGACACCATCCTCGAGGACATGCTCTCCGACCCGTCCTACCGGCGCCTCGTCGCGCTCCGGGGCGACGTCCAGGAGGTCATGCTCGGCTACTCCGACTCCTCCAAGTTCGGCGGCATCACCACCAGCCAGTGGGAGATCCACCGCGCCCAGCGACGCCTGCGCGACGTCGCCCACCGCTACGGCGTCCGCCTGCGCCTCTTCCACGGCCGCGGCGGCACCGTCGGCCGCGGCGGCGGCCCCACCCACGACGCGATCCTCGCCCAGCCCTGGGGCACCCTCGAAGGCGAGATCAAGGTCACCGAGCAGGGCGAGGTCATCTCCGACAAGTACCTCATCCCGTCCCTCGCCCGCGAGAACCTCGAGCTGACCGTCGCCGCCACCCTGCAGGCCTCCGCCCTGCACACCGCGCCCCGCCAGTCCGTCGAGGCCCTCGCCCGCTGGGACGCCGCCATGGACGTCGTCTCCGACGCCGCCCACGCCGCCTACCGCGCCTTCGTCGAGGACCCCGACCTGCCGACGTACTTCCTCGCCTCCACCCCCGTCGACCAGCTCGCCGAGCTGCACCTCGGCTCCCGGCCCTCCCGCCGCCCCGGCTCCGGCGTCTCCCTCGACGGCCTGCGCGCCATCCCGTGGGTGTTCGGCTGGACCCAGTCCCGGCAGATCGTCCCCGGCTGGTTCGGCGTCGGCTCCGGCCTCAAGGCCCTGCGCGAGGCCGGCCTCGACACCGTGCTCGACGAGATGTACGAGCGGTGGCACTTCTTCCGCAACTTCATCTCCAACGTCGAGATGACCCTCGCCAAGACCGACCTGCGGATCGCCCAGCACTACGTCGACACCCTCGTGCCCGACGAGCTCAAGCACGTCTTCGACACCATCAGGGCCGAGCACGACCTGACCGTCCGCGAGGTGCTCCGCGTCACCGGCGAACAGGAACTGCTCGACGCCGACCCCGTCCTCAAGCAGACCTTCGCCATCCGCGACGCCTACCTGGACCCGATCTCCTACCTCCAGGTCGCCCTCCTCAAGCGCCAGCGCGACGCGGCCGCCGCCGGCGACCAGCCCGACCCGCTGCTCTCCCGCGCCCTGCTGCTCACCGTCAACGGCGTCGCCGCGGGCCTGCGCAACACCGGCTGACCACCGGACGCACAAAGGGGCGGTGCCCTCCGGTTCGTACACACCGGAGGGCACCGCCCCTTTCCCGTCCCGGGAGGTCCACGGCCCGGGAGGCCTACAGCGCCACGAACGCCGCCGTCAGCAGTCCCGCGCCCGCCAGCGCCAGCACCCACGCCGCACGCGTCCGCAGCAGGCCGCCCGCCACCACCACCGACGCCAGCAGCAAGGCGCCCCCCAGCGGCACCCACGCGTACAGCACCCCCGCCGGACCCGAGCGCACCGCCTCCGCACCGCCCGGCTTCAGCACCACCGTGTACGTGCGGCCCGTCTCCACCGCCACCGTGTCGTCCAGCACCACCCCGGCGCGCGGCTGCGACCCCGGCGACGACGGCGCGTACGGACCCTCGCAGGCGTCCTCGGCGCACCGCGTCACCTCCACCGTGCCGCGCTCGCGCCCCTTGGTCAGCATCACGTGCTGCGCCGTCCCCCACGACGCCCACACACCGGCGACCAGGATCAGCACGGTGACCGTCCCCATCACCGCGAACCGGCCGAAGCGCAGCGCGGAGGAACCGCGTGAGGAACCGCGCGAGGAACCGCGTGAGGAACGGACCGCAGAAGGCATGGCCGCGATCCTTGGCCATGACCTCGCGCCCGGTCAACTCCGCAGGGCGGCACCGGACGACATGCCGGCCCACGTCACCACCGTCGCCACGTCAGGAGTTGTACGCGCTCTGCGCCCGCTCCAGACCCTCCGTCACCAGGCACTCCACCGCGTCCGCCGCCCGGTCCACGAGATAGTCCAGCTCCTTGCGCTCCCCCGACGAGAAGTCCCTCAGCACGAAGTCCGCCACCGGCATCCGCCCCGGCGGCCGCCCGATCCCGAACCGCACCCGGTGGTAGTCCCGGCCGAACGCCCCCGTCAGCGACTTCAGACCGTTGTGCCCGTTGTCCCCGCCGCCCAGCTTCAGCCGCAGCGTCCCGTAGTCGATGTCCAGCTCGTCGTGGACCGCCACCACCCGCTGCGGCGGCACCTTGTAGAACTCCCGCAACGCGTTCACCGGCCCGCCCGACAGATTCATGTACGACACCGGCTTCACCAGCACCACCCGCCGGCTGCCCGGCCCCGGCGGACCGATCCGGCCCTCCACCACCTGCGCCTGAGCCTTCGCCGCCCGCTTGAACCGGCCGCCCATCCGCTCCGCCAGCAGATCCGCCACCATGAACCCCACGTTGTGCCGGTTCATCGCGTACCCCGGCCCCGGATTGCCCAGCCCGGCGACCAGCCACGGACCCGCCGCGTCCTCCGTCACGCCCACGCTTCCTCCCACACATACGCGTCGGCCGCCGCCCCGCACGGGAGCAGCGGCCGACGAACGACTGGCACCGTGACCGGTACCGAAGGACTCAGGCCTCGTCGCCCTCTTCGCCCTCCGGCGCCTCCTCGGCCTGCGCGGCCAGGACCTGGATGACGACCGCGTCCTCGTCTACGGCCAGCTTGGCGCCCTTCGGAAGGGCGATGTCCTTGGCGAGGATGGAGGCACCGGCCGCCAGGCCCTCGACGGACACGGTGACGGACTCGGGGATGTGGGTGGCCTCGGCCTCGACCGTCAGGGTGCCCAGCACGTGCTCCAGCAGGTTGCCGCCCGGGGCCAGCTCGCCCTCGGTGAGGACCGGGATCTCCACCGTGACGGTCTCGCCGCGCTTCACCATCAGCAGGTCCACGTGCTCCAGGAAGCCCTTCAGCGGGTCACGCTGCACGGCCTTCGGGATCGCCAGCTGGGTCTTCTCACCGTCGATGACCAGCTCGATCAGCACGTTCGGCGTACGCAGCGCCAGCAGCAGCTCGTGACCCGGCAGCGTCAGGTGCAGCGGCTCCAGGCCGTGCTCGTACACCACGCCGGGAACCTTGTTCTCACGACGGATACGACGCGCGGCACCCTTGCCGAACTCGGTGCGCGTCTCGGCGGCGATCTTCACCTCGGACATGAACACTCCTCGAAAACAGAAACGGACGTGGTCACCCGGCCACGAACGGCCTGCTACGAAGAGCGCGTCGATTACGGACCGCCGCACCAGCCTCCGAAAAAGCGGTACGGCCTCCCTCGCCGAGCAACTCGAGCAGTTTACCCGGACCGGAAGGCCGCACCCAAAACGATCACCGGCATCCGAACGGACGTCGGAGCGCAGAACCCTTACTGCTCGTCGAACAGGCTGGTCACAGACCCGTCCTGGAACACCTCACGCGCCGCACGCGCGATCGTCGGCGCGATCGACAGCACCGTGATCTTGTCCAGGCTCTCACTCAGCTCGATCGGCGTCGGCAGCGTGTTCGTGAACACGAACTCGCTCACCTTCGAATTCTTCAGCCGGTCCGCCGCCGGACCCGACAGCACACCGTGCGTCGCCGTCACGATCACGTCCTCCGCACCGTGCGCGAACAACGCGTCCGCCGCCGCACAGATCGTGCCACCCGTGTCGATCATGTCGTCCACCAGCACGCACACGCGGCCCTTCACCTCACCGACCACCTCGTGCACCGTGACCTGATTCGCCACGTCCTTGTCCCGGCGCTTGTGCACGATCGCCAGCGGCGCGCCCAGCCGGTCGCACCACCGGTCCGCCACCCGCACCCGGCCCGCGTCCGGAGAGACCACCGTCAGCTTCGACCGGTCCACCTTCGCACCCACGTAGTCCGCCAGCAGCGGCAGCGCGAACAGGTGATCCACCGGACCGTCGAAGAAGCCCTGGATCTGGTCCGTGTGCAGATCCACCGTCAACAGCCGGTCCGCACCCGCCGTCTTCATCAGATCCGCGATCAGACGCGCCGAGATCGGCTCACGCCCACGGTGCTTCTTGTCCTGCCGGGCGTACCCGTAGAACGGCACGATCACCGTGATCGAACGGGCCGACGCACGCTTCAACGCGTCGATCATGATCAACTGCTCCATGATCCACTTGTTGATCGGCGCCGTGTGGCTCTGGATCAGGAAACAGTCCGCGCCGCGCGCCGACTCCTGATACCGCACATAGATCTCACCGTTCGCGAAGTCGAAGGCCTTCGTCGGGACGACCCCGACACCCAACTGCTGGGCGACCTCCTCGGCAAGCTCGGGGTGGGCGCGGCCGGAGAAGAACATCATCTTCTTCTCGCCGGTCGTCTTGATCCCGGTCACAGCACTGTCTCCTCAGAGGTGTCTCAGCTGGTGGGGGTGCACACTGCACCCCTCACGGTACGCCGTCCCGAACGGAACGCTCTCCCGGTCACTCCTCGCCGGCCGGCTCCCGCGACGCCGCCTCCGCGGCCTTCGCGGCGGCACTCCCCGGCCGCTTACGAGCCACCCAGCCCTCGATGTTCCGCTGCTGGCCGCGCGCCACCGCCAGCGAACCGGGCGGCACATCCTTCGTGATCACCGAACCCGCGGCCGTGTAAGCACCGTCGCCGATCGTGACAGGAGCCACAAACATGTTGTCCGACCCCGTCCGGCAGTGCGACCCGACCGTCGTGTGATGTTTGTCCTGTCCGTCGTAATTGACGAACACACTTGCCGCACCGATGTTCGAAAACTCGCCGATCGTGGCATCCCCCACATACGACAGATGCGGGATCTTCGTCCCCTCGCCGATCGACGCGTTCTTCGTCTCCACGTACGTGCCGATCTTGCCCTTGCGCGCCAACCGCGTCCCCGGACGCAGATACGCGAACGGACCCACCGACGCCTCAGGACCCACCTCGGCCCCCACCGCCACCGTGTTGTCCACCCGCGCCCCCGCACCCACCCGGGTGTCCGTCAGCCGCGTGTTCGGACCCACCTCACAGCCCTCACCCAGGTGCGTCGCACCGTGCAACTGCGTCCCCGGATGCACCACCGCGTCCCGCTCGAACGTCACCGACACGTCCACCCACGTCGACGCCGGGTCCACCACCGTCACACCCGACAACATCGCCGCCGTCAGCAACCGCTCGTTCAGGATCCGCCGCGCCTGGGACAACTGCACACGGTTGTTGATCCCCGCGATCTCCCGGTGATCCCCCGCCACCGACGCACCCACCCGGTGCCCCGCCTCACGCAGGATCCCCAGCACATCCGTCAGGTACTCCTCACCCTGACTGTTGTCCGTACGCACCCTCTTCAACGCATCCGCCAACAACGCCCCGTCGAACGCGAACACACCCGAGTTGATCTCCCGGATCGCCCGCACCTCGTCCGAGGCGTCCTTGTGCTCCACGATCGCGGTCACCGCACCGGAGCCGTCCCGCACGATCCGGCCGTACCCGGTCGCGTCCGGCACCTCCGCCGTCAGCACCGTCACCGCGTTGCCGTCCGCCCCGTGCGTCTCCGACAGCCGGCGCAACGTCTCACCGGTCAGCAGCGGAGTGTCACCGCACACCACCACCACGGTCCCGTCCACGGAACCGCCCAGCTCCTCCAGCCCCATCCGCACGGCGTGCCCCGTGCCGTTCTGCTCCTCCTGCACGGCGGTGCGGACGGCGGGGGCGACCTCGGCGAGATGGGCGGTCACCTGCTCGCGGGCGTGACCCACGACGACGACCAGGTTCTCCGGCTCCAGCTCACCGGCGGCGGCGAGGACGTGGCCCACCAGGGAACGGCCACAGATGTCGTGCAGGACCTTCGGTGTGGCCGACTTCATACGGGTGCCCTCACCCGCTGCGAGGACGACGACGGCTGCCGGGCGGTTGGCGCTCACGGGATGCCCTTCGGCTGTGTGGAGGTGGGGGATGGACATCCGCAGGATACCGGGGCGTTTCCGGGGCGACATGAGCGCGGGTCCTGACCGGTTACCGGTCAGGACCCGAACCTGGACGCTGTGCGCTGTGAGCTCCCCCGCAAGGATTCGAACCTTGACCTGCCAAGACCAAAACTTGGTGTGCTGCCGGGTTACACCACGGGGGACCGCGCGTCAGACCTTACCGGAGGCGTGCTTGCGCGTGCGCGACGATACCGCTCCACCACCCTTCGATACGGCGGTACAGCTCGGCGCCGTCCCGGACGTCGACACGAAGACATCCGCGGTAGCTGTCAGCGGTGTTCTTCCGGTTGGTGAGTGGGTTGTGCTTCTTGAGGGTGGTCTTCATGAGGCTGCCTGTGTCGATGCCTGCATGGTGGGCCCAGAACGCCTCCGCGGCTGCCACATCGGCGGTCTCGTGGATCTGTACCGCGAACCTGAGGGTTGTCGAGTCCACGTCGAGGAGTGCGAGCCAGCGCAGGAAGAGTGTGATCATGTCCGGGTCGCTGTTGACGAAGGTGATCCGCTCCCGGCGGCTGTACGGCTTGCTCTTCGAGCCTTCGGCCCAGTACAGGGCCACGCCGATGACGAACAGTTCACGATCGGTCAGCGTGCCGATCTCGCTGGCTGCGGCCGCCTTCGTCTGCTGCCGTTCCTCCTCGCGCCGCCGGAGTGTGGCCTCCCAGCCGCGCTTCGCGATCGCCGAGGCCTCCTCGCGGGTGCGCTTCCGCTCAGGCTTGGGCAGATCTCGCACCCACAGCGAGATCGAGCCCTTGGAGCACCCCAGCTCGACCTGGATCCGGTCGTAGGTCCAGCCCTGGAGGCGTAGCTCGCGGGCCTTCGCCCGCAGGTCGTCCTTGGCGTTGGGGCGCCGTGTCCAGTCCGGGGCGGGTTCGCCCTGGAGGAGGCGGTTGAGGAGGTCGTTGTTGTCGACGTGGAGCCGGTCGCGGATCTGGCGTCGGCTCAGTCCCGCGCGTCGCAGGGTGACCGCCTGCTCGCGCAGGCCTTCGAAGTCGGCGTACTTGCCGGTCGGATGTGCCATGGACATACCGTCCGGGAGGAATGGCAGGTTCCCCCTCGAACGGTGTCCGATTCAGCAGTTCGAGGGAATCTCGGGCGTACCGCGGCCGATCGGTCGGTCGGTGTGGTCCGGTGCCGAGGTGAAAACTCCTCGGAAAACGGGCTGGGAGCGCCTTTAGGCTGGGAGGCATGACCACGGCGGGGGAAGATCATGTGACGGCCCGGGGAGGGCCGTGGTGGTGGGAGCGGCGGCGCGGTGCCGTGCTCGATGTGGGGCTCGCGGTGGTGTCCGCGCTGGAGTGCGGGATCGAGGGGGTGCCGTTCGCGTGGGAGGCGGGGCTCCCGGTGGCCGTGGGGGTGGTGTTCGGGCTGGCCGCGGGGTCGGTGCTGCTGGTGCGGCGGCGGTGGCCGATCGCGGTGGTGCTGGTGGCGATCGCGGTGACGCCGGCGGCGATGGGGTTCCTGCTGGGGGTCGTGGGGCTGTATTCGCTGGCGGCATCGGATCTGCCGCGGCAGATCATCGGTTCGCTGGCGGGGATGCAGTTGGTGGGCGTGCTGATCGTGATGTTCGTGCGGATGCGGCAGGACGTCGCGCGGGGGGACGTGGAGGTCGGTGACTGGCTGGTGCCGTTCGCGTCGGTGACGATGGCGCTGGGGGTGACGGCTCCGCCGTTGTTGCTGGGTCTGTACGTGGGTGCGCGGCGGCGGTTGATGGAGAGTCTGCGGGAGCGGGCGGACAGTCTGGAGCGGGAGCTGCAGCTGCTCGCGGAGCGGGCGGAGGAGCGTGCGGAGTGGGCGCGTAACGAGGAGCGGACGCGGATCGCGCGGGAGATGCACGACGTGGTGGCGCACCGGGTGAGTCTGATGGTGGTGCACGCGGCGGCGTTGCAGGCGGTGGCGCGGAAGGATCCGGAGAAGGCGGTGAGGAACGCCGCGCTGGTGGGGGACATGGGGCGGCAGGCGTTGACCGAGTTGCGTCAGATGCTGGGGGTGCTGCGGTCGGGCGCGGTGCGGTCCGGGGCGGCAGGGGGGTCGGTGCCGTTGGCCGCGGTGGGTGCGGCGGCGGCTGCCGCGGCGTCGCGGGTGGTGGAGGAGGAGGCGGTCGAGGGGCCGTCGCTGGCGGAGATCGACGAGTTGGTGGGGCAGTCGGCGGCCGCGGGGATGGTGGTCGATCTGTCGGTGGAGGGGGAGTACCGGTCGTATGCGCCGGAGGTGGAGGCGACGGCGTACCGGGTGGTGCAGGAGGCGTTGACGAACGTCCACAAGCACGCGGCGGGTGCGAAGACGTATGTGCGTCTGGCGCACCGGGTGTCGGAGATCGCGATGCAGGTGGAGAACGAGCCGCCGTCGGGTGCGGGGTCGGCGGCGGGGTTGCCGTCGGGGGGCAATGGTCTGGTGGGGATGCGGGAGCGGGTGTCGGCGCTGGGCGGGGTGTTCGTGTCGGGGCCGACGGATGCGGGGGGTTTCCGGGTGTCGGCGGTGATTCCGGCGTCGTAGGGCGCTGTGGGGGGCGGGTCAGCCGGCGGTGAGGCGTTGGGGCTGGACGCCGGTGATCAGGGTGGTGAGGGCGTGGTCGATGTCGGGGCCGAGGTACCAGTCGCCGGTGTGGTCGAGGGCGTAGACGCGGCCTGGCGCGTCGATGGCGAGGAGCGCCTGGGTGTCGGTCTCGGCGCCGAGGGGGCAGACCTCGGTGCCGAGGGCGCGGCCGAGGTCGTTGAGGGTGCGGGCGAGGTGGAGGCCGTGGAGGGGGTCGAGGTGGAGGGTGGTGGGGGCGATCTGTCGGCCGGGTCCGCCGGGTCGGACGTGGAGTCCGCCGAATTCGGCCCAGGCTTCGACGGCGGCGGGGAAGACGGTGTGGCGGTGTCCGGCGGGTGAGGTGTGGTCGCGGAGGGTGTCGGCCCAGATCTCGGCCTGTCGGATGTCCCAGCGTCCGGGTTGCCATCCGGCGGCGCGCAGTGCGGCGTCGACGGGGACGGCGAACCGAGTGGTCGAGGTGCGGTCGGTGTGCATCTGCCCTTCGTTCGTCTAGGTCGTGTGGTGGTGCGGGGGTGGTTCAGCCGCTGGTGCGGGCGGCGGGGTCGACCAGGCGGACGCCGAAGTGGGCGGTGAGGGCGGCGCAGGCGCGGCAGGGGGTGGCGTAGCTGCCGTGGAGGGGGTCGCCGTCCTCGCGGATGCGGCGGGTGGTGAGTTTGGCGTGTTTGAGGGCTTTGCGGGCTTCGCCGTTGGTCATGGGTCTGCGGGCGGCGCGTTTGCTGCGGGCGGCGTCGGCGGTGGCGATGTGCCGGGAGATGAGGATGGTTTCGGCGCAGCGTCCGGTGAAGCGGTCGCGCTGGTCGCTGGTGAGGGTGTCGAGGAAGTCCTGGACGAGCGGGTGGAGCGCGGGGGGTGTGTCGCCGCGGGCGGGGGTGCCGGTGAGGGTGGTGCCGCGGACGGAGAGGGCGGCGGCGATGGTGGGGAGGATGCCGTCGCGGCGGTGCCGGAGGAGGGGTGCGGGGGTGGTGTCGGTGGTGCTCCAGCCGATGCGGGGGTCGTCGGAGCGGGGGGCGCCGGCCGGCCCGGTGTGCGTCCCCGTCTGCGTCGCGTTCATGATCGTCATCCCCTCCCGAGCATCCCCCCGGTGGTCACAGAGTGCCAAATCGCGTGGCGGGTGGGAAAGCTGGGGCGGGGCGACACGCCAGGGCGGGGGCGGACCGTCACGGGAGGGTGACGCGGGGTCACGGAAGCGGAGGGGCTGGTGGGCGGTGCCCGGTGACCGGCGGTGGTGTACCGCATAGGCTGTCGGCACCGCGATCCGGCGGTGTTCCGTGTGCGGGCGCCGTGGGGTCGTACGGGTGAAGCAGACGTGACAGTCGAATACGCTCCGTGACGGTCCTGATGGAGGGGCGGTGGGGCGTACAGAGTGCCGCAGGGGGCAACCGCCATGACGACAGGTCGGCTCGGGCTGGGGGCACCTCCCGGCCGTCAGGCTGGGGGCACTTCCGCGCCGCCGAACGCGGCCTATGCCGGGCAGGTCGTGCACTTCCCGGATCCGGTGCGGGCGGCCCGTCACCCGAGGGGGGTGCGGGTGGACGAGCGCGGTTATCCCGACTTCTCGCCCTACGCGCGCGCGGCCGTGGAGATCGCGGACCCGCCGGAGGGTTTCGGTGTCGACGAGCTGCGGCTGACGGATTACGTGTCGGCGAACGCGGCGCTGGCGGCGACGGGTCACGAGTGGTGGGACACGGTGCCCGCGGTGGCGACGCCGCACGGGTGGACGTGGCATCACGTGGCGGGGACGCGGCGGCTGGAGCTGGTGCCGGTCGAGGTGAAGGCGCTGCTGCGGCATCACGGTGGTGTGGCGACGGCGGTGGTGGACCACGCCAAGCGGGGCACGCGGCCGTTGCAGGAGACGCGGCCGGCGCACTTCGGGCTGCCGAAGTCGGGTGTGGCGGTGACGGAGTCGCAGGTGCTGGGGGTCGAGGAGGACCTGGGGTACCGGCTGCCGGGTGCGTACCGGTCGTTCCTGAAGGCGGCGGGCGGTTGTGCGCCGGTGGGGACGGCGTTGGACGCGGAGCTGGGTCTGCTGGTGGACCAGCCGTTCTTCACGGTGCGGGACGAGGCCGCGGTCAACGACCTGGTGTATGTGAACAAGTGCCTGCGGGACCATCTGACCAAGGACTATCTGTGCGTGGCGTTCGTGCAGGGCGGTCTGCTGGCCGTGAAGGTGAGGGGCGAGCGGCGGGGTTCGGTGTGGTTCTGCGCGTACGACGACGTGCGGGACGTGGATCCGTCGTGGTCGCAGGCGGAGCGGGTGGAGCGGCTGCTGCTCTCGTGCGGTGAGGATTTCGACGTGTTCCTGTCGCGGCTCGCGGGGTCTCCTCCGGAGTTGGAGACGGTGGCGCATCTGATGGTGGACGGCGGGTTCGCGCGTGCCGTTCCGGTTTCTTCCGCGGGGGAGTGAGTCGTAGCGATGGTGACGTTCGCGCAGGCGCAGGAGCGCGCGGAGGAGTGGGTCAACGGGGACGTGCCCGCGTATCAGCACCGTGAGGTGCGGGTGCGGGAGTTCGGTCTCGGGTTCGTGGTGTGGGCGGAGGACCGTGCGGAGGGCCCGCGGTCGGACGGCGGCGGGCAGCGGCTGGTGATCGCCCGGGACAGTGGTGACGCGACGCTGTGGCCGGCGCTGCCGGTGGGTGAGGTGATCCGCCGGTACGAGGAGGAGTACGGGCGGGACGAGGCGGCGGCGGAGGAGCCGGCGCCGGCGCCCGCGGCGCGGGTGGACCTGAACCAGACGTCGTTCCTGCTGAGTCCGCCGGAGTGGCTGCAGGAGGCGGCGGACCGGCTGGGCATCCCGGACCGGCGCGGGGCGACGTCGGGGGGTGCCGGCGGGGTGGCCTCGGGGGCGTCCGCCGGTGCTGGTGCTGGTGCTGGTGCTGGTGCTGGTGCCGGGGCGGCGTCGGGTGCGGTGCCGGGGCAGGCGGGCGCGCCGGACGCGAGCTGGGCGTCGGCGGCGGGTGCGGGGCGGAGCGGCGACGCGTCCGGGTCCGGGTCCGGGTCCGAGGAGACGTCCGCGAGTCCGGGTGCGGCGGCTTCCGCGTCCGACGGTGGCGGGTCGGCGTGGCCGGCGGCCGGCGGCGGTGCGGACGAGGGGACGCCGTGGGCCGGTACGGACACCACGGCGGACGGCGGTGAGGACCGTTCGGTGCCGCTGCCGCAGACCGTGTACGCACCGCAGGTGAGGGAGCCGGGCGAGGACGGCGCGGCGACGTCCGACGCGAAGACGACGTTGATGTCGGGCGGCAGCGTGCTGCCGCCGACGGCGGTCGCGCCCGCGGTCCCGGAGGGCGGGCCGGGCCGGGCCGCACCGCCGGCCCCGACCCAGGCGGGGACTCCCGCGACGCCGCCGTCGGCCTCGGCCCGGGCCGGTGTCCCCGGTACCCCGGCGCAGGGCACTCCCGCGCCGGGTGCTCCCGTGCCGCCGCCGGCGGCTCCGGGCGCGCCGGGCGGCGCGCCGGACGCCGGTGACATCGCCGACGCGGCGACCGGCAAGGCGACGCCGCCGCCGAAGCGCGGCCAGGGTCCGACGACCCCGCCGCCCCCGGGCGCCCCGGGCACGCCGGGCGCGCGGCCGGGCGGCACGCCCGCGCAGGGCGGGGCGAGCGGCTACGTGCCGACGCAGCTGGTGTCGTCGCTGGGTCCGGAGGGCGCCTCCGGCTCGCAGACGCCGCCCCCGCCGGGGACGCCCGCTCCGGGCACACCGGCTCCGGGCACACCGGCTCCGGGGACCCCGGCGCCGCCTCCGCCCGGCACGCCGCCGGGTGGGGTGCACCACGCGGCGACGATGCTCGCCGGCCCCGACAGCTCGGGCGCCGGCGCGCCCACGCCTCCGGGACCGCCCCCGGCCGCCCCGGGTGCGCCCGGTCAGCCGGGTGCTCCGGGGCAGCCGGGTGCTCCGGGTGTGTCCGGCGTGCCCCAGCCGCCCGGTCAGCCGGGCGCCCCTGGTGCTTCCGGTCAGCCCGGTGCCTCTGGAGCGCCCGGCACGCCGCCGGGGCCGCCTGGCGCCCCCGGCGCCCCCGGCGCTCCGCAGGTGCACCACGCGGAGACGGTGCTGGCCGCGCCGCCGGTCGGCGGTCCGGGCACGCCTCCGCCGCCGGGGCCGCCCGGCCCGCCGCCGATGGCTCCCGGCGCCATGCCTCCGGGTACGCCCCCGCCGGGTGTCCCCGCGCCGGGGCAGCCGCCGGCGTACGGCTATCCGCAGCAGCCGCCCGGTCAGCCGACCGTCGGCCCCGGTTACCAGGCCGTGCTGCGCTACCGCGCGCAGGACGGCTCCGAGCAGCAGCTGATCCGGCGTTCCGCGCCGGGCACCCCGCACCCGGAGTGGCAGATCTTCCACGAGCTGCGCGCGATGAACGTGCCGCCGAACCAGGTGCTGGAGCTGCACACGGAGCTGGAGTCGTGCGAGCTGCCGGGCGCGTACTGCGCGCGGATGATCCGCGAGCAGTGGCCGCAGGCGCGGATCACGTCGATCGCGCCGTACGGCACGGACCACGCGAGCCGGCAGCAGGGCATGCGGCAGCTCCTCGCCCACCAGGGCGAGCTGCACCAGGTGGCGGACGGTCCCGCGCGTCCGGCTCCGGTGCGGGCGCCGATCCCGCCGGTGCCGCCGGCCCCGCCGATCCCGCCGGAGGCGATCGGGCAGGAGCTGGCGGCCGCGTTCGGGCCGGGTGTGTTCCGGTTCGAGCAGGCGGCGGTGTCCCGGCAGGGCGTGCCGCCGATCGTGGCGCACACGCTGGTCGTGGCGGGCCTGCCGTTGGACATGGGCCCGTTCTTCTGGGCGCAGGCGCAGCCGGGCCGTCCGGTGCCGACGCTGGCGGAGCTGGCCGTGGAGCGGGGTGTGCGGCCGGCGCCGGACGCGGGCTCGTACCTGGTGATGGGCAGCGACTTCGGCAAGGCGGTCTGTGTGCAGTACGGCACGGCGAACATCGTCGCGGTGCCGGTGGAGGCCGGTCCGGGCGGTACGGCGGTGGCGCCGCAGTTCGTGAACACCGGGCTGCCGGAGTTCGCGCGGTGTCTGGCGCTGCTGGGCCGGATGTGGCGGCTGCGGTTCGGGCTGAACCAGGAGCAGGCGGGCCGCTGGACCGTCGACTTCCAGGCGCAGCTGGCCGCCCTCGACCCGGCGGCGCTGGGGTCGCCGGAGACCTGGTGGTCGGTGCTGCTGGAGCAGATGTGGGACGGTCTGCTGTGAGCCGCCGCCGCTGAAGGCGTGACCCGTGAGCCGGGCCCGGTCGTGCGACGACCGGGCCCGGCTCACGTCTGTCGGCCGCCTTCGCGCCCACCGGCGGAGTGTCGCGTTATGAACACTTCCTTGCCATCGATCAAGATGTGCGCGATTCATCCCTTTTTGTGCTCGGTCGTCGTGCTGGGCTTCATGTCCGTCGGTGGAAGGGGTTCCAGGGTGAGCAGCGCATCGGTGTCGTCACGGGGTTTCGAGGTCGTCAGGGGGCGCGGGTACCGCCCGCTGCAGGTGATCGCGTACGTCGAGGCGCTGTCGGACGACCGAGACGCCGCCTGGGAGCGCGCGGCGCGGCTCACCGTGCTGGCCCGTGAGATGGAGGAGGAGCTGGAGCGGCTGCGGGTGCGGGTGGCCGGGCTGCCCGAGCAGACGTACGAGTCGCTGGGGGACGGCCCCCGGCGGCTGTTCCTGCTGGCGCTGGAGGAGGTCACGGCCGTACGGGAGTCGGCGCGGCAGTACGCGCAGGACCTGACCGACCTGGCGCGGGACGACGCCGCCGAGGTGGAGGAGGCCGCACGGGCCTACGCGGCCGCGCTGCGCGCCGTCGCCGACGCGTACGCCCGTGACCGGCTGGCCGCGGCGCGCGAGGAGGCCGACGAGATCCGCATCGAGGCGCGGCTGGAGGTGAAGGAGCGGCGTGCCGAGGCGCTGGCCCAGGTGCGGCGGGCGCGGGAGCGCACCTCGGAGCTGCTCGCCGAGGAGGCCAGGGCGCAGGCGCGGCGGCTGGACGAGGTCGCCCGGGAGGAGGCGGAACGCGCGGCCGGGCTGGACGCCCGGCACGCGGAGACGGAGGAGCGCGCCGAAAAGGTGCTGGCCGAGGCGCGCCAGGCGTTCGCGGACGCGGAGGAGGCGGCGCGGCGGTGCGCGGACGAGGCGCGGGAGCGCGCGGCGGAGGTGCTGGCCGAGGCGCAGGCCCGCGCGGAGAGCGTCGAGCGGGAGACCGCGCGGGTGCTGCGCGAGCACGCGGACCGGCGGGAGGAGGTGCAGACGCAGATGGATCACGTCTGCGCGAGCCTCACCGCGCTGACCGGCCGTGCGGTGGAGTGACGCGGGCGGGCCGGGGGGGCGCGGCGGGTCAGGGCTTTTCGCTGATCACGGCCTGCTGCGGCAAGCGGCTGCAGGAGGCGTACCGGGGCGCCCGGTGCAGCCGGGGCGAGGCCGGGACGGGCGGCTGCCGGGGGTAGGCGCGGTGGAGGGGGGAGACGGCGCGGGGGACGGTCGCGGGAGGTTCCGTGTACGGGGCATCGAGGGGCGGGTGCGGGTGGGGACGCGGGGCGTGGGGTGCGGGAAGGGGGGCGGCGGGCATCCCGTGCTCCTTGCGTGGCGTCAGGCCCCGCGGGGATCGCGGGGCGGGGAGTGGGGAGCGGAGCCCGCACGTCAGTCGTACGCGGAGCGGAGTGCGGCGGTGCGGGCGGAACTCCCCGCCGGTGAGCGCTCCCGCGGATGATCCATGCCCTGAGCTGCGGTGTCACCCCCGCCGACTCCGGCTCGTGCGGTGCGTGCGGGGCAGCGTGCTGTCCACCGGCCGCCGGTCCGCTTGACCCTGACGCGGCGGCAGGGTGGACGCTGGGCGGCGCCGGGGAAGGACAGGGCCCGGCGGCGCGGGCGGGAGGAGGTCCGGCGAGCCGGAGGAAGGAGCGACCCCGAGACGGTCTCCGCCCCACGGGGGAGAGCCCCTAGGGGCAGCTCCGCCCTGTGGCTCGGGGAGGGGTCGTCCCGGCGGAGGACGAAGCGGGGCGGGCCGCGTCCTTAGCCTGGTTCCACGCCGCTGGGGGGTGGCGGAGCACAGCACCGGGGGTGGGGTTTTCCACAGCGGAAGACTGCGTGAAACACCAGCGCGCCGGACCCCTCCCCCACGCCAGACTGAAGCACGTCCCGAGCACCACGCACCGGGCGGCCGCCGCACCGCACACGGGCGACCGCCAGGAGCACCGCTTTCTCTTGACGACCGACATAGGAGACTTACCGTGACATCGGCTGTGACCATTCCCAGGCACGGGGGTACTGGAGGGACTACGGCCGTTGCCGCGCGGGCGCGGCAGGTCGTGAAGGCGTACGGGTCCGGGGAGACCCGTGTCGTCGCCCTCGACCACGTCGACGTGGACATCGCCCGCGGCCAGTTCACCGCGATCATGGGCCCCTCGGGGTCCGGCAAGTCCACGCTGATGCACTGCCTCGCCGGGCTCGACACCGTGACGAGCGGTCAGATCCACCTGGACGACACCGAGATCACCGGGCTGAAGGACAAGAAGCTCACCCGGCTGCGCCGCGACCGGATCGGCTTCATCTTCCAGGCGTTCAACCTGCTGCCGACGCTCAACGCGCTCGAGAACATCACGCTGCCCATGGACATCGCCGGCCGCAAGCCCGACAAGGCGTGGCTGGACCGGGTGGTGGAGACCGTCGGGCTCGCGGAGCGGCTGAAGCACCGGCCGACGCAGCTCTCCGGCGGCCAGCAGCAGCGGGTCGCCGTGGCGCGGGCGCTGGCCGCCCGGCCGGAGATCATCTTCGGGGACGAGCCGACCGGGAACCTCGACTCCCGCGCCGGCGCCGAGGTGCTCGGCTTCCTGCGCCGCTCGGTCGACGAGCTGGGCCAGACCATCGTCATGGTCACCCACGACCCCGTCGCCGCCTCCTACGCGGACCGGGTGCTGTACCTGGCCGACGGCCGCATCGTCGACGAGATGCTGCAGCCGACCGCCGAGCAGGTCCTGGACCGCATGAAGGACTTCGACGCCCGGGGGCGCACGTCATGACCGTCCTCAAGACCTCGATGCGCAATTTCGTCGCGCACAAGGGACGCATGGCGCTGTCGGCGGTGGCGGTGCTGCTGTCGGTGGCGTTCGTGTGCGGGACGCTGGTGTTCACGGACACCATGGGCACCACGTTCGACAAGCTGTTCGCGGCGACCGCCTCGGACGTCACCGTCAGCTCCAAGGACGCCTCCGAGGGCGGCGAGACCACCTCCGGCAACGGCAGGCCGCCGGTGATACCGGCCTCCGTGGTCGAGGAGGTGCGGCGCGCGGAGGGCGTGAAGGCGGCCGAGGGCGCGGTGTTCTCCACCGCCGTCACCGTCATCGACGGCGACCGGGACAACCTGTCGCCCACCAACGGCGGCCCGACCATCGTCGGCAGCTGGAACGCCAACGACGCCCGCATCATGGACATCACCTCCGGTGCGGCGCCGAAGGGCGCCGACCAGATCATGCTCGACGCGGACACCGCCGAGAAGCACGACCTGGGTGTCGGCGACGAGCTCAGCGTCATCACGGCGCTCGGCACGCACACCGCGAAGATCTCCGGCGTCGCCGACTTCACCGTCACCAACCCCGGCGCCGCGATCTTCTTCCTCGACACGCCCACCGCACAGAAGGCCCTGGTCGGCGAGGGCGGCGTCTACACCGACGTCTACGTCACGGCCGCCGAGGGCGTCAGCGACGAGCAGGTGAAGCGGAACGTCCTGGCCGAGCTGGGCGGCGGCTACAAGGTGCTCACCGAGAAGGAGGCCGCCGAGGCCAACCAGAAGGGCGTCGAGGGCTTCATGAACGTCCTGAAGTACGCGATGCTCGGCTTCGCCGGGATCGCCTTCCTCGTCGGCATCTTCCTGATCATCAACACGTTCTCCATGCTGGTCGCCCAGCGCACCCGCGAGATCGGCCTGATGCGGGCCATCGGCTCCTCCCGCCGGCAGGTCAACCGGTCCGTGCTGATCGAGGCGCTGCTGCTCGGCGTCGTCGGCTCCGTCCTCGGCGTCGCCGCCGGCATCGGCCTCGCGGTCGGCCTGATGGAGCTCATGGGCACGATCGGCATGGAGCTGTCCACCGGCGACCTCACCATCGCCTGGACGACCCCGGCACTCGGCCTGCTCCTCGGCGTGGTCGTCACCGTCCTCGCCGCCTACCTGCCCGCCCGCCGCGCCGGGAAGGTCTCCCCGATGGCCGCGCTGCGCGACGCCGGCACCCCGGCGGACGGGCGGACCGGCCGGGTCCGGGCCGTCACCGGCCTGGTCCTCACCGGCGCCGGAGCGGCCGCCCTGTACCTGGCGGGCGCCGCCGAGCAGGCCACCGACGGCTCGATGTGGCTGGGCCTCGGGATCGTGCTGACCCTGATCGGCTTCGTCGTCGTCGGCCCGGTGCTGGCGAGCGGCGTGGTCCGCGTCCTCGGCGCGGTCCTGCTGCGGGCGTTCGGACCGGTGGGCCGCATGGCCGAGCGCAACGCCCTGCGCAACCCGCGCCGCACCGGCGCGACCGGCGCCGCGCTGATGATCGGGCTCGCGCTGGTGGCGTGCCTGTCCGTGGTCGGCTCCTCCATGGTCGCCTCGGCCACCGAGGAGCTCGACAAGGCGGTCGGCACGGACTTCATCGTCCAGGACGACAACGGCCAGCGGATCACCCCGGAGGTCGTCGAGGCGATCAGGGCGACCGAGGGCGTCGAGCGGGTCACCGAGTACAAGTGGACGAAGGCCGACCTCACCACGCCCGACGGGAAGACCAGCGACGACACCGCGATCACCGCCGCCGACCCGACGTACGCCACGGATCTGCGGGTCGAGACCGTCGAGGGGAAGCTGGAGGACGCCTACCGGCCGGACTCCATGTCCGTCCACGAGGACTTCGCGAAGGAGCACGGGGTCACCCTCGGCTCGACGATCGACGTCGCCTTCGAGAACGGCACCACCGGCACCCTCACCGTGCGGGCCGTCACCAGCAGTGACGGCGCCATCGACGCCCGCGCGATCTACACGTCGATCGAGACCCTCGGCCGGTACGTGCCGGCCGACAGGATGCCGCTCGACCTGATGGTGTTCGCCTCGGCGGAGGACGGCCGGAAGGACGCCGCGTACACGGCCCTGAAGCAGACCATGGAGCGCTTCCCGCAGTACGAGGTGCGCGACCAGACCGACTACAAGGAGGCGCTGCAGGGCCAGATCGGCCAGCTGCTGAACATGATCTACGGCCTGCTGGCCCTGGCGATCGTCGTCGCGATCCTCGGCGTGGTGAACACCCTGGCCCTGTCGGTCGTCGAGCGCACCCGGGAGATCGGCCTGATGCGGGCCATCGGCCTCTCGCGCCGGCAGCTGCGCCGCATGATCCGGATGGAGTCGGTCGTGATCGCCCTCTTCGGCGCCCTGCTGGGCCTCGGACTGGGTCTGGGCTGGGGCGCCACCGCCCAGCAGCTCCTCGCCCTGGAGGGCCTGAAGGTCCTCGACATCCCGTGGCCCACCATCGCCGGGGTGTTCGTCGGATCCGCCTTCGTCGGCCTGTTCGCCGCGCTGGTCCCGGCCTTCCGCGCCGGGCGGATGAACGTGCTGAACGCCATCGCGACCGAGTAGCGGCCGCCGGACACCGCACACGGGGGTGGCGGGGAGACGGCGCCGGGAAGTCCTCACGAGGGCTTCCCGGCGCCGGTGCGTGCGCCCGGGGCGGGGTGCCCGTCGTCGTCCGCGGCCCCGGCGACCGCGGGCGGGGCGACGTACCCTGGACACCCCCGGCCCGCCGCGCGCGTCGGGTCTGTCGTGTTGCACATCCCCGGAAGGGATTCCGCCCCGCATGAGCCTGCACGGTCTGCTCGACGCCGTCGTCAAGGACACCGCCCTCGCGGAAGCGGTCTCGGCCGCCGCCGACGGCAACCGCATGCACGTCGACCTCGTCGGCCCGCCGGCGGCCCGTCCCTTCGCGGTCGCGGCCCTCGCCCGGGACGCGGGCCGCCCCGTGCTCGCCGTGACGGCCACGGGACGTGAGGCGGAGGACCTGGCGGCCGCCCTGCGCTCGCTGCTCCCGCACCAGGGGGTCGTGGAGTACCCCTCGTGGGAGACGCTGCCGCACGAGCGGCTCAGCCCCCGCAGCGACACCGTCGGCCGCCGCCTCGCCGTGCTGCGGCGCCTGGCCCACCCCCGCCCGGACGACCCCGAGACCGGCCCGGTCTCCGTGGTCGTCGCCCCCGTGCGCTCCGTCCTCCAGCCGCAGGTCAAGGGACTGGGCGACCTGGAGCCGGTCGCCCTGCGCACGGGGCAGTCCGCCGACCTGGACGACGTCGTCGAGGCCCTCGCCGCCGCCGCGTACGCGCGCGTGGAGCTGGTCGAGAAGCGCGGTGAGTTCGCGGTGCGCGGCGGCATCCTCGACGTGTTCCCGCCCACCGAGGAGCACCCCCTGCGGGTGGAGTTCTGGGGCGACGACGTCGAGGAGATCCGCTACTTCAAGGTCGCCGACCAGCGGTCCCTGGAGGTCGCCGAGCACGGCCTGTGGGCGCCGCCCTGCCGTGAGCTGCTGCTCACCGACGAGGTGCGCGAGCGGGCACGGGTCCTCGCCGAGGACCACCCGGAGCTGGGCGAACTGCTCGGCAAGATCGCCGAGGGCATCGCGGTGGAGGGCATGGAGTCCCTCGCCCCGGTCCTCGTCGACGACATGGAGCTGCTGCTGGACGTGCTGCCCAAGGGCTCCATGGCGGTGGTCTGCGATCCGGAGCGGGTCCGCACCCGCGCCGCCGACCTGGTCGCCACCTCGCAGGAGTTCCTCCAGGCCTCCTGGGCGGCCACGGCAGGCGGCGGCGAGGCGCCGATCGACGTGGGCGCGGCCTCCCTGTGGTCCCTCGCGGACGTCCGGGACCGGGCCCGCGAGCTGGACATGATGTGGTGGTCGGTCTCCCCCTTCGCCGCCGACGACGCGCTCGAAGAGGCCGACACCCTCAAGCTCGGCATGCACGCCCCCGAGACCTACCGCGGCGACACCGCCAAGGCGCTGGCCGACACCAAGGGCTGGCTCGCCGACGGCTGGCGCGCGGTCTACATCACCGAGGGGCACGGGCCGGCGTCCCGCACCGTCGAGGTGCTCGGCGGCGAGGGCATCGCCGCCCGCCTGGACGACGACCTGGGCGAGCTGACCCCGTCCGTCGTGCACGTCTCCTGCGGCTGCCTCGACCACGGCTTCGTCGACCCGGCGCTCAAGCTGGCCGTGCTCACCGAGACCGATCTCACCGGCCAGAAGGCGTCCGGCCGCGAGGGCGCCCGGATGCCCGCCCGGCGCCGCAAGACGATCGACCCGCTCACCCTGGAGCCGGGCGACCACATCGTCCACGAGCAGCACGGCGTCGGCCGGTACATCGAGATGGTGCAGCGCACCGTGCAGGGCGCCACCCGCGAGTACCTGGTCGTGGAGTACGCGCCCGCCAAGCGCGGCCAGCCCGGCGACCGGCTCTACATCCCCACCGACCAGCTCGAGCAGATCACCAAGTACGTCGGCGGCGAGGCGCCCACCCTGCACCGGCTCGGCGGCGCCGACTGGACCAAGACCAAGGCGCGCGCCAAGAAGGCCGTCAAGGAGATCGCCGCCGACCTGATCAAGCTGTACAGCGCGCGGATGGCGGCGCCCGGGCACGCCTTCGGCCCCGACACGCCCTGGCAGCGCGAGCTGGAGGACGCCTTCCCGTACACGGAGACGCCCGACCAGCTCACCACCATCGCCGAGGTCAAGGAGGACATGGAGAAGACGGTCCCCATGGACCGGCTGATCTGCGGCGACGTCGGCTACGGCAAGACCGAGATCGCGGTGCGGGCGGCGTTCAAGGCCGTCCAGGACGGCAAGCAGGTCGCCGTGCTGGTGCCGACCACGCTGCTGGTGCAGCAGCACTTCGGGACGTTCAGCGAGCGGTACGCGCAGTTCCCGGTGACCGTGCGCGCCCTGTCCCGGTTCCAGACCGACACCGAGGCCAAGGCGGTCCTGGAGGGTCTGAGGGACGGCACGGTGGACGTCGTCATCGGCACCCACCGGCTGTTCTCCTCCGAGACGAAGTTCAAGGACCTGGGGCTGGTCGTCGTCGACGAGGAGCAGCGGTTCGGCGTCGAGCACAAGGAGCAGCTGAAGAAGCTGCGCGCCAACGTCGACGTGCTGACCATGTCCGCCACGCCCATCCCGCGCACCCTGGAGATGGCGGTCACCGGCATCCGCGAGATGTCGACGATCACCACCCCGCCGGAGGAGCGCCACCCGGTGCTCACCTTC
Organism: Streptomyces sp. DSM 120436; assembly: GCF_055778765.1. NCBI lineage: Bacteria > Bacillati > Actinomycetota > Actinomycetes > Kitasatosporales > Streptomycetaceae > Streptomyces > Streptomyces sp. DSM 120436. The sequence goes on along the minus strand of NZ_JBSKBS010000001.1, from coordinate 734,556 downwards.
GTCGGCCCCTACGACCAGCGGCAGATCGGCGCCGCCATCCGCCGCGAGCTGCTGCGCGAGGGCCAGGTCTTCTACATCCACAACCGGGTCGAGTCCATCGACCGGGCGGCGGCCCGGCTGCGCGAGATCGTGCCCGAGGCGCGGATCGCCACGGCCCACGGCCAGATGTCGGAGCAGGCGCTGGAGCAGGTCGTCGTCGACTTCTGGGAGAAGAAGTTCGACGTGCTGGTGTCGACGACGATCGTCGAGTCCGGCATCGACATCTCCAACGCCAACACCCTGATCGTCGAGCGCGGCGACAACTTCGGCCTCAGCCAGCTCCACCAGCTGCGCGGCCGGGTCGGCCGCGGCCGTGAGCGCGGGTACGCGTACTTCCTGTACCCGCCGGAGAAGCCGCTGACGGAGACCGCGCACGAGCGGCTCGCGACCATCGCCCAGCACACCGAGATGGGCGCCGGCATGTACGTGGCGATGAAGGACCTGGAGATCCGCGGCGCGGGCAACCTGCTCGGCGGCGAGCAGTCCGGGCACATCGCGGGCGTCGGCTTCGACCTGTACGTCCGCATGGTGGGTGAGGCGGTCGCGGACTACCGCCGCCAGCTGGAGACCGGCGAGGTCCAGGAGGAGCCGCCGCTCGAGGTGAAGATCGAGCTGCCGGTCGACGCGCACGTCCCGCACGACTACGCGCCCGGCGAGCGGCTGCGCCTCCAGGCGTACCGCGCGATCGCCTCCGCCAACAGCGAGGAGGACGTCAGGGCCGTCCGCGAGGAGCTGGCCGACCGCTACGGCAAGCTGCCGGAGCCGGTGGAGAACCTGCTGCTGGTGGCGGGCCTGAGGATGCTCGCGCGGGCGTGCGGCGTCGGCGAGATCGTGCTGCAGGGCGCCAACGTCCGGTTCGCGCCGGTGGAGCTGCGCGAGTCGCAGGAGCTGCGGCTCAAGCGGCTCTACCCGGGCTCGGTGATCAAGGCGACGTCCCACCAGGTGCTGGTGCCGCGCCCGAAGACCGCGAAGGTCGGCGGCAAGCCGCTGGTCGGGCGGGACCTGCTCGGGTGGGTCGGGGAGTTCCTCACCTCGGTGCTGGGGTCCTGACCCGGTGCTGAGGTCCTGAGGCGGCCGGCCCGGCGGACGGCGGGGCCGTCCGCGGCGCGCGAGACGCGTCGCGGACGGCCCCGATGTGTACGGGGCCCCTACGGCCGGTCGGGACGGTCGCGGTCCATGCCGAGCCGGCGTTCCGCCTGCCGCTGCCCGGTGTCGATGTGCTGCTCGTGCTTGCCGCCGGTCCTCTCGTTCAGCTTCTTCTCCGCGGCGTCCGAGGCCTTGTGCGCCTTCTCGCGCGCCGTCTTGCTGCCCTTGAACTTGTCGAGGATGCCCATGCGGAACTCCTTCCGAGGTGGCCCGAATCCGACCATACGCGCGGATCGGACGGGATGCCCAAAGGGGTGGCGAGTGGTCTAGACCACTCGCTCGTTACGGTGAGCTCCAGGATCGGACCGCCCCTGCCGGGGCAGAGTTACAGCAGACCGAGGGAGGGGCGCGGTGACGAGAGATCCGGGACGAGGCGGCAGGGTGCGGCGCGCGGGAGGGGCGGCGGCCGTCGCGGTGGCCCTCCTCGCGGGGTGCGAGTCCATACCGGAGGCGGACGTCCCCGCCGCCGGGAGCAGCGGAGCGGCGGCGCCCGACGGGAAGGCGGTGAGCCCGCTGGACAACCCCGACGGCACCCGCCCCGGCCTCGCCCCCGTGCGCGACGCCCGGGACCGCGCCGAGGCCGCCGCCCTCATCGACGAGGTCGCCACCAAGGGCCGCGGCCCCAGGACCGGCTACGACCGCGACGAGTACGGCTACGCGTGGATGGACACCGCCGACGGCGTCCCCCTGGCCCGCAACGGCTGCGACACGCGGAACGACATCCTCCGGCGCGACGGCCAGGAGCTGCGCTTCCGCTCCGGCTCCGACTGCGTCGTCGTCTCCCTGACCCTGGCCGACCCCTACACCGGCAAGACCATCGAGTGGCGCAAGCAGCAGGCCGCCGAGGTGCAGATCGACCACGTCGTGCCGCTCTCCTACAGCTGGCAGATGGGCGCCTCCCGCTGGTCCGAGGCCAAGCGCCGGCAACTGGCCAACGACCCGCTCAACCTGATGCCGGTCGACGGCGGCGCCAACTCCGCCAAGAGCGACTCCGGACCGGCCTCCTGGCTGCCGCCCAGCAAGGCCGTCCGCTGCGCCTACGCCGTCCGCTTCGCCCAGGTCGCGGTGAAGTACGAGATGCCGGTGACGCCGGCCGACAAGCGCGCGATGGGCGCGCAGTGCGGCGGCTGAGCGGGCCGGCGGCCACCGTCCCCGGATCCTCCCGCGCGCGGCGGTCGTTGGCCGTGCGCCGCCGCTGACCTCGCGCGGGACCGTCGCGCCGGGGTGACACCGGCGGCCGGATCCGTCCCCCGGCCGTGGAGGCCGTACGCTCTGTGACGCTGCGCACTGATGAGCGTACGAACGGGAGAGCACGCACATGATCGACCGCGGGGACGCCGCTTCCGGATTCCCGGACGCGGCCAGGGCGGGCGCGGACGACGGCGGGGACGACGGCGGGGACGGGCAGTCCGACGGCCGCCTGACGGCCGCGGTACGCGACAGCGGGGACCCCGCGGCGATCGAGGAGCTGTACCGGCGTCACTCCCGTGCCGTCCTGGTGTACGCCCGCGTGTGCTCCCGCGATCCGCACACCGCCGAGGATCTCGCCTCGGAGGCGTTCACCCGCACCGTACGGGCGGTCCGCGACGGCAAGGGCCCCACCACCGCCTGGCGCCCGTACCTGCTGTCCGTGGTCCGGCACACCGCGGCCGCCTGGGCGGAGCAGTCCCGCCGGGTCGACCTCGCGCCGGAGTTCGGGCAGTGGCTCGACGCGGAGGGCCGTGGGGGAGCGGGACCGGCCGGGGAGGGCCGGGTCGCCGACGGCGAGGAACAGGTGGTCCGGGCGGAGGAGGGCGGTCTGATCGCCGCCGCCTTCCGGTCCCTGCCCGAGCGATGGCGCGCGGTGCTCTGGCACCACGTGGTGGAGGAGGAGCCCGCGGCCAGGGTGGGCGCCCTGCTGGGCCTCACGCCCAGCGGGGTCACCTCGCTGGCGGCCCGGGCCCGCGAGGGCCTGCGGGAGGCCTATCTCGCCGCCCATGCCCGCCAGGGCGCGGCCGACGAGGAGTGCCGCGGGTGCAGCGACCGTCTCGCCGCCGTGGCGCGCGCCTCCCGTCCGTCGCGGGACCGGCGCCTGGAGCGGCACCTGGAACGGTGCCGGCGGTGCCGGCGGGCCGCCCGCGAGCTGGCCGACCTCAACCAGCGGCTGCGCACGGTGCTGCCCGTGGCCGTGCTGCTGTTCGGCGGTCCGGCGTACCTGGAGGCGCGTGCCGCCGCCGCGGCCGTGGCGTCCGGGCAGGCCGGTGCGGGCGCGGCGGCCTCGCACGCCGGTGCCGGGGGAGCGGTGGGGGCCAAGACCGCGGTGCTCGCCGTCGGCGCGGCCGCGGTGATCTTCGGAGGCTGGACGCTGTGGCCCGGCGGCGGGGAGCCGCAGGACCGTCCCGGCGCGACGGCGGGCGGGCCGCCGTCCGCCGCGCGGAGCGCCGTTCCGGCGCCGCCGTCCGCGCCGTCCACCGGCGCCCCGAGCCCGCCCCTGTCCTCGTCCCCGTCCCCGTCCCCGTCCCCGTCCCCGTCCGGGTCGAGCTCGCCCTCGTCCCCGTCGAGCCCGTCCCCGTCCGCCGGGAGCCCGTCCCCGTCCGGCGCCGGCTCCCTCCCGGCGGCGCCCGCCCTCGGGGCGCCGAGCACGCTGCGCTTCGTGTCGACGGGCGCGTGCATGGAGATACCGGGCGGCTCGCGAGCGTCCGGGGTCCGGCCGGTGGGGGCCGACTGCGACGGCGGTCCGGAGGAGCGCTGGGTGCTGCTGGAGCCCTACCCGGGGGACCGGGCGCGCACCCAGGTCCGCAACGAGGCGACAGGACTGTGCCTGGCGCGTTCGGGGGGAACCGAGGACCACGCCCCCGTCGACCAGCGGGCCTGTGACGCCGCGAGCGGCGTCCAGCTGTGGAACCTGTGGGCCGACGGCGGGACGGGAGAGGCGGCTCTGCGCGACGCCGGGGGCACCCGGTACCTCGGCCTCGTCGAGTGGGCCCGGGCGGACCAGGGCCAGGAGCACGGCACGGCGATCGGCACCACGCGGTACTACTACGGCTCCGCCTCCTTGCGGTTCCTCTTCGAGCCCGGATTCCTCGGAGGGTAAAGAGAAGGCAAAGTCGCGGGACGGGTCGGGGGCGGCCCCCTCTTTCCCCTCGGAAGCGTGCTCACACGCCCACCCCACGTCCGAAGGAAAAAAGGGAACATGAAGAAGTCCACCCTGGGCCGGGCCTGCCTGGCCGGCGGCATCACCGCACTCGCGCTCGGCCTCGTCCCCTCCGCGGCGCACGCCGACGACGCGACGGTGGAACGCAAGACCCTGCCCGTCCTCGTGGAGTTCACCGACAGCTCCTTCCAGCACCCGGACAAGGTGGCGGAAGGCACTCCGGACACCTACTTCGGTGACCGCAAGGACTCGCTCTCCTCGTACTTCTCGGAACTCTCGCGCGGCCGGTACACCCTGGTGCCCGCGGTCGACGAGCAGTACCTCGGCCCCGTCAAGCTGCCGATGAGCGCCGCCGGCTGCGACAACGGCCGGATCAACGAGCTGACCCGTCAGGCCCTGGCGGAAAAGGGCCTGACGATGGGTGAGGACTACGAGAGCCTGTCGATGGTCTTCCCCGCGCAGAAGACCGGCTGCGCCTGGGCCGGCCTCGCCACCGTCCCCGGCCCCTACACGTGGATCAACCTCTACGGCACCGCGAGCGGACTCGGCGTGCTCGGGCACGAGTTCGGGCACAACATGGGCTGGGGCCACCAGACCCGCTCCATGTGCACCGACGGCGACCTGGTCAACTGCGAGGTGAACGGCACCAGTGCCAAGTCGCTGATGGGCGGCGGAGGTCCCGAGGCGGGTGTCTCCGCGCCCGAACTGATCCGCGCCGGATGGCTCACGGACGACGAGGCCGTGAAGGTGACGGAGTCCGGCACCTTCACGCTGCGGCCGCTGCACGGCGAGGGCAGCGGCGTCCGCGCCCTGGACATCCCCATGGGCGAGGACCGCCTGGTCGTCGAGTACCGGCACGCGGCAGGCTCCTTCGACGGCCGGATAGAAGGGGTGCACGCCTACCGGGTGCCCAAGGGCAACTACGGCTCCTCCACGCTCATCGACCTCACCGAGGCCAACAAGACCGTCGGCAACGACGCCCCGGCCGACGCCGACGCCGTCACCGCGCTGAAGGACACGGCCGGCAAGGTCTCCGTCGCCGTGGTGTCCTCCGGCGACGGCCAGGCGAAGGTGCAGGTGGCGCTCAACGGCGAGGACCTCAGCACCGTCGTGGACGTCCCGGAGCCGAGCGCGGAGCCCGACCCGGCCCACACCGGTTCGGACACCAACGCCGGTGACGCCCCGCTGGACGGCACGCAGCCGCAAGGGGGCGCCGAGGAGCCGGCGGCCGACGCCGGCGCCGAAGCCGGAGCCGACGCCACCGACGAGAACCTCGCCGCCACGGGCGGCAGCTCCGCCACCCTGCCGGTGGCCCTCGGCGGCGCCGCCCTCGTGGCGGCCGGCGCGATCGGCCTCTTCCTGCTGCGCCGCCGCAAGAACGCCTGACACCAGGCACACACCCGGCACCGGCCCCGCCCGTGCGCCGAGCAGGCCCCTCCAGGGAAGGGCCTCCCGGCAAACGGACGGCGCCGCTGCCGGGGCGCGGCGGGGAGTGGGAACCGGTCGTCAGGGGGCCGGACACTCCCTGCCGAGACTCCCAGGTCCCACGACCGGGAGACGTCCAGGTGCGGGAACGCCTCCGGCCGGCCCGGCCGGCTGCCGGAGGCAGGACGGCCGGTGAGCCCGCCCTCCGCCCTCCGCCCTCCGCTCTCCGCTCTCCGCCCTCCGCCCTCCGCCCTCCGGCGGACACGGACGGCACGGGCCGGCCGGCCCGCGTACGCACGCGGCCGGCCGAGACGCTACGGCCGGCCGCCCGGCCGGGCGCGCTGATGACGCGCACCGCCGGCCACCGCGAGGCCGGCGGCCACGCGTCCACCGCCCCCTGGCCCGGCGTCAGCCGCCTCCAGTTCCCGCGTCCCGCACCGGACGAACAGCGCCGCCACGGCGAGCGGTTGCGCGCCCTCGACCCGATCGCCCCCGACCGACGCCCCAGCCGGAGCCCGCGGGTCCGCCCGGACACCGCCCCGGCCCGCCCTGCGCGCCGCCGCGCGAGGGGAGTTCGCGCCGGTGCCCGGCATGCTCCGGTACGACAACGGTTCGGTACAGCACGGGAACGGTTGGGGCCGCGGACCTATACGCTCGGAGTCTCCACCGGAGTCCACACATCGGCTACACCCGTCCAGGAGCAGCATGTACGGCCACGGCGCGCCGCCCACACCCAGCACGGGATCGGTCATCACGCAGCGCGTGCTGTACGCGGCCTCCGGGGTGCTGTGCTGCGGCATGCTGGCCTCCGTGCCGCTGTTCCGGATCGCGGTGCGGCGCGGGCGGGTCTTCGACTGGATAGCGGCCTGGGCGAGCATCCCGCTGATCATCGCCTGCATCGTCCTGATCGGCTCCGTCCCGGAGGAGGACTGGCGGAGCGACGCGGGCCTCGGCGCCCTCCTCCTCCTGGGCGCCTGCGCCTCCGCCTACTACCTGATCGTGGACATCCGGCTGCCGCGCCGGCCGGGTCCCTACGGCGGCCCGGTGCCGCCGTCGCCGCACGCCACCACGGTGCACGCTCCCTACGGCTACCCGCAGCCGGCCTCGCCGTACGCGCCCACGGTCGTGCCGCAGCCCCCGCACACCCCGCTCGCCGGCCCCGTGCCGCCCACTCCCGTGCCGCCCACTCCCGTGCCGCCCGCCCCCGTGCCCCCGCAGGCGCAGCAGCCGCAGCGGCCCGCGCCCGCCCGGATCGACCAGGTGCGCGCCGAGCTCGACGAACTGAGCGACTACCTGCGCCGGCAGGACGGACAGCAGCGGCGGCCGGGCGATCACGAAGGCGGACGGTGAGCGTGACGGCGGGACGAGTCGTCGCCGGCCGCTACGAACTGTCCGCGCTCATCGGCCAGGGCGGCATGGGACAGGTCTGGACGGCCTACGACAAGCGGCTGGACCGGCGCGTGGCCGTGAAGCTGCTGCGCCCCGACAAGGTGGCCGGCCAGGAGGCCGACGAACTGCGCCGCCGCTTCGTGCGCGAGTGCCGGGTGACCGCCCAGGTCGACCACCCCGGCCTGGTCACCGTGCACGACGCGGGCAGCGAGGGCGAGGAGCTGTTCCTCGTCATGCAGTACGTCGACGGCGCCGACCTCGGCGACCACCTCGCCGAGCACACCCCCTACCCGTGGCAGTGGGCGGTCGCGGTCGCCGCGCAGCTGTGCGCGGTGCTCAGCGCCGTGCACGCGGTGCCGATCGTCCACCGCGACCTCAAGCCGCGCAACGTGATGGTGCGGCAGGACGGCACGATCACGGTGCTGGACCTCGGCGTCGCCTCCGTGATGGACGCCGACACCACCCGCCTGACCCACACCGGCACCCCCATCGGCTCGCCCGCCTACATGGCGCCCGAGCAGGCGATGGGCGGCGCGGTCGGCCCGTACACGGACCTGTACGCGCTCGGTGTGCTGATGCACGAACTGCTCAGCGGGGACGTGCCGTTCTCCGGGTCCACGGCGCTCGGGGTGCTGCACCGGCACCTGTACGAGCCGCCGGTGCCGGTGCGCCGGCTGCGCCCCGAGGTGCCCGAGGCGCTGGAGGCCCTGGTGCTGCGGCTGCTCGCCAAGGACCCGCAGCACCGCCCGGACTCCGCGCAGGAGGTCTACGAACACCTGGCGCTGCTGCTGCCCGCCCGGGGCACGCCCACCGGCGCCCCGCTGGACCCGACCCGGCCCTTCCTGCGCCCGCACGCCCCCTGGCCGGACCGGGCCAGGACGCCGGCGCCGCAGCCCGCGCCCGCCGCGCCGCCCGCGCCGGCGGCGGAGAAGGCCGACGTGGCCGCCGCCGTCGACGAGGTGAAGCGGCTGCTCGGCGAGGGCCGCGTCACCCAGGCCGTCGACATCCTCGGCTCGATCCTCCCGGTCGCCGCCGAGCAGCACGGCGAGCACTCCCCGGTCGTGCGCACCCTGCGCAAGCAGTACGCGGCCACGCTGCTCGACGACGGGCAGTACCGGCGGGCCCTGCCCGAGCTGCGCCGCCTCGCCGACGAGCGCGCGGCCGAGGCGGGACAGGCCGACCCGCAGTCGCTGCGCCACCGCTACGAGGCCGCCCAGTGCCTGGAGCAGCTCGGCGACCCGGCGGCCGCCCTCGCCGAGTACCGGGCGCTGCTGCCGTACTACGAGAACCGGTACGTGGCCGCCGGGGACCCGCAGCAGGCCCACGACGTGCGCCGCCGCATCGGCCACCTGCTGCTCGCCCTCGGCGACCGCCCCGCCGCGCACGAGACGCTGGCGCGGCTGCTGCACGACGTGGAGCGCGTCCAGGGGCCGGGTCACCCGCTCGCCGCGGACATCCGGCGGACCCTCCAGTGGCTGGGACAGGTGCGCGGCTGACGCGGCCGGACCCGGCGGAGGGGAGACGGCGGGCGCGGCGGTGCCCGAAGTCGCCGTGAATCGTTGGTCGAATGGGTTGGCCAGAGCTTGGCCGATGCCTACCATCGATCACCGCAAGACTTTGTGCACCGCCGCACAAGCTCTCCCCAGGAGGTTTCCTTGCACCGCCGCCGTCGCACCGCGCTCCTCCTCACCGCCGCGATCGCCGCGGCGGCGCCCCTGCTCACCGCCTGCGGAAACGACGCGCACCCCGGTGCGGCGGCCGTGGTCGGCGGTGAGCGGATCACCGTGTCGCAGCTGGAGAACCGCGTCGACGAGGTGCGGTCCGCCCAGCGGGCCGCCGTACCGGACGAGGCCCAGTACCAGCAGGCCATCGCGCGCACCGGCGGCCTGACCCGCGACACCCTGCACAGCATGGTGCTGGACAAGGTGCTGGAACGCGCCGCGCGCGACGCCGGGGTGACCGTCTCGGATCGCGAGGTGCAGCGGACGCGGGCCGAGTTCGAGGAGCAGGCCGGCGGCGCGAAGGCGCTGGAGGCCGCCTGGCTCCAGCAGTACGGCGTCCCGCCGCAGCGCCTCGACGAGAACCTCCGCGTCCAGGTGACGGCGCAGAAGCTCGCCCAGAAGCTCGGCACCGACACCAGCCGCCCCGAGTTCTGGAAGGCGCTGTCCGACGCGAGCGAGGAGCTCGGGGTCGACCTCAACCCGCGCTACGGCGAGTGGGACGCGGAGAAGAGCAGCCGGGTGGACGCGAAGACGCCGTGGGTGAAGGACGTCACTGCCGTGGACGGGCCACCGCTGGGGCTCTGACGTGGGCTAGGTTCGAAGGGTGAACGCAACCAGCCCCGCACCGGGCCCCGAGGCCGCCGCCGGCCGAGTCGTCCTGCTCACCACCAGCCACCGGGTCGCGCCCGGGCTGCTGTCCTGGCCCGCCTGGCAGGCCCTGCACGCGGCCGACCGGGTGCTGTGCGCGGACGGCGCCCATCCGCAGCTGCCGTATCTGCGGGAGGCGGGGATACCCGTCGAGGAGGCCGCGCCCACCGCCGAGGAGGTCGTCGACGCCTGCGCCGGCGGACGCACCGTGGTCGTCGTCGCGACCGGCGAGGGCGAGCCCGCGCTCACCGACGGACTGGCGCGGCTGGCCGGCGGCGGACGGATGAGGATGCCCGAGCTGGAACTGCTGCCCGCCTCCTACGATCTGCCGGGCGCCCGCCTGCTCGACCTGGTGCAGGTCATGGACCGCATCCGCGCGGAGTGCCCCTGGTCCTCCCTGCAGACCCACAAGGGTCTCGTCAAGTACGGCATCGAGGAGGCGTACGAGCTCGTCGAGGCCATCGAGGACGGCGACCGGGAGGCGCTGCGCGAGGAGCTGGGGGACGTGCTGCTCCAGGTCGTCTTCCACGCGCGGATCGCCGAGGAGCACCCGGACGAGCCGTTCTCCGTCGACGACGTGGCGGGCGGCATCGTCGCCAAGCTCGTCCACCGGCATCCGCACGTCTTCGGGGAGGAGACGGCGCGGACGCCGGAGGAGGTCAAGGCGCACTGGATGCGGACGAAGGCGGTGGAGAAGCGGCGGGAGTCCGTCACGGACGGGGTGCCGGTGGGGCAGCCGGCGCTCGCCCTCGCCGCCAAGCTGGCGGGCCGGGTCCGCGGGGCGGGCCTCTCCGTTCCCCTTCCCTCCGGGGAGGGGATCGGGTACGAGCTGCTGACGCTGGCGGCGCGGGCGGAGGCGGAAGGGGTGGACGCGGAAGCCGCGCTCCGGGCTGCCGCCCGGGTGTACCGGGACGCGATCCGCACGGCGGAACAAGCCACGGGCGCCTGACCTCCCACCCCTCGGGGGCTCCGCCCCCGGCCCCCGTTTCGCGCCGTTCCCCGCGCCCCTGTGGGCCCACTCGCCCCGAGCCTCTTCGGACACACCGGGGCAGCACCCCTCCAGGAGCGCGGGAACGCCGCGACCACCCCCCGCTCACCCGCACGTGCCCGCCGAGGCGAACGCCGGGAGGGGGCGCGGGGAACGGCGCGACCCCCCCACCCACCCGCCCGCACGTGCCCGCCGAGGCGAACGCCGGGAGGGGGCGCGGGGAACGGCGCGACCACCCCCCACCCACCCGCCCGCACGTGCCCGCCGAGGCGAACGCCGGGAGGGGGCGCGGGGAACGGCGCGACCCCCCCCCACCCACCCGCCCGCACGTGCCCGAAGGCACGAACCCCCGGCCCGTTAGGGTCGCCCCATGCGTGACCAGTCACCCCCCACCCCCCAGGACCCCGCCCCCGACCTGTTCACCTGGGAGTTCGCAGCCGACCCCTACCCCGCCTACGCCTGGCTCCGCGAGCACGCCCCCGTGCGCAGGACCCGGCTGCCCAGCGGCGTCGAGGCCTGGCTGGTCACGCGGTACGCCGACGCCCGGCAGGCCCTCGCCGACAACCGGCTGTCCAAGAACCCCGCGCACCACGACGAGCCCGCCCACGCCAAGGGCAAGACCGGCATCCCGGGCGAGCGGCAGGCCGACCTCATGACGCACCTGCTGAACATCGACCCGCCGGACCACACCCGTCTGCGCCGCCTGGTCAGCAAGGCGTTCACCCCGCGCCGGGTCGCGGAGTTCGCGCCCCGAGTGCAGGAGCTCACCGACGGCCTCATCGACCGCTTCGCGGCGACCGGCTCCGCCGACCTGATCCACGACTTCGCCTTCCCGCTCCCCATCTACGCCATCTGCGACCTGCTCGGCGTCCCGCGCGAGGACCAGGACGACTTCCGGGACTGGGCGGGCATGATGATCCGTCACGGCGGCGGTCCGCGCGGCGGAGTGGCCCGGTCGGTGAAGAAGATGCGCGGCTACCTCGCCGAGCTGATCCACCGCAAGCGCGAGGCGCTGCCCGCCGAGCCCGTCCCCGGCGAGGACCTCATCTCGGGTCTGATCCGCGCCTCCGACCACGGGGAGCACCTCACGGAGAACGAGGCCGCCGCGATGGCGTTCATCCTTCTCTTCGCCGGTTTCGAGACCACCGTCAACCTCATCGGCAACGGCACCTACGCCCTGCTCACCCACCCCGGGCAGCGGGAGCGCCTGCAACGGGCGCTGGCCGAGGGGGACCGCGGGCTGCTGGAGACCGGGGTGGAGGAACTGCTGCGCTACGACGGGCCGGTGGAGCTGGCGACGTGGCGGTTCGCCACCGAGCCGGTGGTCATCGGCGGGCAGCGCGTCGAGGCGGGCGACCCGGTCCTCGTCGTGCTGGCCGCGGCCGACCGGGACCCGGAGCGGTTCGCCGACCCGGACACCCTGGACCTGGGCCGCCGCGACAACCAGCACCTGGGGTACGGGCACGGCATCCACTACTGCCTGGGCGCCCCCCTGGCGCGCCTGGAGGGGCAGACCGCGCTGGCCACCCTGCTGACCCGGCTGCCGGACCTCAGGCTCGCCGTGGAGCCGGCCGAACTGCGGTGGCGCGGCGGCCTCATCATGCGGGGACTCCGCACGCTTCCGGTGGAATTCTCTCCTCCGTATTCAGAACGGACCTGACGAAGGGGCTGACCTCCCTGTCCGGTTCCGACGGGTTGCGTGCGGAAACCTCAGACATGCTCGACTCTGTGATCTTCATGTGATCTGCACGGCATGAACTTGTGACAACTGATCGTCTGCCTATACGTTCACCCATCAAGTACGGCGCGCCGCAAGGTTTTGCTCACCGTGCCGGTCCTTGTCGCCGAGTGAAAGGCTTCCGCATGCTCTCCGGGAACGGCCGACACCGTCGCCCTCGCCAGGCTCCGGCTCTTCTCGTCGCGGCCGGGGTGACCGGCTCCGCCATCGCGATCCCCCTGCTCGGGGCGGGCGGCGCCAGTGCGGCGGACGGCGAGACCTGGGACCGGGTCGCGGAGTGCGAGAGCGGCGGCTCCTGGAGCCAGAACACCGGCAACGGCTACTACGGCGGCCTCCAGTTGACCCAGGACGACTGGGAGACCTACGGCGGTCTGGAGTTCGCGCCCAGCGCCGACCAGGCCAGCCGCAACCAGCAGATCACCGTCGCCGAGAGAATCCTCGCCGAGCAGGGGAGCGGCAAGTGGCGCGCCTGCGGCCTGCCCACGGGTCTGCAGCAGGACACCGCGTCCCCGAACGTCGACCCGGGCGTGGCGGACGACGCGACCCCGGACGGCTCCCGGGCCGCCGGCACCGCCACTCCGTCCGGTTCGCCCGAACCGGGCGATGCGTCCGCTTCCCCCTCTCCGTCCGCCGTGCCCGGTTCGTCCGGCGAGGAGAAGAGAGGGAAGGCGGAGGGGGTGGAGAAGGGTGACGCGAGCGCCCCGGCCTCCTCGTCCGCCTCCGCCACCCCCGAGCGTGACGAGTCGGACAAGTCGGGGCAGAGTACCGGCTCTTCGGTGGTCACCGAGTCCGAGTCCACCGGCCCGGGCCGCCACCGCGGCCCCAGCGCCCAGGAGGGCGAGCGCGCCGACGCCGCGACCCCGTCGGCCGGTCGGCACGCCTCGCGCTCCGCCGAGGCGTCGGCCGAGGCCGCCGACGGCCGCTACACCGTGCGGGCCGGGGACAGCCTGGTGTCCATCGCCGACTCCCTTGCCCTCGCCGGTGGATGGACGGCGCTCTACGTCGAGAACCAGCAGGTCATCGGTGACGACCCGAACCTGATCCTGCCAGGTCAGCGGCTTCTCGTGGACGCGGAGACCGGCGAGTAGCGGGCGTGGGGCGGCGCCCGAAGGCGCCTCCGCGCGGCGGCAGTTGACGGAGCGATTCGGGCTGAATGTCCGTAATAAGGGCTGTGAGAGATAGGTCTCAGAAGACCTGATCATCTTTGAAATTCCGTCGGGCCCGTGCTTACGGTCGTGACCGCTCGCCATCGCGGGCCCCGGCTGCCGCCACGCCGAATCCTGCCAGTGGCAGCACGGGAACAGTCGTCGCGTCATGCGCCGTAGGCAGGAGCGGGGGACCCAGGTAGGCGCCGGATCCGGACGGTTCACGTCCGGTACGGCTCGGGGTGAAGCCGCGTCCCGGGAGGGACGTGGCCGGGCAACTCAACCGGCCCGAACCCGACAGCTCACCTCGTAGGCGTCGGTGAGGGGATCCATCCATGCTGTTTTCCGGCAAGGGCAAGCACCGTCGTCCGTCCAAGGCCACTCGCGCCATCGCCATCGCCGGTGTCACCGGCGCCGCCGTCGCCGGTCCGCTGATGGCGGCCGGCAACGCCTCCGCCGCCACCGCGTCCGAGTGGGACGCCGTCGCCCAGTGCGAGTCCGGCGGCAACTGGTCCATCAACACCGGCAACGGCTACTACGGCGGCCTGCAGTTCTCCGCCTCCACCTGGGCCGGGTACGGCGGCACCCAGTACGCGGCCACCGCCGACCAGGCCACCAAGGCCCAGCAGATCGAGATCGCCGAGAAGGTCCTCGCGGGCCAGGGCAAGGGCGCCTGGCCGGTCTGCGGCACCGGCCTGTCCAACGCCGCCTACAACGGCTCCTCCGCCGAGGGCTCCTCCCAGGAGTCCGGCGCCACGGAGTCCCGCGAGAGCGAGCGGAAGGCCTCCCGCTCCGCCGAGCGCCCGGCCGCCCCGGCCGAGCAGAAGGCCGAGCAGAAGGCCGAGAAGAAGACCGTCACCACCCCGACCGGCGAGAAGGTCGAGAAGGGCGACGGCGAGTACAAGGTCGTCAAGGGCGACACCCTCAGCTCGATCGCCGCGGAGCACGACGTCAAGGGCGGCTGGGCGAAGCTGTTCGAGCTGAACGACGACATCGTCGAGGAAGCCGACCTCATCTACCCGGGCCAGCAGCTTCACCTGAAGTAAGGCCGGCCGCACGGTCCCGCCCCGTCCCCACGGGCCACCCGCCCCGGTGCGTTTCTTCCCCGTACGCACCGGGGCGGGGTCATGTCCGGACGCTCCGCGGTCACGGTTTCCGGTCACGGTTTCCCGAATCTGCTTTGTTCCGTTCGGAAACAATTTACTCTCGGTTCTGTCCATGAGGCGGGCGGCCGGATGGCCGATCGCCCGGAGCCGGTTAGGCTCGGACTCGCAGGGCCCCCGCGGCCCCGCTCAGCCGCGTCACATTCCAAGAAGGAGATGCTCGTGCCGTCCATCGACGTCGTCGTAGCCCGGGAAATCCTGGACTCCCGAGGCAACCCCACGGTCGAGGTCGAGGTCGGCCTCGACGACGGCAGCACGGGTCGTGCCGCCGTCCCGTCCGGCGCCTCCACCGGCGCCTTCGAGGCCGTCGAACTCCGTGACGGCGACGCCGGCCGTTACCTCGGCAAGGGCGTCGAGAAGGCCGTACTGGCCGTCATCGAGCAGATCGGCCCGGAGCTCGTCGGCTACGACGCCACCGAGCAGCGCCTGATCGACCAGGCGATGTTCGACCTGGACGCCACCGACAACAAGGGCTCGCTCGGCGCCAACGCCATCCTCGGCGTCTCGCTCGCCGTCGCCCACGCCGCCTCCGAGGCCAGCGACCTGCCGCTGTTCCGCTACCTGGGCGGCCCGAACGCGCACCTGCTGCCGGTGCCGATGATGAACATCCTGAACGGCGGCTCGCACGCCGACTCCAACGTGGACATCCAGGAGTTCATGATCGCTCCGATCGGTGCGGAGTCCTTCTCGGAGGCGCTGCGCTGGGGCGCCGAGGTCTACCACACCCTCAAGAAGGTGCTGAAGGCCAAGGGCCTGGCCACCGGCCTCGGCGACGAGGGCGGCTTCGCCCCGAACCTCGGCTCCAACCGCGAGGCCCTCGACCTCATCCTCGAGGCCATCCAGGAGGCCGGCTACACCCCCGGCGAGCAGATCGCCCTGGCCCTGGACGTGGCCGCCTCCGAGTTCTACAAGGACGGCGTCTACACCTTCGAGGGCAAGGAGCGCTCGGCCGCCGAGATGACCGAGTACTACGCGGAGCTCGTCGACGCGTACCCGCTCGTGTCCATCGAGGACCCGCTGTTCGAGGACGACTGGGAGGGCTGGAAGACCATCACCGCCAAGCTCGGCGACAAGGTCCAGCTCGTCGGTGACGACCTGTTCGTCACCAACCCGGAGCGCCTGGCCCGCGGCATCGAGGAGGGCGCCGCCAACGCCCTGCTGGTGAAGGTCAACCAGATCGGCTCGCTCACCGAGACCCTGGACGCCGTCGAGCTGGCCCAGCGCAACGGCTTCAAGTGCATGATGTCCCACCGCTCCGGCGAGACCGAGGACGTCACCATCGCCGACCTCGCCGTCGCCACCAACTGCGGCCAGATCAAGACCGGCGCCCCGGCCCGCTCCGAGCGCGTCGCCAAGTACAACCAGCTGCTGCGCATCGAGGAGATCCTCGACGACGCCGCGGTGTACGCCGGCCGCAGCGCGTTCCCCCGCTTCAAGGGCTGACCTCACCCCCGCAGGAAGCGTCGTACGTACGTCCCCGTACCCGGTCCCGTACCGTGTGCGGGGACGTACGCGCGTAGGAGACCGAACGAGAGGCGGGAACATGGCGGTCAAGGACCGGGACCGTTTCTCCACCGCGACCAGGATCCGGCTGATCGGTGAGCAGACCGCGGCCCGGGTCTACCGCTCGCAGACCAAGCGGCAGGCCCGCCGCTCCCGGCTGACCGGCCGCGCGGCCCTGCTCGTCCTGGTGGTCTGCTCCCTGGTCGTGGCCCTCGCCTACCCGATGCGGCAGTACGTCTCCCAGCGCGCGGAGATCGCCGACCTGCAGAAGGAGCAGGACGAGACCCGCCAGCGGGTCGAACGGCTGCGCGACCTCAAGGCCCGCTGGCAGGACGACGCCTACGCCGAGCAGGAGATCCGCAGGCGCCTGCACTACGTCATGCCGGGGGAGACCGGCTACATCGTCGTCGACCCGGCCGGCGCCACCACCACGCGCGGCGACCTCCGGGCCGCCGACCGCCCCTGGTACGCCAACGTCTGGGACGGTGTCGACAAGGCCGACGCCGCCGACCAGTGACCCGACGGAACATCGCAGAAAGACACGTATGGACACCCCTCCGCCCACGACCCCGCGCACCGAGCCCGCCGACGCGGACGTCGAGGCCTTCAAGCAGCAGCTCGGCAGACCCCCGCGCGGGCTGCGCGCCATCGCGCACCGCTGTCCCTGCGGACAGCCGGACGTCGTGGAGACCGCGCCGCGGCTGCCCGACGGCACGCCCTTCCCGACGCTGTACTACCTGACGTGCCCGCGGGCGAACTCCGCGATCGGCACGCTGGAGGCGAACGGCGTGATGAAGGAGATGACCGAGCGGCTGGCCGCCGACCCGGAGCTCGCGGCCGCCTACCGCGCGGCGCACGAGGACTACGTCCGGCGCCGCGACGAGATCGAGGAGCTGAGGAACTTCCCCAGCGCGGGCGGCATGCCGGACCGGGTGAAGTGCCTGCACGTGCTGGTCGCCCACTCGCTCGCGGCCGGCCCCGGCGTGAACCCGCTGGGCGACGAGGCGCTGGCGATGCTGCCGCAGTGGTGGAGCAAGGGGCCGTGCGTGACGCCGGCGCAGGAGACGGGGGAGGGCCGGTGACCCGGGTCGCCGCGATCGACTGCGGGACGAACTCCATCCGGCTGCTGGTGGCCGACGTCGACCCGGCGACGGGCGGACTCACCGACCTGGACCGGCGGATGACGATCGTGCGGCTCGGCCAGGACGTCGACCGCACCGGCCGGCTGGCGCCGGAGGCGCTGGAGCGGACCTTCGCCGCCTGCCGCGAGTACGCGCAGATCATCGAGAAGCACGGCGCGCGGAAGCTGCGCTTCGTCGCCACCTCGGCCTCCCGTGACGCCGAGAACCGCGACGACTTCGTGCGCGGGGTGGTGGAGATCCTGGGCGTGGAACCCGAGGTGATCACCGGCGACCAGGAGGCGGAGTTCTCCTTCACCGGCGCCACCAGGGAGCTGACCGGCCGGGACGGCCTGCACCGGCCGTTCCTGGTGGTGGACATCGGCGGCGGCTCCACCGAGTTCGTCGTCGGCGACGACCACGTGCGCGCCGCCCGCTCCGTGGACGTCGGCTGCGTCCGGATGACCGAGCGCCACCTGGTGCGGGACGGGGCCGTGACGGACCCGCCCACCGAGGAGCAGATCGCCGCGATGCGCGCCGACATCGAGGCCGCCCTGGACCGGGCGGAGGAGGCGGTGCCGCTGCGCGAGGCACGGACGCTGGTGGGTCTCGCCGGCTCCGTCACCACCGTGTCGGCGATCGCCCAGGACCTGCCCGAGTACGACTCGGCGGCCATCCACCACTCCCGCGTCTCCCGCGACCGGGTCCGCGAGATCACCGGGTGGCTGCTGCGCTCCACCCACGCCGAGCGGGCGGCGGTGCCGTCGATGCACCCGGGCCGGGTCGACGTGATCGGCGCCGGGGCCCTGGTGCTCCTGGCGATCATGGAGCGGACGGGCGCGGAGGAGGTCGTGGTGTCGGAGCACGACATCCTCGACGGGATCGCCCACGGCTGCGCCGCCGAGGCGCGCTGAGGGGCGCTGCCGGACGAGGCCGGCAGCGGGCGGGGCGTCACCGGGTGCGGCAGACGTCCCGCCGGTCGCCCGCCTCGGCCAGGGGCATGACGAGTGCGTGGCCGCCCGGCCCGTGGCCCGACTTTTTGTTACCGGCGAGTAGACCTCTGCTGAGCAGTCGGGATGGCGTTTGAGCGGTGCTCCGAGGGGGCCTTCGGGCCCCTCGGGCGGACCCGTGCGGGAAAGTTCGTGAAGTTCTTCACAAGGAATTGGCCCGGAGAGGGCGAAGAAGTGGGTCCGATTGACCTGTTCGGGCGTTCAACACCCCTTTGAACACGTTCAGAAGGGAGTCGGGGAGGGTCTGCGCGCACCGGTCGCACCGGCCGCCCGGTCGGCCTCACGGTCCGCTCGAGACGACAGAGGGGCAGCTCACGCGGCATTGACAACGCGTCACCCGCGGCACCGGTTCCCGATCCGCACTGTGATCTGGATCAAGAAACGCGGGATGGTAGCACAGGCCCTGTCGAAGCTTGTGAAGGGGCGCACGAGGTACCCCTCCGAGGCGGGTGGATACTCGATGCCATGAGCACCACGGAGCGTCCCAGGATCCTCGTAGTAGGCGGTGGGTACGTAGGCCTGTACGCAGCTCGGCGCATCCAGAAGAAGATGCGTTACGGCGAGGCGACCGTCACCGTCGTCGACCCGCGGTCGTACATGACCTACCAGCCCTTCCTCCCCGAAGCCGCCGCCGGCAGCATCTCCCCGCGGCACGTCGTCGTCCCGTTGCGGCGCGTGCTTCCCAAGGCGGAGGTCCTCACCGGCCGGGTCACCACCATCGACCAGGACCGCAAGGTCGCCACGATCGCCCCGCTGGTGGGCGAGGCGTACGAGCTGCCCTTCGACTACCTGGTGATCGCGCTGGGCGCGGTCTCCCGCACCTTCCCGATCCCCGGTCTCGCCGAGCAGGGCATCGGCATGAAGGGCGTCGAGGAGGCCATCGGCCTGCGCAACCACGTCCTCGAGCAGCTCGACAAGGCCGACTCCACCACGGACGAGGAGATCCGGCGCAAGGCGCTCACCTTCGTCTTCGTGGGCGGCGGCTTCGCCGGCGCGGAGACCATCGGCGAGGTCGAGGACATGGCCCGGGACGCGGCCAAGTACTACAAGACGGTGTCCCGCGAGGACATGCGCTTCATCCTCGTCGACGCCGCCGACAAGATCCTCCCCGAGGTCGGCCCCAAGCTCGGCGCGTACGGCAAGGAGCACCTCGAGAGCCGCGGCGTCGAGGTCTACCTGTCCACCTCCATGGACTCCTGCGTCGACGGCCACGTGGTGCTGAAGAACGGCCTCGAGGTCGACGCCGGCACCATCGTGTGGACCGCGGGCGTCAAGCCCAACCCGGCGCTGGCCCGCTTCGGCCTGCCGCTCGGTCCGCGCGGCCACGTCGACACCGAGCCGACCCTCCAGGTCAAGGGCACCGACTACATCTGGGCCGCGGGCGACAACGCCCAGGTGCCGGACCTCGTGGGCCGCAAGGCCGGCAACGAGAACGCCTGGTGCCCGCCGAACGCCCAGCACGCGCTGCGCCAGGCCAAGGTCCTCGGCGACAACGTGATCTCCGGCATGCGGGGCTTCCCGCAGCAGGAGTACAGCCACGCCAACAAGGGCGCGGTCGCGGGCCTCGGCCTGCACAAGGGCGTGGCGATGATCGTCATGGGCAAGTTCAAGATCAAGCTCAAGGGCCGGCTCGCCTGGTACATGCACCGTGGTTACCACGGCCTGGCCATGCCGACCTGGAACCGCAAGATCCGGATCTTCGCCGACTGGACCCTCGGCATGTTCCTCAAGCGCGAGGTCGTGTCCCTGGGCGCGATCGAGTCCCCGCGCGAGGAGTTCTACGAGGCCGCCAAGCCGGCCCCGGCGCCCGCCGCGCAGGAGCCGAAGAAGACCGAGGCCAAGGCCTCCTGACCCAGGCCGAGGCCTCCTGACCCGAGGTCAGCCGTAGGCAGGCCACTGTCGAAGGGGCCGCCCGCCATCCGTGGTGCGGGCGGTTCCTTCGGCGTGTTCGGGGGTGACTCCCGACGGGTCGCGTTTCCGCGCCCGCCCGAAGACGTCACGTGCCGGGGACCGTCAGGGCCGCGCCCAGGTGGTGTCGTGGTGACGGCATTCCGGGGTCCGGTCACGGAGGCGTACGCCGTGGCGGACGCCGCTCGCGGCCGAGAGGCATCCGCGAGCGGTTGACCGGCGCGTTCCTCCCCGTGCGCGTCCGTACCCGGGACGGCACGGAAGCCGGCCCTCCGGACGCCCCGTCCCGGTCGTGCGCCACCGCCGCGCCCCGCGCCGCCGGGTGGCCGACCCGGAGTCCGGGCCCGTCCCGGCCCGGCGGTCCTCGCCGGGCCGGGACGGGCCCGCGTCCGGCAGCTCCGCACGGCCGCCCCCGTGCTTGCCCTCGAACGCGACCGCATCGGCGTCGACCAGACCGTCGCCGTGCGGACCTCCGGGACCGGAGCCCCCGGGCTCACGCTGCGCGGCCGCGCCCGGAACCGGCCCGGCACACGACGGCGGGTCCCGCTCCGGGTGGAGCGGGACCCGCCGTCGTGCCGGGACGCCCCGGTTACTCGGCCTTGATCGCCTGCAGCATGTTCAGCCGGGCCGCGCGCCGCGCCGGCCACAGCGCGGCCAGCACCCCGACCACCGCCGCCAGCAGCAGGAAGACGCCCATCCGGCCCCACGGCACGATCAGCTCGTACGTGTCCATCCGGGAGGCGACCAGCTCGCCGGCCGCCCAGCCGAAGAACACGCCCAGGCCGATGCCGAGCACGGCGCCGAACAGCGAGATCACCATCGACTCCAGCCGGACCATGCGCTTCACGCCCCGGCGGTCCAGGCCGACCGCCCGCAGCATGCCGATCTCCTGGGACCGCTCGAACACCGACATCGCCAGGGTGTTGACGACGCCGAGCACCGCCACGACCACCGCCATCGCCAGCAGCCCGTACACCATGTTCAGCACCACGGTGAACATCTGGCCGACCTCGTCGGACAGGTCCTTCCGGTCCTGGACCGCGATGCCCGGGTTGCTGCCGAGGGCCTTCTCCAGCGAGTCCTTGACCGCGTCGGACGCGCCGTCGGCCGTCTTCACCAGGACCTGCATGTCGTCCGGTTCCGGGTCGTGCGGGGCGAGGACCGCGGTGTCGAGCAGGACGCCGCGGACCATGTCGTTGGACTCGTAGACGCCGGCGAGCGTCAGCCGCTCCTTCTCGCCGTCCTCGAAGGCCACCGTGAAGGCCGAGCCGGTCTTCCAGCCGTAGTACGCCGCGGTCTCCCGGTCCGCGACGACCCGGGTGCCGCCGATCTCGAACGTGCCGTCGTGGACCGGCAGCCGCAGCAGGTCGCCGATGGTGGAGCCGTCGACGCCGGTGACGTACTCGGTCTCGCCGCCGACACGGGTGATCGCGCCCCGCATCGGGCTGGTGGCGACCACGCCCTCGGTGTTCTCCAGCGTCTTCTCGACGTCCGGGGACAGCGCGTGGTAGTTCACCATCGAGACCGTGTAGTCGGCCTTGACCGCGTCGGCCGCCATCTTGTCGATGGCCTGCTGCAGACTGCCCGCCGCCACGGTCATGCCGGTGATCAGCGTGAGCCCGATCATCAGGGCGGACGCGGTGGCGGCGGTGCGCCGCGGGTTGCGCACCGAGTTCTGCCGGGCCAGCTTGCCGGCCACGCCGAACAGGCGCAGCACCGGGGAGGCGGCGGCGATCAGCGGACGGGACAGCAGCGGGGTCAGCACGAACACGCCGATGATCAGCAGCACCGCGCCCAGGCCCATCGGCGCCTGGCCTTCGGTGCCGTCCATCGTGGTGGCCGCGAGGACCACCGCGATCCCGGCCGCCGAGAACAGCGCGCCCACGGTGTTGCGCAGCACCAGCGACTTGGTGGTCGCCTGTGCGTGCACCGCGCTCATCGCCGCCACCGGCGGGATCTTCGCGGCGCGCCGACCGGGCAGCCACGCGGCGAGCACGGTGACGACGATGCCGACGGCGAACGCGGCGGCGACGGTGCCGGGGCTGACGACCAGCGGGCCGTCGGGCACGGGTGCGTCGAAGGCGCCCATCAGGGAGCGCAGCCCGACGCCGATGCCGACGCCGGCGAGCAGACCGGTGGCGGCCGCGACGGTGCCGACCACGAGCGCCTCGACCAGCACCGACCGGGTGACCTGGCGGCGGGAGGCGCCGACGGCCCGCAGCAGCGCCAGCTCCTTGGTGCGCTGGGCGACCAGCATGGTGAAGGTGTTGGCGATGATGAACGTGCCGACGAACAGCGAGATCCCGGCGAAGACCAGCAGACCCTGCTTCAGGCCGTCCATCTGCGCGGCGATGGACCGCGCCTGGTCGTCGGCCAGCTCCTCGCCGGTCGTCATCTCCACGACGTCGTCCGGCAGCGCCTTCTCGAGCTGGGCCATCAGCGCGGCGTCGCCGACCCCCGGCTTCGCCGTCACGGCGATCTCGTCGAAGACGCCCGGCTCGCCGAGCAGCTTCTGCGCGGTCGCCGTGTCGAACAGGGTGAGGCTGCCGCCGGCCGCGACGAAGCCGTCGTCGGTGGTGAAGACACCGGTGATCACCGGCTCCAGGACCGGGCCGTCGACCGACATGCGCACCCTGTCGCCGACCTCGTAGCCGGCCCGCCGCGCGGTCTCGGAGTCGATGAGGATCTCGCCCTCGCCCTTCGGGGCGCGCCCCTCGGCCAGCGGGTAGCGGGGGTCGTCGTCGCCCCAGTGGTTGCCGCCCTGCGACTGGAAGCCGCCGCCGATCAGCTTGCCGTCCTTGTCGGCGATCGCGGTGAAGCCGGAGACGACCCCGACGGCGCGCTCGGCGCCGGGCACGGCGGCGGCGTCGTCGACCAGGTCGCGGGTGAGGCGGTGCGACTCGCCGACCCGGTCGCCCTCGGCCCTCTTCCAGGCGGCCGTGACGGCGACGTCGACGTGGTCGAAGCCCTTGGCGGACTGCTTCTGCAGGGCGGCGGAAAGGGTGTTGGTGAAGACCAGGGTCCCCGAGACGAAGGCCACGCCGAGCATCACGGCGAGCACGGTCATCAGGAGCCGGGCCTTGTGCGCGAGGACGTTGCGCAAGGCGGTACGGAACATGGGTGTCTTCTCGGTCCAGACGTACGTGAAGAGGGGACGGGCGGGGGAGGGCGGCCCCGGGTCAGCTGGTGCGGCCCTTGGCGTCGAATCGCTTCATGCGGTCCAGCACCGAGTCGGCCGTCGGACCGTGCAGCTCGTCGACGATCCGGCCGTCCGCGAGGAAGACCACCCGGTCCGCGTAGGCGGCGGCGACCGGGTCGTGGGTCACCATCACCACCGTCTGGCCGAGCTCGCGCACGGAGTTGCGCAGGAAGCCGAGCACCTCGGCGCCGGAGCGGGAGTCGAGGTTGCCGGTCGGCTCGTCACCGAAGACGATGTCGGGCCGGGACGCCAGCGCCCGCGCCACCGCGACCCGCTGCTGCTGGCCGCCGGAGAGCTGGGCGGGCCGGTGGCTCAGCCGGTCGGACAGACCGACCATCCGGATCACCGTGTCCAGCCACTCCTTGTCGGGCCTGCGGCCGGCGATGTCCATGGGGAGCGTGATGTTCTCCAGGGCGTTCAGCGTCGGCAGCAGGTTGAACGCCTGGAAGATGAAACCGATCTTGTCCCGGCGCAGCCGGGTGAGCTGCTTGTCCTTCAGCGCGCCCAGCTCGGTGTCGCCGATGCGCACGGAGCCGGAGGTGAAGGTGTCGAGCCCGGCGACGCAGTGCATCAGCGTGGACTTGCCGGAGCCCGAGGGTCCCATGATCGCGGTGAACTCGGCCTGCCGGAAGTCGACGGAGACCCGGTCCAGGGCGACCACCCGGGTCTCGCCCTGGCCGTAGATCTTCGACAGCTCCGTGGCGCGTGCGGCCACGGCGGTGGCCCGGTCGGCGAGGGGGGCGGTGGTCACGGGCGGGCTCCTGTGGGGACGGCGTGTTCTCGGGGACGTGACCATCGTTCCGTGGCTTCGCCGCCGTGTAGTCAGCCGCTGCTCCGGTTCCGGAGGGCGACTCGGGAGGGAGCGCCGGACCCGGGGTCATACCTGGGGATGACGGGGGACCCCGACCGGGGTCGGGTCCGTAACGGGTGGGGCGCCCTCGTTCGGACGGTGAAATTACGTCATTCCGTGTGCGGGGCGTCCCGCCGCACGCAAGGCTGGTGGCGCGTGCTGACGGTGCGTTAGCTGGGCTGATGGCCCATCAGTCGCCAATAAAATAAGACAAGATCAGCCGATCCCGCCGCCGCCGGGGGGAGGGCCACCGATAGGCTCGGAACCGCGAAGCGGGGCCCACGGCCTGCCCGGATGGTGGAATGCAGACACGGCGAGCTTAAACCTCGCTGCCCCTGAGCGGGCGTGCCGGTTCAAGTCCGGCTCCGGGCACCACCACGGCCGTCGGGCCCGACCCGTGGGGCAGGCGGTACGCGCTGTCGCTCATGCGTCCCGCCGGCGCACCGCTGGCGCCAGGCGTCGTTGCAGCGGTCCGTCAGCTCGAACCCCGCACGCAGTGGTCGGTAGGCGCCAGCGATCCCGGCAGCGGTCCAGCGGTCGCGGATGACGGTGAACGGGTCGTCCAGCTTCACCGCGTACTTCCCCGTGCACGGGACGACGGGCCCACGCCCGTCGATGTACGTGTGGGCGCCTTCTTTGATCACGCGGTTTCCTCGTGATCTGTCGTACGGACCGGTCCGGGCCTCCCCATGTCCGGGCCGCAGCGGCCTGCAGACGACGCCGCTGGACCGCATCGCGCGCGTCATCCACCACGTGGCCACGGGGTTCACGGCCCGCGCCGTCACCGGCCAGGTCCTGCACGTCGACGGTGGGTTCTCGGCGGTCGGCGCCTGACGGCCGTTCGAAGGTGACGGGCAGGCCCCGCCGCACCGGCGCCGGGGCCTGCTGCTCGTCTCCCGTGAGGTGTTTTGCGGCTTCGCCTGCACGGGGACGTGGGTTCGGGGCACGGCCCGCGCACAAGTCCGTTCGGGTGGCCCGATGAAGTCGTGGTTTCCATGACGTACTGCGAGCGGCCGGCGCGGGGGAGGGGGCGGGCCGCGAGGTCCTGCGGCACGGCGGCACCGAGCCGCGGTTCGCCCGCCGCCCCCGCACCCGCCGGGGGCCGCACCGGCTTCCCCCGGAGTGATCACTGTCTCCGGCCGGTACCGGGCAGGTACCGGCTCGGTACCGGTCCGCCGCCCGTGGTGAGGGGAATCATGAAGCCGCGTAGCGTGTTGCGCAGCACAACGAGGGAAAGATCCTCCCCAAGCATTAGGGTCATTCCTTTGCCTACCTATTACTCTTGAGCCAAGGCCGCACCGAGTGGCCATGGAGGAGTGAAATGAGGAGCAGCAACCCGGTCTTCTCGCGACGGGGGTTCGGCCGCGACAACGGCTACGCGGGCTTCAACACCGCGCCGCAGGCCGGGGGCCCCGCCGTCGCTACGCAGGCCAACCCGTACGCACAGCCCGCGGGCAACCCGTACGCCCAGAACCCCTACGCCCAGGACCCGTACACGCAGCAGCAGCAGTACGGCGCGCCGCCGCAGGCCCCCGCCGCGGCCGGCCGGATGACCATCGACGACGTCGTGATGCGCACGGGCACCACGCTCGGCGTGCTCATCGTCACCGCCGCGCTCGCCTGGGCGCTGCTGCCGGTGGACGACGCCAACATCGGCCGGTCCTACGGCATCGGCATCGGCGCCGCGCTGGTCGCCATGGTCCTGGGCTTCGTGCAGGCCTTCAAGCGCAAGGCGTCGCCCGCGCTGATCCTGACGTACGCCGCCTTCGAGGGCGTGTTCCTCGGCGTCGTCTCCAGCGTCGTCGACAACCGCATCGCCGACGGCGCGGCCATGCAGGCCGTGCTCGGCACCATGGCGGTGTTCGCCGGTGTGCTGGTGGCCTACAAGGCCGGGTGGATCCGCGTCAACCGCCGCTTCTACGGCTTCGTGATGGCGGCCGCGCTCGGCTTCATCCTGCTGATGGCCGTGAACCTGCTGTTCGCGGTGATCGGCGGCGGTGACGGCCTCGGCTTCCGCAGCGGCGCGCTCGGCGTCCTCTTCGGCGTCGTCGGCATCATCCTCGGCGCCTGCTTCCTCGCCCTGGACTTCAAGCAGGTCGAGGACGGCATCGCCTACGGCGCCCCGCGCGAGGAGGCCTGGCTCGCCGCCTTCGGCCTCACCCTCACCCTGGTGTGGATCTACCTCGAGTTCCTGCGGCTCATCTCGATCCTCAGCAGCAGCGACTGACGCCACGGCGTCCACCGCGCACAAGGGCCCCGGTTCCGCCGGGGCCCTTGCGCGTGTCCGCACCCGCCCGTTGGCGGCGGTCCCGCCGCGCCGCGTACGCTCGCCGCGTGGTTGATACGACGCCCTTCACCCGTGCCGTGGATCATTTCGCCGACCGCCTGCGGGCCGCGCCGCAGAGCCGGCTGCAGCGGGGCGCGGCGGCCGAGGCGCTCGCCCTGGCCAGGGAGCTGGCGCGACGCACCCAGCTCGTCGAGGAGCCGGGCACCGAGCCGCGCGAGATGCCGGACGCCGGGATGTTCGCCGCCGCGGACCAGATCACCGTCGCCGGGCACGACTACGCCCTCGTGCTCGGGAGCGACGAGGACGTGGCGGAAGCCGCCCGGCTCGTGGAGGAGACACGCGGACGCGCGGGCGTGTGACCCCGCGCTCCCGCACAGGGAGGCGTGCGCCGGGCGGTGCGGGAGGCCCCGGGACGGCGAGGACGTCAAAGGGACGCGATGACGCGGTCCGCGAGGATGTAGACGCTGTCCTCGCCGCAGGAGAACGTCAGCGTGTACGCCCCGGAGACGCCGGAGCCGCCCAGCAGGAACGGCGTCTCGCCCGCCCGCAGGGCCTCGGCCAGGCGCTCCGCGGTCTCGCGGTGGCCCGGCGTCATGCACAGCGTGGTGCCGTCGGCGAACACGTACACGTCCAGGGTGCCCAGCGGGCCCGGACGGACGTCGGTCAGCCCGGTGCGCGCGGCCGCCAGCTCCTCCAGCACCTCCACCGTGTACTCGTGGTCGCTCACCACCGGCGGGGAGTGCGGCACGAAGTCGGGGTGGGAGGGGTGGCGGCGGCGGGCCGCGGCCAGCTCGGGGGAGTCGCCGCCGTGCTCCTCGGTGTCGGCGCCGGACTCGGCGACCGGCTCCAGGCCCGCGAAGTCGGCCTGCCGGGGCAGGAACAGCTCACTGTCGGGCAGACCCAGCAGGGACGGGCCGTCGGAGGCGTCACGGGCCTCCTGGGCGGCCCAGAAGGCCCGCGCCTCGGCCAGCTCGCGCTCCCGCTCCTCGGCGAGCGCCTCCGCGACCGCGGTGCGTATCTCGTCGGATCCGGCCGAGCGGGCGGGCGGGACCTGCGCACGGCCCGTCGCCTGGCTCCTGGCCAGCTCGGTGTGCAGTGCCGCGACCTGTCGGCGCAGCACCAGCACGCTGCGCAGGACGGCGACGCCCACGGCGCCGGTGGCGGCCGTGGTGATCAGCAGGGCGATCGGCATGGCGCTCACTGACGTACTCCCGGTTCACAGTCGACCCCCGACTTCCTACCTCAGCTTGAAGGGCGGACTAACCGTCTGTCAGTGCGTAACGTCACGAATCGGGCAGCACGACGGGGTCGGGGTGTCGGGTGGGTCGGCTGTGACCTGCGCGGATGCCCCTCCCGCGAGGCATAGGTCACATCCTGGCGGAGTTTGGATCACGGAACGGCCCGGCATCCCGGGCGAGCGGGGTGCCGGGCCGGAATCTCACGCGGTGTGCCGGGCCGGTCACCCGGCGGCGCGCGAGGGTCAGCTCAGGCGCTCGACGACCATCGCCATGCCCTGCCCGCCGCCGACGCACATGGTCTCCAGGCCGAACTGCTTGTCGTGCCACTGCAGGGAGTTGATGAGCGTGCCGGTGATGCGGGCGCCGGTCATGCCGAAGGGGTGGCCGACGGCGATGGCGCCGCCGTTGACGTTCAGCTTCTCCAGCGGGATCCCCAGGTCCTGGTAGGACGGGATCACCTGGGCGGCGAACGCCTCGTTGATCTCGAACAGGTCGATGTCGTCGACGGTCAGGCCGGCCCGCTTGAGGGCCTGCCGGCTCGCCTCGACCGGGCCGAGGCCCATGATCTCCGGGGAGAGGCCGGAGACGCCGGTGGACACGATCCGGGCCAGCGGGGTCAGGCCCAGCTCGCGGGCCTTGGTGTCGCTCATGATGACGAGCGCGGCGGCGCCGTCGTTGAGCGGGCAGCAGTTGCCGGCGGTGACCAGGCCGTCGGGGCGGAAGACGGGCTTGAGGCCGGAGACGCCCTCCATGGTCACGCCGGGGCGCGGGCCGTCGTCCTTGCTGATGACCGTGCCGTCGGGCAGCGTCACCGGGGTGATCTCGCGCTCCCAGAAGCCGTTCTTGATGGCTTCCTCGGCGAGGTTCTGCGAGCGGACGCCGAACTCGTCCATCTCCTGGCGGGTGACGCCCTTCCAGCGGGCGAGGTTCTCCGCGGTCTGGCCCATGGCGATGTACGGGTCGGGGAGCAGGCCGTCCTCGCGCGGGTCGTGCCAGGTGGAGCCCTCGGACTCGGCGACGGCGGCGGTGCGCGCCTCGGCCTCGGCGAACAGCGGGTTGCGCGTGTCCGGGAGGCTGTCGGAGTTGCCCTTGGCGAAGCGGGAGACCGTCTCGACGCCGGCCGAGATGAAGACGTCGCCCTCGCCGGCCTTGATCGCGTGCAGCGCCATCCGGGAGGTCTGCAGCGAGGAGGAGCAGTAGCGGGTGACCGTGCAGCCGGGGAGGTGGTCCATGCCCATCTGCACGGCGACGATCCGGCCGAGGTTGTTGCCCTGCTCGCCGCCGGGCAGGCCGCAGCCGAGCATCAGGTCGTCGATGTCCTTCGGGTCCAGCTCGGGGACCTTGGCCAGGGCGGCCTGGATGATCGTGGCGGTCAGGTCGTCCGGCCGCATGTCCTTGAGCGAGCCCTTGAAGGCGCGGCCGATGGGGGAGCGGGCGGCGGAAACGATCACGGCTTCGGGCATCACGGCTCCAGAGTGAAGGGGCGGCGGCGGGGCGCTCGGCGGTCGGGCGCGGGCGGGCATACCGGCGGGTCGGTGCGGCGCCTGAGGCGAAGCTACCCGTACGTGTGCGTGCGGTCACGCGTGTCGCGGTGTGACATGGACCGCAACTGTCTAAGCGCTTGCTTGGCTTCCGTTCCCTCCCCGGACGGGCGTCCGCGTCACGGCCGGGCCGACGGCTCCGGCTCGGCCTCCGTGACGCGCCGCCGGCGCCGCCGCTTGAGCAGGGCCCACGCGCCGCGCGGCCCGGCCGGCATCGCCGCGGCGACCTCCGTGCCCGCCTCCGCGGCGGCCTCCGCGGCGGCCCGCGCCACCGGGAGGAAGCCCTCACGGCGGGCGGCGTCCGGCCGCTCCTCGTCCGCCGGCCACAGCCCCAGCGCCGCGCACACCGTCGGCAGCACCGCCATCGCCGCCGTCGCGTACCCCTCCGCCGAGGGGTGGTAGCTGTCCGGGCCGAACAGCTCGCGCGGGTTCGCCGCGAACTCAGGACCCAGCAGGTCGCCCAGCGACACCGTGCGCCCGCCCTGCTCCACCACGCCGATCGTCTGCGCCGCCGCCAGCTGCCGGGAGGCGCGCCGGGCCAGCCAGCGCAGCGGCTGCCGCACCGGTTCGATCGTGCCGAGATCCGGGCACGTGCCGACCACGACCTCCGCGCCGGCCGTCCGCAGCCGGCGCACCGCCGAGGCGAGGTGGCGCACGGAGCGGGTGGGCGGCATGCGGTGCGTCACGTCGTTGGCGCCGACCATGATCACGCAGATGTCCGGCACCCTCGACGGGTCCGCCAGCGTCCGGGTCACCTGCCGGTCCAGGTCGTCCGAGCACGCCCCGGGCACCGCCACCGTGGACAGCCCCACCGGGCGCTCCGCGAACGCCGCGACCCCCGAGGCGAGCAGCGCGCCCGGCGTCTGCCCGGCCCGCCGCACGCCCTGGCCCGCGGCCGTGGAGTCGCCCAGCATCGTCAGCCGCAGCGCCGGCTCGCCCGGCACGGTCCAGGCGGCGCCGTACAGTCCGTCCGCGTGGGGCACGTAAGGACTCGTGCCGTTGCCCACCCGGCGCCGCGCCAGCCGCGCCTGCGCCAGCAGCAGCCCCGCGCCGGCCGCGCCCGCCAGCCCGATCCCCCCGCCGCCGTACGCGGCGCCGGCCGCGATGCGCCGGGCCACCCGTGCCCTCGACATCCCCGTCATGCTCGCCGCCACCTCCACGTAGCCGTACACCCAGGTCTTGCCCCGCACGGACGGTGGTTGAATCCCGACGGGGAGTGAACGGCCCGGCCGGGGCCGGTTCCGGGGAGGGCCTAGGCTGGCAGCACCACCCCGACCACATCTTTTGCAGCATCCGGAGACAACGGTGCAATTCCACGACTCGATGATCAGCCTCGTCGGCAACACCCCGCTGGTGCGGCTCAACAGCGTGACCAAGGGCATCAAGGCCACCGTCCTGGCCAAGGTGGAGTACTTCAACCCGGGCGGCTCCGTGAAGGACCGCATCGCCCTGCGCATGATCGAGGCGGCCGAGAAGAGCGGGCAGCTCAGGCCCGGCGGCACGATCGTCGAGCCGACCAGCGGCAACACCGGCGTCGGGCTCGCCATCGTGGCCCAGCAGAAGGGCTACAAGTGCATCTTCGTCTGCCCGGACAAGGTGTCCATGGACAAGATCAACGTCCTGCGGGCGTACGGCGCCGAGGTCGTCGTCTGTCCGACCGCGGTGGCGCCCGAGCACCCCGACTCCTACTACAACGTCTCCGACCGGCTGGTCCGTGAGACGCCGGGGGCGTGGAAGCCGGACCAGTACTCCAACCCGAACAACCCCCTGTCGCACTACCACTCCACCGGCCCCGAGCTGTGGGAGCAGACCGAGGGGAAGATCACCCACTTCGTGGCCGGCGTCGGCACCGGCGGCACCATCTCCGGCACCGGCCGCTACCTCAAGGAGGCCAGCGACGGCCGCGTCAAGGTCATCGGCGCGGACCCCGAGGGCTCGGTGTACTCCGGCGGCTCCGGCCGTCCGTACCTGGTCGAGGGCGTCGGCGAGGACTTCTGGCCGACCGCCTACGACCGGGACGTCGCGGACGAGATCGTCGCCGTCTCCGACAAGGACTCCTTCCAGATGACCCGCCGCCTCGCCAAGGAGGAGGGCCTGCTGGTGGGCGGCTCCTGCGGCATGGCGGTCGTGGCGGCGCTGGAGGTGGCCTCCCGGCTCGGCGAGGACGACGTCGTCGTCGTGCTGCTGCCGGACAGCGGACGCGGCTACCTCAGCAAGATCTTCAACGACGAGTGGATGGCCGACTACGGCTTCCTGGAGGACTCCGGCCCGAGCGCCCGGGTCGCCGACGTGCTGGACGACAAGGAGGGCGGCCACATCCCGTCCCTCGTCCACATGCACCCCGACGAGACCGTCGGCCAGGCCATCGAGGTGCTGCGCGAGTACGGCGTCTCGCAGATGCCGGTCGTCAAGCCGGGCGCCGGCCACCCCGACGTGATGGCCGCCGAGGTCGTCGGCTCGGTGGTGGAACGCGAGCTGCTGGACGCGCTGTTCAGCAAGAGCGCCTCGCTCGACGACCCGCTGGAGAAGCACCTGTCGGCGCCGCTGCCGCAGGTCGGCTCCGGTGAGCCGGTCGCGGACCTGATGGCCGTGCTGGGCAAGGCGGACGCGGCGATCGTGCTGGTCGAGGGCAAGCCGACCGGTGTGGTCAGCCGTCAGGACCTGCTGTCCTTCCTCGCCAAGACCGGCGCGTGAGGGACCGTGCGGTCCCTGTGAGGCGCGTGCCCTTCGCGGAAGTGGTACGAGCACGTCACGCCCGCGCAGCACGCGCTTAACACAGCTCCGGCACAGTGGTGGATGTCGGCGGGACGGTGAGGGTACCTCCCAGGCTTTCAGCCCTGGGGGAGGCTCCCCGTTCCGGCCGACGGCCACACGGCGTCGACGGACCTCCGGAGCGGCTCCCGGACCTCCTTGGACGCCTGTGACACGCGCTGCGCCCGTGGCGGAGCGCGTGTTCGCGGGGACCGCCGTCGTCCCGCCCCCCGGCGACGGGGGTGCGGCGGTCCCCGCGCACGACCCTTCCGCGGGACGCCACCGGCCCCCTGCGGCTCAGTCCTCCCAGGCGTCGTCGGCGGTCGCGGAGCGGCGGCCCCGGAACAGCCCCGGGTTGGTGCGCACGGCCTGGACGACGTTCACGCCGACGATCCCCGCCCAGGCGACCAGCAGCCCCGGCAGATCGGCCACGCCCCCGCCGATCGCGGACAGCGGCACCGCCAGCACCAGCGACACGATCCCGAAGCCGAACCGCTCGCCCCAGGAGTCCGTGGCCCTCGGCGCACGCGCGTCCCGTGCGGACGTCATCCGCTGCTCGGCCAGCTGCCGGCGCACCCGGCGGTCCACCGCGCCGTCGATGCGCTGGTCGACCTTCTCGAGGAACGAGTCGACCAGGGCGGACTCGTAGTCCTCGCCCAGTTCCCTGCGGGCCTGCAGGGAGGCGTGGAGTTCCTTCTTCAGCTCGGCGTCCCGCGCGTCGATTCCGGTCATGCCCCACAAGGTAGGCACGCGGGGACCGGCCCGCACTGGGGGTAGCCCCCGTTCCCGCCCTCGGGCCGGCCCGCCCCCGCCCCGTTCCGCGCCGTGTGTCCCGTGGAGCGCCTGAGTCTCGAGTTGCCCGTATGTCCGACGAGCCGCGCTGTCCGGCCGCTCCCGGCCGCGCGGACGCCGTGGCGGAACCGCCGGGATCCGGACGTGTCGGGGAGGCGGGCCGGGAAAACTGCTCGTGGCGTGATCTCCGCGCGGCGCGGCGCCCGTCCGGCGCGGCGGGGCGTTCGCCTGTATAACGGCATGCAGAAGTCACGACGGATGAATGGGCCGGGGACGGCCGAGGGGGAGTCAGGTCATGAGCGGCACCGAGAGCCCCGCGGCGCGTCTCCAGGCGCTCTTCGAGGGGCACCGGCTGACGCCGACCCAGCGGCGCATCGCGCACAGCATGGTGCGGCGCGCCGCCGAGGTGCCGTTCCTGTCGAGCGTGGAGCTGGCCGAGCTGGCCGGGGTGAGCCAGCCCTCCGTGACCCGGTTCGCGGTCGCCCTCGGCTTCGACGGGTATCCCGCGCTGCGCCGGCACCTGCGCGAGGCCGCGCCGGCCGAACCCGCCCCGGAGACCGGCTCGTACAACGCGTACCAGCAGGCCGTCGAGGCCGAGATCGAGAACCTGCGCCACCTCGCGGAGGCGCTGGCCGACCCGGAGCCCGTGCGGCGGGCGGGGGGTGTGCTGGCGGCGAGCCGGCCGCTGCCCGTGCTCGGCCTGCGGGCCGCCGCCGCCCAGGCGCACGGCTTCGCCTACTTCGCCGCCAAGGTCCACCCGGACGTACGGCTGCTCGACGAGGGCGGCACCATGCTGCTCGACCGGATCGACGCCGCCGTGCGGGCCGGGGCGTCGGCGCTGCTGTGCTTCGCGCTGCCGCGGCATCCGCGCGAGGTCCTCGAGGCGCTCGTCCACGCCAAGGAGGCGGGGCTGACCGTGGTCACCGTCGCCGACTCGCCGTTCGCGCCGGTCGCCAAGGTGTCCGACCTGCTGCTGCCGGCCGCCGTCGGCACGGCGCTGGTGTTCGACACCGCGTGCGCGCCGATGCTGCTGGGGCGGGTGCTGCTGGAGGCGATGTGCGACGACCTGCCGGACGCGCAGGCGCGGCTGGAGGAGTTCGACACCCGGGCGGCGGCGCGCGGGCTGTTCGTGGAGTGACGGGTGTGACGCGGGGGCCGTCCGCCGCGTCTTCTCAGACTCGTCTCAGCTTGCCGCGCTAGCGTCCGTCGCAGGGACTTCCCTTCAAGGCGTTCCCCAGGTAAAGGACCACTGGCAAGGGACCACTGGCAAGGGACTTCCCACAGATGGACTTCCTCAGGAATCGGATGACGGGAGGCTGGACGTGACGCGCGGAGGACAGGGGCTGGCCCGGGTGGCCGTCGTCGTACGGGCCGGAGCCGCGCCACTGTGGTGGCTGGGGGTCGTCGCCGCGGGCGCCGGGGCGTTCGTGCCGGGCCTGACGGGGCCGCGGATCGGCGCGCTCGGCGGGGCCGCGCTGTTCCTGGTGGCCGCGGCCCTCGTGGCCCTCACGCGGCGGGGCCGGTACCGCGCACTGGCCCGGGCGGCGGCCCGGGCGGGCCGGCACGACGTGCTGCAGGACCGCGCGGTGACCGCGCGCAACTGGCGCCGGGCGCACCGCTGGTGGCTGCTGCTCGCCTTCCTCGCCGCGCTCGGCTCGGCGCTCGCGGCGCCCGCCGCGGCCGGTCTGCTGCTCGCCGGGTGCGGGGTGGGGCTGTGGCTGAAGGCGGCGTGGATCGGCCGCCTGGAGCAGGCCGAGGACGTGCTGCTGTGGGTCCGCGTCGACTGGCTCCGCAAGGGCGCGGGCCGTCCCGCGGGACGCGCCGTCAAGGCCTACCGCACGACCGGCATCGCCGCGGGCGACGCGGCCCCCGGCGGCGCCCGCCGCAGGCTCGTGACGGCGGCGTAGCCGACGCCCCGGGCGCGTGACGGCCACGCGCCCGGGGCGTTCAGGCGTACCTGTGCCGGCGGGGGGAGCCCGCGTCCCCGCCGGTCACACCGAGGGCGCGTTCCCCAGCCCCGTCAGGGCGTCCGCGTGGGCCGCGCCCGACTCCGTGACGATCTCCTCGACCGGCTGGGCCGGGCGGACCGTCGCGAAGGTGATCGCGCCGGAGGCGTCCCGCGTGAAGCCGAGGACGGCCGGGCGGGGGAGCGAGTTGTACGCGTAGTGGTGCGCGAAGTAGTACGCGCCGGTGTCCAGCACCGCCGCGTGGTCGCCCTGCTCCAGCAGCGGCAGCGCCTGCCCCTGTGCCAGCAGGTCGCCCGCGAAGCAGGCCGGTCCCGCCACGTCCTGGACGACCGCCGGGCCCTGCTTGGGCAGCCCCTTCGCGTCGTACGCGGCGATCCGCAGCGGCCACGACGCCGGCGCGTACACCGTGCGCGTCGCCACCTGCACGCCCGCGTGGGTCACCGCGACCGGCCGGCCGCCCGCGCTCTTGGCGTACTCCACGCGGGTGACCATCGTGCCGTGCTTGGCCAGCAGGGACCGGCCGAACTCGGTGACCAGCCCGTACCGCCCGTCGAACAGCCCCGGCACCGTCTCCTTGAGCAGCCGCGCGTACTCCGCGTAGCCGGGGCGGCTCTCCTCGGAGGCGAAGTTCACCGGCAGTCCGCCGCCGATGTCGAGGGTGTCGACCTGGCGCCGCCCGGCCCGCCGGTTGATCTCCTCCGCCAGCTCGTACGTCTCCGCGATCCCGCGCGCCATCATCGTCAGGGCGATGCCCTGGGAGCCGGTGTGGGCGTGCAGCCGGGTCAGCCACGGCCGGTCCAGGTACGCCCGGACCACCCACTCCCGCGCGCCCTCGTCG
Source organism: Streptomyces sp. DSM 120436 (assembly GCF_055778765.1). NCBI lineage: Bacteria > Bacillati > Actinomycetota > Actinomycetes > Kitasatosporales > Streptomycetaceae > Streptomyces > Streptomyces sp. DSM 120436. Next base: position 699,019 of record NZ_JBSKBS010000001.1, on the reverse strand, counting down.
CGCAGCGCCACACCGAACTTCGAGGTGGCCGTGGCGGTCGACAGCGCCTCGATGGAACCGCCCCCGACCTGCGGGTTCACCCGGATGCCGAGCGGCGCGCGGACGTCCGTGCCGGTCACCAGCGCGTCGATGCGCTCCAGCTCCTGCGGGTTGTCCGCGTTCACGGCGACGCCCAGCTCCAGCGCCTCCCGCAGCTCGGCGTGCGTCTTGGCGGGGGAGTCCAGCACCGTGCGCCCCGGCTCCACGCCCGCGGCGCGCGCCAGCGCCAGCTCGCCCGGGCTCGCCACCTCCGCGCCGATGCCCTCCTCGCGCAGCAGCCGCAGCACCGGCACCAGCGGGCTCGCCTTGACCGCGAAGGCGTGCAGCACCGGCGTGCCGGGCGCGGTCACCGCCTCGAACGCGGCCCGCAGGTCCGCCGCCGCCTCACGGATGCCGGTGACGTCCAGCAGCGCCACGAGGGGCACGCCGGCGTCGAGGAGCCCCTGCTCCACGGCCGCCCGCACCGCCGCGTCCCGGCGGGCCGCCCGTCCGGCGGCCCGCGGGTCCGTCCCGGCCGTCATGCCGTCCGTCCTGTCCTCGGTCTGCTCGTTCGCGCGCATGCGTCCAGCCAAACATCCCCCGGACGGCCGTACCGACGCACCCCCGGTATTGACTAGGTCTATTCAGTTCATGAGGATGTGAATATCCGCAGACGACGTCGGCACCCTGGAGGCGCCCCATGTCCGGACCCCGCCCGCCCGTCTCCCGCCGCCACCCTCGGCCGGGGCCCGACGGGCCGCCCCCCGGCCCCGTCCGAGCGCCGCGCGGCAGCGGGCTGAGCGCCCTCGGATGGCAGCAGGAGGCCGCCCTGCGGATGCTGCGGAACAACCTCGACCCGGAGGTCGCCGAGCACCCCGACCAGCTCGTCGTCTACGGCGGCACCGGCAAGGCGGCCCGCGACTGGCGCTCCTTCGACGCCATGGTCCGCACCCTCAAGGGGCTCGAGCAGGACGAGACGATGCTCGTCCAGTCCGGCCGCCCCGTCGGCGTCATGCGGACCCACGAGTGGGCGCCGCGCGTCCTCATCGCCAACTCCAACCTGGTCGGCGACTGGGCGAACTGGGAGGAGTTCCGCCGTCTGGAGGCCCTCGGCCTGACCATGTACGGGCAGATGACCGCCGGCTCCTGGATCTACATCGGCACCCAGGGCATCCTCCAGGGCACCTACGAGACCTTCGCCGCCGTCGCCGCCAAGCGCTTCGGCGGCTCGCTCGCCGGCACGATCACCCTCACCGCCGGACTCGGCGGCATGGGCGGCGCCCAGCCGCTCGCCGTGACCATGAACGACGGCGTCGCGATCTGCGTCGACTGCGACCCGCGCGCCATCGAACGCCGCATCGAGCACCGCTACCTCGACGTGCGCGCCGACTCCCTCGACCACGCGCTGCGGCTCGCCGTCGAGGCCCGCGACCGGCGCAGGCCCTTGTCCATCGGCGTGCTCGGCAACGCGGCCGAGACCGTCCCGCAGCTCCTCGCCATGGGCGCCCCGGTCGACATCGTCACCGACCAGACCTCCGCCCACGACCCCCTGGCCTACCTGCCCCTCGGCACGGCCTTCGAGGACATGGCCGACGCCGCCGCCAAGGACCCGGCCGGCTTCACCGCGCGCGCCCGCGCGTCCATGGCCCGGCACGTCGAGGCGATGGTCGGCTTCCAGGACGCCGGCGCCGAGGTCTTCGACTACGGCAACTCGATCCGCGGCGAGGCACAGCTCGCCGGGTACGAGCGGGCGTTCGCCTTCCCCGGCTTCGTCCCCGCCTACATCCGCCCGCTGTTCTGCGAGGGCAAGGGCCCCTTCCGCTGGGCCGCCCTCTCCGGCGACCCCGCCGACATCGCGAGGACCGACCGGGCGGTCCTCGACCTGTTCCCGGAGAACGAGTCCCTCGCCCGCTGGATCAGGCTGGCCGGGGAGCGGGTCCGCTTCCAGGGCCTGCCCGCCCGCATCTGCTGGCTCGGCTACGGCGAACGCGACAGGGCCGGCGAGCGCTTCAACGACATGGTCGCGAGCGGCGAACTGTCCGCGCCGGTCGTCATCGGCCGCGACCACCTCGACTGCGGGTCCGTGGCCTCCCCCTACCGGGAGACCGAGGCGATGCTCGACGGTTCCGACGCCATCGCCGACTGGCCGCTGCTCAACGCCATGGTGAACGTCGCCTCCGGGGCCTCCTGGGTCTCCGTCCACCACGGCGGGGGCGTCGGCATGGGCCGCTCGATCCACGCCGGGCAGGTCACCGTCGCCGACGGCACCGCCCTGGCCGGCGAGAAGATCCGGCGGGTGCTCACCAACGACCCCGGCATGGGCGTCATCCGGCACGTCGACGCCGGGTACGACCTCGCCGAGGCGGTCGCGGACGAGCGGGGCGTGCGCGTCCCCATGCGCGAGGGCGAGCAGGCATGACCCACGGGAACCCCGCCGCCCCCGGGCCCCCCGTACGGCCTGCGCCCGGGGCGGCCTCCTTCCACGAGATGTGGCGGCAACTGCTGCCGGTGGGACGGAACTCCACCAGCGGCGGCTACCGCCGGTTCGCCTGGACCGGCGCCGACGCCGACTGCCGGGACTGGTTCCGCGAGCAGGCCCGCCGCCGCGGCCTCGCCTACGAGACGGACCGCAACGGCAACCAGTGGGCCTGGCTCGGCGACCCCGCCGAGGGGGACGCCGTGGTCACCGGGTCGCACCTGGACTCCGTGCCCGACGGCGGGGCCTTCGACGGCCCCCTCGGCGTCGTCTCCGCCTTCGCCGCCCTCGACGAACTGCGCCGCCGCGGCGTCCGCCCGGCCAGGCCGCTCGGCATCGTCAACTTCGGCGACGAGGAAGGCGCCCGCTTCGGGCTCGCCTGCGTCGGCTCCCGGCTCACCGCGGGCGCGCTCACCGTCGAACAGGCCCGCCGGCTCACCGACGCCGACGGCATCACCCTCCCGCAGGCCATGGAGACCGCCGGCCACGACCCGGACGCCATCGGCCCCGACCCCGTACGCCTCGGCCGCATCGGCGCGTTCGTCGAGCTGCACATCGAGCAGGGCCGGGCGCTGGACCTCACCGGCGACCGGGTCGGCGTCGCGTCCGCGATCTGGCCGCACGGCCGCTGGCGGTTCGACTTCCGCGGCGAGGCCAACCACGCCGGCACCACCCGGCTCGCCGACCGGCACGACCCGATGCTGCCGTACGCCGAGACCGTCCTCGCCGCCCGCCGCGAGGCCGGACACGCGGACGCGGTCGCCACGTTCGGCAAGCTGTCCGTCGAGCCGAACGGCGTCAACGCCGTGCCCTCCCTGGTGCGCGGCTGGCTCGACTCCCGGGCCGCCGACCAGGAGCGACTGGACGCGGTGGTCGGCGGCGTGGAGCGGGCCGCCCGCGCGTACGCCGCCGCCCACGGCGTCCACCTGGACGTGGAGCGCGAGTCCTTCACCCCGGTCGTCGAGTTCGACCACGCCCTGCGCGACCGGCTCGCCCGCATCCTGGGCGCGGACACCGGCCTGAAGGTGCCCGTCCTCGGCACCGGCGCCGGACACGACGCCGGCATCCTCGCGGGACGTGTCCCGACCGCCATGCTGTTCGTGCGCAACCCCACCGGCGTCTCGCACTCCCCGGCCGAGTCCGCCGCCGAGGACGACTGCGTGGCCGGGGTCCTCGCCCTCGCCGACGTACTGGAAGGACTGGCCGCCCCGTGACCGCCGCCCCCCGGACGTACTGGCTGGAACACGCCTGGCTCGGCACGCACGTCGAGCCCGCCGTCGCCGTCGACGTGGCGGACGGGCGCATCGCCGCCGTCCGCACCGGCGTCCCCGCGCCCCCGCCCGGCGCCGAGGTCCTGCGCGGACTGACCCTCCCCGGACTGGCGAACGCCCACAGCCACGCCTTCCACCGCGCCCTGCGCTCCACCGTCCAGGTCGGCTCCGGCACCTTCTGGACCTGGCGCGAGGTCATGTACGCCACCGCCGAGCGGCTCACCCCGGACCGTTACCACGCCCTCGCCCGCGCCGTGTACGCCGAGATGGCGCTGGCCGGGATCACGACGGTCGGCGAGTTCCACTACGTGCACCACGCGCCCGGCGGCACGCCCTACGCCGACCCCAACGCCATGGGGGAGGCGCTCCTCGCGGCCGCCGCCGAGGCCGGCATCCGGATCACCCTCCTCGACACCGCCTACCTCTCCTCCGGCTTCGGCCGGCCGCCCACCGCCCACCAGCTCCGCTTCTCCGACGGCGACGCGGACGCCTGGGCCGCACGCTCCTCTCTTCTCAAGGACCGGGACCACGCGCGGATCGGCGCGGCCGTGCACTCCGTACGGGCCGTGCCCGCCGAGCAGCTGCCGACCGTGGCGCGCTGGGCCGAGGAGCGGCGGGCCCCGCTGCACGTGCACCTGTCCGAGCAGACCGCCGAGAACGACGCCTGCCGGGAGGCGCACGGCTGCACCCCCGCCCAACTGCTCGCCCGGCACGGCGTGCTCGGGCCGCGCACCACCGGCGTGCACCTCACCCACCTCACCGCCGAGGACGTCTCGCTGATCGGCGGCAGCGGCACCGGCACCTGCATGTGCCCCACCACCGAACGCGACCTCGCGGACGGCATCGGACCCGCCGCGGCCCTGCAGGACGCGGGTTCCCCGCTCAGTCTCGGCTCCGACAGCCACGCCGTCGTCGACCTCTTCGAGGAGGCGCGCGCGATGGAGCTGAACGAGCGGCTGCGCACCCGCACCCGGGGCCACTGGACGGCCGCGGCCCTGCTGCGCGCGGCGACCGCCGACGGGCACGCGGCGCTCGGCTGGGACGACACCGGCCTCATCGAGGCCGGGGCGCACGCCGACCTCACCACCGTCGCGCTCGACTCGGTCAGGACGGCGGGAGCGCCGCCCCGGCTGGGCGCGGAGACAGCCGTATTCGCCGCGACGGCCGCCGACGTGCGGCACACGGTCGTGGCGGGCCGGCACGTGGTGCGCGACGGGGCGCACACGCTGATCCCCGACGTGCCCGGAGCCCTCGCGCAGGCGATCCAGGACTTGCGCGCCTGACGACCCATGAGGACACCATGAGCGCCACCGTCATCACGAACATCGCCACGCTGGTCACCAACGACCCCTCCCTCCGCGCCACGGACCCCCTCGGCCTGGTCCGGGACGCGGCCGTCGTCATGGAGGACGACCGCGTCGTGTGGACCGGTCCCGCAAGCAAAGCACCCGCCACCGACAACCGGGTCGACGCGGGCGGCCGCGCGGTCCTGCCGGGCTTCGTCGACTCCCACTCCCACCTGGTGTTCGCCGGGGACCGCACCGAGGAGTTCAACGCCCGCATGTCGGGCCGCCCGTACCGCGCGGGCGGCATCCGCACCACCGTCGCCGCGACCCGCGCCGCGACCGAGGAGGAGCTGGAGGCCAATCTCACCCGCTACCTCGCGGAGGCGCTGCGCCAGGGCACCACGACCTTCGAGACCAAGTCCGGCTACGGCCTGACCGTCGAGGACGAGGCCCGCGCCCTGCGCCTCGCCGCCCGCCACACCGACGAGGTCACCTACCTCGGCGCCCACGTCGTCGCCCCCGAGTACGCCGACGACCCGGCCGGCTACGTCGCCCTGGTCACCGGCGAGATGCTGGACGCCTGCGCGCCGCACGCCCGCTGGATCGACGTGTTCTGCGAGGAGGGCGCCTTCGACGGCGACCAGGCACGCGCGATCCTCACCGCCGGCCGTGCGAAGGGACTGCACCCGCGGATCCACGCCAACCAGCTCTCGTACGGCCCCGGCGTGCGACTGGCCGTCGAGCTGGACGCGGCCAGCGCCGACCACTGCACCCACCTCACCGACGCCGACGTGGACGCGCTGGCGCACAGCGCGACCGTCGCCACGCTGCTGCCCGGCGCGGAGTTCTCCACCCGCGCCGCGTGGCCGGACGCCCGGCGGCTGCTGGACGCGGGAGCGACGGTGGCGCTGTCCACCGACTGCAACCCCGGTTCGTCCTTCACCTCGTCGGTGCCGTTCTGCGTCGCGCTCGCCGTGCGGGACATGGGGATGACGCCCGACGAGGCCGTCTGGGCGGCCACGGCGGGCGGCGCGGCGGCACTGCGGCGCACCGACGTCGGCCGGCTCGTCCCGGGCGCGTACGCGGACCTGGTGCTGCTCGACGCCCCCAGCCATGTCCACCTGGCCTACCGGCCGGGCGTCCCGCTGGTCACGGGCGTGTGGCGCAGGGGCGTACGGCAGGTCTGACAGGCCGCTGAACGGCTCTCGAACCCCCGAAGGGCGGCCCGGACCCGGGCCGCCCTTCGGGGGACGGACGTCACGTGGCGGGGATCACTCCTCGACCGTGAGGCCCTTGCGCAGCTTCACCAGCGTCCGGGACAACAGCCGGGAGACGTGCATCTGGGAGATGCCGAGCTCCTCGCCGATCTCCGACTGGGTCATGCCGGCGACGAACCGCAGCGACAGGATCTTCCGGTCCCGCGACGGCAGTTCGGCGATCAGCGGCTTCAACGACTCGATGTACTCGATGCCTTCGAGCCCGTGGTCCTCGTAGCCGATCCGGTCGGCCAGCGCGCTCTCGGTGTCGTCCTCCTCGGGCTGGGCGTCCAGCGAGGAGGCGGTGTACGCGTTCGACGCGGCCATGCCCTCGACGACCTCGTCGGGGGTGATGCCCAGCCGGTCCGCCAGCTCGGCCACCGTCGGCGCGCGGTCGAGCTGCTGGGCCAGTTCGTCACCGGCCTTGGCCAGGTCCAGCCGCAGCTCCTGCAGGCGGCGCGGCACGCGCACGGACCACGAGGTGTCGCGGAAGAAGCGCTTGATCTCGCCGATGATGGTCGGCATCGCGAAGGTGGGGAACTCCACACCCCGCGTGTGTTCGAAGCGGTCGATCGCCTTGATCAGGCCGATGGTGCCGACCTGGATGATGTCCTCCATGGGCTCGCTGCGCGAGCGGAACCGGGAGGCGGCGAACTTGACCAGGGCGAGGTTCAGTTCGACGAGCGTGGTGCGTACGTACGAGTACTCGGGACTGCCTTCGTCGAGCGACTCCAGGCGCTCGAACAAGGTCTTGGACAGGGCCCGTGCGTCGACCGGGCCCACCTCGTCGTACGGGGGGATCTCCGGGAGTCCGGCGAGGAGACCGTCCGGGTCGACTCCCAGGTCGCCCTGCTCGATGGGATCCAGATGTTCCGGAGGTGGTGTCGACGTCGCTTTTCGGGTAGGCGATGCGTCGAGCCGGGGTGACATGATGTCCTCCATCGTTCTCGGCATATGGCTGCCGAAGCCGATACGTGCACTGCGGTGTGCGGCGCCTCCAAAGCCGGCCGTGTCGGGTGCGTGTCTTTACTAGCCCTACCGGCTGCTCGAAGCCCGGTGCAAGTGTCTTCTGTGCGGTTATGTCCGTTTGTGCGCGATTGTTAGAGTGTCGATGCTTAGCCGGAAGGCGTAATGTTCGAGGGCGTCAGGAACAGCCACGACCTCGGGAGAGAGAGACGGCATGGACCGCGGGACGGTCGGCAGCGCACAGTCGGGCCGGCTTCTGGTCGAGGTGCGAGAAGAGGGCCCCAGTGCCGTCGTGACCCCGGCGGGTGAGTTGGACCATCACACCGCCGATCTGTTGCGGGAGCCACTGGAGGACTGTCTCGCCAAGGGTTTCAAGCGGCTTGTCATCGACTGCTCCCGGCTGGAGTTCTGTGACTCCACGGGGCTGAACGTGCTGCTCGGCGCCCGACTGAAGGCCGAGGCGGGCGGAGGCGGGGTGCACCTCGTGGGGATGCAGCCCGTTGTCGCGCGTGTGTTCGAGATCACGGGGGCGGACGCGGTGTTCGCCGTTCACGACACGCTCGAGGCGGCCCTGGCCGACGATTCGGCGTGACACGCGCGGGCAGGCCCGGCGGGGCGTTCGCTCCGCACCCGCCGACGGCGGGGGATCCCCGGCGCGTTTTTTCGTGCGAATACGGGGGTGTTCCGTCGGGCGGCTCGGGCAGGAGACACCCTGAACGTCCCGGAGACGGTGGCCGGGAGGGCGCCGAGAACCGTTCGGGCCGTCCGCGCGTGACTGACCGAGTACGGAATATTTCGCATGGTGAACTGGTGACACGGTGAGGTGAAGCGCTGATGAGCACCACCCGGCCCTATCCGCCGGGCGACCGCGGTCCGGAGCCCAGCGGCGCTTCCGGGACGCCCGGGGGCGCCGCACCGGCCGCGGCCGTCCCGGACGGCGGCGTGGCCGTGCCGACCGCACCGGCGTCGCCACCGGGTCCGTCCGGCGGCGCCCAGGTGCGCCGGCTGAGCTTCGAGGACCAGAGCGGGGTCGTGCCGCTCGCGCGGGACTTCACGCGGCAGGCGCTGTACGACTGGGGCTGGCTGCCGACCGCCACGGCGGACCGGCGGGCCGCCGCCGAGGACGTCCTGCTCGTCGTGTCCGAGCTGGTCACCAACGCGTGCCTGCACGCGGAGGGGCCGGATCTGCTGACCATCACCTGCGACCGCAAGGTGATCCGGCTCGAGGTCACCGACCGGGGCGCCGGCCAGCCGTCCCCGCGCACGCCGCACCGCGCGGGCCGGCCGGGAGGCCACGGCATGTTCATCGTCCAGCGCCTGTGCCTGGACTGGGGCGTGCTCCGCGCCCCTGACATCGCGGGCAAGACGGTCTGGGCCGAACTGGGCACCCCTTCGTGACGCCGGGCCGCCTCCCGGCGCCCGGCGCCTCGTCCCGCGCCGCCCTGCGCGCAGGCGGCGCCGCCCGAGACGCACGTCCCGCGCAGCCGCGTCGACCTCGGGGACTCCCGTGCGGGGCGCTTGCGCGCGGGCCGCTCCGTGCGCTGCCGTTCGGCGCCGGCGCCATGGGGCGCCGCCCGCCGTCCGCTCCAGGACGCGGAGCGCCGGCCGCGGGGCGCCACCGCCTCGCGGCCCTCGCGCGAACGCCCCGCCCGGCGGCGGAAGCCGCTGTACGCCGCTGAGCCGCCGCGACACGGGCCCGCCACACGGTTCCGCCCCGTCCGTGCCCTCAGGCCGCCTCAGAGCCCTCTGAGCGACTCCCAGGCCCCTCCTCAGGGGGAAACCGGACCGGCAGCTCCCCGACGCCCGCTGCGGCCGCTCCCGCGCCGTGCGACGCGGGCGGGTCCTCCCACCGCGCCGAAGGTCGGGCTCCCCGCCGCGCCCGGGTCCGGGCGCGCCTCCGAACCGCCTCTCTTCCGGCATCGGGCGCCCGGGGTGCCGGCCCGGGTACCGGGCGCTGCGCTCCTGGCAGCGGGTGCCGGGACGCCTCACCGAGTTCCGGGGCGCCGCTCCACCGGCACCGAGGCGTCCGCGCCACCTCGCCCGGGTTTCAGGCGCCCCTCTCATGGCGTCGGGCGCCCGTGCCGCCCCGCCTCCCGCCCGGCGCCCGCGTCGCCCGCCTCCCGCCCGGCGCCCGCGTCGCCCCGCCTCCCGCCCGGCGCCCGCGTCGCCCCGCCTCCCGCCCGGCGCCCGCGTCGGCATGTCCGCGCCCAGCCCCCGGTGCCCGGGGAGCGCCCGGCAGCCGTGCCGGGGTACGCACCCCGGCCGTCTCACCGCCCCGGCACCTGTCCTGCGCCGTGGCACCTCTGTGCCGGGATGCGCTCCTGTGCCGGGATGCGCTCCTGTGCCGGGGTGCACTCCTGTGCCGTGGCACCCCGGTGCCCGGGGAGCGCCCGGCAGCCGTGCCGGGGCATGCACCCCGGCCGTCTCACCGCCCCGGCACCTGTCCTGCGCCGTGGCACCCCTGTGCCGGGATGCGCTCCTGTGCCGTGGCACCCCTGTGCCGGGGTGCACTCCTGTGCCGGGGTGCACTCCTGTGCCGTGGCACCCCGGTGCCCGGGGAGCGCCCGGCAGCCGTGCCGGGGCATGCACCCCGGCCGTCTCACCGCCCCGGCACCTGTCCTGCGCCGTGGCACCCCTGTGCCGTGGCACCCCTGTGCCGGGGTGCACCCCTGTGCTGGGATGCGCCCCTGTGCCGTGGCACCCCGGTGCCCGGGGAGCGCCCGGCAGCCGTGCCGGGGCACGCACCCCGGCCGCCTCACCCCGCGCCTGCGCGCATCCGCCCCGCGCCGTGGCACGCACCCCGCCCCCGGCCCCGCCCGCCTGCGCGCGCCCGCTCCGCACCCCGCGCCGACCGCACCACACACGAAGGGCCCGCAGCCGTGTCGGCTGCGGGCCCTTCTCCCCGTGCGGGGTGCGGTCGGCGCCGTCTCAGCGGACGTCGCCCATCAGGGCCTTGACCTTGTTGCGGTACATCCAGACCGCCGCGCCGGCCAGGACCGCGAGGGTCGCCTCCAGGGCGACGATGCCGGTCTTGTTGAGGTCGACACCGGCGATGGACAGCAGGCCGGTCGTGGCGTCGCCGGCGGTGACGGCGAGGAACCAGACGCCCATCATCTGCGAGGCGTACTTCGCGGGCGCCATCTTCGTGGTGACCGACAGGCCGACCGGGGAGAGCAGCAGCTCGCCGACGGTTTGGACGAAGTAGACCGCCACCAGCCACAGCGCGGCCGCCTTGTGACCGCCCTCGGCGATCGACAGCGGGGCGAGGAACAGGAAGAACGAGACGCCGACCAGCATCAGACCGGAGGCGAACTTCACGATCGTGCTCGGCTCCTTGCCGCGCCGGTTCAGCGCGAGCCAGATCCAGGCGAAGACCGGGGCCAGCGCCATGATCAGGACCGGGTTGACCGACTGGTACCAGGAGACCGGGAAGTCCCAGCCGAAGACGCTGTTCTCGGCCGACGAGTCGGCGAAGATCGACAGGGTCGAGCCGCCCTGGTCGTAGATCATCCAGAAGAGCGCGGCGGCGACGAAGAACCAGATGTACGCGGACATCTTCGACTGCTCGGTGCGGTCGAGGTCCTTGTCGCGCTTGATGCGGACCAGCACCATCACCGGGATGATCACGCCGAGCAGGGTCAGCGGGACCAGGATCCAGTTCAGGGTGTAGTGGCCGGAGAACCCGACGATCGCGTACGCCACGACGGCGATGCCCGCCCACAGCGCGGACTTGCGCAGCGTGGAGGCCTTCTCCTGGGCCGACAGCGGCTTCGGGACGACGCTGGACTGCGCGTCCAGGTGGCGGCTGCCCAGCAGGAACTGCGTCACGCCGAGACCCATGCCGAGCGCGGCGAGCGCGAAGCCCAGGTGCCAGTTGACGCTCTCGCCGACGGTGCCGATGATCAGCGGCGCGGCGAAGGCACCGAGGTTGATGCCCATGTAGAAGACGGTGAAGCCGCCGTCCCGGCGCGGGTCGTCCGGGCCCTGGTAGAGCTGGCCGACCATCGTGGAGATGTTGGCCTTCAGCAGGCCGGAGCCGATCGCGACGAGGCCGAGGCCGCCGTAGAAGGTGCCCGTGTAGGGCAGGGCCAGCGTCAGGTGGCCCAGCATGATGACGCCGCCGGCGACGGCGACGGTCCTGCGGGGGCCCCAGACCCGGTCGCCGAACCAGCCGCCGGGCATGGCGAGCAGGTACACCAGCGAGAGGTACACCGAGTAGATGGCGGTGGCGGTGCCCGCGCTCAGACCGAGTCCGCCCGGTGCGACGAGGTACAGCGGGAGCAGGGCCCTCATGCCGTAGTAGGAGAAACGCTCCCACATCTCGGTCATGAAGAGTGTGGCCAGTCCGCGGGGGTGGCCGAAGAAGGTCTTCTCGGACCCGGGGGTGCCCGGGGAGGCCGAGTCCTTCGTCAGGCTGGACGCCATGGTCGTTCCTTGCTGTCGGGACGCGTCGCGCGAGACGGGTACGCGCCCGGTGGGGGGCTGGCCGGCACCGGCGGGCCGTACCGTCCGCCCCACGCCCGGGGGATGCCGCCCCGGATCACGGAGCGGCGGACGGCGACCACCGGGATCCACGCCTTCGCCGTGCGTCGACGCGCGGCGAAGGCCCGGCCACAGGTCATTGCTTCAGGGCCGGCGATGCGTGCCGGCCCGCACACAAAAGAGACCCTCGGCGTCAACTGCCGCCAAAGGTCCCCGCGGTGCAACAGGCGTTGGTTCACCATACGGCAGGACAGTGCCGGATATGGAAGGACTTGAGACGTGAATCACAGGTTTCAGGGGAACCGGGACCGTCCATTCGAAGGCCTGCCCAGCATCGCACCTCGCACCCGCAGGTCCGTACCAAGGGTGCGGGAGGCGGGAGCCGGGCGGGACGCCGGTGCGGACCGAGCCCGCCGATCACGCCCCTGCGGCTCGGGCCGCGGGTCTACCATCATCGGCATGACCCGTGTACTGCTCGCCGAGGACGACGCGTCCATCTCGGAGCCGCTGGCCCGCGCCCTGCGCCGGGAGGGTTACGACGTCGAGGTGCGTGAGGACGGCCCCGGCGCCCTGGAGGCCGGCATGCGGGGCGGCGTCGACCTGGTCGTGCTGGACCTCGGGCTGCCCGGGATGGACGGCCTGGAGGTCGCCCGCCGGCTCCGCGCCGAGGGGCACACGGTCCCCCTGCTGATCCTCACCGCGCGCGCCGACGAGGTGGACACGGTCGTCGGCCTGGACGCGGGCGCCGACGACTACGTCACCAAGCCGTTCCGGCTCGCCGAGCTGCTGGCCAGGGTCCGGGCCCTGCTGCGGCGCGGCGCGGCCGAGCCGCAGCAGCCGCCCGCCACCCACGGCGTGCGCATCGACGTCGAGTCGCACCGGGCGTGGATGGGCGACGAGGAGCTCCAGCTCACCGCCAAGGAGTTCGACCTGCTGCGGGTGCTGGTGCGCGACGCGGGCCGGGTCGTCACCCGCGACCAGCTGATGCGCGAGGTCTGGGACACCACCTGGTGGTCCTCCACCAAGACCCTCGACATGCACATCTCCTGGCTGCGCAAGAAGCTCGGCGACGACGCGGCCAACCCCCGTTACATCGCCACCGTGCGCGGCGTGGGCTTCCGCTTCGAGAAGAGCTGAGAGAGCTGGACCCCGCCGGGGTTCCGCCACCGGGTGGGAGAACATGCGCCGCCGTCTGATCCAGTCCACGCTCGCCGTGGTCCTCGTCGTGATCGCCGTCTTCGGCGTCTCCCTGGTGATCGTCGAGACCCGCACCATCACCGAGACCGCCAAGGAGCGCGTGGAGTCCGAGGCGGTGCGCCTGGCCAGCATCGTCGACAGCCGGCTGCTCGTCGAGGACAAGGTCACCGCCGAGGTCCTCGACGAGCAGATGCCCGACGACCGGTACGCCGTCGTCCGGCTCCCCGGCAAGCCGCCCATCGAGGTCGGCTCCAAGCCGGACGGCGACGTCATCAGCGCCACGGCGCCCGGCGAGGAGGGCGAGACGGTCACCGTCCAGGAGTCGCGCTCCTCGGTGACCGAGGAGGTCGGCCGCACCCTGCTGATCATCGGCCTGGTCGCGCTGCTCGCGGTGATCGCGGCGGTGCTGCTGGCGATCCGGCAGGCCAACCGCCTCGCCTCCCCGCTGACCGACCTCGCCGAGACCGCCGAGCGGCTCGGCTCCGGCGACCCGCGCCCCCGCCACCGCCGCTACGGCGTCCCCGAGCTGGACCGGGTCGCCGACGTGCTGGACGCCTCCGCCGAACGCATCGCCCGCATGCTGACCGCCGAGCGGCGGCTCGCCGCCGACGCCTCCCACCAGCTGCGCACCCCGCTCACCGCGCTGTCCATGCGGCTGGAGGAGATCACCCTCACCGACGACCCGGAGACGGTGAAGGAGGAGGCGACGATCGCGCTCACGCAGGTGGAGCGGCTGACGGACGTGGTGGAGCGGCTGCTGACCAACTCCCGGGACCCGCGCACCGGCTCCGCCGTCACCTTCGAACTCGACGAGGTGATCACGCAGCAGCTCGCCGAGTGGCGCCCCGCCTACCGCAGCGCCGGCCGGGCCATCGTCACCTCCGGCAAGCGGAACCTGCGGGCCGTGGGCACCCCGGGCGCGGTCGCCCAGGTGCTGGCCGCGCTGATCGAGAACTCGCTGATGCACGGCGGCGGCACGGTCGCCCTGCGCACCCGGGTCACCGGCAACCAGGTCGTCGTGGAGGTCACCGACGAAGGACCGGGCGTGCCCGCCGAGCTGGGCGCGCGGATCTTCGAGCGGGCGATCAGCGGCCGCAACTCCACCGGGATCGGCCTGGCGGTCGCCCGGGACCTGGCGGAGGCGGACGGCGGCCGTCTGGAGATGCTGCAGGCCAGCCCGGCCGTCTTCGGCCTGTTCCTGTCCCGCACGCCCCCGCGGAAGGACCCCGACGAGGAGACCCGCAGGACGGTCCGCTGAGGCGGGACGGTCCGCCGAGCGGGACGCGCCGCGCCCACGGCACGCGCGGCGGTTACGGCACGCGCTGCCTGGGCCGCCCCCCGGCCACCGGGACCCCGCCCGCCACGGGCTCCTCCCGTACCGGCAGGGCGCGGAACACCCACGTGCGGTAGGACCAGAAGCGGAACAGCGTCGCGACGCCGATGCCGAGGAACTTGAAGACGTTGCTCTGCAGCGGGCCGTCCCAGCCGAAGCCGTACGTCGCCGTGTAGAGCACGCCGTTCTCGATCACCAGGCCGATGGCGCTGAACAGCAGGAACAGCGACATCTCGCGGGTGCGCCGGGACTTGTCGCGGTCCCGGTAGGTGAAGTACCGGAAGCCCACGTAGTTGAAGACGATCGCGACCACGGTGGCGATGACGCTCGCGCGCACCACCTGGAGGTCGGTCGCCTGCCGGACCAGGTTGAACACACCGAGGTTGACCAGAACCCCGGCTCCCCCCACCGCGCCGAACTTGGCCGCTTCGCGGAAGAGCCGTCGAAGCCCCGAGGAACCTTGTTCCATCGCCCACAGGCTCCCGTCGGTCGAGTGCGTCAACTCCGCCATGCTAACCACCCGCACGCGCGATCTTCCTGCGGACGCCGCGCCGCCCGCGTCCCGTGCGTCCCTCCCGACGGGCGGGAATCGGCCACCCTGGCGCGGGCGGATACCCTGGGGGCGTGACGTTCCCGGTAGTCGGCATGGTCGGCGGCGGTCAGCTCGCTCGTATGACACACGAGGCGGGCATCCCGCTCGGCATCAGGTTCAAGCTCCTCAGTGACACCCCGCAGGATTCCGCGGCCCAGGTGGTGAGCGACGTCGTCGTCGGCGACTACCGCGACCTGGACACGCTGCGCGACTTCGCGCGCGGCTGCGACGTGATCACCTTCGACCACGAGCACGTGCCCACCGAGCACCTCAGGGCCCTGGAGGCCGACGGCATCCCCGTCCGCCCCGGCCCCGACGCGCTGGTGCACGCCCAGGACAAGGGCGTGATGCGCGCGAGGCTGGAGGCGATCGGCGTGCCCTGCCCGCGCCACCGCATCGTCGACGACCCGGCCGACGTGGCCGCGTTCGCGGCGGAGAGCGGGGGAGGCTTCCCCGTCGTCCTCAAGACCGTCCGCGGCGGCTACGACGGCAAGGGCGTGTGGGTCGTGGACTCCGTGGAGGAGGCCGCCGAGCCGTTCAGGGCCGGCGTGCCCGTGCTCGCCGAGGAGAAGGTCGACTTCGTGCGCGAGCTGGCCGCCAACGTCGTGCGCTCCCCGCACGGCCAGGCCGTCGCCTACCCGGTCGTGGAGTCCCGGCAGGTGAACGGCGTCTGCGACACCGTCGTCGCGCCCGCACCGGACCTCGACGAGAGCCTCGCGCTGAAGGCCGAGGAGATGGCGCTGACCATCGCCCGGGAGCTCGGCGTGGTCGGCCACCTCGCGGTGGAGCTGTTCCAGACCCGCGACGGCCGCCTCCTCGTCAACGAACTCGCCATGCGCCCGCACAACTCCGGCCACTGGTCCATGGACGGCGCGATCACCTCGCAGTTCGCCAACCACGTGCGCGCCGTCCTCGACCTCCCGCTCGGCGACCCCCGTCCGCGCGCGAAGTGGACGGTCATGGTCAACGTCCTCGGCGGCGACTACCCGGACATGTACTCCGCGTACCTGCACTGCATGGCGCGCGACCCCCGACTGAAGATCCACATGTACGGCAAGGACGTGAAGCCCGGCCGCAAGGTCGGTCACGTGAACACCTACGGCGACGACCTGGACGACGTGCTGGAGCGCGCCCGTCACGCAGCCGGCTACCTGAGAGGCACGATCACCGAATGAGTCCCGCCCACCCGTCGCCCGGCCACCGCCCCTCAACGAGCGCTGACGCGCGCCCCTTCCCTTCGGTGGGCATCGTCATGGGGTCGGACTCCGACTGGCCCGTCATGGAGGCGGCGGCCAAGGCCCTCGACGAGTTCGAGATCGCCTACGAGGCCGACGTCGTCTCCGCGCACCGCATGCCGCGCGAGATGATCGCGTACGGCGAGCAGGCCGCGGACCGCGGGCTCAAGGTGATCATCGCGGGCGCGGGCGGCGCCGCCCACCTGCCCGGGATGCTCGCCTCCGTGACCCCGCTGCCCGTCATCGGCGTGCCGGTGCCGCTGAAGCACCTCGACGGCATGGACTCGCTGCTGTCCATCGTGCAGATGCCGGCCGGGGTGCCGGTCGCCACCGTCTCCGTGGCCGGCGCGCGCAACGCGGGCCTGCTCGCGGCCCGGATCCTCGCCGCCCACGACGAGGAACTGCTCGCCCGCATGCGGGAGTTCCAGCAGGAGCTGAACGACCAGGCGACCGAGAAGGGCAAGCGGCTGCGGGCCAAGGCCGAGGGGTCCGCGAACGGCTTCGGCTTCGGGAAGTGAGCCCCGTGACCTCCCTGGACGACGCCCGCGCGCTGCTGGCCGAGTTCCCCGTCGTCGACGGGCACAACGACCTGCCCTGGGCGCTGCGCGAACAGGTCCGCTACGACCTCGACGCCCGCGACATCGCCGCCGACCAGTCCGCCCACCTGCACACCGACCTCCCCCGGCTGCGGGCCGGCGGCGTCGGCGCGCAGTTCTGGTCGGTGTACGTCCGCGCCGACGCCCCCGACCCGGTGCCGGCCACGCTGGAACAGATCGACTGCGTACGGCGGTTGCTGGACCGGTACCCGCGGGACCTGGCGCCCGCGCTGACCGCCGCCGACATGGAGGCCGCGCGCCGCGAGGGCCGTATCGCCTCCCTCATGGGGGCGGAGGGCGGCCACTCCATCGCGAACTCCCTCGGCACCCTGCGGGGGTTGTACGACCTGGGCGTGCGCTACCTGACCCTCACCCACAACTTCAACGTGGCGTGGGCGGACTCGGCGACCGACGAGCCCGGCGTGGGCGGACTGTCGGCGTTCGGCCGTGAGGTGGTGCGGGAGATGAACCGGCTCGGCATGCTGGTCGACCTCTCCCACGTCGCCGCCACCACCATGCGGGACGCGCTGGACACCAGCACGGCGCCGGTGATCTTCTCCCACTCCTCGGCCCGCGCGGTCTGCGACCACCCGCGGAACGTCCCCGACGACGTGCTGGAGCGGCTGCCCGCCAACGGCGGTGTCGCGATGGTGACGTTCGTGCCGAAGTTCGTGCTCCAGGCCGCCGTCGACTGGACGGCCGCCGCCGACGAGAACATGCGCGCGCACGGCTTCCACCACCTCGACACCACCGCCGAGGCGATGAAGGTGCACCGCGCCTTCGAGGAGACCCACCCGCGCCCCGTCGCCACGGTGGCCACGGTCGCCGACCACCTCGACCACATGCGCGAGGTCGCCGGCGTCGACCACCTCGGCATCGGCGGCGACTACGACGGCACGGCCTTCACCCCCGACGGCCTGGACGACGTCTCCGGCTACCCCCGGCTGATCGCGGAGCTGCTGGACCGCGGCTGGTCCCGCGCCGACGTGGCGAAGCTGACCTGGCAGAACGCGGTCCGCGTGCTGGGCGCCGCCGAGGACGTGGCCCGCGGCCTGCGCGCGACGCGCGCGCCGTCCCACGCCACCATCGAGGCGCTGGACGGCTGACCGGCCCACACGGCGCGGGGCCCCTCGGGTTTACCCCGAACGCCGCGTTCACCAGGAAGCCGGAGGGGGCTCCGTGCGACCGTGACCGTACCGCCGAGGTCACGACGTACGGAGCCCCGTGATGGCCGATCTCCAGGACGACCTGCACACCGCCGCCGAGGTCGGCCGTGTCGACGAGCCGTACCCGCAGGAGGCGGTGGTCGTCGGGCCGGAGGAGTACCGGCCCGTCTCCGACCCGGACGACGCCCCCCTCGACCGCGCCCGGGCCGTCCTCGCCGCCCACCCCGTCTGCGACGGCTACAGCGGCCTGCCGTGGACGCTGCGCGGACTGCCCTGGTACGACCTCGACCTGGGGGAGAGCGCCGTCGACGCGGACCTGCCCCGGCTGCGCAAGGGGCAGGTCGGCGCCGTGTTCTGGTCGCTGCACCTGCCCGAGGGCCACGACGGGGACCGGGCGCTCGCCGCGACCCTGGAACAGCTCGACCTGGCGCAGGCGGTCGTCGCCGCCCACGACGAGGGACTGCGCCCCGCCCGCACCGCCGGAGAAGTCGTCGACGCCCGCAACCGCGGCCGGGTCGCCGTGCTGTTCGGGCCGGCCGGCGCGCCCGCCCTCGGCGACTCCCTGAGCGTCCTGCGCGCGCTGCACACGCTCGGCGTGCGGGTGCTCACCCTCACCGGCACCTCCTGGGCGGGGCCCGCCGGGCTCACCCGCTTCGGCGAGGAGGTCGTGCGCGAGATGAACCGGCTCGGCATGGTCGCCGACCTCTCCCACGCCTCCACCCCGACCGTCCGCCGTGTCCTGACCGTCTCCAGGGCGCCGGTGCTGTTCAGCCGGTCCGGCGCCCGCGACCTGCGCCCGCACCCGGCCAACCTGCCCGACGACCTGCTCGCCGCGGTGGGCGAGGCGAAGGGGCTGTGCCTGGTGCCGTTCACCGCCGAGCAGGCCGGGCCGACCGTCCGCGACGTCGCCGACCACCTCGACCACGTCCGCACCCTCGCCGGCCCGGACTGCGTCGGCCTCTCCGGCGCCTACGACACCGGCACCGCCCACCCCCAGGAGCTGCGCGACCCGTCCTGCTACCCGCGCCTGATCGCCGAGCTGCTCCGGCGCGGCTGGGACGAGTCCGACGTCGCCCTTCTGACCTGGGGGAACGTCCAGCGGGTGCTCCGCGCGGCGGCTTTCGCCGCGCACACCGCCCAGCAGCGCCGCAAGCCGTCGACGGCGACGATCACCGCCCTCGAGGGCTGAGCCGCGCCCGTGCGGGCGCGGTGCCGGTGGCGGGTCCTGCTCGGGTGAGGCGCCGGTGGCCCGTCCCCCGGAGGGCTGGGCCGGTCCTGCTCGGGCGAGATGCCGGCGGCTCGACCTTCGCGGGCGGGGCCCGGTCCTCACCGTCCGTTTCCGGCCGGGCGGGGGCCGGCCCGACCGGTCACGCGGTTCGTCCGCCGTCGGCCGCCACGGCCCGGGGAGCGGCCCGTCGCCTCGAGGACGCCGGGCCGCCGGTCACGGGCAGAGCCGCCGCCCTACGGCTGTTCGATGCGGCACAGGCAGAAGGGGTGGCCCGCCGGGTCGGCGTAGACGCGGAAGTCCTTGGACGTGTCGTCCTCGCGGTCCAGGACGCGCGCCCCGAGGGCCAGCACCTTCTCCTCGGCCGCGTCGACCTCCTCCCAGGTGCCGCCCGCGTCGAAGTCGAGGTGGAACTGCTGGGAGTCGTGGTCGGCGCTCGGCCAGGCCGGCGGGGTGAACCCGGGGGCCCGCTGGAAGGCGAGCCGCGGGCCCGAGGGGACCTGGAGGACCACCCAGTCCTCGTCCTCCGCCACGGGCGTGCCGCCGGCGACGGCCGCGTAGAAGACGGCCAGTTCACCCGGGTCGGGGCAGTCCAGGACGACGTTGCGCAGTCGTGCCACGGGGGCCATGTATCCCTCCTGGTCTCAGCAGGCGCACAGGCAGAACGGGTGCCCGGCCGGGTCCGCGTAAACCCGGAAGCCGCGCGAACGGTCCTCCGTGTCCAGCGGCTTCGCGCCCAGCGCCAGGACCTCCTTCTCGGCCGCGTCCAGGTCCTCGACGGTCAGGTCGAGGTGGAACTGCTGGGAGCGGTCCGCGGCCGGCCACCGCGGCGGAACGTGCCCCCCGGCCCGCTGGAAGGACAGCGTCGGCCCGCCGGGCACCTCCACGTTCACCCAGTCGCCCTCGCCGTCCACCGTGCCGCCCACGACCTCGGCGTAGAAACCGGCCAGCGCGCGCGGGTCCGGACAGTCCAGGACGACGGCGCCCACCTTGGCTACGGACATGACTGCCTCCTCGAGTTACCGCATGAAGCGGTCTACAGGTAACCGTTACCGCATGCTCCCCCATAACCGGTAACGTCGCAAGGGGATCGAGGGAGGTACCGTCGCGTCATGAGCGAGAGAGCGGCCCCGCCCGGGCGGCTGGCCCTGATCCAGGATCTGGTCAACACGGTGGACCTCGCCACCGGGGACGACGCGCTGGACACCCCCGGGGGCCGCGCGCCCCTCGGGCTCACCGAGGACGCCGTCGACGACGCCCGCGTCCTGCGCGAGTCGCTGCGGGCCACCCTGCTCGCGCACGCCGGCCACCCCGCCCACCGCCCGGTCGTCCCGCTCGGCGACCTGCTCGCCCGCGCGCCCCTGGTGGTCGCCGTCGACCCCGCAGACGGCTCGGCCGCCCTCGCGCCCGTCGACGAGGGACCGCTGCTCGGCCGGGTCGCCGCCGCCGTCGCCGAGGCGCTCACGGCGGGCACCTGGCAGCGCCTCAAGGCCTGTGAGTCCCCCGACTGCCACTGGGCCTACTACGACCGCAGCCCCGGCGGACGCGGCCGCTGGTGCTCCATGCAGGTGTGCGGGGCCCGCGCGAAGATGCGCCGGTACCGGGCGAAGCAGGGGTAGTCCCGCCACGGCCGCGCCCGTTGGGGCAGAATGCGACACGACGCCGGTTCGGCCGACTGAGCCTCGGCCGAACCGGCGTCGCCTGTGTCCGCCGGACCCCGGGCGGGTGCGTCAGGCCCCGGGACGTCCCATCGCCCGGAAGCGCCAGCCGGCCCGCCGCCACGCCTCCGCGTCGAGCGCGTTGCGCCCGTCCAGCACCACCCGCTCGGCCGCCGCCTCGCCCAGCTCCGCCGGGTCCAGCTCGCGGAACTCCCGCCACTCCGTCAGATGCAGCACGGCATGGGCGCCGCGCACCGCCTCCAGCGCCGAGCCGGCGTACCCGAGGGTCGGGAACAGCCGGCGGGCGTTGTCCATGCCCTTCGGGTCGTAGACCGTCACCTGGCCGCCCTGGAGGTGGATCTGCCCCGCCACGTTCAGCGCCGGCGAGTCACGGACGTCGTCCGAGTCCGGCTTGAAGGTCGCGCCCAGCACCGCCACCCGCTTGCCGAGGAACGGCCCGCCCCCCAGCTCCTGCCGGGTCAGCTCCACCATCCGGCCGCGCTGGCGCATGTTGATCGAGTCGATCTCGCGCAGGAACGTCAGCGCCTGGTCCGCGCCCAGCTCGCCGGCGCGCGCCATGAACGCCCGGATGTCCTTCGGCAGACACCCGCCGCCGAAGCCGATGCCGGCCCGCAGGAACTTCCGGCCGATCCGGTCGTCGTACCCGATCGCCTCCGCCAGCTTGGCGACGTCCCCGCCGGTGGCCTCGCACAGCTCCGCCATCGCGTTGATGAACGAGATCTTGGTGGCCAGGAAGGAGTTCGCGGACGTCTTCACCAGCTCCGCCGTCGGGAAGTCCGTCACCACGAACGGCGTGCCCTCCTCGACCGGCGTGGCGTACACCTCGCGCAGCAGCTTCTCCGACCGCTCGCTGCGCACGCCCACCACGATCCGGTCCGGGTGCAGCGTGTCCCGCACGGCGAACCCCTCGCGCAGGAACTCCGGGTTCCAGGCCAGCTCCGCGTCCGCCCCGGCCGGCGCGTGCTCGGCGAGGTAGGCGGCCAGCCGGTCGGCCGACCCGACGGGCACCGTCGACTTGCCCACGACCAGCGCGGGGCCCTTCAGGTGCGGGGCGAGCGAGGCGATCGCCGCGTCGACGTACGACATGTCGCAGGCGTACTCGCCGTGCCGCTGCGGGGTGTTCACGCAGACGAAGTGGACGTCGCCGAACTCGCCCAGCTCGGCCCAGTCCATGGTGAACCGCAGCCGGCCGGTCGAGCCCTCGATCCCCGCCACGTGCCGGCGCAGCAGCTCCTCGAGCCCCGGCTCGTACATCGGGACCTCGCCCCGGCGCAGCTTGTCGATCTTCTCCGGGACCACGTCGAGGCCCAGCACCTCGAAGCCCAGCTCCGCCATGGCCGCCGCGTGGGTCGCGCCGAGATAACCGGTGCCGATCACGGTGATCTTGAGGGCCATGGGGGTGCTCCAGGGGTCTGCGGCAGGCACGTGCGCGCCCGAGCATATCCGGGGCGTCCGCGTCCGCCCTGACCGGCGGCCGCCCGGCTGTCGCCCAGCTCACCTGTTCACGGCCCCCGGGGAGGGCTAACATTTGAGTTACTTAACGGTAGTTAGCGTGATCAGCATCGCAGTGTTTTGGAGCGTGAGAGACCTTGGCCGGATCGGCTGACTTCGACCTGTACCGCCCGTCCGAGGAGCACGACATGCTCCGCGACGCCGTCCGCTCGCTGGCCGAGGCGAAGATCGCGCCGCACGCCGCCGCGGTGGACGAGGAGGCCCGCTTCCCCCGCGAGGCCCTCGACGCGCTCGTCGCCAACGACCTGCACGCCGTCCACGTCCCCGAGGAGTACGGCGGCGCCGGCGCGGACGCCCTCGCCACGGTCATCGTGATCGAGGAGGTGGCCCGCGTCTGCGCGTCCTCCTCCCTCATCCCCGCCGTGAACAAGCTGGGCTCGCTGCCGGTCATCCTCTCCGGCTCCGAGGCGCTGAAGAAGAAGTACATGGCCCCGCTCGCCAAGGGCGAGGCGATGTTCTCGTACTGCCTGTCCGAGCCGGACGCCGGTTCCGACGCCGCCGGCATGAAGACCCGCGCCGTCCGCGACGGCGACTTCTGGGTGCTCAACGGCGTGAAGCGCTGGATCACCAACGCCGGCGAGTCCGAGTTCTACACGGTGATGGCCGTCACCGATCCGGAGAAGCGCTCCAAGGGCATCTCCGCCTTCGTCGTGGAGAAGTCCGACGAGGGCGTCTCCTTCGGCGCGCCGGAGAAGAAGCTCGGCATCAAGGGCTCACCCACCCGCGAGGTCTACCTGGACAACGTCCGCATCCCCGCCGACCGCATGATCGGCGAGGAGGGCACGGGCTTCGCCACCGCGATGCGCACCCTGGACCACACCCGCATCACCATCGCCGCCCAGGCCCTCGGCATCGCCCAGGGCGCCCTCGACTACGCCAAGGGCTACGTCAAGGAGCGCAAGCAGTTCGGCAAGCCGGTCGCCGACTTCCAGGGCGTGCAGTTCATGCTCGCCGACATGGCCATGAAGATCGAGGCCGCCCGCCAGCTCACCTACGCCGCCGCGGCCAAGTCGGAGCGGGGCGACAGCGACCTGACCTTCCAGGGCGCCGCCGCCAAGTGCTTCGCCTCCGACGTCGCCATGGAGGTCACCACGGACGCCGTCCAGCTCCTCGGCGGCTACGGCTACACCCGCGACTACCCGGTCGAGCGGATGATGCGCGACGCGAAGATCACGCAGATTTATGAGGGCACGAACCAAGTCCAGCGGATCGTGATGGCAAGGAACCTTCCCTAGCAGGGTTTTTGCAGGTCAGAAGCTGTTTCGAACGTCCGGAGGGACCCCCTCGGCTTTCTGCCCGTTGCGGCCCGGTCAGGGCCGTTCCTGGGCGTCATGCTGGGGGAATCCTGGGCAGATGTCGGGCTGAAAACAGCCACTGACCTGCACAAACAACACAGCCCCCGGCGTGACGCCGGGGGTTGTTGTCGAATGCGGATCAGGCGACCTCTGACACCTCCGTAGGGTCGTCAGCGCCGGGCGTCAGCATGGTTGCGATGGCTGCACGGCCGCGCTGCTCGGCCCCTTCGAAGATGTAGTGGTAGTGCTCCCTGAGCACGTCAGTGCTGCTGTGGCCCATCCAGTCGGCCACGTCGTTCTCGGGGACTCCGGCGTACAGCAGTCGCGACCCGTAGTAGTGCCGGAGCGAGTGAGCCTTGCAGTACTTCACCTGTCCCTTGCCCAGAGCCTCCATCCAGATCTTCGGGTAGAAGTACGACGCGTAGAGGTAGCCAGTCCTCGTCACGTTGGGGAAGAGGAGCCGTTCCGGCCCCCATACGCCGTGGTTCTTGATGTGCCGCCGAAGCTCGAACGCGACGTTCGGCGGGAGGGGGACGGAACGCCCTGGCTCGCCTTCGTCACGAGCCTTGATGTGCCGACGCTGGATCGCGCTGTTCTTCCCCGATGCGGTGTCTCCGTCCTCCGCAATCTGGAAGTCGACGCGAAGCGTCTCGGCCTTGAAGTCGATTTGATCGCGGGACACCGCGATGGCCTCACCCAGCCGCAGGCCGCACCCGGCACTGGACCAGGTACGTGGGCGAGTCGGAAGCGGCGGGCGGTTCGTACAACCGCATCCTTCCCTTCCTGCTCGGTTCGGTCCCGCTACTGGATGACGACCGGGTAAGCCTGCCTGAGGTGGACGGACGGAACCTTGCCGACGCCTACGGTTGGGCCACAGCCCGGCCGCGTGTGATCACGCTCGCGGAGGATGCCCGGCCGTTGTGGCGGATCGCGCGCCGCTACGCCCGCATCCTGGGCGAGGCCCTGCCCGAGGGGCAGGCGGTGTTCATCGAGAGGACGGCAGAACAGACACTCCGAGTTGCGGCCTGCCTGGCAGCGTCCGAGTGCTCGGAGCACATCACGGAAGAGACGCTGTCAGCGGCGTTCACCCTCGTGCGCAGGTCTGTCCAGGACGCCGTCCGTATCACCAAGGGAGCAACCTCCCCAAAGGTGAAGCGGCAGCCGCTGAGTCTTGAGGACAAGGTCCGGGCCCGGATCGAAATGCACGGCGGACGGGCCACTTCCTCCCAGGTGCTCCCGTACGTGGGGGCGACGGCCGCTGAGGTCAAGGCACTGGCCGGAATCGTCGTCACCGTGGAACGGGCGGGGAAGACCGGCCGACCGGCCACCGTCTTCTCACTCCGTGATGACACTTCCCGTCGTCACGCTGCGCCGCAGCCGGCCCGCACCTACAGCAACAAGAACCGGGACGCTTCCGTCACGCGGAGGCGCAGCCGGCCAGCGCGGAGCGTGAGCAGAACCGTGCTCGGGTCGTCCGCCTGGACGCCTACCGTGTGGAACCCAAGCAGGCCGCCTCTCAGGCCGAGCAGCAACCGAAGGGGCCGGAACCGCTCACAGACTTCAACCCTTTCCGCGCCCTGCTGTGACCAACGACAGAAGCCCCGGCCACGTCGGCCGGGGCTTCTTTTGTTGCTTCGACTACGCGATTGGGCAGGGCAGTTCAGGCATCGAGCGATTCGGGGAGCACGTCACCACTGCCAGGGACAGATACGAGGGGCGCTCCAGATAGAAGCCGTAGGACACATCCGTACCCGAGTGCAGTCGCTCAGCAGCAGCGCTCACCAGTCGGGCCAGGCGGGTTGTGTCCCGGTCACGCTCAGAGGCGAACCGGGGCGCGAAATCAGTCAGCCGTTCCCCGATCCATCCCGCTGCTTCCTTGCCTTCATCCCAGGTGTCACGAACTAACGAACGGGGCTTGATGAGCCAGTACGCCGTTTCCAGCGGTGGCAGATCAGAGGTGGGGAACTCCGCGGTCACCTCTCGGTAGCGCTGGATCAGTTCGGGCTTGCTGCCGGGTGGGGGCGGCTCGGGGTGCGGGGGCCGCCGTAGGGCTTCTTGGTCGAAGCGTTCTCTCGGGCCGACCCACAGATAGCCGTGATGGTGGTGCACCAGTCGATTCCCGTTCGATGGTGGGGGTTGCGGGACCAACCGGCCCGGCTTGTGTGGAGGGGAGGCCGGGCCGGTTGGCGAGGGCGGAGGGTCAGACGTTCAGACCGAACCGCGCCGGGTCGATCCCGGCCGCGTCCAGCTCCTCCGTGGTGAACCGCAGCGGCTGCGCGTCCGGCCGCTTGCTGTCACCCAGGGCCCAGGCGTCGTCACCGATTCGGGCCAGGGTCACGCACCCTTCGGTGCAGGGGCCGCCACACGCCTTCACGAACGAGGCCCCGTTGACGTCGAGCGCGTATAGGTCGGTTCCGTTCAGCATCACTGCACCTTCCTGCTAACTAATCGCGGCCATAGCTGACCGCCGCCGCCCGTATGGGCGGGAGTCAAAGGGGGAGAGCCGCGCTTCAGCGGTCGGAACGCTTGCCGGACTCGGCGCACCGCGCGCACTTGCACGGCGGCCCCGTTGAAGTCATCAGAGGTGCCAGATCGTCGCTCGCCGACACTGCCCGCTCGGGCTCCCACGTTCGCCCGGAGTCACGGGAAACGCGCATCGTCATCAGCGGTCGGTCAGTGAACAGCCGCTGCGCTGCTCCCCTGCGCGTCACTCGTGCGCCTCCGCTTGGTGGCGGCGGAGCCTCACGTTGCCGTCTGATGTCGGCAACGCCTGAAAACGTGCCACCTCCAACGGATGAAAAGTGGCCCGTCTGAACCGTCTGGCTCGTTGAGCCAGGCAGGGAGGAAGGGTGATCAGCGTGGAGGACTGGGCGGAGATCCGCCGGTTGCACCGGTCCGAGGGCATGCCGATCAGAGCGATTGCTCGGAAGCTCGGGATCTCGCGGACGACGGTGCGGCGGGCGGTGTCCAGTGACCGGCCGCCGAAGTACGAGCGGGCCTCGAAGGGATCGGTCGTGGATGAGGTCGAGCCGAGGATCAGGGAACTGCTCGAGGTCTGGCCGGACATGCCGGCAACGGTGGTGGCCGAGCGGATTGGCTGGCAGCGGGGGATGACGGTCCTGCGGGACCGGCTGCGGGACCTGCGCCGGGACTATGTTCCGGCGGACCCGGCGTCCAGGACGGCTTATGAGCCGGGTGAGCTGGTCCAGTGCGATCTGTGGTTCCCGTCGGCGGAGATTCCGCTGGGGTTCGGGCAGACCGGCAGCCCACCGGTCCTGGTGATGGTCAGCGGTTACTCGCGCTGGATCATGGCGAGGATGCTGCCGACCCGGTCGGCTGCGGATCTGATCGCGGGGCACTGGCGGCTGCTGTCAGGGCTCGGAGCGGTTCCCAGGGCTTTGGTCTGGGACAACGAGGGTGCGGTCGGTTCCTGGCGGGGCGGGCGGCCGCGGCTGACGGAGGACTTCGCCGCGTTCGCCGGACTGCTGGGAATCCGGATCATCCAGTGCCGTCCGGGTGATCCGGAGGCGAAGGGCCTGGTCGAGCGGGCCAACGGCTATCTGGAGACCTCGTTCCTGCCCGGGCGGGTGTTCGCCTCGCCGACCGACTTCAACATTCAGCTGGAGGACTGGCTGCGGCGGGCGAACCGCCGGGTCCACCGCACTCTGCAGGCGCGTCCCGTCGACCGCATCGACGCGGATCGGGCGGGGATGCTGCCCTTGCCGCCGGTCGATCCGCCGGGCTGGTGGCGCACGTCGCTGCGGCTGCCGCGCGACCACTACGTCCGTGTCGACACCTGCGACTACTCCGTCCACCCTCTCGCCATCGGCCGCCGGATCGAGGTCAAGGCCGGCCTGGACGAGGTCCTGGTGTTCTGCGAGGGCACCGAGGTCGCCCGGCACGTCCGCTGCTGGGCCCGCCACCAGAGCATCACCGACCCCGCCCACTCCGCGGCGGCCGGCGCCGCCCGCCTGGCGGCCTGCAAGGAACCCGCCGCCGACGACGGTGAGGTCGAGGTCGAACAGCGGTCGCTGGACACCTACGACCGGATCTTCGGCGTCATCGAGGGCGGCCTCGGCAAGGAGGAGGAGATCGCATGACCACCACCACGGCCACCTCGTCAGGCCGGGACGTCACCTCCGAACTGGCCTATCTGACCCGGGTCCTCAAAGCCCCGGCCCTGCGGGAGGCAGCCTCCCGGCTGGCGGAGCGGGCGAAGGCCGAGCAGTGGGGCTTCGAGGAGTATCTGGCGGCCTGTCTGCAGCGGGAGGTCGCCGCCCGCGACGCGCACGGCGCCGAGAGCCGCATCCGCGCGGCCCGGTTCCCTTCCCGCAAGTCGCTCGAGGACTTCGACTTCGAGCACCAGCGGTCGGTGAAACGGGAGACGATCACCCACCTGGGCACCCTCGACTTCGTCGCGGGCAAGGAGAACGTGATCTTCCTCGGCCCGCCCGGCACGGGCAAGACGCACCTGGCCACGGGTCTGGGGATCCGGGCCTGTCAGGCCGGTCACCGGGTCGCGTTCGCGACCGCCGCCGAGTGGGTCGCCCGCCTCGCGAAGGCCCACGAGACCGGCCGCCTGGACGACGAGCTGGTCCGGCTCGGCCGGATCCCGCTGATCATCGTCGACGAGGTCGGCTACATCCCCTTCGAGCCCGAGGCCGCGAACCTGTTCTTCCAGTTCATCTCGGGCCGCTACGAGCGGGCCTCGGTCATCGTGACCAGCAACAAACCCTTCGGCCGCTGGGGCGAGGTCTTCGGCGACGACACCGTCGCCGCCGCCATGATCGACCGCCTCGTCCACCACGCCGAAGTCGTCTCCCTCAAGGGAGACAGCTACCGCATGCGCGGCCGCGACCTCGGACGGGTCCCCGCCGCCAACACCAGGGAATGACCAACATCAACTGACAAGCGGTCCACTTTTCATCCGCTGCCTCTGGTCCACGATTGCGCCGTTACCGACAGTCTGAAACCCCGCTGTGGTCCCCTGCGGATCGCGCGTTCTCGCGACCGACCGATAGTGAGAGGCAGGTACGGCAACCAGGCTTAGGAGACGGCTCACTTGGCCCCATCATCACGCTGATTGCCGATGCGGTCGACTCTGGATCGGAAGTTCTCTCTTCGCTCCCCATGACGCCATCTTCGGCTGGCCGGGGGCGTGCCTCTAGGCTGTTTCCTGTTCTCGCAAAAAGTTGTTTCGGATGTCTTCGAGCAAGCCCCGCATTCTGGCGCCTGACAGAGCTACGGCTGCGAACCCGTCGAACTTATCTACGTACAGTCCAACGTCTCTTGGGTCCGTAACGACGACTTCAGCGTGCACGGTCTCTATCGTCACCATGTGGTCATCGCGAATGACGAACGCGTGGTTGGCGATGTCGTGCTGCTGAATCGCCAGTGGCACCACCCGAATATCCACGTGAGGCAGGCGAGATATGGAGGCGATGCGGTCGAGTTGCGCCGCCATCATCTGCGGGGGGACAATTCTCCACCTCAGCACGGGTTCCGTGATGACGAACTGAAGTGATTTCGTGCTGTCATAGAGAACCGCTTGCCGTTCAAGTCTTCCGTTGATCGTGCGTGTGAGGGCGTCTTCACTCAGGTTGTGCCGTCTCAGAACGGCGCGGATGTACTCGGGGGTTTGAAGCAGGCCGGGGACTAGGGCCGGTTGAAAGAGCCGCAGCGTCGACATCTGGGCTTCCAGGGCCTTGGCGGCTTGCTGCCCTTTGTGGACGCCGATGCGCTTCAGTAGCCGCCACGCTGTCGCTTCCGTCGCCGATGCTCGGGCGGCCTCCGTGTACTCGTCCTTGACCTCATCTGAGACGCCGATGGCGGTCAGGATGCGTTCAACGTCCGTGGCGCTCGGTGCGAGCTTGGCATTCTCGATCTTGGACAGCTTGGACGGAGACATGAGGGCGCTGCGGGCCACTGCCTTGGCTTCCTTTCCGGATGCTATTCGCAGCGCCCGCAGCGCGGCCCCAATCTGTGCTCTGTTCACGCCCCGTACTTGTCCCACCATTCGGTGAATGGTTCTGCGTGCGCAAGTGCCGTGTCACGGTACCTGGTGAACTCCGCCGCCCGGTCTGATTCCAGCACCTGTGAACCCAGGTACTTTCCTGCCCCGTCGTAGTTCATCACGGCCACGGACTCCAAGTCGAAGCACCAGAAGTCCGGAACGCCGGGCAGGGGATTTGGTTTGTCGGTGATGTCGAGGATGAAAAACTCTTCGCCCCCGGTCATGTTCTTCCGGTAGCCCCACCCGAGTTCGAAGCAAAGATAGTCCGTGAGTGGGCGCGACAGAATGTGCACTCTATAGACCCGCTTCCCGTTTTCGGTGTGCGAGCGCAGTTCCTCCACCCACCCGGCGTTGTAGTCATCCGGCTGCGGCTCTCCGGCCAGGTAGGCGTGATATGCGTCGACGTTCCCGGACTTGCTGTAGTCGTCCAGGGTCTCTAGGCGGAAAGCCTCACGCTCGAACGAGTCGAAGAGGTCGCCGAGGGTCTTAGATGAGGTTGTCACGGACGGCCTTCTGGAGCAGTTCCATCGGGATCTCGACCAGGGTTTCGTTAGCGGGAATCTGAAGCCCGTGGTCGGTCGGCGTCTCGCCCTGCACCAGGAAGGTGCCGCGATCCGTCGCGTAGATCGTCGGACAGTCCTTGATGTCGCACGTGCTGACCAGCTTGGTGACCTTCATGGTCTGGGTTCCCCTCCCATGCCGCTGCCAGTGCCTCACTCTGGGGCGATGCTCCCGAGGGCCGGGCGTGCGGGTCAAGCGATCACGGTTGACGGAACAGGAAACCGTGTAACCTCCCGCGTGCCTGCTCGTCCACTGCCCTTCCGGCTGTGCCTCTGCTGCGGCCGGTCCCACCTGGGCAGACTCTTGATGATCATGGGGAAGTGCTGGGGAGGCTCCCTCTGGGAGGGGTATTCGTGCAGGTCACAGCCGTATGGACTGTAAAGCACGCAGATCTACGAAGGCACCAATCAGGTCCAGCGGATCGTCATGGCCAGGAACCTTCCCTAGCAGGGTTCCTCCAGGCCAGAAGTTGTTCCGGAGGTCCGGAGGGACCCCCTCGGCCTTCTGCCCGGCGCGGCCCGGCCGGGGCCGTCCCCGGGCGCCACGCCGGGGGAGTCCCGGGCGGACGCCGGGCTGGGAACAGCCACTGACCCGCACGAACGACCCAGCCCCCGGCGTCGCGCCGGGGGCTGTTGTCGTACACGTGTCGGGTGACCCCTGGGAAAGGGGCCCGGCTGACGCCGGCCTCCCCCCTCGGTCCCGCTCGGACGCCGGGGGTCATCACGAACACCGGCGTGTGGAACGGGGGCTCGTCCCCCCCCACCAGCCCCGCCACTCGTGGTCCTGCCAGGGCCCGCGCTGGGGCCCGAACTTGTTGCGTCCCATGATCTCCGCGCCGATGCCGTGGGAGAAGTCACGGGTGAAGCAGTCGTCGAGGCCCCGGGTCCCGCCGGGGGCGGTGCGGCCCGGCCGGCTCGCGGTCGCGGTCGCGGTCGCCCAGGCGAACAGCGCCCCGGGGTCCACATGGCCGAAGGGGCGCTCCAGGCTCTGGTCCTCGCCCGCGCCGACCCCGTCGGCCGAGACGCTGAAGTTCTGTACGCGCAGCAGCTGAGTCACTGTCCCTCCTGACGGTCGGGTGACAGTGGGGGGACTCCCCGGGCGGGGGGAACTCATCGCCGCCGGTTCAGAGGAAACGCCGGATCGGGGTGACCGCCGCCTCCGCGAGACGCGCGCCCAGCGGGCGGCGCCTCCAGCGGGCCGGGTCGATCGGCTCGCTCTGCTTGCGGTCGGCGTCGAAGTCGGCGTCGAGCCGGGCGGTGAAGTCCTCGTCGAGGACGGCCAGCATGACCTCCTCGTCGTGCTCCAGGGAGCGGCGGTTGAAGTTGGTGGAGCCGATCAGGGAGCAGACGCCGTCCACCGTGATGATCTTCGTGTGGAGCATGGTCGGCTGGTACTCCCGCACCTCCACACCCGCGTCCACCAGCGTCTGGTAGTGCTGCCGCCCGGCGAGCAGGCAGGCGCGCTGGTCGGTGTGCGGCCCGGGCAGCAGGATCTCCACCTCGACGCCCCGGCGGGCGGCGGCCGCCAGCAGGTCGACGAAGTAGGCGTCGGGCGCGAAGTACGCCGTGGACAGCCGGAACCGCTCCCGCGCCGAGGTGATCACCACGCGCAGCAGGGTCTGCATGTCCTGCCAGCCGAAGCTGGCCGAGCCCCGCACCACCTGGACCGTGGCGTTGCCGGGCTGCTCCTGCGAGGTGAAGCGGTCGCACGCGTCGTACAGCTCGTCGTGGCACTCGGCCCAGTTCTGCGCGAAGGCCGCCGCGATGCCGTCCACGGCCGGGCCGCGGACCCGGACGTGGGTGTCGCGCCACTCGTCGGGGTTGCGGGCGTCGCCGCACCACTCCTGCGCGATGCCGACCCCGCCGGTGAAGGCGGTGTGCTCGTCGGTGACCAGCACCTTGCGGTGGCAACGGTGGTTCTGCCGCATCGGCGACAGCCGGGTGGGCTTGCGGAACCACGCCACGTGCACACCGGCGTCCTCCATCGCCTTCAGCAGCTCCGGCTCTATCTCCCTGGCGCCGAAGCCGTCCAGCAGCAGGCGCACGCGGACGCCCGCGCGGGCCCGGTCGGCCAGCGCCTCGGCGAACTCCCGCGCGATGTCGCCCCGCCAGTAGACGAACGTCATCATGTCGACCGTGTGCTCCGCGGCGCGGACCGCCTCCAGCATCGCGGGGAAGATCTGGTCGCCGTTGCGCAGCGGCACGAGTTCGTTGCCCTCGGTCGCCGCGATGCCGATGAGCCGTTCCAGCCGTCTGCGCAGCCGTTTCCGCTCCGTCTGTGGTGTCACGTCCCTCTCCCCTGGGTGTCTGCCGGCCTCCCCCTCGGCGCCGTGGTCAGGGGCGCCCTCCCCCTTCTTGCCGCTCCCGGCCCGGCCAAGCGGCGTCCTGTGGTGGTCATGGACACAGGGGCGTAGGACGGGAGGTGCGGGAGCCGAACGACGGTCCCCGCCGTCCCCCGGGAGGAACCATGACCCAGCAGCAGCCGGCCACGGAACCGCTGAGCAAGGAGATGCAGGACTGCGTACAGGCGTGCATGGCCTGCCACGGCGTGTGCGAGGAGACCATGAGCGCGTGTCTGCAGACGGGCGGCGAGGCCCAGACGCGGATCATGCGGGCGCTCCTGGACTGTTCGGAGATGACCCGCATCTGCGCGGACATGATGATGCGCCGCTCGCCGCTGGCGAACGAGATGTGCATGATGTGCGCGCAGGCCTGCGACCTGTGCGCCGAGGCGTGCATGTCGATGCCGGACGACGAGCGGATGACGCGGTGCGCCGAGTCCTGCCGCCGCTGCTCCGAGATGTGCCGTGCGATGGCGGGCGCCCCGATGTGACGGACGCGCCGGACACGCGCGAGGGCACCCCCGCGGGGGTGCCCTCGTCACGGTGACCGGCGGAGGCGTCAGTCGCCCTTGACGGTGACCTTCTCGTCGTTGTTCAACTGGTCGACCAGCTGCTTCACCTTCTCCTTGTCCCACAGCAGGTTGCCGCCGCTGGACCCGGAGACCGGCATGTTCATCGACGTGCCCTCGCCGCCGCTGACGCCCTTCATCGACCAGAACATGTCGGCCAGGTCGAACAGGCCCATGTCCTCGTCGACGATCAGGGAGTCCAGGCCCGCGCCCAGGGTCGGGTAGAGCCTGAACGGGTTGAGCACGGTGCCGGGGGTGGCCGCCTGGTCGGCCAGGGCGGACAGGAACTTCTGCTGGTTCTTGGTGCGGTCCAGGTCGGAGCCGGCGAGCGCGTAGCGGGTGCGGACGAAGGCGAGCGCCTCCTCGCCGTCCAGGGTCTGCTTGCCCTTCTTGAGGTCGGCGCCGGACTTGGTGTCCTTGATGTCCTGCGGGATGTCGATCTCCACGCCGCCGAGCGCGTCCACGATGTTCGCGAAGCCGGCGAAGCCGATCTCCACGTAGTGGTCGATGTACAGGCCGGTGTTGAACTCGACGGTGCGGACCAGCAGTTCGGGGCCGTCCTCGGCGTACGCGGCGTTCAGCTTCACCTGGCGGCCGGTGCCCTGGTAGACCTTCCCGGAGTCGGAGCCCTTGAAGGTGGGGATCTCCACGTTGGAGTCGCGGGGGAGCGATATGAGGGTCGAACCGTTGTCCCCGGTGTGCAGGATCATCATCGAGTCCGTGCGCTTGCCCTCGGAGGAGCCGGTGCGCAGCCGCTTCTTGTCCTCGGCGGACAGGCCCTCGCGGCTGTCGGAGCCGACGATGAGGTAGTTGGTGCCCTCGCCCTTCTCGGGCCGCTCGATCACCTTCGACAGGTCGACCTCGCGGTTGAGCTTGGAGTCGGCCCAGAAGTAGGTGGCGACGGTGGTGACGAACACCACGGTCACCAGGGTGATGGCCGTCCACTTGACACGGCGTCGCCAGTCCGGCGCGGGGCGCTGCGGGCCGTGGCCGTCACCGCCGCCGCGTCCGCCCGCGCCGTACACCTGGCCGGTGTTGTAGCCGCTGTCGTAGCCGCCGCCGTGGCCCTGGCCGTCGACGTAGCCGGGCTGCTGCGGAACCGAGCCGTGGGCGCCCTGCCCGGGAGGGGTGGGCTGTCCGCGCCGGACCTGCCGCATGACACGGGCGCTCTCGGGCTGTGCGCTCGCGCTCCCGCGTCCGTAGCGGCGGCCGCGGTTGTCGTCGGACCATGCCTCGGGCCAATCATTCATGGCAGACAGTGTGCAGGTCCGGACGGGCGGCCATACCCGGGTCGTCGGAAATCAGGACCGCGCTGTTGCGAAGCTGACACAAAACCGCTGGTCGTCACCTCGGCATAAGGTGGATGCCATGACAGACCAGGCCCCTGCCGCGCAGACGGACAGTCCGGAGATCCCGGGCAAGCCCGTCTCGGCGTCCCGCACCACCCTCAGCCACATCATGACCCACAGCGACACCAATCTCCTGGGCACCGTGCACGGTGGGGTGATCATGAAACTGGTCGACGACGCGGCGGGCGCCGTCGCCGGCCGCCACTCCGGAGGACCGGCCGTGACGGCCTCCATGGACGAGATGGCGTTCCTCGAGCCGGTCCGCGTGGGTGATCTTGTTCACGTCAAGGCCCAGGTCAACTGGACCGGCCGGACCTCGATGGAGGTCGGGGTGCGGGTCCTGGCCGAGCGCTGGAACGAGTCCGCCCCGGCCACGCACGTCGGCTCCGCCTACCTCGTGTTCACCGCCGTCGACGCCGACGGCAAGCCGCGCCGGGTGCCGCCGGTCGTCCCGGAGACCGAGCAGGACCGCCGCCGCTGCCAGGAGGCCCAGATCCGCCGCACCCACCGCCTGGCCCGCCGCCGGGCGATCCTGGACCTCCGCGAGAAGCGCGCGGCGGAGGGCTTCGAGGACTGACGCGCCCGCCCGGAGCCCGGGTGCGGCAGCCCGCCGGCCTGCGGCTCAGCCGCAGGTGACCTCGTCGCCGCGGACCACTCCGAACTCTCCCTGGCCCGGGTCCCGGGGGCGCACCTTGCGGACCTTCTCGAAGTCGGTGCCCGCGACGACCTTCAGGGTGGGGCCCTGGCCGATGACCGGGCGGAGTTCGCTGCCGGGGAGCGCCGCCGCGAGGGACTTCGCCGAGCGGTCCCAGCGGGGATCGTAGGCGACGACCGTGCGCGTGTGGTCCTGACGGGCGGCGTTGACGGGGGCCTCGGTGGTGTCGAAGCCGGTCGCCGCCAGGGCCGCGTCCACGCGCCGGCCGAGACCGGACGTGCGGGTGCCGTTCTCGACCTGCACGCGGATCCGCTTCGGGTCGACCGGCACCCGCAGGGCCGCGCCGGACGAGGGCCGCGCGGACAGCGGCCGGTCGCGGCGGAGCGCGTCGAAGATGCGCTCGGACTTCTCCGGGTCCCACTTCAGCGTCGAGCCGATGCCCTTCACCACAGGGCCCGGCGTCACCACGGGCACGGTGGTGAACTCCGACGACGACGGTGAGAAGTTCCGCATCGCCCGCCCCAGGTCGAGCAGTTCACCGGTGCCGAACCCCTCGTCCGCGCGGACCGAGCCGAGCACCGCGCGGGTGACGTCCCGGAACCTCATCGGGTTCAGCAGGATCCCGGACGAGGTGGCCCGCTCCACCAGCGCCGCGAGGAAGTGCTGCTGCCGCCTCGTCCGGCTGAGGTCGGAGCCCCCGTCGACGTGCCGGGCGCGGACGTACTGCAGGGCCTCGCCGCCCTTGAGGGTGTGCCGGCCCGCGGGCAGGTCGAGCCCGCTGCGGCTGTCCCTCAGCCGCTGGTCGGTGCAGATCTCCACACCGCCGACGACGTCGACGGTCTTCATGAAGCTGGCGAAGTCGACCTCCAGGTAGTGGTCGATCTTCACCCGGGTCATCTTCTCCACCGTGCGCACGGTGAGCTGCGGCCCGCCCTCCGCGTACGCCGCGTTCAGCTTCAGTGGATGCCCCTTGTGCTGCTGCCCGCTGACCCGGTCGGTGTGCGGGGGCGTCTCGGCGTAGGAGTCGCGGGGCAGGCTGACGACGCTGGCGCGGTCCCGGTCCTCCGAGATGTGCACGATCATGATCGTGTCCGTGCAGTGGCAGGGCGCCCCGCCGAGCCGGTACTTCTCCCGCTCCTCCTCGCCGACGCTGTCCCGTCCGTCCGTGCCGACCAGCAGGATGTTCATGCCGTGCCCGGCCCGCGGCCGGTTCTTCATGTCGCGGAACGGGTCGACCCGTGCGATGTCGTCGTCGAGCCCGCTGAGCACCGCGTGCCCGATCCCGGCGGACGCGAGCACCACGACCGACAGCGCGGTGACGGTGCGCATGACCCAGCGCGGCCGGCGGCGCGGGGGCGCGGGCGGGCGCCGGTCGGGGGTTCGGGGCCGGGGGGAGCGCGGCGGCGTGGGCAAGGGGGCACCTCCGGACGACGGCCGAGCGTGGAATCGTGAGCACCGTAGGCCGATACGATCTGCGGCCCCGCGCACAGCACCCCGGCACGCGCAACCGTGTCCCCCGTTCGCGGTAACGTGAGGCTCCTATGAACGCCAATCCCGACGTGCGGCCCCCGGCCGTCTCCGTGATCATGCCCGTCCTCAACGAGGAGCGGCATCTGCGCGGCGCGGTCCGCGCGATCCTCGCCCAGGAGTACGCCGGCGAGATGGAGGTCGTGATCGCCCTCGGTCCGTCCACGGACCGCACGGACGAGATCGCCGCCGAACTCGTCGCCGAGGACCCGCGGGTGCGCACCGTGCCCAATCCGACCGGCCGCACCCCGGCCGCCCTCAACGCGGCGATCAAGGCCTCACGCCATCCGGTCGTGGTCCGCGTCGACGGCCACGGGATGCTCTCCCCGAACTACATCGCCACCGCCGTACGCCTCCTGGAGGAGACCGGCGCGCAGAACGTCGGCGGCGTCATGCACGCCGAGGGCGAGAACGACTGGGAGCGCGCCGTCGCCGCCGCGATGACCTCGAAGATCGGCGTGGGCAACGCAGCCTTCCACACCGGCGGCGAGGCGGGCCCCGCCGAGACCGTGTACCTGGGCGTGTTCCGGCGCGAGGCGCTGGAGCGGCAGGGCGGCTACAACGTGGAGTTCATCCGCGCCCAGGACTGGGAGCTGAACTTCCGCATCCGCGAGGCGGGCGGACTCATCTGGTTCTCGCCCGAGCTGAGGGTGTCGTACCGGCCCCGCCCGTCCGTGCGGGCGCTCGCCAAGCAGTACAAGGACTACGGACGGTGGCGCCACGTGGTGGCCCGCTACCACGCCGGCTCCATCAACCTGCGCTACCTCGCCCCGCCGACCGCGGTGTGCGCGATCGCGGCCGGACTCGTGGTGGGCGCGGCGCTCACCCCGTGGGGCCTCGTGGTCCCCGGCGGCTACCTCGCGGCGATCACGGCGGGCTCCATACCCGCCGGCAAGGGGCTGCCGTTGAAGGCGCGGCTGCGGATCCCGGTGGCCCTGGCCACCATGCACATGTCGTGGGGCTGGGGCTTCCTGACCAGCCCGCGCTCGCTGGCGAAGAAGGTCATCGCCTCCCGGCGCCCCGCCGTCCGGGCGGAGGACGCCAAGGCGGCCTGACGCCCCGTCCGCCCTTCCCTCCGGGAGCCGAAGGCCCCTTCCCGCGCCGGGAAGGGGCCTTCGCGCTCACCAGGTGAAGGCCGGGTTCACGTGCATGCACGCCTCGTCGTCCGCGCCGTTGAGCGCCTGCGCCGACTCGGGCAGGGCGTCGTCCTCCTCGGGCGCCTCGTACCGTGTGCCCTCGCGCCAGTCGGCGCCCACGACGAGCGTCACGCCGGACACGTCGGTGGACCGCTTCACCGCGTCCGCCGGGATGCCGAGGACCGCGGCGACCCGGCGGGCGTCGCCCGCCAGGTCGGCGCTCGGGTAGCGCACCACCGTGCGCTCCTCGGCGGCGGTGCCGTCGGTGTCGGCGGTGGCGCCGGTGAATCCTTTCTCCCGGAGCTCCCCGGCGATGGCGCCGGCCCGGTCCGGGGCGGGCGCGAGGGTGTCGGTGCGGGTGCCGTTGCGGACCTGCACGGCGATGTCGGCGTCGTCGGCGGCCGGATCGGCGGGCGGCTTCTCCACGCGGGGCTCCGGCTTGGCGTCCCTGCCGTCCAGGGCGATGTCCTCGCGCACCAGCCGGAACAGCTTCTCGGCGTCCTCGGTGGGCTCCACGCGGGCGCCCACGTACCGGTTGGGCATCGTGGTCATGGTGATGCGCTCCGGCGGCACCTTCCGCAGCTCGGTGCTCAGGTCGTACAGCTTCTTCACCGTGTCGAGGCCGGGGTCGACGGTGAGCGCGCGGGTGGCCTCCTCGGCCAGCCGGCGCAGGTTGTTGGGGCTGCTGAGGGTGGCGTTCTCGCGCAGCTGCCGGGCCAGCGAGTTCATGTACATGTGCTGCGCCTTGGCGCGCGCCAGGTCGCTGCCGTCCTCGAAGCCGTACCGGGTGCGCAGCCACTGCAGGGCCTGTTCGCCCTTGACCGGGTGGGTGCCCTTCGGCAGCTTCAGCCCGGATCCGTGTCCCTGGCTGTCGCGCGAGTGGATGTTGGCGTCGACGCAGACGGGGACGCCGCCGATCGCGTCCGCCATGGCGACCACGCCCGCGAAGTCCACCATGACGAAGTGGTCGATGTGGATGCCGGTGAGCTCCTGCCAGGTGGCCACCGTGCAGCCCGGACCGCCGTGCCCGAGGCTCTGGTTGGCCATCATGCGGCCCTCGCTCGCCGGGTACACCGTGCCGTCGTCGGGGTCGGTGCACTTGGGGATGTGCAGCAGGGTGTCGCGCGGCATGCTGATCACGGACATGTTGCTGCGGTCGGCGGACAGGTGCACCAGCATCTGCACGTCCGCCAGCGGCGTGGAGCCGAACGTCTCGCGGGCACCGCCGAGTTCCTGGTTCGCCTCGCTGTCCCGGGCGTCGCTGCCGATGAGCAGGATGTTCAGCGGGGTCTGGCCGGCCGCGTTGGGCGTCGGCTCGGCGACCTTGCTGTCGCCGAGGTTCAGCGGGTCCTTCTTGATGTTGTCGTTGAGCTGCCGGTAGTACAGGAAACCCGCCCCGCCGGCCGCGAGGACGAACAGCGCGAGCACCGCGGCCGACCATGCGAGTATCCGGCGGACGCGCCGGGGGCGGGGGCCCGTGCCGTCGGCGGACGGCTCGTCGTCGGGAGCCGGCGCGCGCTCCTCGTCGCGGGCCGTCTCCCGCGTGGCGTTCTGTGTCACTGCCCTGTCCTTCCCACCCCTGGAAAACACCTCGCTCCGGCGCGCAGGCCCCGCCCTGCGTCCTGTTAGACGCACGACGGGCCCGTCAGTTGCCCCGGGTTCTCCCTCGATTTCCCGAGGAACGGCGGGGGCTCCGCCGCGGCCGCTACCAGCGGTACGGCGCGTACACGTCCATGCAGGCGCCCTTCTCCGCCGCGCTCAGGGCGTCGGCGTCGTCCGGCAGGTCCCCCGCCTTCGGCGGCTCCGGCTCCGGGTACCTCCCGCCCTCCCGCCAGTCCGCGCCGACCACCACGGTGACGCCCGTGACGTCGGCCGACCGGCGGACCGAACTCGCAGGGATGCCCAGGGACTCGGCGACCCGCCGGGCGTCCCCCCGCAGACCGGCGGCCGGGTAGCGCACGACGGTCCGCTCCTCGGCGCCGGCGGCGGAGAGGTCGGGCGCGGCACGGGTGAAGCCCCGCCCGGCCAGCTCCCGGGCGACCGCGCCCGCCCGGCCGGTGACCGGGCCCTGGGCCGCGGACCGGGTGGCGTTGCGCACCAGCACCGCGATCTCGTCGTCGGGGGCGGAGGGGTCCGCGGTGCGCTCCTCGCGGGACGGCTTCCCGGACGTGCCCGAGCCGCCCTTCGTGTCGAACGGCACGTCGTCGCGGAGCAGCGACCAGACCCGCTCGGCGTCCTCCCCCGCGGGAAGCAGGTGGTTGGCGTTCTGCGGGTCCTGGACGGTCGGCAGGGTCGTCATGGTGATGCGGTCCGGCGGCACCGTCCTGAGCTGCGTCGCCAGGTCGTACAGCTTCTTCACCGAGCCGATCTCCTCGGAGACCCGGAGCGACCTGGTGGCCGCCTCGGCGAGGTCGGTGAGCCGGCCGGTGTCGGTGAAGACGTTCTGGCCGCGCAGGGTGCGGATCATCGAGGTGAGGTACATGCGCTGCGCGCGGGTGCGCAGCACGTCGCTGCCCCACGCGTGCCGGGTGCGCAGCCACTGGAGCGCTCGCACGCCCTCCACCTCGGTCCTCCCGGCCCGCAGTTTCAGGCCCGACCCGCCGGGCACGCCGGGCAGCGGCCGGTCCCACACGTTCTGCCGGACGCAGACCTCGACCCCGCCGACCGCGTCGGCCATCCGCACCACGCCCGCGAAGTCGACGGTCATCCAGTGGTCGACGTAGACGCCGGTGAGGTTCTCCCAGGTGGCGAGCGTGCAGCCCGGACCGCCGCGCCCCAGCGAGGTGTTGATGATGTCGTTGGTCGCCGGGTACGCCGTCCCGGTGTCCGGGTCGGTGCACCGGGGGATGTCGACGCGGGTGTCGCGCGGGATGCTCACCACGGCCGCGCTCTTCCGGTCGGCGGCCAGGCGGATCAGCATCTGCACGTCGCCGAGCGGCGGGTTGTCGCGGTGGGCCTTACCGCCGCCGAGTTCCACGTTGGCGTCGGAGGCGCGGCTGTCGGAGCCGATCAGCAGGATGGTGAGGGGCGTCTGCCCGGCCGCGTTCGGATCCGACTTCTCGGCCTTGGAGTCGCCGCTGCTGCGCTCGCCCTTCACCAGGTTGTCGTTGAGGTGGTCGTAGTACAGGCAGCCGGCGCCGGCCGTGCCGAGTATCAGCACCGCCAGGGCCGTCGCCGACCAGCACAGGGCGCGCCGCGCCCGCCCGCCGCGCGGTCTCCCGCCGTGCGTGCCGCCGCCCTCCGGGGCGCGCCGCCCCTCGGGACGGCCCTCCTCCGGCGGGCCGGACCGGCGCGGGGCGCCGCCCGGCCGTGCCCCCTCCTCGTACACGTCGCTCCGCCTCATCGTGCGGTGTCGCTCCCCCACCCCTGGGCACGGGACGGGCCCGTACGCGTCCCGTGGAACGCGAGACGGGCCCGTCAGGCGCCTATGCGGCGCACACGACCTTGTCCGCCGTGGACGTGGACTTCTTGATGTCGTCGGGCGCCTTGTCCGGGGGCGTGAGCGACACGCCCGCGCCCTTGAAGTCCTTGCCGAGGGTCAGCGTCATCGCGGGCAGGCCCTGGGAGTTGGTGACGCTCTCGCCGGGCTTCATCGCCGCCCCGGACAGGCCCATGATGGCGGCCAGCCGACGTGCCTCGTCCGCCTGCTCGGGGGCGTACTCGAGGGTGGTCTTCGCCAGCTCCGCGGGCGCGTTGCCCCCGTTCTCCGACTTGCTGACGCCCTGCTGGACCTGGAGCCAGCTCAGGGTCGACTGGGCGCTCCCGGCGGGCGCGCCGCCGTTGAGGACGCGCACCCGCACCTCGGACGCCGGGGCCTTCTCGCCCTTCAGGCGGGCGGCGACGGCGGCCTTCTCCTTCTTCTGCTGCTGCTTGACCTCGGTGAACGACACGTCGTTGCGGATCAGGTCGAAGACCTGCGGCGCCTTCGACTGGTCGAGCACGACGGTCGCCTTCACCTTCTCCGCCGGGTTGTCGAGCACCGGAACCGTGGCGAACGTCAGGTTCTTGACGTTCAGTTTGCCCAGCTCCAGACCGAGGTCCTTGAGCTTGTTGATGCTGCTCAGCTGGGAGTCGACGGTGAGCGCCTCGGTGCCCGCCTCGGCCAGCTTGATCATCTTCGACGGGCTGGTGAGCGTGTCGCTCGACTTCAGCTCGCGCATCAGCGCGCTCAGGAACTGCTGCTGCAGCCCGATCCGGCTCAGGTCGCCGCCCTGTCCCACCGAGTGACGGGTGCGCACGAACGCCAGGGCCTCCTCGCCCTCGATCCGGTGCGTGCCCTTGGGCAGCTTCAGGTGCGAGTCCGGGTCGTCGATGTCCTTGGCCAGGCACACCTCGACGCCGCCGACCGCCGTGGTCAGCGTCTTCACCGCGTTGAAGTCCGCGACCATGAAGTTGTCCGGCTTGATGCCGGTCAGCTCGGTCACGGTCCGCATGGTGCAGCTCGGCGTACGGCCGTTCTGACCGAGGCTGGTGTTGAAGCGGACGCCGGTGGAGCCGGGGATGACCTTCTCGCTGCCGTCCTCCTGCTCGGTCGGGCAGTCCGGGATGTCGACTATCAGGTCGCGCGGGATGCTCAGCGCGGTCGCGTTCGTGCGGTCCTTGGAGACGTGCAGCAGGATCGTGGTGTCGGCGTGGCCCGCGCTGCCCTTGTCGCCGTAGCCCTCGTTGCCCGCGCCGGTGCGCTTGTCGGTGCCGATCAGCAGGATGTTGATGGCCTGGTCCTTCTTGAAGCCACCGGTGCTCGCGCCGTCGTCCGACACGGTCGTGATGTTGTCGTTGAGGTGCTCCAGGTACAGGTAGCCGGCCACGCCCGTGCCGAGCACCAGGAAGGCCAGGGTGCCGCTGCCCCACAGCAGCGCCTTCTTCGCCTTCTTGTTCTTCTTCGCCGGCCGGCGGCCGCGGCGGCCCGTCGGCGG
Source organism: Streptomyces sp. DSM 120436 (assembly GCF_055778765.1). Taxonomy (NCBI): domain Bacteria; kingdom Bacillati; phylum Actinomycetota; class Actinomycetes; order Kitasatosporales; family Streptomycetaceae; genus Streptomyces; species Streptomyces sp. DSM 120436. Next base: position 656,367 of record NZ_JBSKBS010000001.1, on the reverse strand, counting down.
CTCCTCCGGCGCGCCCCGGCGGCGGCGCTGCGGCGGCACCTCCCGCCCGGGCGCCTCACGCTCCGGGGAGGCGCGGCCGGGGCGCTCGGACGCCTCGCCGGGCGACGCCGACCGGGTACGCGGTTGTCCCGCACCCGGCTTCTGCTGCCCTGCCCCCGGCTTCCGCGGCCCGCGCGGGGCCGGAATGGGTGACTGCGGTGCGGAAGGGCTCAGTCGCAGTTCGTATTCGCCGGTGTTCGGATTTAGTACCCACTGATCTGCGGGATCGATGTTCTCCCCCCGCCCACGGCCTTGCGCGTCCACGGTCGCTCGAATCCTCCGTCGGGGCCACGCGGCGCCTTTCCCCTCCCAGGCGCTCGGGTCTCGGTCACACAGTGCGGGATCTCAGGACGGACCTGAAGGAACGGACGCACCGGATGGCTCACACTAACGGCCCGGATCGGTCTCCGGCGACGCCGGTGACGAATTCCACGCCTTCACAAGGGGCAATCCGCCCATTTCTGTGGACAGGAGTTCGCAATCCGGGAGTTGCCTTTGTGTTTCCTTTACGCGCAGGTGTCCTCGGCGGCGGTGTTCCCGGAGAACGTCGGAGCCGGGGACACGCTGTCCGCCGGTGCCGTTGTTTCCTTTTCCGTGGCCTTTCGCTCACCGTGCGTGTCCACGCGTACCGGTTCGTCCCTGCGCAGCCGCTCGAACAGTTCCCCGGCGGCGGGCTGGGCGAGCTGGTCCCGATTCACGTCCCCGGCGTAGGACTCCCTTGGGACGGTGAGGAATTGCACACCTTCCGCGGGGATGTCACGCACACCGCGTACGAGTTCGTACAAACCGCGCAAGCTGGCGAGTCCGGGGTCGGTGGTCAGGGACGAGGTGGCCGCGTCCAGGACGGGATACAGCTTCACCGGATTCAGCAGGATCTCGTTGCTGCGGACCTTGTTCACCAGCGCGCCGAGGAACCGCTGCTGCCGTTCGATGCGGCCGGTGTCGCTGCCGTCCCCGAGGGTCTTGCGCACCCGGACGTAGCCGAGCGCCTGTTCGCCGTCGAGGGTCACCCGCCCCGCGGGCAGGCGCAGGCGGGCGTCCTCGTCGTCGATGGGCTCGGTCAGGCACACCTCGACGCCGTCCACCGCGTCGACCATCTTCTTGAACCCCTCGAAGTCGACGACGACATGGTGGTCGACGCGGATGTCGGTGAGGTTCTCGACGGTGCGGACGGTGCAGGCCGAACCGCCCACCTCGAAGGCGGTGTTGAACTGCGCGAACATCGGCGCCGAACGCGACCCGTCCGGGCGGCGGCAGCCGGGCACGTCCACCATCAGGTCGCGCGGCATCGACACCGCGGTGGCGCTGCGCCGGCCCGCCGACAGGTGCAGCAGGATCACCGTGTCCGAGCGCTCGGTGCCCGGGTCGCGCCCGTAACGGCGGTTCTCCGCGCCCGCACGCGAGTCCGACCCGATCAGCAGGATGTTGAGGGCGTCCTTCACCAGCGCGGTGGGCCGGTCCTTCTCGAACCGGGCGAGCTCGGCCGCCGCCGCCTCGTCCGGGGTGATGTTCCCCTCCAGCTTCACGTACACCGCCCACCCGGCGGCCGCGGCGCCCGCCAGCGCGAGGGACACCCCGAGGCCGACGCCCCACCCCCAGCGCCGGCGGCGACGGCGGCCGCGGCCACACCCGCTCGGCGAGGAGCCGGCGCCCGGGCCGAGGGGACGCCCCGCCGCCCCCTGCCCGCCGGGGGTCGCGCCTGCGGTGTCGCTCATGCCGGTTCCACCCCTCCCTGCGTCCGGGCCGGGACGGCGTACGGGTGCGGCCTGCCGTGCGTGCCGCGCGGGTGCGCCCCGCGCGGGCGCCTGCCCTCGGGTGCGTGCCGCTTCCTACGACTGTGGCCCGGGCGAGGGAGGGGCGGGGGGTGGTGCTGCGCCGAACGGGTGAGGCGGGGGGCTTTGGAGGTGCTCTGCGGCGGCCGGGCGCCGAGGGCAGGTCAGCGGGCGATGGCCGTGACCCGTTCGCTCTCCACGCGCTGGTCGAGGGCCTCGGGGTCCAGCCGGTCGAGGTTGCGGCACAGCACCACGGAGCCGCCGGTCGCCAGCGGCGCGTACAGCCCGGCGCCGAGGCCCTCCCACGTGTCGTACGGCAGCCCCGAGAGGATGCGCGAGCCGGGGCCGGTCAGCCCGAGGTCCGGCGCCTCTGCGCGGGCCCGCTCGACGACCTCCGCGCCGGAGAACTCCCGGCCCGCCACGATCAGCGCCGGCGCCTCCGGGTCGACGGGCGCGTACGGCGCGAACCGGTCGCCCTGGCCCGGCACCTCCACGGCGTAGTCGGCGAAACCCTCCGGCGGCTGCGGGAAACGCCCGCCCAGCGGCCGCAGCGCCAGGGCGACGCGGGGGCCCGAGCAGGCGCGGGCGGCCGCCAGCGACTCCGGCTCCGGGCCGCTCACCACCACGTCCGCCGCGGCCGGGTCGCCGCCGACGTCCGCGACCACGCCGACGGACGCGCACGCCAGCAGCCACACCGCGGTCTGCCAGTGCGCGGGCAGCAGCAGGGTCACCCGGTCGCCCGGTTCGACGGACAGCTCGTCCTGGAGCAGGTTGGCGGTCTTGGCCACCCAATTGGCGAAGGTGGCCACGGACAATTCGACCCGCTCGCCCGTGGCGTCGTCGTAGAAGGTCACCAGGGGGCGTCCCGGGTCCGCGGCGAGCGCGGAACCCAGCAGGTCGGCAGGGGTGCGGTCGGTGGCGTTCACCCGCGCAAGGGTACGCGGCCCCGGCCGCGCGCACCCTCCGTGCGGGTCAGGCGCGGGCCACCGGTTCGGGGGAACGGCGGCCGACGGGCCGTCAACTGAGCGATGGACAGATTTGTCTGGGTGTGTCCAAGCTCAGGGGCATGCGTGGAATCCTTGCTTCCTCAATCGGCGTCACCTGCGCCGCGGCCCTCGCCCTTCCGCTCGCCCCGCCCGCGGCAGCGTCCGCCGCCTCCGTCGCGTCCGCCGGGACGCCGGTGCCGGTGCCGGTGCCGGTGGCGAGCGTGGCCACGCGTAGCGCGGGGACCTCGTCCGGGGTCCCGGACGAGGTCCCCGGCAGCACCCGGTCGCTGCCCCTGCGTCCCCTCACCCACGACCGTGCCTCCGGCGCCGTCCTCGGTCTGACACCCCGGACGGTCCCCGCGTTCTCCCTCCTCGGCGTCGTCTGGGACGACCCCTCCGCCGCCCTGCACGGCCGTGTGCAGGTCCGCACCCGTGCGGCCGGCACGGGGGAGTGGTCCGGCTGGCAGGACGTCGAGACCCACTACACCGAGCACGGGGCGGACCCGGACACCGCGGAGGCCGCCTCCGGGCAGGTGCGGGGGGCCACGGCACCGCTGTGGGTGGGGGAGTCGGACGGGGTGGAGGCGCGGGTGCTGCCGGAGTCCGGCGAGCCGGAAGACGCCCCGAAGGGGGACGTCGACCCCGTCGGCACCGGGTCAGGTGAGGGGCAGTCAGGCGGGGAAGGGGCGTCAGGCGGGGAGGGGGCGTCAGGCGGGGAGGGGGCGTCAGGCGGGGAAGGGGCGGAGGAGACGGGTGAGGTGTCCGCCCTGCCGGCCGGGCTGCGGCTCGACCTGGTCGATCCGGGGGAGGCCGGGTCCGCCGACGGCGCCGAGGCGCCCCGCACGGGCGTCATGACCGCCGAGGCGGAGGCCGCCTCCGCCGCCAACTCCGCGCTCGCGCCGCTCGGCGCCACCGAGATCCCCGCGCTGACCGCCGAGGAGACGCGCGAGGAGCTCGTCACCCTGCGCGGCGCCGAACTGACCGAGCAGCAGCAGGCCACGCCGTACATCGGGCCGCGCCCCGCCATCGTCACCCGGCACGGCTGGGGAGCGGACGAGAGCCTGCGGGAGAAGAAGTTCTCCTACACCAGCGAGGTGAAGGCGGCCTTCGTGCACCACACCGCCTCCGGCAACGGCTACTCCTGCTCGCAGGCGCCCTCCCTGATCCGCGGCTTCTACCGCTACCACACCAAGAGCCTGGGCTGGCGGGACATCGGCTACAACTTCCTCGTCGACAAGTGCGGCCGCATCTACGAGGGCCGGGCCGGCGGCGTGGCCGAACCGGTCAAGGGCGCCCACACCCTCGGGTTCAACTCCAGGACCACGGGCATCGCCGTCATCGGCTCCTACGGCTCCGAGAAGCCGTCGTCCGAGGCGGTGAAGGCCGTCGCCCGGCTCACCGCCTGGAAGCTGGGGCTGCACGGCATGGATCCGAAGGCGAAGACATCCCTGACGTCCGCCGGGGGCAACCTGTACGCGAAGGGCAAGAAGGTGAAGATGAAGGTGATCTCCGGCCACCGGGACGGGGTCAACACCTCCTGCCCCGGGGGGAAGCTGTACGAGAAGCTGGGCAGCGTGCGCTCCAAGGCGGCCGGGTACCAGGGCCGCTGAGAGGGCCGGCGCTGTGACCGGTCGCAGCGCCGCCCGCTCCGATCCTGCCGGGGCCTTCTGCATACACTGACCGGCCGAAAGACAGTTCGGCCGGACCCGGCAGGAAGCAGAGACGACAGGTGACAGAAGCGATCCTCCTGGTCGGCGGCAAGGGCACGCGGCTGCGCCCGCTCACGGTGCACACCCCCAAGCCGATGGTCCCGGCGGCCGGGGTGCCGTTCCTCACGCACCAGCTCGCGCGGGCGCGCGCGGCGGGCGTGGAGCACATCGTCCTCGCCACGTCGTACCTGGCCGAGGTGTTCGAACCGCACTTCGGCGACGGGTCGGCGCTGGGGCTGCACCTCGAGTACGTCACGGAGGAGGAGCCGCTCGGCACGGGCGGCGCCATCCGCAACGTCGCCCCGCGGCTGCGCTCGGGGCCGGACGAGCCGGTGCTGGTGTTCAACGGGGACATCCTCACGGGGCTGGACATCCGGGCGCTGGTGCGGACGCACGAGACGTCGGGCGCGGATGTCTCCCTGCACCTGACGCGGGTGACCGACCCGCGTGCGTACGGGCTGGTGCCGACGGACGGGACGGGGCGGGTGCTGGCGTTCCTGGAGAAGCCGCAGACGCCGGAGGAGATCGTCACCGACCAGATCAACGCGGGGGCGTACGTGTTCCGGCGCTCGGTCATCGACACGATCCCCGCGGGGCGGGCGGTGTCGGTCGAGCGGGAGACGTTCCCGGGGCTGCTGGCCGCGGGGGCGCACCTTCAGGGCATGGTCGACTCGACGTACTGGCTGGACCTCGGGACGCCGACGGCGTTCGTGCGGGGATCGGCCGATCTGGTGCTCGGCAAGGCGCCGTCGCCTGCCGTGCCGGGGCGGTGCGGGGACCGGCTGGTGCTGCCCACGGCGACGGTGGCGCCGGACGCGAAGCTGGCGGGCGGGACCGTGGTGGGCGAGGGGGCGTTCGTCGCGGAGGGCGCGCGGGTGTTCGGGTCCACGATCCTGCCGGGCGCGGTGATCGAGCCGGGGGCGGTCGTGACGGACTCGCTGATCGGGACGCGGGCGCGGGTGGGAGAACGGTCGGTGCTGACCGGCACGGTCATAGGGGACGGCGCGGTCGTCGGGGCCCGCAACGAGCTGCGGGAGGGTGTGCGGGTGTGGTGCGACGCGCGGATTCCGGCGGGGGCGGTGCGGTTCTCTTCGGACCAGTAGGGGGTTCGGCCCGGTGAGGGGTGGGTCGGGGTCCGGCCCGGTGGGGGTTGCGGTCCTACGCCTGCGGCGCAGGGTTGCTGTGCGGTGGGGGCTGGTGTGGCGCCCACGGGGGGTGGGCGGTGCGGGGCCGCGGTGGGGGTGGTCGTCCTCGGTCCGGCGCGAGAGTGCGTGTGTGTACGGCACAGGGCGTGGACGCGCCGGCCGCCGCGGGCGCCCACCCCGCTCCGTCCCCTCCCCGCCGTGCGCGGCTACGCCCCGCCCACGCCGGGTGCCCCGCCTCGCCCTACGCGGCTGCCGTCCGGCCGGGCGGGGGCACCCCCTCCGGGGCGCCCCCTCCGGGGGAGGCACCCCGCTGGCTCCGGGTTGCGCCGACACCCCCGGCCCGCGCCCACGCCGGGTGACGGAAAAGCAGGGGGGTGCGCAGCACAACGCAGGGTGCCGCAGCGCACGGGGTCTCAGAGGCGGGCGATGTCGCCGTGCGGCATACGGGGCGCCCGCCGCGCAGGCGTCCTCCCGCTCAGCAGGATCAGCCGCACCGCGCGGTGCCGCTGCCCCGCGTACGGCTCCAGCAGCGACAGCATGACGGAGTCGTCCGCGTCCCGGTCCCCCGCCAGCGCCCACCCCACGATCCCCGGCAGATGCAGATCCCCCGTGGTCACCGAGTCCGCCGCCCCGTGACTCCGCTGCACCGTCTCCGCCGACGTCCACGGTCCGATCCCGGACACCAGCTCCAGCCGCGCCCGCGCCTCCTCGGGAGGCATCCCCGCCGCCTCCTCCAGCCGCGCGGCGACCCGCACCGCGCGCAGCACGGTGGACGCCCGCTTGTCGTCGACGCCGGCGCGGTGCCACTCCCAGGAGGGGATCAGCGCCCAGGTGCGCGGCGCCGGCATCACCGCCATCCGTTCGGGGGCGGGCCCGGGCGCCGGCATGCCGTACGTGCGGACCAGCAGCCGCCACGCCCGGTACGCCTCCCCGGTCGTGACCTTCTGCTCCAGGATCGACGGGATCAGCGACTCCAGCACCAGCCCGGTGCGCAGCAGCCGCAGTCCCGGCCGGCGGTGACGGGTGAACGCCAGCAGCCGGTGCCGGGGGACGAAGGCGGACGGGTCGTCGGCGGCGCCGAGGAGGTCGGGGAGGCGGTCGAGGAGCCAGTCCGCGCCGGGACCCCAGGCCTCGCCCCGGATGCCGTCGTCCGACCGGGTCACCCGGAGCGTCCCGGGGCCCACGGGCGTCAGGCTGGCCCGCCACGCGGCGCCGTCCGGGGTGGTACGGAACGTGGGGTCGCCGGTGCCGCGGCGCAGCGGGCCGAGGACGAGGCCGAGGTCCAGGGGGCCGTCCGGCGCGTACGTCCGTACCCGGGGCGCGGTCGGCGCCTGGCGCGGGACCCGCGCGGGCGTGGTGGCCCGTGTCGGGCGGGGAGCGAAGCGTCCGGCCACGAGAGTCCCCCGGGGTGAGAGTGAAAGGCTCCTACGAGGGTAGGCCCCTGCTCACCGCACCTCGATGAACCGGGCGGCGTCGCGCTCGGGGCGCGGACGCGGTTCCTCGGCCGGGTGGCCCACCGCGACCGCGCCCATCGGGTCCCAGCCGGCGGGCAGGCCGAGGACCCGGCGGACCACGTCACGGCAGAACATCGTCGACGACACCCACGCCGAGCCGAGCCGCTCGCCCGCGAGGGCCACCAGGAAGTTCTGCACGCCCGCGCCCGCGGCGACGACGAACATCTCCCGCTCCGCGCCGTCCCTGCGGGCGTCGCCGTAGTGGTGCGAGCCGTCCGTCACCAGGCAGGGCACGACCAGGTACGGCGCGTTGCGCAGGACGTCGCCGCGGCGGACGCGCTTGGCGATGGACTCCTCCGACCTGCCGTCCCGGCGCAGGTCCGCGATCCAGGCGTCGCGCATGGCGTCGAGCAGGCGGGTGCGGCTCCCGGGGGACTCGAGGAGGACGAAGCGCCAGGGCGTCGTGTGGTGGGGTGCGGGGGCCGTGACGGCGGCGGCCACCGCGCGGCGCACCGCCCCGGGGTCGACCGGCTCGTCGGTGAAGGCCCGTACCGTACGGCGCCGGGTGACCGCCTCGCGCACCGCCTCGGACGTGCCGAGGCGGAACATGTCGTCGCGCGCGTCGCGGACCAGGGCGCGGGCGCCCTCGCCGTCGCCGGACGCCGTCGTGTGGCCCAGCCCGCGGACGACGGCCACCGGGAGGCCCGCGGCCTTGCCCTTGACCAGGTCGCCGGCGGAGGCCAGCTCGTCGGCGGTGGCGACGACCGTGGCGGCGAGCGGGTTGCCGTGCGCGTCGGTGCCGCCGCGCAGGTCGTCCAGTACGCGCACGCCCGCCGCGCCGATCGCCACGTCGGTCAGGCCCGCCCGCCAGGGGCGGCCGAAGGTGTCGGTGACGATCACGCCGACCTCGACGCCGAGCGCGTCGCGGAGGCCGGCCCGGATCGTGCGCGCGGAGGCGTCCGGGTCCTCGGGCAGCAGGAGGACCGTGCCGGGGGCCGTGTTGGAGGCGTCGACCCCGGCGGCGGCCATGACCAGGCCCTGCCGGTTCTCGACGATGCGCAGGGGGCCGCGCCGGGCCACCACCCGTACGGTCTCCGCGTCGATCGCGGCCTCCCGGTCGGCGGCCTCGACGATCCGGCCCTCCGCCTTGGAGACGATCTTCGAGGTGACCAGCAGGACGTCGCCGTCGGCGAGGTCCGGCGCGGCGGCCGCGATCAGCTTGGCCAGGTCGTCGCCGGGGCGGACCTCGGGCAGGCCGGGGACGGCCCAGACCCGGTAGGACGGGTGCGCCTCGCTCATGCCGTACGGACCTCCTCGGCCAGGGCCAGCGCCTCCCGGGCCATCCCGGCGGCCGCGTCCACGTCGGTCATCATCAGCGGCACGGCCCGGCAGCGGATGCCCGCCGCCTCGACCCGCTCCGCACGGTCCGCGTCCACGGTGTCGACCAGCCAGCCGTCGAGCAGCCCGGAGCCGTAGTGCTCGGCGACCGCGGCCGCCGTGGACTCCACGCCGACGGCGGCGAGCACCTTGTCGGCCATGCCGCGCACCGGGGCGTCCCCGACGATCGGGGACAGGCCGACCACCGGCACGCCCGCGTCGGCGATGGCCTCGCGGATGCCCGGCACCGCGAGGATGGTGCCGACGGACACCACGGGGTTGGACGGCGGGAACAGGATGACGTCGGCCCCGCCGATCGCCTCCAGGACGCCGGGGGCGGGCTTGGCCTGTTCCGCGCCGACCGGCACGACCGCCTGCGCGGGCACCGAGGCCCGCAGCCGCACCCAGTACTCCTGGAAGTGGATCGCCTTGCGCTCGCCGTCCAGTTCGACCGCCACGTGTGTCTCCACGCGGTCGTCGGTCATGGGGATGAGGCGCACGCCGGGCCTCCAGCGGTCGCACAGCGCCTCGGTGACCGCGCTGAGCGGGAAACCGGCGCCGAGCATCTGGGTGCGCACGATGTGCGTCGCGAAGTCGCGGTCGCCGAGCCCGAACCACTCCGGGCCGACGCCGTAGGCCGCGAGCTCCTCCTTGAGGTGGAAGGTCTCGTCGCTCCGCCCCCAGCCCCGCTCCTCGTCGATGCCGCCGCCGAGCGTGTACATCACCGTGTCGAGGTCCGGGCAGACCTTCAGCCCGAAGAGGTGGATGTCGTCCCCGGTGTTGCCGATGACCGTGATGTCCGCGTCCGGCACGGCCCGCTTCAGACCGCGCAGGAAACGGGCACCGCCGATGCCGCCTGCCAGAACCACAATGCGCATGGGGCCATCCTCGCAGGCCGCCACGACATCGCGTCAGCCAGTCACCGGAGCGGTGCCGGGCGTGCCTCGCAGTGCGGGGCGGCGGCCGGGCGGAACCGGGACGCGGGGCGCATCGGCATCTCGGTCAGGCCCGGGTGGTAGACGTGCAGGCTGACGGCGGGTTCCAGGGTGTCGTTGACGACGTCGTGCGTGTAGCCGGGCGCGAAGACCCTTCCCCACTCCCGGCTCCTTTTCTGCTCCCGGCTCCCCACGAGCGGGGGGACCCCCACGGCGCCGGCGGTCAGCACGCGCGTGCCGCGGTCGGTGTGCTCGGTCAGCGCGCCCTCCAGGACGGTGAACATGCCGGAGGAGCCGCCGTGGTCGTGCGGTCCGCTGCCCTGGCCGGGCACCCAGGACAACAGCCACACCTCGTAGCCGGGTCCGGTGCGCAGCCGGTGGTACCAGCGGCTGGCGGCGTCGTAGCGCACGAGGGGTTCCCACTGGGCGCGGTCGGCGGCGATGGAGCGGGCCAGGCCGGCGAACTCGGCCACGGTGGAGGGGTGTTCGGGCTCGGGCTGGAGCAGGTGCGGGACTTCGAGGAGGTCGCCGGCGATCTGGAGGTCGCTGTCGCTGTTCATGGGTACGGAGGTCCTCGGCGCGGAGAGGGAGGGGCGGTGGGGGTGTCACGCCGCGTGGGGCCCGGGTCGCGGGCGGGCGGCTGGGGGAGCCCCGGTGAGGGCGGGTTCAGCGAAGGGAGGCCGGGCCCCGGGGGGACGCGGCGGTGGCCGGAGCGTGGTGGCTCAACAGCCGGTACAGCGACAGCTACGGCGAGCGCGGGCAGCACCGGAGAACCCGGCGGAGCGGGTCGAGGTGAGTGCCGGATTCGCGAGCATGCCCACAAGAAGAGCGGTTCACACCCCTGAAGTCAACTCGACGCCCGGTATGTGGGACCGGGTTCACCTCATCCGGTTCATCTGGCAGACGAAAGGTTTGCTCAGCCGGTTCCCGGGACACAAGGTGCGCACGACCGGGCGCCCCGCGCGTCGTTGCGATCCCGTGATCCGACTGTGATCCGGTTCGCCGCGGCAGGGGTGTCGGAACGAGATCGATCCTGCGGGCGTCCTCCCTCGTGAGGCTCTGTGTGGGGCCGGACGCCCTCGCGGGCCCCACACCTGTGTCAAGGTTTAGGGTGATTTGAACACTTTCCGCTCGGCCTTGGTTCCGCAGAGTGAATAAGGGGCTCAATAGCAGATCTCGGCTTGACTCGCCCGGAGCAGCACACTTGTAATTTCACTCGTGTCGTTCAGCCGGAATCGGTAACGGCTACATCACGGGGACGCGAAAGACGGACGAGGGGCGTACATGACCGAGCTGGTGCAGCAACTGCTGGTCGACGACGCGGACGAGGAACTCGGCTGGCAGGAGCGCGCGCTGTGCGCCCAGACCGACCCCGAGTCCTTCTTCCCCGAGAAGGGCGGCTCCACCCGGGAGGCCAAGAAGGTCTGCCTCGCCTGCGAGGTCCGCTCCGAGTGCCTCGAGTACGCCCTCGCCCACGACGAACGCTTCGGCATCTGGGGCGGCCTGTCCGAGCGTGAGCGCCGCCGCCTCAAGAAGGCCGCCGTCTGACGCGCGGCGCCCCGGTGCCGCCCGCCGCACTCCCTGGCAACGCGCGCTTCTTCGCACAAACATCACTTAAGGCCCGTCGCCGGTGGTTGTCCACAGGCGGCGGGCCCCCTTGTCGTGCAGCCGATAGTGTGGTCGCTCGTCCGAGACGCCCCGCCGCCCCCACCGGGCACGGGCGTCCCCACAGTCCACCGAACCGGGGCCCGTACCTCGATGTCCGTGCACAGCCACACGGCAGCCCGTCAGGATTCCGCTGCCGCACCTGAGTTCCCGCGTCACGTGGTGACCGCGGTCCTCGTCTCCCACGACGGCGCCCGCTGGCTGCCGGACGCGCTCGCCGGCCTGCTCGGCCAGGAGCGCCCCGCCCAGTTCGCCATGGCCGCCGACACCGGCAGCGCGGACGACTCCGCCCGGCTGGTCACCGAGGCCCTCGGCGACGACCGCGTCCTGCACCTCGCCCGGCGCACCGGCTTCGGCCAGGCGGTCGAGGAGTGCCACCGAGGCGCCCCGCACCTCACCCCGGACGACCTGCCCTACCTGAAGCGGCCGAGCGGCTGGGACCCGGTCACCCGCAGCTGGCGCGACGACGCCTACGACCTGCCCGAACTGCCGTACGGCGAGCCGGTCGAGTGGCTGTGGCTGCTGCACGACGACTGCGCCCCCGAGCCCGACGCGCTGGCCGAGCTGCTGCGCGTCGTGGAGAACGAGTACGAGCTCGGCCGTGAGGACGTCGCCGTCGTCGGCCCCAAGCTCCGCGGCTGGTACGACCGCAGGCAACTGCTGGAGGTCGGCGTCTCCATCGCCAACTCCGGCCGCCGCTGGACCGGCCTGGACCGCCGTGAGCAGGACCAGGGCCAGCACGACCACGTCCGGCCCGTGCTGAGCGTGTCCACCGCGGGCATGCTCGTCCGCCGCGACCTCTTCGAGCAGTTCGGCGGGTTCGACCGGCATCTGCCCCTCATGCGCGACGACGTCGACCTGTGCTGGCGGCTCAACGCGGCCGGCTACCGGGTCCTCGTCGCGCCCGAGGCGGTCGTCCGGCACGCCGAGGCGGCCTCCCGCGAGCGCCGCACCGTCGACTGCGTGGGCCGCACCGCCGCCTCCCCGCACAAGGTGGACAAGGCCGGAGCCGTCCACACCCTCCTCGTCAACACCCGCACCGCCGCCCTGCCCTGGGTGCTCCTGCGGGTCGTCCTCGGCACGCTGCTGCGCACCCTCGCCTATCTGGTCGGCAAGGTCCCAGGACAGGCCGTCGACGAGATCCGCGGCCTCATGGGCGTCCTGCTGCGCCCCGAGCGCGTCCTCGCCGGACGCCGCGACCGCGGCAGCCCCCAGGTCGACAAGGGCGAGCTGCGTCCGCTGTTCCCGCCGCCCGGCGCGACCGTCCGCGTCACCGTGGAGCAGGTGGCGGGCAACCTCGTCGGCCGCTCCGACCCCGAGGCCGTCTCCGGCGCCGGACGGCACGGCAGCGCCCTGGAGTCCGGACCCGGCGGCGACGACACCGACTTCATCGAGGTCGAGCGGTTCGCCCGTCTCAAGCGCATCGCCCGCCGTCCGGGACCGGTGCTCTTCCTGGCGCTCCTGCTGGTCTCGCTGGTGGCGTGCCGTCAGCTCCTCGGCGGCGGCGCGCTGGCCGGGGGCGCCCTGCTGCCCGCGCCCGCCGCCGCGGGCGACCTGTGGGCCCGCTACACCGACGTCTGGCACGCGGTCGGCACCGGCGGCACCGGCACCGCACCGCCCTACCTGGCGATCGTCGCGGCGCTCGCGACCCTGCTGCTCGGCTCCACCGGCCTCGCCGTCACCGTCCTGCTGGTCTGCTCGGTGCCGCTGGCCGGCTTCACCGCGTACTTCGCCTCCCGCCCGCTGGTCGAGTCCCGGCTGCTGCGCGCGTGGGCGGCCGTCGCCTACGCCCTGCTGCCCGCCGCCACCGGCGCCCTGGCCTCGGGCCGTATCGGCACGGCCGCGCTCGCCGTGCTGCTGCCCCTCCTCGCCCGCGCCGGCATCGCCGCGAGCGGCCTCACCGCCCCGGACGGCCGCGGCAGCTGGCGCGCCACCTGGGCGTACGCGCTGCTGCTCACCGTCACCACCGCCTTCACCCCGATCGTGTGGCCGATGGCGCTGGTCCTCGGCGTCGGCGTGCTGGTCCTGCGCCGGTCCGACCTCACGGCGTACGGACCGCGCTTCCTGGCGCAGCTCGGCAGCCCGCTGCTGGTGCTCGCCCCCTGGTCGCTGTCCCTGCTGCCGTTCGGCTTCTTCCAGGAGGCCGGACTGCCGTACGGGCCGTCGGCCGCCTCCGCGCTCGACCTGCTCGGCGCGAGCCCCGGCGGTCCCGGCACGGCCGGAGGACTGCTGCTGATCGGCCTGGTCCTCGCCGCGCTGGCCGCCCTGCTGCGCGCCGAGCGCCGCACGGCCATCCTCGCCGCGTGGGCGGCCGCCCTGGTGGGCCTCGTCTTCGCGGTCCTCTCCAACGGCTCCGCCTGGGCGGGACCCGCCACCCTCGTCTACGGCATCGCCCTCCTGGCCGCCGGCACGCTGGGCGCCGACGGGGCCCGCTCGCGGGTCGCCGAGCAGAGCTTCGGCTGGCGCCAGCCGGTCGCCGTGCTGATCGCCCTCGCCTGCGCCGTCGGCCCGCTGGTCCTCGCCGCCGGCTGGATGATCCGCGGCGCCGGCGGACCCGTCGAGCGGCGCGACCCGGTGCAGGTGCCGGCCTTCGTCGCCGAGGAGAGCGCCACCCGCGACCAGGCCCGCACCCTGGTCCTCGACACCGACTCCGCCGACCGTGTCGACTACGTGCTGGTGCGCGGCTCCGGGGCCCGCATGGGCGACGCGGAGATCGCCGCCCAGGGCGGCGGGAACGAACTGCTCGACCAGGTCGTCGCCAACCTCGTCGCCGGCTCCGGCGCCGACCAGGCCGATCAGCTCGGCGGCTTCGCCGTCCGCTACGTCCTGGTGCACCAGGGCGCCCCGCGCGAGGTCACCCGGGTGCTGGACGCCACGCCCGGTCTGAGCCGGCTCAGCCAGCAGGCGGGGGGCGCGCTGTGGCGGGTGGACCGGCAGGTCGCCCGCGCGACCGTCGTGCCCGCCGAGGGCAAGGGCGGCGAGCCGGAGCCCGTGGCCGCGGGGCCGGTCGAGATCCACACCGAGATCGAGGACGGCGCGGAGGGCCGCGTCCTGCGCCTGGCCGACTCCGCCGCGGAGGGGTGGAGAGCCACCCTCGACGGCAAGCCGCTCACCCCCACCACGGTCGACGGCTGGGCCCAGGGCTTCGCACTGCCCGCGTCCGGCGGCGCCCTGGTCGTCACCTACGAGGAGCCGTTCACCCACACCCTGTGGATGTGGGCGCAGGGTCTGCTCGCCGTGGTCCTGGTCGTCATGGCGCTGCCCGGCGGCCGCCGCGACATCGACGACGACCTGCCGGAGGAGGCGCCCGTCCCGGCCGAGGCGGAGGCCGGCGAGGGCCGCCGCGCCCGCCGGCTGCGCGCCCAGGCCGAGGCGGAGGCCGCCGCGGCGGCCGCCCACGCCCCGGACGGCACGGACGCGGCCGTGGCCGACCCGGCCGGTGCGGACGCGGAGGCCGACGTGCCCGCCCCGCCGGAGCAGCCCCCGGCGCCCGTCCCGCACCAGGCCGGCCACGGCGACTGGGACCAGGGGCAGTACCGGGACACCGGCTACGACGAGAACGCCTACGCGGGCGCCCCGTACCAGCAGTACCCGGCCGACGGCCACGGAGGCCGGCAGTACCCGGTGGACGGCTACCCGCAGCAGGACGGCGCCTACGACCCGTACGGCTACGGCGCCCCGCAGCAGGGCTACGAGCAGACGTACCCCCAGGGCTACGACCAGACGACCTACACACAGGGCTACGACACTCCGTACGACCCCCACGGCACGGGCAGTGAGCGTCCCGACGGGAGCCAGCAGTGAACCGCACCACCCTGTCCCTGATCGCGGGCGCCACCGCGCTCGCCGCCGTCACCGGCTTCGCCGCGGTCTCGGCGCCGGACGCCGGGCCCGCCGAGCAGCAGGCCGGGGCGGCCACCCTCCCGGTGGAGCGCACCGGGCTGCTGTGCCCGCAGCCCAGCGCCTCCGACCTGGCCGAGACGACGTACACCTCGTTCACCCCGGTCACGGAGGGCGCGGGCGACAAGGGCACGGCCGTGCTCCGGGCGGCCGCGCAGCAGTCGGCCCCGGACGAGGACGACGACGGCGAGGACGAGAAGGACGCCGAGGACGCCGAGTCCGGCGAGTCCGGCGAGTCCGGCGAGTCCGGCGACAACGAGGAGAAGGACGAGAAGGGCGCGGGGAAGGACGGCGAGGCCGGCGAGCCCGTCCTGCAGCTCCGGGAGCCCGGCAAGCCGGTGGCCGCCGAGGCCGACGGGGCCGACGCCCCAGCCCTCGTCGGCACCGCCGAGGGCCGCTTCGCGTCCGGCTGGACCGCGCAGCAGACCACCGAGGTCACCGCGGGGACCGGCCGCGGGCTCCAGGGCGTCGCCTGCTCCCCCGCCGACACGCAGTTCTGGTTCCCCGGCGCCAGCACCGACGACAGCCGCACCGACTACCTCCACCTGACCAACCCGGACGACGCCGCGGCCGTGGTGGACATCGAGCTCTACGGCAAGGACGGGGAGCTCGAGACCACCGTGGGGGAGGGCATCACGGTCAAGCCGCGCTCCGCCGAGCCGGTGCTGCTGTCCACGCTCACCGCCGAGAAGCAGACCGACGTCACCGTGCACGTGGTGGTGCGCAGCGGAAGGGTCGGCGCGGCCGTGCAGGCGCTGGACGACGAGCTGGGCGGCGACTGGCTGTCCGCGTCGGCCGACCCGTCGGGCAGCCTGGTCCTGCCCGGCATCCCGAAGGACGCCACCGCCGTGCGCCTGGTCGCGTTCACGCCCGGGGACGCCGACGTCGACCTGAAGGTGCGGCTGGCCTCCCCGTCCGGCCTGATCACCCCGGCCGGCAACGAGACGCTGCACGTCAAAGGCGGCATGACCGCGGCCTTCGACCTGGGCGACCTCACGCGCGGCGAGGCGGGCTCCCTGGTGCTGACCGCACCGGACCGCTCCGTGCCGGTGGTGGCGGCCGTGCGGGTGCTGCGCGGCAAGGAGGGCAAGCAGGAGTCGGCGTTCATCCCGGCGGCCCGGCCGGTGGAGACGCGCGCGACGGCGCTGGACAACACCGCCGAGGGGACCACCCTCTCGGTGACCGCGCCCGAGGGCGACGCCGAGATCCGGGTGACGGCGTCGGCGGGCACCAAGGGCGGCACGCCCCAGACGAAGACGTACAGCATCAAGCGGGGGACGACGCAGGACGTCGAGGTGCCCGTGCCGGCGGGGCTGAAGGGCAGTTACGCGCTGACGGTCGAGCTGCGGTCGGGCGGTCCCGTCCACGCCTCGCGCACCCTCGCCGCGACGGAGGGCGGCGTGCCGTTCTTCACGGTCCAGCCGCTCCCGGACGACCGGGGCATGGTGGCGGTGCCGGCCGCAGGCGAGGACCTGTCGGTCCTGCAGCGGTAGCCGTACGGCCCCCGGCGCCTCAGTCCTCGCCGTACCGGGGGTCGACCGTCTCCGGCGTCAGCCCCAGCAGGTCGGCGACCTGCTCGACCACGACCTCGTGGACCAGGGCCGCGCGCTCGTCGCGGCCCTTGGAGCGGATCTCGACCGGCCGCCGGTAGATCACCACGCGCGCGGGGCGTCCGTCGCGCGCCGCCACGGTCCCGCCCAGCGGGACCGTCTCGTCCCAGCCGGATCCCGCCGCGCCGTCCAGCCGGGGGACGTCCTGCACCAGGAAATCGATGTCGGCGAGCTGCGGCCAGCGCCGCTCCAGCCGCTCCACCGAGTCCTGCACCAGGTCCGCGAACGTCTCCGCGCGGCTGGCGGCCAGCGGCACCTGGGGTGGTGCGATCGGGCCGCGCATGCCCCGGCCGTGGCGGTCACGGTGGCGGGGCCCGGGGCCTGCGGAGCGAGGGGTCACGGGGCTGTCCATCACTGCGAAGGGTAGTCGTCGTGCCGTCGCGCCGCCGTACACCCACGCGGCTTCCGGCCGACCCGCACGTCATGTCACAACCTGACCATTCCAGCCAAGGTTGGACTCGATTCCGTATCTCTCCTGGATCGAAGTGCTCAAGGCATTTGACGGTGTTTATGCCGACCGGTGACCGGAATCAGAACCGGCCGAAAGCCGCCGGTCGGGCGTCCCGCCTGGTCACAGAGGTGTGCTTCCTGGGGTATGTGGGGCGTTTCACACCCCGACACGGGGGAGTGACCTGGTGGAGAGTCGTCGCGGCCCGCTCAAGAGTGCGGTACCGTCCAACGTCGTGAGCCCTGTACGTCGCTGTTCGCGCACCGCCTGCGGCCGTCCCGCCGTCGCGACGCTCACGTACGTCTACGCCGACTCGACCGCGGTCCTCGGCCCGCTCGCCACCTACGCCGAACCCCACTGCTACGACCTGTGCGCCGAGCACTCCGAGCGCCTCACCGCGCCGCGCGGCTGGGAGGTCGTCCGCCTGCTCGACGGGTCCGCCCCGGCGCAGCCCAGCGGGGACGACCTGGAAGCGCTCGCCAACGCCGTGCGTGAGGCGGCCCGCCCCCAGGAGCGGGCGGCCGGAGCCGGCGGCGGAGCGCGTGGCGCCGACCCGATGGAGGTCGCCCGTCGCGGGCACCTGCGGGTGCTGCGCTCCCCGGACAACTGAGGCCGTCCGCTCCGGCCGGCCCGTCACATCCCCGCACCGCGCGCCCCTCGACGCCCGCTTGGCGTGGACGCGACCACTTCGGTGACCCGCGGGACGTCGCTTTCGCACGGCGGAATCCGGGAGGCGCTCGTGTACGCCCAGGGACGGGAACCCGTCGCCGGAGCGCTCGGCCTCTCCGCCCTGGTGGCGACCCTGCCGCTGCTGATCGTGCCGGTGCTGCGCGGCGGCGTCCGGAGGAAGGCGACCTCGCGAACCTCGCCTTCCTGTCCCCGGTGCCGGACCGGTCCGGCGTCGCCGTGTCCGGCTCCGACACCCCCACCACCTCCGCCGGCGCCCTCTTCGGCGCCCTCCAGGCCCCCGCCGCCCGGCAGTCCGGCCTCTCGCCCGGCCTGCTCGCCGCCGCCAACGGCTCCGGCGGCGTGCTCGGCACGATGATCCCGCCGCAGAACCTCACCACGGCCGCGCAGGGTGCTGCCCTGGACCCCCCCGGCCCGCTGCTCGCGCCTCCTCGCGACGGGGCGGAGCACGGCGGTGCCCGGCCGGATGCCGCCCTGACCGGGCCGGGCGGCCGCGCTCCGCCCGGCCACCCCACCGGCGCGTCACCCCCTGCGGGTAGTTTGTGGTGACCGACAGGACTCCGGAAGGGCTGGCCGTGGCTGCTGATCTCTCGCAGATCGTGAAGGCGTACGACGTGCGCGGGGTCGTCCCCGACCAGTGGGACGAGTCGCTCGCCGAGCTCTTCGGCGCCGCCTTCGTCCGGGTGACCGCCGCGACCGCCGTCGTCACCGGCCACGACATGCGCCCCTCGTCACCCGGCCTGTCCGCCGCCTTCGCCCGCGGCGCGGCCGGCCAGGGGGCCGACGTCATCGAGATCGGCCTGTGCTCCACCGACCAGCTCTACTACGCCTCGGGCGCGCTGGACCTGCCGGGCGCGATGTTCACCGCCTCGCACAACCCGGCGCGGTACAACGGCATCAAGCTGTGCCGGGCGGGCGCCGCCCCCGTCGGCCAGGACAGCGGCCTCGCCGACATCCGCGCCCTCGTCGAGGGGTGGAGCGCCACCGGCGCCCCGGAACCGGCGGCCGCCCCCGGCACCGTCACCCGCCGCGACACCCTCGACGACTACGCGGCCCACCTGCGCTCGCTCGTCGACCTCACCGGCATCCGCCCGCTGAAGGCCGTCGTCGACGCGGGCAACGGCATGGGCGGCCACACCGTCCCGACCGTCCTCGCCGGACTGCCGCTCACCCTCGTCCCGATGTACTTCGAGCTCGACGGCACCTTCCCCAACCACGAGGCCAACCCGCTCGACCCGGCCAACCTCGTCGACCTGCAGAAGCGGGTCCGCGAGGAGGGCGCCGACCTCGGCCTCGCCTTCGACGGCGACGCCGACCGCTGCTTCGTCGTCGACGAGCGCGGCGAACCGGTCTCCCCCTCCGCCGTCACCGCCCTGGTCGCCTCCCGCGAACTCGCCCGCAACGGCGGCAAGGGCACCGTCATCCACAACCTGATCACCTCCCGCTCGGTGCCCGAGGTCGTCCGGGAGAACGGCGGCACCCCCGAGCGCACCCGCGTGGGCCACTCCTTCATCAAGGCGGAGATGGCCAGGACCGGCGCCATCTTCGGCGGCGAGCACTCCGCCCACTACTACTTCCGCGACTTCTGGAACGCCGACACCGGCATGCTGGCCGCCCTGCACGTCCTCGCCGCGCTCGGCGAACAGCAGGGCACGCTGTCCGCGCTGGTGGCCCAGTACGACCGCTACGCCGGCTCCGGCGAGATCAACTCCACCGTCGACGACCAGGCCGCCCGCCTCGCCGCGATCCGGGCCGCCTACGAGGGCCGCGACGGCGTCACCCTCGACGACCTGGACGGCCTCACCGTCTCCGGCGCCGACTGGTGGTTCAACGTCCGCCCCAGCAACACCGAACCGCTGCTCCGGCTGAACGCCGAGGCCCGCGACGAGGCCACGATGGTCCGGGTCCGCGACGAGGCCCTCGCCCTGATCAGGGCGTAGTCGAGCACGCCGCGACGGCCGGGGCGGCGGGTGCCCGGGCGGACCGCCCCGGACCCGCCGCGCGGCCCCCACCGGCGGTACCCTGACCAGCACATCCACCAGCGAAGGGACCCTCATGCCTCTCGAAGCCGGCCTCCTGGAGATCCTGGCCTGCCCGGCCTGCCGCTCCCCCCTCGAGGAGCGGGACACCGAGCTGGTCTGCACCGGCCAGGACTGCGGACTCGCCTACCCGGTCCGCGACGGCATCCCCGTCCTCCTCGTCGACGAGGCCCGCCGCCCGCAGTGACCGAGGCCGCGCCCCCGGAGCCCCCGCGTACCGCCGACGCCCCGCCGATCGGAGCCTGTCGCCCATGCTCGACGAATCGCTGCTCGACTCACCGGAGGGCCTCGCCGAGGCCGACCACCGCGCCCTGCTCCGCGGCGCCGCCGAGGCCGGAGCCCGCGTGCGCACCGCGGTACGGCACGCCGCCGAGGCGGGGGTGGGCGACCTGAAGCCCGACGGCCGCCCCCGCGCCGTGCTCATCGCCGGACCCGGCGCCGCCGCCACCCAGACCGCCGACCTGCTCGGCACCCTGGCCGGCGCCGGCAGCCCGGTCACCCGCCTCGCCCCCACCGGCGTCGCACCCGCCGCGGGCGCCCTGCGCTGGGAACTGCCCGGCTGGGCCGGCTCCGTGGACCTGCTGCTGATCGCCACCCCGGACGGCACCGAGCCGGGCCTGTCCCTGCTCTGCGAGCAGGCGTACCGCCGCGGCCTCACCGTCGTCGCCGTCGCCCCCGCCGGCACCCCGCTCGCCGAGTCCGTCGCCGGCAGCCACGGCCTGTTCGTCCCCATGGCCGTCGCGCCCTACGACCACGACGAACCCCTCGCCGCCTCCGCGCCCGGAGTGCTGTGGGCGCTGCTCACCCCACTGCTCGCCCTGCTGGACCGCACCGGCCTGCTCACCGCGCCGCCGGACGCCCTGCAGAAGGTCGCCGACCGCCTCGACGCCGTCGCCGAACGCTGCGGACCCGCCGTCGCCACCTACAGCAACGCGGCCAAGACCCTCGCCGCCGAACTCGCCGACGCGCTGCCCGTCGTGTGGACCGAGGGCGTCTCGGCCGGACCGGCCGGCCGGCGGTTCGCCGCCGCGCTCGCCGAACTGTCCGGCACCCCCGCCGTCGTCGCCGAACTGCCCGAGGCCCTCGCCGCGCACAGCGCCCTGCTCGCCGGCCCGCTCGCCGCAGGCGCCGACCCGGACGACTTCTTCCGCGACCGCGTGGAGGAGCCGCCCGCCCTGCACGCACGCGTGGTGCTGCTCCGCGACCGGCCCCTCGGCGGCCTCACCGCCGCCCCCGCCGCCCGCGAGCTGGCCCTCACCCACGACACGCCCGTCAGCGAGCTGGAACCGGAGGAGGGCGGCGAACTGGAGACCCTCGCGGAACTGATCGCCGTCACCGATTTCGCCGCCGTTTACCTGGCGCTCGCCTCGGCACCCCGATGATGCCCGAGGCCCCCTGACCCCCGCGCGGGCGCCCGGCCCGGCGCGCCCGCACGAGCACCGGCAGAAGGAACGCGAAGAGCCCCATGGACCGCCTCGACAACACCGTCCGCCCCTACGCCTGGGGCTCCACCACCGCCCTCCCGCGGCTGCTCGGCACCGAGCCGACCGGCGAACCCCAGGCGGAGATGTGGATGGGAGCACACCCCGGCGCGCCCTCGCGCACCGGCCGGGGCACCCTCGCCGAGGTCATCGACGCCGACCCGGAGCGCGAGCTCGGCGCCGCCGCGGTCGCCAGGTTCGGCCCCCGCCTGCCGTTCCTGCTCAAACTCCTCGCCGCGGGCTCCCCGCTGTCCCTCCAGGTCCACCCCGACCTGGCCCAGGCACAGGCGGGTTACGAGGACGAGGAGCGCCGCGGCGTCCCCGTCACCGCCCCGCACCGCACCTACAAGGACGCCAACCACAAGCCCGAACTGATCTGCGCCCTCACCGAGTTCGACGGCCTGTGCGGCTTCCGCCACCCGCGGCGCGCCGCCGGACTCCTCGCCGGCCTCGGCGTGGACTCCCTCAAGCCGTACGCCGACCTGCTGCACGCCCACCCCGAGGAGGCGGCGCTGCGCGAGGTGCTCACCGCCGTCCTCACCGCCGACCCCGAGGAGATGGCCCGCACCGTCGCGGAGACGGCCGCCGCGTGCGACCGCCTCGGGGGCCCCTACGCGCCCTACGCCGGCATCGCCCACCACTACCCGGGCGACCCCGGCGTCATCGCCGCGATGCTCCTCAACCACGTCCGGCTCCAGCCCGGCGAGGCGCTGTACCTCGGCGCCGGCGTCCCGCACGCCTACCTCGACGGCCTCGGCGTCGAGATCATGGCCAACTCCGACAACGTCCTGCGCTGCGGCCTCACCCCCAAACACGTCGACGTCCCCGAACTGCTGCGCATCGTCCGCTTCGAGGCCGCCGACCCCGGCGTACTGCGCCCCGAGGCCGGCCCGGACGGCGAGGAGGTCTACGAGACCCCCACCGACGAGTTCCGGCTCTCCCGCTACGTGCTCGCCGAGGGCGCCCCCGCCCGTGACCTCACCCGGGGCGCCCCGCAGATCCTGCTCTGCACCGCCGGCGCCGTCCGGGCCGGCGAGCACGACCTGACGCCCGGACACTCCGTCTTCGTCCCCGCGGGTGAGAAGGCCCAGGTCTCGGGTACCGGAACCGTCTTCCGGGCCACCGTCGTGCTCTGAACGGGCCGTGACGAGCATCTGACGCGCCGTCGCCGGCCGGGGCTGCAACAATGGCCCCCCGTCATAGCACGGGCCACGTCCGGCGGCGTGCGCACACGCCCGCCCAGGACCCACACGGCGTACGAAGGGACAACGCGAAACACATGAGCGCTTCAGGGGGCACCAAGGCGATCGTCGCGGCACTCGCCGCCAACCTCGCGATCGCGGTAGCGAAGTTCGTGGCGTTCGTCTTCAGCGGCTCCTCGTCCATGCTCGCCGAGTCCGTGCACTCGCTCGCCGACTCCGGCAACCAGGCGCTGCTGCTGGTCGGCGGCAAGAGGGCCCAGCGCCGCGCGACTCCGGAACACCCCTTCGGCTACGGCCGCGAGCGGTACATCTACGCCTTCCTCGTCTCCATCGTGCTCTTCTCGGTCGGCGGCATGTTCGCCCTCTACGAGGGCTACGAGAAGATCAAGCACCCGCACGAGCTGGAGCACTGGTACTGGCCGGTCGGCGTCCTGGTCTTCGCGATCATCGTCGAGAGCTTCTCCTTCCGCACGGCCGTCCAGGAGTCCAACGCCCTGCGCGGGAAGCGCTCCTGGAAGGAGTTCGTCCGCCACTCCAAGGCGCCCGAACTGCCGGTCGTCCTGCTGGAGGACCTCGGCGCGCTCGTCGGTCTGGTCCTGGCCCTCGGCGGCGTCGGCCTGGCGCTCGCCACCGGCGACAGCGTCTGGGACGGCATCGGCACCCTCTGCATCGGCGTCCTGCTCATCCTGATCGCCCTGGTGCTCGCCGTCGAGACCAAGTCGCTGCTGCTGGGCGAGGCCGCGGGCGCCGAGGAGACCCGCAGGATCGAGGCCGCCGTCGTCGACGGCGACACCGTCACCCGCATCATCCACATGCGCACCCTCCACCTCGGCCCCGAGGAGCTGCTGGTCGCCGCGAAGATCGCCGTCCGGCACGACGACACCGCTGCGCAGATCGCCGCCGCCATCGACGCCGCCGAGGTCCGCATCCGCGAGGCCGTCCCGATCGCCCGGGTGATCTACCTCGAGCCCGACATCTTCAGCGAGGCCGCGGCCGCCAAGGGGCCCGACCTCGAGGCCACGCCCGGTGGCCCCGCCCAGCCGGACGCCGGGCACTGACCCCCGATCCCGCCGTCAGGCCGTTCCGGGACCGCACCGCGGCACCAGAACGGCCTGATGTGTTCGCGGCCGGACTGGGGACCGCCCGGCCGGTCGGTGTAGCTTGGGACGGAGCCAGACGTCGCTGCTGATGGCGGTCGGGCGGTCCCCCCGCGGACCGGCCGAGGGAGAGAGGGCCTCCGACGGACTGCGCTGCGCGTACGCGGGCATGCCTGTGCCCTCCTCGGGCACCCCTGTGTCCGCCGCCGCGCAGACCAGCCGTACCCACCTCGACCCAACTCCGAGGAGCAGCTCGCAATGACGACTGTCGACAACCGACAGGACTTCAAGGTCGCCGACCTCTCCCTGGCCGAGTTCGGCCGCAAGGAGATCACCCTCGCCGAGCACGAGATGCCCGGCCTGATGGCGATCCGCAGGGAGTACGCCGACGCCCAGCCCCTGGCCGGCGCCCGGATCACCGGCTCCCTGCACATGACCGTGCAGACCGCCGTCCTCATCGAGACCCTGGTCGCGCTCGGCGCGCGGGTCCGCTGGGCGTCCTGCAACATCTTCTCCACCCAGGACCACGCCGCGGCCGCCATCGCCGTCGGTCCGAACGGCACGCCCGACAACCCGCAGGGCGTGCCCGTCTTCGCCTGGAAGGGCGAGACGCTCGACGAGTACTGGTGGTGCACCGAGCAGGCGCTGACCTGGCCGGACAGCCCCACCGGCGGCCCGAACATGATCCTCGACGACGGCGGTGACGCCACGCTCCTGGTCCACAAGGGCGTGGAGTACGAGAAGGACGGCAAGGCGCCCTCCCCGGACACCGCCGAGTCCGACGAGCACCGGGTCATCCTGGAACTGCTCAACCGCACCCTCGCCGAGAACCCGCAGAAGTGGACCCGGCTGTCCTCCGAGATCCGCGGGGTGACGGAGGAGACCACGACGGGTGTCCACCGCCTGTACGAGATGCAGCGCGACGGCACGCTGCTCTTCCCGGCGATCAACGTGAACGACGCCGTGACGAAGTCGAAGTTCGACAACAAGTACGGCTGCCGCCACTCCCTGGTCGACGGCATCAACCGTGCCACGGACGTCCTGATCGGCGGCAAGACCGCGGTCGTGTGCGGTTACGGCGACGTGGGCAAGGGCTGCGCGGAGTCGCTGCGCGGCCAGGGCGCCCGGGTGATCGTCACCGAGATCGACCCGATCTGCGCCCTGCAGGCGGCGATGGACGGCTACCAGGTGACCACGCTGGACGAGGTGGTGGAGACGGCCGACATCTTCATCACCACGACCGGCAACAAGGACATCATCATGGCCTCGGACATGGCCCGGATGAAGCACCAGGCCATCGTCGGCAACATCGGCCACTTCGACAACGAGATCGACATGGCCGGCCTCGCCAGGATCCCCGGCATCGTCAAGGACGAGATCAAGCCGCAGGTCCACACCTGGACCTTCCCCGACGGCAAGAAGATCATCGTGCTGTCCGAGGGCCGCCTGCTGAACCTGGGCAACGCCACCGGCCACCCCTCGTTCGTGATGTCCAACTCCTTCGCGGACCAGACCCTGGCCCAGATCGAGCTGTTCACCAAGCCCGACGAGTACCCCACCGGCGTCTACGTGCTGCCCAAGCACCTCGACGAGAAGGTCGCCCGCCTCCACCTCGACGCCCTCGGCGTCAAGCTCACCACGCTCCGCCCGGACCAGGCCGAGTACATCGGCGTGAAGGTCGAGGGCCCGTTCAAGCCCGACCACTACCGCTACTGAGCCGACCGCTCCTCACCGAGCACCGAGGCAGGCCCCCGCACCCCCGTGTCGGGGGCCTGCCCCGTTGGCGGACCGGCGACCGGCCCAGCCCCTCACGACCCAGGACCCCCATGCCCCGCGGCCGCTATGCGCTCCACGATCCGCACGATCACACCCCCCTCGCCGAAGAACACTTCCACTGCGCCCCCGGACCCTCCGGCTGGCGCTACGTCTCCCAGCTGACCGCCCCCGCCGGCGATCACCTGGGCTCGGTCGACCTCACCCTCGACGCCCTCGGCCGCCCGCTCCGCCTCGAACTGCACGCCGCGAGCTGGCAGGTCCGCGGCGCCGCCCTCGACGGCGTCACCTGGGTGCGCACCGACCCCACCGGGACCCACGCCACCGAAGGAAATGTGCGCGCCCACGCCTTCACCGGCTCGTCCCCCGCCTTCCTCGTCGCCACCGCCCGCCTCCTGCGCCTCACCCCCTCCGCCGCGGCCACCCGCGTACGCCTCGTCGCCTTCACCGACCCGGTCCTCGCCCCCCGCACCGTGGACCAGTCCTGGGCACTGGCCGACAGAGAAACACACGCCACTGACAACGGCCCCCTGATCGTGGACGCGTACCAGGTCACGGCCCTGGACACGGGCGAACAGCACACCGTGCACCTGGCCGGCGACGTCGTTCTGTCGGCGCCCGGGGTCGAGCTGGAGGACCTGGACTCACCGCCGTCGGACCTCGGCTGAGGCAGCGCCGACGACGGCGGTCACGCGGGCGGCACGAACCCCGTGGCGGGCCGCTCGGCCGACCCGCCCGCACCGCCGCCCGCTCCGGTCGGCCGGGGAGCCTCGGTGCTCGCGGGCGGCGCGACCGGCGGAACCGCCGGAGGCACGGCGGCGGGCGCCCCGACGGGCGGCGGCACCGGCACGCCCGCACCGGTGGGAGCGGGAGCAGCCGGAACGCCCCCACTGCCGAACGTCCGCCGCGCCTCCCGCGCCTGCCGCTCCTGCAGCACCGCCGCCAGATACATCGCGGGCGGCACCCCCGGAGGCACCGGCGCCCCGGTGCGCCCCGCCACGTCCGAGGCCAGCCGCTCCGCCATCGACCAGCCGACCTGCGGATCGAGCTGCCGCATCCGCGTCAGGTACTGACGGACGGCGAGCCACAGCCCATCGGGCACCGCGGACAGATCGAGCCCGGAGAAACGTCCCGCCAGCCACGGCGGGGGCGGCGGCACGAGACCGCCCTGTCCGGCCGGCACCCGCTCCCGCACCACCAGCGTCCCCGCGAACACGTCCCCCAGCCGCCGGCCGCGCGCCGACACCAGCGAGGCGACGCAAGCCACCACCCCGAACGTCATCAGGATCTCGATCACTCCGAGCAGCCCCCGCACCAGCGCGTGCCGGAACCGGATCGGCCCCCCGTCGTCCCGCACCACCCGCAGCCCGCATGCCAGTTTCCCGAGCGACCGCCCGTGCGTCAGCGTCTCGACCAGGATGGGCCCGCCCGCCAGCACCAGGACGAACGTCGCGATCGACACCGCCGTCTGCGCCGCCTCGTCCAGCGAAGCCGTCGCCGCCACCAGCCCGAGGGTCACCAGGATGTACACGGTCACGGCCGCCACCAGATCCAGCAGCACCGCCAGACCCCTGCTGGGCAGCTTCGCGGGGCGCAGCTCCAACGCCACCGCCTCACCCGTCACCAGCTCACTCACGCCCGCCGCCCTTCCCTGGTCTGCCCCGGACACCGCCAGTCTGCCAAGCTGAGGGCACATCGCACCGCAGTACGAGCAGCCGGACAGCACACTCGCCCTTCCAGCGGTCCGCGTGACCGCCGACGAACAGCCGAGGAGCAGGCACACCGATGGACCTCGACGTCTTCGTCTCCGCCCACCGCGCGGAGTGGGACCGCCTCGACGCCCTGCTCAGGCGACGCCGCCGGCTCAGCGGCGCGGAGGCCGACGAACTCGTCGCCCTCTACCAGCGCGCCGCCACCCACCTCTCGGTGATCCAGTCGGCCGCCCCCGACCCCCAGCTCACCGGCCGGCTCAGCCAGCTGGTCGCCCGCGCGCGCAGCGCGGTGACGGGCACCCGCCGGGCGTCCTGGCGCGATGTCACGCACTTCCTGACCCACGGCTTCCCCGCCGCCGTCTACCGCGCGCGTCACTGGTGGGTGCCGACGGCGCTGATCTCCACCGCCGTGGCCGCCGCGTTCGGCTGGTGGATAGGCACCAGCCCCGAGGTCCAGGCCTCCATAGCGGCGCCCGCGGAACTCCGCGAGATGACCCGCCCCGGCGGTCAGTACGAGACGTACTACTCCAGCAACCCGGCGACCTCCTTTGCCGCCCAGGTGTGGACGAACAACGCGTGGGCCGCGGCCCTGTGCCTGATCCTCGGCGTCTTCCTCGGCCTGCCGGTGCTGTGGATCCTGTTCCAGAACATGCTCAACCTGGGCGTCGGCTTCGGCCTGATGTCCTCCGCCGGACGCCTCGACACCTTCCTCGGCCTGGTCATCCCGCACGGTCTGCTGGAACTCACCGCGGTCTTCGTCGCCGCGGGCACGGGACTCCGACTCGGCTGGACCGTCATCGACCCCGGCCCGCGCACCCGGCGGACCGCGCTCGCCGAGGAGGGCCGGGCCGCCCTCGCCATGGCGATCGGCCTCGCCCTGGTGCTCTTCGTCTCCGGCGCCATCGAAGGCTTCGTCACCCCGTCCGGCCTGCCCACCTGGGCCCGCATCACCATCGGCGTCGTCGCCGAGCTGGCCTTCCTGGCGTACGTCTACATCCTGGGCGGACGGGCCGCCCGCGCCGGCGCCACCGGCGACCTCGAGGCGTCCGAACGCAGCGCCGACGTGCCCATGGCCGCCTGATGTGCGACCGGCTCCGGTGAGCTGCTAGTCTCCTCTTCGCCCCACGGGAGCCGTTGACACGGTGCCGGTGGGGAGGTAGATTAGAACAGTTGCCTGGAGATGGGTTCTGAC
Organism: Streptomyces sp. DSM 120436; assembly: GCF_055778765.1. Classification (NCBI taxonomy): domain Bacteria; kingdom Bacillati; phylum Actinomycetota; class Actinomycetes; order Kitasatosporales; family Streptomycetaceae; genus Streptomyces; species Streptomyces sp. DSM 120436. The sequence goes on along the minus strand of NZ_JBSKBS010000001.1, from coordinate 628,144 downwards.
CCGGAAGGCGACAGTGAACATCTACTGGCTTCCCGCCGGGACACGGATTCCGCGGAAGCACCCCCGACAAGTCGGAAATCGAAGGCCGGTCAATCCGCCTCGAAAGTTCTGATAAAGTCGGAACCGCCGGAAAGGAAAGCGCGAAAGCGTCGACCTGGAAAGCACCGAGGAAATCGGATCGGAAAGATCTGATAGAGTCGGAGACACCGAAGGGAAGCGCCCGGAGGAAAGCCCGAGAGGGTGAGTACGAAGGAAGCGTCCGTTCCTTGAGAACTCAACAGCGTGCCAAAAGTCAACGCCAGATATGTTGATACCCCGTCCGTCCGGTCCTGCCGGATGGTCGAGGTTCCTTTGAAGAAAACACAGCGAGGACGCTGTGAACGTCGGGACTATTCCTCCCGATGTTCCGCTCTCGTGATGTGTGCACCCGATCACGGGTAAACATTCACGGAGAGTTTGATCCTGGCTCAGGACGAACGCTGGCGGCGTGCTTAACACATGCAAGTCGAACGATGAACCTCCTTCGGGAGGGGATTAGTGGCGAACGGGTGAGTAACACGTGGGCAATCTGCCCTGCACTCTGGGACAAGCCCTGGAAACGGGGTCTAATACCGGATACTGATCATCTTGGGCATCCTTGGTGA
>NZ_JBSKBS010000001.1:0-625000 GCF_055778765.1 Streptomyces sp. DSM 120436 | reverse complement strand
GATGACCTGTGGTTAGGGGTGAAAGGCCAATCAAACTCCGTGATAGCTGGTTCTCCCCGAAATGCATTTAGGTGCAGCGTCGTGTGTTTCTTGCCGGAGGTAGAGCACTGGATAGGCGATGGGCCCTACCGGGTTACTGACCTTAGCCAAACTCCGAATGCCGGTAAGTGAGAGCGCGGCAGTGAGACTGTGGGGGATAAGCTCCATGGTCGAGAGGGAAACAGCCCAGAGCATCGACTAAGGCCCCTAAGCGTACGCTAAGTGGGAAAGGATGTGGAGTCGCAGAGACAACCAGGAGGTTGGCTTAGAAGCAGCCACCCTTGAAAGAGTGCGTAATAGCTCACTGGTCTAGTGATTCCGCGCCGACAATGTAGCGGGGCTCAAGCGTACCGCCGAAGTCGTGTCAATCCAGCAGATAGCCCCAACGGGTGCTGGGTTGGGTAGGGGAGCGTCGTCTGCCGGGTGAAGCAGCCGCGTAAGCGAGTTGTGGACGGTTGACGAGTGAGAATGCAGGCATGAGTAGCGATTCACACGTGAGAAACGTGTGCGCCGATTGACTAAGGGTTCCTGGGTCAAGCTGATCTGCCCAGGGTAAGTCGGGACCTAAGGCGAGGCCGACAGGCGTAGTCGATGGATAACCGGTTGATATTCCGGTACCCGCTGTGGAGCGTCAAACATCGAATCCAGTGATGCTAAGCCCGTGAAGCCGCCGGCTGAGTCTTCGGACGAGGTCGGAGTGGTGGAGCCGGTGACCCGAGCTGGTAGTAGGTGAGTGATGGGGTGACGCAGGAAGGTAGTCCATCCCGGGCGGTGGTTGTCCCGGGGTAAGGGTGTAGCCCGAGTGGTAGGCAAATCCGCCACTCATCAGGGGTGAGACCTGATGCCGAGCCGATTGTGGTGAAGTGGATGATCCTATGCTGTCGAGAAAAGCCTCTAGCGAGTTTCATGGCGGCCCGTACCCTAAACCGACTCAGGTGGTCAGGTAGAGAATACCGAGGCGTTCGGGTGAACTATGGTTAAGGAACTCGGCAAAATGCCCCCGTAACTTCGGGAGAAGGGGGGCCACACCTGGTGAGGGGCTTTACGCTCTGAGCTGGGGGTGGCCGCAGAGACCAGCGAGAAGCGACTGTTTACTAAAAACACAGGTCCGTGCGAAGCCGTAAGGCGATGTATACGGACTGACGCCTGCCCGGTGCTGGAACGTTAAGGGGACCGGTTAGCTCACTTTCGGGTGGGCGAAGCTGAGAACTTAAGCGCCAGTAAACGGCGGTGGTAACTATAACCATCCTAAGGTAGCGAAATTCCTTGTCGGGTAAGTTCCGACCTGCACGAATGGCGTAACGACTTCTCGACTGTCTCAACCATAGGCCCGGTGAAATTGCACTACGAGTAAAGATGCTCGTTTCGCGCAGCAGGACGGAAAGACCCCGGGACCTTTACTACAGTTTGATATTGGTGTTCGGTTCGGCTTGTGTAGGATAGCTGGGAGACTGTGAAGCCTGGACGCCAGTTCGGGTGGAGTCGTCGTTGAAATACCAGTCTGGTCGTGCTGGATGTCTAACCTGGGTCCGTGATCCGGATCAGGGACAGTGTCTGATGGGTAGTTTAACTGGGGCGGTTGCCTCCTAAAGGGTAACGGAGGCGCCCAAAGGTTCCCTCAGCCTGGTTGGCAATCAGGTGTTGAGTGTAAGTGCACAAGGGAGCTTGACTGTGAGACCGACGGGTCGAGCAGGGACGAAAGTCGGGACTAGTGATCCGGCGGTGGCTTGTGGAAGCGCCGTCGCTCAACGGATAAAAGGTACCCCGGGGATAACAGGCTGATCTTCCCCAAGAGTCCATATCGACGGGATGGTTTGGCACCTCGATGTCGGCTCGTCGCATCCTGGGGCTGGAGTCGGTCCCAAGGGTTGGGCTGTTCGCCCATTAAAGCGGTACGCGAGCTGGGTTTAGAACGTCGTGAGACAGTTCGGTCCCTATCCGCTGTGCGCGTAGGAGTCTTGAGAAGGGCTGTCCCTAGTACGAGAGGACCGGGACGGACGAACCTCTGGTGTGCCAGTTGTTCTGCCAAGGGCATGGCTGGTTGGCTACGTTCGGGAGGGATAACCGCTGAAAGCATCTAAGCGGGAAGCCTGCTTCGAGATGAGGACTCCCACCCACTTGATGGGGTAAGGCTCCCAGTAGACGACTGGGTTGATAGGCCGGATATGGAAGCACGGTAACGTGTGGAGTTGACCGGTACTAATAGGCCGAGGGCTTGTCCTCAGTTGCTCGCGTCCACTGTGTTGGTTCTGAAACCATGAACAACCCCATGCCGTGGTCACGGCATGCGGCTGGTTGTCAGTTTCATAGTGTTTCGGTGGTCATAGCGTAGGGGAAACGCCCGGTTACATTCCGAACCCGGAAGCTAAGCCTTACAGCGCCGATGGTACTGCAGGGGGGACCCTGTGGGAGAGTAGGACGCCGCCGAACAATTCTTATAAGAGAGCCCCCGTGCCGAATGGCACGGGGGCTCTCTGCGTTTCCGGGGGGAGGGCGCCCCCCTTCTTTTACAGCCGTCCCGCCGATTTCAGTGCCAAGTACGCGTCCGCAAGCGCCGGCGCCAAGTTCTCCGGCGTCGCGTCCACGACCGTCACCCCGCGGCGTCGGAGCTGTTCGGCTGTGCGGTCGCGTTCCGTGTGGGCCTGTGCGGCCGCCGCTGCCTCGTACACCGCGTCGACGTCTCCGCGGCCCCGGGCCATGGAGGCCACGTGCGGGTCGGCCACCGACGCGAGCAGGACCGTGTGGCGCTGCGTCAGCCGGCTCAGGACGGGCAGCAGGCCCTCCTCCACCGGCGTCGCGTCCAGCGTCGTCAGGAGCACGATCAGGGAGCGGCGCGGGGCCGTACGGAGCGCTGCCGCCGTCAGGCCGCGGGCGTCCGTCTCGACCAGTTCGGGTTCCAGTGTGGCCAGCGCGTTCACCAGGGACGGCAGGACGTCGCCGGCCGCGCGGCCCTGGACCAGGGCGCGTACCCGGCGGTCGTAGGCCAGCAGGTCGACGCGGTCGCCGGCGCGGGAGGCCAGGGCGGAGAGGAGCAGGGCCGCGTCCATGGAGGCGTCCAGACGCGGTGCGTCACCGACCCGGCCTGCGGAGGTGCGGCCGGTGTCGAGGACGAGCAGGATGTGGCGGTCCCGCTCCGGGCGCCAGGTGCGTACGGCGACCTCCGTCTGGCGGGCGGTGGCGCGCCAGTCGATGGAGCGGGTGTCGTCGCCGGGGACGTAGGCGCGGAGGCTGTCGAACTCGGTGCCCTCGCCCCGGGTGAGGACGCTGGTGCGGCCGTCCAGTTCGCGTAGGCGGGCCAGCTTGGAGGGCAGGTGCTTGCGGCTGGTGAAGGGCGGCAGGACGCGGACCGTCCACGGGACCTTGTGGGTGCCCTGGCGGGTGAAGAGGCCGAGGGGGCCGTAGGAGCGGACGGTGACGCGGTCCGCCCGGCGGTCGCCGCGGCGGGTGGGGCGCAGGCGTGTGGTGACGCGGCGCCGTTCGCCCGCGGGGATCGTCAGCCGTGTCCGGGAGGACTCCGGCTCCGTGCCGGGCGTCCAGCTGCTCGGCGGCCAGGCGTCGCGGACGCGGGCGCTCAGCGGACGGCGCGACGGGTTGGTGATCGTGAGGGTGACGTCGGCGGTGCCGCCGAGGCGTACGGAGGTGTCGCCGGAGCGGGTCAGGCCGAGCCCGCGCACCGGCGCGGCCAGGGCGTAGTCGCAGGCGCACGCGACGGCCAGGGGCGCGTTGACGGCGAGGAGGCCCGTCCAGCCGGGTTCCCAGATGCCGACCGGGAGGGAGCCGAGGGCCGCGAGGAGGGCGGCGCGTCCGGTGGGGGCCATCAGCGGGGGACGGGGACGTGGGAGAGGACCGCGTCGATGACCGAGTCGGCCGTCACGCCCTCCATCTCGGCCTCCGGGCGCAGCTGTATGCGGTGGCGGAGCGTGGGCAGGGCGAGGGCCTTCACATCGTCGGGGATGACGTAGTCACGGCCGGTCAGCCAGGCCCAGGCGCGGGCGGTGGCGAGCAGCGCGGTGGCGCCTCGGGGGGAGACGCCGAGCGTCAGGGACGGCGACTCGCGGGTGGCGCGGCAGATGTCGACGACGTACGCGGTGATCTCGGGGGAGACCGTGGTGGCGGCGACGGCGCGGCGGGCGGCCTCGAGGTCGGCGGCGTTCGCGACGGGGCGTACGCCGGCGGCGCGCAGGTCGCGCGGGTCGAAGCCCCGGGCGTGCCGGGTGAGGACGTCGATCTCGTCCTGGCGGGAGGGGAGGGGGATCGTCAGCTTGAGGAGGAAGCGGTCGAGCTGCGCCTCGGGCAGGGGGTAGGTGCCCTCGTACTCGACGGGGTTCTGGGTCGCGGCGACCAGGAACGGGTCGGGGAGGGCGCGCGGGGTGCCGTCGACGGTGACCTGGCGCTCCTCCATGGCCTCCAGCAGGGACGACTGGGTCTTCGGGGGCGTGCGGTTGATCTCGTCCGCGAGGAGGAGGTGGGTGAAGACCGGGCCGGGCTGGAAGGAGAACTCGGCGGTGCGGGCGTCGTAGACGAGGGAGCCGGTGACGTCGCTCGGCATCAGGTCGGGGGTGAACTGGACGCGCTTGGTGTCGAGTTCGAGGGAGGCGGCGAGGGCGCGGATCAGCAGGGTCTTGGCGACGCCGGGGACGCCCTCGAGGAGGACGTGGCCGCGGCAGAGCAGGGCGACGACGAGGCCGGTCACGGCGGGATCCTGGCCGACCACGGCCTTGGCGATCTCCGCGCGCAGGGCCTCCAGGGCGGCCCGGGCGGCGGCCGGGTCCCCGGCGGGCGCGGCGTTGTCGGTGGTCGGGTCCATCATGGACGGCGTACCTGCCTTTCGAGGGCGTCGAGTCGGTCGGCGAGCCGGATCAGAGCCGCGTCGTCGCCGGGGGGCGGGCCGAAGAGAAGCGTGTGGAGGGACTGTCCGTCGTCGTCGAGGCGGGCGGACAGTGCGGGGAGCAGGGCCTCGGGCGCGTGCGCCTGGGAGCCGGGGATGCCGACGAGGGGGGCGAGGCGGGTGCGGGTGGCGGAGCGGAGCGCGAGGGCGGCGCGGTCGCGGGCGTCGGCCTTGCGGTAGAGGCGGGCGCGGCCTTCGACGGTCTCGGAGGCGCGGATCGCCACGGGGAGTCTCTCGGGGACGAGGGGGCCGAGACGGCGGGCTCGCCACGCGGCGGCCAGGGCGGCGGCGACGAAGAGCTGGAGGGTGCCCCACAGCCAGCCGGAGGGGAGCAGGTCGAAGAGGCTCTTCCGGTCCTCGGCCACGGCTGAGGCGTCGGCGGGTGAGGGGAGGTACCAGACGAGGTGGGGGCGGGAGCCGAGGAGCTGCAGGGCCAGCGAGGCGTTGCCGTGTTCGTCCAGGCGGTCGTTGAGGAGGATGTCGGGGGCGCCGAGGAGGACGGTGTCGCCGTCGCCGGAGGGGGCGGGGACGCGCAGCAGGGTGGCCAGGCGGTGGCTGCGGTAGCACTCGTCGGCGTCGGGGTGGGCGGAGGAGTAGCGGATGCCGCCGGTGTCGGCGGAGCCGGCGCGTCGGGCGGCGGGCAGGTCGCAGCCCGGTTCGAGGGTGGAGTCCAGGCTGTTGGCGGGGTCGGCGGTGACGCCGGGGGCGAGGCGCTCCACGGAGGCGGGGCCGGGGGCGACCAGGACGGTGCGGCCGCCGGAGTCCTCGGTGGCCTGGCGCAGCCGTGTCTGCTGGCGGGGCGTCAGCAGGTCCGGCACGGCGACCAGCAGGGTGGTGTCGGGGCCGGCCGCGTCGGCGGCCTCGTCGAGCGTGGTGACCGTGCGGGTGCCGACGCCGCGGTCGGCGAGCAGTTCGGCGACGGCGCGGCTGCCGTGGGGGTCGGCGGAGCGCGGGTCGAGCCGGCCGTGCCGGGCGTCGGAGCGGACCGCGGCGATGGCGACGGCCGCGACGAGCAGCAGCACCAGCGCGAGGGCGACGCCCCGCGTGCGCGTCCACACCTGGCGGGCGGTGGGGGAGGCCGAGGTGGGCGGGGAGGTGGCCTCGGTCGTCATCCGGCGGCTCCGTGGGGGGCGTCGGGGTCCGTGCCGCGGGCGCCGCTGCCGGCGAGGGCGGGCTTGGTGCGTTCCAGGTCGCCGTCGAGGGCGGCGAGCCGCCGGTACGCGTCCTCCGTGGCGGCCCGGCCGCCGTAGGTGACGTCGTCGAAGTCGCGGGCGGCGGTGCGCAGCCGGTCGGTGTGTCCGGGCAGGGCGCGGCCGGCCTCGGCGGCGGCCTCGTCGGCGGTGCGGCCGGGGCGGGGGTCGAGGAGGGCGCGTTCCTCCAGGGCGCGGACGACGGCCCGCATGCGTTCCTGGACGGCCTGGTTCCAGTGTCCCTGGGCGGCGTGCGCCTCGGCGGCCGCGCGGTGCTCGGCGGCGCTGCGGGGACGGTCGTCGAACAGGGCGGGCGCGGTGACCGGCCGGCGGCGCGGGGCGCCCAGGCGCCACCACAGGGCGGCCACGACGGCGAGGGCGGCGGCGGCGATCACGGCCAGGCCGAGCGCGCCGCCGGGTGTCGCGGTGGAGGCGGCGCCGAGCAGCTCGCCGACCCAGTCCCAGAAGGCCTCCAGCGCCTGCTGGAGCCAGCTGGGGTCGTTCTCGTGGTAGATCTGCTTCGACAGCTCCCGCCGGGCCGCCTCCCGCGCGGGGTCGCGCGGGAGGGTGACGGGCGGTTCGCCGTCGCCGCGCGCCAGCAGGCGTACGGCGGTGTCGGTGGCCGTGGGCAGGGCCGGTACGGCCTGGAGAACTCCCCCCGCGACGGTCACCGCATCAGCTCCCGCCGGTGGTGTCGGCGCCCTGGACGCCCGCGGCGCGGGCCAGTTCGAGGTCGAGGGCCTCGCGGCGGATGCGCTGGTCGATGTAGAGGAGCACGGTGACGCCGGCGGTGATCGGGAACGTGATCATGGAGCCGATCACCGAGCCGACGCCGCTGATGATCAGGAAGGTCCAGCCGATGTCCCCGCCCGTGGTCTCCAGGAGGCCGGCGCCGCCGCCGCTGAACGCGGCGGCGAGGAAGGTGAAGGGGATGATGATGATCGCCGCGACGACGTAGGCGATGATCGCGGCCAGCAGCTGGATGCCGAAGATCCGCCACCAGGAGCCGCGCACCAGCCGGGCGGAGCGGCGCATCGCCCTGACGATGCCCTGCTTCTCCAGCATCAGCGCGGGGGAGGCCAGCGAGAAGCGGATCATGAGCCACACGGTGATCACGGCGGCGGCGAGCAGGCCGAGGACGGTGAGTCCGGCGCCCACCGTCGCGCCGGCCGAGACGCTGACGAGGATGCCGGGCAGCGCGCCGGCGGCGACGGCGCCCACCGCGATGAGTCCCAGCAGGACGATCAGGCCGAACAGCTTGAGGATCTGGGGACGGGCGTCGCGCCAGGCCTCGGCGGTGGTCACCGGCCGGCCGAGCACGGCGCGGCTGGTGACGGTGGTGAGCAGGGCGGTCGCCGCGACCGTGCCGACCAGGGTGATCCCGTAGAGCACGGCGGAGCTGAGCAGGAGGTCGCCCATGACGTCGGTGAGCTCGTCGAACGTGGCGCTGGGGTCGTCGAGCACCTCGGTATTGGCGTCGTCCAGGACGAAGCGCTGCAGCAGCACCGCGACGATCTCGGTGAGGACGGCGAGGGTCAGCGAGATGCCGAGGACCGTGCGCCAGTAGGTGCGCAGGGTCGACACGGCGCCGTCGAGGAGCTCGCCGACGCCGAGGGGGCGCAGCGGGATGACGCCGGGCTTCGCCGCGGGCGGGGGGCCTCCCCAGCCGTTGCCCCAGCCTCCCCAGGGAGCCTGGCCGCCGGGTCCGCCGGGCGGCGGGGCGCCCCAGCCGGGGCCGGGGGGCGGCGGGGTCTGGCCGGGGCCGCCCGCACCGGGGGTGCCGGTGGGCGCGGACCACTGGCCGGCGGGAGGCTGGTCCCTGGACCACTTCACGCCCGGCTCCCGCGGGGCGTCACCCGGCTGCCGCGGCCGGTCGGCGGACTGCTCGGGGTCCGGACGGCCGTCGGACCCGGCGGGTCCGGACGCGCCCGGTTCGTGCCCGCCGGACGGGGCGGATCCGGGCGAGGCCCAGCCCGGAGTGTCGTTCATCGTCGCTCCTTCACGGTGCCCGGCCGCGGTCGCGGTGGCGGCTTGGGCAGCCATCGTGCCATGCGGTGGTTCCCGGCGGTCCTGCCGAGGTCGGGGCAGCTCGCCTTCTATTGTCCGCGCTCCAGGGGGCAGACTGGCCGCATGGCTGATCAGTACGCGCACAGCGGTGACGACAAGCGGCCGACCGGGATGCCGGCACTGCGCTGGGAGGAGCCTCCCGAAGGTCCGGTCCTGGTCCTGCTCGACCAGACGCGGCTCCCGGCCGAGGAGGTCGAGCTGGTCTGCACGGACGCGCCCGCACTGGTGGAGGCGATCCGTTCGCTCGCCGTGCGCGGCGCCCCCCTGCTGGGCATCGCGGGCGCCTACGGCGTCGCGCTCGCGGCCGTGCGGGGCTACGACGTGGACGACGCGGCGGCCGCGCTGGAGAGCGCCCGGCCCACGGCGGTGAACCTGGCGGTCGGGGTGCGGCGGGCGCACTCCGCGTACCGGGCGGTGGTGGACGGCGGCGGCGACCCGCGGCAGGCGGCCGGGGCGGCGCTGGCCGCCGCGCGGCGGCTGCACCGGGAGGACGCCGGGGCCAGCGCCCGGATGGCGGCGCACGGGCTGGCGCTCCTCGACGAGCTGATGCCCGGCGGCGGGCACCGGATCCTCACCCACTGCAACACCGGTTCGCTGGTGTCGGGCGGCGAGGGGACGGCGTTCGCGGTGGCGCTGGCGGCGCACCGGGCGGGGCGGCTGCGGCGCCTGTGGGTGGACGAAACGCGTCCGTTGCTGCAAGGTGCTCGCCTGACGGCGTACGAGGCGGCCCGCAGCGGCATGGCGTACACCCTGCTCACCGACAGCGCGGCGGGATCGCTGTTCGCGGCGGGCGAGGTGGACGCGGTGCTGGTCGGCGCGGACCGCATCGCGGCCGACGGTTCGGTGGCGAACAAGGTGGGGAGCTATCCGCTCGCGGTGCTCGCGCGGTACCACCACGTGCCGTTCATCGTGGTGGCTCCGGTGACGACGGTGGATCCCCGGACGCCGGACGGGGCGTCCATCGAGGTGGAGCAGCGTCCCGGTCATGAGGTGACGGAGATCACGGCGCCGCAGGTGCCGACGGCCGGTGCGGAGGCGGGAGGCGGGATTCCGGTGGCTCCCCTGGGGACGACGGCGTACAACCCGGCGTTCGACGTGACACCGCCGGAGCTGGTGACGGCGATCGTCACCGAGGGGGGCGTGGTGTCGCCCGTGACGTCCGAGGCGCTGGCCGCTGTGTGCCAGGTCACGCCAGGTAACGATTAGCTAATGGGATGATGTCGTTTATGAAGGGACGAGTCCTTGTCGTCGACGACGACAGCGCACTGGCCGAGATGCTCGGCATCGTGTTGCGCGGTGAAGGTTTTGAGCCGTCTTTCGTGGCCGACGGCGACAAGGCGCTGGCCGCCTTCCGTGAGACCAAGCCGGATCTGGTCCTCCTCGACCTGATGCTCCCCGGCCGGGACGGCATCGAGGTCTGCCGCCTGATCAGGGCGGAGTCCGGGGTGCCGATCGTGATGCTCACGGCGAAGAGCGACACCGTCGACGTGGTGGTGGGCCTGGAGTCCGGGGCCGACGACTACATCGTCAAGCCGTTCAAGCCGAAGGAGCTGGTCGCCCGGATCCGAGCGCGGCTGCGCAGGTCCGAGGAGCCGGCGCCGGAGCAGCTCGCCATCGGCGACCTGGTGATCGACGTGGCCGGTCACTCCGTGAAGCGGGACGGGCAGTCCATCGCCCTGACTCCGCTGGAGTTCGACCTGCTGGTCGCCCTCGCGCGCAAGCCGTGGCAGGTCTTCACGCGCGAGGTGCTGCTGGAGCAGGTGTGGGGCTACCGTCACGCGGCCGACACCCGCCTGGTCAACGTCCATGTGCAGCGGCTGCGCTCCAAGGTCGAGAAGGACCCGGAGAAGCCCGAGATCGTGGTGACCGTCCGTGGCGTCGGATACAAGGCAGGACCGAGCTGACATGCCCGGTGACAGTGCCGCTTCGGCGCCCGGCCGGTCCGGGGACCGTCCGGGGCGGCCTGTCGGCCGGAGGACGGCCGCCACCCGCTGGCGCCACCTCTTCGACGGCGACCTGCTCCAGGGCGGGGTCCAGGGCAGCCCGGTCGTCCGGCTCGTCATGCGCTGGGTGCGGCGTCCGCTGCTGCCCGTCATGCGGCTGTGGCGGCGCAACATCCAGCTCAAGGTCGTCGTCACGACACTGCTGATGTCGCTGGGCGTCGTCCTGCTGCTCGGCTTCGTCGTCATCGGCCAGGTGCGCAACGGACTGCTGGACGCCAAGGTGAAGGCGTCGCAGAGCCAGGCCACCGGCGGTTTCGCCGTGGCCAAGCAGCAGGCCGAACAGGCCGTGAGCGTCACCGGCGAGGAGGGCGCCGCGCCGGACGGCCGCCCCTCGCAGAGCGTCATCCAGTGGATGAGCGACCTCGTCGCCTCGCTGTCCAGCGGCGGCCAGGGCGCCTTCGACGTGGTCACCCTGCCGTCCGGCGGCGACAGCGGCAGCGGACGCGGACCGCGCGCCTCCGGCGGGGTCAACCCGGCCGCCAGCGTCCCCGCCGCGCTGCGCGAGCGGATCGACACCAGCGCGACGGCCGCGCAGAGCTACACGCGCATCGTCTACGCCACCGACAAGGAGTCCCAGCCGGCCCTGGTCATCGGCAAGCAGGTCAACGACCCCAACGGCGACCCGTACCAGCTGTACTACCTCTTCCCGCTCACCCAGGAGGAGAAGTCGCTGAGCCTGGTCAAGGGCACCCTGACGACCGCCGGACTGTTCGTGGTCGTGCTGCTCGGGGCGATCGCCTGGCTGGTGGTGCGGCAGGTGGTCACGCCGGTGCGGATGGCCGCCGGGATCGCCGAACGGCTGTCCGCCGGGCGGCTCCAGGAACGCATGAAGGTCACCGGCGAGGACGACATCGCCCGGCTCGGCGAGGCCTTCAACAAGATGGCGCAGAACCTCCAGCTCAAGATCAGCCAGCTCGAGGACCTGTCGCGGATGCAGCGCCGGTTCGTGTCGGACGTGTCGCACGAGCTGCGCACCCCGCTGACGACCGTGCGGATGGCCGCGGACGTCATCCACGAGGCGCGCGAGGACTTCGACCCGGTGACCGCGCGGTCGGCGGAGCTGCTCGCCGACCAGCTCGACCGCTTCGAGTCGCTGCTCGCCGACCTGCTGGAGATCAGCCGCTTCGACGCGGGCGCGGCCGCCCTGGAGGCGGAGCCGATCGACCTGCGCGAGGTGGTGCGGCGCGTGGTCAGCGGCGCGGAGCCGCTCGCCGAGCGCAAGGGCACCACGGTCAAGATCGTCGGGGACCAGCAGCCCGTGGTCGCCGAGGCCGATGCGCGGCGCGTGGAGCGGGTGCTGCGCAACCTGGTCGTCAACGCCGTCGAGCACGGCGAGGGCAAGGACGTCGTCGTCAAGCTGGCCGCCGCGGGGGGCGCGGTGGCGGTCGCGGTGCGCGACTACGGGGTCGGACTCAAGCCCGGCGAGGCCGCGCGCGTGTTCAGCCGCTTCTGGCGGGCCGACCCGGCCCGCGCCCGTACCACCGGCGGTACGGGGCTGGGGCTGTCCATCGCCCTGGAGGACGCGCGGCTGCACGGCGGCTGGCTGCAGGCGTGGGGCGAGCCGGGCGGCGGCTCGCAGTTCCGGCTGACGCTGCCCAGGACGGCGGACGAGCCGCTGCGCGGGTCCCCGATACCCCTGGAGCCCAAGGACTCGCGCCGCAACCGCGGCGGCCTCGACGACGCGGGGCCGCCGCGCGGCGGCGACGGCGAGAAGCGCGCCACGGTGCCGGTGCGGCAGCCCGGCGCGGGCGACCCGGCGCCCTCGTCCCGCGATCCGCTGGGCCGCAGGCCCGGCACGTCGACGCCCACGGCCGACCCCACCGCCCTGCCCGGCAACGGCGCGCGCGTGGTGGCCCGGTCGGGCAGCACGCGCATGACGCCGGGCACGGCGCCCGGCACGAACGCGGGGGCGGAGGCGGGGCCCTCCGGCCCCCCGGGCCCCTCCGGCGGGGCGGACGACGGCCGGGCGGCGGCCGACGGGAACGGAGACGGTGATCCGCGCGGTGCGGAGAAGGACGGGGAGGCCACGCGTGGGCGGTGAGCGTGTGAGGCGCGGGCGGCGGACGCCGGCCCGGGCGGTGACGTACGCCGCCTGCGGTGTCGTCCTGCTGGCCGGGTGCGCCTCGATGCCGGACAGCGGTGGCCTGCGCGGGGTGGAGTCCACACCGCGCAAGGACGCGCAGGTGCGGGTCTACGCCGTGCCGCCGAGCGACGACGCCACCCCCACCCAGATCGTCCAGGGCTTTCTGGAGGCGTTGACCAGCGACGACGCCGACTACGAGACCGCACGCCAGTACCTGACCCCGGAGGCGTCGAAGTACTGGCGGCCGGAGCAGTCCACCACCGTGCTCTCCGACGGGCCCGGCGCCCGCGCCGACCGGGAGATCAGGGAGGACAGCACCGCCCTGACGTACACGCTGACCGGCACCAAGTTCGCCACCGTGGACGCGCAGCAGGCGTACGCGCCCTCCTCCGGCCTCTACAACGAGGTCGTGCGGCTGGTGAAGGACGAGAAGAGCGGTCAGTGGCGCATCGACGCGGTGCCGCAGGGCGTCGTGATGGGCACGTCGGACTTCCAGCGCAACTACACGTCCTTCAACAAGTACTACTTCGCCTCGAACGTGGACGTGGACGGCTCGTCCCTGCCGATGGCGGTCGCGGACCCCGTGTACGTGCGCCGGCACGTCGACCCCACGACGCGGATGGTGCGCTCGCTGATCTCCGGGCCGACGAGCTGGCTCGACCCCGTGGTCCGCTCGAGCTTCCCCGCGGGGACCCGGCTGCGCGAGGGCACGGGTCCGCTCACCCCGGACGACCGGGGCACGCTCACCGTGCCGCTCGACGACCGGGCCGGCGACATCGGCACCGGCCGCTGCGAGGAGATGGCCGCCCAGCTGCTGTTCACGCTGCGCGACCTCAGCCCCGCGGTGGAGGAGGTCGAACTGCGGGCCGACGGCGGGCAGCTGTGCTCGCTCACCCAGGACGGCGCCGAGACCGTCGCCACCCGGGGCGCGCTGAACCAGCCCGACTACCTGTACTTCCTCGACGAGCAGCACAAGCTCGTCCGGATCGCCGCGGGCAGTTCCAGCCCCGATCCCGACCCCGACCCGGCGCCCGGGGCGCTCGGGCAGGGTGAGCAGGGGCTGCGCTCGGTCGCGGTCGCGCGGGACGAGCGCACGGCGGCCGGCGTCGGCCTGAACGGCCAGGCGCTGTTCGTCTCCGCCCTGGCGCAGGGCTCGTCCCTCGGCGAGCCGGTGCTGCGCAGCCGGGGCGGGGCCGAGCAGGACCGGCTGACCACGCCGAGCTGGGACGCCCAGGGCGGACTGTGGGTCGCCGACCGCGATCCGGCCCGCCCCGGTCTCTACCTGCTGGCGAAGGGCGCCGGCCAGCCGTTGCGGGTACGGACGCCGGGGCTGGACGGCCGCATCCAGGCGGTCCGGGTGGCCGCCGACGGGGTGCGGATCGCCCTCGTCGTGGAGAAGGGCGACGAGCGGTCCCTGCTCATCGGGCGGATCGAGCGCAGCGGCCCGGACGAGGCCGGGTCGACCGGGCGCCCCACGGTCACCGTGGTGGAACTGCGCTCGGCGACGCCCGAGCTGGAGCAGGTCACCGCCATGTCGTGGGCCGGGGACAGCCGGCTCGTGGTCGTCGGCCGTGAGCACGGGGGCGTGGAGCAGATGAAGTACGTCGAGGTCGACGGCTCCACGCCGGACGTGCCGCCGCCCGCCGCGCTGACCGGGGTGAAGGCGCTGACGGCCGCCGCGGACGAGACCGCGCCGCTGGTGGCGTACTCGGTGGACGGCATCGTCCGGCTGCCGTCCGGGGCGCAGTGGCAGAAGGTGACGCAGGGGACGGCACCGGTCTATCCGGGGTGAGGGCCGGCCTGCCCGGAGCCTCCGGGGCGGCCCGACGGGCTGGTCGGACGGTTGTCCACAGGGGTGGCCGGGCGGTCGGGGCGTTGGCACAGTGAGCCCATGCGGAGCTGGTGGCAAGACCTCACCGACCTGGTGCTTCCGGCCGAGTGCGGCGGATGCGGCAGGACCCGCGCCGTGCTCTGCGACCGGTGCCGCGCGGCGCTGAGCGGCGGTGCGCCGCGCCGGGTGCGGCCGGCGCCCGCGCCGCCGGGACTGCCGCCCGTGCACGCGGCCGCCCCGTACGCCGACGAGGTGCGCGCCGTGCTGCTCGCCCACAAGGAGCGTGGCGCCCTGGCCCTCGCCCGGCCGCTGGGCGAGGCCCTGGCGGGCGCGGTGCGCGCGGGGCTCCGGGCACCGGCTGGGCACGGGTCCCGGGGCGGCAGGGGTACGACGGCGGACGGGACGGCGCGCGGCCCGGTGCTGCTCGTCCCCGTGCCGTCCGCCCGGCGGGCCGTGCGGGCGCGCGGGCACGACCCCGCACGGCGGATCGCGTACGCGGCGGCCGGTGAGCTGCGGCGCACGGGGGTGCCCGCCGCGGTGCTCGCCGCGCTGCGGCAACGGCGCCCGGTGGCCGACCAGTCGGGGCTCGGCGCACGGCAGCGGCTGGCCAACCTCGCGGGCGCCCTCGCGGTGGCGCCGGGGTGCGCCCGGCTCCTTCGGCGCGGCCGGGTCGTGCTGGTCGACGACCTCATGACGACCGGGGCGACCCTCGCCGAGGCGGCGCGCGCGGTGCGGGCCGCGCCGGACCCGCCCGGCCCGGAAACGGAACCGGCCGGAATGGGCCGGGCGGCATCGAGCGATTCGCGGCCCGCGTCCGTGTACCCGGGTGAGACAGGGGAAGGGTCAGGACAACAGCGGAAACCGCCGTCGGCGTGGCGCGGAGCGGACCGGCAGCCCGGCCGGCCGCCGGAGGAGACGGGCGGGAAGGGAAGCGCCGGCGGAACGCCCGGCGTGGTGTGCGCGGCCGTCGTGGCGGCGTCGCCAGATGCGTTCGGAATACACCGGAACTGACCGAGAACTTACGTCGTTGCAGGTGATCAGAGGGTTAATTCGCCTGAATGGAGGTACGTCGCGGTAAAGGGTGACGCCATCCGTCCGCGCGAGATATGTTCGGTTGTGAGGGAAAGCCGCAGGCCAGTCCCCTCTGATCGGAATGCGGTGGTGCGGGCTTTTCCGACATCACCCGCACCGGTGGACTGGAGATCTCGCTCGTGGGGGAGGAGGTGGACGTCACCGAGTCCGAGGCTCCGGACGACACCGGAGCCTGGTCCAAAAGGGAGACACATCCGCAGCGAAGCGGAGTGATCCGGGAACGGAGTTCTGCGTGGACATCGTCGTCAAGGGCCGCAAGACCGAGGTGCCCGAGCGGTTCCGGAAGCACGTGGCCGAGAAGCTGAACCTGGAAAAGATCCAGAAGCTCGATGGCAAGGTGATGAGCCTGGACGTCGAGGTGTCCAAGGAGCCCAACCCCCGACAGGCCGACCGCTGTGACCGGGTGGAGATCACGCTCCGCTCCCGCGGTCCGGTGATCCGGGCGGAAGCGGCGGCGAGCGACCCGTACGCGGCGCTCGACCTGGCGGCGGAGAAGCTGGACGCCCGGCTGCGCAAGCAGCACGACAAGCGATTCTCACGGCGCGGCGCGCGCAGGATCCCCGCGGCCGAGGTTCCCGACCACGTGCCCGGCGTGGCCACCCTCAACGGGGCCGGTGCGAGCACGGCGCGGGAGGAGGAGCAGGCGGTCCCCACGAAGAAGATCGGTTCCCTGGAGGTCCAGGGGGACGGACCGCTGGTCGTCCGCGAGAAGACCCACGTGGCCGCGCCCATGACCCTCGACCAGGCGCTCTACGAGATGGAGCTGGTCGGACACGACTTCTACCTCTTCGTCGACTCCGAGACCAAGGAGCCCAGCGTCGTCTACCGGCGCCACGCCTACGACTACGGCGTGATCCACCTCAGGACCGACACGATGGTCACCGAGAACAACTCCCCCGAGGCGGGCGGAACCCTCGGCGGCTGACCCGCCGGGCGACAGCACAGCAGGTGCCCCTGGTGCGCGTGTGCGCCCCCAGGGGCACCGGCGTGCCACCGCCCGGCGCCCACACCGGCGGCCCGGTGCCGGTGCGGCATGGAATCATGGCGGCAGCGGCTCAACCGGTGGGCCGTTGCCTTGGGTTGGCGATGGTCAGGACCACAGGCCGCAGCCTTCAGGGGGAGGAACGCGATGGCGGACAGCTTCGGACCGATGCGGGACGGGGATGCCGGCGACGGCGTCGTCGGCATGGGCCCGGACGCGGACACTCCACGCCAGGAGCCGATCAGGGTCCTGGTGGTGGACGACCACGCGCTGTTCCGCCGCGGTCTGGAGATCGTGCTCGCCGCCGAGGAGGACATCCAGGTCGTCGGCGAGGCCGGGGACGGCGCCGAGGCCGTGGAGAAGGCCGCCGACCTGCTGCCCGACATCGTCCTGATGGACGTGCGGATGCCCAAGCGGGGCGGCATCGAGGCCTGCACCTCCATCAAGGAGGTCGCCCCCAGCGCCAAGATCATCATGCTGACGATCAGTGACGAGGAGGCCGACCTCTACGACGCCATCAAGGCGGGCGCGACCGGCTACCTCCTCAAGGAGATCTCCACCGACGAGGTGGCCACCGCCATCCGGGCCGTCGCCGACGGGCAGTCGCAGATCAGCCCCTCCATGGCGTCGAAGCTGCTCACCGAGTTCAAGTCGATGATCCAGCGCACCGACGAGCGCCGGCTCGTCCCCGCGCCCCGGCTGACGGACCGCGAGCTGGAGGTCCTCAAACTCGTCGCCACGGGGATGAACAACCGGGACATCGCCAAGGAGTTGTTCATCTCCGAGAACACCGTGAAGAACCACGTGCGCAACATCCTGGAGAAGCTCCAGCTCCACTCCCGGATGGAGGCCGTGGTCTACGCGATGCGGGAGAAGATCCTCGAGATCCGCTGACCCGGCGGACCGCAGCGGGGCTCAGGCGAGCAGCCGGGCCAGCTCCGCCGTGAGCGCCTCGCGCAGCTCCGGCGCGTCCAGCCGCTCCACCCGGACGTCCACGCAGTTCACCCAGCCCGCCGCCTCCACCAGCGCCCGTGCCACCGCCGGCACCGCCGTACGGCCGTCCAGCGTGACCTGCTTGGCGACTAGCGTGCGGCCCTCCCGCGCCGGGTCCACCCGGCCCACCAGCCGCCCGCCCGCCAGCACGGGCATCGCGAAGTAGCCGTGGACCCGCTTGGCCTTCGGGACGTACGCCTCCAGGCGGTGGGTGAAGCCGAAGATCCGCTCCGTGCGCGCCCGCTCCCAGACCAGGGAGTCGAACGGCGACAGCAGCGTCGTGCGGTGCCGGCCACGCGGCGGGGAGGCCAGCGCCTCCGGATCCGCCCAGGCCGGCTTGGACCAGCCCTCGACCGTGACGGGCACCAGTCCCGAGTCGGCGATCACCGCGTCGACCTGCTCGCCCTTCAGCCGGTGGTAGTCGGCGATGTCCGCGCGGGTCCCCACCCCCAGCGCCCGGCCGGCCAGCCCCACCAGCCGGCGCAGGCACTCCGCGTCGGACGGCTCCTGTGCCAGCAGACCGGCCGGGACGGCCCGCTCGGCCAGGTCGTAGACCCGCTTCCAGCCGCGCCGCTCCACGCACACCACCTCGCCGTGCATCAGGGCGCGCTCCACGGCGACCTTGGTGCCGGACCAGTCCCACCACTCGCTGGTGCGCTTGGCGCCGCCCAACTCGGTTGCGGTCAGCGGGCCTTCGGTACGCAGCTGCTTGACGACCTGGTCGTACACGCCGTCGGGCAGATCGTGGTGCCAGTGCGGGCGGTCGCGGAAGGCGCGGCGGCGGAAGGCGAAGTGCGGCCATTCCTCGATGGGGAGGATGCACGCGGCGTGCGACCAGTATTCGAACGTGTGCGCGGGCTGGTCGCCCTGCTTCCAGTACGCCTCCTCCACCGCCTTGCGGCCCACCGCGCCGAGGCGGGCGTACGGGATCAGCTCGTGCGAGCGGGCGAGGACGGAGATGGTGTCGAGCTGTACCGCGCCCAGGTGGCGCAGGACGCCGCGCACGCCGGCGCGCCGGTCGGGGGCGCCGAGGAGTCCCTGGGCCCGCAGGGCGATGCGGCGGGCCTCGTCGGCGGAGAGTTCCGTGATCGGACGCGGGAGGGTCGTCATACGTCCGCACCCTAGAGGGCCGCACTGACAACGGCGGGCGTCCGCACGTCAGACCTTGGCGGGCACGTACGGGGTGGTGGAGGGAAGGCCCAGGTCGGAGGGGAGCAGGGACCCCACCCAGCCGTCCCGCAGCACCCCCTTGTTGACGAGCGAGGACCGCAGCACCCCCTCGACGGTGAAGCCGGCCCGCTCCGCCACCGCGCGGGAGGCCGTGTTGCCCACCTCGGCGCGCCACTCCACGCGGTCGATCGACATCTCGGTGAAGGCCCAGCGGCACGCGGCCACCACGGCCTCGGTGATGTAGCCGTTGCCGCGGTGCTCCTTGGCGCCCCAGAAGCCGATCTCGCCCGTCGCGAAGGAGCGCAGGGTGATGCTCAGCATGCCCGTCAGCTCCCCGGCGGGCAGGAAGACGCCGAAGGTGAACATCGAACCGTTCGCCCAGCCGTCCGGGGCGATCTGCTCCGTGAAACCCCGCGCGTGCTCGGGCAGGTACGGCGAGGGAATCGTGGTCCAGCGCAGGATGTCCGGGTCCTGGCAGATCCGGAAGACCGCGTCGGTGTCCTGCGGGCCGACGGCGCGCAGCAGCAGACGGCCGGTGGTGAGCGTGACGGGTTCCATCGGCCGATTCTGCGCAGGTCGCGGGGGGCGGCGCCATCCCTTCGGCTGTCGGTGAAACGATGATCACTCCGCGTGTGATTCACCGGACGCCCGCGGCACCATCGGGGCGTCCGGGACGTTGTCCGGGTAGCGGCCGTACCACGGTTCGGCCGCGGCGGACGGTCACCGCCCCGGCAGGCCTCCCGGCGTGACGGGGTCCTCGCATACGATGGCCGTTGCTCAGTCAGTGAAACGGAAACCGACCGTCCCAGGCCCGACCGGCAAGGAGACCAACCCCCGTGTCCGTCCTCTCGAAGATCATGCGTGCAGGCGAAGGCAAAATCCTGCGCAAGCTGCACCGCATCGCGGACCAGGTCAACTCCATCGAAGAGGACTTCGAAGGCCTCTCCGACGCCGAGCTGCGGGCCCTCACCGACGAGTACAAGGAGCGCTACGCCGACGGTGAGAGCCTGGACGACCTGCTGCCCGAGGCCTTCGCCACGGTCCGCGAGGCCGCCCGGCGCGTCCTGGGCCAGCGCCACTACGACGTCCAGATCATGGGCGGCGCGGCCCTGCACATGGGGTACGTGGCGGAGATGAAGACCGGTGAGGGCAAGACCCTCGTCGGCACCCTGCCCGCGTACCTCAACGCCCTGTCCGGCGAGGGCGTCCACATCATCACGGTCAACGACTACCTGGCCGAGCGCGACTCGGAGATGATGGGCCGCGTCCACAAGTTCCTGGGCCTGAGCGTCGGCTGCATCCTCGCCAGCATGACGCCGGCCCAGCGCCGCGAGCAGTACGCGTGCGACATCACCTACGGCACGAACAACGAGTTCGGCTTCGACTACCTGCGCGACAACATGGCGTGGTCGAAGGAAGAGCTGGTGCAGCGCGGCCACAACTTCGCCATCGTCGACGAGGTCGACTCCATCCTCATCGACGAGGCCCGTACGCCGCTGATCATCTCCGGTCCCGCGGACCAGGCCACCAAGTGGTACGGAGACTTCGCCAAGCTGGTCAAGCGCCTCAAGCGCGGCGAGGCCGGCCAGCCGCTGAAGGGCATCGAGGAGACCGGCGACTACGACGTCGACGAGAAGAAGCGCACGGTCGCCATCCACGAGTCCGGCGTCAGCAAGGTCGAGGACTGGCTCGGCATCGACAACCTGTACGAGTCGGTGAACACCCCGCTCGTGGGCTACCTGAACAACGCCATCAAGGCGAAGGAGCTCTTCAAGCGCGACAAGGACTACGTCATCATCGACGACGAGGTCATGATCGTCGACGAGCACACCGGACGCATCCTCGCCGGCCGCCGCTACAACGAGGGCATGCACCAGGCCATCGAGGCCAAGGAGGGCGTGCCGATCAAGGACGAGAACCAGACGCTCGCCACGATCACGCTGCAGAACTTCTTCCGCCTCTACAAGCGCCACGACCACAACGGCAAGGAACTGCCGGGCCTGTCCGGCATGACCGGTACGGCCATGACCGAGGCCGCCGAGTTCCACCAGATCTACAAGCTCGGCGTGGTGCCCATCCCGACCAACCGGCCGATGGTCCGCAAGGACCAGTCGGACCTGATCTACCGCACCGAGGTCGCCAAGTTCGAGGCGGTCGTCGACGACATCGAGGAGAAGCACCGCAAGGGCCAGCCGATCCTCGTCGGCACCACGTCGGTCGAGAAGTCCGAGTACCTGTCGCAGCAGCTCAGCAAGCGCGGCATCCAGCACGAGGTGCTGAACGCCAAGCACCACGAGCGCGAGGCGCAGATCGTCGCCCAGGCCGGCCGCCGCGGCGCCGTCACGGTGGCCACCAACATGGCCGGCCGTGGTACGGACATCAAGCTCGGCGGCAACCCCGAGGACCTCGCGGAGGCGGAGCTGCGGCAGCGCGGCCTCGACCCCGAGGAGCACATCGAGGAGTGGGCCGCGGCCCTGCCGGAGGCGCTGGCGCGCGCCGAGGAGGCCGTGAAGGCCGAGAAGGAGGAGGTCGAGAAGCTCGGCGGCCTCTACGTCCTCGGCACCGAGCGGCACGAGTCGCGGCGCATCGACAACCAGCTGCGCGGCCGCTCCGGCCGTCAGGGCGACCCGGGCGAGTCCCGCTTCTACCTCTCGCTCGGCGACGACCTGATGCGGCTGTTCAAGGCGCAGATGGTCGAGCGCGTGATGTCCATGGCGAACGTGCCGGACGACGTGCCGATCGAGAACAAGATGGTCACCCGTGCGATCGCGTCCGCGCAGTCGCAGGTGGAGACGCAGAACTTCGAGACGCGCAAGAACGTCCTGAAGTACGACGAGGTGCTCAACCGGCAGCGCGAGGTCATCTACGGCGAGCGCCGCCGCGTCCTGGAGGGCGAGGACCTGCAGGAGCAGATCCACCACTTCATGGACGACACCATCGACGCGTACGTCCAGGCGGAGACCGCCGAGGGCTTCCCCGAGGACTGGGACCTGGACCGGCTGTGGGGCGCGTTCAAGCAGCTCTACCCGGTGAGCGTCACCGTCGAGGAGCTGGAGGACGCGGCCGGCGACCGGGCCGGTCTGACCGCCGAGTTCATCTCCGAGTCCGTCAAGGACGACATCCGCGCCCAGTACGAGGCGCGTGAGGCGCAGCTCGGCTCCGAGATCATGCGTGAGCTGGAGCGCCGGGTCGTGCTGTCGGTGCTGGACCGCAAGTGGCGCGAGCACCTCTACGAGATGGACTACCTCCAGGAGGGCATCGGCCTGCGCGCGATGGCCCAGAAGGACCCGCTGGTCGAGTACCAGCGCGAGGGCTTCGACATGTTCAGCGCGATGATGGACGGCATCAAGGAGGAGTCCGTCGGCTACCTGTTCAACCTGGAGGTCCAGGTCGAGCAGCAGGTCGAGGAGGTGCCGGTCGAGGACGTCAAGCCGACCGCCGACCTGGAGAAGCAGGACGCGGTGCCCGCGCAGGCACGGCCGGAGATCCGCGCGAAGGGGCTGGACGCCCCGCAGCGGCGGAACCTCCACTTCTCCGCTCCCACGGTGGACGGCGAGGGCGGCACGATCGAGGGCGAGCTGGCCACCGACGACGAGCCGGTGCGCTCGCCGGCGGACGGCCTGACCCGCGCGGAGCGCCGGAAGCAGGCGCGGGGCGGGCGTCGCCGCAAGAAGTGACGCCGCCGCACCGCCGGCCGGGGCCGGGCACCTGAGGGTGCCCGGCCCCGGCCGTTCCGGCCCGCTGTCAGCGGGGGCCGCCGAGCTCGACGGCGGTGCAGCGCCAGCGCAGGTCCCGGCCGCGCTCCAGCCGGAACGCCATGGCGCGGAGCCGGTCCCCGGCGCCGATCCGAGCGAACGCCTCGATGGCGCCCTCCCGCGGCACGAACCATCCGATGTCCCGTACGACGGGCCGCGCCCCGCGCGTCCGCAGCGGCCCCCGCTCCGCGAGCCGGATCAGCTCGTCGTAGGCCTGTCCGGCACTGTGCCGCAACATCGCGTGCACGGGCCGCTGACCGCTCAGCACGGCGACGAGCAACTCGGCGAACCGGTCGGTGGGACGGGGCTGCGGGACGCCGGGGGACGCCCCGCCCGGGCGCGTGGGCGCGGTGCCCGACGGCACCCTGCGCCGGTGCTCGGACGCCGCGGCGACCGGCACGCGCCCGTGGTCTTCGCGCGCCGTGACGCCGGGCACGCGGCCCCTGTCGCCGGACGACCGGCCGGCGTCCTGGGGCGGCGTGCCAGCGGGTGTCTCGGTCCGGTGGTCAGGGGCACCGGGGGGCGTTCCGCCTCCGGAGCCGTCCCGGGCGGGGCGGCTCCGGAGGGACGGTGCGCGGCCCGCGGGGCGGTTGTCGGCCGGGCGTGTCCGGCGGGGTGCGGTGGCTCTGGGGCGGTCCGCGCCCGGTGCGGGGGACAGGGGGGCGCCGGCTGTGGGGACGCGTGGGGGGACGGCCGCGGGGGAGCGGCGTGGCGTTCTGCTCATGACCTTGTGCACGAGGGGCCCCGTTCTGAAGGCCGGGCCGGCGGGGGGAGCCGGGTACCGGGCGGTAACTTCGTGACGGGGATCTTGTACGGGGGCGTACGGGGGCGGGGCAAGGAGGGAGAGGGCCGGTCGGGGAGGGGCGGGAAGTTCACCTATCAGGGTGGCCGCCCGTGCGGCGGGCCCCGGCTCGCGGGGGTGGGACGGGTGACGTCGCGGACGTGGGTTGACGGCCGCGAGGGGGTCGGTGAGGACTCGAAGGGGGACGGGCGGGACGTATTCTGAGACCTTGCCGAGAAGTGATCCGAGCTGACGAAAGCGGCCGACCATGCGCGTCTACGTCCCCCTGACCCTCCCCGGTCTCGCCGAGGCGCACAGGACGGGGCAGCTGGGCGACGGGCCGTTCACCGCGTACGCCGTGACGCCCGCGCTGCGCGAGTGGTACCTCTCCGACGACATCGAGGAGCTGGAGTACGCCGCGCTCGGCCGCGCCGCGCTGGCCTCCCTGCGCCTGCTCGCCGCCGACCCCGACGCCCCCCGGCGCCGGGTCGTGGTCGCCGTGGACGTGGCGGACGGCGCGGCCTGTGCCGACCCCGGCCGGGGCCCGGACCCGGCCGCGCCGGGCGAGGTGCGCCTCGCCGGGGCCGTACGGCTGGCGAAGGCGGCCGCCGTGCACGTGGACGCGGAGGACGCCGAGGAGGACGTGGCGGCCGCGGCGCGGGCGCTGGACGCGGCGGACGGGGGCGACGAGGACGCGCGGTTCGTCGTGGACGGCGCGGAGGGCCACGAGCTGCTGTGGTTCGCGACGCAGGAAATCCCGCAGCTCGTCGCCTGACCGCCCGGGTAGGTTCTGCGCATGGGGACGCACACGGACGCACACATCGTCTGGGACTGGAACGGCACGCTCTTCCACGACGTCGACGCGGTCGTCGCGGCGACGAACGCGGCCTTCGCCGAGCTGGGCCTCGAGCCTCTCACGCTGGAGCGGTACCGGGAGCTGTACTGCGTGCCGGTGCCGGCGTTCTACGAGCGGCTGATGGGCCGGCTGCCCAGCCAGGCCGAGTGGGAGCGGATGGACGCCGTCTTCCACCGGCACTACACCGAGCACCGGGTGCGCTGCGGACTGGCCGACGGCGTGGAGGACCTGCTGACGGGGTGGGCGTCGGCGGGCCGCAGCCAGTCGATCCTCAGCATGCACGGGCACGAGGACCTGGTCCCGCTGGTGGAGACCTTCGGCATCTCGTCCCACTTCCTGCGCGTCGACGGGCGCACCGGCCCCTCCGGCGGCAGCAAGGCGGAGCACATGGTGCGCCACCTGGGCGCGCTGCGCGACAGGGTGGACCCGCGGCGCACGGTGGTGATCGGGGACGCGGCCGACGACGCGCTGGCCGCGCGGCACGCGGGCGCGCGGGCCGTGCTCTACACCGGCGGCTCGCACGGCCGGGCGAGCCTGGAGACGGCCGGGGTTCCGGTGGTCGACACCTTGAGCGAGGCGGTGGCGGAGGCGGAGCGCCTGGCGGCCTCCGGCTGACCGGGAAGACCCGGCCGCACTGTGCGAAACGTCAAAGTTCACCCCCCGGTTTTGTACACATACGGCTCATGACGGGGCCCCTCCGGGGGGCGATAGCCTAGGTGGCGTGATCAGCGCGATAGCTCGCGGGGACCGTGGCGTTCCCGCTGTGCGCCCGGGGAGCACGGACGACGTCCGTGTCCGGGTGGCGACCGCTGATCCTCGCGGGCGGCACGGGACGCGGCGCACCCCTCAGGGGCAGGCGTTCCGGAGAGCGCAGTCACACCCGTCGGACGCATCGGATTCCGACGGAAGGCCCCCGTTCCTCCCCTCTCGCGGCATAGCGTCGGCACAGACCGGACACCCCGTGTCGTACCACCGCACCGCGAGGTCGGAGACCGTACTTCCTTCTACGTCACGCAACGGCGCGCGACAGGAGCCAGAGGACCATGCAGACCAAGCTGGACGAAGCCAAGGCCGAGCTGCTCGACCGGGCCGCCCGGGTAGCTGAGAACAGCCCGGCCGGGGGGAAACTCCCGACCGGGACCGCGGAGGGGGACACGCCCGACCGGGATGCCGTCCTCGCGTTCCTCCAGCGCTACTACCTGCACACCGCCCCGGAGGACCTCACCGACCGCGACCCGGTCGACGTCTTCGGGGCCGCCGTCTCGCACCACCGGCTCGCCGAGAACCGCCCGCAGGGCACGGCGAACGTCCGGGTGCACACCCCGACCGTCGAGGAGAACGGCTGGACCTGCAGCCACTCCGTCGTCGAGGTCGTCACGGACGACATGCCCTTCCTCGTCGACTCCGTCACGAACGAGCTGACCCGCCAGGGCCGCGGCATCCACGTGGTGATCCACCCGCAGTTCGTGGTCCGCCGGGACGTGACCGGCAAGCTGATCGAGGTCCTCTCCGACCCGGTCGGCGGCGACCTCCCCCAGGACGCCCGCCACCTGCCGCACGACGCGCACGTCGAGTCCTGGATCCACGTCGAGATCGACCGGGAGACCGACCGCGGCGACCTCAAGCAGATCACCACCGACCTGCTGCGGATCCTCTCCGACGTCCGCGAGGCCGTCGAGGACTGGGGCAAGATGCGCCAGGCGGCCACCTCGCTGGCCGACGCGCTGCCCGAGGAGCCCGTCCCCGCCGACCTGCCCCCGCTGCAGGTCGAGGAGGCCCGCGAGCTGCTGCACTGGCTCGCCGACGACCACTTCACCTTCCTCGGCTACCGCGAGTACGAGCTGCGCGACGACGACTCGCTCGCCGCCCTGCCCGGCACCGGCCTCGGCATCCTGCGCTCCGACCCGCGCCACGCGGCCGACGAGGACCACCCGGTCAGCCCGTCCTTCGAGCGGCTGCCCGCCGACGCCCGCGCCAAGGCCCGCGAGCACAAGCTGCTCATCCTGACCAAGGCCAACAGCCGCGCCACCGTGCACCGGCCGTCGTACCTGGACTACATCGGCGTGAAGAAGTTCGACGCCGACGGCAACGTGGTCGGCGAGCGCCGCTTCCTCGGGCTGTTCTCCTCCGCCGCCTACACCGAGTCCGTGCGCCGGGTGCCGGTGATCCGCCGCAAGGTCGACGACGTCCTGGAGCGGGCCGGCTTCTCGCCGCACAGCCACGACGGGCGCGACCTGCTGCAGATCCTGGAGACCTACCCGCGCGACGAGCTGTTCCAGACCCCGGTCGAGGAACTGCGGTCCATCGCCACCTCGGTGCTCTACCTCCAGGAGCGCCGCCGGCTGCGGCTGTACCTGCGCCAGGACGAGTACGGGCGCTACTACTCCGCCCTCGTCTACCTGCCGCGCGACCGCTACACCACCGGCGTCCGGCTGCGGATCATCGACATCCTCAAGGAGGAGCTCGGCGGCGTCAGCGTCGACTTCACCGCCTGGAACACCGAATCGGTCCTCTCCCGGCTGCACTTCGTCGTCCGCGTCCCGCAGGGCACCTCACTGCGGCACCTGTCCGACAGCGACAAGGAGCGCCTGGAGGCCCGGCTGGCCGAGGCCGCCCGCTCCTGGTCCGACGGTTTCGCCGAGGCGCTGACCACCGAGTTCGGCGAGGAGCGCGCCGCCGAGCTGCTGCGCCGCTACGCGGGCGCCTTCCCCGAGGGCTACAAGGCCGACCACTCCCCGCGCAGCGCCGTCGCCGACCTGGTGCGTCTCGAGGAGCTGGACGAGGAGCGGGACTTCGCGCTCAGCCTGTACGAGCCGGTGGGCGCGGGGCCCGACGAGCGCCGCTTCAAGATCTACCGCACCGGCGAGGCCGTCTCCCTGTCCGCGGTGCTGCCCGTGCTGCAGCGCCTCGGCGTCGAGGTCATCGACGAGCGGCCGTACGAGCTGCGGCGCTCCGACCGCAGCGTGGCCTGGATCTACGACTTCGGCCTGCGCATGCCGCACGCGCCCGGCGGCGGGGACCACCTCGGCGACGACGCCCGCGAGCGCTTCCAGGACACCTTCGCGGCCACCTGGACCGGCAAGGCGGAGAACGACGGCTTCAACGCCCTCGTGCTGAGCGCCGGGCTGACCTGGCGCCAGGCGACGGTGCTGCGCGCGTACGCCAAGTACCTGCGCCAGGCCGGGTCCACCTTCAGCCAGGACTACATGGAGGACACCCTCCGGAACAACGTCCACACCACCCGGCTGCTGGTCTCCCTGTTCGAGGCGCGGATGTCGCCGGACCGGCAGCGCGCCGGGTACGAACTGGTGGACGCCCTGCTGGAGGAGCTCGACGCCGCCCTCGACAAGGTCGCCAGCCTCGACGAGGACCGCATCCTGCGCGCCTTCCTCACCGTCATCAAGGCGACGCTGCGCACCAACTTCTTCCAGGAGACGAGCGGCGGCGAGCCGCACGACTACGTCTCCATGAAGTTCGACCCGCAGGCCATCCCCGACCTGCCCGCGCCGCGCCCGGCGTTCGAGATCTGGGTGTACTCGCCGCGGGTGGAGGGCGTGCACCTGCGCTTCGGCAAGGTCGCGCGCGGCGGTCTGCGCTGGTCCGACCGGCGTGAGGACTTCCGCACCGAGATCCTCGGCCTGGTCAAGGCGCAGATGGTGAAGAACACCGTCATCGTGCCGGTCGGCGCCAAGGGCGGCTTCGTCGCCAAGCAGCTCCCCGACCCGGCCGTCGACCGGGACGCGTGGATGGCGGAGGGCGTCGCCTGCTACCGCACGTTCATCTCCGCGCTGCTCGACATCACCGACAACATGGTGGGCGGCGAGGTCGTGCCGCCGGCGGACGTCGTCCGGCACGACGAGGACGACACCTACCTGGTCGTCGCCGCCGACAAGGGCACCGCGACCTTCTCCGACATCGCCAACGAGGTCGCCGAGGCGTACAACTTCTGGCTCGGGGACGCCTTCGCCTCCGGCGGCTCGGCCGGCTACGACCACAAGGGCATGGGCATCACCGCCCGCGGCGCCTGGGAGTCCGTCAAGCGGCACTTCCGGGAGCTGGGCGTGGACACCCAGACCCAGGACTTCACGGTCGTCGGCATCGGCGACATGTCCGGTGACGTGTTCGGCAACGGCATGCTGCTCAGCGAGCACATCCGCCTGGTCGCCGCCTTCGACCACCGGCACATCTTCATCGACCCGAACCCGGACGCGGCCGTCTCCTACGCCGAGCGCCGCCGACTGTTCGAACTGCCGCGCAGCTCCTGGGCCGACTACGACACCGCGCTGCTGTCGGCGGGCGGCGGCGTCTTCCCGCGCAGCGCCAAGTCCGTGCCGATCAACGCGCACATCCGCGAGGCCCTCGGCATCGAGCCCGAGGTCACCAAGATGACCCCGGCCGACCTGATGAAGGCCATCCTCAAGGCGCCGGTCGACCTGCTGTGGAACGGCGGCATCGGCACCTACGTCAAGGCGTCCACCGAGTCCGACGCGGACGTCGGCGACAAGGGCAACGACGCGATCCGGGTCGACGGCAAGGACCTGCGGGTCGCCGTCGTCGGCGAGGGCGGCAACCTGGGCATGACCCAGCTCGGCCGGATCGAGTTCGCGCTGCACGGCGGCCGGCAGAACACCGACGCCATCGACAACAGCGCGGGCGTGGACACCTCCGACCACGAGGTGAACATCAAGATCCTGCTGAACGGCCTGGTCAAGGAAGGCGACATGACGGTGAAGCAGCGCAACAAGCTGCTCGCCGAGATGACCGACGAGGTCGGCCGGCTGGTGCTGCGCAACAACTACGCGCAGAACACCGCCATCGCCAACGCGCTGGCCCAGTCGAAGGACATGATCCACGCGCAGCAGCGCTTCCTGAAGCACCTGGTGCGCGAGGGCCACCTGGACCGGGCGCTGGAGTTCCTGCCCACCGACCGGCAGATCCGCGAGCGGCTCGCCTCCGGGCAGGGCCTGACCGGGCCGGAGACGGCGGTCCTGCTGGCGTACACGAAGATCACGGTCGCCGAGGAGCTGCTGCACACCTCGCTGCCCGACGACCCCTACCTGAAGGGCCTGCTGCACGCCTACTTCCCGACCGCGCTGCGCGAGCGGTTCGCGGAGCACATCGACAGCCACCCGCTGCGCCGCGAGATCATCACGACCGTGCTGGTCAACGACACGGTCAACACCG
This sequence comes from Streptomyces sp. DSM 120436, assembly GCF_055778765.1. Taxonomy (NCBI): domain Bacteria; kingdom Bacillati; phylum Actinomycetota; class Actinomycetes; order Kitasatosporales; family Streptomycetaceae; genus Streptomyces; species Streptomyces sp. DSM 120436. Next base: position 596,086 of record NZ_JBSKBS010000001.1, on the reverse strand, counting down.
GCGGCACCACGTATCTGCACCGGATGCGCGAGGAGACCGGGGCGTCGCTGGAGGAGATCGTCCGGGCGCAGACCGCGGCCCGCGCGATCTTCCGCTCCTCGGTGGTGTGGGACGGTGTGGAGGCGCTCGACACCAGGGTCGACACCGCCACCCAGACCCGGATCCGGCTGCACTCCCGCCGCCTGGTGGAGCGCGGCACGCGCTGGCTGCTCAACAACCGGCCGCAGCCGCTGCAGCTCGAGGAGACGGTGTCGTTCTACGCCGAGCGGGTCGAGCAGGTCTGGGCGGAGCTGCCCAAGCTGCTGCGCGGCGAGGACCTGGCCTGGTACCAGAAGATCTACGACGAGCTGAGCGAGGCCGGGGTCCCGGACGAGCTGGCCACCCGGGTCGCCGGGTTCTCCTCCGCCTTCCCGACGCTCGACATCGTGTCGGTGGCCGACCGGACGGGCAAGGAGCCGCTGGACGTCGCCGAGGTGTACTACGACCTCGCCGACCGGCTGCGCATCACCCAGCTGATGGACCGGATCACCGAGCTGCCGCGCGCGGACCGGTGGCAGTCCATGGCCCGTGCGGCGATCCGCGAGGACCTCTACGCGGCGCACGCGGCGGTCACCGCGGACGTGCTGGCGGAGGGCGACGGCTCGGCGACGCCGCAGCGGCGCTTCGCGCTGTGGGAGCAGAAGAACGCGGCGCTGCTCGGCCGGGCCCGCACCACGCTGGAGGAGATCCACGGCTCCGACTCGTTCGACCTCGCGAACCTGTCGGTGGCGATGCGGACCATGCGCACGCTGCTGAGGGCGCACTCGTAAGGCACCGGACCCGTCGAGGGGCGCCGCGGACCGTCACGGTCCGCGGCGCCCCTCGCGCGTGTGTGGTGCCTTGGGCGGGAATCGGCGGCGAACCCGTGGGGACGGCCCGGGAACGGGATAGGGCTCTGGTGTGACTGCCCGATTCTCGTCGTCCGGAGCGTTCGGAGCGTCCGGAGCATCAGGGGGGTCCGGAGCGTCCGGAGCATCAGGGGGGTCCGGAGCGTCCGGAGCATCAGGGGGGGCCGGAGGGTCCGGGGGATCCGGAGCGTCCGGAGGGTCCGGCCCGCGCCGCTCCGCGCTCCGCCCGGCCGCCGTCGGCCGGGCCCTGGCCACGGGCGTCACCGGGCTCGTCCTGCTCCTGCTGGTCCCGGTCGTCGTACGGCTGCCGTGGAGGGGCGACCTCGGCATCCACGCGGCGACCGTGCAGCGGCTGCGGCACGACCCGCTCGCCCCGGGCAACCCGCTGGTCGACGCGAACACCCCGAGCCCGTACTACTCGCCGTGGACGCTGGTGCTCGGCGGTGTCGCCCGGGCGAGCGGACTCGACGTGTTCGTGGTGCTGCGGCTGGCCGCCGTGGCCGGGCTGGCGCTGCTGGTCACGGGCGTGTGGCGGTACGTGCGGACGCTGAGCGCACACCCGGCCGCGCCCCCGCTCGCGCTGCTGTGCCTGCTGTTCCTGTGGGGCTCCGAGCCCCTGCTGTGGAGCGGCTTCCCGGGGCTGCACTCGCTCGCCCTGACGGCGGCCTACCCGAGCACGTTCACCCTGGGACTCGCCTTCCACTTCTGGACCTGGCTGACCGGCGCGCTGCGCGGCCGGGCCGGGTGGGGGATGTGGCTGGGGCTGGGCGTGCTGTGGGCGGTGATCCTGCTCTGCCACCAGTTCTCCGGGGTGGTGGCCACGGCGGGCGCGGCCGCCACGGTGGTCGCGGCGCGTCCCGGGCGCGCGGTGTGGCCCCGGCTCGGCGCGGCGCTGCTGCTGGGCGTGTCGGTGCTGGGGGCGTGGCCGTACTACGACTTCTTCGCGCTGGCGGACGCCGGGGACGGGCTGGAGACGGTGCACCGGGTGCTGTACGCGCACCCGGTGGCGCGGTTCGGGCTGGTGCTGCTGGGCGTGGCCGCGCTCGTGCCGCGCTGGCGGCGCGACCACCGGGACCCGCTGGTGGTCTGCTGCGCCCTGGGCGTGCTGATCGTCGTCGCGGGACGGATCACCGGGCACCACTCGTGGGGCCGGGCCCTGCCGGCGGCGGTGATCCCGGCGCAGATCGCGGCGGCCGTCGCGGTCGTGGAGGCGGGGTCGCGGCGGGTGCGCGCGGTGTGGACGGCGCTGCTCGCCGGGGCGCTGCTGGCCGGCGGCTGGGCGCAGGCGGGTGCGCTCGGGTACGTGGTCCCGGCCGACGCGCTGCCGGGGCCCGTGGCCGGCACGTACGATCCGCCGTGGCCGGGGTACGGGTGGCTCACCCGCTGGGTGCGGTACGGCGACGTCGTCATGGCCGAGGGCCGGGCGGCCCGCCAGGTGCCCGCCTACGGCCCCTACACGGTCGCCCCCGGCTACCCCGACTTCTTCCTCGCCGACGAGGAGCGCCGCACGGCCGCCACCCGGGCGTACTTCGCCGCGGACACGCCGGCGGCCGAGCGGCGGGGCACCGAGCGGGAGTACGGGGTGCGCTGGGTGGTGGACCACCGCGGCGTCCTGGACGACCCCGCGCTGCGGCCGGTGGCCCGGGGGCCGCGCGGGGAGGTGCTGTACGCCGTGCCGTGAGCTGACGGGGTTCCTGGTGGTCGCGGCCGGCGGCGGGTCGCGGGCGTCAGCGCACGGCGCCCGCCACCAGCCGCGCCGCGCGGCGCAGACGCGGGCGGGCCAGGCGGGCGGCCACCGGGCGGAGCGCTCCGGTGACGCCGGCCGGCTCCCAGCGGATCTGGAGGCGGCCCGGGTTGTGGCCCTCCGGCTCGACGGTGACGCGGTGCGGGGCGGCGCCGGAGCGGTAGGGGACACGGGCGGTCAGCGCCGGGAACTCGAGGGGCGCCAGCAGCAGCGCCTGGTTGCCCTGGCCGCCGCTGGTGAGCCGGACCAGCGGATGCCGGACGCCGGCGAAGCCGCCCAGCGGCAGCCGGGCCCCGGCCAGGTCGAGCCGTACCGTCCCCTCGAACACGCCGGGCCGCACCGGGTCCAGGCGGAACGGCACGGTGAGGCGGCGCCGGCCGGGGGAGAGCACCAGGCTCGCCCGCTGCGGGCCGACGGGCAGCCGCAGCGCCGGGTCGTAGGTCCGCACGGTCAGGTCGATCCGGGCGCCGCCCCCCGGGACACGGGCGATCCCCGTGATCTCGTGCCGGAACAGCGCACCCGGGAACGGGCGGGTGTCCGGCTCCAGCTCGGTCAGGTCCAGCTCGCGGCGGGCGGCCACGGTGTCCGGCACCCGGTCGCCCCAGTAGAGCCGGCCGTCCGCGTCGGCGGTCAGCCGCCTCGGGGCGACGCCGTGCCCCAGACCCCGTGCCGCCAGCGCGGCCTCGGGCAGCCTGCGGTCCCGGACCAGCCGGAGCACCACCCGCTCGGCGCGGGGCAGCCGGGCGTACGCGCCCGGGGACAGCGTCTCCAGGTAGGGGTTCACCTCGTCGGCGAAGGCGGCCAGCCACTCCTCGTCCCGGTACGGCAGGTCGCCCGCGTACATCCGGAAGTCGTGCTTGAGGAACTTGTGGTCCTTGTCCTCGCGCAGTCCCGCGTGCCCGCTCTCCACCAGGAACGCGTCGATCAGCCGCTGCACGTGGATCCGGTCGCGGACGTTGCCGATCAGGTGCCGCTGGTTGGATATGGACGCGGCCTCCGTGCTCACGTAGGGGGCCACGTACCAGAGGTAGACCGGCTCGGGGACGATCGTGAACCGTTTCGCCAGGCAGTAGGCCTGCGCCGAGAACAGCTGGTCCTCGTAGTGGATGCCCTCCGGGAAGCGCAGCGCGTGCCGGTCGAGGAAGGCGCGGGCGTACATCTTGCTGGTCGCCAGGTGCTCGAAGAACAGCCGCGGGTCGTCCTCGACGCCGTCCAGGGTGCGGCGCTCGCCCACCAGGTGCGGCATCCAGGTGGAGCGGCGCCCGGTGTCCACCCGGATCCGCCGCACCGCGCCCATCGCGAAGTCGATCTCGCGCTCCCGGTGCGCGGCGAGCAGCGCCGCGACCGCCCCCTCCGGCAGTTCGTCGTCGCTGTCGAGGAACATCAGGTACGGCGCCCGGGCGATCTCCAGGGCGCGGTTGCGCGGGGCGCTGCACCCGCCGCTGTTCTCCGGCAGCCGCAGGTACCGGACGCGGGGGTCGGCGGCCGCCAGCGCCCGCGCCACCTCGGGGGTGTCGTCCGTGGAGTGGTCGTCGCTGATGACGATCTCCAGGTCGCGGTGGGTCTGGCGGCACACGGACCGCACGGCGCGGGGCAGCCGTCCGGCGTCGTTGTGCACGATCACCGTGACGGTGACGTCGGGGAGCCGGGACGTGGACATCACGCGGTCACCTCCTGGGGGGCCGGCGCCGGGGTGCGCTCCTCCAGCGGCAGCACCGGGGGCAGCGACGCCTCGTCCTCGCCGAGGAACACCCGGCGCACCACCCGCTCGGCGGCCCGGCCGTCGTCGAACTCGCAGAACCGGCGGCGGAAGGCGGCCCGGGCCTTCGCCGCGCCCTCGTCGCGCCAGGCGTCGGTGGCGAGGATCTCGGTGAGGTCGTCCTGGGTGCGCGCCACCGGGCCCGGCGCCTCGGCCATCAGGTCGAAGTACACCCCGCGCGTGGTGCGGTACGTCTCCCAGTCGTCGGCGTGGATCACGATGGGGCGGTCGAGGCCGGCGTAGTCGAACATGATCGACGAGTAGTCCGTGACCAGGGCGTCCGCGGCCAGGCACAGGTCCTCCACCGGGTCGTAGGACGACACGTCGACGACGCGGCCGGAGCGGCGCAGGCCGGCCAGCGGGGAGACGCCGGAGTCGTAGAAGTAGTGGGCGCGCACCAGCAGGACGGTGTCCTCGCCGAGCCGGTCGGCGAGCGTGGCGAGGTCCAGGCGCGGGGTCCAGCCGGCCTCGTAGTCGCGGTGCGTGGGCGCGTACAGGACGGCCCGGCGGCCGGGGGCGATGCCGAGCCGTTCGCGGACCGCGCGCACCTCGTCCGCGCCGGCCGTGTAGTAGACGTCGTTGCGCGGATAGCCGTGGTCGAGGGAGACGTACCGGGACGGGTAGGCGCGCTCCCACATGCGGGTGGTGTGGCTGTTGGCGGAGACGCTGTAGTCCCACTTGTCGACCCGCTCCAGCAGGGCGTCGAAGTCCAGGCCCTGCGCGGCGGCGGGATAGGCCCTCTGGTCCAGGCCCATGCGCTTGAGCGGGGTGCCGTGGTGGGTCTGCACATGCACCGCGTCGGGGCGTTTGACCACGGCGTTCGGGAAGTTGACGTTGTTGACGAGGTACGCCGCCGTGGCGAGCGTCTCCCAGTAGCGGCGGGTGCCGGGGACCACGTGGTCGGTGCCGGGCGGCAGCAGGGCCGCGTTGCGCGCGCTCACCACCCACACCGGGTGGATGTGCGGGGCCAGCTCGGCGAGGGTCGCGGCGATCGCGGCCGGGTTGCAGGCGACGCCGCGGTTCCAGTAGGCGGAGAACACCGCGAGGTGCGGGTCGACGGGGCGGCGCAGCGCGGCGCGGTACTGGTGGTCGCGGATCCGGGCGCCGGCCTGCCGCCGTCCGGCGCGCACCGTGGACCGCACGGCGCGGCGGGCGCGGTTGGCGGCCTGGAAGGCGCGGTAGCGGGTGTGGGCGCCCTCCTCCAGCAGCGAGCGGCGCACGCCCTCCGGGCCGCCGGGGCGGCGGTACCCCTCGGGGCGGCGGCGCACGGCGGCGGAGCCGGCCCGCAGGAAGAACTCCCGCGCCGCCGGCTCGGGCACGGCGCCGCGGGCGAAGGTGCGCAGGCAGTCGCGGACCATGATCTCGTAGAGCACGGTGTAGACGGCGGGCCGGTCCTGGGCGAGGTCGAGCAGGGCCTCGTAGCGGTCGACGGCCGCGAGGTGCTGCTCGGGGGTGACGGGCGGGAGGCTCGCGGGGCGCAGCCGCCGGTCCTCGTAGGCGATGTGCGGCAGGCAGGCGACGCGGTCGGCGAGCAGGAGGGCGGCGAGGGCGGCGTGGGGTTCGTCGTCGGTGGTGAGCCGCTCCTCGTGGGCCCGCCAGAAGTCGGCGCGCAGCACGCGGGTGCCGAGCAGCGGGGTGAGGCGCAGCAGGTAGGCGCTGTCGGCGAGGGCCGGCTCGGTGCGGCCGGCGCGGACCAGGAGGGGGCCGTCCGCCGACGGCAGGGCGGAGCTGCGCCAGGTGCTGCGCAGGTGGTCCAGGAGCAGGACGTCCGCGGTGCCGGGCAGCTCGGCGGTGCGTTCCGCGACGGTGCGGGGGCTGCCGGGCGGGAGGCCGTCCTTGGCGCGGACGAAGTGCAGCCAGCGTCCGCCGGCCCGCGCCGCCCCGGCCGCCCGGGCCGCCGCGTCGGACGTGCCCTCGGGCAGCGGGACCACCTGGAGCTGCGGGGCGTGCCGCTCGGCCGTCTCACGGGCCCAGTCGCCGACGGCGGCGACGACGACCTCCACGTCCGGCAGCGGGTGGGCGACGAGCGAGTCGAGCAGGCCGGTCAGGTGGTCCTGGGTGTTCGGCCCGTGGACGATGACGCTGAGCTGGGGCATCACGGGGCTCCTTCGGCTGCTCGGCGGCGCGGACGGTCCCGTCGGTCGTACCAGTCATCCGGTCGTATCCAGTCATAGTGACACCGATGCGACGGATCGGTCGGCGGAAGGGGCGCCCGGAGGGAGCCCGCCGGGCCCGCGCCGCCCCCGTCAGCGGCCCGAGGTGAACTTCTCGTACTCCTTGAGCACCTCGTCGGTCGGCCCGTCCATGCGCAGCTCGCCGCGCTCCAGCCACAGCACGCGGTCGCAGGTGTCGCGGATGGACTTGTTGTTGTGGCTGACCAGGAAGACCGTCCCCGCGTGCTTGCGCAGCTCGCGGATGCGGGCCTCGGACCGCTTCTGGAAGGAGCGGTCGCCGGTCGCGAGCGCCTCGTCGACGAGGAGCACGTCGTGGTCCTTGGCGGCGGCGATGGAGAAGCGCAGGCGGGCGGCCATGCCGGAGGAGTAGGTGCGCATCGGCAGGGTGATGAAGTCACCCTTCTCGTTGATGCCGGAGAAGTCGACGATCTCCTGGTAGCGGGCCTTGATCTCCTCGCGGGACATGCCCATCGCGAGTCCGCCCAGGTGCACGTTGCGCTCGCCGGTGAGGTCGGCCATCAGGGCCGCGTTGACGCCGAGCAGGGAGGGCTGGCCGTCGGTGTAGATGCGGCCGTTCTCCACCGGGAGCAGCCCGGCGACGGCCTTGAGCAGCGTGGACTTGCCGGAGCCGTTGGTGCCGATCAGGCCGATCGCCTCGCCCCGGTGGGCGACGAAGGACACCCCGCGCACGGCGTGCACCCGGCGCACGCCGGACGCCTTCTCGGTCTGCCTGCGGCGCAGCATGCGGTTGAGGGCGGCGGTCGCGGAGCCGCGCCCGGCGCCGGTGCCGTTGACCCGGTAGACCACGTCGACGCCGTCGGCGATGACGGTCGGGATCCTCTGCCGGTCGGTCTCAGCCACGGCCGTACCTCTCCTCTGCCTTCCAGAAGTAGACGAAGCCGACCACGCCGGCCAGCACCGCCCAGCCCAGCGCGAACGCCCACACGTGCGGCGGCAGGTACGACCCGTCGTACCCGTCGATCAGCGCGAACCGCACCAGGTCCATGTAGACCGCGGCCGGGTTCCACTGCAGCACGTCCGCCACCCAGGCCGGCACGTCCTTGTCCTCCAGCATCGCCGGGATCGAGAACATCACCCCCGACGCGTACATCCACGTCCGCAGCACGAACGGCATCAGCTGCGCCAGGTCCGGCGTCCTGCTGCCCATCCGCGCGAAGACCAGCGCAAGACCCGTGTTGAACACGAACTGCAGCGCCAGCGCCGGCACCACCAGCAGCCACGACGGACCCGGATAGCTCCCGAACGCCACCACGATCACGACCAGCACGATCATCGAGAACAGCAGCTGCTGGAGTTGCTGCAGCGCGAACGAGATCGGCAGCGACGCACGCGGGAAGTGCAGCGCCCGCACCAGCCCCAGGTTCCCCGAGATCGCCCGCACCCCCGCCAGCACCGAACTCTGCGTGAAGGTGAACACGAACACACCCGTCACCAGGAACGGCACGTACACATCGCTCGGAATGCCCCTCCGGGCGCCCAGCAGCAGACCGAAGATGAAGAAGTACACCGCCGCGTTCAGCAGCGGCGTCGCCACCTGCCACAGCTGACCCAGCTTCGCCCTGCTGTACTGGGCGGTCAGCTTGGCCTGCGAGAAGGCCAGGATGAAGTGCCGCCGCCCCCACAGCTGACGGACGTACGCGCCGAGGGACGGGCGGGCGCCGCTGACCGTGAGGCCGTGCCGGGCGGCGAGGGCCGCGAGGTCGGTCTCGTCCGGTTCCGGGCGCGCCGACGCGGCGGGCGGTGTGTGGAGTGCCTGACTCACATCCGCTGCTTTCGCTAGGAGGGGGTGGGTGCAACGAATCCGGCGTCGGAACGGGACCGTATCGTCGTGACGACGAGCGTAGGTCGAATACGCGTCGGAACGCAACCGTATCGTCGCTACGAGAGCGGCCTATGCTGGAGCGCATGACGAACGCCGACGCGCCCGAGCCGCGACCGCGCCGCCGGGCTCCCGCCGGGGCCGCCGTCCTGCGCGAGGACGTCACGGAGGCCATCCGGGCGGCCGTCTACGAGGAGCTCGCCGCAGTCGGCTACGCCCGCATGTCGATCGAGGGCATCGCGCGCCGCGCGGGCGTCGGCAAGACCGCCGTGTACCGCCGCTGGCGCTCCAAGCTGCACGTCGTGCTCGACGTGGTGTCCGCGCTCGCCGTCCAGGGCCTGCCCGCGCCGGACACCGGCTCCCTGGAGGGCGACCTGCGGCTGCTCTACGAGGTCAGCTCGCGCGCCCTGCGCCACCCCGTCGCCTCGCAGATCCTCCCCGACCTCCAGGCCGAGGCCGCCCGCAACCCCGACATCGCCGAGGCCGTGCAGAAGGCCCTGCGCGAGGGCCAGGACGGGGTCGCCCGGGGCATCGTCACGGCGGCCCAGGAGCGGGGCGAGATCAGCGCCGGCGCGGACCACACCCTGGCCCTCGACCTGATCTCCGGCCCGCTGTACTGGCGCTCGGTCGTCATCCGCGGCCCGAAGCCGCCCAAGGGCTACCTGGAGGGTCTCGCCCGCGCGACCGCCCAGGCCCTCAAGGCGCTCTGAAGCGTCTACGGGCACCTCATCGCGCCCCGCCGCACGGATCGGAACCGGCTCCGCGGCGTGAGAAGTCGATCCGGCTCCACCCGGGGGTCAGGGAGGCCGTGGAAGGCCCGGCGGACGGACTATGCGGTCGATGAGACCGACGGGCGGTCGCGGAGCATCAGGACCAGGCTGGGCCGCCGGGTGGCCGGACGGCGGAATCCTGGCCAGTCATGGACGCAACGATGAGTTTTCGCGGCCTGGAGAGTCTCGTCCCCGTCATCGACGACGCAGGAGGGAACACGTGACCCAGCTACTGAGAGTTCAGAACTTGAATGTCTCGAGTGACGGCATCGGCGCCGGTGAGGACCAGAGCTTGGAGAATCCGTTCGGCCACGGCGTCGATCCGGCGAGGCTGTTCGCGTGGGCCGGTGCCACGGCCAGCTGGCCCATGCGTACTGACCCCGGGGGCAGCCGGGGCCTCGACGACTACGTGACGCGGGACTACGCGCGCAACATCGGCGCCGAGATCATGGGCCGCAACAAGTTCGGGCCCCAGCGCGGGCCCTGGCAGGACCACGAGTGGCGCGGCTGGTGGGGTGACGAGCCCCCGTTCCGCACTCCGGTGTTCGTCATGACCCACCACAAGCGTCCTTCGTTCACGCTCTCCGACACCACGTTCCACTTCGTCGCCGGCGACCCGGCCGCGGTCCTCGAGCAGGCGCGGGAGGCGGCTCAGGGCAAGGACGTCCGACTCGGCGGCGGGGTCACCACCATCCGGCAGTTCCTCGACGCCGACCTCGTCGACACCATGCACGTGGCGGTCTCACCGGTGAGGCTCGGATCCGGTCTGCGGCTGTGGGACTCCCCCGACGAGCTGCTCGACCGGTTCCACCTCGAGGTCGTTCCCAGCCCGAGCGGCGTGACGCACCACCTGTTCTGGCGAAAGTGACACGAGCCCCCGCGACGTGCCCTCTTCGGGGTGAATGAGCCGCTCCGTCCGCCCGGCGGCGGCAGGGTTCGCGCGTCGATCACGGTCCTGTCGGAGGCGGTGTTACTTCATCACGGTCCTGTCGGGAGGCCGGGAGGGGTCTGCCGCGGACGGAGCCGTTCGCCGCGGTCCGGCGGGACGAGCGTCTCGATCCGGAGACGCCGCGGCGGGCACTCGCGGAGAGGTGCGGAGTGCACGCCGGACGGTGCGGCGGGCACTGACCTCTGCGGTCCCGCCGCCGAGGAGGAAACCGGCGCCGAGGGCCACGGTCCTGGATCCGGCCAAGGGCTGGATCGACGCGATGCTGCGGGAGGACGCGACGCCCTCAAGGCGCTCCGGAGGGCGGCGCGGGTCACGGCGCCGGTCGCCGCAGCCGTCCGGCCAGCACCCGGCCCGCGCCGTGCGGCCCCGCCGCCACCCGCAGGGCCAGCGCGCCCGCGTGGGTGGCGTAGGGGCGGACGAGGACCAGGCCGTACCGGCGGCTCGGGACGGCGCGGGGGCGCAGCGGGCCGGGGCCGGTGAGGGCGTGGGCCGAGACGGTCCGGGCCGCGCCGTCGCGGAAGCGCAGCCGCAGCCGCAGGTCCCAGGCGCCCCCGCCCAGGGCCGCCAGCCGCTCCAGCGGGACGGGCGCCCCGGCGGTCCAGACGCCTTCGGCGGACGGCCGCAACGGCACCGTGCGGCGCAGCACCGCGCCCGCGCGGTCCCGGTGGCGCCACTCCACCTCCGCGTCCACCGGACCGGCCCGCGCGACCGCGCCGTACAGCTCGTGCAGGCGCAGCCGCAGCAGGCGGGCGCGGGGCCGCAGCTCCGCGTCCACGGCGAGCGGCAGCAGCCGGACGGGGCGGTCCGGCAGGGACTCCAGGGTGACCCCGGGCAGCTCCGCCGACCAGCAGGGCGTGCCGTCGGCCGTCCGGGCGTACGGCGGGCACAGCCGGGCCGGGCGGGCGGCCAGCTCGCGCAGGCGCGGCAGGTCGCGCGGCTCGGGAGAGGCCAGCAGCACCCGCGCGAGGAGCGGGCCGGGGGCTGCCGGGTCGCCCGACCGGTCGGCGGCGTCGTACTCGGCGAGGTGGCCGCGGGTGTGCGCCCACCACTGACGGCGGTACGCCTCGTCGCGCAGCGGCAGCTCACGGACGTACATGCGCAGGTCGTGGTCGAGGAACTTGGCCCGGACGGCGCGCGCCAGCCGTTTCTCCCCGGCGTCCAGCAGGATCGCGTGGGCGGTGCGGCAGGCGTGCGTGCGGGCGCGCCAGTTGTCGACGTCCGCGCGGTCCAGCGAGATCGACAGCCGCCGCGCGGAGCGGCGCACGTGCCAGACGTACACCCGGTCCGGGACCAGGGCGACGCGCGGCGCGGCGGCCCACACCCGCGCGGTGAACACGATGTCCTCGTAGGGGAAGCGGCCGTCGGGGAACCGGATGCCGTGCGCGCGCAGGAAGGCCGTGGCGTACAGCTTGTTGACGCTGAGGGTGTCGCGGACCAGGCGGGGGAGACCGGCCGGGCGGGCGAGGACGGCGGGGGCGGCGTACAGGGCGGGCTCCCACGGCACCTCGCGGCCCGAGGGCAGCTCGCGGCGCACGCACAGACCGCCCGTGACCTCGGCTTCCGTCTCCCGCGCGGCGGCCAGCAGCGCGTCCACGGCGCCGGGCGGCAGCACGTCGTCGCTGTCCAGGAACATCACGTACGGGGTGGCCACCGCGTCCAGCCCGGTGTTGCGCGGGGTGCCGCAGCCGCCGCTGTTGACCGGCAGCCGGATCACCCGCAGCCGGGGCTCGCCGGCGGCCAGCCGCTCCAGCAGGGCGGCGCTGCCGTCCGTCGAGCGGTCGTCCACGGCGACGACCTCCCGCACGGCGGGCCCCTGCCCCAGCGCGGAGCGCACCGCGTCGGCCACATGGGCGGCGTCGTCGTGGCCTATGACGACGACGGAGACGGCGTCGGCCGGAACGGCGGCGGGGTCGGGGGGCATGGCATCCTCGGGGCACGCTGCAGAGGTCCTCTACAACGTCGCCCGCCCCGTGGGTTTCCGCATGCCGAGGGCGTCCCCGCGGGCGTCAGGCCCCTTCGGCGGCGGCCTGGTCCAGCGCGGCGGTGAGGCCGGCGAGGGTGGCGCCGAGGGCGCGCATCTCCTCGGCCCGCAGCCCGGTGGCGGCGGCGATCCGGCGCGGCACCCGCGCGGCCCGCTCGCGCAGCGCGGCGCCCTCCTCGGTGAGCCGCACCTCGACGGACCGCTCGTCGCGCGCGCTGCGCTCCCGGTGCACCAGACCGGCCGCCTCCAGCCGCTTGAGCAGCGGGGACAGGGTGCCGGAGTCCAGGCGCAGGCGCTCGCCGAGCCGCTTCACCGGCAGCGTGCCGTCCTCCCACAGCACCAGCATGACGAGGTACTGCGGGTAGGTGAGGCCGAGGTCCTTCAGCACCACCCGGTAGACGCCGTTGAAGGCGCGGACGGCCGAGTTGAGGCTGAAGCAGATCTGCTGGTCGAGCCGGAGCCAGTCGTCCGGGGCGGCCGGCGCGTCCGTCGCCGGGGCGGGGCTGGGTGTCGCTGTCATGCGTCCAGGGTAGCGCCGTGCGAGCCATTTGATTGTGCACAACTAAATTGTGTGCTCTACTTGAGTGCACGGAGGCCGGGTCCCCGTGGCCCGGCCGGCCACCCGCCGAAAGGAAAGGTGTCCCCATGGACGCGCTCTACACCGCAGTCGCCACCGCCACCCACGGTCGCGAGGGCCGCGCCGTCACCTCCGACGGCAAGCTGGACGTCGGCCTGAGCGCCCCCAAGGAACTGGGCGGCGACGGCAAGGGCACCAACCCGGAGCAGCTCTTCGCCGCCGGCTACGCGGCCTGCTTCGGCAGCGCCCTCGGCGCCGTCGGCCGCGCCGCGAAGGTGGACGTCAGCGAGGCCGCGGTGACCGCCGAGGTCGGCATCGGCAAGCAGGGCGAGGGCTTCGCGCTCACCGTGACGCTCCGCGTCGAGCTGCCCGACAGCCTCGACGAGGAGACCGGTCGCACGCTGGTCGAGCAGGCCCACCAGGTCTGCCCCTACTCCAACGCCACCCGCGGCAACATCCCGGTCGAGCTCGTCATCGAGTAGTCCCGCCGCCCGTCCCCGACCCGCGCCAGCACCTCGCCGGTGCGCCGGCTCCAGGCCACCACCACGGCCTCCTCGGGCACCCGCTGGTGCCGGGTGAGGAGCAGCCAGCGCACCCCGTAGCGGCGGACCACCGTGTCCCGCAGGGCGCGGGTCGAGGCGGGATCCAGGTACGCCCGCACATCGGCCAGCCGCCGCAGCCGCTCCCGTTCGTCCAGCGAGGCGTCCGGCCAGGCGGGGGCGGCCAGGTTCGGCCCGTACCCGGCGATCGCGTGGACGGCGTAGTAGCCGTCGGCGATCACCACCTCGCCCGGGGCGATGTGCCGCGCGGCCCAGTCGTACGCGGGCCAGTCCGGGGGCTGCCGGAAACCGACCGGGTCCGCCGCCGGCGGCACCACCGCCCCGGCGTGCACGGTCAGGAACCCGGCGCACGCCCCCGCCGCCGCGGCCCCGCCCAGCAGCCGCCGCCACACCGGCCACGGGCGGGGCGCCGCCAGCTCCACCGCCAGGGCGAACTGCAGCGGCACCAGCGTCAGCCCCAGGGCCCGCCCGTAGGTGTAGTGGCCGCTCACCCAGCCGTACGCCACGACCAGGCAGTCCAGGACGAACATCAGCACCAGCGGGTCGCGCCATGAGCGCCGCGCCCGCAGCCACAGGGCGGGCAGTCCGAGCAGCGCCAGTCCGAACTGGCCGGCCAGGTCCAGGTACAGCCGCCGGTGCATCGCGTCCACGCTGCCGTCCCCGGCCAGCGCGAACACGTCGAAGTACGGCCAGCAGGCCGCCGCCGTCAGCGCCACCGCGCCGGTCAGCGCCCAGCGCCCGGCCAGTGCCGCCGACCACCCCCGCTGCCACCCGGCGACCAGGGCCAGCGCCCCCAGCGCCGCCGCGACCGCGGTGATCGGGTGCACCAGCAGGATCAGCCCGTACAGCAGCCCGAGGCCCGCGTACCCGGACAGCGGGCGCAGGCCGCCCGGACCCAGGTACCGCACGGCCCGCGCGTCCCGGGCCCGCGCGCCGGTCAGCGCCCACGCCCAGAAGGCCAGCCCGATCGCGAACGCCGACGGGTACGGCAGGTTGCCCGTCAGCGACATCAGGTTCAGGTAGCCGCTCCACCAGGCGCGCTCCACCCCCCACAGCAGGGCCATCGCGGCCAGTGCCAGCACCGGCGCCCAGGGGCGCGGGGTCAGCACCCGCACGAAGCGGCCCAGGCCCGTGAGCAGCACCAGCAGGTTCAGCGGCCCGGTGAGCCGCAGCACCTCCCAGCCGCCCAGCCCGGTCAGCCGGGCGAACACGCCCTGCGCCACCGCGTACGGCGAGTAGTACGGACTGCCCGCGCCCGGCAGGTCCGCCATCGGGTGCCGGGGGCGCAGCAGGTCGTCCTCGAGGCGCTCCACGACCGCCGCGTGCTGGCCGGCGTCGCAGCACAGCGGCACCCGCCAGAACGCCAGGGACATCACCAGGAAGAACAGGAAACCGGCGCACTGGTACGGCGTCGGGCGCCAGGACCCGCCGCCGCGCAGCGCCGTGGCGCCGTCCACCGTGCGGCGCCGGACGAGGACGCCGGCGCTCACCGGACGCGAGGGGAAAGGGGCATTCGGGGCATTCGCCCAATGTTCCCGCCCGCCGCCCGGGATCGACCTGCCGTCACCGCTTCGAGTGACACCCGGTCAGCTCACCGGCTCCATGAGCGACCCCCGCGCGGGCACCGCCGCCCGCCGCGGCACCGGCTCCAGCAGCAGCGGCACCCCCAGCACCGGCAGCAGCCAGGCCAGCGTGATCAGCCGGTCGCCCCAGATGTTGATGTCCGGGTGCCCCGCCTGGTTGAGGAACCCCGTGCAGGCCGCCGCGGCCAGGAAGGCGCCGAACGCCGGCCGCCGCCGCGCCCCCAGCGCGCCCGCCGCCAGCGCCGCCGCGAACAGCGGCTCCCACAGCTGCCGCCGCGCCCACTCCATCCAGAAGTTGCCCTGGAGCTGCAAGAACTCCGCCCACGGCCGCTCCCGGTCGGGCCGGGCGAAGTGGCCGGTGAGCAGGTCCTGCACGCTGTCCGACGTCGACGGGTAGTCCAGCAGCCGGGCCAGCAGCACCGTGCCCACCGCCCCCGCGCACCCCACCACCGCGAGCGCCGCGGGCCCGCGCCCCGACGGCATCCCCCGCCGCCGCCGGCGTACGGCGACCGCGGCGCCCGCGCCCGCCAGGCACACCCCGAGGAACAGCGCCTGGGAGTGCTTCACCGTGAACAGCGCGAGCAGCGCCCCGCCCGCGAGCGCCGGCCCCGCCCGGGGCCGCGTCCCGCCCAGCACCAGGGCGCAGCCCCACAGCGCGGCCAGGGTGAGGGCCAGCATCAGCCCCTCCGTCATCGGGCGCATCGCCGTCGTCCCGCACGGCAGGACGAGGTACAGCGCCATCCCGGTGAGCGCGAGCGGCGCCGGGGCGGCCAGCGCGCGCAGCACCAGGTACGCGAGCACCCCGCCCGCGCAGGTGATCACCACGCCCGCCGCCCACACCCCCCAGGTCACCCCGAGCAGGGCGATGAAGGGAACCAGGACCACCGGGTAGCCGGGCCGCACCTCGAAGATCCGCATGAAGCGCTCCGGCATGAACGGCACGGTGTGCCCGCCGGTCTGCCCGGCCGCCAGCCGCGCCTCCACCTGCCGCCACTCCCGCTCCCGGCACTCCGCCCTGACCCGGGGCGCGGGATCCGGGGCGTGGAAGCGCACCACGTCCACGTTCTGCGCGCGGTGCGCCATCGCCGCCTTCCCCGCGCAGTAGTGGTCGATGGTGGCGGTCGCCGCCTCCCGCTTGTCCGCACCGCCCAGACTCAGCGCGTACGACACGTAGTTCTTGGAGTCGGGGGTGTCGCGGCCCTCCACGGTGGCGAGCTGCATCAGCGCGAACAGGGCGGCCAGCAGCAGCACCCAGGTGCGCGGCCTCACGACGGGGCCAGCAGGTCGCGGACGGCGGGCTGGGCGGGCAGCAGGCCGGGACCGGCGGCGGGCTCGGGCATCGGCTCGCCCAGCATCAGCGCGCGCACCACCCGCTCGGCGGCCCGCCCGTCGTCGTACGCGCAGAACCGCTCCCGGAACGCCGCCCGCAGCCGCGCCGACTCCTCGTCCGCCCAGGCCCCCGAGGCGAACAGCCACGCCAGCTCCCGGTAGGAGCGCGTCACATGGCCCGGCGCCCGGGCCGTGACGTCCAGGTACGCGCCCCGGCTCGCCCGGAAGGCGTCCCAGTCGTCGGCGTGCACCACGATCGGCCGGTCCAGCAGGGCGTAGTCGAACATCACGGACGAGTAGTCGGTGACCAGGACGTCGGCCGCGAGCAGCACGTCCTGCACCTCCGGCTCGTCGGTGGCGTCCACCAGCACGCCCCGCCGGTGCAGCTCCGACAGGCCGAGGCCCCGGACCGGGCCGTCGGCCAGCGTGGGGTGCAGCCGGACCACCAGGGTGCGGCCCTCGCCCAGGTCGGCGGCGAACCGGGCCAGGTCGATCCGCTCCACCAGCCCGTCCCTGCGGTAGTCCCGGCGGGTCGGCGCGTACAGCACCATCGTGTCGCCCTCCGGGATCCCGAGCCGCTCCCGCGTCGCGCGGGCGCGCTCCTCGTCCCCGCGCACCAGGACGTCGTTGCGCGGGGAGCCCGACCGCAGCACGGTGAAGTGACAGGGGAAGGCCCGCTCCCACACCAGCTCGGAGTGGCGGTTGGCGACCAGGACGTGGTCCCAGCGGTCGGCCCGGCGCAGCATCTGCGGCACGTCGAAGTGCAGCCGCGCGCCCGGCTTGCCCAGCAGATCGGCGCCCGCGTACTTCAGCGGGGTGCCGTGGTGGGTGTGGACGTGCACGCTGCCGGGCCGTTTGACCAGCGTGCCCGACCAGTTGACGTTGTTCACGAAGTACGTGGCCCGCTCGGTCACCCGGCGGTACTCCGGCGTGTCCGGCAGCACGTACGGGGTGCCCGGCGGCAGCGCCGCGGCCCGCTCCTCGTCGGCGACCACCCACACGCCCCTGATGTGCGGGGCGAGTTCACGGGCCGCGCGGTGGACGGCCGCCGGGTCGCCGAGCATCCCGCGGTGCGAGAACGC
Source organism: Streptomyces sp. DSM 120436 (assembly GCF_055778765.1). Classification (NCBI taxonomy): domain Bacteria; kingdom Bacillati; phylum Actinomycetota; class Actinomycetes; order Kitasatosporales; family Streptomycetaceae; genus Streptomyces; species Streptomyces sp. DSM 120436. The sequence goes on along the minus strand of NZ_JBSKBS010000001.1, from coordinate 578,851 downwards.
CGAGTACACCGCGAGGTCCGGGTCCAGCGGGCGGCGCAGCAGCGACCGGGCGCCCACCGCCCGCGCCGCCGTCGCCGCCCGGGCCCGCCCGGCCCGGCGCCGCAGCTCCCGCCCGGTCCGCCGGGCCCTCCGGCGCAGCACGTACCCGGCGTAACCGCCCTCCAGATCCCGCAGTTCGGCGGGGACGCGCACACCCGGCGGGCGGTGCGCGTGGAACATCTCCGCCGTGCGGCGGAAGAACTCGGCCCGGTCCGCCGGCGGCAGCCGGTCCGGCTTGGACAGGATGTCGAGACAGTGCTCGCCCATCTTGGCGTGCAGGAACGGCCGCCAGTGCGCCAGCGCCGGACGGGCGTCGACGAACCGGAACACCCGCGCGTACTGCTCGTGCACGTCGAAGTGCTTGCGGCTGGTGGTGGACAGGATGTTCCCCTGGCGGCGCTGCCGGTAGTACAGGCAGATCCGGTCCAGGGCGGCGATGCGCTCCGCGCTGAGCAGCACCGGGAAGGTCCAGGGCGTGTCCTCGTAGTAGCCGGGCGGGAAGGTGAAGCCCTCCCGCTCGACGAAGTCGCGGCGGTAGGCCTTGTTCCACACCACCATCAGCAGGTCGAGGATCTCCGGCCGTTCGGCGGCCGTGAAGGTGCTCCCGGCGGCCTCGGCCAGCACATGGGCGAGGACGTTGCGGCGGGTGCCGCCCCACCAGTACGTGCGGGCGTAGTCGAAGACCAGCACGTCCGGGTCGCCGGTCTCGTCGAGACGGTCCGCCAGCGCGCGCAGCGCGCCCGGGGTGAGGGTGTCGTCGCTGTCCAGGAAGAGCAGGTAGTCGCCGGTCGCGTGCGGCATCCCCGCGTTGCGGGCCCGGCCGAGGCCCACGTTCTCCTCCAGGTGCAGCACCCGGACCCGCTCGTCGCGGGCCGCGTACTCGTCGAGGATCCGCCCGCAGCCGTCGGGGGAGCGGTCGTCGACGGCGATCAGCTCGAGGTCGCGGCACGACTGCCCGAGCACCGAGTCGAGACAGGCGTGCAGATAGCCCTGCACGTGGTGGACGGGGACGATGACGCTGAAGCGGGGCACGTCAGCTCCTCACCGGGGGGACGGCCGCGGGAGCGGGGACGCGCTCCGCGAGCGGGATCACGGGCGGCAGGGCCTCGGGCGGCTCGCCGAGCAGCACCCGGCGCACCACCCGCTCGGCGGCCCGCCCGTCGTCGAACGGGCAGAACCGCTCCCGGAACGCCGCCCGCAGCGCCGCCGACTCCTCGTCCGCGTACGAGCCGTCGCGGAACACCCGGGCCAGCTCCTGAGGCGTCCGGGTGACCCGGCCCGGCGGGGCGGCCATCAGGTCGAAGCAGACGCCCCGCGTCTCCCGGTACACCTCCCAGTCGTCGGCGTGGACCACGATCGGGCGGTCCAGGTTGGCGTAGTCGAACATGATCGACGAGTAGTCCGTGACCAGGGCGTCCGCGGCCAGACACACGTCCTCCGAGGAGCGGTGCGCGGACACGTCGATGACCCGGCTGCCCCGGCCGGCCCGTCCCCCGCGCCCGCCCCGGTCGTAGAAGTAGTGCGCGCGCAGCAGCACCACCACGTCCTCGCCGGCCGCCTCGCAGAACGCCTCCAGGTCGAGCCCCGGCTCGAAGCCGGTGCGGTGGTCGCGGTGGGTCGGCGCGTACAGCACGGCCCGCGCGCCCTCGGGGACGCCCAGCTCGGCACGGACCCGGGCCACGTCGTCGGCGCCGGCCGTCACGTACACGTCGTTGCGCGGATAGCCGTACTCCAGGTGCTCGTAGGAGCCGGGGAAGGCGCGCTCCCAGACGCGGGTGGAGTGCGGGTTGGAGGAGAGGTTGTAGTCCCAGCGGTCCACCCGCCCGAGCAGCTTGGTGAAGCTGCCGGTGGCGGCGGCGACCACCGGGTACGTCGACTGGTCCACGCCCATCGTCTTCAGCGGGGTGCCGTGCTGGGTCTGCAGGTGCACGCTGCCGGGGCGTTTGACCACGCCCTCCGCGAAGTTGGCGTTGTTGACCAGGTACGTGGCACGGGCGAGCAGCTCCCAGGCGCGCCGGCTGCCGAGGACCGCGTGCTCCACGTCGTCGGGCACGGTGTGCGCCTGGTCGGCCTCCACCAGGAACACGCCCCGCAGGCGCGGGGCGAGTTCGCGGGCCCTGGCGTGGATCGCGGCCGGGTTGCAGGCGTAGCCCCGGCCCCAGTACGCGCAGTACACGACGAGGTCCGGGTCGAGCGGGCGGCGCAGTTGGAGGCCGTAGTGCAGCCGGGTGCGCAGACCGCGGGGCCGGGGCAGCGCGGCCGCCGCCCGGCCGGCCGCGCGCCGGGTGTCGCGCAGGGCGGCGAACGCCTCGTACGACCCGGCCGCCAGCAGCCGGTGCTGCACGCCGAGGCTGCCGCCCGGCGGCCGGTACCCGGCGGGGCGGTGACGGCGGTACAGGGCGCTCGCCCGGCGGAAGAACTCCCGGCGTCCGGACGGCAGCCGCCGGGGGTGCGCGGCGGTCTTCAGCACGGCCGCGAAGAGCTGCTCGAACAGCGGCCCCGACCGCCCGGGCGGCAGGCCCAGCGCGGCGGCCTCCCGAAGCACCCGCTCCGCCTGGTCCAGCAGGTCCGCGTGGTGCGGCCCGGGCAGCCGCAGCCGGTCGCCCTGGCGGCGCGCCCGGTGCCGCACCAGCACCCGGCGGGACACCGCCACCCGCTCCGCGCGCAGCAGCGCCCGCCCGCACCAGCCGACGTCGGTGAAGTACCCGGGCGGGAAGTCCAGTCCGTGCTCGGTGACGAAGGCGCGGCGCCAGGCGGCGCTCCACGCGGGCAGCCGCACCCCGGTGAGGTGCGGGGCGCGGGCGGGGGCGAAGGCGCCGGACGGGGCGCTCTCCAGCAGCGTCGCCACCGGGCGGGTGGCCTCGCCCTCCCACCAGGGGACCCGCTCGTGCTCACAGGGCAGCACGTCGACCGGGCCGGTCTGCGCCAGCCGCGCGTCCAGGGCCGCCAGCGCGCCCGGCGCCAGCACGTCGTCCCCGTCGAGGAAGAGCAGATACGTCCCGGTCGCCGCCCGCACGCCCGCGTTGCGCGCGCCCGCCAGCCCCTGTGACGGCGGCGCGTGCACGGGCGCCACCCGCGAGTCCCGCTCGGCGTGCCCGTCGGCCACCCCGGCCGCCGGGGACCCGGCCGCGTCGCAGACCGGGATGAGCTCGAAGTCTCCGAAGGACTGGGCGAGGACCGAGTCCAGCGCCTGGCCCAGCCGGCCTGCGACCCCATGGGACGGGACGATGATGCTGAAACGGGGCATTCTGCTCTTTCCGTTGACGAGGGCGTGACGACGGCCGCTCAGCGGGCGGGCCGCCGCCCGGGCCGCCCCGTCGGCCGCCGCGCGGGCGGCCGGGCCGGGGCGGGCCGTGACGAGCCGGGGGACACGCGTACTCCCAGTGGGGCAACGACGGGCGGACGGGGTCGGTGACGGTCAGAAGACCGCCGGCTGCGGCGGCAGCGACACCACGGGGGTCCGCGGCGCGACGGCGGCCGCCGGCACCGGGCGCCGCCGCTCCGGCGGGACGGACAGCGGCTCCGCGAACTCCCCGAGCAGCACCGTGCGCACCACCCGCTCGGCGGCGCGGCCGTCGTCGTGCGGACAGAAGCGGTCCCGGAACGCCGCCCGCAGCCGCGTCGCGCGGGGCCCGCACCAGCGGCCCCCGGCGAAGATCTCGATCAGCTCGTCCTCGCTGTCCGCGACCGCGCCCGGCGGGAAGGTCCACGGGTCGACGTACAGGCCGCGGGCCGCCGCGTACGCCTCCCGGTCCTCGGCGTGCAGCACGATCGGCCGGTCCAGGCCCGCGTAGTCGCACATCAGCGGGGAGAAGTCGGTGACCAGGGCGTCCGAGGCCAGGCACAGCGTCATCAGGTCGGGGTGGGCGCTCACGTCCACGACCCGGTCGGAGGCGGCCTCCAGCGGCTCGTCGTACGGCCGCCCGGCGCGGGACAGGATCACGAAGCGGGGGCCGAGCCGGCGCACCACGCGCTCCAGGTCGAGCAGGCGCACCGGGGTGCGGCGGTAGTCGCGGGGCGCGGGCGCGTACAGGATCGCCACCGCGCCCGCGGGGACGCCCAGGGAGTCCCGCAGCACGGCCACGTCGGCCGCGGTCGCCGTGTGGAACCGGTCGGTGCGCGGTCTGCCGTACTCCAGGGTCGTGTAGCGGCCGGGCAGCACCCGCTCGTAGGTGAGCGTGGAATGGCGGTCGCCGGTGACGACGTGGTCCCACCGGCCGACGCCCTCCAGCAGCCGGGCGAAGTCGGTGGAGCGGGCCGCCGCCGGCCGGTCCTGGAGGTCGAGCCCCGCGTACGCCAGCGGGGTGCCGGGCGGGGTGTGCACCAGGATCTGCCCCGGGCGCTTGACCAGTCCGGGCACGAGCGCGCGGTCGGTCACCAGGTACGCGCTGCGGGCGAGCGCGGTGAGATGGGCGGCGGTGCCGGGCACCAGCCGGCGGGTGGCGGTGGGCAGGGTGTGGTGCAGCTCGGGGCGGGTCGCCCAGGCGGTGCGGACGTGCGGCGCGTGGTCGCGCACCGCGGACTCCAGGGCGGCCGGGTCGCCGCCGTAGCCGCCGTCGTCCTCGACGGTGAACAGGGCGCGGCCGGTGTCCAGCGGGCGCAGCCGCTGCACGCGGTAGTGGGTGCGCAGCAGGACGCGGCGCAGTCCGCGCAGCGACCGGCGGCGGAGCCGGCCCGCGCGGCGGCCCAGGGCCGCGGCCAGCCGCAGGGCGCGGTAGGTGCGGTGCAGTCCGAACCGGACCAGCGCGTGCCGCACCCGGGCGCGGGCGGGGACGGGCGCGCCGGGCGTGCGGTGGCGGCGGTACTGGTCGCGGGCCCGGCGCAGGAAGGCGGCGCGGGAGCCGCGCGGCAGCCGGTCCGGGCGGGTGTACACGGTCAGCAGGTGGTCGACCATGCGGCGGAACAGCACCGGCCGCCAGCGCTCCAGCGCGGGGTGCTCGTCGAGGTGGGCGAAGACCCGGTCGTACTGGCCGAAGACCTCGAAGTGACGCTCGCTGGTGGTGTGCAGGATGCCGCCGGCGCGCCGCTGCCGGTAGTGCACGCACACCCGGTCGAGGGTGGCGATCGTCCCCGCCGTCATCAGCACCGGGTACGTCCACGGGGTGTCCTCGTAGTAGCCGGGCGGGAAGGCGAACCCGGAGCGCTCGACGAAGTCCCGCCGGTACGCCTTGTTCCAGGCGACCGCGAGCAGGGTGAGCAGCCCCGGCCGGTCGGCGAGGGTGAACGGCGCCGGGCCGTGCTCGGTGAGCTGGGCGGCGACCTGGTTGCGCACGGTCTCGCCGGTCCAGTAGGCGCGGGCGTAGTCGTAGACCAGGACGTCCGGGTCGCCGGTCTCCTTCAGCCGGTCGGCGACGGCGAGCAGCGCGTCCGGGGTGAGGGTGTCGTCGCCGTCCAGGAACACCAGGTAGTCGCCGGTCGCGCGGGCCATGCCCGCGTTGCGGGCGGGCCCCAGGCCGGCGTTGGCCGGCAGGTGCACCGGCCGCACCCGCGGGTCGCGGGCCGCGAACTCGTCGATCACCGCTCCGCAGGCGTCCGGCGAGCAGTCGTCCACGGCGATCAGTTCGAGGTCCGGGTACGACTGGGTCAGCACCGACTCCAGGCACTCGCGCAGATACGCCTGGACCTGGTACGCGGGGACAATGACACTGAACCTGGGCAAGGGGCATCCAACGGTCGGTGCGGGCGTTCTGCCCGGCAACGCCCGTTGGCCCGGCTTGGTTACGCCCCCTGCGGCATCCGGGGGAATCACGTCGCACGAAAGGGCGGACCCCGGCCGGTCCGCCCTTCAACTGTGCGTGCCGTGTGCCTACTTGACGGCGCCCGCCATCACGCCGGAGACGAACTGCCGCTGGAACGCGAAGAAGACCACCAGCGGCACCACCATCGAGATGAACGCGCCCGGCGCCAGCACGTCGATGTTGTTGCCGAACTGCCGTACCTGCGTCTGCAGCGCGACCGTGATCGGCTGGCTGCCCGAGTCGGTGAAGATCAGCGCGACCAGCATGTCGTTCCACACCCACAGGAACTGGAAGATGCCGAGCGCCGCGATCGCCGGACCGGCCAGCGGCATCACGACCCGGACGAACAGCCGCAGTTCACCCGCGCCGTCCAGCCGGGCCGCCTCCAGCAGCTCCTTGGGGATCTCCGCGAAGAAGTTCCGCAGCAGGAACACCGCGAACGGCAGACCGAAGCCGACGTGGAACAGCACCACACCGGTCAGGGAGCCGAAGATGCCCAGCTCGCCGAAGAGCTCGGCGATCGGGATCAGCGCCACCTGCACCGGCACCACCAGCAGCCCCACCACGGCGAGGAACCACCAGTCGCGGCCCGGGAAGTCCATCCACGCGAAGGCGTACCCGGCGAGCGCGCCGATCACCACCACCAGCACGGTCGCCGGCACGGTGATGTACACCGTGTTCAGCAGCGAGCCGGTGATGTCCTCGTTCTCCAGCAGGGTCCGGTAGGCGTCGAAGGTGAGCTGGGACGGCTCGGTGAACACCGTCCACCAGCCGTCCGCCGCCATGTCCTGAGGCGTGCGCAGGCTGGCCAGCAGCAGCCCGATCGTCGGCACCAGCCAGAACAGGCCGACGACGATCAGGAAGACGCGGACCGCCCCGCCGCTCACCCACTGGGCGAGCCGGGACCCCAGCGACCGTTCCGCCCGGACGGGCCCGGCGGGCCGCACGCCCGTCTTCGTGACGCTTCCGGCGTCCGCGCTCATCGCCGCACCTCCCGCCTCAGCCGCCGTACGTTGAACCACATCACCGGGATCACCAGCAGCAGCAGGAGCACCGCGATGGCGCTCGCGACGCCCGGCTGGTCCTCGGAGAAGCCCTTGCGGTACAGCTCCAGCGCGAGGACGTTGGCGTCGTCCTGGGACGAGCCCGGCGCGATGATGAACACCAGGTCGAACACCTTCAGCACGTTGATCATCAGAGTGACGGTGACCACCGCGAGGACCGGCGCCAGCAGCGGCACCGTGATCCGCCGGAACACCTGCCACTCGTTGGCGCCGTCCACCCGGGCGGCCTCCAGCAGCTCACGGGGCATGCCCGCCAGCCCGGCCGCGATCAGCACCATCGCGAACCCCGCCCACATCCAGATGTACGAGCCGATCACGGCCGGGGTGACCAGTGACGGGCCGAGCCAGTCCAGCCCGTTGTACGGCTCCTCGAAGTTGCTCGCCGGAAGCCGCAGGTGCGCCCCGTCGGCCTTCGACGAGAAGGAGAACGTGCCGTCGGCGGCGGCCGTGGCCGTCTCCACCACCGTGCCGTCCTTCACCGCCTCGATCCGCATCCCGGCGTAGCCCAGCTCGGAGGAGTCGGCCCGGTTGAGCGTGCCGACGCCCTTGCCGCGGGTGAAGTCCTGCCAGGTGCTGCCGGTGATCCGGTCGTCCTCCGGCTTCGGCGCCGCGGCCGGCTTCGCGTCGTCCGGCATCAGGTCCGGGGCGACGCCCACCAGCGGCAGCGTCACCGTGTCGCCGGCGCGGACGGTCTCCTTGGTGACGAACGCGCCCCCGCCGGCCGGCTCCAGCGGCGACTCGCGGCCCGGGTGCGCCTTCGGGAACGCCGAGGACTGGGCGAAGGTGTCGTGCACCCCCACCCACACCGCGTTCGCCACGCCCTTCTCCGGGGCCTGGTCGTAGACGAGGCGGAAGATGATGCCCGCCGCGAGCATGGAGATGGCCATCGGCATGAAGACGACCAGCTTGAACGCCGTGCCCCAGCGCACCCGTTCGGTGAGCACCGCGAAGATCAGACCGAGCGCGGTCGCGACCGTCGGCGCGAACACCACCCAGATGACGTTGTTCTTCAGCGCGGTGCGGATGCCGTCGTCGGTGAACAGCGCACGGTAGTTGTCGAACCCGGCGAAGGAGCCGCCGGACTGGTCGTAGAAGCTGCGGATGACCGAGTACCCGATCGGGTAGACCACGAGCGCCCCGAGCAGCACCAGGGCGGGCAGCAGGAACAGCGCCGCCACGGTTCTCCGGGTGCCGGTGACGCTCTTGCGCGACCTGGGAGCGGCGGGGGCCGTCTTCGGGGCCCCCGCCGCCGTCTGCGACGTCATCGCCGGATCAGTTCCCGTACGCCGCGGCCGCGTCGGCCTCCAGCCTCGCCTGGGCGCCGGCGACGTCCTTCGGGTTCTTCAGGAAGTCCTGCAGCGCCTTCCACTCGCCCTTGCCGGGCGTGCCGCCGAAGGCCTGCGGGGCCTGGTCGGACATGTCGAAGCGGAAGTCGTCGCCGGCGTCGACCAGCGCCTCGGCGATCTTCCGCTGGACCTCGTTCGGGTACACCGAGGCGGGCACGTTCTTGTTCGGCGAGAGGTAGCCGCCGAGCTTCGCCTGGATGCTCGCCGCGTCCGGGGAGGCGAGGAACGTCACCAGGGCCTGGGCCGCCTCGGAGTCCTCCAGGATCACCGCGGCGTCGCCGCCGGACACCACGGGCGGGGTGTCACCGACCGCGGGGAACGGGAACACCTTCGCGTCGGTGCCCACCTCCGCCTCGGTCTCGCCGATGTTGACCTGAACGAAGTCGCCCTCGTAGACCATGCCGGCCTTGGGCTGGTCGCCGCCGGTGAAGGTCTGCGTCACGGACGCCGGGAACTCCGTCTGCAGCGCGCCGTCCGGGCCGCCCGCGACGTAGTCCTTCTTGCCCCACACCTCGGCGAGGGTGGTCAGCGCCTCCTTGACGGAGGGGTCGGTCCACTTGATCTCGTGCTTCGCGAGCTGGTCGTACTTCTCGGGGCCCGCCTGCGAGAGGTAGATGTTCTCGAACCAGTCGGTGAGGGTCCAGCCGTCGGCCCCGCCGACGGAGAACGGGGTGACGCCGGAGTCGTAGACCATCTGCGCGGTGTCCAGCAGCTCGTCCCACGTCTTCGGCTCGGACGCGCCGGCGTTCTCGAAGACCTGGGCGTTGTACCAGATCAGCGACTTGTTGGCGGCCTTGTAGTAGACGCCGTACTGCTTGCCGTCGACCTTGCCGATGTCCTGCCAGCCCTGCGAGTAGTTCTCGGCCAGCTCCTTGGTGGCCTCCGGGCCGAGGGGCTTGGCCCAGTCCTTCTCCACGGCCTGCTTGATGGCGCCGGGCTGCGGCAGCATCGCCACGTCCGGCGGGGCGCCGCCCGCGATCTTCGAGCCGAGGAAGTTGATGATCGGGTCCTGGGCGGGGACGAAGGTCACCTTGGCGCCGGTGCGCTTTTCGAACTCCGCGAGGACCTTCTTGAAGTTCTCCTGCTCCGTGCCGGTCCACACGGCCGCGACCTCCAGGGTCTGGCCGTCCAGCTTGGGCAGGGTGACGGTGGTTCCGGTGTCGCCGGACCCCTTGCCCTTGTCGCCACCGCCACCGTCGTCGTCGCCTCCGCAGGCGGTGAGGGAGACCGCCAGCACACCGGCGGCCAGGGCCGCGGCGGCCCTGACGGCCCGTCGGGTGGCGGGAGGCGGCCCGTGGTGCTCGGGCGACCTGCGTATCCGGATGATCCTGTTCGTGCTGTGCATCCCTGCCCCGTTCTCGTACTCCGTCGTACTTGGCCGAACGTTCGAGCGCTGTCCCGTGCGGTCTGGTCTACGCCCGGCACGTGGGGGTGGCAAGAGCGCCTCTCGTGTCAACTCCGCGATCGTGATCACCTCGTGATCGGGCGTCACGCCGGACGCGCCCGGCGGCGGGCCGGCCCGCGACACGGCCCGGTTCGTCGTCAGGGGCGGGGCGGGGGGTTCGGGGGCCGGTGGCGGCCCCGGGCCGAGGCGTGCGGGAGGCTGGGGCGTGGGGCGTGGGGCGTGCGGCGTGGGACCTGGGCGGGGCGTCGGTGCGGTGCTTCGAGGGGCGGCGACGGCGCGGGCGCGGCTCCGGGACGATGTGCCGACCGGGCCGGGGCGTGCGGAAGCGTCCGGGCCGTGTGCGGTGTGCGGCGCTCGCCGCGGGAGCGCCGGGGGAGCGCCGGGGGAGCGCCGGGGGAGCGCGGCACCGTGGCCGTGCTCCCCGGAGCGTGGGCGGGCGCCCTACAGGAGGGACGGCACCCGCGCCGCCGCGACCTGGCGGGCGGCCCGGTCGAGGGCGCTGGCGAGGAGGGCCAGGTCGGTGGGGCCGTTGCCGAGTTCGCGGACCTGGCGGCGGGCCGGCGGGTCGCCCATGCGGTGCCACTCCAGCGGGACCACCGTCGGCCGCAGCGTCGCCGTGCGCGGGATGCGGCCCGTCACCCGGCCGCCCTGGAACGGCGTCTCCCGCCCGTCCCGGCAGGCCAGCCGGCCGCGCCCCGGCGCCGGGTCGTCCGGGCCGCGGCCCGCGACCGGCGCGTCCAGCGTGACCAGCAGCGACGCCTGCTTCACCGGCTCGGTCTGCGCCGTCCGAGGGCAGGGCGCGGTGGCCGTCACCAGATGCACCCCGAGCCGCTCGCCGTCCCGCGCCACCGCCTCCAGCGCCCGCAGCACCGACCCGGCGGCCGGGCGCCCCGGGGAGCCGAGCGCGGGGGAGACCAGCGCGTCGAGGTCGTCCACGACCACCACCAGCCGGGGCAGCGGCGGCGCGGCCTGCGTCTTGCGGCGGTCCGCGCCCGGCCGCAGCCGCACGGTCGTGCTGGGCGGCGTGTCCAGGTCGCCGTTCGACGCCGTGCGCTGGGCGACCATCCGGCCCGCCAGTTCCCGCCCGGTGTGCCACTCGGCGAAGTCCGAGCGGCCCAGCAGTTCCGCGCGCCGCTTCAGCTCGGCGCTCAGCGACTGGGCGAACTCCCGCATCCGCACCGGGTCGTCGGCGCCCAGGTGGGTGGAGACGTGCGGCACGTCCGTGCACACCCGCAGGCCCTCGCCGTGCCCGGAGCCGGTCACCGGGCCGCCCTGCCCGTCGACCAGGACGATGCCCAGCCGGTCGGGGCGCTCGGCCGCGGCCAGCGAGGCGACGACCGCGCGCAGCAGCTCCGTGCGGCCGCTGCCGGCGGGGCCCTCGACCAGCAGGTGGGGTCCGTCGGCGGCGAGGTCGGCGGTGACCGGGCCGCGCGGTCCGGCGCCGAGGACGGCGGTGGCGCGTCCGCCGAGCGCCCGGGTGTCGTCGGCCGCGTCGGCCCAGCGGGCCATCAGCGACGCGGGCGTGGCCCGGGCCAGGCCCAGCTCGTCGAGCAGCCGCGCCGACGGGGGCAGCGGCGCCGACACGCGCGGGTGCGGTCCGGCCGCGGGACCGTCGGGGCGCAGCGGCGCGAGCGCCCGCGCGAACCGCTCGGCCCAGGCCGTGGAGACCGCGTCGACGGTGGCGAGGGTGCCGTGCCCGACGGGCCCCGGCGGGGAGCCGTCGCCGGCCTCGGCCACCCGCAGCAGCCGGAGCGCGGTCGCCACGTCCCCGCTGAGCAGGGCGACCGCCCCGCACCGGCGGAACGCGGGCGCCGCCGCGCAGGCCGCCTCGTAGGTCTCCGTCACCGGGGACGCGGGGGAGGCGGCGGGCGTCTCGGCGAGGCACAGCAGATGGACACCGGCGCGCGGCCCCTCCACGGCGAGCCGTGCCACGGCCTCCCGGACGCCGGCGTCGCCGGGGTCGCCGTCCACCACGACCACGGTGTACGGGCCGGCGTCCGCCGGGGCGCCCGCGTGGTCGTGGTCGGCGAGGCGGCGCAGCAGTTCGCCGACGCGGGCCGCGGCCTGCTCCCGGTCGTGGGCGAGGAGCAGCCGGCAGTCCTGTCCGTGCCCCGGCCGCAGATGCGGCAGCCAGCCCAGCCAGGACCACTCGGCGGTGCGCTCCGCCGCCGGCCGGGAGGGGTCCGCGGCGATCAGGACGATCTCCAGCGTGTCGGGGGAGTGCAGCGCGGCGAGCTGGGCGAGCACCGCGCGGGCCAGCCCGGAGAGCCGCTCGCGCGGTCCGGCCAGCCCCAGCGCGCCGACCTCGCGCAGCCCCACGGTCACCGGGACGACGGGCAGCAGCCCGGAGCCGTCCGGCGCGGGCCGGTCCCCGGTGCCGAGCCGCACCGCCAGCGCCTCGGGGTGGTCCGGCCCGCGCTCCCACAGCCGGGGGCCGGGACCCAGGGCGGTCAGCAGCAGGGTGGCCGGGTCCGGCCAGGTCTCGGGCCGCGCGGGGGCGGCGGGAGCCGGGGCGTGCGCCGGCCGCCCGGCCGGGTCGTCGCAGGGGACCGCGTCCGCGTCCCGCTCCTGCCGCCCGCCGGCGAGCCGCCGCGCCCAGGCGCCGATCCCGCCCCGCTTGCGCGCCCGCGGCGGCTCGGGAACGTCGGTGCCCCGTACGGGGGTGCCCTTGCGGGTGCCGTCGGAGACGCCGGCGGTGGCGTCGCCGTACCGCCCGTCGCGGGCGTCGCCCGTGGTCCGGCCGGTGGGTCCGGCGGGCGCGGGTCCGGGGTGGGCGGTGGGCGCCTCGTCCCGCGCCTGGCCGTGCACGGGCTCGGCGTACAGGCCGGGCGCCTGCCCCCGTCCGGCGCGCGTCCCGGCCGAGGGGGCGGGCCGCGACACCCGCCGCCCCCGGGGCGCCCGGGGCACGTCCCCGTGGGCCGTGATCCGTACGGTGCGCCGGCCGGGGGCCTCGCCGTCGCGCCGCTGCTCGGCCTCCGGGGGGCCGCTCTGCTCCGGCACGTGCGGGAGGGGATCCGGCACGGCGCGGGCGTCGGCGGCGCCGGCGCGGGCGGGCGTGGCGGGGGTGCGGGCGTCGGCGGCGTCGGGGCGGGCGGGCGTGGCCCAGTCCGCGGAGCCGTAGGCGTGGTGGGTCCGGGCGCGCGGCCCCTCCGGAGTGCCCCGGAGATCCTCCGGGCCCGGTGTCCCCGGGGCGTCGCGCCCGCTCACCGGGTCCGCCGCACGCGGCCCCGGCACCCGTACGTGCCCCTCCCCGTCCGGGGTCGTGGCCGTCCGGGCGGACGGACCCTCCGCCGGGGTCAGCCGCAGGGCCGACTCGCCGATGCGCAGCAGCGCGCCCGGGGTGAGCCGCACCGGGCGGGAGCCCACGGGGCGGCCGTCCAGCGTGGTGCCGTTGGTGGAGCCGAGGTCGGCGACCGAGACGCGGCCGTCCGCGCCGACCGTCACCGCGCAGTGCAGCCGGGAGACGTCCGGGTCGTCGAGCGGCACGTCGGCGTCGGCGGAGCGGCCTATGCGGATCTCCCCGCCGTGCAGCAGGTGCACCCCGCCCGCGTCGGGCCCGGCGACCACGTGCAGCCGGGCCGGGGTCGTGTCCAGCTCGGGGTGCGGCTCGGGCTCGCCCGGGGCGCCCACCGCCAGCACCGCGCCGTCGATCAGCGGAGGCTCGCCCAGTGTGCAGCGCTGGGCGTCCAGGCGCTGGTCACCGGCGTACAGCGCGGGCGCGCCCGACGAGCCGGCGGAGCCGTCGCCGCCGGAGACCGCCGAGGCCAGCGCGGAGGCGACCGCGGCGAGGGCCGTGCCCGCGGGCGCCGTGACCAGCACGTCGCAGCTCACGGCCCGCTCCCGGACGGGGGAGGAGGGGCCCAGCGGGTCTACGACGGTCAGCCGGATCTGCATCGCCGTCAGCGGTCCCTTCTGCGCGGGCGCCCGCGACACGGGGGACGAAGCCGCCCCGCGGTCCCCCACCGCGGACTTCCCCCACCGCCACACGCGCACGTACGGCCAGTACTGCCCGCATCCTCGCACCTGTCACCGACAGCGCGCCCGCCTCCGGGCATCGAATGATCTTGATTGGTCGGCTCTGCCCGTAAAAATGCCTGACCAATGACGCACGGATGATCGTTCCGGGCCGACTTGAGATCGGTCACGTCCGGGCCGCGGCAACCAACGGACAGAGTCGGGCGTCTTTCCCGCAGACTCCGCGCACACGCGGAATCCGCGCGGTCAACCGAACCGCCGAACGGGAACGGGAACCGGTGCGCAGGACCCGGCACGGGGCGACGCGGAAGTCGGCCGGCCGGTATCCCGCGCGGCGGCACTACAGTGGGTCGGAACATTCCGCAGCAGGGTGGACCACGGTGTACGCCAGCCAGGCAAGCAGCAGGGAGCGCATGACGTGCGGCCGGTAGGGAGCAAGTACCTGCTCGAGGAGCCGCTCGGACGCGGCGCCACGGGCACCGTCTGGCGTGCGCGCCAGCGGGAGACCGCGGGCGCCGAGGCGGCCGTGCCGGGCCAGCCCGGCGAGACCGTGGCGATCAAGGTCCTCAAGGAGGAGCTGGCGGGCGACGCCGACGTCGTGATGCGCTTCCTGCGGGAGCGCTCCGTCCTGCTGCGGCTCACCCACCCCAACATCGTCCGGGTCCGCGACCTGGTGGTCGAGGGCGAGCTGCTGGCGCTGGTCATGGACCTCGTCGAGGGCCCCGACCTGCACCGCCACCTGCGGGAGAACGGCCCCTTCACGCCCGTCGCCGCGGCCCTGCTGACCGCGCAGATCGCCGACGCGCTGGGCGCCAGCCACGCCGACGGCGTGGTGCACCGCGACCTCAAGCCCGCCAACGTCCTGCTCAAGCAGGAGGGCGACGAGCTGCACCCGATGCTCACCGACTTCGGCATCGCGCGCCTCGCCGACTCCCCGGGCCTGACCCGCACCCACGAGTTCGTCGGCACGCCCGCGTACATCGCGCCGGAGTCCGCCGAGGGCCGCCCGCAGACCTCCGCCGTCGACGTCTACGGCGCCGGCATCCTGCTGTACGAGCTGGTCACCGGCCGCCCGCCGTTCTCCGGCACGTCGGCCCTGGAGGTGCTGCACCAGCACCTGAGCGCCGAGCCGCGCCGCCCGTCCAGCGTGCCCGACCCGCTGTGGACGGTCATCGAGCGCTGCCTGCGCAAGAACCCCGAGGAGCGGCCCAGCGCCGAGAACCTCGCGCGCGGCCTGCGGGTCGTCGCCGCGGGCATCGGCGTGCACGCGAACTCGGCGCAGATCTCCGCCGCGGAGAACGTCGGCGCGCTCCTCGCCCCCGACCCCGCGCCCGCGCCGGTGCCGGGCGAGCCGTCCGCCCCCGGCGCCTCCGACCCCACGCAGGTGCTGCCGCAGAACCCGAACGGCGCCTACGACCCGCACGCCGCGACCAGCGTCCTGCCGCAGACCGGCCCGCCGCCCGGCGCGGCCGACCCCACGGCCGTGATGCCCCCGGTGCCGCCCGGTCAGCCGGGCCAGGCCGCCGGCGGCCCCGACGACCCGCACCCCTGGCAGACCCAGCTCCGCGCGGCCCGCGACCGCAACGAGCAGACCCAGGTCCAGTACCTCGACCCCAGCCAGGACCCGCTGCGCCGCCGCCCCCAGCGGCAGGTGGCCCGGCCCCCGCAGCAGCCGCCCCAGCAGCCGCAGCGCCGCCCCCAGCAGCAGCCGCAGCAGCCCGGCCCCGGGTACGGCTACCCGCAGCAGCCCCCGCCGCAGCAGTACGCCCCGCCGCCGGAGCGCCAGCGCCGGCAGCAGCCCCAGCCGCCGCAGCGGTACGCGCCGCCGCCGGAGCCGCAGCGCCCCGCGCGGGAGCCGCGCCAGCCCCGGCAGCGCGGCGCCAACCCGATGCGCATCCCCGGCCTGGGGTGTCTGAAGGGGTGCCTGTTCACGCTGCTCATCCTGTTCGTGGCGAGCTGGCTGATCTGGGAGCTGAGCCCGCTCCAGGACTGGATCGGCACCGGCAAGGGCTACTGGGACCAGCTCAGCGACTGGTTCGGCTCGATCACGGGCTGGATCGAGGACCTGGGCGGGCCCTCGGACCCGGCGAACTGAGCTCGTCTGCCGCTTTGTCGACATCCGGGGCCCGATTTCCGGGTCTCCGGTGAAGGTCACCTGTCCGGACGCGTAGCTTGGGCGACAACACGCGTCGGTAGGAGCAGTCTTGGCACGGAGAATCGGCAGCCGGTACACCGCCCACCAGATCCTCGGGCGGGGCAGCGCCGGCACGGTGTGGCTGGGCGAGGGTCCCGGGGGGCCCGTCGCCATCAAGCTGCTGCGTGAGGATCTCTCCTCGGACCAGGAGCTCGTCGGCCGCTTCGTGCAGGAGCGGACGGCGCTGCTGGGCCTGGAGCACCCGCACGTGGTGTCCGTACGGGACCTGGTGGTCGACGGCAACGACCTCGCGCTCGTCATGGACCTGGTCCGGGGCACCGACCTGCGCACCCGGCTGGACCGGGAGCGCCGGCTCGCCCCGGAGGCCGCGGTGGCGATCGTCGCCGACGTCGCGGACGGCCTGGCGGCGGCGCACGCGGCGGGGGTCGTGCACCGGGACGTCAAGCCGGAGAACATCCTGCTCGACATGGAGGGCCCGCTCGGCCCCGGCGGCTCGCACCGCGCCCTGCTCACCGACTTCGGCGTGGCGAAACTCATCGACACCCCGCGCCGCACCCGCGCCTCGAAGATCATCGGCACGCCGGACTACCTGGCCCCGGAGATCGTCGAGGGCCTCCCGCCGCGCGCCGCCGTCGACATCTACGCCCTCGCCACGGTCCTCTACGAGCTGCTCGCGGGCTTCACGCCGTTCGGCGGCGGCCACCCGGGCGCGGTGCTGCGCCGGCACGTGACCGAGACGGTCGTCCCGCTGCCCGGCATCCCCGACGAGCTGTGGCAGCTGCTGGTGCAGTGCCTGGCGAAGGCCCCGGCGTCCCGGCTGCGCGCCTCCGAGCTGGCCGCCCGGCTGCGGGAGCTGCTGCCGATGCTGGAGGGGATGCCGCCGCTGGACGTGGACGAGCCGGACACCGACCCGGCCGAGGAGACCGCCGAGGAACCGGCCGGCGCGGCCCCCGCCGCCGGACAGCCGGTACGCCGCCGGGGCGCGGTCCCGCTGGTGCCGGGCGCGAAGCCGTCCGACTCCAACCGCGACACGCACACGTCGATGCGGGTCCCCGCGCCCGACGAACTGGCGGGCGGAGCCCACGGCACGGCCCGCGCCCCCCGCGCGGCCGGCGCCCCCCGCCCCGGCTCGGCCCGCAACCGCGCGGTCGCCCGCCGACGCCGCCTCACGCTGGCGCTGGCGGCGACGCTCCTGGCCGCGGCGGGCGTGGGCACCTGGCTGGCCACCTCGGAAGAAGCCGCCCCCCCACCGACCGGCACGGAGAACTCGGCCCCGGCCGTCCCCTGAAGACGGGGGAGGCGATCCCCTTCAGGGGCGCGGGGAACTGCGCAACGGGGGGCCCGGGGGTGGAGCCCCCGGGGGCGGGAGGGGGGCGGGCGGCACCCCGCCCGGTGCGGTCCGCCCCGGCCCCGGCCGTCCCCTGTGAGGCAAGGGGAGGACGACTCCCTCAGGGGCGCGGGGAACTGCGCGACAGGGGGTCCGGGGGTGGAGCCCCCGGGGGCGGGAGGGGGACGGGCGGCCCCCGTCCGGCGTGGCCCACGGCGGGAAGCCGTTACGCTGGAGGGCGTGGCAGTCGTCGACGTATCCGAAGAGCTCAAGTCCCTCTCCTCGACCATGGAGTCGATCGAGGCCGTCCTGGACCTCGACAAGATGAGGGCAGACATCGCCGTGCTCGAGGAGCAGGCGGCCGCGCCGTCCCTCTGGGACAACCCGGACGAGGCGCAGAAGATCACCAGCAAGCTGTCCCACCTCCAGGCGGAGGTGAGGAAGGCCGAGGCCCTGCGCTCGCGGATCGACGATCTCGCCGTGCTCTTCGAGATGGCCGAGGAGGAGGACGACCCGGACACCCGCGAGGAGGCCGAGTCGGAGCTCGCGTCGGTCCGGAAGGCGCTGGACGAGATGGAGGTCCGCACCCTCCTCAGCGGCGAGTACGACTCCCGTGAGGCGCTGGTCAACATCCGCGCCGAGGCGGGCGGCGTGGACGCCGCCGACTTCGCCGAGAAGCTGCAGCGCATGTACCTGCGCTGGGCCGAGCAGCGCGGCTACAAGACGGAGCTGATCGAGACCTCGTACGCGGAGGAGGCCGGCATCAAGTCGACCACCTTCTCCGTGCAGGCGCCCTACGCCTACGGCACCCTCTCCGTCGAGCAGGGCACGCACCGCCTGGTGCGCATCTCGCCCTTCGACAACCAGGGCCGCCGCCAGACCTCCTTCGCGGGCGTCGAGGTGCTCCCCGTGGTCGAGCAGACCGACCACATCGAGATCGACGAGTCCGAACTGCGCGTGGACGTCTACCGCTCCTCCGGCCCCGGCGGCCAGGGCGTGAACACCACCGACTCCGCGGTGCGGCTCACCCACCTCCCCACCGGCATCGTGGTCTCCTGCCAGAACGAGCGGTCGCAGATCCAGAACAAGGCCACCGCGATGAACGTCCTCCAGGCCAAGCTGCTGGAGCGGCGCCGCCAGGAGGAGCAGGCCAAGATGGACGCCCTCAAGGGCGACGGCGGCAACTCCTGGGGCAACCAGATGCGTTCGTACGTGCTGCACCCGTACCAGATGGTCAAGGACCTGCGCACGGAGTTCGAAGTCGGCAACCCGGAGGCCGTGTTCAACGGCGAGATCGACGGTTTCCTCGAGGCCGGAATTCGCTGGCGCAAGCAGCAGGAGAAGTAAGGCTCCGCCCGGACGCCGATATGTCGACAAGGCAACTGCCGCTTATTCAGCGGCAGTTGCCTTGTCGTGTCGGGGGTGTCCGGGATCTGTGTCACAGTCACGGCTTCCGTGTCGCGCAAAGCACGCGGAGCCGGACATCGCGCGCGCAACGGCCTTGACGTTCTTTTGGAAAGTCGGAAGGGTGAAGGGCGGCATGCGCAATTCTGGGGCGCATGTGAACCGGGGGGCGTTTCACCACAGTTACCTCCGTTGATCACGGCCCCGGGCGCCGCCTCATTGACGATCAGCTACTGGGGGTAGCACGCATATGACGAAGAAGACGCGGCTTCGCGTCGCACGCATCGCAGCCGGCGCCGTGGTCGCTGCGGGTGCGTCGCTGATGGTGACGGGTGTTGCTCAGGCTGACGAGAGCCCCATCTGTGACATCGTGGTCACTCCGGAGTGTGAAGAGGAGGGTGGCGAGAACCCGGGCGGTGAGAACCCGGGTGGTGAGAACCCGGGCGGTGAGAACCCCGGTGGTGAGAACCCCGGTGGTGAGAACCCCGGTGGTGAGAACCCGGGTGGTGAGAACCCGGGTGGTGAGAACCCGGGCGGTGAGAACCCGGGCGGTGAGAACCCCGGTGGTGAGAACCCGGGCGGTGAGAACCCGGGCGGTGAGAACCCGGGCGGTGAGAACCCCGGCGGTGAGAACCCCGGCGGTGAGAACCCCGGCGGCGAGACCCCCGGCGGCGAGACCCCGGGCGACGACGAGAGCCCGGTCGAGGAGCCCTCCGAGGCCCCCGGCGGCGGCCTCGACCCCGACGGCGGCGCCTCGCCGCAGGACGAGGGTTCCTCCGCCCTGACCGACACCGGCGAGGAGCCCCCGGCCACCTCCGCCCAGGGCAGCGGCAAGGAGCTGGCCGAGACCGGCGCCGCCGAGACCACCTTCCTGGTGATCGGCGCCGCCACGATGATCGCCGGCGGTGTCGGCTTCCGGGTGCTGCCGCGCCTGATGACCGGCCGCGGCGGCGCGGCCGCCTGACGGTGGCCGCGCACGCACGCACCGTGCGCACGCCATGACGCGAGGGCCCGGAGCGCCGCCGCGGCGCTCCGGGCCCTCGCCGTGTCCGTGGACCCCCGTCCGTCCCGGTCGGACGGTCAGACGGTCTGGTGGGCGAGCAGCGCCACCGCCGCCACCAGCACCGCCAGCAGGACGATCAGCATCATCGGGTTCAGCCCCGCGAAGAAGTTCTCCTGCTGCATCCGCTCGCGGTTCGCCCGGCACACGGGGCACCGGCCCTCGCTCACGGGCGCGGCGCAGTTCGCGCACACCAGCCGGTCGTACGTCATGCGCTCGCCCTCCTCGCGCCGATTCCTGGGGTTCAACGCCCACCACCGGGTGAACGTTCCCCCTCCACTGTGCCAGGTTCCCGCCGGGACCGCGCCGGGTCCTCCCCGGTCGGGACCCCCCGCGGGAGCGCGGCCGTCCCCCCGGGCGGCCGGCGCCGGCCGGAACAAAGGGCGCATCTTCTCCACAACCCCCTCCGGTGACTGCGCTCGGCTCTCCGGGTCGCGTAAGGTCACGCTCATCTACCCCCGGCTACCCGTGGTGCATCCGTGATCCGATTCGACAACGTGTCCAAGGTCTACCCCAAGCAGAACCGCCCCGCCCTCCGGGACGTCTCCCTGGAGGTCGAGAAGGGCGAGTTCGTGTTCCTCGTGGGGTCCTCCGGCTCCGGAAAGTCCACCTTCCTGCGGCTGATCCTCCGCGAGGAGCGGGCCAGCCACGGTCAGGTGCACGTCCTGGGCAAGGATCTCGCCCGCGTCTCCAACTGGAAGGTGCCGCAGATCCGGCGGCAGCTGGGAACCGTGTTCCAGGACTTCCGCCTGCTGCCGAACAAGACGGTCGCGGAGAACGTGGCCTTCGCGCAGGAGGTCATCGGCAAGTCGCGCGGTGAGATCCGCAAGTCCGTGCCGCAGGTGCTCGACCTGGTCGGGCTCGGCGGCAAGGAGGACCGCATGCCGGGCGAGCTGTCCGGCGGTGAGCAGCAGCGCGTCGCCATCGCGCGGGCCTTCGTCAACCGGCCCAAGCTGCTCATCTGCGACGAGCCCACCGGCAACCTCGACCCGCAGACCTCCGTCGGCATCATGAAGCTGCTCGACCGCATCAACCGGACGGGCACCACCGTGGTGATGGCGACGCACGACCAGAACATCGTGGACCAGATGCGCAAGCGCGTCATCGAGCTGGAGAAGGGCCGCCTCGTGCGCGACCAGGCACGCGGCGTCTACGGCTACCAGCACTGACGCTCCACGGAAAGGCTTGATCAGACGCCATGCGCGCCCAGTTCGTCCTGTCGGAGATCGGCGTCGGTCTCCGCCGCAACCTGACGATGACCTTCGCGGTCGTCGTCTCCGTCGCCCTGTCGCTCGCCCTGTTCGGCGGGTCGCTCCTGATGAGCGACCAGGTGAGCGCGATGAAGGGCTACTGGTACGACAAGGTCAACGTCTCCATCTACCTCTGTAACAAGAGCGACGCCGAGTCCGACCCCAACTGCGCCAAGGGCGCGGTGACCGACGACCAGAAGAGCCAGATCAAGGCCGACCTGGAGAAGATGTCGGTCGTCGACACGGTGACGTACGAGTCGCAGGACGAGGCGTACAAGCACTACAAGGAGCAGTTCGGCGACTCGCCGCTGGCCAGCTCCCTCACGCCGGACCAGATGCAGGAGTCGTACCGGGTCAAGCTGAAGGACCCGGAGAAGTACCAGGTCATCGCGACCGCCTTCGACGGGCGGGACGGGGTGCAGTCCGTGGAGGACCAGAAGGGCACCCTGGACAACCTCTTCGGCCTGCTGGAGGGCATGAACATCGCCGCCCTCGCGATGATGGCGCTGATGCTGGTCGTCGCCCTGATGCTGATCGTGAACACCGTCCGGGTGTCCGCGTTCAGCCGCCGCCGCGAGACCGGGATCATGCGTCTGGTGGGCGCCTCCGGCTTCTACATCCAGGCGCCGTTCATCATGGAGGCCGCGGTCGCCGGACTCATCGGCGGCGGCCTCGCCTGCACTTTCCTCATCCTGGCGCGGTACTTCATCATCGACCACGGACTCGCCCTGTCGGAGAAGCTGAGCCTGATCAACTTCATCGGCTGGGACGCCGTTCTGACGAAGCTCCCGCTCATCCTCGCGACCAGTCTGCTGATGCCGGCGTTGGCCGCGTTCTTCGCGCTGCGCAAGTACCTGAAGGTGTGACACTTGCCCCCAGGGGCGCGCGGTCAACGGACCGTGCGCCCCTGTGCGTTGTCCTAGACTCACCGGCATGTCAGGTCGTGACCCGTTCTGTCGGCCCCGCAGCGTCCGCCGCGGCGCCGCCCTGACCCTGGTCTTCGCGAGCGTGCTCGTCGCCGGCGCGGCCACGGGCAGCCTGCCCGGCGCCGGCCGCGGCACCTCCGCGGACGGCGCCGGGCAGGCCGCGCCCGTCGGACACCGCACCGAGGTCTTCCGGGCGGCCGAGGAGGCCGCCGCCCACGGCGACTCCCCGCTGGAGGCCGCCGAGCGCGCGGTCAGCCGCAGCGGCGACCGCTGGGCCGCCGTCTACTCCCCGGACGAGTACGAGAAGTTCGAGGCCGGCCTCAACGGCGCCTACACCGGCGTCGGCCTGTGGGCCCGCGAGCGGGACGGGCGGATCGAGGTGACCAAGGTCGGCAGCGGCACCCCCGCCGCCGAGGCGGGCATCCGCGCGGGCGACCGGCTGCGCAGCGTCGACGGCGAGAAGGTCGACGGCCGGCCCGTCACCGAGGTCGTCTCCTTACTGCGCGGCGACACGGCGGGCAAGAGCGCCGGCAGCACCGTACGGCTCGGACTGGAGCGCGGCTCGCGCTCGTGGAGCGAGACCGTCCGCCGCGCCCGGCTCTCCCGGGAGACGGTCACCGTCCGCTCCCTGCCCTCCGGGGTCACGGTCGTCCAGGTCACCGCCTTCACCAGGGGCTCCGGCGAGCAGGTCCGCACCGCCGTGCGCGAGGCGCCGGAGGAGTCCGGCGTCGTGCTCGACCTGCGGGGCAATTCCGGCGGCCTGGTCGCCGAGGCGGTCACCGCGGCCTCCGCCTTCCTCGACGGCGGCCTGGTCGCCACCTACGACGTCGAGGGCGAACAGCGCGCCCTGCACGCCGAGCCCGGCGGCGACACGCACAGACCCCTGGTGGTGCTGGTCGACGCGGGGACGATGAGCGCGGCCGAACTCCTCACCGGCGCCCTCCAGGACCGCGGACGGGCGGTCGTCGTGGGCTCCCGCACCTTCGGCAAGGGCTCGGTGCAGATGCCGACCGAGCTGCCCGACGGCTCCGTCGCCGAACTGACCGTCGGCCACTACCGCACCCCCTCGGGCCGCGGCGTCGACGGCCACGGCCTCACCCCCGACCTGGAGGCCGGCGCGCAGGCCCTGGAGCGCGCCGAGACGGTCGTGGGCGGACTCGGCCGGTAGGCCGGGCCCGGTAATCGGCTTCCCCGGGAGCCCCCGTGTGGTGCGAAAATGGGCGGCACTATGGCTAAGGAAAAAGGGCGCAAGCTGATCGCGCAGAACAAGAAGGCGCGCCACGACTACCTCATCATCGACACCTACGAGGCGGGCCTGGTGCTCACCGGCACCGAGGTGAAGTCCCTGCGCCAGGGACGGGCGTCGCTGGTGGACGGCTTCGTCCAGCTCACCGACCACGAGGCGTGGCTGCACAACGTGCACGTCCCGGAGTACAGCCAGGGCACCTGGACCAACCACAGCGCCCGGCGCAAGCGGAAGCTGCTGCTGCACCGCGAGGAGATCGACAAGCTGGAGGCCAAGTCCCAGGAGACCGGCCACACCATCGTGCCGCTCACCCTGTACTTCAAGGACGGCCGGGCGAAGGTCGAGATCGCGCTCGCCAAGGGCAAGAAGGAGTACGACAAGCGGCAGACGCTGCGCGAGAAGCAGGACCGGAGGGAGGCCGAGCGGGCGATCTCCGCGGTGCGCAGGAAGCAGCGGGCCTGAGGCCGCCGGGACCCCGCGGGAATAGGCTGGCATCGACCCGCGTTGGTCACGTACGATGGCTTCGCACCTCACAGCGGGTGCGGGTCACCTCCTCCGGGAGGGTTTGACAACACAACATGGGGATGATCGGTTTCGACAGCGGCTGTCGAAGCAGGGGAAGCGTGTCGAGGAAGCGGCCATGATCTCGTAAACCACAGGCCGAAAAAAATAATCGCCAATTCCAAGCGATCCATCTCCCAGGGCGAGCTCGCCCTCGCTGCCTGATCTTCAGGTAGCGAGCAGCGGCTCCCCTACTTAAGGGAGTGTCAGCCCGGGGGTGTTCCCGACCCGGATCCTGGCATCAGCTAGGGAACTAAACCTTGATCCCGGTCACGGGGTGAAAAGGGAAATCTCACAGTGACTGGGCCCGTCGGAGACTTGTCGGCGTGATCTCCGGGGCCGAGAAAAGCACAGCCGACTGCACACGGAGAAGCCCTGGTTCCGCACCGTTGGACGCGGGTTCGATTCCCGCCATCTCCACGACCCCATGTGGGCAGAGGCCCCGTCGCGCGAGCGGCGGGGCCTTTGTCATGCGGCCGCACGAGCCGCACCCCGCGACCGGGGACGCGCGGTGCGGGACGGCCGGGGCGTACGTCCTCGGCGTACGCCTGTGCGCCGCGTACCGGCCGGGGAAGGCCCGGCGGACCTGGCTGAGCCTCAGTGTCCGCGCGGCGCCGTGCTCGCCCGCTCCGTCAGGCGGGGCGGCAGCAGGGTGGTGCCCGGCACGGCCGCTCCCGAGAGCTTGCGCACCAGCAGACGCACCGCGCGGGCGCCCAGCTCGGCGGCCGGGACGGCCACCGAGGTGACCGGGACGCGGGCCGCCTCGGCGACCGGGGCCGGGCAGACGGCGGTGAGGGACACGTCACCGGGGACCCGCATCCCCCGCTCCTCGAACGCCTCGATCAGCGGGTCGACGAGCGGCTCGTTGTGCACCACCACCCCGGTCAGCGCGGGCAGGTCGCGCAGCAGCCGCTCCACGACCGCGCGGGCCGCGTCCCGGCCGGTGCCGCACGGCAGCACCGTCGAGGCCAGCCCGTGCCGGTCGGCGGCAGAGGTGAAGCCCTCCACGAGGCGGCGGGCGAACGCGGTCCGCCGGAGGTACACCTCCGGCGGCGAGCCGGCCAGCGCCACCGCGCGGTGCCCGAGCCCCGCCAGATGGTCCACGCACAGCTCCCCGGCCGCCCGGAAGTCCAAGTCCACGCAGGTCAGGCCGTCCGCCTCGGCGGGCACGCCGACCAGCACGGACGGCACGGGGCACGCACGCAGCAGCGGCAGCCGGGGGTCCTGCCACTGCACGTCCGTCACGATCACGCCGTCCGCCAGCCCCGTCCGGGTCACCCGTCCGATGCCCTCGTCGCCCTCGCCCTCGGTGAGCAGCAGCACGTCGTGGTCCCGGGCGCGGGCGGCGGTGACCACCGACAGCGTGAACCGGGTGACCACCGGCACATGGATGCCGGGGCGCAGGGGCACGGCCAGGGCGAGCACCTTCGCCCTGCCGCCCGGCCGGGACCGCCCGCCGTCCGTGCGGTAGCCCAGCTCGCGCACCGCGGCCTGCACCCGGCGCCGGGTCGCGTCGGAGATCGGCCGCTTGCCGCTCAGCGCGTACGAGACCGTGCTGGGGGAGACGCCGGCGCGCCGGGCCACATCCGTGATCTTCGCCATCGGGAGTCCTCGGGGGCACGGTCCGTGGGGGAGGAAGCGGCCGACGCCCCTGTCGAAGCGCTTCGACGGGTGAAGGTAGGTGCGGGACCCGTGGCCGTCAATGGGGCGAACGGTGATCCCTGGAGCGGTTCGACGGCCCGGACACCAGGAGCGCCCCGGCGACCGCGAGGGCGGTGAGCGCCGCCGCCACCGGCACTCCGTACCCGGCGGTGGCCGAAACGCGCTCCACGATCCAGCCGCCGGCCGCGCTGCCGCAGGCGATCCCGCCCAGCAGCCCGGTCACCGCCAGCGTCATGCCCTCGTTCAGCCGCCCCTCGGGGGTGGACCGCTGCACCAGGGTCATCGTGGTGACCATCGTCGGGGCGGTGGCCATCCCCGCCACCAGCAGCGCGCCCGCCAGGACCGGCAGCGAGCCGGTGAGGGCGGCGGCGAGCAGCGGCAGGGTCATCAGCGCGGCCATCGCCGCCAGGCACCAGCCCAGCCGGGAGCGCGCGGACCCGGCCGGGCGCACCGTCCCGTACAGCAGGCCCGCCGCGCAGGAGCCGGCCGCCTGGAGCGCCAGCACCACGCCGGCCGCCGTGCGGTGCCCCTGCTCGTCCGCGAACGCGATCGTCACGACCTCCAGGGAGCCGAACACCCCGCCCGTGGCCAGGCAGACCAGCAGCAGCGGCCGTACGCCGGGCGCGCGCAGCGGCGCCCCTCCCGGGGCGCGGGGGACGGCCGGGGGCTCCGTGGAGCGCTGTGCGGCGAACAGCGCGACGCCCGTCAGCAGCAACGTCGCGCCGGCCAGCGTGCCCGCCTCCGGGAAGAGGGCCCCGCACAGCAGGGCCGCGAGCACCGGGCCGAGCATGAAGCACAGCTCGTCGGCGGCCTGCTCGAAGGAGTTCGCGATGTGCAGGTCGCCGGGTCTGTCCTTCAGCAGGTGCGCCCAGCGGGCCCGGGACATGCCCCCGGTGTTGGGGGTGGTGGCCGTCGCCGCGTAGGCGGCGAACAGGGTCCAGGCGGGGGCGTCGTGGCGCACGCAGAGCACCAGGGCGAGCGAGCCCAGCACGGCGACCAGCGTGGCCGGCAGGGCCACCCGGGCCTGTCCGTACCGGTCCACCAGGCGCGCGGTCCACGGGGCGGCCACCGCCGTGGCCGCGAGCCCGGTCGCGGTGACGGCGCCGGCCAGGGCGTAGGACCCGCGGACCCCGGAGATCATCAGGATCGCGCTCACTCCGAACATGCCCATCGGCAGCCGGGCGAGCAGGTTGCCCGCCGTGAAGGCGCGGGCGCCGGGCAGGGCGAACAGACGGCGGTACGGGCCCGGCTCGCGCCGGGCGCGCGGGGCGAGGTCGACGGCCACGAGGGTGTCGGCGGTGACGGTGTACAGGCGGGTGTCCCGCGGGGGCGGCTGAGGCATGGCCTCACCGTCCCCCCTGGTCAGGTGGCCGGTCCAACACCTTCTCCGGGCCCATTGACGCACCTGTGTTGTAAGTTCGCGGAATGCCCGCCACCGCCCACGTCGATCCCCGTCTGCTGCGCGCCTTCGTCACCGTCGCCGAGGAGCTGCACTTCACCCGCGCCGCCGCGCGCCTCCACGTCGCCCAGCAGGCGCTCAGCCGGGACGTGCGGCGCCTGGAGCGGGAGCTGGGCTGCGAACTGTTCGTGCGCAGCACCCGCCGGGTCACGCTCACCGCCGACGGCGAGCGCCTGCTGCCGTACGTCCGCGCGGCGCTCCAGGCGCAGGACGACCTGCTCGCCGCCGCCGGACGGAGCCGTCCGCTGCTCGTGGACCTCAACTCCCCGGGCCTGGGGACCCATCGCGAGGTGCTGCGCCGGGCGCGTGAGCGGGCCCCCGGGCACGAGCTGATGGCCCGCTACGAGAGCGGGCTGACCTGGGCGGCGGGGGAGCTGCTCGCGGGGCGGCTGGACGCGTCGTTCGGCCGGTTCGCGGGGCTCGCGCCGGCGGTGCGGGCCGGGCTGGACCAGCAGCCGGTGCGGTACGAGCCGATGGCGGTGGTGCTGCCCGAGGACCACGCGCTGGCCGCGCTGCCGGAGGTGCCGCTGGCCGCGCTGGCGGGCGTGACCGTGTACGCCGGGGCGGGCAACGACCGCACGGAGGAGTGGACGGACCTGGCGCGGCGGCTGTTCGAGGACCGGGGGATCACGCTCGCGCCGCCCGCGCCGCTGGCGGTGGGGGAGGAGGAGTTCCAGCGGGTGATGGCGCGGACCGGGCATCCGATCCTCGCCGTGGTCGGTTTTCCGCCACTCCCGGGGACGGTGTCGCGGCCCCTGGTGGCGCCGGTGCCCCTCTCGCCCGTGTCGCTCGTGTGGCGGAAGGGCATGATGCATCCCGCTCTGACCGAACTGCGCGAGTCGGCGGCCGAGCTCGCCGCCGGGCGGGGCTGGCTGCGGCGACCCGGGGACTCCTGGCTCCCGGAGACCGACGCCGCCGTCATGGGAACGCACCCAATGTCTCGCTGCTGACACAAAAGGTCGCCCCGGGAACACGCGACCTCCGGGTGCGCTACATTCGATGCCCGAGCACGGTGTGATAAACGGGGCGCTCGGAGCGGGTGGGGGCCCGGTCCGCCGACGGGTGCTCGGGTCGTACGCGCGCCGAAGACTCCGTTGGGGGGAAGTGCGAGCGCGTGGAGAAGTGGCGAGAAGACGCCCAACCGGGGCGGCCGCAGTGGGCCGGCACTTCCCGGAGGTTCGCGGAAGGGGACGAGGCCGCCCGTGAGACACGGGTGATGCCCCTGGCGGACCGGCCCGTCGGACCCGGCGTGAGAGACGGCGCGGAGAGCCTCCGCGCCGGTTCCGGTTCTGGTTCCCTGGACGAACGCTGGACGCGTCTTGGCGTGTTCCCGTCCGGGAACGGTGACGACGACCGGACGCAGGTGCTGCCCCCGTCCGGGAACGACGACCGGACCCAGGTGCTGCCCGACGCGGCCGGCCGCACGGTCCCGCCCGCCAGGACCGGCGGCGAGGACCGTACGCAGGTGCTGCCCGAGGTGGACGGACGCGCGGAGCCGCCCGCCCGGCCCGGCCCGTCCGGCGCCTCCGTGGCGTCCGGTGGCCGGGACCGCTTCGACGCCTTCGGGAAGCCGCCCGCGCCCGCGGAGCGCCGGGTCGCCGACGAGACCTACGACTCCGAGCGCACCACCGCCCTGCGCGTCCCCCGCCCGGCGGCCCCGGCCTTCCCGGCCGCCGGGACGGCGGACGCCGGCGCCACGGCCCGGGTCCCGGCCGCGGACGCCGCGGTCCCCGGGGACACCGGCACCGCCGTACGCGACCCCTGGCAGGAGGAACCCGGCGGCACCGGCGAGGCCACCCACGACCCGCACGAGGTGACGGTCCAGCTCGACGCCGTGCAGATAGGCGCCGACGGTGTGCTGAGCCGTACCCCCGGAGCGGGCGCGGCGCCCGAGGCGGCCCCCGTGTTCGTCGACGAGTCGGGCCGCCGCAACCGGCTCTACCGCCGTATCGGCCTGGCCGTCGGCCTCGCCTGCGTGGGCTACGCCGTCGTCATGGTCGCCACCCTGCTGTCCGGCAACTCCGACGCCCCCTGGATGCCCGTCCCGGGCCAGGAGGACAAGCCCGCCGGGCAGGTCGAGACCACGCCCCGGCCCTCCGCGACCGACCCCGGCCCCGCCCCCAGCTCCGGCGCCGGCCCCGACCCGGGCGTCGTGCCGCCCACCCCGGGCGCCGCCGAACTGCCCGGACCCGGCGCCTCCGCGCCCGCGGCGGGCGGTACCGGCGGCGCCGGCAACGCCGTGGAGCAGCCCGACGGCGGCGCCCCGGCGGCCACGCCGACCGGCCGCGCCAGTTCCCAGCCGGGCACCGGCGGCGCCGACGCGGACGGCGGATCCGCCGCCGAGACGCCCCCGGCCGGCGGAGGCACCAGCACCCAGCCCTCCACGCCGACGACCGAGGACGACGTCCCGCAGCCCGGGACGCCCGACCCCGCCGCCGGCGAGGCCGGCGGCACCGACAGCCTTTCCGCTCCGTCCGGCGGCCGCCCGGTCGCCGCCGAACCCGCCGCGGGCGCGGACTCCGCCCCCACCCTCGCACCGTCCCCGGAGAACGTCCTCTGATGGCACCCCCCTCCCACCGCCGCCGGGCGCCCCGCCCGGACCGGCGCGGCGCACTGCGCCGTCGCGTACCGCTGCGCCTGCTGCTCCCGCTGCTGGTCCTGGTCGCCCTCTCCGCCATGCTGATGCTGCGCGGCTACGTGCACAGCGAGATCCTCGCCGACCACCGGGTGCAGAACCCGGCGCCCACCACCGAGGTGCCGAAGGAGATACTCGAGGGCGGCCCGGTGATCGACGTCCGCACGGGCGAGGCCACCACCCTCAGCGTGCCGGACGGCCGCCTGGTGCTCACCTTCGACGACGGCCCGGACCCCACCTGGACGCCGAAGGTGCTCGACGTGCTGAAGAAGCACGACGCGCACGCCGTCTTCTTCGTCACCGGCACCATGGCCTCCCGCTACCCGGACCTCGTCCAGCGCATGGTCGACGAGGGCCACGAGATCGGCCTGCACACCTTCAACCACCCCGACCTGTCGCTGCAGTCCAAGGAGCGCATCGACTGGGAGCTGTCGCAGAACCAGCTCGCCATCACCGGCGCGGCCGGCATCCGCACCTCGCTGTTCCGCCCGCCGTACTCCTCCTTCTCCGCCGCCATGGACAACGAGTCGTGGCCGGTCACCGAGTACATCGGCAGCCGCGGCTACCTCACCGTCGTCAACAACACCGACAGCGAGGACTGGAAGCGGCCCGGCGTCGCCGAGATCATCCGCCGCGCCACCCCGGAGAACGGCGAGGGCGCCATCGTCCTCATGCACGACTCCGGCGGCGACCGCAGCCAGACCGTGGCCGCGCTCGACAGGTTCCTGCCCGACCTGAAGGAGAAGGGCTACGAGTTCGACAACCTGACCGAGGCCCTGGACGCGCCCAGCGCGCACAGCACGGTCACCGGACCCGAGCTCTGGAAGGGCAAGGCCTGGATCTTCCTGGTGCAGGCCTCCGAGAAGATCACCGACGTGCTGGTGGTCGGCCTGGCGATCATCGGCACCCTGGTCATCGCCCGCTTCGTGCTGATGCTGCTGCTGTCCGGCGCCCACGCCCGCCGGGTGCGCGGCAGGAGATTCCGCTGGGGCCCGCCGGTCACCGAGCCGGTCACGGTGCTCGTCCCGGCGTACAACGAGGCCAAGTGCATCGAGAACACCGTCACCTCCCTGATGGCCAGCGATCACCCGATCGAGGTGCTGGTCATCGACGACGGGTCCACCGACGGCACCGCCCGCATCGTCGAGGCGATGGGCCTGCCCAACGTCCGGGTCATCCGCCAGCTCAACGCGGGCAAGCCCGCCGCCCTCAACCGGGGCCTGGCCAACGCCCGGTACGACATCGTCGTGATGATGGACGGCGACACGGTCTTCGAGCCGTCCACCGTCCGTGAACTCGTCCAGCCCTTCGGCGACCCGAAGGTCGGCGCCGTCGCCGGCAACGCGAAGGTCGGCAACAAGGACAGCCTCATCGGCGCCTGGCAGCACATCGAGTACGTGATGGGCTTCAACCTGGACCGCCGGATGTACGACATCCTGCGCTGCATGCCGACCATCCCGGGAGCCGTCGGCGCCTTCCGGAAGTCGGCGCTGGAGCCCATCGGCGGCATGAGCGACGACACGCTCGCCGAGGACACCGACGTCACCATGGCGCTGCACCGCGCGGGCTGGCGCGTGGTCTACGCGGAGAACGCCCGCGCCTGGACCGAGGCCCCGGAGACCGTGCAGCAGCTCTGGTCGCAGCGCTACCGCTGGTCGTACGGCACCATGCAGGCCATCTGGAAGCACCGCCGCGCCCTCGTCGAGAAGGGTCCCTCCGGCCGCTTCGGCCGGGTGGGCCTGCCCTTCGTCTCGCTGTTCATGATCGTGGCCCCGCTGCTGGCCCCGCTGATCGACGTCTTCCTGCTGTACGGCCTGGTCTTCGGACCGACCCAGCAGACCATCCTCGCGTGGCTGGGCGTGCTGGCCATCCAGGCGGTCTGCGCCGCGTACGCGTTCCGCCTGGACAAGGAACGCATGACCCACCTGATCTCGCTGCCGCTGCAGCAGATCCTCTACCGCCAGCTCATGTACGTCGTGCTGCTCCAGTCCTGGATCACCGCGCTCACCGGCGGCCGGCTGCGCTGGCAGAAGCTGCGCCGCACCGGTGTGGTCGGGGCGCCCGTGAACGGGGCCGTGCCGAGCGGCCAGGCGTACCACGACGACCGGAGGCCGGTGGCATGACCCACGGACACCCGTCCGGCGCCGGCCCGGTCCCGGGACCGGCCGGCCCGTACCCGACCCCGTACGGCGGACACACGGGCACGGCCCCGCAGCCGCCGTACCCGTTCCCCCGGCAGCACACCACGGAGCCGGTTCCGGAACCGGCTCCGGAACCCGCCGAGGCGCCGGCCCGCGAGAAGCCGGGCCGGGACCGGTACCTGGACCTGCTGCGCTCCATCGCCCTGGTCCGCGTCGTCGTCTTCCACCTCTTCGGGTGGGCCTGGCTGACGGTGCTGTTCCCGTCGATGGGCGTGATGTTCGCGCTCGCCGGCTCGCTGATGGCCAGGTCGCTGAAGCGGCCCGCGTGGAGCGTGATCCGCGGACGGCTCCGCCGTCTGCTGCCCCCCCTGTGGATCTTCGGCGCCATCATGCTGACGCTGCTGTTCGTCAGCGGCTGGAACCCGGGCAAGGACCCCGGCCAGGGCGGCGGGCTCTGGGGCCTGGTCAAGCTGTTCAACTACCTGGTCCCGATCGGCGCCCCGCCCTACCCCTTCGAGGCCGGGGACCTCGGGCCGCTGGGCGCCACCTGGGCGACCGACGCGGTGGGGCCGCTGTGGTACCTGCGCGCCTACCTGTGGTTCGTGCTCGCCTCCCCGCTGCTGCTGTGGGCGTTCCGCCGGGCGCCCTGGCCGACGCTGCTCGCCCCGCTCGGCCTCACGGCCGTCGTCGGCACCGGGCTGGTCACCATCCCCGGCGAGACCGGCAACGCGGTCACCGACTTCGCGGTCTACGGCTCCTGCTGGGTGCTCGGCTTCGCCCACCAGGACGGCATGCTCAAGCAGGTCCCGCGCTACATCACCGTGTCCTGCGCCTCCCTGGTGATGGCGTTCGGCCTGTGGTGGGCCTCGGGCCACCTCGGCGACTCGGGGTGGAACCTCAACGACATCCCGCTGGCCCAGGCCGCCTGGTCGTTCGGGTTCGTGGTGATCCTGCTCCAGTACTCGCCGTCGTGGCAGGAACTGCCGGGACGGCTCGCCGGCTGGGACCGGCTGGTGACCCTGTCCAACAACCGGGCGGTCACCATCTACCTCTGGCACAACCTGCTGATCGCGCTCACCTTCCCGCTCGTCGACCTGCTGTACAAGCTCCCGTTCATGCAGAACGAGCGCGGGGTGGAGGCCCTCAACAGCACCTACGAGCTCTGGACGTTCACGTTCATCTGGCCGCTCATCGGCCTGGTGGTGCTCGCGACCGGCTGGGTCGAGGACCTCGCGGCGAAGCGCCGCCCGAGGCTCTGGCCGAACGGAAGCAAGAGCTCCCGCCCGCGGGCCGGGGCACGCCGGGGCTGAGCGTCACGGGCGGGGGCGCCGAGGAGCGGAGGGCCGTCGGACGACACGTCCGACGGCCCTCGTCCGTTCACCGGCGACGCCGGCGGCACGGTCGTCGTCACCGGGAACCACAGCCCAGCCGTACGCGTCCTCTCCCGCTCGGGCCTAATCCCGCCGAAAGAAGCCGCCCCTGTGTCGCCTCGGCAGGCTGCCGCTGGTTTGCGGGCGGCGCCGCGGCATCAGGACGAAGGGGAGTACCGGGGGTGTGCGACGCTGGAGTGGCTGCGGTCGCGGCGACGGCACACGACCTGAACCACATGTTCGCGCTCTCGCGCCCCGCACGATATACCATCGGCGATATGGACAGCGGGCGGTACTCGATTGAGATCGAGCCGGAGGTGCGGCTGTGGCTGGAGAACATTCCCGCCCCTCACTACAAGCAGGCCGAACGCGTCGCCGACCTGCTCGCCGAGCAGCCCACCACGCTTGACGAACCGCACTCCCGTCACCTGGGCGGCAAGCTCCGCGAGCTGCGCTTCCGCCTGGGCGATGCCCATCAGCGGATCACCTACTGGCTGGCGCCCGGCCGACGTGTCGTGCTGCTCACCGTGTTCCGCAAGACCAAGATGCGCGAGCAGGCCGAAGTGGACCGCGCCCACGCCGCACAGCGATTGTGCGAGGCAGAGCATGAAGCCGCCGCTGAGCACGACCTCTACAGCCGCAACCTCAAGGAGAACCGATGAACCACAGCGAATGGAGGACCCGTCGCCACCGCCAGTTGCTGGGCGAACACCTGGACGCCGACCCCGAGTACGACCGGGTCTACGAAGAGGCCGGTCTCGCCATGACGTTGGGCAAGGCCGTCTACGACCGGCGTAAGCAGCTGGGCCTGAGCGAGGCCGATCTCGCCGAGCGCATGCACGTCGACGTCGATGACATCGAAGGCATCGAGACGGCCACCGAGCTGCCGCCCATCGCGGTCATCATGCGCCTGGCCCGCGCACTGGACCTCACGGTGGACGTGCACCTCGCCGGCGGAGACGAGCCCACCGTGACCATTGTCGCCCCAGCGGCCTGAGGCGGGGAGGAACCATGCAGGACCCGCCTTCCGCGCTCGCCCGTGAGCTCGGGCAACTCGTCCACGACCGGCGCGTCGAGCTCGGGCTGTCCCAGGCCGAGCTGGCCGAGCGGTGCGGGATGAAGCAGCCGCAGATCTCCCGCTTCGAAGGCGGCGGGACCGTGCCCACGCTTCCCCTCCTGCGCCGCCTGGCTCAGGCTCTCGGCGCCGACCTGACCATCAGCCTAACCCCCCACGACAAAGCCGCTTGACACGCATTCGGAATTCCTGAACCCCCCAGGCGGTGTAGACCACTGAGGGCAGTGGTGACGGCAACGCCAGCAGACTCGCAGGTAGGAGCGGCCTGGCCTGCACACCCACTATTGATCAAAAACTCATGGAGTTCTCGTCCAGGACGTAGCGGACGGCAGGGCCGCCGAAGTGGCCGCGGACGATGTGCGGTTGCCGCTGGCGTCAGCGCCATCTCGGAGCCGTCATCCGGCATAGGCTCACCATCGAAGAAGCCTCCGTGGGCGGTCCCGTCGTCGGGGGTCGCCGTCGCACACCCCCCTCCGGCCGTGTTGATGCGCGTCAGACCCTCTGGTGGGGTGACGCCGTAGACCGGGCAGGCAGTTCGATCTTGAGCAGGACCAACGACCCAGTGCCGGTCAAGACGCGGCCGCAGACTTCGAACGGGAGGGGCCCATGCTGAAGCAGGTCGCCGAGGGTGTACTGATCCACCGGAGCGAGTTGCTCGAGAACAACACCGTTGTCGTGCAGGGCAGGGACGGCGTGCTGCTCGTGGACGCCGGGATCACCGGCGCCGAGATGACCTGCCTGGCGAACGACCTTCGTGAGCTGGGCCGGCCCGTGGTGGCGGGCTTCTCGACGCATCCCGACTGGGATCACGTGCTCTGGCATGCCGAACTCGGTGAAGCGCCTCGTTACGGCACGGCCCGCTGCGCGGCCTTCATGCGGGACGTGTTGTCGAACGCGGACTGGAAGGCCGGCGTCACCGAGGGGCTGCCGCCGGAAATCGCCGGGGACACACCACTGGCCTTGTACGGCCTCATCACCGGTCTGCCTGCCGGAACCGCGCAGCTTCCCTGGGACGGCCCCGAGGTGCGGATCATCGAGCATACGGCGCATGCCCCGGGCCATGCGGCGCTGTTGGTCGGGGAACGCCGGGTTCTCATCGCCGGCGACATGCTCTCCGATGTCTTCGTCCCCATGCTCGACGACACCGACAACCCGATCGAGGACTACCTCGCCGGGCTGGGACTGCTCGAGGGCGTGGCGGACGACGTCGATGTCCTCGTCCCCGGACACGGATCCGTCGCCAGGGGCGAGGAGGTACGCGCAAGGATCACACGGGACCGGGCGTACGTGGAGGACCTGCGTGACGCCCGGGTCACCAGCGACCCACGGGTCGTATCGCCCAAGCCCGGCTGGGAATGGGCAAGCGGCATCCACGAAGGGCAGGCCCGAAGCCTCGCCCGAGGGAGCGAGCGCGAGGGGACGCCCGACCAGTGATCCGCTTCCGCCGGTGGATCACCGCCGCGCAGGGCGGTGATCCCTTGCGGTGGAGGATGCCCTGGCGCTTGATGCGATGGCTCACCCGATGGCCATCCGTGTCTTCCGGTAGACCGACGTACCGGTGATCCGGGTGCCGAACCCGGCCGGCGAGGTCCTGCCGCCTGCGTAGAAGCGCACCGTCCAGGTGTCGGGGACGCCGTCGTTGTCGGCATCCGGCGCTCCGATGAGCAGGTGCCCGGTCCCGGCGGTCACTTCATGACGTGCGTGAGGAAAACGGTCCACGTGGTGGGGGAGACGCCGAGCTGGGGGCCGGGTGTGTTCTTCGAGTCGCGTATGTGGACGGTGGTGGGTGTGGCCGCTATCTCCACGCAGTTCGAACTGTCGCCGCTGTAGGACGACTTGCGCCAGGTGATGGTCTGCACGGGGTTCCTTCTCAGGTCTCTCGGACGAGGCTGTGGATGAAGTCGCGGGACTCTGCGGGGTCGAGCGCACAGGTCGACATGTGATCCAGTACGGCTCGGTACTTGGCCAACTGTGCCTCCGCGTCCAGGAATCCGCAGCCCCCGTGGTGCGTATCCAGCTGGACCGTGTCGAGTTGCGGCACGGCGCCCGAGAGGTAGTCGAAGGACTGACCGGTGCTCGGGAAGCGGGCCGTGCCGAACGGGACCACGCGAAGGGTGATGTGGGGCAACTCGCCCATCTCCAGCAGATGCGTGAGCTGGCCGCGGGTCACGGAAGGGCCTCCGAATCCCATGCGGAGTGCCGACTCGTGAATGATCGCCGAGTAGGAGGGCGGATCCTCGCGGTGCAGGATGCCCTGCCGTTTGATGCGGAACGTGAGGCGGTGCTCGATCTCGTGCTGCTGGAGAGGCGGCACCACAGCGCGGAAGAGGGCGCGGGCGTGATCAGTGGTCTGCAGCAGCGCCGGAAGGTGGATCACCAGGGCGACGCGTAGCGCGGACGTGTGGTGTTCCAGCTCCGCCAGATCGACCAACGCGGCGGGCAGGTGTTCGCGGTACTCGTCCCACCAGCCCCGACGCCGGCGTCCGGTCATGGCGGCCAGTGCGTCGATCAGAGCCATGTCGGAGCAGTCGTAGGCGGATGCCATCCCTCGCACGAGATCGGCGCTCACAGGGCTGCGGCCGGTCTCGATCATGCTTACGCGCCCTTGGTTGACGCCCAGGTGCTCGGCGGCCCGAGTCACCGTGAACCCTGCCTTCTCGCGGAGTTTGCGCAGCTCGGCGCCCAGCCTCCGTTGCCTCAGTGTCGGATTGTTCGTGGGCGGCACCGTGTGTCCTTCCTGGCCGCGTAGCGGCTCTCCTGTCCCTCACTCGAGCTAATCGAGAGGTGAATCTCCAACATTCGGGAGATGTATCTCCTGATCGGCTCTACGGTAGCGCTATCACTCATCCGCCGCGCTCATAAGCCGGAAGCGCACCGACCGAGGCACTGCCACCGCCTGCGCGGCCATGAACGCGAAGCCAAAGTCCCCTCGATACCCCGGAGACGACCATGGTCACCGTAGCCCCGCCCCACCCCTGGACGTACGCCCTTCGTCTCCCGCATGACCCCCGCGCCGTACGCGTCGCACGTATGACGGTGCGGGCCGCACTGCGCGGTCACGGCAGGCAGGACGCCCTCGACGTCGTCGAGTTGCTGGCGTCGGAGCTGGTCACTAACGCCTACCTGCACACCAAAGGGCCCGCCTCCCTGAGGCTCACGGGGCTGGGCGACGGCCGGCTGCGGGTCGGGGTGTGGGACAGCGACCCGTACGTCCCCGCCCCGTTCGGCGGGGCCGGCGACGATTCCGTCCCGCTCGCTCCGCTCGACGCCGGGTCCGGGCGCGGACTGCGTCTCGTGCAGGAGTATGCCGACTCCTGGGGAGGGTGGGCCCTCGGTGATGGTGCGCTGGGGCGGGGAGCGGGGAAGCTGCTCTGGCTCGAGGTGGGTGGCCGTGCCACACTGCCCCCTGTTGCTGAAGTGAACGGCGTACCAGGGGGCGAGGGCGGATGAGCAAGCGGCAGACGCAGAAGATGCTGCGGTTGATGGCGAGCGGGGAGCCGGTGGAGCTCACCAGTCCCATGGCATCCGTGAAGAAACTCGCCCGACTCGCCTTCATCGCCCAGCAGTTCGGCTACGAGTACGCCGACGTCCGGCAGGGCGGCGGGAACAACAGCCAGTTGAAGATGCTGATCGTCCCTGACCTCAGCCCGCAGGCCCAGGCCCGCGCCGCGCAGAACTGGGCGCAGTACCCCAACGCCCACGACGGCGTCTCCCTGCCGCCGCTCGTGCCGGACGCCCTCGAACTGCTCAAGGCGCGCATCAACTTCGACCTCACCGGCAAGAGCGCCGAGAAGCGGATGGGCTACGGCGCCCTCGGTGTCTCCATCGGCGCCGTGATCATCGCCTACCGGCTCGGCGGCACCTCGGACGACTTCGTGATCGCGGCGATCATCTGGCTGGCCCTCATGGTGATCCTCGGCATCGGCTTCGTCGTCACCCGCAAGCGCAACGCCAAGTTCGCGGCGCGGCTGCAAGCGGCCGGTTTCGCACCGGTGGCGGACGAGACGGGCCGCGTGCGCTACCTGCCTCCGGGCTCCGGCACGCCGTACGGGGGCGGCCCGTACGGGCCGTACGGCGCGCAGGCCCAGGGCGCGCCGCCGTTCCCGCAGCAGCAGCCCGCCCCGGGCTACGCGCAGCCCGGCCCGTACGCCCAGCAGCCGCCCGCCTACGGCCAGCCGGGTCCGTACGGCGTCCCGCCGCAGCAGGCGCCCGGCCCCTACGGCCAGCCCCCGCAGCACTGACCCTCACCGCGCCACCGGCAACCGGTGACCGCCTCCTCTCACCCCGCCCCCGCCCGGGGTGAGAGCAACGTTCCCTGCCGGTCACCGCGTGCCACAGACCGGAAACGCCCCCTCCCTACCTTCGGGACCAGCCCTCGCGGCACCGCCGCGCCCCGGAGAGCAGTGGAGGCCCCATGACAGCCCGCAGCGGCCGATGGATCCAGCAGTGGGACCCGGAGGACGAGACCTTCTGGCGCCGCACCGGAGAGCGGATCGCCCGCCGCAATCTCCTCTTCTCCGTGGTGTCCGAGCACATCGGCTTCTCCATCTGGACCATGTGGTCCGTGCTGGTGCTCTTCATGGGCCCCGAGTACGGGCTGACCCCCGCCGACAAGTTCCTGCTGACGTCGCTGGTCACACTGGTCGGCGCCGTCGTCCGGGTCCCGTACACCTTCGCCGTCGCGGTGTTCGGCGGGCGGAACTGGACGGTCGTCTCCGCGGGGCTGCTGCTCGTGCCGGCCGTCGCCGCGTTCGCGGTGATGGAGCCGGGCACCTCCTTCTCCACGTTCCTGCTGGTCGGCCTGTTGGCCGGGATCGGCGGCGGCAACTTCGCCTCCTCCATGACCAACATCAACGCCTTCTTCCCGCTGCGGGAGAAGGGCTGGGCGCTCGGCCTGAACGCCGGCGGCGGCAACATCGGCGTCCCCGTCATCCAGCTCGCCGCCCTCGCCGTCATCGGCGCGAACGGGGGGCCGCGGGTGCTGCTCGGCCTCTACATCCCGCTGATCGTCGCCGCCGCCGTGCTCGCCGCGCGCCACATGGACAACCTGGCCACCGTGCGGAACGACACCGGGGCCGCGAAGGACGCCGCGCGCGACCCGCACACCTGGATCATGTCGTTCCTCTACATCGGCACCTTCGGCTCCTTCATCGGCTACAGCTTCGCCTTCGGGCAGGTGCTGCAGAACCAGTTCGGCCGCACCCCGCTGGAGGCCGCGTACGTCACCTTCGTCGGGCCGCTGCTGGGCTCGCTGATCCGGCCGGTGGGCGGCCGGCTCGCCGACCGTTACGGCGGCGCGCGCATCACGCTGTGGAACTTCGTCGCCATGGGCGCGGCGACCGCCGTGCTGATCGCCGCCTCGACGCGGCAGTCGCCGGCGCTGTTCACCGCCGCCTTCGTGGGGCTGTTCCTGCTGACCGGCCTCGGCAACGGCTCGACGTACAAGATGATCCCCGGCATCTTCCAGGCCAAGGCGCACGCCCTGGGGCTGGAGGGGGAGGCGGCGGCCGCGTACGGGCGGCGGCTGTCCGGGGCGTCCATGGGGCTGATCGGCGCGGTGGGCGCGCTCGGCGGCGTCGGCATCAACCTGGCCTTCCGCCAGTCCTTCCTCTCCCACGGCTCCGGCACCGGCGCGTTCGTGGCGTTCCTCGCCTGCTACGCGGTCTGTTGCGCGGTCACCTGGGCGGTATACGTCCGCCGGCCCGCCGCCCGCCCGGCCGGCCCCCTCCCCGCCCGGGAGGAGAAGCCGCAGCCCGGTTATGCCGAGGTGTGACGGCCGGTGACGTAACACTGGTGACATGGAGCCGAACCGAGCCTGTCATGGAGCGTTGACAGGCTCGGTCCGGCACGGACGTGGAGCCGAGCCTGTCGTGCGGGACGCCGATTCGAGCCG
Organism: Streptomyces sp. DSM 120436; assembly: GCF_055778765.1. Lineage (NCBI taxonomy): Bacteria > Bacillati > Actinomycetota > Actinomycetes > Kitasatosporales > Streptomycetaceae > Streptomyces > Streptomyces sp. DSM 120436. The sequence continues at coordinate 539,120 of NZ_JBSKBS010000001.1, read as the reverse complement.
GGACGAGAGTGATGGACGAGGAACGAGAGCAGTCACCGGAGCACGGCCCCCTCGCGGGCTTCACCGTGGGCGTGACCGCGGCGCGCCGCGCCGACGAGCTGGGCGCGCTGCTGGAGCGGCGCGGTGCGGCGGTGCTGCACGCCCCGGCCCTGCGGATCGTGCCGCTCTCCGACGACAGCGAACTGCTGGCCACCACCAAGGAGATCATCGGGCGGGCCCCGGACCTCGCGGTCGCCACCACCGCCATCGGGTTCCGCGGCTGGGTGGAGGCCGCCGACGGCTGGGGGCTCGGCGAGGACCTGCTGGAGCGGCTGCGCGGGGTGCGGATCCTGGCGCGCGGGCCCAAGGTGAAGGGCGCGATCCGGGCGGCCGGGCTGACCGAGGAGTGGTCGCCGGCCTCGGAGTCGATGGCGGAGGTGCTGGACCGGCTCCTCGAGGAGGGCGTCGACGGGCTGCGCGTCGCCGTCCAGCTGCACGGCGAGCCGCTGCCCGGGTTCGTGGAGGCGCTGCGCGCCGGGGGAGCGGAGGTGGTGGGCGTGCCGGTCTACCGCTGGCTGCCACCGGAGGACCTCGGGCCGGTGGACCGCCTGGTCGACGCGGCCGTCGCCCGCACCCTGGACGCGGTCACCTTCACCAGCGCGCCCGCCGCCGCCTCGCTGCTGTCCCGCGCCGAGGAGCGGGGCCTGCTCGACGACCTGCTGGCCGCACTCGGCCACGACGTGCTGCCCGCCTGCGTCGGCCCGGTCACCGCCCTGCCGCTCCAGGCGAAGGGTGTCGCCACCGTGCAGCCCGAACGCTTCCGGCTCGGCCCGCTGGTCCAGCTCCTCTGCCGCGAACTCCCCGCGCGTGCCCGCGTGTTGCCCGTCGCCGGGCACCGGGTGGAGATCCGGGGGCACGCGGTGCTGGTCGACGGCGCGCTGCGGCCCGTACCGCCCGCCGGGATGTCCCTGCTGCGGGCGCTGTCCCGCCGGCCCGGCTGGGTCGTCTCCCGCGCGGAGCTGCTGCGCGCCCTGCCGGGCACGGGCCGCGACGAACACGCGGTGGAGACCGCGATGGCCCGCCTGCGCGCGGCCCTGGGCGCCCCCAAGCTGGTCCAGACGGTCGTCAAACGCGGCTACCGCCTGGCCCTCGACCCGGCGGCCGACACCAAGTACGACGCGACGGGCTGAGCGCGGTCGTCAGGCCCGGCGCCGGCCCCGCGCCAAGTCCCTCACCGCACGCTCCAGTCGGTTCCTCCGCGTCTCGGGCGTCGCCGCCTGGAGCAGCGGGAGCATGACCAGGTAGCGGGCCGTGCGGTCGAGGGCGTCGAAGGCCGCGCGGGCCTCCGGGTCGGCGGCGAGCGCCTCGGCGAGGTCGTCGGGGACCTCCGCCGTGCCCTGCGAGGCGTACGCCCGGTCCCAGCGGCCGTCCTCGCGGGCGCGCCGTACCTCCGCGAGGCCGGGCTCCCGCATCCGGCCCTCCGCCGCCAGCGCCGCGACCTTCTCCACGTTCACCCGCGACCACAGGCTGCGCGGCCGGCGCGGTCCGTACTTCTGCAGGTAGTACCGGTCGTCCAGGCGGCGCCGCTGCCCGGAGACCCAGCCCCAGCACAGGCCCGCGTCGACCAGCTCGCCGTCGGTGACCGACGCGATCCCCGACGCCTTCTTCGCCACCTTCACCCACACCCCCTCGCGGCGGGTGTGGTGCTCGGCCAGCCAGTCGTCGAAAGCCGCCGCGTCCGGGAACGCGCGGACCTCCACCCCGTTCAACTCCTCCATGCGGGCAGGCTAGGCGGAAAAGCACGCGGCGGGAGGGGTTCCGGGGGCCGGGGCGGGCGGGCACTGTGGAGACGGAACGGTTTCCCGGTTCGCGCACGGCCCCCCACGCGCGCGGGGGCCCACCTAGGCGGTGGCAGGACATGGCACTGGGTACGGTCACGGCGTCCTACGAGCTGAGGTTCGACACCGGGCGGGTCTGCCTGGACCTGCTCGCGACCACTCATCCAGGGGAACGGCTGGCCTCCGTCGACGCGCTGCGCGCCTGGATCACCGGCGCCGGACTCGTCCCCGGGGGCACCCCGCTCACCCACGCCGACCCGTCCTGGCTGACCGCCTTCCGCGAACTGCGCGCGTGCCTGGCCTCGTTGGTGCGGACGCCCGGCCCCCGCTCCTACGGCCCCGCGCTCGCCCGGGTCAACGAACTCGCCCGCTCCGCACCGCCGGCGCCCCGCGCGGTCCCCGGCGCGGACGGGACGCTGGTGCGCCGGCTCGCCGGCCCGCCCGGCCGCGACGCGCTGCTCGGCGCGGTGGCGCGGGACGCGGTGGACCTGCTCACCGACCCGGCCGCCCGGACGAGCCTGCGCCAGTGCGAGGGCGACAACTGCCCCATCGTGTACGTCGACACCTCCCGGGGCCGGCGGCGCCGCTGGTGCTCCAGCGAGGTGTGCGGCAACCGCGAGCGCGTGGCCCGGCACCGCCGCCGCGCCGCGGCCCTCACGCGCGCCTGAGGCCGGCGCCGCCGATCCGCGCCGGAACGCCCTGTCCGCTTCGCGGTGTTCGCGCACCGAGGACGCCGGGCACCGGTCAAGTGACGACCGTCACGCTTCCGTTGGACCCGTGCGGTCGCCCCTCGGCGCTTCCCCGCTCACCGTGTGCCGGAGATGTGGAGAGGAAGCGGGGGGAATGTGCGTGCATGTCCCGCTCGTCGTGACGTCCCCGAGAAAACTGCCGTCCCTCTTTGAACACCCCACGGTCCCCGTGCGTACCGGTGGGCGAGCGACCGACTGGGGGATCGCCCGGACACCGGAGGTGGGCGTGCGCAAGGATGCGGCCGTGGCCAATGAACGAGGAACGAGGGCCCGACATCGCATGTCCTCACAGCCCTCGGAACCTGACGAGGAGTTGATGCGTGCGCTGTACCGCGAGCACGCGGGACCCCTGCTGGCCTACGTCCTCAGGCTGGTCGCCGGAGACCGGCAGCGCGCCGAGGACGTCGTCCAGGAAACGCTCATCCGTGCCTGGAAGAACGCCGGTCAGCTCAATCGGGCGACCGGTTCGGTACGCCCCTGGCTGGTGACGGTCGCCCGGCGCATCGTCATCGACGGCCACCGCAGCCGGCAGGCCCGGCCGCAGGAGGTCGATCCGTCGCCGCTGGAGGTCATCCCCGCGGAGGACGAGATCGACAAGGCGCTGTGGCTGATGACGCTGTCGGACGCACTCGACGACCTGACCCCGGCGCACCGGGAGGTCCTCGTCGAGACCTACTTCAAGGGGCGTACCGTCAATGAGGCGGCCCAGACACTCGGCATACCGAGCGGCACCGTGCGCTCCCGGGTGTTCTACGCCCTGCGGTCGATGAAGCTGGCTCTGGAGGAGCGGGGGGTGACGGCGTGATGAGTGTGTACGGGGGAGACCGGGGATTCGGCACGGGCGGGACGGGTATGTCAGGTGCCATGGAGGGATCACCGGTGCCGAACGAGCACGAGACCGTCGGTGCCTACGCCCTCGGCATCCTCGACGACGCCGAAGCCAGCGCGTTCGAGGCGCATCTGGCGACCTGCGAGTGGTGCGCCCAGCAGCTCGACGAACTCGCCGGGATGGAACCGATGCTGGCCGCGCTCGCGGACCTGCCCGACGCCGCCGGATCGCCCGCGGTCGGCGAGTCGCTGTCCGCGAAGCCGTCGCCGCGCGTGGTGGAGAAGCTCATCGACGAGGTGGCCGAGCGCCGGGCGCGCAAGCGCCGCCGCAACTTCTACATGGTGGCCGCGGCCGGCGCGCTGATCGTCAGCGGCCCGTTCGTGGCCGTCGCGGCGAGCGGCGGGGACGGCGGCGGCAGCGGCGGCGGGGGCGGCACCAGCCGCACCCTCGCGGCCAACCCCGCCAAGGACGCCTTCGACAAGAGCTCCGAGAAGATCACGGCGACCGACCCCGTCAGCGGGGTGACCGCCACCGTGGCCCTGGAGGACAAGCTCTGGGGCACCGAGATCGTCACCGAGCTGAAGAACGTCAAGGGCGAACAGAAGTGCTCGCTCATCGCCGTCGGCAAGAACGGCGAGCGCGAGACGGTGAACTCCTGGGCGGTCACCGGCGAGGGCTACGGACTGCCCGACGCCACGACCGACAAGGGCAAGCAGCCGCTGTACGTCCAGGGCGGCGCCGCCTTCGAGCGCAACGAGATCGACCACTTCGAGATCGCGACCTTCGACGGCAAGACGCTCGTGGAGGTCGACGCGTAGCCGCGACGGGCCCCCTTCGCGTACGGTTGACGGCTGCCCAGCACGTCAGAAGGGGGCCCGGTGGCCGCTCAGGCTCAACAGGAAACCGCGGTCGGCCCGGTTCACGACTCCGTTCGGGACCGGGAGATCCGCGTGGAACAGGAACACCTGGACCGGGTGTACCGGCGCCTCGAGGAGAAGATCTCCGAGGCCGAGTTCCTCATGCGCGACGCCGCCCGGCGCGGCCAGGTCGGCACGCCCGGCGCCCTCGCCGAGCGGGACGCCCAGGTCTTCCGGGCCGGCGTCCACCTCAACCGGCTGCACAGCGAGTACGAGGACTTCGTCTTCGGCCGGATCGACCTGCTGCCCGGCAAGGACGGCACGAAGGGCCCGGACGGCGCGTACACCGCCGTCGAGCCCGCCGAGGGCGCCGTCCGCCCCGACCACACCGCCGACATCGCCGAGACCCTGCACATCGGCCGCATAGGCGTCCTCGACGAGGACTACGCCCCGCTGGTCATCGACTGGCGGGCGCCCGCCGCGGCTCCCTTCTACCGCTCCACCCCGGTCGATCCCGGCCGGGTCGTGCGGCGCCGGGTGATCCGCTCCCAGGGACGCCGGGTGCGCAGCGTCGAGGACGACCTGATGCGCCCCGAGCTGACGGCCTCCCTCGACGGCCGCGAGCTGGCCGTGATCGGCGACGGCGCCCTGATGGCCGCGCTCGGCCAGGCCCGCACCCACACGATGCGGGACATCGTGGCGTCCATCCAGGCCGAGCAGGACCTGGTGATCCGCGCCCCCGCCGCCTCCGTGACCTACGTCGAGGGGGGCCCCGGCACCGGCAAGACCGCCGTCGCCCTGCACCGCGCCGCCTACCTGCTCTACCAGAACCGGCGCCGGTACGCGGGCGGCATCCTCATCGTCTCCCCGACCCCGCTGCTGGTCGCCTACACCGAGGGCGTCCTGCCGTCCCTCGGCGAGGAGGGCCAGGTCGCCATCCGCGCCATCGGCTCCCTCGTGGACGGCGCCGAGGCCACGCTGTACGACTCCCCGGCCGTGGCCCGCGTCAAGGGCTCGTACCGCATGCTCAAGGTGGTGCGGAAGGCCGCGCGCGGCGCCCTGGAGCTGAACGACGCGCCGCAGCGGCTGCGGGTCGTCGCCTTCGGCCGGCGCCTGGAGCTGGAGGCGGAGGAACTGGCGGGCATCCGCCGTACCGCCCTCGGCGGCACCGCCCCGGTCAACCTGCTGCGTCCCCGCGCCCGCAAGCTGCTGCTGGACGCCCTGTGGGAGCGCTCCGGCGCCGGGGCCCGGCACACCGACCCCGAACTCGCCGCCGAGCTGCGCGCCTCCTTCGACGAGGACATCACCTCCGAGGACGCCTTCACCGCCTTCCTCGACGCCTGGTGGCCGGAGCTGACCCCCGCCGCCGTCCTCGACGCCATGGCCGACGAGCGGCGCCTCGGCCGCTGGGCCCGGCGCCTCCTGAACCCGGGGGAGGTGCGCAGACTGGCGCGCGCCTTCCAGCGGGACGGGCGCTCCGTGCACGACATCGCGCTGCTGGACGAGCTCCAGGCGGTCCTGGGCGCCCCCGCCCGGCCCCGCAAGAAGCGCGAGATCGACCCGCTGGACCAGCTCACCGGCCTGGAGGAGCTGATGCCGGTGCGCGAGGAGACCCAGCGCGAGCGGGCCGAGCGGCTCGCCCAGGAGCGCGTCGAGTACGCCCACGTCATCGTCGACGAGGCGCAGGACCTCACCCCGATGCAGTGGCGCATGGTCGGCCGCCGCGGCCGGCACGCCACCTGGACGATCGTCGGCGACCCGGCCCAGTCCTCCTGGTCCGACCCGGACGAGGCCGCCCAGGCCCGTGACGAGGCCCTCGGCGCCCGCCCGCCCGTCTCCCGCCACCGCCCTGCCGGGGAGGGCCCTTCGGGCAGCCCTTCCCGTGGCCGCCGCTTCGAGCTGACCGTGAACTACCGCAACCCGGCCGAGATCGCCGAGCTGGCGGCGAAGGTGCTCGCCCTCGCCATGCCGGGCGCCGAGGCGCCGCGCGCGGTGCGCTCCACGGGCGTCGAGCCGCGCTTCGCCGTGGCCGGGGAGACGCTGGGCGACACCGTGCGCGCCGAGGCCGCCCGGCTGCTGGAGCGGGTGGACGGCACGGTCGGCGTGGTCGTCGCCATGCGGCGGCGCGAGGAGGCGCGGGGCTGGCTCGACGGGCTCGGCGACCGGGTGGTGGCGCTCGGCAGCCTGGAGGCCAAGGGCCTGGAGTACGACGCGACGGTCGTCGTCTCTCCCGCGGAGATCGCCGACGAGTCCCCGGCCGGCCTGCGGGTGCTGTACGTCGCCCTGACGCGCGCCACGCAGCAGCTCACCGTGGTGTCCGCGGAGCGGGACCAGCCGGACGCCGACGGGGTCCCCGACCTGCTGCGGGACTGAGCGGACGGTCCTGCGGCGATCCCGTGGGACCGGTGGGGCCGGGGATGCGGGAAATATCCCCGGTCGCGGGAATGGCCTCGCGCGATCCGTTTGTTAGCCTGGACGTGGCACCGGCCCGATCCAAGCCCCCGGGCCCAACCTTAGTCGCTTCGAGCGACCACTTGCCGCGAGGCGAGCATGGCGGGTCGGTGTCATGAACGTGTGAGAGGCCCACGTCACGAAGCGTGACGTGGGCCTCTTTCATGCCCTGGCGTTTCTCGTATGGTGGAAGTCATTTTCCGGATAATGACATAGTGCGATGAACAAAACGTTCGCAATCCGAGGCGGCTACCACGTACCCAGTGGTAGGTGCGACGATCGGACGGCACGATTCGCGACACGGTTGAAGAAGCAGAGGAAGTCGGCCATGGCAACGGCGCCCAGCGTCTCCTACTCGATGACCATCCGGCTGGAGGTGCCCGCGGGCGGAACCGCGGTGTCCCAGCTCACCGGGGCCGTCGAGTCCCACGGAGGCCTGGTGACCGGCCTCGACGTGACGGCGTCGGGCCACGAGAGGCTCCGGATCGACGTCACGATCGCGGCCGCGTCCACCGCCCACGCCGACGAGATCGTCGAGCAGCTCCGCGCCATCGAGGGCGTCACCCTCGGCAAGGTCTCCGACCGTACGTTCCTGATGCACCTCGGCGGCAAGATCGAGATGGCGTCGAAGCACCCCATCCGCACCCGTGACGACCTGTCCATGGTCTACACGCCCGGTGTGGCCCGGGTCTGCATGGCGATCGCCGAGAACCCCGAGGACGCCCGCCGCCTCACCATCAAGCGCAACTCCGTTGCGGTCGTGACGGACGGCTCCGCCGTGCTGGGCCTGGGCAACATCGGCCCGAAGGCCGCGCTGCCGGTGATGGAGGGCAAGGCCGCCCTGTTCAAGCGGTTCGCCGGCATCGACGCCTGGCCGCTGTGCCTGGACACCCAGGACACCGACGCGATCGTGGAGATCGTCAAGGCGATCGCCCCCGGCTTCGCCGGCATCAACCTCGAGGACATCTCCGCGCCCCGCTGCTTCGAGATCGAGGCCCGGCTGCGCGAGGCCCTCGACATCCCCGTCTTCCACGACGACCAGCACGGCACCGCGATCGTGGTGCTCGCCGCCCTGACCAACGCCCTGCGGGTCACCGGCAAGTCCATCGAGGGCATCCGGGTCGTCATGTCCGGCGCCGGCGCGGCCGGCACCGCCATCCTCAAGCTGCTGCTCGCCGCCGGCGTGAAGAACGCCGTGGTGGCCGACATCCACGGCGTGGTGCACGCCGGCCGCGAGGACCTGGTCGACGCCGCCCCCGACTCCGCCCTGTGCTGGATCGCCGACCACACCAACCCGGAGAACCTCACCGGCACGCTGAAGGAGGCCGTGCACGGCGCGGACGTCTTCATCGGCGTCTCCGCCCCCAACGTGCTCGGCGCCGAGGACGTCTCCGCGATGGCCGAGGGCGCGATCGTGTTCGCGCTCGCGAACCCCGACCCCGAGGTGGACCCGGCGATCGCCCGTCAGACGGCGGCCGTCGTGGCCACCGGCCGCTCCGACTTCCCCAACCAGATCAACAACGTGCTGGTGTTCCCGGGCGTCTTCCGCGGTCTGCTGGACGCCCAGTCCCGCACCGTCAACACCGAGATGATGCTGGCCGCGGCCCAGGCCCTGGCCGACGTGGTCACCGAGGACGAGCTGAACCCGAACTACATCATCCCCAGCGTCTTCAACGAGAAGGTCGCGGGCGCGGTGGCCGACGCCGTCCGGGACGCCGCGAAGGCCGCCGGCGCGTGACGCCCCCGGCGGTCCGGGCGCTGTGAGGATCGCCACGGGCGGTTTGAACCGGCGCGTCGCGGAACCCGTAGTCCCGGCCGCCCCCTAGGGTGGCGGCCGGACCCGGGCTCCGGCCCCCTGCTGTCCGCTGCCGGAAGCGGACGGAGCGTCACCGTGCGGAGGCCGTGACGCTCTTCGTGTGACTCCCTCGGGTGTTCTCACGACTCCTGCGGGTGCCGGATTGGCATTACCGCCGCAGGTAGAGGCAGGATGCGTCCCTGGGCGCGAGGGTCCGACGAAGGACCCGGGCCCGGGGACTCACCGAGGAACCTGGCAGCATCGGCTTTCGCCGTGCCCGACATGCGGCTCCGCCGCGTGGCACGCCTCAACGGCAAGAAGAACACGGGAGTAACAACATGAACCGCAGTGAGCTGGTGGCCGCGCTGGCCGACCGCGCCGAGGTGACCCGCAAGGACGCCGACGCCGTGCTGGCCGCGTTCGCCGACGTCGTCGGCGACATCGTCTCCAAGGGCGACGAGAAGGTCACCATCCCCGGCTTCCTGACCTTCGAGCGCACCCACCGCGCTGCGCGCACCGCGCGCAACCCGCAGACCGGTGAGCCGATCCAGATCCCCGCCGGGTACAGCGTGAAGGTCTCCGCGGGCTCGAAGCTCAAGGAAGCGGCCAAGGGCAAGTAAGGCGCCCCGCGGGCGCCTCGCGCCTGAGCGGTTCAGCGCCGTTCGGCTGGGCGCCCCCCGCCGTGTGCCGGCCGTTCGCGGCGGGTCGCGCGCACGCGGCGGTAGCCGCACAGAGGTGCAGCCCCGCGCCCCCTTCGGGGCGTTGCAGTGAACGCCGATGGGGCGGTCACCCGACTCGGGTGACCGCCCCATCGGCGTTCGTGTGCTGTGGGTCAGCCGAGGGCCTTGCCCGGCAGTTCCACCTTGGCGCCGAGCGCGGAGAGCTTCTCCATGAAGTTCTCGTAGCCGCGGTTGATCAGGCCGATGCCGTGGACGCGGGACGTGCCCTGGGCGGCGAGGGCCGCGATCAGGTACGAGAAGCCGCCGCGCAGGTCGGGGATGACGAGGTCCGCGCCCTCGAGCTTCGTCGGGCCCGAGACGACCGCCGAGTGCAGGAAGTTGCGCTGGCCGAAGCGGCAGTCGGAGCCGCCCAGGCACTCGCGGTAGAGCTGGATGTGGGCGCCCATCTGGTTCAGCGCGGACGTGAAGCCCAGACGGGACTCGTAGACCGTCTCGTGGACGATGGACAGGCCCGTGGCCTGCGTCAGCGCCACCACCAGCGGCTGCTGCCAGTCGGTCTGGAAGCCGGGGTGCACGTCCGTCTCCAGCGCGATGGACTTCAACTGCCCGCCGGGGTGCCAGAAACGGATGCCCTCGTCGTCGATCTCGAAGGCGCCGCCGACCTTCCGGTAGGTGTTGAGGAACGTCATCATCGAGCGCTGCTGGGCGCCGCGGACGTAGATGTCGCCCTCGGTGGCGAGCGCCGCGGACGCCCAGGAGGCGGCCTCCAGCCGGTCCGGCAGGGCGCGGTGGGTGTAGCCGCCGAGCCGGTCCACACCGGTGATGCGGATCGTCCGGTCGGTGTCCATCGCGATGATGGCGCCCATCTTCTGCAGGACGCAGATCAGGTCCTCGATCTCCGGCTCCACCGCCGCGTTGGACAGCTCGGTGACGCCCTCCGCGAGGACCGCCGTGAGCAGCACCTGCTCGGTGGCGCCGACGGACGGGTACGGCAGGGCGATCTTGGTGCCGCGCAGCCGCTGCGGGGCCTCCAGGTACTGGCCGTCCGCGCGCTTCTCGATCGTCGCGCCGAACTGCCGCAGCACGTCGAAGTGGAAGTCGATGGGGCGTCCGCCGATGTCGCAGCCGCCGAGACCCGGGATGAACGCGTGGCCGAGCCGGTGCAGCAGCGGCCCGCAGAACAGGATCGGGATCCGCGAGGAACCGGCGTGGGCATCGATGTCAGCGACGTTGGCGCTCTCCACGTAGGTGGGGTCGAGCACCAGCTCGCCGGGCTCCTCGCCCGGACGGACCGTCACGCCGTGCAGCTGCAGCAGACCCCGGACGACCCGGACGTCACGGATGTCCGGAACGTTGCGCAGCCGGCTCGGTGCGCTGCCCAGCAGCGCGGCGACCATGGCCTTCGGTACGAGGTTCTTCGCACCGCGGACCCGGATCTCGCCCTCCAGCGGGGTTCCGCCGTGGACAAGCAGTACGTCGTCGACGTCGTTGACGGTCATGGATCTCGCGTTCCGTGGAGTGGGGCAGGGGCCAGAAGGGAAAGGGTAGTCGCCCTCCACCCCCCTTCTGTAAGCCCGAGGAGCCCCCGGGGGCGTCATGGATCTGTCACAACACGAACCGTCCGGCGACGGCCACGCGGGGTCACCGGGAGCCGCCGCGCGCCGTCCGCGCCCCCGGCCGCCCGTCCGCACCTCCTCACCCCGGCCGGACGACGCCCGACCAGGGAGGTCTCGCGCGCGGCGGCCGTGTTCACTCCGTCACCCGGATTGCCTCCCCGCGCGGCGGGAAGATGCGGGATCATGTCTGGCATGACCGAGGTGTCCTCGCTCACAGGGCGGCTGCTCGTGGCCACTCCCGCTCTGGCGGACCCGAATTTCGACCGTGCGGTGGTGCTCCTCCTCGACCACGACGAGGAGGGCTCCCTCGGTGTCGTCCTCAACCGGCCGACCCCGGTGGACGTGGGCGACATCCTGGAGGGCTGGGCGGACCTGGCCGGCGAGCCCGGCGTGGTGTTCCAGGGCGGCCCGGTGTCGCTGGACTCCGCCCTCGGCGTGGCCGTCGTCCCGGGCGGGGCGGCGGGGGAGGACCCGCCGCTGGGCTGGCGCCGGGTGTACGGCGCGATCGGCCTGGTCGACCTGGAGGCCCCGCCGGAGCTGCTCGCCTCCGTCCTCGGCTCGCTGCGGATCTTCGCCGGGTACGCGGGCTGGGGCCCCGGCCAGCTGGAGGACGAGCTGGCGGACGGCGCCTGGTACGTGGTCGAGTCGGAGCCCGGTGACGTGTCCTGTCCGTCGCCCGAGCGGCTCTGGCGCGAGGTGCTGCGCCGGCAGCGCGGCGAGCTGGCGATGGTCGCCACGTATCCGGACGACCCTTCGCTCAACTGAGCCGGGCGGCCTTCAGTACCCTTGGCGGTTATGAGCACTCTTGAGCCCGAGCGCGGGACTGGTACGGGGACCCTCGTCGAGCCGACGCCGCAGACCTCCCACGGCGACGGTGACCACGAGCGCTTCGCCCACTACGTCCAGAAGGACAAGATCATGGCGAGTGCCCTCGACGGCACTCCCGTCGTGGCGCTGTGCGGCAAGGTGTGGGTGCCCGGCCGCGACCCGAAGAAGTACCCGGTGTGCCCCATGTGCAAGGAGATCTACGAGTCCATGGGCGACGGCGGCGACGACAAGGGCAAGGGCGACAAGTAGCCCCTGCCTCGCTGACGCCGGTCCGAGTCCTTCGAGGCCCCCGGGGTGCGCTGTGCGTGCCCGCGGGGGCCTTTGCGCTGCTTGCCCGTTGCACAGGGTGCGTCGGCCGGTCACAGAGTGGTGGAGCCCTCTTGTGGGGTGACTCACCCAGTCCTTAGCCTTCGGTGTGTTGTGCACAGCGAAACCGTCATTGCATATGCTGCAACGCACTCGGGGGAGCACGTCATGAAGCTGCCTCTTCGCACGGGCGCCGCCGCGGCCGTCCTCGCCACCGCCGCCTGCGCCCCCCAGACCTCGGGCACGTCCTCCTCCGACAAGGACGAGAAGACCGGCACCCTGCGCGTCCGGCTCTTCCAGGAGGTCGGCGACAAACCCGAGGAACAGGTCGTCGACTCCGTCCTCGCCGCGTTCGAGGAGGGGCGAAGAAGATGAACGACGCGTTCGGGTCGGTCGGATGACGGTGTCGACGAGCCCGGGGGTTCCGCAGCGACGGCGGGCTCCGGTGCGCAAGGGCTTTCCGCACGGTTCCCCGCGCCCCCGAGCGGGGCGTTCGGGCACACCCCGGCTGTGTCTCGCCCCGGCTCTCGTGGTCCTCGGCGGGCTGCTCGCCTGCCCGATCGGCCAGCTCGGGCTCATCTCGGTCTTCCCCTCCGCCCAGGCGCGGGTCAGTGGCGGGGAGCCGACCACCTTCGAGGGGTTCGGGAACTACGCCGGGCTGTTCGGGGACGCGCAGTTCCAGGTGCTGCTGGCCACCGTGCTGTTCGCGGCGGCCCGTGTCGTCTCCACGCCGGCCGTGGGGTGCGCGCTCGCCGTGCTGCTCACGCGGGTGCGGGCGGTGCCGCGGCCGGCGCTGATGCCGGCCGCGCTGGGCGCCTGGGCCACTCCGGCGCTCACCGGGTCCACGGTGTGGCTGTTCCTCTCCGACGCCGACTCCGGCCCGGTCGACCGGGGGCTGGGGCTCGGCGACCACTCCTGGACGTACGGGCGGTTCAGCGCGTTCTTCCTGGTGCTGCTCGAAGCGGTGTGGTGCTCCTTCCCGTTCGTGAGGGTCACCGTCTACGCCGGCATCCGCGCGGGACTCGTTCCGGCGGGTGTTCGGGCAGCAGGATTTCGGCCGTTACTTCCTCAACAGCGTCGTCGTCGCGGTCGCCGTGGTGATCGCTTCCGCGCTCCTCGCGTTTCTCGCCGCGACCGCCGTGACGCGATTCCGGTTCCGTTTGCGGACCACCCTGCTGATCATGTTCCTGGTGGCCCAGACGGTGCCCGTGGAGGCGCCGACGGTCCCCCTGTTCTTCGTGATGCGGGATCTCGGTCAGCTGAACACGCTGTGGTCGCTGGTCCTGCCGCACATCGCCTTCTCGCTGCCCTTCGCGATCTGGATGCCCAGGGGATTCGTGAAGGGCGTTCCGGAGGCGCTGGAGGAGGCCGCGTACATCGACGGCGCGAGCCGCGCGCGCTTCCTCCGGCAGATCCTTTTCCCGCTCGTCCTGCCGGGCCTCGTGGCCACCAGTGTGTTCTCGTTCATCTCCGCCTGGAACGACTTCCTGTTCGCCGAGTCGTGCATCATCAGCGACATCTCCCGGTCGACCCTGCCGATGGCACTGCCGGTGTTCTGCAAACCCGACGACCCCGACGGGGGCGGGGTCATGGCGGCCTCCACCGTGATGACGATTCCGGTGCTGATCTTCTTCGTACTCGTACAGCGGCGTCTGGTTTCCGGACCGGGCGGCGCGGAAGGACTGACGTGATGCCGACTTCACTGATTCCGGCCCCCCGGGGCGTCGTCGCCGGCGACGGGGAGACGCGCCTGACGGAGCGCTCCGGGCTGTACGCCGGCGCCGGGACGGAGGGCGTGGGGCGGTGGCTCGGGGCCGTGCTGCGGGCCGCCACCGGACTGCCCTGGCGCGAGGCGCGGGAGCCAGCGGAGGCCGGCGACGGCATCCGTCTCGCCCTCGCCCCGGACCTCGGCCCCGAGGCGTACCGGCTCGTCAGCGACCGCAGGGGCGTCCTCGTCGAGGGCGGTGACGCGGCCGGCGTCCTGCACGGCGCGCAGACGCTGCGGCAGCTCCTCGGCCCCGACGCGTTCCGCAGGGCGCCCGTGCGCCGCGACCGGGTGTGGACGGTGCCGCACGTGACCGTCGAGGACGCGCCCCGTTTCCGCTGGCGCGGGCTGATGCTCGACGTGGCACGCCACTTCATGCCCAAGGAAGGCGTGCTCCGTTATCTCGACCTGATGGCCGCGCACAAACTCAACGTCCTCCACTTGCACCTGACGGACGACCAGGGCTGGCGCGTCGAGATCAAGCGGTATCCGCGGCTCACCGAGATCGGATCCTGGCGCGCCCGCACCAAAATCGGCCACCGCGCCTCGCCGCTCTGGGACGACCGGCCGCACGGCGGCCACTACACCCAGGACGACCTCCGCGAGATCGTCGCCCACGCCGCCGAACGGCATATCAGCGTCGTTCCCGAGATCGACGTCCCCGGGCACTCGCAGGCCGCCATCGCCGCGTATCCGGAACTCGGCAACTCCGACGTCGTCGACACCTCCTCGCTGACCGTCTGGGACACCTGGGGCATCAATCCGAACGTCCTCAGCCCCACCGAGGACACCCTGCGCTTCTACGAAGGGGTGCTGGAGGAAGTCCTGGAGCTGTTTCCCGCCGACGCCGGGCCGTTCTCGTCGTTCGTGCACATCGGCGGCGACGAATGCGTCAAGGACCAGTGGCGGGCGTCGAAGACCGCGCAGCGGCAGATCGCCTCGCTCGGACTCGCGGACGAGGAGGCCCTGCAGTCCTGGTTCATCGGCCACTTCGACGGCTGGCTGGCCGAACGCGGGCGGCGCCTCATCGGCTGGGACGAGATCCTCCAGGGCGGTCTCGCGCCGGGCGCCGCGGTGTCGTCCTGGCGCGGCTGTGCGGGCGGGGTCGCCGCGGCCCGTGCCGGACACGACGTGGTGATGTGCCCCGAGCAGCAGGTGTACCTGGACCACCGCCAGGACGCGGGCCCCGACGAACCGGTGCCGATCGGGTACGTGCGCACCCTGGAGGACGTCTACCGGTTCGAGCCGGTCCCGGCGGAGCTGACGCCCGAGGAGCGGACGCGGGTGCTGGGCACGCAGGCCAACGTGTGGACCGAGGTGATGGAGGACCAGGGGCGCGTGGACTACCAGACGTTCCCCCGGCTCGTCGCGCTGTGCGAGGTCGCCTGGAGCGAGCTCCCGGCCCCCGCCGACCGGGACTTCGCCGGCTTCGAGCGGCGGATGACCGAGCACTACCGGCGCCTCGACGCCCTCGGCGTCGCCTACCGCCCGCCCGCCGGCCCCCGCCCGTGGCAGCGCCGCCCCGGCGTCCTCGGCCGCCCGCTCGACGGGCCGCCGCCCGCCGTGTAGGCACGGCTCCCGGGTCGTCCCCCGGTGCTCCCGCGCCCCGGGGGACGACCCGCGCCCCGCGCGTTCGCTGCGGGCCGAACAGGCCGAACAGGTCGTTCCATAACGGAGCAAGAGCTTCCGAAGCCTGTGATTCCGCGGCACCGCGGCGATTCGCGGACGGAATCGGCCAGGTCCGGGCCCAGCCGGGCGAATGCCTCCTAGCGGACCCCCGTCCTCGGCACCTGCCAAGATGTGCCAGAGTTGCCACGTCCGCCCTGTCAGCACGTACCGTACGGCGCACGGGCGGGACCAGGTGGGGCAGCGGGAAGGGGCAGCCGGTTTTGAGCACGCACGCACCGCAGGCGGCGCAGGCCGTGACGCTGCCCACGACGCTGGACGAGGCCGTGGCGGCGCTCACCGCCATGCCCGCCGCCGTGCCCGTCGCGGGCGGCACCGACCTGATGGCCGCCGTCAACTCCGGGCAGCTCAGGCCCGCCGCGCTGGTCGGCCTCGGCAAGATCAACGAGATCCGCGGCTGGCAGTACCTGGACGGACACGCGCTGCTCGGCGCCGGACTCACCCACGCGCGCATGGGGCGCCCCGACTTCGCCGCCCTCATCCCGGCGCTCGCCGCCGCCGCGCGGGCCGCCGGACCCCCGCACATCCGCAACGCCGGCACCCTCGGCGGCAACATCGCCTCCGCCGCCCCCACCGGGGACGCGCTGCCCGTGCTGGCCGCCCTGGAGGCGACGCTGATCGTCGCGAGCCCGGGCGGCGCCCGCCGCGACGTCCCGGTGTCGCACCTGCTGGCCGGCATGGACGCGCTGCGCCCCGGCGAGCTCATCGGCTACGTGCGCGTACCGCTGCTGCACGCCCCCCAGGTCTTCCTGAAGGCGACCGGCCGCACCGGACCCGGCCGCGCGGTCGCCTCCGTCGCCCTCGTGCTGGACCCCGCCCGGCGCGGGGTGCGCTGCGCGGTGGGCGCCATCGCGCCGATGCCGCTGCGGCCCCTGGAGGCCGAGCAGTGGGTCGCGCAGCTCATCGACTGGGACAACGACCGCGCGATCGTGCCCGAGGCGCTCAGCGCGTTCGGGGAGTACGTCGCCGCGGCCTGCATCCCCGACGCCGCGCCCGGCGAGGACGGGACCGTCCCGCCGCTGCCGCCCGCGGTACTGCACCTGCGGCGCACCGTCGCCGCGCTGGCCCGACGAGCACTGGGGAGGGCGTTGTCGTGACCGACGACCAGCACGGACAGGGCGGCACGCCTCCGGGCGGCAGCCGCTGGGACCCCCTGCCGCAGGGCGACTACGACGACGGCGCCACGGCCTTCGTGAACCTCCCGGAGGGCGGCATCGACGCCCTGCTGGACTCCATGGAGAGCCCGCTGGCCGCACCCGGCCACGGCTACGTGCCGCCGCAGATCACGGTCACGCCCGCCACCACCGCGGGCACCGACCCGGCGGCCACCGGCGCCTGGGCGGCGTCCGGCGCCCCCGTCGACGGGGCCCGGTGGGACGACCCGGGGACCGCGCAGGCCGACGCGGCCGCGGGGGACCGGTTCGGCTACGACCCCGGCGCGAGCGGGCAGTGGGCCTACGACCCGAACGCGGCGGGCCCGCACCACGCGCAGGCCCAGGACCAGGATCCCGCGGGACAGCACCGGGCGCCCGGACAGGCGCCGGGCCAGGACGTCACCGGGCAGTGGTCGATCCCCGTGGCGGGCGGCGACCTGCCGGACGAGTCCGGCGAGTTCACCGCGTCCTCCCTGGTCGAGCAGTGGGGCGGCACCCCTCCGGCGACCCTCCCGGGCGGCGCCGCGGCCCCCTGGGCGGAGTCCCAGTCCATCGGCACGCCGTGGGGACCGGGCGTACCGGGCGTGCCGCAGGACCACGAGCAGCAGGGCGGCGAGCACGGGTTCGAGAGCGGTGTCCACGGCCCTCCGAGCGGCCCCCACGGAGCGCAGGACGGTCCGCACGGGTCGCAGGCCGGCTCACACGGTCCCGAGGGCGGCGGCGGACAGGTGCCGCAGTCCGGCGTGCGCGGCCCGCAGTCCGGCCCGCACGAGCCGCGGGACGGCGAACTCGGGCCGCAGGGCGGCGCGCACGGAGCGCAGGACGGCCCGCATGGGCCGCAGGACGGTATCCACGGCCCGCGGGACGGCGTGCACGGAGCGCAGGGCGGTCCGCACGGGCCCCAGGACGGTTCGTACAGGCCGCAGGACGACTCGTACGAGCCGCGGGACGGCGAACTCGGGCCGCAGGGCGGCGCGCACGGAGCGCAGGACGGCCCGCATGGGCCGCAGGACGGTACCCACGGCCCGCAGGACGGCGTGCACGGAGCGCAGGGCGGCCCGCATGGGCCGCAGGACGGTACCCACGGCCCGCAGGGTGGCCTGCACGGAACGCAGGGCGGTTCGTACAGGCCGCAGGACGACTCGTACGAGCCGCGGGACGGCGAACTCGGGCCGCAGGACGGTGCTCACGGCCCGCAGGACGGCGTGCACGGCCCCGAGGCCGGCGGGCAGGCGCCGCAGCCCGGCGCCGACGGGCAGCGGTCCGGCTCGCACGAGCCGCGGGACGGCGAACTCGGGCCGCGGGACGGCGTGCACGGAACGCAGGGCGGTCCGCACGGACCCCAGGACGGTTCGTACAGGCCGCGGGACGGCTCGCACGAGCCGCGGGACGGCGAACTCGGCCCGCGGGACGGCGTGCACGGAACGCAGGGCGGTCCGCACGGACCCCAGGACGGTTCGTACAGGCCGCAGGACGACTCGTACGAGCCGCGGGACGGCGAACTCGGGCCGCGGGACGGCGTGCACGGCCCGCAGTCCGGCCCGCATGGGCCGCAACCCGGCGCGCACGAACCCCAGCCCGGCGTCCACGGGTCGCAGTCCGGCTCGCACGAGCCGCGGGACGGTGAACCCGGGCCGCAGGGCGGCGCGCACGGATCGCAGCCCGGCGTCCACGGACCCCAGTCCGGCCCGCACGGAACGCAGGACGACGGACGCGGCCCCGAGGCCGGCGGGCAGGCGCCGCAGCCCGGCGCCGACGGGCAGCGGTCCGGCTCGTACGGCACCGCGGGCGGTGACCACGCCCCCGCGCACGAACCGCAGGACGCCGCCACCCGGCCGCACGGCGGCGCTCCCGCGCACGGACGGCGGCCGGACGCCGGCCAGCCCTCGCATCCGGGCGCGCCCGGCGGCTCCCCGGAGCAGCCGCCGCACGCCCACAACCGGTCGCAGGCGGACCCCGCCGCCGAGGGCGCCTCCGCGCACGAGGCCCCGCACGCGTCCCGGCCGCTGCCCGCCGAGGCGTACCCGGAGCACCTCCGGCCGTCCGGGGCCGAGCAGCCGTGGCAGTCCGGCGACGGCGTCGGTGACGCCGAGGCCGCCGAGGGACGCGAGCACCCGCACGCCCCCCAGGGCGCCGAGGAGCCCGCGCCCGGGGCGTCCGGGAGCGACGGCGGCCCCGCCGAGGACGCCCGGACCGCTCCCGAGCCGTCCGAGGGGCCCTCGGAGCCCTCCGCCGGCGACGACGCTTCCGCCGGCCCGCACACCGCTCCCGAGGCGGACGCCCCCGCCGCGGACGTCGTCGTGGTTCCCCACGACGACCACCCCCTCGCCTCCTACGTGCTCCGCGTCAACGGCACCGACCGGCCCGTCACCGACGCCTGGATCGGCGAGTCGCTGCTCTACGTGCTGCGTGAGCGGCTCGGTCTGGCCGGCGCCAAGGACGGCTGCTCGCAGGGCGAGTGCGGCGCGTGCAACGTGCAGGTGGACGGCCGGCTCGTCGCGTCCTGCCTGGTCCCCGCCGTCACCGCGGCCGGCAGCGAGGTCCGCACCGTCGAGGGACTGGCCCAGGACGGCCGCCCCTCGGACGTGCAGCGCGCCCTCGCCCGGTGCGGAGCCGTGCAGTGCGGCTTCTGCGTGCCGGGCATGGCGATGACCGTGCACGACCTGCTGGAGGGCAACCCGGCCCCGACCGAGCTGGAGACCCGCCAGGCCCTGTGCGGCAACCTGTGCCGCTGCTCCGGCTACCGGGGCGTGGTGACCGCCGTGCGGGAGGTCGTCGCCGAACGCGAGGCGAAGGCCGAGGCCGCGGAGGACGACGGCGACGGCACCCCGCGCATCCCGCACCAGGCGGGCCCCGGCGCCGGCGGGGTCGGCCCCTCGGCGTTCGGCGTCGCACCGCAGGACCAGCCCCACGGCCAGGACGGAGGCCAGGCGTGAGCAACGAAGCAGCCACCGTGCGGACCGCCGAGGCGGCCCCCGAGGAGGAGGCCGCCCCGCGCGGGCTCGGCGTCTCCCTCCCGGCCGCCGACGCGCGCGCCAAGACCGAGGGAACCTTCCCGTACGCCGCCGACCTGTGGGCCGAGGGCCTGCTGTGGGCCGCCGTGCTGCGCTCGCCGCACCCGCACGCGCGCGTCAAGTCGATCGACACCACGCACGCGCGCGAGATGCCCGGCGTCCGCGCGGTCGTCACCCACGAGGACGTCCCCGGCGCCTCGGTGCTCGGCCGGGGCACGGCCGACCGCCCGGTCTTCGCCTCCGAGGTCGTACGCCACCACGGCGAGCCGCTGGCCGCCGTGGCCGCCGACCACCCGGACACCGCGCGGATGGCCGCCGCCGCGGTCATCGTCGAGTACGAGGTGCTCGACCCGGTGACCGACCCCGAGCAGGCCTTCGAGGCCGAACCGCTGCACCCCGACGGCAACCTGATCCGGCACATCCCGCTGCGCCACGGCGACGCGGAGGCGGCCGGCGAGGTCGTCGTCGAGGGGCTGTACCGCATCGGGCGGCAGGACCCCGCCCCCATAGGGGCCGAGGCCGGACTCGCCGTGCCCCGCCCGGACGGCGGGGTCGAGCTGTACCTGGCGTCCACCGACCCGCACGGCGACCGGGACACCGCCGCCGCCGCGTTCGGCCTCCAGCAGGACCAGGTCAAGATCGTCGTCACCGGGGTGCCCGGCGCCACCGCCGACCGCGAGGACCAGAGCTTCCAGCTCCCCCTCGGGCTGCTCGCGCTGAAGACCGGCTGCCCGGTGAAACTCGCCGCCACGCGCGAGGAGTCCTTCCTCGGTCACGGCCACCGCCACCCCACGCTGCTGCGCTACCGCCACCACGCCGACGCCGAGGGCAGACTGGTCAAGGTCGAGGCGCAGATCCTGCTCGACGCGGGCGCCTACGCCGGCACCTCCTCCGACGCCCTGGCCGCCGCCGTCGCCTTCGCCTGCGGCCCCTACGTCGTCCCCAACGCCTTCATCGAGGGCTGGGCGGTGCGCACCAACAACCCGCCCTCCGGCCACGTGCGCGGCGAGGGCGCGATGCAGGTGTGCGCCGCGTACGAGGCGCAGATGGACAAGCTGGCCAAGAAGCTCGGCCTGGACCCGGCCGAGGTGCGGCAGCGGAACGTGATGGCCACCGGCGACGTGCTGCCCACCGGCCAGACCGTCACCTGCCCCGCCCCGGTCGCCGAACTGCTCCAAGCCGTACGGGACTTCCCGCTGCCGCCGCTGCCCAAGGACACCCCCGAGGACGAGTGGCTGCTGCCCGGCGGCCCCGAGGGCGCGGGCGAGCCGGGCGCGGTGCGCCGGGGCGTGGGCTACGGCCTGGGCATGGTGCACATGCTGGGCGCGGAGGGCGCCGACGAGGTGTCCACGGCCACCGTGCGCGTCCAGAACGGCGTGGCGACCGTGCTGTGCGCGGCCGTCGAGACCGGGCAGGGCTTCTCCACGCTGGCCCGGCAGATCGTGCAGGAGACCCTCGGCATCGACGAGGTGCACGTGGTGCCCGTCGACACCGACCAGCCCCCGGCCGGGGCGGGCTGCCGCGGCCGCCACACCTGGGTGTCGGGCGGGGCGGTGGAGCGCGCGGCCAAGATGGTCCGCACCCAGCTCCTCCAGCCGCTGGCGCACAAGTTCGGCATGTCCACCGAGCTGCTGCAGATCACCGACGGCAAGATCACCTCGTACGACGGCGTGCTGTCCACGACCGTCACCGAGGCGATGGACGGCAAGGAGCTGTGGGCGACCGCGCAGTGCCGTCCCCACCCCACCGAGCCGCTGGACGGGTCCGGACAGGGCGACGCCTTCGTCGGCATCTCCTTCTGCGCGATCCGCGCGGTGGTCGACGTCGACATCGAGCTGGGCTCGGTACGGGTCGTGGAGCTGGCGGTCGCGCAGGACGTGGGCCGGGTGCTCAACCCGGCGCAGCTCGCCGCGCGCATCGAGGCGGGCGTGACCCAGGGCCTGGGCGCCGCGCTCACCGAGAACCTGCGCACCCCGCGCGGTCTGATCCGCCACCCCGACCTCACCGGGTACGCCCTGCCGACGGCGCTGGACGTGCCCGACATCCGGATCGTGAAGCTCGTGGAGGAGCGGGACGTGGTCGCGCCGTTCGGCGCGAAGGCGGTGAGCGCGGTGCCGGTGGTGACCTCGCCGGCCGCGATCGCCTCGGCCGTGCGCGCCGCCACCGGCCGGCCGGTGAACCGGCTGCCGATCCGCCCGCAGGCCGCCGTGGTCACCGGGAACTGAGCGGTTCCCCGAGACGGTCGCCGCGTCCGGGCAACGCGAGCGGCCTCCCGCGCGTCTTGAGGGACGGGGCGCCGGCCGCGCCCCGCGGTCCTGAGGCGTTGTCAGTGGCGCCGCGTAGTCTTCGGAAGCAGTGGGGGACGGCCGTGGGTCCGGCGGGGCGCGGGCCGTCCTGCCCGGGGCGGGACGTTCGCGGGCCCGGGACCGAGCACACGTATCGCGGGGGAATCATGAGCACGACCGACACCGTTGTCGCGAGGGCGATCACACTCACCGAGGACGACCTCGGTCCCCAGGTCACGCACGCCTTGACGCGGCACTGGCTGACCGGACCCGGGCTGCCGTGCGACAGCGGCCTGTTCCGCTTCGCGGAGCCGGCCCGTCCCGGCGGACCGCACACGGTCGCCGACGTGGCGGGCGCCGCCGGCCGGCTCCCGTCCGCCCTGCGCGACCAGCTCGTCATCGGCGAGTTCACCGCCCCGGCGGGCCTGGAGACGGAGTCGGTGCTGCTCGACGGCGCGACCGGCGAGGTCTCCACGACGTACGTCCACGACCGGCCCGACCTCATGGACCGCCGTCCGCTCGCCCCGTCCCTGCCGACCCTGGTCCGCTTCGCCGCGGCCACGGACGAACTGGCGGGGCTGCGCGGCCAGTTCGCCGCCTACGCCGGCCGCTACGGCACCAAGGCGGTCGCGGAGGCCTCGCGGCAGCTGCTCGCGGTGTTCGAGGAGGGCGCGGACGGCGAGCCGGCGCCGTTCTGGCGGATGGCGGCGCTGATCCGCCCCCTCGCCCTCGTGGCGGGCCCCGGCACGTCCTCCGGGCTGGCCCTGGACCTGCCCCTGCGCCTGCTGGACGAGGAGTTCGGCCGGGGCGGCGTGGTCCGCTTCGAGGAGGTCGACTTCCCCCCGACGCTCACGCACGAGCCGACCCGCCGCTTCCTGCGCGAGACGGGCCTGCCCGAGGACGGCTTCCTGTTCTCCCTCGACACCGACCAGCCGCTGCGCACGCTCACGGAGTACGCGGCCGACGACTGCGGCGGCGCGTTCCCGCCGGATCTCCTCCCGGCCCACGCCGACCGCCTGGTCCGCGTCGGCCACCTGATCGACGACCACAGCCTGGTCGTCGACGGGGCGACGGGCGCGGTGCTCAGCTGGAGCGAGGGGGACGCGGCCCTCCGCCCGCTGAACACGGACATCTCCACGCTGGCCTTCACGCTCTGGCTCCTGCACCGGGAGCGCTCCCTCGACGAGGCCTCCGGCCACGCCCTCACCAGCGACGCCTACGACCAGCTCGCCCTGACCATGATCCAGGTCCTCGCCTCCGTCGACCCCACGGGCACGACCCCGGACACGGACTGGCACTACTGGACGTGCCTCTTCCAGGACGAGGCGGGCGGGGTTCTCTGAGCCGCTCGGGCACGCGGCCGTGCCCGTGTGAGGGGGGTGGGGGGGGAGGCGCACCGGGTCCTACGACCGAGGTCCCGGTGCCGATACCGACCTCCGACAGGGGTCAAACAGGGGAGTGGACCTTACCCTGGCGGTCATGACCGCCCCGAACCCCCGCGACACGGGTGTCGCCGAGCCCGCCGTCGCCCCCGCCCCGGCCGTCGTCCCCGACGACACCGTCCTCAGCCGCAGGTACCGGGCGCTGAGCATCGGGGTCGTCTCCGTCGTGCTGCTGATCGCCTTCGAGGCGACGGCGGTCGGCACGGCCATGCCCGTCGCGGCCCGCGAGCTGGACGGCGTCCCGCTGTACGCGTTCGCGTTCTCCGGGTACTTCACCACCAGCCTGTTCGGCATGGTGCTGTCCGGCCAGTGGTCCGACCGGAGCGGCCCGCTCGCGCCGCTGACCTGGGGCATCGCCTCGTTCGCGGCAGGGCTGCTGATCGGCGGCACCGCGAGCGCGATGTGGCTGTTCATCCTGGGCCGCGCGGTCCAGGGCCTCGGCGGCGGCCTGGTGATCGTCGCCCTGTACGTCGTCGTCAGCCGCGCCTATCCGGAGCGGCTGCGCCCGGCGATCATGGCGGCGTTCGCCGCGAGCTGGGTCGTCCCCTCCATCGTCGGCCCGCTCGCCTCCGGCGCGGTGACCGAGCACCTCGGCTGGCGCTGGGTGTTCCTCGGCATACCCGTGATCGTGGTGCTCCCGGTGGCGCTCGCCCTGCCTCAGATACGCCGCCTCGCCGCCGGCCCGGTCGGCGGTGAGGCCCCGGCCTCCTTCGACCGCCGCCGCATCCGGCTGGCGTTCGCGATCTCCTTCGGCGCGGGCCTGCTCCAGTACGCCGCCCAGGACCTGCGCTGGCTGTCCCTGCTGCCGGGCGCGCTGGGCGTGGCCCTGCTGGTGCCGGCCGTCCTCGGCCTGCTCCCGCGCGGCACCTCCCGGGCGGCCCGCGGTCTGCCGTCCGTGGTGCTGCTGCGCGGTGTCGCCGCCGGGTCCTTCATCGCGGCGGAGTCCTTCGTCCCGCTGATGCTGGTCACCCAGCGGGGACTCAGCCCCACGCTGGCCGGTTTCTCCCTCGCGGCCGGCGGCGGCACCTGGGCGCTGGGCTCCTGGGTGCAGTCCCGGCCCCGCCTGGAGCAGTACCGGGAGCGGCTGATGACGCTCGGCATGCTGCTGGTCGCGTTCGCCGTCGCGGCGGCGCCGAGTGTGCTGATCCAGGCGGTGCCGGCCTGGACGCTGGCGGTCGTCTGGGCGTTCGGCTGCTTCGGCATGGGCCTGGTGATCTCCTCCACCAGCGTCCTGCTGCTCCAGCTCTCCGCCCCCGAGGAGACGGGCACCAACTCCGCCGCCCTCCAGATCTCCGACGGCCTCTCCAACGTCCTCCTCCTGGCGATCGGCGGCGCGGCCTTCGCCGCCCTCGGCGGCGGCACCGTCAGCCACGCGGCGACGGAGGCCACCGGGTCCCACCCGGCCGCCTTCGCCGCGGTGTTCCTGCCGATGGCGGCGGTGGCCCTGGCGGGGGTGTGGGTGACGACCCGGTTGAGGCCGATCGACTAGTACCACTATGACCCCATGCGGTGGTACCGTTTTGGTATGGCTATGAACCTGCGTCTTCGCGACGACCAGACGGAAGCCCTCAAGCTGCGCGCCGAGGAGGAGGGCGTCAGCATGCACGCGATACTGCTGCGGGCCGTGGACGACTATCTGGCGCGCACCGCGCATCAGGCGCTGGTGCGCAAGGCCGCCAAGGAGCAGACCGCCAAGTGGGCCGAGCTTCTGGAGCGGCTGAAGTGACGTACGTCTACCTCACGGCCGAGGACGTCCTGGCCATCGCCGAGGACGCCGTCGACGATCAGCGCGTCGCCGTGCGTGACGCGGGACTGCTCGAGTCGGCCGTGCATCGCCCGTCGGCGTCCATGTTCGGGCAGGAGGCCTACGCGGGCCTTCTCGACAAGGTGGCGGCACTCCTGCAGTCCCTGGTCGTCAATCGCCCTTTCGTCGACGGCAACAAGCGCACCGCGTGGGTGTCCTGCGCCGTTTTCCTGGCGCTGAACGAGGTGCAGCTGCGCCCCGACATCGACGCGGCCGAACGCCTGGTCATCGCCGTGGCGACCGGAAGCGTGGACGAGGTCAAGGCGATCTCCGAGGCGCTGAGGGAGCTGGCCGAGGGCGATGTGACCTGAGTCCCATCCGCGACGGCGCCGGTCGTGTACCGGCGTCGACGGCCCCGGGCCATCGGTAGGGTGGCCCGGTCGTCCTACGCAGATGCGCCGACCGAACCACCCCCTCGGAGATCGTGACTACCACCGCCGGCCCCGCCTCGCACCACCTGTCCCCGGCCTTCCCCGGCCGTGCCCCCTGGGGCACCGCCGGCAAGCTGCGCGCCTGGCAGCAGGGGGCGATGGACAAGTACATCCAGGCTCAGCCCCGTGACTTCCTCGCGGTCGCCACGCCCGGCGCCGGAAAGACCACGTTCGCGCTGACGCTGGCGTCCTGGCTGCTGCACCACCACGTCGTGCAGCAGGTGACCGTCGTCGCGCCCACCGAGCACCTGAAGAAGCAGTGGGCGGAGGCCGCCGCCCGCATAGGCATCAAGCTCGACCCCGAGTACAGCGCGGGCCCGCTCGGCAAGGAGTACCACGGCGTCGCCGTCACGTACGCCGGCGTCGGCGTGCGCCCCATGCTGCACCGCAACCGCGTCGAGCAGCGCAAGACCCTGGTGATCCTCGACGAGATCCACCACGCCGGCGACTCCAAGTCGTGGGGCGAGGCGTGCCTGGAGGCGTTCGAACCGGCCACCCGCCGGCTCGCGCTCACCGGTACGCCGTTCCGCTCGGACACCAACCCCATCCCGTTCGTGACGTACGAGGAGGGTCCCGACGGGATCCGCCGGTCGTCCGCCGACTACACCTACGGGTACGGCTCCGCCCTCGCCGACGGCGTCGTCCGGCCGGTCATCTTCATGTCGTACAGCGGCAACATGCGCTGGCGCACCAAGGCGGGCGACGAGATCGCCGCCCGGCTCGGCGAGCCCATGACCAAGGACGCGATCAGCCAGGCCTGGCGCACCGCCCTCGACCCGCGCGGCGAGTGGATGCCGTCGGTGCTGCGCGCCGCCGACCAGCGGCTCACCGAGGTCAGGAAGGCCATCCCGGACGCCGGCGCCCTGGTCATCGCCTCCGACCAGGACTCCGCCCGCGCCTACGCCAAGCTGATCCGCGACATCACCGGCCACAAGGCCACGCTGGTCCTCTCCGACGACACCGGCGCGTCCAGCCGGATCGACGAGTTCAGCCAGAGCGACGACCGCTGGATGGTCGCCGTCCGCATGGTGTCCGAGGGTGTCGACGTCCCGCGCCTCGCGGTCGGCGTGTACGCCACCACCATCTCCACGCCCCTGTTCTTCGCCCAGGCCGTCGGCCGTTTCGTGCGGTCCCGGCGGCGCGGCGAGACCGCGTCCGTGTTCCTGCCGACCGTGCCGGACCTGCTCGGCTTCGCAAACGAGATGGAGCGCGAGCGCGACCACGTCCTCGACAAGCCCGTCAAGGGGGGCGAGGAGGACCCGTACGCCGAGTCCGAGAAGGAGATGGACGAGGCGAACAAGCAGCAGGACGAGGACACCGGCGAGCAGGACATGCTGCCCTTCGAGGCGCTGGAGTCCGACGCCGTCTTCGACCGGGTCATGTACAACGGCGCCGAGTTCGGCATGCAGGCCCACCCGGGCAGCGAGGAGGAGCAGGACTACCTCGGCATCCCCGGTCTGCTGGAGCCGGACCAGGTGCAGCTGCTGCTGCAGAAGCGGCAGGCCCGGCAGATCGCGCACAGCAGGAAGAAGCCGGCCGAGGAGGCCGACCTGCTCGAACTGCCCGCCGAGCGGCGGCCCGTGGTCTCCCACAAGGAGATGATGGAGCTGCGCAAGAAGCTCAACTCGCTCGTCGGCGCGTACGTCCACCAGAGCGGCAAGCCGCACGGGGTGATCCACACCGAGCTGCGCCGGGTGTGCGGCGGCCCGCCGTCCGCCGAGGCCACCGCGGGGCAGCTCCGTCAGCGGATAGCCAAGGTGCAGGAGTGGGCCACCCGCATGCGCTGAGAGGCCCGGGGAGTCACCCGTGAACGGCGAGGCGTGCGGGAGCGGTCACCCCGCGCGCGTACCGGGACAAAAGTCACCAGTTTGTTCAACTGGTGACCGGATTCTGGACGGAGCCTTCCGCTCAGCGGACCGGCTCGCTACTGTCCCGCTACGCACACGCCCCGTGGCAGCGCCGCCGCGGAGCGCAGCCGTGAAGCGACTGTGCCCGGGACTGGTCCGGGCCGCCGGCCGATCGGCGGCCTCTGGAGCGCGTGACCGCCGGGACCCGGTGACGCACATGCAGCGAGGGGGCCGTCGACCTCACCACTGAAGGAGTGGGCGTCGTGACCGCGGAGACCTCTCAGACGCTCGACAGGGGCCTACGGGTCCTGAAACTGCTCGCCGACACGGATCACGGGCTGACCGTCACCGAGCTTTCCCACAGACTGGGCGTGAACCGGACCGTGGTGTACCGGTTGCTCGCCACGCTGGAGCAGCACGCGCTCGTCCGCCGCGACCTGGGCGGCCGGGCCCGCGTCGGGCTCGGTGTGCTGCGGCTGGGACGGCAGGTGCACCCGCTGGTGCGGGAGGCGGCGATGCCGGCGCTGCGGTCCCTCGCGGAGGACATCGGCGCGACCGCCCACCTGACCCTGGCCGACGGTGCGGAGGCCCTGGCGGTGGCGGTGGTGGAGCCGTCGTGGACCGACTACCACGTGGCGTACCGGGCGGGGTTCCGGCACCCGCTGGACCGCGGCGCGGCGGGCAGGGCGATACTCGCCGCCCGGCAGCAGGCCCCCGGCGACCCCGGCTACACCCTGACCCACGGCGAGCTGGAGACCGGCGCCTGCGGGGCCGCCGCGCCGCTGGTGGGCGTCACGGGCGTCGAGGGCAGCGTGGGCGTCGTGATGCTGGCGGACGTCGTGCCGGAGCGGGTCGGCAAGCGCGTGGTGGAGGCGGCCCGGGAGGTCGCCGAGGCCCTGCGCTGACCGAAGGGCGCGGCGGGGGCGGCGCCGCCCGCGTGGGCGCCCCGGCCGGGCCTCACCCGCGTCACGTTAGATTGGCTCCGTGCTCACTCGCCTCACACGTCCCCAAGCCCTGGCCGTCTGCGCCGCCCCGGTCGCCGCGCTGCTGGCCACCGCGGTCCTCGCGCCGCTGCCCTTCTCCGTGGCGCAGCCCGGGATGACGGCCGACGTGCTCGGCGAGAACAAGGGGCGGCAGGTCATCACCATTTCCGGCGCCCCGGTGCGGAAGACCACCGGCCAGCTGCGGATGACGACCATCGAGGCGACCTCGCCGGACACCCGGGTGAACCTGCCGCAGGTGATCGACAGCTGGTTCGGCTCCGACGAGGC
Organism: Streptomyces sp. DSM 120436; assembly: GCF_055778765.1. Classification (NCBI taxonomy): domain Bacteria; kingdom Bacillati; phylum Actinomycetota; class Actinomycetes; order Kitasatosporales; family Streptomycetaceae; genus Streptomyces; species Streptomyces sp. DSM 120436. The sequence goes on along the minus strand of NZ_JBSKBS010000001.1, from coordinate 510,493 downwards.
GGTCATGCCCCGCGACGCCGTCTACCCCGCCGGGGACGACGTCCGGGAGATCGAGCAGTTCAACCGGGAGCAGATGAAGGAGTCCCAGGACGAGGCCACCCGGGCCGCGCTGAAGTACCTGGGCCGGGAGAACGAGGGCATCGACGTCACCCTGCGGCTCGCCGACGTCGGCGGCCCGAGCGCGGGACTGCTCTTCTCCCTCGGCATCGTCGACAAGCTGGACGGCGACGGCGGCGGCGGCGACCTCACCGGCGGCCGGGTCGTGGCCGGCACCGGCACCATCGACGCCGAGGGCAGGGTCGGCGCGGTGGGCGGCGTGCCGCTGAAGACGCAGGCCGCCAAGCGGGACGGCGCCACCGTCTTCCTGGTCCCGCGCGACGAGTGCGCGGACGCGCAGGCCGAACTGCCCGAGGGGCTGCGCCTGATCCCGGTCACCACCCTGAAGGGCGCCGTCGACGCGCTGGTCGCCCTGGAGAAGGGCGCAGGCAGGGTCCCGAGCTGCTGACCCGCCGGCCGGTCACCCCTCCTTCACGAACCCCTCGGCCACCATCCAGTCCAGCGCGACCTGGTGGGGGTCCTCCCCGTCGACGTCGACGCGGGCGTTGAGGGTCTGCGCCACGGTGTTGTCCAGCTTCTCCGTGACCGGGGCGAGCACCTCGGCGATCGCCGGCCACTTCTCCAGCGTCTCGCTGTTCACGGTCGGGGCCGCGTTGTAGTGGGGGAAGAAGTTCTTGTCGTCCTCCATCACCACCAGGTTCATGGACTTGATCCGCCCGTCGGTGGTGAACACCTCGCCGTAGGTGCAGGCGCCCTTGGCGGTCTGCGTGTAGATGATCCCGGTGTCCATCTGCGTGACGTCGCCCGGCGGGACGCTCATCCCGTACGTCTTCTCCATGCCGGGCAGCCCGTCCGCGCGGTTGGCGAACTCGCCCTCCACGCACAGCGTCACCGCGCCCGGGTCGGTCTCGGCCAGCTCCGCCACCTCCGACAGGGTGTGCGTGCGGTACCGCTCGTAGTTCGCCTGGTTCATGGCGAGGGCGTACGTGTTGTTCAGCTCCGACGGCTCCAGCCAGGTCACCCCGTTCTCCGCGTCCGCGTCCCGCACCGCCAGCCACTGCTCGCGCGGGTCGGGGATCGGCCTGCTGTTGCCCTGGTACGTGATCCACGCCGTGCCCGTGTACTCGAACCCGGCGTCCGCCTCGCCCTGGACGACCGCCTCCCGCGAGCCGACCGAGCCCTGGATGCCGGTCCGGTCCACCACCTCCGCGCCCGCCGCCTGGAAGGCGATGCCCATGATCGCGCCGAGGATCAGCTGCTCGGTGAACTCCTTGGAGGTGACGGTGAGTTCCGCGCCCTCCAGCGGCCTGCCCCGGCCGACCGTGCCCGGCTCCACGTCGTCGACCATGGGCGACCCGCTGGTCAGCCCGCACCCCGTGACCACCGCCAGCAGCACCACGGCCGGCAGCGCCCGCACCCCCCTCACGGCCCGGCCTCCAGTCCGCGCGGCCGCAGCAGCAGCTCCGCCAGCGAGGCCAGCCAGTCCACCAGCAGGGCCAGCGCGACGGTGAGCACCGAACCCACCACGAGGACCGGCATGCGCTGGCTGGTGATCCCGGTGGTGATCAGCACCCCGAGCCCGCCGCCCCCGCCGAAGGTGGCGAGCGTCGCCGTGCCGACGTTCAGCACCAGGGCGGTGCGCACGCCCGCGAGGATCAGCGGCACGGCGAGCGGCAGTTCCACGCGGGTGAGCACGCCCCACGGGGACATGCCGATGCCGCGCGCCGCCTCCAGCAGCGCGGGGTCGTTGGCCCGCAGCCCGGCGACGGTGTTGGACAGCACCGGCAGCACGGCGTAGGCGATGATGCCGATCAGGGCCGCCTTCCGGCCGATGCCGAGCCAGATCACCAGCAGGGCCAGCAGACCGATCGCGGGGGTGGCCTGCCCCGCGTTGGCGAACGCCATGACCGCCGGGGCGGCCCGGCCGGCCCGTCCCCGGGTCAGCAGGACGCCCAGCGGGATCGCGATGACCAGGACGAAGAAGGTCGAGATCGCGGTCAGCTCGATGTGCTGCCACAGCGCCTCGGTCACCTGCCCGTCCGACAGCGCGTTGCGGGTGAGGGCGTCCAGGTCGGCCCGCGCGAACCACAGCCAGGTCGCCAGCAGCACGGCGATCAGCCCCACCGGCAGGAAGGTCAGCTTCCGCCAGCTCACCCGGGCCGGCGCCACGGCCGGCCGGGACGGGGGAGCGGCCTCCTCCCCGTCCGGTCCGGCGTCCCCCCGCACCTCGGGCCCGTCCTCGGGCCGCCGCGCCTCGGAGGTCCTCACGCCCGCGCCTCCCCGCGGCCGCCCGAGGGGGGCGCGCCCTCCTGCTCGGCCTGCGTCTCCCGCGCCTCCAGCCGGTCCGCCTCCAGCAGTTCGTGCACGGAGTTCATCAGCGTCTCCACGTCCACGACACCCTCGTAGGCGCCGCGCCGCCCGGTGACCGCGACCCGGCCGGTGTGGTCGGTGAGGACCGCCTCCAGCGCGTCCCGCAGGGTCGCGTCCCGGGTCACCGTGTCGTGCACCGGCACGCCCGCGCGGGCCAGCGAGCCCTTGGCGCGCGGGATGTCGCCGCGCCGCAGCCACTTGTAGGGGCGGCCCCGCTGGTCCAGCACCAGCACCTCGTCCGTGCCGCCGGAGCGCAGCCTGGCGAAGATCTCCTCGAGCGGGTCGTCGACGCCCACCGTGGGGTAGTCGGTGACCGTCACGTCCCCGACCCGGGTGAGGTTGAGCCGCTTCAGCGCCGCCCCCGCGCCGACGAAGCCGGACACGAAGTCGTCGGCGGGGCGGGTGAGGATCGCCTCGGGGGTGTCGAACTGGGCGATGCGGGAGCGTTCGCGCAGCACCGCGATCCGGTCGCCGATCTTGATCGCCTCGTCGAAGTCGTGGGTGACGAAGACGATCGTCTTGTGCAGCTCCCGCTGGAGCCGGATCAGCTCGTCCTGGAGGTGGTCCCGGGTGATCGGGTCGACCGCGCCGAACGGCTCGTCCATCAGCAGCACCGGCGGGTCCGCCGCCAGCGCCCGCGCCACGCCCACGCGCTGCTGCTGACCGCCGGAGAGCCGGCGCGGGTAGCGGTCGCGGAACTCGGCGGGGTCCAGGCCGACCAGGTCCAGCATCTCCTCGACCCGGTCCCGCACCCGCGCGGCCGGCCAGCGCAGCATCTTCGGCACCAGGGCGATGTTCTGCGCCACGGTCATGTGCGGGAACAGCCCGCTCGCCTGGATCGCGTAGCCGATGGTGCGGCGCAGCCTCACCGGGTCCATGTCGGTGACGTCCTCGCCGCCGATGCGGATCCGGCCGCCGGTCGGCTCGATCAGCCGGTTGATCATCTTCAGGGTGGTGGACTTCCCGCACCCGGAGGGGCCGACGAGAACCACCGTCTCGCCCGCCCCGATCTCCATGCTGACGTCGTCGACGGCGGGCCGGTCGCTGCCCGGGTAGCGCTTGGTGAGGCCCTCCAGCTCGATGGTCGCCCCGGCCGACCGGGGCCCGGTCCGGGGCGTCTCAGGCTCGGCCACGGATCCCCCTGGAGATGGTCAGCCGCCCGATCAGGACGTACGCGGCGTCGAACAGCAGGGCCAGGACGACGATCCCGAGGGTGCCGGCGAGCACCTGGTTCAGCGCGTTGCTGCTGCCCAGGGAGGCGATCCCGCGGAAGATCAGGTTGCCGAGGCCCGGTCCGGAGGCGTAGGCGGCGATGGCGGCGATGCCCATGAGCATCTGCGTGGAGACCCGGATGCCGGTGAGGATGGGCGGCCAGGCCAGTGGCAGCTCCACGCGCGCCAGCCGGGCCAGCCGGGACATGCCGATCCCGGTGGCCGCGTCCACCAGGGCGGGATCCACCCCGCGCAGCCCGACGACCGCGTTGCGCACGACGGGCAGCAGCCCGTACAGGGTCAGCGCGATCACGGTCGGCGCCACGCCGAGCCCCACGACCGGGACGAGCAGGCCGATCATGGCCAGCGCGGGGACGGTCAGCAGGGTCGCGGTGACGGTGGTGGCGAGGTCGCCCGCCCACGCGCTGCGGTAGGTGAGGATCCCGATCAGCACGCCGAGGGCGGTGGCCACGACCATGCACTGGAAGACGACGCTGGCGTGCTGGTAGGCGTCGACGAGCAGTTGCTGATGCCGGCTCTCCAGGTACTCCCAGAAGTTCACATCCGCTCACCCCAGCTCGGCCAGGTCCGGTCACTCGCCGAGCGCGGCCTGCTCCACCAGCGGGATGATCCGCAGCGGAACGGGGTTCTCCATGACGATCGCCGTGGACGCCCGGACGATGCCATCAAAACCGACGACGCGGTCGATCACCCGCTGGAGATCGGCGTTCGAGCGGGCCACCAGCCGGCACAGCATGTCCCCCGTTCCGGTGGTGGTGTGCAGCTCCAGCACCTCGGGCACGGTCGCCAAGTGGGCGCGGACGTCGGCACCTTGACCCTGTCTGATCTGCAGGGTGGCGAACGCGGTGACCGGGTAGCCGAGGGCCGCGGGATCCACCTGGGGGCCGAACCCGCGGATGACTCCGTTCGACTGAAGGCGGTCCAGGCGGGCCTGCACGGTCCCGCGCGCCACCCCCAGCCGGCGGGACATCTCCAGCACCCCGATCCGCGGCTCGCGCGCCAGCAGCAGGATGATCCGTCCGTCCAGACGATCGATCGCCATCTCGCTCTCCCCAGTGGTCATCCTGTACAGAAAGCCCGCCGCCACGGGCGTACGGCTGGACATGTTGCCCAGTGGACGGGCGAACTATTGCGCACCTTGCAGGGCTGTTCCACCCTGCCCCTATGACGCAGACCACACACACCGCTCCCGACACCGCACGGCAGGCAGACCCCTTCCCGGTCAAGGGAATGGACGCGGTCGTCTTCGCCGTGGGCAACGCCAAGCAGGCGGCGCACTACTACTCCACCGCCTTCGGCATGCAGCTCGTCGCCTACTCCGGACCGGAGAACGGCAGCCGCGAGACCGCCTCCTACGTGCTGGAGAGCGGCTCGGCCCGCTTCGTCCTCACCTCGGTGATCAAGCGGTCCACCGAGTGGGGCGCCTTCCTCGAGGACCACGTGGCCGCGCACGGCGACGGTGTGATCGACCTCGCCATCGAGGTGCCGGACGCCCGCGCCGCGTACGCCTACGCGATCGAGCACGGCGCCACCTCCGTCGCCGAGCCGTACGAGCTGAAGGACGAGCACGGCACCGTCGTGCTGGCCGCCATCGCCACCTACGGCAAGACCCGGCACACCCTGGTCGAGCGCACCGGCTACGACGGCCCCTACCTGCCCGGCTACGTCGCCGCCGAGCCGATCGTCGAGCCGCCGGCCAAGCGCTCCTTCCAGGCCATCGACCACTGCGTCGGCAACGTCGAGCTCGGCCGGATGAACGAGTGGGTCGAGTTCTACAACAAGGTCATGGGCTTCACGAACATGAAGGAGTTCGTGGGCGACGACATCGCGACCGAGTACAGCGCGCTGATGTCGAAGGTGGTGGCCGACGGCACGCTCAAGGTCAAGTTCCCGATCAACGAGCCCGCCATCGCCAAGAAGAAGTCCCAGATCGACGAGTACCTGGAGTTCTACGGCGGCGCCGGCGTCCAGCACATCGCGCTGAACACCAACGACATCGTGCACACGGTCCGCCAGATGCGGGCCGCCGGTGTGCGGTTCCTGGACACCCCCGACTCGTACTACGACACCCTCGGCGAGTGGGCGGGCGAGACCCGGGTGCCGGTGGAGACGCTGCGCGAGCTGAAGATCCTCGTCGACCGCGACGAGGACGGCTACCTGCTGCAGATCTTCACCAAGCCGGTCCAGGACCGCCCGACCGTCTTCTTCGAACTCATCGAGCGCCACGGCTCGATGGGCTTCGGCAAGGGCAACTTCAAGGCGCTGTTCGAGGCGATCGAGCGCGAGCAGGCCAAGCGCGGCAATCTGTAACCGCCGCGCCCCCAGGAGGAGCGCGGGCCCGCCCGGACGGCTCACCCGGGCGGGCCGGCTGCTCCTGGGCGTGCGGCGCGTGCGGCGGCGGGAACCGGGGGTGCGGCCGGCTCCGTGGGGTTCCCACCGGTGGCCCCGGGTGCGACGCTGTGCTCGTGAGCCGCATCGAAGCGCGACGCGATGAAGACACGGTGGCCGCCGGACCTCTCGTCGGCCGGCTGCTCGACGGCCTGCCCGCCGAGGCCGTCCTCACCGACCCGGACGTCACCGCCTCCTACGCCCACGACATGGCGAGCTTCTGCCCGGCCGGCCGCCCCGCGGCGGTGGTGCTGCCCCGCACGGCCGAGCAGGTCCAGCACGTCATGCGCACCGCCACCGAGCTCCGGGTCCCGGTCGTGCCGCAGGGCGCCCGCACCGGCCTGTCCGGCGCCGCCAACGCCACCGACGGCTGCATCGTGCTCTCGCTGACCAGGATGGACCGCATCCTGGAGATCGACCCGGTCGACCGGATCGCGGTCGTCGAGCCGGGCGTCGTCAACGCCACGCTCTCCCGCGCGGTCGCCGAGCACGGCCTCGCCTACCCGCCGGACCCCTCCAGCTGGGAGACGTGCACCATCGGCGGCAACATCGGCACCGCCTCGGGCGGCCTGTGCTGCGTCAAGTACGGCGTGACCGCCGAGTACGTCCTCGGCCTGGACGTCGTCCTCGCCGACGGCCGGCTGCTGACCACCGGCCGCCGCACCGTCAAGGGCGTCGCCGGCTACGACCTCACCCGGCTGTTCGTCGGCTCCGAGGGGTCCCTCGGCATCGTCGTCCGCGCGGTCCTCGCACTGCGGCCCAGACCGCCGGAACAGCTCGTGCTGGCCGCCGAGTTCGCCTCCGGGGCCGCCGCGAGCGACGCGGTCTGCCGCATCATGGCGGGCGGCCACGTCCCGTCCCTCCTGGAACTGATGGACCGCACCACGGTCAAGGCGGTCAACGACCTGGCCCGCATGGGCCTGCCGGAGTCCACCGAGGCGCTGCTGCTCGCCGCGTTCGACACCGCCGACCCCGCCGCCGACCTCGCCGCGCTCGGCGCGCTGTGCGAGGAGGCCGGGGCCACCCAGGTCGTCCCCGCCGAGGACGCCGCCGAGTCGGAGATGCTGCTCCAGGCCCGCCGGATGTCCCTGGTCGCGCTGGAGGCGGTCAGGGGCGCCACGATGATCGACGACGTGTGCGTGCCCCGGTCCCGGCTCGGCGAGCTGATCGAGGGCGTCGAGCGGATCTCCGGGAAGCACGGACTGACCATCGGCGTCGTGGCCCACGCCGGCGACGGCAACACCCACCCGACGGTCTGCTTCGACGCCTCCGACCCGGACGAGTCCCGGCGGGCCCGCGCGTCCTTCGACGAGATCATGGCGCTCGGCCTCGGCCTCGGCGGCACCATCACCGGCGAGCACGGCGTCGGCGTGCTGAAGAAGGAGTGGCTGGCGCGGGAGGCCGGTCCCGTGAGCATGGAGATGCAACGGGCGGTGAAACAGGCCTTCGATCCGCTGAACATTCTGAACCCGGGCAAGCTCTTCTGAACGAGAAGGCGCCCGAAAGGGGTGGGCTCCGGTCGGACGGCCCGTCCGGCCCCCGCCCGTCTGATAGATGTGGTGGCCCCCGACCCATCCCTCGAGCAGATACGGGACGACGGACATGAGCGCCCCAACCCCGGCACCCGGAGACGACAGGCCCCGCGAGGGGTACTACCCGGACCCCTCCATTCCCGGATACGTCCGGTACTGGAACGGCGCCTCCTGGGTGCCGGGCACCAGCCGTCCGGCGCCCGCCGACGGCGAGCCGCTCGCCCCGCCGCCCGGCGCCGCCCCGGCCCGGCCGTCCGTGGAGGAGACCGGCCCGCACTTCTTCGACGAGGACCCGGACGACGCGCCCGCCCCGGCGGACCCGTCCCCGTCCCCGGCCGAGGCGCAGCACGGCAGCCGGCCCGAGCCCGCCTCGGCGTGGGGCGCCGACCGCTCCCGGCAGTCCGGCTTCGGGGGCGAACGGGACCGCAAGGTCTCCTGGGGAGCCGACCCGCGGGTGCCGCACACCCCGGCGGCGGAGCGGAGCGACCCGGCCGCCGCCGAGCCCGCGGCCGCCGCCCCGGACGCCCCGCGGGCGGACGGGACGTTCGTGTTCCGCAGGCCGACGGCCGCCCCCGCGCGGCAGCCGGCCCCGGCCGGCGGCGCGGCGGAGTCCCCCGACGAGGGCACGATGACCTTCCGCGCGGTCTCCCCGCGCGCCGGGGAGACGGCCGCGAGCGGCGCCGGGCGGCCCGGCTTCACCGCCGGGAAGGCCGCGGCCGAGCGCGCCGCCGCCGCGTCGGCGCCCGCGCCCGCCGCGGCGCCGTCCGGCCCGCAGCAGGCCACCGCGCCCGGCGTGCCCCCGCAGACCACCGGCCCCGCGTCCGCCGCCCCGGCCGTGACTGCCCCGGCGACCCCGGCCGCCCCGGCCGCCCCGGCGACCCCGGCCGCCCCGGCGACCCCGGCGACCCCGGCGGCTCCGGTGTCCCCGGCGGTCCCGGCGACCCCGGCGGCTCCGGTGTCCCCGGCGGTCCCGGCGACTCCGGCGTCCCTCGCGGCTCCGGCAGCCTCGGCGCCGCTGACGTCCGGTCCCGGCGGCGGGCAGCCCTCCTGGCCGCAGCAGGTGCACCGGCTCGCGGGCACCGCCCAGGAGCCGCCGGTCGCACCCTGGAAGCCGCCGGCCGACGACCCGTTCCAGGCCGCCGCCCGCCGCCAGGCCGCGGCCCGCCCCGCCGCCCTCGGCCGGCGGCTGGCCGCCCGGCTGCTCGACACGGTCGTCCTCGGCGCCGTCACCGCCGCGGCCGCCGTGCCCCTCGGCGCGAAGGCCCTGGACCACATCGACGCGAAGATCGAGGCGGCCAAGCTGTCCGGGCGGACCGTCACGGTGTGGCTGATCGACGGCACCACCTCGGTCCACCTCGGCATCGTCCTCGCCGTCCTGCTGCTCGGCGGGGTGCTCCTCGAGGTGCTGCCCACCGTCAAGTGGGGCCGTACGCTGGGCAAGCGGCTGATGGGCATCGAGGTGCGGGACATCGAGGCGCACGAGGCGCCGGAGTTCGGCGCGGCCCTGCGGCGCTGGCTGGTCTACAGCGTGCCCGGACTGCTCGTGGTCGGGGTCGTCGGCGTGCTGTGGTGCCTGTTCGACAGGCCGTGGCGCCAGTGCTGGCACGACAAGGCCGCGCACACCTTCGTCGCCGCCGCCTGACGGCGCGTCGGCCCGGCGGGCGGTGTCCGGTACTCCGGACGGCGGCGCGCCGGATGCGGGGCCGCGGGGTTCGGGATCGACTCGGGGACATGACCACCGAACCGCCCCCCGGATCCGGTCAGCCGCCGCCGGACGAGGACCCGTTCAGGAAACAGCCCCCGCCGGGCTCCCCCGGCCCGGGCCCCGGCTCCCCGTACGACACCCCCGGCGGCACGCCCCCGCCCGGACAGGGCGGCGGCGGCCCGTACGGAGGCGGCGGCCCCTACGGCGGCGGGGGAGCGGGCGGGCCCTACGGCGGCAGCGGCGGCCCGTACGGCTCAGGACCCGGAGGGCCGTACGGCGGCGGCCCCGGTGGCGGCCCCCACGGCGGCGGGCCGGGCGACCCGCCGGCCGGGATGCCCCCGCTCGCCGACAGCGCCCGGCGCACGCTCGCCCGCATCATCGACATGATCCTCGTCGGCATCGTCGTCTGGCTGCTCACCTGGCCCCTCGGGGTCAGCGAGTACGACTTCGACGGCGACCGGGTCAACGTCGGCAACGGGTTCGTCCAGTCGGTCATCGCCGCGGCCCTCTACATCGCGTACGACACCTTCATGACCGTCCGCTTCGGCCGCACCCTCGGCAAGAAGTGGCTGGGCATGCGGGTGGCCGAACTCGCCGACGGCTCCAACCCCTCGGTGCAGACCGCGCTGATCCGCGCGGCCGTGCTGTGGCTGCCGTTCGCCTTCTGCTGCGCCTGCGTGTGGACCGCGATCGCGGGCGGCTGGAGCTTCTTCGACCGTCCCTACAAGCAGGGCCTGCACGACAAGGCGGCCAGGACCGTCGTGGTCACGGACCGGTGAGACCCGGTCGTCGCGCGGCCGGGGACCGCCGCACGGCAGCCGGACGGAGTGTCAGGACGCCGCCCGCTCGTGGACCGGCTCGCGGGCCTGCTCACGGGACGGCGACGGCAGCGTGGCCCGTACCGGGAGCGGCGTCGCGGGCCGGGCCGGGGCGGGCCGCCGGGACGCGGGGGCCGGGACGCGCACGGCCACCACGAGTCCCAGGGCGAGCGCCACGACGGCGACCGCCGCGATGCCCGCGCCGGAGCTCGTTCCGGACAGCAGGAGCAAGGCGAGGGTCGACAGGATCACGGCGCACGAGCCGTAGGCGAACTGAGCGACGGTCGGACGGGGCATGGCCATCGTGTCCTCGGAAGTCGGGGGCTGTCGGCCTGGCTTTCACCCGCTCAAGGGCGTTCCGCCAAGCGACTCTATCCGCGAGCGTGCCCGAGGGGAACGGACGGTAAGCGTGACCTGACCGACAGGGCCGGTGCACAGGGGGCGCACGGATTCATGACGCCCCACACGGGGCCGGGGCGACGCGCCCGCCGGATTTTCGCGCGGAAGTGTCCGCAATGCGAACCGCCGCTCCGCATAACGCTTTTGATCTGTTCAAGTCAAGGTCTGTTTTTTCTGACGAACCTCTAGTCCAATGACGTCACTTGACTACACGCGTTGATCACGTGCGCGCGGGACCTTCCCGGACGGAACCTCCTTCGTCCGCGCGCACGCACGCGGGAGGGGATCTCAAGTGACCAGTAGACCCTGGACGTTCAGAGCGGCCGCGATAGGCGTGGCCCTCGCGGCGGCCACCGCCACCTGCTCTGCGTTCACCACGGCCCAGGCCGACACGGCCGCCCCGGCCGGCAGCCCGAGCGCCGTGGACCGGCAGGACCCGGCGTCGCACCAGCACGTCGACCACGACCTCGAGGGCCCGCTCTCCAAGACGCAGGCGGCCCAGCGGGAAGAAGCCCTGAACCAGGTGCTGTCCGGCAAGGCGTCGGTCAAGAACCGCGACGGCTCGAAGGTCGTCGGGCTGAAGAGCAAGAAGGGCGACACCAAGTACGTCGAGCTGGGCCGGGAGAAGACCGACAAGATCTTCACCATCCTGGTCGAGTTCGGCGACAAGATCGACAGCCGGTACGGCGGCACCCCCGGCCCGCTGCACAACCAGATCGCCAAGCCGGACCGCAAGGTCGACAACTCCACGGCCTGGCAGGAGGACTACGACCAGCAGCACTTCGAGGAGCTGTACTTCGGGTCCGGCAAGGGCGTCGACTCGGTCAAGACCTACTTCGAGAAGCAGTCCTCGGGCCGCTACTCGGTCGAGGGCGAGGTCTCCGACTGGGTCAAGGTGCCGTACAACGAGGCCCGTTACGGCTCCAACTACTGCGGCGACAGCACCTGCTCCAGCGTCTGGAACGTGGTCAGCGACGGTCTGGACGCCTGGGTCGAGCAGCAGAGGGCGGCCGGCCGCACCGACGCCCAGATCAAGGCCCAGGTGGCCCGCTACGACGAGTGGGACCGCTACGACCACGACGGCGACGGCGACTTCAACGAGCCCGACGGTTACATCGACCACTTCCAGATCGTGCACGCCGGCGAGGACGAGTCCGCCGGCGGCGGCGCCCAGGGCGAGGACGCGATCTGGGCCCACCGCTGGTACGCCTTCGGCACCGACGCCGGCGCCACCGGCCCCGAGTTCAACAAGCTCGGCGGCGCGAAGATCGGCGACACCGGCATCTGGGTCGGCGACTACACCATCCAGCCGGAGAACGGCGGACTCGGCGTCTTCGCCCACGAGTACGGCCACGACCTCGGTCTGCCGGACCTCTACGACACCGCGGGCGGCGAGAACTCCACCGGCTTCTGGACGCTGATGTCGTCCGGCTCCTGGCTCGGCACCGGCAAGAAGGAGATCGGCGACCTGCCCGGCGACATGACCGCCTGGGACAAGCTGCAGCTGGGCTGGCTGAACTACGACACGGCCAAGGCCGGGGTCAGCTCCTGGCACAAGCTGGGCCTCGCCGAGTACAACACCAAGCACAAGCAGGCCCTGGTCGTGACGTTGCCGAAGAAGGCCGTCACCACCGAGGTCATCGAGCCGTCCGAGGGGCGGACCCAGTGGTGGAGCGGCAGCGGTGACGACCTCAGGAACACCCTGAGCCGCACGGTCGACCTGACCGGCAGGACCTCCGCCGAGCTCACCTTCGACGGCTGGTACGACATCGAGGCCAACTACGACTTCCTCTACACCGAGGTGTCGACCGACGGCGGCGCCAACTGGACCGCGATCGACGGCACGGTGGACGGCCGGCAGATCCCGCGCGACGGCAGCGACAAGCCCGCCCTGCACGGCACGCTCGACGGCTACCAGAGGTTCGCGTACAGCCTCGACGCCTACGCCGGCCAGAAGATCGACCTGCGCTTCCGCTACCAGACCGACGGCGGCGTGGCCCAGAAGGGCTTCACGGCCGACGCGATCGCGGTGACCGCGGACGGCGAGACGGTGTTCTCCGACAACGCCGAGACCGCCGACGCCGCCTGGAAGGCGACCGGCTTCTCCCGCATCGGCGCGTCCTTCACCAAGGACTACGAGCAGTACTACATCGCCGAGAACCGGCAGTACGTGTCGTACGACAGGACCCTGAAGGTCGGCCCGTACAACTTCGGCTTCACGGCCCGCCCGGACTGGGTCGAGCACTACGCGTACCAGAACGGTCTGCTGATCTGGAAGTGGGACACCTCCCAGCCGGACAACAACACCAGCCAGCACCCGGGCCAGGGTCTGATCCTCCCGGTCGACTCCCACCCGACCGCGCTGAAGTGGTCCGACGGCACGCTGATGCGCAACCGCATCCAGACCTACGACGCCACGTTCAGCAGGTTCCGCACCGACGGCATGATGCTGCACAAGGCGGACGTCGCCACGTACGTCCCGTCCTCGAAGGGCGTGTCGGTCTTCAACGACCGCAAGAACACCTACTGGGACCCGGCGAACCCGACCGGCAGCGTCCAGGTCACTGACACCAACACCAAGATCAAGATCACCAAGGAGGCCAGGGACGGCTCCACGATCGAGCTCGAGGTGGGCCCTGCGGGCAGGTAAATAGCGTTCTCGCAGGTCAGAGCGTGATCGGCGGTGACCCCCTGGCGGGTCGCCGCCGATCCGTGTTTAGGTCCTCCTGTGGCTCTCTTATTGACACCTGGCGACACGGGGGTATGACCGCATGGCCGCAGGAGGTTTCTGCAAGCTGCCGAACGGCACGGTGGTGGTGGCGCTGAACCTGCCCAGTCCCGGCGTCGGCGCCCCGGCCGGGGTACGGGTGCTGGTCCACGCACAGAACCGGGCGCGCGCCCTGACCAGGCTGCGCAACCTGGGCCTGCGCGCCGTCTACCTGCGCGGGAACACCGCGCCGCCCACACCCGACGAGATCACCGCGGTCCTGCACCATCCCGACGGCCTGATATGGCGCACGGCGCCCGCCGGGGGAGCGCTGCCGGTGGAGCTCTGGCACCCGATCCGGGCGCTGCTCGGGCGCCCGGCCGCTCCCGCCTGACCCGGGCCGGGGCGTCCGGGCGCCGGCCGGCGGGCGTCACCCGCGGGCGCGGCTCACGACACGACCGGCTTGCCGGACAGCTCCACGCCCGCCTGCCGCAGCTCCTCCAGCGCCCGCTCGGTCGTCTCCCGGGACACCCCCGCGGTGAGGTCGAGCAGCACCTGGGTGCGGAAGCCCTCCCGCACCGCGTCCAGCGCGGTGGCCCGCACGCAGTGGTCCGTGGCGATGCCCACCACGTCCACCTCGTCGACCTCCCGCTCCCGCAGCCAGCGCGCGAGCGGCGTGCCGTTCTCGTCGGCGCCCTCGAAACCGCTGTAGGCCGCCGTGTACGCCCCCTTGTCGAAGACGGCGTCGACCGCCCCGGAGGCGACCGCGGGCGCGAAGTTCGGGTGGAAGCCGACGCCCTCGGTGCCGGCCACGCAGTGGGCGGGCCAGGAGCGGACGAAGTCGGGGCGGTCGGAGAAGTGGTCGCCGGGGTCGACGTGGTGGTCCCGGGTGGCGACCACGTGCCGGTACCCGGTCGGGGCGGCCTGGCCGATCAGCTCGGTCACGGCGGCGGCCACGGCGGCGCCGCCGGTGACGGCGAGGCTGCCCCCCTCGCAGAAGTCGTTCTGCACGTCTACGACGATCAGTGCGCGGCGCATGGTCGGTGTCCTTCGGCTCTGGGGACGGTTGGATCAGGGGGGGGGGCCGGGCGGGGTGGACCTCCGGCCCCGTGGACGGGTGTGACGCGGACGGGGGACGCGCGCCGTCGGCTTGCCTCTAGCTACCCGACGGCCCGTGCGCGTACTCCGTCGGAAGGACGGGTTCCCCGCGCGAGAGCTGCGTCGCGGACAGCGGGAGACCGGCGCGGGCGGCGGCGTGCCGGTCGCGGACCACGTCCAGCGGCTCGCGGGCGATCACCTCGCCGCCCCGGACCAGCGGCACCAGCAGCTGCCGTTCGGCCAGCTCGGGCGGGACCTCGCCGGTGCCGATCACCTCGGCCTCGGCGATCCCGTCCGCGTCCAGCCGCCGCGCGGCCCACTTGCGGCCGCCCACGGAGGTCTTGCCGCCGGTGGACTTCTTCGCCACCGGCACCAGCGGCGCCCCCGGATCGGCGGACTCCGCGCGCGCGACCAGCTTGTAGACCATGGACGCGGTCGGGTGCCCGGAGCCGGTGACGAGCTGGGTGCCCACCCCGTACGCGTCCACCGGCGCCGCGGCCAGCGAGGCGATGGCGTACTCGTCCAGGTCCGAGGTCACGACGATCTTCGTGTCGCGGGCGCCCAGCTCGTCGAGCTGCTGCCGCACCCGGTGCGCCACCAGCAGCAGGTCGCCGGAGTCGATCCGCACCGCGCCCAGCCCGGGACCGGCGACCTCGACGGCGGCGCGGACCGCCTCGGTCACGTCGTAGGTGTCCACCAGCAGCGTCGTGCCCGCGCCGAGGGAGTCCACCTGGGCGCGGAAGGCGTCCCGCTCGCTGTCGTGCAGCAGGGTGAAGGCGTGGGCGGAGGTGCCGACGGTGGGGATGTTGTAGCGGAACCCGGCCGCCAGGTCGGAGGTGGAGGAGAAGCCGCCGATGTAGGCGGCGCGGGCGGCGGCGACGGCGGCCAGCTCGTGGGTGCGGCGGGCGCCCATCTCGATCAGCGGCCGGCCGCCGGCGGCGGACGACATCCGGGAGGCCGCGGCGGCGATGGCCGAGTCGTGGTTGAGGATCGACAGGATCACCGTCTCCAGCAGCACGCACTCGGCGAAGCTGCCCTCCACCCGCATGATCGGCGAGCCGGGGAAGTAGACCTCGCCCTCGGGGTAGCCCCAGATGTCGCCGGAGAAGCGGTAGCCGGCCAGCCAGTCCAGGGTCTCCTCGTCGACGACGGCCTTCTCGCGCAGGAAGCGCAGCACGCCCTCGTCGAGGCGGAAGTTCTCCACCGCGTCGAGCACCCGCCCGGTGCCCGCCACGACGCCGTAGCGGCGGCCGTGCGGCAGGCGCCGGGTGAAGACCTCGAACACGCTGTGCCGGCCGGCCGTGCCGGCCTTCAGCGCCGCCTGCAGCATCGTCAGTTCGTACTGGTCGGTGAAGAGCGCCGTGGACGGAACATCCACCGGCAGCCCCAGGTCCGCTGTGTCCATGGCGAGGATGGTACCCCCATTTCGTCACTCTGACGATTTAGGGTTCCGGCTCGCTTGCCGGGCGCCTCCCGGGGCGGTTCCGGGCGGCTCTCGAGCGGGCCGGTTTGTGCGACCACCCCCCACCGGTGGCAGCATGGGCAGTGTGACGTCACCCGCACCCCTGGAGATCGAACGCACCGAGTCGGCGGAGGAGGTCTTCGCCGTCCCCGAGCCCGACGTCCCGTGGGTCACGATCGTCCACAACGACCCGGTCAACCTCATGAGCTACGTGACGTACGTCTTCCAGACGTACTTCGGCTACTCCAAGGACAAGGCCACCAAGCTCATGCTCGACGTCCACCACAAGGGCCGGGCCGTCGTCTCCAGCGGCACCCGCGAGGAGATGGAGCGCGACGTCCAGGCCATGCACGGCTACGGCCTGTGGGCCACCCTCCAGCACGACCGGAAGTGAAGCCGGACATGACCGCACCGGACGTGGCCCGAACCCGCCCGCAGGACCGGAAGCAGCGAATCGCCCCCATGCCAGGACACTTCGAACCGCTCCCCGGCGGCGGCGCGGCCGTCGCCCTCGACGACGTCGAGATCTCCATCATCCGCTCGCTCGCCGTGCAGCTCATGGAGATCATCGGACCCGGCCCGGCCGCGGAGCCCGGCGGCGACCCGCTCGCGGAGCTCTTCGCCGAGGGCCCCAGCGAACCGCCCTCCGACCCGGTGCTGCGCCGGCTCTTCCCGGACGCCTACGTCGACCCCGAGGGCGCCCCGCGGGCGGCGGAGGCCGAGGAGCGGCGGGCGTACTCCGCCGAGTTCCGCCGGTACACGGAGAACGACCTGCGGGCCGGCAAGCGGGACAACGCGCTGGCGGTGATCCGCTCCCTGGACGGACTCAGGTCGGCCGGCGGCGGGGTGCTCGAGCTGTCGCCGGAGGAGTCCCGGCGGTGGCTCGGCGCGCTGAACGACCTGCGCCTGGCGATCGGGGCCCGGCTGGAGATCTCCGACGAGGACGACGGCGATCTGCTGTTCCACCTCCCGGACGAGGACCCGCGCAAGCCGATGGTGATGGCGTACCTCTGGCTGGGTGGTCTCCAGGAGACGCTCGTCTCGACGCTCATGGCCTGAAAGTGTCCGGGACCGTCCGGAAAATGTCGTGATGTGTTCGCTCAGAAGAACCTCAAGTTCGAATAACGATAGTGTCACCGCCCCTGCGCATTTGTGCCGCAGGGGCGTTTTTTTGTGACCTGGGCCACTTGTGGGCCGGTGGGTGCGTGGTAAGAATCGGCAACCCGCTTGCGCCGCCGACGCGGTGGTGAGCACGGAAGCCGGTCCCAGCCGGTGTGTACGCCTGCCCGACACGGACGCGCCCCCGCCCAGGGGCCTTCCCCGACCGCCGTCCGCCGGACCGGACGCGGGCCACGCCCGAGACGCCCGCGCTCCGCACACGCCAAAACGTTTCCGCGTCACCCGAGGAAGTTCGATGTCACTCGACTCCATCACCACGACCATTGACGACGCCGTCAGCGATTTCTTCGACCCTGTCGCGACCGCGATCGGCGACATCGTCTTCTACACCGTCCCCGTCGCCGGGACCGACCTCCCCCTGATCGTCGCCTGGCTGGTGATCGCCGGCCTGGTCTTCACCGCCTGGTTCGGGCTCATCCAGGCCCGCAAGCTCAAACTCGCCTTCGACGTCGTGCGCGGCCGCTACGACGAGAAGGGCTCACCCGGCGAGGTGAACCACTTCCAGGCGCTGACCGCCGCCGTCTCCGGCACCGTCGGCCTCGGCAACATCGCCGGTGTGGCCGTCGCGGTCTCCATCGGCGGACCCGGCGCCACCTTCTGGATGATCCTCTGCGGCCTGCTCGGCATGGCCACCAAGTTCGTCGAGGTCACCCTCGGTGTGAAGTACCGCGAGGAGCACCCCGACGGCACCGTCTCCGGCGGTCCGATGCACTACCTGCCCAAGGGCCTCGCCGACCGCTTCGGCCGCGGCGGCGCCAAGCTCGGCAAGGTGCTCGCGGTCCTCGCCTCCGTGATGATCCTGTTCTTCGGCCTGTTCGGCGGCAACCTCTTCCAGACCAACCAGAGCTACGCGCAGATCTCCTCCACCTTCGGCGGCGAGGACGGCTTCCTGGCCTCCTCCGCGGGCGCCGTGCTGTTCGGCCTCGTGGTCGCCGCCCTCGTGGGCCTGGTGCTGCTCGGCGGCATCCGCTCCATCGCCTCGGTGACCAGCCGCCTGGTCCCGGCCATGGCGATCATGTACGTGGTCGCGTGTCTGGTCGTCATCCTGACCAACGTCACCGCCGTGCCCGACGCCATCGGCACCATCTTCCGGGGCGCCTTCGAGGCCGAGGGGGTCGCGGGCGGTGTCATCGGCGCCCTGATCGTCGGTTTCCAGCGCGCCGCCTTCTCCAACGAGGCCGGCCTGGGCTCCGCACCCATCGCGCACTCCGCGGTGAAGACCAAGCACCCCGCGAGCGAGGGCCTGGTCGCCCTGCTGGAGCCGTTCATCGACACGGTCATCGTCTGCACCATGACCGCGCTGACCATCGTGATCGCCGCGCCCGCCAGCTGGGACGCGGCCCGCGAGGGCAAGGACATCGGCGGCGTCACCATCACCTCCGACGCCTTCGAGACCGTGCTGCCCTGGTTCCCGAACCTGCTCACCGTCGCGGTGCTGCTGTTCGCCTTCTCCACGATCCTCACCTGGGGCTACTACGGCCTGAAGGCGTGGGCGTACCTCTTCGGCCGCAGCAAGACCAGCGAGACCGTCTTCAAGGTGGTGTGGAGCGTCTTCGTGGTCGCGGGCTCGCTGCTCTCCCTCGACTCGCTGATCAGCCTGGCCGACTCGGCGCTGTTCCTGCTGTCGGTGTTCAACATCATCGGTCTCTACCTGCTGGCCCCCGTGGTCAAGCGCGAACTGGACTCCTTCCTCGCCTACGTCCGCGACCGCCGCTCGGGGGCGTCGGCGCCGGACGCCGGTCCCTCGGAGCCGGAGCCGGCCCAGGCGCCCTGAGCGCCCTCTCCCGGCCCAGGGGCCCGTCCGCACCGGTCGCCGGTGCGGACGGGCCCCTTCCGTGTCCCCCGTCCCGCCTGCGGCGTCCGCTCAGGTGGTGACTCAAGGGCGTCCGGACCGGCCGGGCCGTGCTGAAGAGGGGCGACCCGGCGGTCGCGGACCGCGACGAGAGCCGGTCCGAGAAGGCCGGCTGACCACCCCGCGGGACGCCGGCGCACGGGGAGCCCTCGTGGGACTCCCCGCCGCCACCGCTCAAGGCGTCCGGCATCCGGGCCGTTCCGTACCACCCCTCGGTACGGAACGACCCGTCTGCTTATCCTGAGCCCCATGCTGACCATCACCCAGGCCCTGTACGACCGGATCGTCGCCCACGCCCGTGAGGACCACCCCGACGAGGCGTGCGGCGTGGTGGCGGGACCGGCGGGCTCCGGCCGCCCCGAGCGCTTCATCCCCATGCTGAACGCGGCCCGCTCGCCCACGTTCTACGAGTTCGACTCCCAGGACCTGCTGAAGCTGTACCGGGAGATGGACGACCGCGACGAGGAGCCGGTGGTCATCTACCACTCGCACACCGCGACCGAGGCCTACCCCTCCCGCACCGACATCACCTACGCCAACGAGCCCGGCGCCCACTACGTGCTGGTCTCCACCGCCGACGCCGACGGCGCGGGCGAGTTCCAGTTCCGCTCCTTCCGCATCCTGGAGGGCGAGGTCACCGAGGAGGAGGTGCGCGTCGTCGACGCGTACTGATCTCACCTGGCGGACGGTTCGAGTCCGGGATCCGGGATCGCACTCCGAGTTCCGGACCGGGAATCGATACGATGAGCCCATGGTTCTCTTCGACGTGGACGACAAGGCGCCGGGCACCCTGCTCGTGGCGCGGCTCCACGTCGACCTGTGCAGGCTGAACAGCGCCATCTGTTGACGTTCCGCCGCCGCCGTACGGCCCCGAGCCGCGGCGCCGCCGTGCGCCGTCGAAGAACCCACGACACCTTCCGACAGGAGCCCTCAGCCATGGCCATCGAGGTCCGCATCCCCACCATCCTCCGCCAGTACACCGACGGCCAGAAGGCGGTGGAGGGCAGCGGGAACACCCTCGCCGAGCTCTTCGCCGACCTCGAGACCCGGCACGCGGGCATCCAGGACCGCATCGTGGACGGCGGCCAGCTGCGCCGCTTCGTCAACGTCTACCTCAACGACGAGGACGTCCGCTTCCTCGACGGCATCAGCACCAAGCTCAGCGACGGCGACAACGTGACGATCCTGCCGGCCGTCGCCGGCGGGGCGGCCTGATCCGCATGCGGTACGACTCCCCGCTGGCCGCGGTGGGCAACACCCCCCTGGTGCGCCTGCCGCGGCTGTCGCCCTCCGCCGACGTGCGGATCTGGGCCAAGCTGGAGGACCGCAACCCGACGGGCTCCATCAAGGACCGTCCCGCCCTGTTCATGATCGAGCAGGCGGAGAAGGACGGCCGCCTCACCCCGGGCTGCACCATCCTGGAGCCCACCTCCGGCAACACCGGCATCTCGCTCGCCATGGCCGCGAGGCTCAAGGGCTACCGCATGGTCTGCGTGATGCCCGAGAACACCTCGCAGGAGCGGCGCGACCTGCTCGCCATGTGGGGCGCGGAGATCATCTCCTCCCCGGCCGCGGGCGGCTCCAACACCGCCGTGCGCGTCGCCAAGGAGCTGTCCGCCGAGCACCCCGACTGGGTGATGCTCTACCAGTACGGCAACCCGGACAACGCGGGCGCCCACTACGCGACCACCGGCCCGGAGATCCTCGCCGACCTCCCTTCGCTCACCCACTTCGTCGCCGGCCTCGGCACCACCGGCACCCTCATGGGCGTCGGCCGCTACCTGCGCGAGCACAAGCCCGACGTGAGGATCGTCGCCGCCGAGCCGCGCTACGACGACCTGGTCTACGGCCTGCGCAACCTCGACGAGGGCTTCGTCCCCGAGCTGTACGACGCCTCCGTCCTCACCACCCGCTTCTCCGTCGGCTCCGCCGACGCGGTCACCCGCACCCGCGAACTGCTCCAGCAGGAGGGCATCTTCGCCGGCGTCTCCACCGGCGCCGCCCTGCACGCGGCGATCGGCGTCGCGAAGAAGGCCCAGAAGGCGGGGGAGTCCGCCGACGTGGTCTTCGTCGTCGCCGACGGCGGCTGGAAGTACCTGTCGACGGGCGTCTACACGGCCGCGACGACGGAAGAAGCCATCGAAACCCTCCAGGGACAGCTCTGGGCGTAGCCCGGCACGGACGAGCCGGACGAGCGTGAGGGGCCGGGGACGCCCTCCCCGGCCCCTCACGCGTGTCCGGGCGCCGTCACCCCGGCTCCCCGCCCCGCCCCGGTCCCTCGTCCCGCTCCGGCCGCCGGCGCCCGCGAGGGCGGTGGCCCCGCCCCCAGCCGTCGACGAGGGCGGCGACCAGGGCGAGCAGGACCACCGCGGCGAGCGCGAGCCACCAGGCCGTGTTCATGCCCAGACCGTACCGGCGCGAGCCGGTGACGCGCGCTCTCTCCCGCCCCCGTGCGCGCCCCTTCCAGCCGAACCGGTGACAGCACAGGTGAGTTCGCCCACAACGGCACCTGGTGGAGGAGCGACCACAGGTTTTGCGCCTTACGCTCGACGCACCGCACGACCCCCGTCTTCCCACACCCGCCAGCGGAGGTTTCTGCTTCATGAAGCTCACCGTCGTCGGCTGCTCGGGGTCGTTCCCGTCCGCGGAATCGGCCTGCTCGAGCTACCTCGTCGAGGCCGACGGCTTCCGGCTGCTCCTCGACATGGGCAACGGCGCCCTGGGCGAGCTGCAGCGCCACTGCGGTCTCTACGACCTCGACGCGATCTTCCTCAGCCACCTGCACGTCGACCACTGCATCGACATGTGCGCCTACTTCGTGGCGCGTTACTACCGGTACGACGGCGGCCGCTGCGCCCCGCTGCCGGTCTACGGCCCCGAGGGCACCGAGCACCGGCTGACCACCGCCTACGCCGACACCCCCTCGGCCTCCTCCATGAGCGAGGTCTTCGACTTCCACACGGTCAAGCCGTCCACCTTCGAGATCGGCCCGTTCCTCGTGCACACCGAACGCGTCGCGCACCCGGTCGAGGCGTACGGCATCCGCATCGAGCACGGCGGGAAGACGCTGACCTACTCCGGCGACACGGGGGCGACCCCGCTGCTGGACGACCTCGCCCGGGACGCCGACCTCTTCCTGTGCGAGGCCGCCTTCACGCACGGCAAGGAGGACATCCCCGACCTGCACCTCAACGGCCGCGAGGCGGGGGAGTCGGCGGCCCGCGCGGGCGCCCGCCGGCTGGTCCTCACGCACATCCCCCCGTGGACCGACCCGCAGGTCAACCTCACCGACGCCCGTGCGGTGTACGACGGTCCGGTGGAGCTGGCGGCGCCGGGGGCGACGTACGAGATCTGAGCCGCGGCACGCCCGAGTGCACGCCGAAGGCCCCGGAACCGAGACGGTTCCGGGGCCTTCGGCGTCGTACGGCGCGGGCTACTTGGCCTCGGCCTTCTGCAGCTCCGCCAGCTCCTCGTCGGACTCGCGGCCCGGCGTCGGCAGGTTGAACTTGGTGATTGCGAAGCGGAAGACCACGTAGTACACCGCCGCGAACACCAGGCCGACCAGGGCCAGGCCCCACGGGTTGGTCGCGATGCCCAGGTTCAGGAAGAAGTCGACCGCGCCGGCCGAGAAGCCGAAGCCGTCCTTCATCCCCAGCGCCCAGGTCAGCGCCATGGACACACCGGTGAGGACCGCGTGGATGGCGTACAGGACCGGCGCGATGAACATGAACGTGAACTCGATCGGCTCCGTCACGCCGGTGACGAACGAGGTCAGCGCCAGGGAGAACATCATGCCGCCGACGACCTTGCGGCGCTCGGGGCGGGCGCAGTGCACGATGGCCAGGCAGGCCGCGGGCAGCGCGAACATCATGATCGGGAAGAAGCCGGTCATGAACTGCCCGGCGGTCGGGTCGCCGGCCAGGAAGCGGGCTATGTCACCGCTCTTGCCCTCGTACTCGCCCGCCTGGAACCACGGGAAGGAGTTCAGCAGGTGGTGCATGCCGACCGGGATCAGGGCGCGGTTGGCGACGCCGAAGATGCCCGCGCCGACGGCGCCGGATCCGACCAGCCACTCGCCGAAGTTGTGCAGGCCCGTGCCGAGGACCGGCCAGATGTAGCCGAAGACGATGCCGATGAGCAGACCGGCGAAGGCCGACAGGATCGGGACCAGCCGGCGGCCGCCGAAGAAGCCCGCCCAGTCGGGCAGCTTGGTGCGGTAGAAGCGCTGGTAGAGCAGGGCGACGACGAGGCCCATGACCACGCCGCCGAGCACCTTGGCGTCCACCGCCTGTTCCACCATGACGATCTCGCCGTCGACGATGGCTTCCTTCTTCGGCAGGCTGCCGTCGGTGAACGTGCCGAGGACGTTCTTGAAGACCAGGTAGCCGACCACGGCGGCGAGCGCGGTCGAGCCGTCCGACTTCTTCGCGAAGCCGATGGCGATGCCGACCGCGAAGAGCAGGGCCATGTTGTCGAGGATCGCGTTGCCGCCGGCCGTCATGAAGGACGCGATCTTCGTCAGGAAGTCCGGGAACTCCGGGCGCCCCAGCATGTCGGCGTTGCCGAGGCGCACCAGCAGCGCGGCGGCGGGCAGGACGGCCACCGGCAGCATCAGGCTGCGGCCGATGCGCTGCAGTACAGCCATCACGCCGGCGCCCTTCTTCTTCTCGGCCGCGGGAGCGGCGCTGGCCGTGGACACAACTTCCTCCAGTGGGCATGGCGCCGCCCGGATGACAGGAAGGACGGCGGCGTCCGGTGGTCTACACCAATGCGTGGTGTAGACCTGTTGTAGCACGATGAAGGCCGCGTAAGGAACCCGCGGATTTGCGACCGCGGAACTACGCACGGTGCCCCCGCGAAACGCCGGAGAGCCCCCCTCGCGAGCACACCGAAAAGCCCCCGGAACACATGGTTCCGAGGGCTGGTGCAGCCGCCCCCAGCCTAGGACGTCAGCGCCGCGCCGCGTCCTCCACCTCCTCCTCCGGCTCCCGCCCCGGAGTCTTCAGATCGAACTTCATGATCGCGAACCGGAAGACCGCGTAGTACACCGCCGCGAACACCAGACCGATCGGAATGATCAGCCACGGCCTCGTCGCCAGGTTCCAGTTGATGACGTAGTCGATCAGGCCCGCCGAGAAACTGAACCCGTCGTGCACCCCCAGCCCCCACGTCACCGCCATCGACACCCCCGTCAGCACCGCGTGCACCGCGTACAGCAACGGCGCGATGAACAGGAACGAGTACTCGATCGGCTCCGTGATCCCCGTGACGAACGACGTCAGCCCCACCGACAGCATCAGCCCGCCGATCTCCTTGCGCCGCTCCGGCCGCGCACAGTGCGTGATCGCCAGCGCCGCCGCCGGCAGCGCGAACATCATGATCGGGAAGAACCCCGACAGGAACTGACCCGCCTCCGGATCACCCGCCAGGAACATGTTGATGTCACCGTGCACCACCGTCCCGTCCGGCTTCGTGTACGAACCGAACTGGAACCAGATGGGCACGTTCAGGAACTGGTGCAGCCCCACCACCAGCAACGCCCGGTTCGCCACCCCGAACACACCCGCGCCCCACGCGCCCAGCCCCGTCATCCAGTCGCTGAAACCCTCCAGCGCGTCACCGATCGGCGGCCAGACCCACAGGCACAGCGCCGCGAACGCGATCGCCGCGAACGCCATGATGATCGGCACCAGCCGCCGCCCGTTGAAGAAACCCAGCCAGTCCACCAGCTTCGTCCGGTGGAACCGCTGCCACAGATACGCCGCCGTCAGACCGATGACGATGCCGCCGAACACCCCCGGATTCTGGTAGTCGAACGACGTCACCGTCCCGTCCGCCAGCTGACAGCCGACGTTCGGCACCGCCCGAGACCCCTGCGGACAGTCCTTCGGGAACTGCCGCAGCACAGTGAAATAGACGAGGAACCCCACCACCGCCGCCAGCGCCGTCGACCCGTCCGCCTTCTTCGCCATCCCGATGGCCACACCCACACAGAACAGCAGCGGCAACCCCAGCGACCCGTCCAGCAGCGCGCCGCCCGCCCCCGCCATCACCTTCGAGACGTCCGTCCACCCCAGACCGTCGTCCCCGAACACGTCCGGCTGCCCCAGCCGGTTGAGGATCCCCGCCGCCGGCAGCACCGCGATCGGCAACTGCAGACTGCGCCCCATCTTCTGCAGGCCCTGGAACAACCGGTTCCAGCGCTCCCGCAGGGGGCTCACCCCCGCATCGGCCCCGGCGGAGCTCTCCGCGCTCATCACGTCCCCTTCGCTGGACGGCCCGAGGGTTTGGCGGCAGTCCGCCCCGTGGTGTAGACCAGTGAGGCAGGACGGTCCCGCTGTCGTGACGCCCATCATCGAGCGCCCGCGACATGACCGCTCGCAAAGATGGGCCAACTGTGGGTTACTGCGACAAAGCGGTTCGGATCAGGGAGAACGAACATGGCCACCAAGGCTGAGAAGATCGTTGCCGGGCTCGGCGGCATCGACAACATCGAAGAGGTCGAGGGCTGCATCACCCGCCTCCGCACCGAGGTCGTGGACCCCTCCAAGGTCGACGACGCCGCCCTCAAGGCCGCCGGCGCCCACGGCGTCGTCAAGATGGGCAGCGCCATCCAGGTCGTCATCGGCACCGACGCCGACCCCATCGCCGCCGAGATCGAAGACATGATGTGAGCCACCGCGCCACCTGACGCGCGCGGAGCGGCCACCGTCGGCCGCCACCGCACCCCGGGCCCCTTCCCACCGCGGAAGGGGCCCGCCCCGTCTCCGGCTAGGCTCGACGCCATGTCTCGCATCGACGGCCGCACCCCCGAACAACTCCGCCCCGTCACCATCGAACGCGGCTGGAGCAAACACGCCGAAGGCTCCGTCCTCGTCTCCTTCGGCGACACCAAGGTCCTCTGCACCGCCTCCGTCACCGAAGGCGTCCCCCGCTGGCGCAAAGGCAGCGGCGAGGGCTGGGTCACCGCCGAGTACGCCATGCTCCCCCGCGCCACCAACACCCGCGGCGACCGCGAGTCCGTCCGCGGCCGCATCGGCGGCCGCACCCACGAGATCAGCCGCCTCATCGGCCGCTCCCTGCGCGCCGTCATCGACTACAAGGCCCTCGGCGAGAACACCGTCGTCCTCGACTGCGACGTCCTCCAGGCCGACGGCGGCACCCGCACCGCCGCCATCACCGGCGCCTACGTCGCCCTCGCCGACGCCATCGGCTGGGCCCAGGGCAGGAAACTCGTCAAGCCCGGCCGCAAACCCCTCACCGGCACCGTCGCCGCCGTCTCCGTCGGCATCGTCGCCGGCGTCCCCCTCCTCGACCTCTGCTACGAGGAGGACGTCCGCGCCGACACCGACATGAACGTCGTCTGCACCGGCGACGGCCGCTTCGTCGAGGTCCAGGGCACCGCCGAGGCCGAACCCTTCGCCCGCGACGAACTGAACGCCCTCCTCGACCTCGCCGTCACCGGCTGCACCGAACTCGCCGCCGCCCAGCGCGCCGCACTCGATACCCTCCTCGACAAGTAAAAGGCACCCCAAGACCCGTGGTCGGCGCGAGCAACCGCGCCGACCGCCGCCGCGTCTGAAGGGATACGGGCGCACGGGCACCACCCCGCGCACCCGCCGACACACCGGGCCCCACCGGCCCGACGAGGGAGGGAACGTTCCATGGCCGCGAGCCGCCGACGCCGCACCGCAGCCGTCACCGCCACCCTGGCGGCCGTCGCGCTCACCACCGGACTCACCACCGGCTGCTCCGCCGTCGACAAGGCACTCGACTGCGTCCGCACCGCCGACGCCGTCGCCGAGAGCGTCACGGACATGCAGCAGGCCGTCGAGAACGCCTCCAACGACGTCACCCAGCTCGAGGAAGCCCTCGACTCCGTCGACAGCAACCTCGGCAAACTCCGCGACGAGACCGACAACGCCGACGTCAGCAAGGCCGTCGACGACCTCGAGAAGGCCGTCGACAACGTCCGCACCTCCGTCGGCAACGGCGACACCACCCCCGACCTCAGCCCCGTCACCGACGCCGCCGGCGAACTCACCAAGGTCTGCACCCCGTAACGACGGACCCGGTCACGGGCCCGGGGATACTGGGCCCATGACCCGCCTGATCCTCGCCACCCGCAACGCCGGAAAGATCACCGAGCTCCGCTCGATCCTCGCCGACGCGGGACTGCCCCACGAACTCGTCGGCGCCGACGCCCACCCCGACGTCCCCGACGTCAAGGAGACCGGCGTCACCTTCGCCGAGAACGCCCTCCTCAAGGCCCACGCCCTCGCCCGCGCCACCGGCCTGCCCGCCGTCGCCGACGACTCCGGCCTCTGCGTCGACGTCCTCGGCGGCGCCCCCGGCATCTTCTCCGCCCGCTGGTCCGGCCGCCACGGCGACGACAAGGCCAACCTCGACCTCCTCCTCGCCCAGCTCGCCGACATCGCCGACGAACACCGCGGCGCGTACTTCGCCTGCGCCGCCGCCCTCGCCCTCCCCGACGGCACCGAACGCGTCGTCGAGGGCCGCCTCGACGGCACCCTCCGCCACGCCCCCGCCGGCACGAACGGCTTCGGCTACGACCCGATCCTCCAGCCCGAGGGCGAGACCCGGACGTGCGCGGAGCTGTCCCCGGAGGAGAAGAACGCGATCAGCCACCGCGGCAAGGCGTTCCGAGGGCTGGTGCCGGTGGTCAGGGAGTTGCTGGGCTAGTGCAGTAAGGGGGGCCTGCCTCTTTCGAGACAGGCCCCCTCCTCGTGTACGCCCGGTCGGATTCGAACCGACAAACACGACCACCTAAAGGTCGCCGCTCGCCGTTGGCGTACGGGCGCAAGCACGGATCCACTTTACCGGGCGGACGTCCGCTGTCGCTGGCCTCCGCGGCACCATGTGTCTGTCGTCGAGTGGCAATTGGGGCAGAGCAGGCGCAAATTGTCCCTGCGGTCGTCGCTCCAGTCCCCGTTGATGTGATCGATCTCCAGGGTCATGGGTCTGCCGCGCCACTCCGGGGCGGTGCCGCACATGGCGCACTGTTCCGGCACGCCGATCTCGCGGAGTGCGCGACGCAGATGCGGAGTCTTCGTCCGTCGCCCGTCACTGTGCCGGACGAGGATTTCGTCGGCGCGCTTGAGAGGGGTGGTGCCGGGCTTCCCCCGCTGATGTGCCTGGCCCAGGAAATGCGTGGTCGACAACCGATCGTCGGCGATCCATCGGCGCAACATCACGCGTTGGCCGCCGTTGTCGGGTCGGCCCAGGTGGCGAAGGGTCTCCGCGAGGGACGTCGACCCGGCCACCGCCGCGCGCAGCTCGTCAGCCGTGGGGCACCTCAAGCCCCAGGCGGCGCAGCACCTCGCACATGTTCGTCGACGCCGCGACCGCCTCCCGGAGGATCTCCGGCGTCCATTTCACACCTTCCCGCTGGAAGTGGGAGGTGTCGACGCCGAGCCGCTTCATGCGGGTCAGCACGTACCGCCGTGTCGAACTCCTCGGATCCACTCCCAGCCGCACCAGCGCCTCCGACAGTGTCCGTGCTTCCCGGGCGGCTTCCTCCAGCCGTTCCTTCGTGTACACGCTCGCCCCCATCGATCCCCTCCGTCGTCCGGCCACGTGTTCGTGGTCTCGTACGGAGCAACGAACCGGATATCGGACGGTCACGCACGGAAAGCGGAACGGCTTGTACCGGCACCCCGGTACAGGCCGTTCCGAAAGAGGAGCCGGGTCAGATGCCCAAGTCCTTGATGATCTTGGCCACGTGACCCGTCGCGCGGACGTTGTAGAAGGCGTGTTCCACCTTGCCCTGTTCGTCGACGACGATCGTGGAGCGGATGACGCCCAGGTAGGTCTTGCCGTAGTTCTTCTTCTCGCCGTACGCGCCGTAGGCGTCCAGGACCTTCTTGTCCGGGTCGGCGAGGAGGGTGACCTCGAGGGACTCCTTCTCGCGGAACTTCGCGAGCTTCTCCGGCGCGTCCGGGGAGATGCCGATCACGTCGTAGCCCGCGCCCGCCAGCAGGTCGAGGTTGTCGGTGAAGTCGCACGCCTGCTTGGTGCAGCCGGGGGTCAGGGCCGCCGGGTAGAAGTAGACGATGACCTTGCGGCCCCTGTGGTCGGCCAGCGACACCTCGTTGCCGTCGGCGTCGGGCAGGGTGAAGGCGGGGGCCTCGTCCCCGGGCTTGAGGCGTTCGCTCATCGGTCTGGTCTCCTCGTACGTGCCGCACTGCGTGGATCGGGTGCCGGGATCGAGGGTAACCGGGGGTCCTGACAGTGCGGCGCGGCGTGAAGCTGACAGACTGTCCGGCACAGGCACCACAGCGGATTGCGGAGGCGACACGGTGGCGGACACGGCGGACACCAGGACCCCGGCGCAGATCGAGGCGGACATCGAGCGTCGCCGCGCGGCGCTGGCCGAGACCCTGGACGAGATCGGGGTGCGGGTGCACCCGAGGACGATCGTGGGGGACGCGAAGGCCAGGGTCGTGTCGAACGTCGACCACACGCTGGGGCGCGCCTATGTGAGCGTGAACCGTGCGGTGAGCGAGGTGAAGGCGCAGTTCGTGGACGAGGCGGGCGCGCCGCGGCTGGAGCGGGTGGTCCCGGTGGGGCTGCTGGTGGCGGGGGTCGTGGGGCTGCTGGTGGTGGGGTCCCGTCGGCGGCGGGGCTGAGGTGCGGTCCGTCGGTCACCCCTCCCGCGTAGGTCCGTCGTCGAGGCAGGTAGGTTTCAGACTGTGAGCGCCAACAGAAACGACAGTTCCCCGCAGGACAAGCTGCCGATCCGGATGCTGCACGACCGTGTGCTCGTGCGGCAGGAGACCGGTGAGGGCGAGCGGCGTTCGGGGGGCGGCATCCTGATCCCCGCGACGGCGGCGGTGGGCCGTCGGCTGGCCTGGGCCGAGGTGGTCGCGGTGGGTCAGAACGTGCGGACGGTGGAGCCGGGTGACCGGGTGCTGTTCGATCCGGAGGACCGTGCGGAGGTCGAGGTGCGCGGGACGGCGTACGTGCTGATGCGGGAGCGGGATCTGCACGCGGTGGCCGCGGACCGTTTCGAGGGGTCGGAGGACTCGACCGGTCTGTACCTGTAGTCCGGTGTCGTGAAGGGCCGGTGACGGGTGTCACCGGCCCTTTTCACGGGGTGGGCTACCGTGGGAGGTCCTGTGCGGCCCGGCCGTGCGGGTCCCGACGAGACGCGCCGTACCGGGGTGAAGGCAAAGACGACGCACCCCCGTTTCGCTGTCGTGTCCCGGAGGTGCCTGTCATGGCGTGGGTTCTGTTGGTGGTCGCCGGTCTGCTCGAGGTCGGCTGGGCGATCGGTATGAAGTACACGGACGGGTTCACCCGTCTGTGGCCGAGTGTGCTGACCGGTGCGGGCATCGTGTCGAGCATGCTGCTGCTGTCGTACGCGGCGCGGACGCTGCCGATCGGGACGGCGTACGGCGTGTGGGTGGGGATCGGTGCGGCCGGGGCGGCGGTGCTGGGCATGGTGGTGCTGGGGGAGCCGGTGACGGCGGCCCGGATCTTCTTCGTCTGTCTGCTGGTGGTGGCCGTGGTGGGGCTGAAGGCGACGTCGGGTCACTGAGCCGGTCGTCCCGGCGTCACGGCGCCGGCGTCAGTTCCAGCGGCGTCCGTCGAGGGCGCCGCTGAGGCCGCCGGGGCCGGGGAGTTCGTCGCGGTTGGAGCCGTCGTCGGTGGGACCGCCGGTGTCTCCGCCTCCCGTGCCGGTGCCGCCGCCGGTGGGGGAGCCGGTGGTCCCTCCGGTGCCGTCCTGGTCCTCGCCGTTCCTGCCGCTCTCGCCGTTTCCGCCTTCTCCGCTGTCGTCGCCGGTGCCGCTGTCGCCGCCGTCGGGGGTGCCGCTGCCGGTGTCCTCGTCGTCGGGGGGCGTGGCGCCGGGGGTGTCGGGGGTGCCGGGGGTGTCGGGGGCGGAGGGCCCGTCGGAGGAGGACGGGCCGGTGCCGTCGTCGGGGGCGGGCGGCCGGCTTTCGTCGGCGCCGGGCTGGAGGCGCAGGTCGAAGGAGCGCACGGGCTGTCCCTCGAGGGCGTCGCGGGTGTACTGGCCCCAGATCTCGGCGGGGGCGCCGCCGCCGTTGACGCGGGGCAGGCCCATGGCGCCGTAGAGGGACTTGTGGCCGGCGGTGACGGGGTCCTGGCCCATGACGGCGACGACGGTGGCGAGGTCGGGGGTGTAGCCGGCGAACCAGGCGGCGGTGTCCTCCTCGGCGGTGCCGGTCTTGCCGGCGGCGGGGCGGCCGGAGGTCTGGGCGGCGGTGGCGGTGCCGTTCTCGACGACGCCCTTGAGGACGGAGGTGGTGGTGTCGGCGGCCTCGCGGCTGACGGCCTGCCGGGTGGGCCGTACGGGGAGGGTGATCTGGCGGCCGTTGTGGGTGATCTTCTCGACGAGGGTGTACGGGGTGTGCTTGCCGTGGTGGGCGAGGGTGGCGTACGCCTGGGCCATGTCGAGGACGCTGGCGGTGGCGACGCCGAGGGCGATGGAGGGGCCGGCGTCGTCGAGGCTGGGGGTGTCGGGGGAGAGGCCGAGGTCGATGGCGGTCTGCCGGACCTTGTCGGGGCCGACGTCGACGGCCATCTGGGCGTAGACGGCGTTGACGGACTTGTCGGTGGCCTCGCTGACGGTGATGTCGCCGTAGTCCTCGTGGTCCTCGTTCTCGGGTGCGTAGCGTTCGCCGGGCCAGCCCTGGACGGGGCGTTCGCTGGTGCCGTCGTAGCGGGTGTTCGGGGTGATGGGGCGGCCGTCCTGGGTGCGGGAGTCGTTCTCGACGGCGGCGGTGAAGACGAAGGGTTTGAAGGCGGAGCCGGTCTGGAAGTCCCGGCGGGTGGCGTTGGGGGTGTACTGCTTGACGTAGTCGACGCCGTTGTACATCGCGACGACCTTGCCGGTCTTCGGGTCGAGGGAGGCGCCGCCGGCGCGGACGTAGGTGTCGACCTCGCGGTTCTCCTGGTCGAGGCGGTCCATGAGGTTGTCGTCGACGGCCTTGACGAAGGCGTCCTGCTTGTCCTTCTGGAGGGTGGTGGTGATGCGGTAGCCGCCGGCGTCGAGGGAGGCCTCGTCGACGATCTCGTTGTCGATCAGGTGTTCCTTGACGACGTTGACGATGTAGCCGCGCTGGCCGGACATGCCGGTGGAGTGGGTGGTGCGCTGGGGCACGGGGAAGGTGAGGCGGGCGCGTTCGGCGGGGTCGAGCCAGCCTTCGTCGACCATGCCGTCGAGGACGTAGTTCCAGCGGTCCTCGACGAAGGCGCGGTTCTCGGGGTGGGCGACGACGTCGTACTGGCTGGGGGCGTTGACGAGGGCGGCGAGGTAGGCGGCGCGGCCGGCGTCGAGTTCGGAGGCGTCCATGCCGTAGTAGGCGTGGGCGGCGGCCTGGATGCCGTAGGCGCCGCGGCCGAAGAAGCTGGTGTTGAGGTAGCCCTCGAGGATCTCGTCCTTGGTCTGGTTGCGGTCCAGCTTGATGGCGATGAAGAACTCCTTCACCTTGCGGGTGATGGTCTGTTCCTGGCGCAGGTAGTAGTTCTTCACGTACTGCTGGGTGATGGTGGAGCCGGACTGTTTGCCCTTGCCGGTGAGGGTGTTCCAGGCGCCGCGGACCATGGCCTGGGGGTCGACGGCGGACGCGGTGTAGAAGTCGCGGTCCTCGGCGGCCAGCATGGCGTGCCGGGCGTCCTCGGAGATCTGGGAGAGCGCGACGTTCTCGCGGTTGACCTCGCCGTCGCGGGCGATGACGGAGCCGTCGGCGTAGAGGTAGACGTTGGCCTGCTGGGTGGCGAGGGCGTTGGCGGCGGGGATCTGGACGAGGGCGTAGCCGAGGAGGAAGCCGCCGGCGAGGAGCAGGGCGGTGACGAGGAACGTGCCGAGGACCATGCGCCGGGTGGGGACGAGGCGGCGCCAGCCGGTGCGGCGGGCCTTGAGGGCGGCCCGGCGTTCCTCGCGGGCGGCTCTCTTCGCCGCGGCGGGTCCGGTTCCGCTTTTTCCGCCGGGTTCGTCCGTTCGTGTGAGGGCGGGGTCGTCCGTCCGTGGGGCGTCCGGTGTGGCGCCGGGCGGGTCGCCGGCCGGTGTGGCGTCGCGGGGGCCGGTGTCAGGGGCCTCGCCGCCGTTCTTCCGCTGCGGGGCGTCGGCCGCCTGAGGCTCGTGTGATGCCCGGTCCGGACGGGGCTTCTTCGGCTGCGGCTCGTCGCTCATGTCGTGCACGGACTCCTGATTCGCCTCGTTCGTTCCGGTACGCCTCATGCGTGTGCGTACGCCTCGTGCGTCCTCTCATTGAAGACTGTCGCACCCGTCGTCGCGTTCGCCGGGCGGCGACGCGCGTCGCGCACCGTGCGGCTTGTCACCCGTACGGCGGCGCCGGGTGTTCACCTGACCGGAGGACGGGCCGGAAAACCCGTGGCGGCGGATCTTCCGCGCGCCGTAGGCTCCAGCGCTTCGGTGCGGGCGGCGGAAGGGGGGCGGAAGGCGTGGGTGCGGCACGGTTGTACCTGGCCGTGGCGGTGCGGGGGTTCCGGCGGTACGCGTCGTACCGGATGGCGACCGCGGCCGGGGTGTTCACCAACACGGTGTTCGGGCTGATCCTCGTGTACACGTACCTGGCGCTGTGGGACGAGCGTCCGGGCCTCGGCGGGTACGACCAGGCGCAGGCGGTGACGTACGTGTGGCTGGGGCAGTGCCTGTTCGCGGCGCTGGCGCTGCAGGGCGGGGGCGTCGAGGCGGAGCTGATGGAGCGCATCCGCACCGGTGAGATCGCGGTGGACCTGTACCGGCCGGCGGATCTGCAGCTGTGGTGGCTGGCGGGCGACCTGGGCCGGGCGGTGTTCCAGCTGCTGGGGCGGGGGGTGGTGCCGTTCCTGGTGGGCGGGCTGTTCTTCCCGACGGCGCTGCCCTCGCGCTTCGACACCTGGGCGTGGTTCGCGGTGGCGCTGGCGCTGGCGGCCGTGGTGAGCTTCGCGATCCGCTACCTGATGGCGCTGAGCGTGTTCTGGCTGCTGGACGGCACGGGCGTGAGCCAGGTGATGATGATCCTCGGGGCGTTCTTCTCGGGCATGGTGCTGCCGCTGAACGTCTTCCCGGGAGGGTTCGGCGACGTGGCGCGGGCGCTGCCGTGGGCGGCGCAGCTGCAGGTGCCGGCGGACGTGCTGATGGGGGAGACGGCGGTGGCGGGGGCGTTCGCCTTCCAGGCGGGGTGGGCGGCGGTGCTGCTGGCGGCGGGCCGGCTGGTGCAGTCGGCGGCCACGCGCCGGGTGGTGGTGCAGGGTGGCTGAGCGCGGCGGGGTGCGGGAGGGACTGCGGGCGTACCGGATGATCGCCGGGATGTGGATGCGGTCCGGCATGACCTACCGGGTGTCGTTCGTGGTCATGCTGCTGGGCAACCTGGTGATGACGGGGCTGGACTTCGTGGGGATCCTGCTGATGTTCTCGCAGGTCGACTCGCTGGCCGGCTGGTCGCTGCCGGAGGTGGCGTTCCTGTACGCGGCGTCGGTGACGTCGTTCGGGCTCGCGCATCTCGCGGCGGGTTCGATGCAGCATCTGGGGTCGCGGATCCGGGACGGCTCCTTCGACGTGCTGCTGGTGCGGCCCGTGCCGGTGCTCGCGCAGGTCGGCGGGGACCGTTTCTCGCTGCGCCGCCTCGGCCGGGTCGCGCAGGGCGTGGTGGTGCTGGGCTGGGCGCTGGTGGCGGCGGACGTCGACTGGACGGTGGCGAAGGCGTTGCTGGTGCCGCTGATGGTGGTGGCCGGCGCGGCGATCTTCATGGCGGTGTTCGTGGCGGGCGCGGCGTTCCAGATCTACGCGCAGGACGCGGCGGAGGTGCAGAACGCGTTCACGTACGGCGGGACGACGATGCTGCAGTACCCGCCGGCGGTGTTCGGGAAGGACCTGGTGCGCGGGGTGACGTTCGTGCTGCCGCTCGCCTTCGTCAACTGGGTGCCCGCCGCCCATGTCCTGGGGCGCCCGTACCCGCTGGCGCTGCCGGGGTGGGCGGCGTTCGCGTCGCCGCTGGTGGCGGCGGGGTGCTGCGCGCTGGCGGGTCTGGCGTGGCGGACCGGTCTCAGGTCGTACAGGAGCGTGGGGAGTTGAGCGGGCGGATGGACACGACAGCCGGACCGGACGCCGGTGGCGGACCGGAGGCGTTCATCGAACTGGACCGGGTCGAGAAGGTCTTCGACGTGCGCAGGCGCAAGGGACTGCTGCGGCGGGAGCGGCGCCGGGTGCGGGCCGTGGACGCGATCTCCTTCAGGGTGGCGCGCGGCGAGATGGTCGGCTACATCGGGCCGAACGGCGCCGGGAAGTCGACGACGATCAAGATGCTGACGGGCATCCTCACCCCGAGCGGCGGCCGGCTGCGGGTCGCCGGGATCGACCCGTCGCGGGAGCGGACCCGGCTGGCGCACCGCATCGGGGTGGTGTTCGGGCAGCGCACCACGCTGTGGTGGGACCTCCCGCTGATCGACTCGTACAAGCTGGTGCACCGCATGTACCGCATCCCCGACGGCCGGTACCGGGAGAACCTCGCCCGGCTGGTCGAACTGCTGGACCTGGGCGACCTGTTGGAGGTGCCGGTGCGGCAGCTCTCGCTGGGCCAGCGGATGCGCGGGGACATCGCGGCGGCGCTGCTGCACGACCCGGAGGTGCTGTACCTGGACGAGCCGACGATCGGCCTGGACGTCGTGTCCAGGACGCGGGTGCGGGAGTTCCTGCGGCAGGTGAACGCGGAGCGCTCCACGACGGTGCTGCTGACGACGCACGACCTCCAGGACATCGAGCAGGTGTGCTCCCGCGTGATGGTCATCGACCACGGCCGGCTGGTGTACGACGGGGCGCTCGCCGGGCTGCACGAGGTGGGGGAGAGCGAGCGGACGCTGGTGGTGGACCTGGAGCGGGAGTGCCCGCCGGTCGAGGTGCCCGGACCCGCCCGGGTGGTGCGGGTGGACGGGCCGAGGCAGTGGGTGGCGTTCCCGGCGTCGCAGTCCGCGGCCGGGCTGGTGGCGCGGATCGCGGAGCGCTACCCGCTGGTCGACCTGTCGGTGCGGGAGCCGGACATCGAGGCGGTCATCGCCAAGATGTACGCGGAGCGGGCCGGGCGGGCGCCGACGCGGTCCTCGTAGCCGTGCGACGGGGATGACTCGTAGGCTGCTGGGTATGACCGACGACGCACCCGCCCCGGACCTCCGTGCCTCCGACGCCGACCGCGAACGGGTCGCCGAAGTCCTCCGGGACGCCCTCGCGGAGGGCCGTCTGGACATGGAGGAGTTCCAGGAGCGGCTGGACGCCACCTATCAGGCGCGCACCTACGGGGAGCTCGCGCCGATCACCCGTGACCTGCCCGTCTCCGGTGCGACGGTCGCGCCCTCGGTCTCGCTGACGAAGGACCCGGCGCCGGGCGGCGGTTGGGCGGACCGCATCGTCGGCGGGGACGACTCGGGGACGTCGACCTGGGCGGTCGCCGTGATGAGCGGCTTCCAGCGCAAGGGGCGGTGGACGGCGCCCCGGCGCCTCAACTGCCTCGCCTTCTGGGGCGGCGGCGAGATCGACCTGCGCGAGGCGAACTTCGCGGACCGCGAGATCGTCGTCAACGCCGTCGCGATCATGGGCGGGATCGACGTGACCGTGCCGCCCGGCGTGGAGGTCGTGGTGCGCGGCGTCGGCGTCATGGGCGGCTTCGACCACCGCGAGGAGGGCGTGCCCGCCGAGCCGGGCGCCCCGCGCGTGATCGTCACCGGGTTCGCCTTCTGGGGCGGGGTCGGCGTGCAGCGCAAGCTGCCCCGCGCGGAGCGGCAGCGGCTGCGCGAGGAGCGGCGCCGGGAGAAGCTGGAGCGCAAGGAGGAGCGGCGCCGGCAGCACCTGGAGCAGAGGGAGCAGCAGCGGCAGGAGCACCTGGACCACGCCGAGCGGCACCGCCGGGAGCTGGAGGAGTCCCGCCGCCTGCACGACCCGCTGGACCTGCACGGCGTGCGGGAGCGGCGCGAGCGGCGGCCGGAGGAGGGCTGACCCTTCCCGCCGGTCCGGCGGCGGGTCACAGCCGGGCCGGGGCCCCGCCCTTCAGCGCCGTCAGCCCGAACGCCTCCGCCATCCGCGCGTACCCCTCGTCGCTGGGGTGCAGCCCGTCCCCGGAGTCGTGGCCGGCCCGGAACCGGCGCGGGTCGTACCCGTCGCGCACCGCCGCGTCGAAGTCCACGACCTCGTCGAACACGCCGCCGTCGCGGATCTCCGCGTTGACCCGCTGCCGCACGTCCTCCCCGGCCGGGGTGTACCCGTGGTGCCCGCGGTACGGCATGAGCGTCGCCCCGACGACCTTGAGCCCCCGGGCGTGCGCCCGTTCGGTCAGGGCCTTCAGCCCGCCCACGATCCGCTCGGGGTCGGCGGTGCCCGGCGCGCGGAGGATGTCGTTGATGCCGAGCGCGACGACCACGACCCGGACGCGGGCGCGGCCCAGCACGTCCCGGTCGAAGCGGCGCAGCGCGCTGGGGTTGCGCGGCGGCAGCCCGGGCCCGTCGGTGAGCACGCGGTTCCCGCTGAGCCCGGTGTTGACGACGCTGTAGCGGGGGAGGTCGCGGCCGG
This sequence comes from Streptomyces sp. DSM 120436, assembly GCF_055778765.1. NCBI lineage: Bacteria > Bacillati > Actinomycetota > Actinomycetes > Kitasatosporales > Streptomycetaceae > Streptomyces > Streptomyces sp. DSM 120436. Next base: position 473,150 of record NZ_JBSKBS010000001.1, on the reverse strand, counting down.
CCGCGAGGGCCGTGCGCAGCCGGTCGGACAGCACGTCGGGCCAGCGGGCGTCGGCGCCGACGGTGGCGGAGATGCCGTCGGTGAGGGAGTCGCCGAGGACGACGACCGTGCCCTCGGAGTCGTCGCTCAGCACGTCCAGCGCGGTCACGTACCGCCAGACGGTGCTCCGCCCGTCGTAGGCCGTCCCGGTGGTGTCGCGGGTGTGCTCCCCCTCGGCGACCCAGGAGATCTGCCGGGCGTGCTCGTGGTACGTCACCGGCCCGGACGGGACGGGCGAGTACGTGCTGATCAGCACGTGCCCGTCGCGCGGGATCCGCACGCGCACGGCGTCGCTGACCACCTGCCCGCCCGCCGGGACGACGACGGACGGGCTCCCGGCGAAGGTGAGGGCGCGCATCGTGTCCGTGAGCGCGGCGGCGGTGTCCGGACCGGCGGAGACGGCGATCGACGCGTGCGTGAGGGTGAGGGGGGTGCGGCCGTGGAGGTTGGACAGCGTGACGCGGGCGCGGGTGCCGCCGGCGTCGGCGCGCACGACGTTCCGCACGGACCGGCCGGCCAGACCGACGCTCTCCGTGCCGGGTTCGCCGCCGCCCGGCGCGGTCGCCCAGGCGGTGACCCAGGTACCGGCGGAGGCGGGCGCGACGGGGTTCCCGGACCGGCCGGCCCCCCGCGCGAGGGCGTCCCGCCCGTGTACGCCGTCGGCCGACACCCCGACGAAGATCACGGCCGACACGGAGACGACCGCCGCGACGACCGCGGCGAGCAGCGCCCCGTACCGCGCGGGGCGCCCTTGCCGGGCGGGGGGCTCCGGTGCAGGGGGCGGCACCGCCGGGCCCCCGTCACGACGCCGGGTCATGCTGCTCCGTTCTCCTCGGGAGGCGGGAGCCGCGGGCGGCTCCGGTCCGACGCACCATGGTGGGCCAGGGCGGGGGGGACCGTGCGCGGGACGCGGCCGGCGGTCGTCCGGGCGGCCCCGGGAAGCGGACCCGGGCGGGCCCTGTCAGGGTGCTTCCGAGCGGCCCGGGGTGTCCGGAAGCACCGGGGGTACCCCTGGGTGACGCCCCGGGACGACCCCCCACGGACAGACGCCGGGAACTCCTGTTCCGTTCCGGGAGTCGGTCAGGAAGGGACAATGGGTGAGGGAGCGTCGAACGGGTGGAGCGGATGGAACGGACTGAGACGGCGGACACCGAGGACCGGGACGCCGCCGAGCGGCACGCCCGCACGGGCGCCGCCACGAACCGGGCGATGACGACGTTCAGCCCCGCGGACGAGGAGAAGCAGCGCGGGGTGCGCCGGATGAAGCTCATCGCCACCGGTCTGCTGGTCTTCGTCGCCCTCGTCTACGTCCTCGCCGAGTGGGCCTCCCACCGGGGCGCCGGCGCCTGGGCGGGGTACGTCGCCGCGGCGGCCGAGGCGGGCATGGTCGGCGCGCTGGCCGACTGGTTCGCCGTCACCGCCCTCTTCCGGCACCCGCTGGGCCTGCCCATCCCGCACACCGCGATCATCCCCACCAAGAAGGACCAGCTCGGCACCGCCCTCGGCGACTTCGTCGGGGAGAACTTCCTCTCCGAGGACGTCGTGCGCGGACGGCTCCGCGCCGTCGGCATCGGCAGCAGACTCGGCGCCTGGCTCGCCGTCCCCGAGCACGCCGACCGGGTCACCGCCGAGGCGTCGGCGGCCCTGCGCGGCGCGCTGACGGTGCTGCGCGACTCCGACGTGCAGGCGGTCGTCGGGGAGGCGATCACCCGCCGCGCCGAGGCCCAGGAGATCGCGCCCGGCATGGGCAAGATGCTGGAGCGGATCGTCACCGACGGCGGCCACAAGCGCGCGGTGGACGTGGTGGTCTCCCGCGCCCACGACTGGCTGGTGCTGCACAGCGACGCCGTGATGGACGCCGTGCACGGCGGCGCCCCCGGCTGGACGCCCAAGTTCGTGGACCGCAAGGTCGGCGAGCGCGTCTACAAGGAACTGCTGCGCTTCGTCACCGAGATGCGCGACATGCCCGGCCACCCCGCGCGCGGCGCCCTGGACCGCTTCCTGACGGACTTCGCGACCGACCTCCAGTCCGACACCGACACCCGCGCCCGCGTCGAGCGCCTCAAGGGCGACATCCTGGGCCGCAGCGAGGTGCAGGACCTGATCGCGTCCGCCTGGACGGCCGCACGGGGCATGATCGTCTCGGCTGCGGAGGACGAGCGCAGCGAGCTGCGGCTGCGGCTGCGGGCGTCGCTGCTGTCGCTGGGCGCCCGCCTGTCGCTCGACCCCAAGCTCCAGGGCAAGGTCGACGGCTGGCTGGAGAGCGCCGCGGTGTACGTGGTGACCACCTACCGCAAGGAGATCACCTCCCTGATCACGGACACGGTGGCGAGCTGGGACGCCGAGCACACGACGAAGAAGATCGAGGCCAACATCGGCCGCGACCTGCAGTTCATCCGCATCAACGGCACGGTGGTCGGCTCCCTGGCGGGCCTGGTGATCTACACGATCTCGCAGGCGCTGGGCGCGTAAGGGGCGCGCAGGGGGCGCGGGCGGGACCGTACCGGGCGAGCCGGGGCGGGTGCGCCCCGGGCGTGAAACCGGCGGGCTCGGGGCAGACGGGGTTCACTTCGTCGAGGAGGGAGCCCATGGCGACAGCGCAGCCCGGGACGGGGCGCACCATCACGACCGACATCTCCGCGCGTCTGGACCGCCTTCCGTGGTCCCGGTGGCACTGGTCCATCGTGATCGGCCTGGGCACCGTCTGGATCCTGGACGGGATGGAAGTCACCATCGTCGGCAACATCGCCAGCCGGCTGGCGGAGCCCGGCAGCGGCCTGGACATCACGTCCGGTCAGATCACCGGCATCGCCGCGGCGCTCTACGTGACGGGCGCCTGCACGGGCGCCCTCTTCTGGGGCCGGCTGACCGACGTCTACGGCCGCAAGAAGCTCTTCCTGATCACCCTGGCCGTGTACCTCGGGGCGACCGCGCTGACCGCGCTGTCCTTCGACACCTGGTGGTTCTTCCTCTTCCGCTTCCTCACCGGCTTCGGCATCGGCGGCGAGTACGCGGCCATCAACTCCGCGATCGACGAGCTGATCCCGGCGCGGTACCGGGGGCGCGTCGACCTGGTCATCAACGGCAGCTACTGGCTGGGCGCCGTCGGCGGCGCGCTGCTGTCGATCGTCGCGCTGAACACGTCGATCTTCGCGGTGAACGTCGGCTGGCGGCTGACCTTCGCCCTGGGCGCCGTCCTGGCGCTGGTGATCCTCCTCGTGCGCCGGCACGTTCCCGAGAGTCCACGGTGGCTGCTGATCCACGGCCGGGAGGAGGAGGCGGAGCAGATCGTCCGCGGCGCCGAGCGGATGGTCGAGGAGGAGCGGGGCGAACCGCTGCCCCCCGCCGAGGGCGAGATGGTCATCCGCCAGCGCAAGCGCACCACCTTCAGCGAGATCGCCCGCACGGTCTTCGCCAAGTACCGCAAGCGGGCGGCCCTCGGGTTCGCGCTCTTCGTCGGCCAGGCGTTCCTCTACAACGCCATCACCTTCGGCTACGGCGCGATCCTCACCCAGTTCTTCGACGTCCCCTCCGGCAACACCGGCTACTACTTCGCGGTCATCGCGCTCGGCAACTTCCTGGGCCCGCTGCTGCTGGGCAAGCTGTTCGACACGGTCGGCCGGCGGATCATGATCTCCGGCACGTACGTGCTGTCGGGCGTGCTGCTGTTCGCCACGGCCTGGCTGTTCGACCGCGGCTCGCTGGACGCGACCACGATGACGGCCTGCTGGTGCGTGGTCCTGTTCTTCGCCTCGGCGGGCGCCTCCAGCGCCTACCTCACGGTCTCCGAGATCTTCCCGATGGAGACCCGGGCCATGTCCATCGCCTTCTTCTACGCCGTCGGCACCGCCGCGGGCGGCATCAGCGGCCCGCTGATCTTCGCGAGCCTCACCGAGTCCGGCGTGGTGTCCGACGCGGTCCTGGCCTTCCAGATCGGCGCGGGCCTGATGGTCGCGGCGGGCATCGTGGCGGTGTTCCTCGCGGTGAACGCGGAGCGGCGCTCCCTGGAGGACATCGCCACCCCGCTGTCGGCGGCGAAGCCGCAGGGGGAACCGACGAGCAGGTGACACCGGGGCCCGAGGCCCGAGGGGGGACCGCTTCCCCCGGGCGCCCGGCGCCGGCCGCCGCAGGCCGGAGCCGGGCGCCCGCGCGCGTACGGCCGTGAGGTGTCCGTACGCGTACGGCTGTGTGTGTAGGGGCGTCCGCGCGCGTACGGCGGGCGGGGTTCAGCCCCGCCGGTCGGCCACCGCCCACGACGCGAGGGCGACCGCGCCGGCCACCCCGAACACGGCGGGCCAGGCGCCGACCTTCTTCGCCAGCGGGTGCGACCCGGCGAAGGCGGCCACGTACGCCGCCGACAGCGCGCCGGCTGCCGGGCCGCCCGCCCGCTCCCGCCACTGCTGGGCGGCGGCGACCCCGGCGGCGGCGAGCACGACCCCGCCGAGCTGCCGCTTACGGGTCCAGCGGGCCACGCCGTACCCGCCGACGAGCCCGCTCGCGGCCACGACCGAACTGGGAACCTTCGCCATGCCTGCTGCCTCCTGCCACTGCGCCCCGCGGGGCGCGGAAAACCACGGACCTCGAGGCTAACGCGCCTGAGGGCGCCCCCTGCCACCAGCCCCGGAGCAACCGCCCGCCCAAAACTGAGTCGGGAGTTGTCAACTTTCCTCTCGATGGGTTATATAAGGAATTGACCCGTTGGGCATCGCACAGACGACTTCACAGAAAGGAGTGGACTGTGATGCTCATGCGCACCGACCCCTTCCGTGACCTCGACCGGCTCACGCAGCAGGTCTTCGGCCCGGCCGCCCGCGCGTCGGCGATGCCGATGGACGCCTACCGGGCAGGGGACGACTTCGTCGTTCACTTCGACATCCCCGGCATCGATCCGGAGACCATCGAGCTCGACGTCGAGCGCAACGTCCTGAACGTCCGCGCCGAGCGCCGTCCGTCGGCCCCCGAGGACGCGGAGACGGTGGTCGCCGAGCGTCCGACCGGCACCTTCACCCGGCAGCTCTTCCTCGGCGACACCCTGGACACCGAGCGCATCGACGCCGCGTACGACGCGGGTGTCCTGACCCTGCGCATCCCGGTGGCCGAAGCGGCCAAGCCGCGCCGCATCCGGATCACGGGCGGCGACAGCCGCAAGCAGCTCGCAGCCTGACACGCGCCCACCCCTTCCACGCGTCCCGCGGCCTCCCCCTCCGGCCCGCGGGGCGCGCCCCCACGCCGTACGCCCGGGGCGGGCGACGGCCCACCGGACCGACCGGACCACCGGGCCGACCCGACCGACCGGCACCCCGGCCCCGGAGAACCGAACACCGGAGAAGGAGAGGAGCTTCGGATGACCACGCTGACGCCGCAGAGGCCCACGATCCCGCAGCCCGGAGGCGCCGCCCCGGCGCCCGGGCAGCGCCCGGCGCAGGACCCCGCCTGGCGCGAACTCGTCGACGCCGTACGGGAGGCCGGGCAGTACCCGACGCGGTCGGAGGCGGAGAGCGTCACCCGCATCGTCCTGTCCGCCCTGGGCGGCCACGTGGTCGGGGACGAGCGCGTCGACCTGGCCCGCGCCCTGCCCGAGGAGGCCGCGCGGGTGGTCGCCTCGCAGATCCCGGCGACCCGCCGGCTCACGGCGGCCGAGTTCGTCGACTCGGTGGCGGCCCGCATCGAGGGCGCGACCCCGGCCACGGCCCGCTGGGACGTCAGCTCCGTCCTCAGCGTCCTGCCGCCGCTGGTCGGCGACGGGCTGGTGACCCGCGTCCTGGACCAGCTCCCGCCCGGCTACGCCCTGCTGTTCGGCCGGGCGGAGCTGACCCCGGCGGCGTGACGGCCGCGCCGTAGCTCCCCCTCCTCACCGATTCCTCACCGACGAGCGCCCCCGCGCCCCGCCCGGCGCGGGGGCGCTCGTCGCGCGGAGGGCGTACGACCGTACGCTCCGGGCGCGCGGGAGCGTACGATCGTACGCATGACGACGGACTACTTCGCGGACGATCCGCGCACGAACCTGGAGCGGATGCGCGCGGGCGACCTGTACATCGCCGACGACCCGGAGATCGGCCGCCGGTTGGAGCGCGCGATGCGGCTCGCCGCCCGCTACCAGGCCACCTACCTGGACGAACGGGACCAGGCCAGGGCGGTCCTCGCCGAACTCCTCGGCTCCGTCGGCGAGGACGTCGAGATCCGCCCGCCCCTGTACGTCGACTACGGCAGCAACATCAGCATCGGCGCCCGCACCTTCGTCAACTACCACCTCACCGCGCTGGACGTCGCCGCCATCACCGTCGGCGAGGACTGCCAGATCGGCCCGAACGTCCAACTGCTCACCCCCACCCACCCGGTGGAGCCGCAGCCCCGCCGCGACAAGCTGGAGGCGGCCCGGCCCATCACCATCGGCGACAACGTCTGGATCGGCGGCGGCGCGATCGTCTGCCCCGGCGTCACCATCGGCGACAACACGGTCATCGGCGCCGGCGCGGTGGTCACCAAGGACATCCCGGCGAACGTCGTGGCGGTCGGCAACCCGGCCCGCCCCGTCCGCACGCTCTGACGACCCGCCACGAGCAGCACCCATGGCCACCGGACACACCGACCCCCGCCGCCGCGAGCGGATCCTCACGGCGGCGCTCGACCTGATCGCCGAGGAGGGCGTCGCCGGCGTCTCCCACCGCAAGATCGCCGCCCGCGCCGGGGTGCCGCTCGGCTCGATGACGTACCACTTCACCGGCATCGACGAGCTGCTCCTCGAGGCGTTCACCGGCTACGCCGACCACGTGGTCGCCGTCTTCGAACGGCACCTCGCCGGCGCCACCACCCCCGAGGAGGCCCGCGAGGCGGTCACCGACCTCGTCCACACCCTCTCCGAGGGCCCGCGCCGCGACCTGGTCCTCGTCCAGGAGCTGTACACGCTGGCGGCCCGCCGGGAGCCGTACCGCGCCCTGTGCGTCCACTGGATGCGCCGCAGCCGCGCCCTGCTGGAACGCCACTTCGCGGCGGACACGGCCCGCCGCCTCGACGCCCTGATCGAGGGCCTCACCCTCCACCGCGCCCTCGACGACGACCCGCCGGACCGGTCGGCGACGCGGGAGGCGGTGGACAGGATCACGGGGACGGGCTGAGGGGCGGGCGGCGGCCGGTCACCGGTTCCGGCGAGGGCCGCCCGGCGTCCTGCCGGCCTCCGCCCGGGCCACTTCGGCGTCGTACCGGTCGGCGTCGAAGTGGAAGTCCGGCAACCGGGGTGCGGGGGCGTACGGCCCGCCCGCCGGGACCTCCCAGTCGGACCACTGCACGATCCCGCCGCACCGCTGCACGACCACCGTCAGGAAGCCGCAGCAGCCGCCGGTGCACTCCGGTTCCCCCAGCGCCAGACGGCGCGCCTCACCGGTCGCCCGCAGCGGACTGGGGCGGTCGTCCGGCAGCACGTCGGCCGCGTACGGCCCCCGGCCCCCCTCGTCGACCCCCTCCGCGACCAGGTCCTCACCATTGATCCAGAACCGCACCTGAGCAGCCCACCTGGGCCCCCGCGGCAACACCTTGATCTCGAGACGGTCGAACATCCGGCCACGGTAAGGGGCGTGCCGACGCACACGGTCGCCCTTCTCCGGGCGGGGCGGTCACCGGACGCGCCGGCCGGACCGACCGAACCGACCGGACGAGGCGCCCGGGACGGGCGCGGAAAGGGGGCGTGGGCGCCCGTCCCGGGCCCGGCTCAGAGCCGCCGGTAGTAGACCGCGGTGGGCAGCGCGGTGCACCCGAGGCGCTCGTAGAGGGCACGGGCGGGCGCGTGGAAGGGGTCGCCTCCGGTCCCGATCTCGACCACCTCGGCCCCGAGGCCCCGCATCCGCGCGAAGGCGTGCTCGCACAGGGCGGTGCCCACGCGGTGGCGGCGGTGGCCGGCCGAGACGGCGAGGTGGCTGACGGTGCCGCTCCGGCGGTCCGGGTCGACGCTCCACGCCACGTAACCGGCGACGCCGTCGTCGGCCTCGGCGACCGCCACGTACCGGTGCCGCTCGGGGGCGTGGAGTCCGGGGACCTGCCTGCGGTAGTCCTCGCGCCAGTCACCGTGCAGGCGGGCGAAGACGGCCTCGCCCACCAGGGGGCGCAAGGAGTCCTCGTGGAACGGCCGGAAGGTCTCGATGGTCAGGTCGGTCAGGGAGGCGAGATCCCGCGGGGTGTACGCGCGGATGCGCATGGGAGTGCGCCTTTCAGGGCTGAGGGCTGAGGACTGGACGCCCGGAGGGAAGGGGGCATCGGTCGGCCCGCTCCCGGCCGGAGACGTCGGCGGCGAGCGAGGCCCTCAGTGACGCGTACGCCAGGCGGCGAGGCACTCCATGGATCCAGCGTAACCCCGGGCGGTGCTCGCCCGGACCGGCGCGCGCTGTCCCCGCTGTTGTGGACGCACGTGAATCCCCACGGCCGGTTTGAGCTGGACATGAACCGGCGTCTCGACCTCGATCTGCCCACCCCGACCGTGCCGGGCCGGCGTACCCCCGACGGCGAATCGGCTCTGGTCTCGGGGCGACGGCCCGGTCAGGCCCCCGAGGCACGCCGTGACGAGAACGGGTGACTACCGGCCGCCGGGTGCCGGCTCACGGACACAGGATGGGGAAGTCGGCCCTGGTCCACAGAGCACGGAGAGGGTCGGCCCCGTCGTGGACGGGGTTGTCATCGGTGCTCCATATCTTGGCCTGGGCGGTGCCGTTGCTGACTGATGGCCAGCCCGGGTTTCCAGTGGTAGCGAAATCGGCCCACGCGCGCACCATGCGGCGTGCCAAGGCGTGGTCCGCGGGTGTGGGTGCGCCGCCGATGAGGAAAGCCAGGCAACCGGTGTCGAGGTTGCCGAAGGCGAAGGGGATGTCTGCGCAGTGCCATGCCCGGACGGCCCCGTGCGGGCCGGTGCGCCGACGATCGAACCGTGACAGGAACGCCTGGCCGCCGGCTTGGGCGTGGAGCTCGGCAAGCCGGTTGCTGTATTCGCCGAACAGCAGATCCCCGAAGACGGCGAGGTAGATGTCGAGCACCGGGGCGTGGGGCATCGCAGCGCGGTAGCCGGCCACCAGGCCGTCAGGGAGGCCGAAGTCTTCGGCGAAGAGGGCCAGCTGTTCGTCGGTGGTGACCTTCGTGCTGCTGCCGACGGCGTCGAGCAGCCAGTACTCCTCCGTGGTGTGGCAGACCAGCAGGTCCACTCCCCGGGTCGCACCGGCGGCCATCCCCGTGAGGGGGTCGGTGGGCAGGACGTCGCCGTCGAGGACGGGGGCGTAGAGCGAGGGGTCGTAGTGGCGGGACCCGGAGGCGGGGTTCCGCCGGTAGTCGTCGACCACCTGGTCGGAGGCGGTGACCAGGGACTGCGGAGTCGCAGATCTCAGGCCCTCGGGTGTGGCGGGGCAGCCCGCTGCGGCAGCGATCTCGCGGGTGGTTGCCGCAGCGATTTCGCGCGTGTAGCAGGGACTGGCGGCGCTGTGGGCAATGGCGCGGTGGAACAGGCCGCGGGCGCGGTCCATCACCATCAGGCAGGCGACCGAAGCGGCCCCGGAGGACTGGCCGGCGACCGTGACGTTGCCAGGATCGCCACCGAAGGCGGCGATGTTCTCACGGACCCAGCGCAGAGCTGCGACTTGGTCGAGCAGGCCCCGGTTGTCCGGGTAGGCGGTTGCCCCGTCGGCGGGGATGTGGCCGAAGCCTTCGAAACCGAGCCGGTAGTTGAGGGTGACCACGACCAGATGGGCGCGGGCCAGCGCGGTGCCGTCGAAGTCGGGCTGAGCTGAGGAACCGAAGGTGTAAGCACCGCCATGGATCCAGACCAGGACGGGCAGACTGCCGCCCTCGGGGGCCGGAGTCCACACGTTGAGGGTGAGGATTTCCTCGTCGTCGGGCGACCACATCGGCGAGCCAGGCAGTTGCGCCGACTGGGGGGCGATCGGGCCGAAGGCCGTGCAGTCCCGTACTCCGGTCCATGGCGGTGCCGGGAACGGTTCCCGGAACCGGTTGGCGCCGAACGGCGGGGCGGCATAGGGGATGCCAAGGACGCCGACGATGTCGGCGGAGACCCGAAAACCTTGGACCGGACCGTTCGTCGTCTTGAAGAGGTCCACGGAGAAGACTGCCTCTCATCACACGTCAGATCGCCGGAGGAACGAGACCTCAGCTTTGCACCGCGCAGCACGCCAGGACCAACACCAAGACCATGGTGATTGACGCACCAGCGATGTCAGTCGCCCGCTGCTACCGGTCCGCGGTGTCGTCGGACACGAATGACGACAGGCGCGGCACGCCTCCCATGAACGGACTCTTCGGAGTCCGGCAAAGGCCTAGATCCCATCAGGTCCGGTGACGGCTGACGACAAGGCCTGATGGCACCTCGGGTCCGATGCGCCGACAGGAACGAGGATGAGCGTGGCCGACCTGGTCCACCAGCGGGTGCCGACCGGCCAGCAGTCGACCGGCCGTCAGAACCTCGCTCCGAACGAAGCCGACGTCAACGAGCCGGTCGTCTTCGAGGAAGAGGCCGGCACCTCCAGCCGCCTCCATCCGCTGGAGCGCCCGAAGTCCGGCGAGCTGCTGACGCACGCGCGGCCGGGCGACATCGTGCACGTCTCCGAGATGTTCCGCCTCGTACGCGGCACCCAGCACATTCTCGACGTGCTCGACGTGCTGCACCACAACCGCCTCGCCCTGCACATCCACGACGGCGCGTTCTCCGCCATGGACCTCACCGCCCGCCCCCCGCGCACCGGAGAACTCCTGTGCACCGTGAAGTTCACGGTGCGACCCTCGCCGCCGCCGGCCAACTCCAACGCGGCCTCCAGCGCGAGCTGACGTACGACGGACCGCGCGCCGCAGAGGCGAGGGGCAACAAAGGCGGACGCCGCCCGGCCGTCCCGGCCCGGAAGACCGACGCCGTGCGCACCGCGTACCCGGAAGGCCGCCCCATCGCCGCCGCGCCCGCGGTCCACCGCCGACTCCTCGACCTCTGCCAGACCCTCGACGGCGCCGCGGCTGTCCCGGCTCAGCGTGAGGCCCACCGGGAGTACGAGAACCGGGTCAGCCTGCGTGCCCCCACCACAGATCCCGGAAGTCGGTCACACTCCGCTGCATGACGGGTGACGGCAGCTTCACAAGAACAGGGCCGACCACGCCACCCGGTCCCCGCGCACCGCGTAAATCGATTGTCGCCCGTCCACCCGGCCCTATAGGAAGGGCCGCATGCTGAAGGGAACCAGGGTCGGCCTCCGGGACCGGCACGAGGACGACCTACCGGTCCTGCGGGCCGAGCTCTACAACGACGTGGTCAACGCCGCGCGCGCCGAGGGCGGCCCGTGGCGGCCGGTCACGGCCAAGGACCCCCGGCTCACCGTCGACGACCCTCCGGAGGACCGCGCCCCCTTCTCCGTGGTGGAGCTCGAGGGCGGCACCCTGATCGGCACCGCGAACCTGTGGGGCATCGACACCCACCACCGCAACGCCCACCTCGGCATCGGCCTGCTCCCCGCCGCCCGCGGCAAGGGCTACGGCACGGACGTGGTCGCGGCCCTCTGCTATTACGCCTTCGCCGTGCGAGGCCTGCAACGCCTCCAGATCGAGACCCTCGAGGACAACGAGGCCATGATCCGCGCCGCCGAACGCAACGGCTTCGTCCGCGAGGGGGTGCTCCGCTCCTCGGCGTGGGTGCTGGGGGAGTTCATGGACGAGGTGGTGTTGGGGCTGCTGGCGGGGGAGTGGGAGGGGGGTAGGGAGGCGTAGTCCGTCGCCTGCCTCCGAGCGCCGGCGCCTCCGGGAGAGGCGGCGCGGTCATCCTTTCCTGAGCGCCTGGAGGAAGGCGCCCCAGGCGGATTGCGTCACGGTGACCACCGGCCCGTCGACCGTTTTGCTGTCCCGTCCATGGGCGCACGTCGGGGTGATCGCGCACTCCACGCACTCACCACCCGCTCCCCGGACTGCGGCCGGAATCCTGTTGGCAGTCAGTTTCCTTCAGGTACATTCCACGGGCCCTGGAGCGCGCCCTGCAACCGACCCTGACGGACAGATCGCCCGTGGTCTCGTCCGCACACCGTCCGTGGGCCCCGGCACACCGTGCCGGGGCCCACGGCCTGCGAGGAACGAGGATCGCCGCCATGCCGTACACACGCATCGCCAAGGGCGCCGTCACCGTCATCGTCGCCACCGTGGTCTGCCACTCCCTGATGTCCGCCGGTTACGCCTGGGTGAGCGACAGTACGGCGACGGACGAGGCCACGATATTCTCCGGATTCTTCGAGTTCCTGCTCACCACAGTCGCTTCCTGGACTCTCATGCCCCTCCTTCTGTGGGCCGGCATGCGACTGATGGGTGAGACCGGCAACGTCGTGCTCGTACTCGTCGGCGGGCTGGTCTGGGCGGGGCTCTCCGGGTACTCCATCGATGACATCGACCGCGCGGGCGGGCACATGCCGGTCATGGCCCTCGCCGCCTACGTCCTTCTCGGGACGGCGCTGGCCGGGATCGGTTCGGGCCGCCGCGACTGAGCCCGCCGTTCACGGTACGTGCCGTCCGGACCGGCCATCGCCCCGTTTCCCCTCTCGTCGCCTACCTCTGAGCGCCGGTGCCTCCGAGAGAGGCTTCGCGATCACCCCCTCCCGAGCATCTGAAGGAAGACGCTCCAGACGGACCCCGTCACGGTGATCACCGGCCCGCCGACCTTCTTGGTGTCCCGTACATGGGCGCGCGTCGGGGTGATCGCGCACTCCACGCACTCACCGCCCGCCCCGTTGCTGTACGAGGACGTGTGCCAGACGAGGGAGCGGTCGGTCGGCGCTGCGGTCGTCACTTCGAGTACTCCTTCACGACGGACTGGATGAGCCGGGCGGACCGCTGCGGACTGAGGGCCGCCGCACGCAGGCCGTCGAACGCCCGGGTGTACTCCCGGACATGATGCTCGCCCTCCAGGTAGACCGCGTCCGTGATGCCGTCCCGGTACACCAGGTCCGGGTCCTCCGGGGCAGGGAAGCCGAGCATGGTGAAGGAGCCCGTCGCGGGATACGTGCCCGAGTCGAAGGGGAGCACCTGCAGGGTCACGCTCGACAACCCGGTCGTCTCCAGGACCTTCTCGAGCTGCTCCCGCATGATCTCCCGGTCCCCGATGACGTTGCGCACGGCCCCCTCGTTCACGACGAACCAGGCCTCGGGCGCGTCGGGACGCGTCAACATCTCCTGTCGTTCCAGTCGTACGCGTACGGCCCGGTCGATGTCCTCGGCGGACATGTGGGCGCCGGTCGTGTGCAGTTCGCGGGCGTACGCCTCGGTCTGCATCAGTCCCGGCAGCAGCTCGCACTGGTACTGGCGGAGCGTGGAGGCGTCCTGCTCCAGACCGATGTAGATGTTGAACCACTCGGGCACACCCGCTCCGTGCACCTGCCACCACCCGCGCGTCTTCGCCTCCCGGGCCAGGGACTTGAGGAATTCGCGCAGTTCGTCGCTCGTGCCGTAGAAGCGGCACAGCGCGTCGACGTCCGAGGGCTGGACCCGCCCGCTGCCCGTCTCCATGCGGTTGACCTTGGAACCGCTCCAGTCCAGCGCCTGGCCGACCTGAGCGCAGGTCAGCGCGCTCTTCTCCCGGAGCTTCTTCAGCTCGATCGACAGACGCCGACGGCGCGCCGTCGGTGAACCGGCCATGTCGTTCCCCTCGACCCTGCGGTACGTAGCGAGAGTTCAGTCTCGTGCCAAGAGGGCCGCATGCCAATCACACGGAAGTGGGAATCCCGCCGTGCACATTGCACGGCGGGATGAGATCGGATCATTCTGGAGTCACGGAGCGACGGAGAGTGATCAACGGTCACGCTCCGGGAACGCGCCACGAACGCACGTGATGGGAGAGGTCGCCGTGATCCAGGGACATCGAGGCACGCGAAGGTCATGGGACGTGAGCTTCACCGCGCACCCCGAGGAAGTCGCCCGCCTGCGCCGTGCCGTACGGCTCCACCTGGGGGCGTGGGGACTCGACGATCTGGTCGACACGGCGCAGCTCTGCGTCAGCGAGCTCGTGTCCAACATCGTCACGCACGTCGGCGTCGGCACTCCCGGCTCGCTCGTACTGTCCGCGGAAGGCGCGCGACTGCGTGTCGAGGTGCACGACCCGGACACGCGGGCCCTGCCCACCCTCGTGGACGCGGAGGTCGACGAGGAGGGCGGACGGGGGATGGCACTCGTCGACGCGTTGACCGACCGCTGGGGTGTGCAGCTGTACGACGACCACAAAGTGACGTGGTGCGAACTGGCTACCGGTCTCACGTCACCGGCCGGCGGCACGGTGGACCCTTCGGTGACGCGAGCCGAGGCGCTGTTGAACATGTATGCCACGTTGAGGCCACCGACCTGGAGCCATGAACCCGGTTTCGGCAGGGTGGGCCGGGCGGTGGCGGAGGAGTCCGTGATCGACGTCATCACGGACTTCCTCCGCTGGCTCCGGACCCACGGATGCGACGCGGACGAGGTGCTCGACCGTGCTCAGAGCCGCTACGAGGCGACCCTGTCGGTCGGGCGACGATGACGAACGATTCAGCCTGCCGTCACCTGCTGGAAGAACCCCGGGGAGGGCTCATCCGGTGCGCCGACCAACAATGCGCGGTCCAGCAGGATGTTGTTGTGCTCGCAGCTGGTCTCCGGGAGCATCACGCACGCGTGACAGGCAGCGAGATTCGTACCGATCGAGCCGGCCGCCTCGGCCTCCATGCAGAGCGGGTCGGAGGAGCACCACTCGGCCCGTCGGATCGCCGAACGCACCGTCATGGCCAGATGCTCCGGTTCGCCCTGGGCGACGAGGCCGCCGAGACTCCCTGCGGAGTCGCTCGTCGCCGTGTAGATCAGTATCCCGGCCATGTCGTCCGCGGCGTACAGGCGTTCGCGCAACGAGGCGGACGGGTAACCGGCTTCCAGACTCCACTCGTTGATGAGGACATGGGCCAGGGTGTGCAGCAGCACCATGCGGGGCGTCGCAGGGGAGGACACCGCCCGACTCGGGTCGTCGGCCCGCTGTTCGAGCATCCGTTGGTGAGCGGTCCGCATGCGTTCGACCCGGGCGGCCACGGCCGGCGCTTTCTCCCACGTGTCCAGGCGACTCTCGTCCAGGCGCAGGAACACGCCTTCGCCCCGAACCTCCATGGCCGGCAGCCAGCGCAGTGGCTTTTCGGAGAGTGGCATCTCCTTCGGATCGGTCGTCGACTCCGCGTCGACGAGACGGGTGAACGCCTTCAGGGCTCGGACCTCACGAAGCTTCTTCACCAGCATCGGGCCGGCGATCCCGAGCGGTTGGAGCACACTCGGATCGCCGAGCGGGGTCTCGCAGACGAACTGCTCGTCACGGGACTGTTCGCTCTCGTCGTTGCCCGAACGCAGACGCTCGTACTCCTTGTTGCGGAGGGCGCGATAGCGGTGGTCGAAGCTGGGTGTCTTGTCGGCCTCGGGATCCTCCTCGCGCTCCGCATCGAGCAGGGCCATGACCTCGTCCAGCGAGAGCGGACAGTTGCCCTGGAACGCTCCCTGGAGGTAGATCCGGATGTGCTCGGGGTCTGTGAACTGGCGTAGAGCCGGCCAGTGTTCCGCGAGCGGATCGGCCCGGCCACTGCTCCACGGGGGGATGGAGAGCGCCGACTTCAGCACCGGCTGCCACACCGAGGAGGAACCACGTTGCAGGGTGCGCAACGGGAGTCCGCACCCCGCCGGGTCCGTCGCGGAGGAACCGAGCCACGGACGGGCACCGCGGCAGGTGAGACGCAGGTCCTTCAGCGCGTTCCTGCGGAAGGAGCCCTCCATCGAGACGTCAGGCACCTGACCGCAGGTGCAGGAGATGACGATCGATCGCAACGACGAGGTACGTCCGGTCGTGCGCATCCTGAGTTTGCCGCCACACCGGCCGATCCTCGCGGAATCGCGGTCGGTCGAGCGGTGCACCCACTGCCAGTAAGGGAACTCGTCGAGGTGCCCGGCCTCGCAGGCGACGACGAAGCGGGAGGGGACGAGATCCACCTCGCACGTGCCGCAGACGCTTCTGCCGGCCGGTGGGGCGAAGTCCCGATGGGGTTGCAGATCGTTGCACTCGGGGCAGGAGTGCATCAGAGGGAAGCGGCGGACCCGAAGGCCGTCCTTGCTGTCGCCGTCGGACGCCGGCGGAAGTCGGAAGAAGTCGACGTCGAGCAGCCGGGCCAGTCGTCGTTCATGGATGACGGGCGACTCGTTCCTGCGCCAGCTGCGGTCGGCCTCGTCCAGGCCCGAGACGACGAAGGACTCGTGGTCGACGGCGATGAGCGACCCGACTCCGTACGTGTTGATCACCTGAGCCCGGCGGACCGTGCCACGGCGGGGGAGGGTGCGGGCCGGAGCGGTGCCGTCCGCCGCACTCCGGCGGCGACGGCTCGGGGGCGGGGTCATCGGGTTCCCTCCATGAACAGGGCGGACTCGGCGTCGACGTCGCGCAGGCTCCACAGGGTGGGCCACGCCTGACGGTCCTCGGAGTCGTCGTACGACTTCAGGAGCGAAGGGGCACGGTTGCCCGGCTTCGGTTCGAACAGCAGCACGTTGTGGATGTCGGCCTCCTGGCACCACCGGTCGACGAACTCGTCGAAGCCCTGTTCCACGGCCGCGACCTCCGAGGGAGTGACCGCTTGGACGCGCTCCAGGAGCAGGGACCTGATACGCCCGCGAAGGATGTGCTCGTAGGAATCGACCCGTCCGGCGCCCTCGTTCGGACGGGCCTCCGGGATCAGGATGCGAGCCAGAGCGACGATCACCGCGTGCAGTCCGCGCTCGCGCGCTCGGGCGGAGAACGGCGTGACGGAGGTGGACTCGACCTCGCGATAGAGGGCCGAGTGGTAGTGCTGGAAGTTCTCGTAGTGCGAACGGTCGCGCGCACGAGCCGAGTTGAGCATGACCGCGACCAGTCCGGGGTGGGCACGGCCCACACGGCTCGTGGCCTGGATGTATTCGGCGGTCGTCTGGGGTTGACCCATCACGGCCATCAGCCCGAGTCGGTCGACGTCCACACCGACCGCGATCATGTTGGTGGCCAGCAGGACGTCCACTGTGTCCTCGTCCGGGAGCCTCTTCTCGATGCCCTTCAGACGCGTGGGGATCTCGCTGGCGTCGATCCGGCTGGTCAGCTCCGAGTAGTTGGCCACTGAGCGCACGGCCACGCCCTCGCGGTCGCCGAGCAACTCCAGGTAGGCCACTACGTCGTCATGGACCTGGAGCTCGGCCGCGGAGAGCAGCCGCAGGCTGTTGAAGTACCCGATCAGGCTCCAGTAGGCGTCGCGCACCTTGTCGTCGGTGTCCGCGTGCATGGCTCGGTGCAGCAACGTGGCGTAGGTACGGATCAAAAGCGTGGACTGACTGGTGCCGGGGGCCAGGAGACCGACGTAGCGACGACTCGCCTTCTCCTCGCGAGGAGTCTCCACCGCGAACCACGAGTCGCGGGAGTCCAGTCCGGCCGGCGGGAACTGCCGCACCGCGCGAGCGAAGAGGTGGAGGCCTTGAGCGGCGGCGCGGCGGATGGTCGCCGTGGAGGCGATCACCTTCGGCCGGTCGGCCAGCGCGTCGACAGCGGTCTCGTAGAGACCGGTGAGGGTGCCCAGAGGACCCGAGATCAGGTGCAGCTCGTCCTGGACGATGAGCTCCGGAGGGGGGGTGTCGTCATCCGGGTTGTCGCGGTTGAAGAGCGCGGAGGTCGCAGGACGCCACGGCATCGAGGCGAACTTGTCGACGGTGGCGATCACCAACGTCGGGCGCGCGTCGTACACCGCCTCGTCGATCAGGTGTACGGGCAGGCCGTCGGCGAAGTCACAATCCGCGCCGGGGCATCGAACGAACATCCGTTTGACATCCTCATCGACCTCGTAGTCCCGGGCGTCGAGCCTGGTCCCGCACCAGGGACAGGCGTGCAACTGGACGGGATTCTCGGTGGCGAGACGCTTGTCGAGGTCGGCGCGCAGTTCGTCCAGCCTGGCAGCGGCCTCGGCCAGAGTGTTGGGGGTGGCCGAGCGTCCCACCCACATGCCGACGGAGAACGGCTCGTCGCCCAGCTCGGGCGTATGTCTCCTCATGTGCTCCATGGCGCAGAGCAGGATGGCCGCACGTTCGAACTGCTGCAGAGTGAGCAGCCGCAACGTGTAGCGCATGAGGACCGTGACGCCGCCGCCGCTCACGCCCTTGCGGATGCGGCGCAGGAAGGACGTCAGGGCGATCAGACCGAGATAGGCCTCGGTCTTGCCACCACCGGTCGGGAACCAGAGAAGATCGGAGATCTTCCGGTCGTCGTGCTCGGGGTCGTCGATGCCGGCCAAACAGAGCAGCAGGAAGGCGATCTGGAAGGGGCGCCAACGGCCTGCGGACGGGTCGGGGTTGCCGATGCGTCCGCCCTTCACCCAGGCGCTGCGCGCACGCTGGTCGGCCATGGCACGGTTGGCGAGCCGGAACGCTCGCATCAGGTCGGGCTTGGTCCGCAACAGCTCGATGCCCTCGCGGATCCGGCCGAGGGCCTCGCGACAGGCCTCCACCTGGTCCAGGGCGGGCCGCTCGTAAGAGCCACCCGCCAGGGAACGAGCCTCGGCCGACTTACGGGAGATCCAGTCCTCATAACCCGTCGCCAGGCCTTCGAGGGCAGCCAGGATCTCGGTGTCCTGCTTCTCGGCCAACCCCAGCATCGACAACGAGGAGCTGTCGATCTCCGGATTGGAGTCGGTCAGCAGCACCTCGACGCTGGGTACGAACTCGCTGCGTACCTCCGGGACAGCGGCCGGGATGTTGTCGGTCACTCCGATCGGTGCCGGAACCCAGTCCCAGGCGGCGGCGCAGCCGTGGCCGACGGCGAAGGTCGGGGCATGGCGGTGCAGCAACCGACTGGTGGCGATCTCGGGATCGTGCGAGGTCGCTCCGGAGCGGTCGACGAAGGCGCTGGAGCCGTCACCGGCCCACACCACCAGGCCGCACTGGAACAGGGCGAAGGCGTCCTGAAGGTCCCGCTCACCGACCTTCTGCCTGTTGATCAGAGTGACCGTGACGGTCACCGTGCCGGTGTCCGGATCGGGCCGTCTGACGATGACATGCAGGGCGACCTTGTCCGGAACGAGGTCGATCACCTCGCCCGGCGTGGGGGCGGTCACGTCGACGGTCTGCTCGGGCAACTGCAGTTCCTTGCGTCGCCACCGTTCCCGCTGTTCCGCGACGGTCCGCGCCTCGGCGCGGCGGGCCGGGACCGGGTTGCCGTCCGCGTCGGTGGGTTCATAGACGGCCGCGCGCGCCGAGACCACGATCGTGTCGCTTATGGCCGGGTCGACCGCGAAGGTCAGTCCCATGGAGGACGGCCGCTTGTCGCCCGAGACAGCCGTCTCCTGTGCGGCACCGGACTCCTCGGCATCCTCCCGGGCGAGAACGGGTGCGGCGTCCAACCCGTCCTGCTCGGCTGCGTTCTCGGCCCTTCGCTCCCTCGAGGCCCGCGGGTACAGTACCCCGGTCAGATAACGGTCGATCGGCGCGTCCTGGGTGAGAACCTCGGCCCGGTCCTCCGGAGCCGCGTCCTCGGTGGGGCCGAACAGTTCCCTGCGCAGTCCCGCGAGAAGTTCTTCGTCCCGCACCCGATAGTGCTCGGAGTGCCGACCTGTCCCGTGCGTCATGCGCCCTGCTCCTTACTGCCGTCAGTCCGTCGGAACATGCCGATGCCGGTGATCCGCGGCGCGATCCAGACGCCTCGGTCGCCGAGGCCCGCGTTGACACCGGCCGCGACGCTGCCCGTCACCGTCTCCAAGGTGTCGATCCGCAGGCCGTGGATCTCGTCGGGCCACCATGGGTCCCACGTCCGGTTCACCTTCTGCACGCGGAACAGGTCCTCCCGGAACCGCTCCGACGCCTCGCCGATCTCACGTCCTTGGTGGAGCAACGCGTACGGAGGGCTCTGCGAATCGCCCGCCGGCAGATCGTGGCGCTTGCACAGCAGGACCTCGTCCCCGGGGCGGGCCTCCCGCAGAAGATGGGCCTGGGTCTCCACAGCGTCGGTCGCACGGCCGGGAGGGGTGTCCCGGCAGACGTCACCGGCCTCCGCCACGACGCCGTACCTTTCGTACGACTTCCATCCACCGACGAACCGACGACCGTTCTTGTGGTTGCCTGCCCTCCTGATGATCGGCAACTCGGGCGAGTCGACGTGGTACAGGTCCTGCCGGGCACGGGTCATCGCCACGTACAGGGCGCGGGCCTCCGCGGGGAGATCGGCCTCGTCGCCGTACTGCTTGTGAAGCTCGGCGACGGTCGGCGGAGTCAGGAGGACCACTCGGTCGAACTCCAACCCTTTCGCCCGATGCACGGTGGAGACGACGATCCGCGCGGTCTCCGGATCGGCCGCTTCGTCGGGGAACCGGCCGTCGGAAAGCAGGCGGCGGAGCCGATCGAGGTCCAGGGCGGTGCGCCCGGGCGAGCGGGTCACGCGCCGCAGTACCGTCCACAGCGCGTTCGCGTTCGGTGTGTACGGAAGCGGGATCTGCTCGAGCAGGGAGCGGAACCGGTCCTCGGTCAGACCGGTCGCCTCGGTGCCGCGCAGCAGCTCGGCCACCCAGTAGGGCACCGGTCGCTCCTCCAGGGGGCGCCGCAACCGATGGTCGATGCCCTTCTCGTGGAGCAGCCGGGAGACCACGAGTGCCTGCCGGTTGTCACGGGTGAGGACGGCGCAGGTGTCGTCGAGGTCCCGCAGGCCCTGCAGGGTGTACTCGTCGGTGAGGTCGCCCAGCCCGTTCGCCGGGTCCAGGAGCAGGTCACGCAGCTCCTCGTACATCGCGGCGGCCGCGTCCGTGTCACGGACGCGCTGGAGGCGTGGCCCGTACGACAGGGCGACCCGGGCCTCCGGAGTGACGGCCCGGAAGTTCCCGGTGAGATGCAGTTCCACCAGGTCGTCGGGGTACGAACGGCGCAACCACTCGAAGAAGCGGCCGGTCTCGGCGGTGCGTTCGTCAGGGTCCTCGATCTGGAAGCCGTACACGGACTGGGCCGCGTCACCGACCACCGTGAAACCGCAACTGTCCTGGTAACGATCGAGCAGGGACTCCACCAGTTCTCGGCGATCGCCCAGCAGATCCTGCACCTCGTCGATCACGACGTGCGAGGGAGGCACCGAGTCACCGCGTTCCAGCGCACCCTCCTCGACGGCCTCTGTCGCCGCTCTGATCCGCTCGTCGAAGGAGAACGTCGCCCAGTCCCGATCCGGGTGTGCCTGGACGAGCACCCCGTACGCCCAGGCGTCGAAGGTCTGGGCGCGCACCCGGCGGGCTCGGTCCCCATGACGGCTGATGCGCTCGCGCAGCTCACGCGCCGCCGCCCGGGAGAAGGTGAGCACCAGGATGTCGGTGGCGTCCAGCGCCTCCTCCGGGTCCTCGTGCCCGCACAGGACGTCGAGCCGCCGTACCAGCGTGTGGGTCTTCCCCGCGCCGGCCCCGGCGGTGACCAGGACCCGGGCGTCCCAGGGCTGCTCGACGACGGCCCGTTGCTCGGCGGTGAGCGGAGGGCTGTCGAGGTAGACGTCCGTCACGTACGGCTCCAGAGGTGCTCGAACTGGGTGAAGGCCAGCTTGGTGTCGAAGTTCGCGATGTTGTCGTCGACGTTGAGGATCAGGCAGGTGTCCTTGCCACCGTTCTTCGGGCCACGCAGCCCTCGGCCGATCATCTGCTGGTACACGTTGGTGCTGTAGACCGGTCGTGCCACGACGACGACGCGGGTGGCGGGGGCGTCGAAGCCCTGGGTGAGCACACCGTAGTTGGTGAGCACGCGGATGCGGCCGTTCCTGAAGTTCTCGATCCGCGCACGACGGTCCTGGGTACTGGTCGTGGAGTCCACGGCCGCGGACGGGACACCCTGGTCGTTGAGCATGGCGGCCAGGTACTTCGCGTGGTCGACCGACGTGGCGAAGAGCAACGTCGGCCAGTCCGACGGCAGCGCGGCGACGGACTCCACGATGCGCTGACTGCGCGCGTGGTCGTCGGCGAGCCGCTGCTCGGCCGCACGAGAGAGCATCGCCATCCGCTCGGCGTGGGTCTTCTCGTCCTGGTCGAGGGTGATCCGCCCTCCCTCGAGGGTGCGGTGTTCGACCTGGGCGAGCATGCCCCACTCCTGCAGGTCGCGGTACGGATCGCCGGACGGGAACACGCCCTCGTCGAGACGTCGGTTGCCGAAGCGGGTGATCAGTCGGCGGGTCTCGTCCTCGTTGGTGTTGCGGAACGGCGTGGCGGTCAGACCGAGCAGGTGACGACGCGTCTCGTACTGGGTCAGGCCCAACAGGCCGAGGATCTCCGTGTAGCGCTTGGAGATGGCGGTGTGTGCCTCGTCCACGATCACGAGCGCGGGTTCACGCAGCCACGCGTACTGGTCGGTGTCCAGGCAGCGCTCCAGTTTCGCGTCCGTCGCGACCACCAGATGTGGATGGTCGACGACGTTGCCGACCTCGTTGCTGCTCCACAACCGGCTGATCGTCAGCGGTCGCTCGGCGCCGACCTTGCTCCAGACGAACTTCCAGCTCTGCACGGCCTGCTCACACAGTTCCTCGGTCTGCGCGATCCAGAGCAAGGGGCCCTTGAGGTCACCGACCCGCTTCACCCAGCGGATCACGGCCTCGGCGGTGACCCGCGTCTTGCCGGCACCCGTGGGCAGGGACAGCATGCCGCGCTGCGGGGCGAGCCGGTCGAGCAGGGTGGAGATGTTCCGGACCAGGTCCTCCTGGTAGGTGTGGAGCCTGGGGAAGTCCCGGGGGCCCTCGACCGTCTCGGAGGAGGGCGGTGAGGGAGTTCTGGAACCGGCGAACGTCACTGGCAGGCGCAGGTCGGAGACGAACGCGATGGCGGACGACGAGCCCCCGTACCCCACCGGTGCGTTGGGGAAGCGCGCCTGGATGTCCCGGGCGTGCTGTTGGAGCACCCCGTCGCCGTGCGCGTTGAAAGCCATCTGGGCGATGCGGCGCCCGGACGGCTCCGCGCCGCCGGTCGCCTGCAGCTCGGCGTCCATCAGTCCTTCGGGCAGGCCGGCCCTGAGTGCGTCCGCACCGATCAGCAGCTCGAGTTTGGTCACGACGTCCTCGGCGTCGCGCACGGCCTTCTGTGCCGCCTTCAGGGCGCTGTCCTTGGCCATGCGGTCCTGATGTTCCAGCACCGCGCGACAGCCGGTCGCGCCCAGGCCGAGGCCGAGCTCGCGGTCGATCAGCCGCAGCATGGACTCGGGCTCACGCGGTACGCGGATCTTGACCGTGCTGTTCTGGCGTACGGCGTCCAGGGGGGAGGCGTGCGTGCCGTTGGGGGTACGGGTGACCTCCTCCAGCTCGGTGCACCGCTGCACCATGCTGTTCCGGTTGCCGCTGCTCAGTCGCTGCCGCAACGCGGGGAACAGCTCGACGAGGGGAACCGGGTCGCCCTCGGGCACCTCGCGGGTCTCCCGACTGATCACGTCGGCGTAGCGGAGCATGCCCCACTTCTCGACCATCAGCTCGGCGTCCTCGGTGGTCGGCACGAGCAGGGCGGGGAGCTGCTCGGCCCGCAGGGCCCGGTACTCGGCGGCACCGACGGCGAGGGTGATCTCGTCGTCCGGGCGGGTGTCCCAGGTGTCACCGATCCGGCAGCGGGTGAGGGAGTCCTCGGGGAAAGCCGCCCCGAACCGGGTCAGCATCACATAGGTGGTGCCGACGAATGCGTCGTCCTCGCTGCGGGACACCTCGGCGAGGAGCGCGTCCCAGCGGTCGGCGGGGACCTCGTCGACGGTGATCGGCAGTCGCAGCTTGCGGGCCTTCTCAGGGGAGATGTCGGCGACCGGCAGCACATCGCGGTAGGCGGCGAGCTGGGGGCCGACGGCCTCCGTCAGCGGCTTGATCCCCTGAGAGGTGGTGACCCTGCCGTGCTTGCGCAGCATCCATCGGATCGGGGACATCACCGCCTGCCGGGTACTGGTCTGGGCGCCGAACTGACGCGTCCAGTTGTCCACCACGGCGTCATCGGGCAGCGCCTTCAGGAAGGCGGCGCGGGACTCCTCGGACAGGTCGCGGAAGAGATGGAGGGGGCCACCGATCGCGGCACCCTCGACCTTCATCCTGTTCAGCGCGGGGCGCGGGGCACGGCTGTCCAGGGAACGAAGGTAGGAAGCGTGGACGGCTGCCCGGTACTCCTCGAACCAGGCCTCGTCGGCCTGCGGCTGCACACCGCCGGCCGGCCGCTCCCGCAGGCCGATCGAGGAGAAGAAGGACACGTCGTCGGAGTGGAACGTCATGTCGACGGCGACGCTCGGATCACGCTCGGCGTCGACGACGACACCGGGCAGCATGCAGTCCGCGACCGGCCGGAAGCGCTTGTCGACCGTCCGTACCCGAAGGGTCGTGCGCGGATCGGGCACGCGCTCCAGGACCTTGTGGGCCAGCCGACGGATGCCGGCCTGACGGAACAGCTCCCAAAAACGCTCCCAGTCGGACTCCCCGTAGTGGTCGAAGCCCTGGTCGAGGACACTGGCGAACCGGCCCTCCACGTCGGCCTCGCGGATGCCGAGGACGTTGAGCGCGTGCGCCAGTGACGGGTCCTGGGCGAGCTCGTCGACGACGTACACCGTGGACTCGCGCAGTCCGTCCTGGTGCTCGGCCCGGCGGAACACCTTGCCGTGGACCGGCGGGACCAGCCCGTGCTCCTCGGTCAGCACGATGTGGGCCTTGCGGGCCTCGTCGGCGAAGGGGGAGCGCTTCTCGATCATGTCGGCCAGGATGCGGACGGCCACCGCCGACGCCTCGGCGGTGCCGTTCGCGACGAGGGCCTCCAGCCAGTCACGGACCCCGGCCCGCTCGTGTCCGGCGGCACCGAGGATGTGCTCGACCTTGCCGGAGCGCAGAGCGTCGGCCTCCACGCTCGGGTGCAGCCAGTCCGAAGGACGCCCGGGGCACTCGTGCCACATCCGCAGCCATCGCGTGAGCTGCCTCAGGTCCTTGTCCAGCCGCGGGTGGACACGCAGGTGCTTGGGGGCGCGCAGGACACCGTCCTGGTCGGGCAGAGAGGGACTGGTTGCGGTCCGGGCCCAGATCTCCCGGGTCAGGAACTCGTCCGCCCAGCTGATCGACTCCTTCACGCGACCGGGGAGCAGCGGGAGGTAGGCGGCCGGGTCCTCGGCCGGGGCGAGCGCGGGGAGGGAGTCGACGACCAGTTTCGCCGACACCTTGATCATTTCCTGATTGAACGGGGAGGAGTCGAGCAGGTTCTGCCGGTCCTCGTTGGTCTTCCACGCCCCGTTGAGGATGCCACTGAGCGACATCTCGTACTTGGTGGGGAAGAAGGACCAGAACTTGCCGCGGCCACGGGAGCGGGGGCTGACGTACAGGCCGCTCTCGGCGTCCCGTTCCAGCGCGGGGACGGCCCAGGACAGGTCGAGCGCGACCCGGTCGTGCAGCTCTCCGGCGTCCGCGCGGGCCGCGGGTCCCGGCTCGTGCGTGGTGGTGAACACGCGCCACCGCTCCGTGGAGAGAGCCTTCCCCGTCCGCTCCTCGGTCACGGTGTGCAGGTCACCGGTCTGCTGGGAGGTGAGGGTCCGGCGCGCCATGGGCCTGGGACGGTGATCCTCCAGCACGACCTTGGCGACGTGCGGCGAGAAGAGTTGGAAGCCGACCGGGAACTCCTCACGCGGCTCGCCGTGGTCCTTGCCACGGTTGCCGTGCATGTCCTTGCCCAGTCGGTCGTCGGCCTTCGGGAGCAGCGGGAGCCGGACGACTGTGGTCGCCCAGGTCAACAGCTTGTCCAGCACGGCATCGGAGGCGCGCTCGGCCCGCATGTCGAGCGGACGGGCCATCCGCAGGACGGGGGCGTCGAACTCCGGGCCGTAGCGCTCCGTCACACCGGGCACGGCCTTGATCTGCTCGTAGGACCAGGCGCGGTCGAATCCGAAACTTCCGGTGCGGCTGAAGAATTCCGGCGCGTCGGTCACCACGAGGACCGACTTCACACCGACTCCGAAGCGCCCGATCTGCCCGCCACGCTTTTTCGACATGCTCATCCGGAGGATGGTCTCCGCCCCTTCTGGGGTGACCGGGTTTCCCTCGTTGGCGCAGTACAGGTGGGTCTCTGTGAGGACCACGTGGACGCGCCCGCCCGGTTCGTCAGCGATTTCGTCGGCCGCGTTCTGGACGAGCTCGAAAAGCTGACGGTCGCCGTACCCGCCCTGAGTGATACGGCGCTCACCATTGGCGTGTTCGGCCACGAGGCCGGGGTCCACCGCATACGTCTGCAAGACTCGGGAGGATTGTTCGAGAACGGTTTCGATCACCGCTGAGGACGAGGACGGCACAATTGCTGCGCTCCTGGTGTCAAAGGTGGATGGAAGTCTGATGGCGGGCCGGCCCGCCGGTTGTGTGCGAGCCGGCCCATGGTTCATCGCGCATCGGTGGCCGGAGCGTCTCTCCGATCAACGAGTGCGCAGGTCATGCGGGTGGGGTGCTCGGCGTCAGAGGGCGGGAGGGCCCTCGTCCGGAAGTGCCTGCACCGCCTTGGCCAGGTCGTCGGGGAACCCGGCGAGAAAATCGTCCTCGGACAGCTCGTGCCGATTTAAGACGTTCGAGAATTCAGCCTTGCTTACCGTCTGTTGAGTGTCCAGCTCAACCACGTTGCGTTCCCGCTGAGAGAGCAGCAACGGGTAGCAGTCGTCCTCGTTCAATGAGTCCCCACCCCTGTCGAGTAATGTCCTGTGATTCGCGCCAGGGGTGTAATCGTGCCACGCCCCATGAAACGAAAAGGTTATCGCTAAGGAATTCTCCCCCCGGAGATCACGTTAGCGGCTGGACCCCCCCAGTCGCCAGAATTTTCCAAAAACGTTTCCTCGCGCGCCCGTGTGGGCATATTCGGGCACACCGCTGGCCAGCCGCCGGACCCCCGGACAAACCGGTTCGCGAGCGAGTTGGCTTTTCCAACGTGGCGAATCTATCGGGGTTTTGAGGTGCTGGCAAGCCTTAACCTCCGCCCGTCCGGGGTGAGTTGCTGACCTCCGCTCACGCAAGGAAGACATGCAGGGGTGAAGGGGTCGAATCGGACCATTCGGGCCAGGCGATTGAGTTCGTCATGCTCCCTTGTGCGGTTAACTTTTGGTTGACGTGATCGCGATCGTCAAATTAGCCTCCTCGTACGACCCGAGGACAGAGACAGGTGGCGCGTGGAGACAGGTGAGGAATTCGGGCCGTGGCTGGCCCGGCAGCTCAAGCTCGCGGGAAGGACGCAGGCCGAACTGGCCAAGGAGCTCGGGTTGACCCGAGCCGCCGTCTCCGCGTGGATCGCCGGACGGTCGACCCCACGCCCTACCGTGATGACGGACATCGCCAGGGTGCTGGGCACGGACGTCGGTACGGTGCACACCCGCACCACCGACACCCAAGCCGGCCTCCCCGTCACCTGGTACCACCGCCCCGGCTACCCCGACGGCGGTCGTGACCTGGGCAATGCGGCCGCCTTCGCCTTCGATGCCGACGTCCAGGTCCTCGCACGCGAGACGTGCCAGAACAGCCTCGACGAGCGGTTGACGGAGAACGGTCGTCCGGTCCGCGTCCGTTACACCCTGCACGAGCTGACGGGTGAGCACCTGGACGCCTTCCGCGAGGCGATCCTCTGGAACGATCTCTTCCCGCACTACTCAGCCGTCTCGGAGCTGGCCGGCAACCAGAAAGTCGGCCGAGTCGTCGATGCCGGCGTACGCGACATGTACGAGAAGGGCCGTCTGGTCCTGCTGCGGGTCGACGACTACAACGCCTCCGGACTCATCGGCGACGACTACGCGGACGGCAAGTTCGCCGCCGTCGTCCGACGGCAGCTCGAAAGCCTGAAGTCAGGCCCGGCCGCCGGCGGTTCGTACGGTCTGGGAAAAGCCACGTTGTGGGCTACCAGCGCCCTCGGGCTCGTGCTCATCAACTCCACTCTGTCCGTGCCGCACGAGGGACGTACTGAGCGACGGGTGATCGGCCGTCTCGAACTGCCCTGGCGGGAGGTCGAAGGACGCGCCTATGCGGGACCCGCCTGGTTCGGGCGCCCCGACCCCGACAGGCCTGGCGCCGAGGTCGCCCGTTCCTGGTGGGCCGACGAGGAGACCGTGGACCGCCTCCATCTGAGCCGGGAAAGCGACGAACCCGGTACGTCCTTCCTGATCGTGGGCGCACACGACGTGGCCAGCCTCGAGGGGGAGGCGCACGACCAGGACGGAGGACCTCGTGCGGAGGAGGGTCCCGAGGACACGCGCGACATCGGCAGAATGCACGGCCGTTTGGTCGAGGCGCTGGGACGCGATTTCTGGGCCGCCATGGTCGGTGGAGGTGGACGGCTCCCGCTGCTCGAGGTCTCCGTCCGTGCTCTGCGCAACGGCGAGGAGGTCGTGCCGGAGACGAAGGTGGACCCGTCCGTCGAACAGCCCTCCCGTACCCGCGCCCTGCGGGCCCACTACGAGGGCACCACGGTGGATCGGCTCACCGAAGCCGGGCAGGTTGCCTTCAGAAACGTTCCTCTGAAGCTGCCGCTGACCGGGGGCGCACGCGGGACGCTCGGCACCCACCAGGCGGTCCTCCTGATCACCGAGGCCGCCGGCGACAAGGACACCCCGAAGAACCAGGTGCACTCGCTGCGCGGCAACCGCATGACGGTCAGGAAGGCACCGGTTCCGAACCTGCCGCTCGGCACCAACCCCTTCCAGGCCGTCCTCCTGGTCGGTGAGGCCGCTGGTCAGTCGGCTCCCTTCGCGAAGGAAGCCGAGGAGTTTCTGCGCGCGGCGGAACCGCCCGAGCACGACCGCTGGGGGCAGACGGAGGAGCTGACCCTGCGCTGGTCCCCTTCCGCGTATCGACGGATCCAGAATCTGACCACCGAGGTCAACAGCGCGGTCAGGGAACTCGTCGCCCGCCCGAAACGCGGCAGGGGCGAAGGTGGCGAGGCGCTGCGCAAGGCGCTGACCGTCAAGAGCCGACCCAAGGCCAAGGTGCCCTCCGGTCCGGTGGTACCGGTGCTGGACGCGATCGAGGCGACGATCGGTGACCAGGGGGAGTGGTTGATCACGGGCGAGGTGAAGATCCCGCGCGGTGATGAGATCGTCCCGATGGTGCCGGTCGCCCAGTTGGACGTCCGCTCCGGGGGGCGCCCGCGCCTCGACTGGGCGGAACTCGTCGCGGTGGAGGGTTGCGAGGTGGAGAACGGGGCCCTGCGCTTCCCGTCCGGCACACGCCGCGCGAGGTTCCGAGGAGCCACCGATGTCTCCAGCCACCCGGTGCGGACCACGCTCACCCGCCTCGTCGTCGAACTGCGCGTGAGCAAGGGGGCGTGACGCGTGAAGATCTACCCGTACAAGCGACTCAGCCGTCCGATCACGCTCAGGGTGACGTCGGTCTCCCTCAAGTTGTCCGACGGTACACGTGATCCACTGGACACCAGCGCCTACTCGGTTCAGGAGCAGGCCGTCGCCCTCGGTGTCGCGGGCCACACGGACTGGGTGAGTGCGACGATCGGTCTCTCGGTCACGCTGCCGCCCGGTGCCGACGCTCCGGACGCTGCCTGGTCCGATCTGCGCGTCCTCGCGGTGTTGACCGACGGTGAGACCAACGTCCGTACCTCGACGGCCCTCACACGCGACACGGAGGGCAGCCACGACTGGTCGGGCTACCTGGAGGTACTTCGCGACGACCATCTGGGACGTGCCTCCCTCAGCGCGCACGCCGTCGGGACGGTCGACGGGGTGCGGGGACGGTCGATCACCGAGACCGACCGGGGCTGGGTCGTGGACACCGTCTCCGACGAGCCGGTCAGAGGTCTGCGACTGGACGTCCGTAAGGCGTCGTTCAGCAAGAGCTCCAGGGAATGGCTGCGAGCCTACGCCGACGCGCCCTGGCTCGTGGACACCACGGCACGTGTTCCCACAGTGTTCGTCAACACCGACATCGACGGGATCGTCGGGCTGTTGGACAGCAACGGCTCCGGTGTGGACAGCAAGGTGCGCGACCTCCTCGTCGCCCAGATGGCCACGGATGTGTGGACGGCGGTCTTCCATGGTGCCATCGGTGACCTGGAGGTGGAACCGGACGGTGGCCCGGTCTTCCCGACCGACTGGCAGGGCGAGGTGCTGCGGGAGATGCTCCCCGACGTCGTGCCCGGCGTGCACGTCGAGGAGGCCCTGCGTCAGGTCCACCACCGACGCACCGGTGACTCGGGCTGGGCCGAATTGCAGACACGCATCCATTACGCGGCGGTTCGGCGTGCCGATGCCGCCAAGGCGGTGGGCTACATGATCCGCAGTTTGGAACGGACGAACAGGGAGAGCGAGACGTGATCACCCAGCCCCACCACGTACCGGAGCGCCTGGCACTGCTTTCCGGCTCGGCCGTGGACACCTTCCTCACCGAGGGACTGCTCAGGGGCGAACAGGTTCATAGCGGCATCGACCTCGCCAAGGTCACCGAGCCACTCCCTGAGGACGACGCCCGGTGGTGGGTCGAGCCGATCCGCAGTCTGGTCGAGGACGCCATGTTCGAGTTCCGCGACGAGCGCACCAAAGCCGACGCTTGGCTCGCGCCACGGCTCCATGCCACCTTGCGTCTGACACGAAGGGAAGCGGCGGACAAGCGACTGTGGAACCACCTGGCGCTGGCCGTGGCCCCTGACTATGTCGTGTGGCGTCACCTGTCGGAGTCGGCACAGCGTGTCGCTGCTGAACGCTTCCGGGGCCCCTCGGACCGGCAGTGCTTCTCCCGTCTGTGGTGGGCGGCCGAAATTTTTCGGAACGGGCCGGATTACGGGCCTGTCGAGACCGCCTGCGGCAACCAGGACCTCATCCACACCGTCCTCCGGTCGGGCTTGCTCGACCACCGCCCCACAGCCCAGGCCGTCGTCCGTCTTCTGCAGGACGGAAAGATCGCCACCGGACGCGAAGTCAACGGGCTGAGCGTCGCCATCAACGCGGCCGGAGCGACCTTGGTCTATGACGTCCTCGCACCGGACGAGCCCAGGGATCCCGCTCGTCTGCGGGACTGGATCGCCGAGGCGGAGACAGCCCCACCGGTCTCACGCCACGACCTCCCCGAAGGGCCGGACGAGGATCCTGTCCGGGAGGAGTCCGTGGCTGCGCTCACCGACTATTTCGCCGACCTGTTCGAGACTGCGCCGGTCAGAGGCCGGAAGAGCGAAGACTGATACGACGCCGTCAAGTTACTCGGGGCGCGGGCAGCGGCCGGTGCAGCTGTCCGGGGCCCCGCAGCCGTGGCTCCGCAGCTTGGCCCGTTGTTCCTCCGTGGCCGGCACCCACGGCTCGCGCATCGTCTCCGGGGTCGGAGCGGGAAGGCCGAGCGCCGCGCTCAGCAGGTGGGCCCCGAAGAGGGGCGGCACGGCGTTGCCCACTTGCTGGGCCTTCGCCGTACCCGACCACGGGTAGTCCGGCGGGAAGCTCTGCAGCATCCCCGCCTCGTTCATGCTGAACCTCGGGCCCTCTCGGACGACATCGGGGTGGTGGTCGCCGACGGGCTCGAAGACCACGAAGCGTGAGATACGGCCGGTGACAGTGGTGGCGGGCTGTCGATCGGTCCGTACTCCGCGTCGCCCCGGGTTTCCCGAACTGCCGTAGTTCGACCGGATCAAGAAGGGCGTCCTGCGCCCCGGGTGCGTGCCGACCGGCTCGGTGAGGGCGTCGCCCATGGACTTCCAGTGCTCCAGACCGTCGTCCTCCGTGGGGCGCGGTCGCGGTTCGGGGACGTCCATGTCGTAAAGGGTCGGCTGAGCCGCCGGTGCCGCGTTGCCACCGTTCCTGCGGTTCCACTCCTTCGCCTCGTAGGCGCGGTGGGTCGGTGCGGGCAGTGAGGGCTTGCCGAGTCCCTCACGACGGGCGATCAGCACGGCACGGGACCGGGTCTGCGGTACTCCGTAGGTCTCGGTCCTCAGGACGTCGACGGCGACCTGGTACTTGGTGCCGTCGGGGAGACCGACCTCTTGCAGAACCTCGGCGTATCCCTCCCAGAGCGCCACCACGGAGGGGACCTGCTCCAGAATGATGACGTCGTACGGCCGGTGCCCGCGGTTCGGGCTCCTGGTGGCCTGGATCGCGTATCGGAGGGGTTCGAGGACCAACGCGGTGCGCGGGTCGCTGAGCTTCCTCAACTCCTTGTCGATCGCCGCGTCGGAATCGCCTGCCATGAGCCGCTTGATGTAGTTCTTGACCTCCTCGAGCGCCTTGCGTCCGGCGCCCCGTCCCGCCACCGAGTACGTCTGGCACGGCGGACCACCGGCGAGCACGTTGATCTCCGGCGGCAGCGACTCGAAGAGTTCCCTGCGAACCGCGCTCACGTCGGCGTGGAGGGTGTCCAGGCCGGCCGCGTAGCGCGTCAGGCACGCGCTCCTGTCCCACTCGATCCCCAGACTCGGGAGGCCCAGCTTGTGACCGGCGACGTCCAGCCCACCGGGCCCTGCGAAGAGGTCCAGGACAAAGGGCTTGTCGACGATGGACTGGTGGGGCGGCGTGCTGGTCATGTGGCGGAAGTCTAGCCGGCGGCGGGGATCGCCGGCTCCCCGTCCAGGGCCTCGGCGACGGCCCGACCCAGCACCTGGCCGACGGGGGGCGGTGTCGCATGTCCGATCTGACGGTACCGGGCGGTCTTCAGGCCGGTGACCTCCCACGATCCGGGGAAACCTTGGAGCAGCGCCGCCTGCTCGACTGTGATTTTCACCATGTTGTCCCTGCCGAGCGCGGGATCCCACACGAAGTCGGGGCCGGGCACCTCGTCGCCCACCGTGTGCGCATTGACGCCCATGGTGGCCCACTTCCGTTTGGCCCCGGTCGGCCCGAGGTCTGCGCCCCCTCGGTTCTTCGAACCTCCGACGAGGGTGGGAGCCGGTTGATCGGCCTGGGCGGCCCAACGGGCTGCGTCCGGCCAACCGCGTGCCGCCATGGACGGCCCCAGGGCGGCACCGACCGTCATGGGTCGCCGCACCGTGGGCGCCGGTGGACGGAACGCCTCGGCCCAACGTCGCTCGACGGCCACCAGCACACCCTGCTTACGGTTCTGCGGCACTCCGAAGTCGACGGCGTTCACGACGAACCAGCTGAACTCATAACCCAAGTGAGCCAGTTCGGCGCGCGCGAAGTCGCGGAAACGCTGGTACCTGTCCGAGTGGGCGAGATCGGGAACGTTCTCGATGATCACCGCTCGCGGCCTGATGGCGTGGGCCAGATAGACCGCTGCCTCCAACAGGCGCTCCTCCAGATCTGATTCGGCCCGTTGGGCGGTCGCACTCGACTTCACCCGCGGCAACCCCGCCGAGAGGAGATCCACGTCGTAGCTCTCGGGGTGCTCGGACGGGTCGAAGTCGAGCAGGTCGGTGTTGAGCACGTTCCAGTGCGGCCGGTTGGCCCGCAGGGTCGCGACGGCGTCAGCGTCGTCGTCCAGGAGCAGTCGCGGCTCGAACCCGGCCTGCTCCAGGCCGAGGGCGAGTCCGCCCGCCCCCGAGCACACGTCCACGAAGGTCAGTCCCCCCACGCCTCCTGCTTTCCCGCCCGCTCCGCCAGGCGCCGTTCCACAACCGCTCTCACCCGGGCGGCCACGTCTTCCGGATCCTCGTGCTCCCAGAATCGCAGAACCGTCCACCCCGTCGCGGTCAGATGCTCGGTGGTCTCCAGATCCCGAGCCATGTTCCGGTCCAGCTTCGCGCGCCACCAGTCGGCGTTGGACTTCGGGCGCGTGGCGTGCTCCGGGCAGCCGTGCCAGAAGCATCCGTCGATCAGAACGGCCACTCTGGCGCGGGTGAAAGCCACGTCGATGCGTCGTCGCGCCATTCCGGGCACCGGGTACTCGACGCGGTATCGCAGTCCGGCCGCGTGCAGCAACCGTCGCACAGCCAGTTCGGCTCCCGTGTCCTTGCTCGCCTGTCTGCTCATGCGGGCGGAGACGCTGGGGGAGGACGGGACGACACCGGACACACCAGCATTCTGCCGGCGTTGGAGAGGCGGACGGAGTCCGCGCTTCCGCTGGGGTCGCCTGCCCGGTCGCGCGCTGTGGCGACGTGCCGCAGTCGGCACATCAGCACGCTTGTCGGCGAACGACGCCGTCGTCGCTCTGCGGTTGCTCCGCGGAGCGACCTGTCTGTCGCAGTGCAACGGGCGGATCTCCACTCGGCCTCCTCAGAGGTGCCGAATTCTCACTGCGTCGCGGCTGGTCGCCGGTTCGTCTCGCCGGACGCCCGGTGTATCACCTCGCCCATTATGTGAACGTGAGTTCGAATGCGGATGCCGAGGCGCGCCCGGAGCTGAGTGCGGCGTTGAGCGGGGACGAGCTGGCCCGCTGGTACTGGACGCCGGCCGAGCTGACCGTGCTCGCCCGGGAGCTCGGGGTGGCGCGGGGCGGTGGGAAGGCAGCACTGGCGGAGCGGCTACGGGCCGCGTTGGACGGCGTCACCCCGCCGGCCGCGCCGCCCCGGACGCGTAGCGCCGGCCGCCGGCTCGCCGCGCCGGTGAACGGGTCCACCGTGATCCCCGAGGGCCAGCGGTGCAGTCAGGTGCTGCGCGAGTACTTCCGCCGCGAGATCGGCCCGGGTTTCCACTTCGACGCCTCCCTGCGGACGTTCGTCGCCGAAGGCGCAGGGCGCACCCTGGCCGACGCCGTCGCCCACTGGCACGCCACGCGCCGGACCGCTGCCCGGCCTCAGGAGATCGGCGCGCAGTTCGAGCTCAACCGCTTCCTGCGTGACTGGCATGCGGAGCATCCGGCCGGCGGCCGTACCGAAGCGCTCGCCGCCTGGCGCGCTCACCGTGACCGGCCTCGCAGCCCGGCCGCGGGGTGACCGGCCGCGGGTGACCGGCCCACACCCACGCCTGGGCTCCGAGGGCCCGGCAACCCGGTCCCGGCCGCGCGCCTCCTTCCGAGAGGGCAGGGTCTACGCTGTGACCCGTGGCCGCCGCATGACCTTCAGTCTTCACACACCGGTGATCACCGGTGGCCGCACCCGTCTTCACCGCCCCCTCGGTCACGATGTGCGAAGACGGGGCTGAGCTGCATCGCTTCCGTGTCCCGCTCGGGGCGCGCAGCGTTCGTCCGCCCTCTCGTGCCAGGAGGACACATGCAACGCGGCGACATCTGGTGGGTCGACTTCGACGAGCGGCGCCCGGTCGTGCTGCTGTCGGACGACGAGCCGTCCGGGTTCCAGGCGATGCAGGTCGTTGCTCCGGCGGGCGTCGACCTCAGCGGCCTGGGCGTCGAAATCGCCGTGGGCGCCCTGGAAGGACTGCCCTTCGAAGGCGTGCTGCGGTTCGCGTTCCCGCGGCCGGGCTTCACTCCTTGCACCTGGCTGACCACCGTGGCCCGGGACGACCTGATCGAGCGGGCGGGCGTGTTGTCCTCCGCGAAGCTCAGCGAGGTCGGAGAAGCCCTCCGTGCCGCCGGACGGAGGAGGGAGTGGGCCCCGATGACGGCTGCCAGGTTCCACGAGATCAAAGACGCCCGCCGTCTCGGAGGGGTCGACGAGTAGTGGACGGCGGCCGGCCCCGGACCTGGTCCTGCGGGCGGCCGTCGTCCGCCACGAGGTCCCACGGATCCCTCCTGGCGAAGCGAGGCTTCCGAGCGTCAGGAGCCGTGACACTCCCCGTAACCCCGCCCCGACCCGCACCAGCACGCCTCCGCGCGCTCCGGCGGCCACGCCACCGCGCGCCCCCGCGCCGCCAGCGTCGTCGCGTACTGGGGGAGGAGCGACGCGTCCGACGGGGACGCCAGTTCGGACGCGGCGAACGCCTCGTACGACGGGACCGTGCCCCGTACGATGCCCAGGTTCGGCGTGCCGGAGGCGGCCAGTTCGCGCAGGGCCGCCTCTATCGTGCCCAGGTGCGCCTCGTAGGACGGGTACTCCTCCGCGAGCTCCGGGTACGCCTCCGTCAGCTCCGCCAGCTCGTCGGCCGGCCAGTGCAGCACCGCCACCGGGAACGGGCGGGACAGCGCCTCCCGGTACGCGCCCAGCTCGGCGCGCAGTCGCAGGATCTCCGCCTCCAGCTCCTCCGGGTTCTCCGAGCCCAGCGACCACACGCGCTTGGGGTCGTGCAGCTCGTCCAGGCCGATGGGGAGCCGGTGCACGGTGTCCGCGAGCGCGTCCCACTCGTCGTGCGGCGCGCCCAGCATCCTGCGCACGCGGTGGCGGCCGAAGAGCAGCGGGTGCGTGGCGCGCGGCGGCTCCGTCACGCCGGCCAGCAGCAGACGCACCGCCTCGGTGAACGTCTCGTGCGCCTGCTCCAGCTCGTCGTGCGCCTCCAGCGCCTCCGCGGCGATCACCCAGGGGGCGGGGTCGCGCGGGGACGCCGTGCGGATGCCGTCGATGATCGCGCGGGCCTCCGCCTCGTGGCCGTACTCCCACAGGTTGGACGCCTTCAGGGCACGGACCAGGTACGGCTTGTCCAGGTCCGCGCCCGAGGTCAGCAGGCGGTCGTAGAGGGCCGTCGCGGCCGGGCGGTCGCCGGCCAGCTCCCGGTGGGCGGCGGCCCGCAGCAGCAGGGCCTCGGCGTCCTCGGGGTAGCGGTCGGCGGTCCGCTCCAGCCGGGCGGCCTCGTTGATGTGGTCGACGTTTTCGGCAGGCGTGTCGGAGCGCATGGGGGACACCGTACTGCCGACGGGTGACAGAGGAGAGGGTCTGAAGTCCTCCGGACGCGTGCGGCGACCGCCCCGTCCGCGGACTGTCGGGGAACCGCCGGGGAACCATCGGGGCCGTCCCGGACGTCGACGTGGTGCCGGGACCGGGACGCGGAGGGGTTCCGAACGGGACTCGGACGGGACCCGACCGATCCGGCCGGCCGGACGCTGCTCCGGCCCGGCCGGCCGTCGGCAGACCGTGGGGGCGGACCCCTGTGACGCCCGCCCGGCGGCGGGACCTGGCACAATGCGGTGCACGACGCACCACGGGACGGAGAGGGGGACACGGCCCATGACGCGGCACACGACCGCAGGACGGCCGGCCACGCGTTCCGTGCGCGCCCTCCTCGTCATGCTCTTCCCGCTGCTCCAGGTCGCCCTGCTGCTGACCCCGGCCCCCGACGGCGGACTCTCCCTGGTCCACGTCACGCTCGCCGCGACCGCCGCGGCCGGGGCCGCCCTCACCGTGTGCGCCGTGCTCGCCGCCCGCAGCGCGCCCGCCGTGCCGCCCACCCGGGTGCGGACGGCCCTGCGCGACCGCGACCGGCGTACCGCCTTCCTGCCCCAGCGGGATCCCGACGCCAAGGGCCGCACCCGGCCCCGAGCACCCGGTCACGCCCTCCCGGCGACCGCCGCGTAGGGCACCTCGCAGGGCATCGCGTACGGAACTCTCCTGCGCGCCCCCTCCGTTCCGCACGCCGCCCCGCGCGCGGGTCGTCATGCCGACCTCCCCGATCCCGTCCCGGCCGTCCGTCGCGCCGGGACCCCCGGCACGACGAGACCCCCGGAGGGCTCACCCATGTCCGTCTTCGCCGACCTGGTCCAGCACCTGGCCGATCTGCTCCAGCCGCTGTTCGGCGCCGCCTCGGCCGCCGCCGCGATCGTCCTGTTCACCGCGCTCGTACGTCTCCTCGTCCACCCCCTGTCCCGGGCCGCCGCGCGCGGCCAGAAGGCGCGGGCCGCGCTCCAGCCGCGGATCGCCGAACTGCGCCGCAAGCACGGCAGGAACCCCGAGAAGCTCCAGAAGGCCGTGCTCGAACTGCACGCCGAGGAGAAGGTGTCCCCGCTGTCCGGCTGCCTGCCCAGCCTGCTCCAGCTCCCCGCGTTCTTCCTGCTGTACCACCTCTTCTCCAGCGGCACGATCGGCGGACAGGCCAACACGCTGCTCGGGCACGAGCTGTTCGCGGCGCCGCTCGGCGGGCGCTGGACCGACGCGCTGGGCGACGGCGGGGTGTTCGGGGCGGCCGGTCTCGTGTACGTCGGGCTGTTCGCCGTCGTGGCGGCCGTCGCCGCGTTCGGCTACCGGCTGACCCGGCGCTCGATGGCCGCCGACCCCGGTCCGCCGTCCACGGGCGCCGGTGCCGGCGAGTCCGTGCCGGGGGCGGCCGCGCTGACCCGGTTCCTGCCGTTCACGTCCTTCTTCACGCTCGTCACCGTGGCCGTGGTGCCGCTCGCCGCCGCGCTCTACGTGGTGACGAGCACGACGTGGAGCGTGGTCGAGCGGGCCGTCCTGTACCGGTGACGGCAGGCGCCCGCCCCGCGTGCGGCGGGTTCAGCCGTTCCCGAGCCGCAGCCGGAAGGCGGGGCGGACGGCCGGGCCGTCGTCGGCGTCCCCGGGACGCCGGCTGCTCGCCCCTCCCTCGCCGGCAGGCGCTCGGTCCGCGGGATCTCCTGGGCGACTCCCCGCCGTCGGAGTGCCGTCGGAGTGCCGTCGGAGTGCCGTCGCGCCGTCACACGGCCTTTCAGGGCGGGGAGAAGGCTCCGCCCAGGTCGGGGCGGGTATAGCGCCGTGTTATCCCCAACCGTTAGTACCCCGTTGGACGAATCTTCGGGAACCTGTGCCGTACCCCACACCGAACTCCTGTGTCACGGGCAGGAGTTCGGACGGGGTGCGGCCCCGTGTTCCTCGCCGGGCCGCGTCCCCCACAGCTGAGCACGCGCCCCCTGCGTGCCCGTCGAATCGAGGAACCTTGCGCATATCCCGGC
This sequence comes from Streptomyces sp. DSM 120436, assembly GCF_055778765.1. Taxonomy (NCBI): domain Bacteria; kingdom Bacillati; phylum Actinomycetota; class Actinomycetes; order Kitasatosporales; family Streptomycetaceae; genus Streptomyces; species Streptomyces sp. DSM 120436. Next base: position 434,506 of record NZ_JBSKBS010000001.1, on the reverse strand, counting down.
TCGTTCCCGCGCTCGCCGCCGCCGCGGTCACCGTCCTCGCACTCCTCAGCCCCACCGCCGCCGCGGCCGAGGCCCCGGCGCCGCCCCCGGTCACCAAGGCGCCGCAGCCCATCATCGGCGGCGGTCAGGCCTCCAGCGGTCCCTGGGCCGCGCGGCTGTTCTCCAACGGCCGTGAGACCTGCTCGGCCACCATCATCGCGCCGACCTGGATCCTCACCGCCAAGCACTGTGTCACCGGCGGCGGTCTGTCCTTCCGCATCGGCAGCCTGGACCAGCACAGCGGCGGCACCGTCGCCAACGGCGTCCAGACCCACACCCACGGCTCGGACCTCGCGCTCGTCCGCCTCGACCGCTCCGTGTCCGCGACCTACGCCCGCCTCGGCCAGCCGGGCACCGTCCGCGTCGGCCAGAACGTCCAGGTGTACGGCTGGGGCGCCACCTCCCGGTGCGGCTCCGAGGCCACCTGCCAGTCCCGGTACCTGAAGGTCGCCAACGTCACCGTCACCGGCGGCTGCTCGGACGCCTACGGCGGCTCCGCGATCTGCGCCCGCCGCGGTGACGGCATCACCGCCGGCGGCGACTCCGGCGGCCCGATGATGGCGAACGGCGTCCAGGTGGGCGTCGCCTCGACCAGCGACCGCCAGACGACCACGGCGTACACCAACGTGACGGCGTACCGCTCCTGGATCCAGTCGGTGGCGGGCGTCTGAGACCTGGATCCCGCCGGTCGCGGGCGGCCGACCGGCCGCCCCGGCCCGTCGTCCGCACCCACGGTCCCCGGCCCGGCGCACGTGTCGCTCCGCCTCCCCGGGCCGGGGACGCACCACGGGCCCCGGCCCCTCACCGCTCGCGCCGTGGTGGGGGGCCGGGGCCCGTGACCCCGGACGACGCACCCGGACGACGCACCCGGCGAGTCCTCCGGGTGCGTCGTGCCAGGTGTGTCATGCCGGGTGTGTCATGCCGAGTGCGTCACGGCGCGCCACGGGAGCCGGGGCGCCGGGGGCCTCAGTGCGCGGCCAGGAACCGCTCCAGCGCCTCCACCACCATGCGGTGGTCCTGGAGCTGGGGCAGCCCCGACACCGTGACCGCGCCGATCACGCCCACGTCCGCCACGGTGACGGGGAACGAACCGCCGTGCGCCGCGTACGTGTCGGGGTCCAGGCGGGAGGACTCCTCGAACGTCGTGCCCTTGGCCCGGAACCGCGCGCCCACGAGGTAGGACGCGGAGCCGTAGCGCTCGACCACCCGGCGCTTGCGGGCGATCCAGGCGTCGTTGTCCGGCGTGGAGCCGGGCAGCGCGGCGTGGAAGAGCTGCTGACCCGCGCGGTGGATGTCGACGGCGACCGGGGCCTGCCGCTCCCGGGCCATCTCCACCAGGAGGCAGCCCAGCGCCCAGGCGTCCTCGTGGGTGAACCGGCGGAAGACCAGGCGCTGTTCCTGCGCCTCCAGCTCCTCGACGGTCGGGGTCGCTTCGGGCTTGCTCACAGCGTCACCGTCACCTTCTCGGCGGCCGAACGGCGCGCCGCCTCCAGGACGTCGAGGGCGTCGGCCGCCTCCAGCGCGGTCACCGGGTTGGGGCCGCCGTCGCGCAGGGCCCGCGCCACGGCCGCGTAGTAGGCGGGGTAGTCGCCCGGCAGCGTCTCCACGGCACGTCCGCCGCCGGTCACCGGGGACTCGCCGGCGCCGAGGCGGCCCCACAGCTCCTCCGGTTCCGTGCCCCACTCCGTGCCGGACGCGCCCGGGCGGGCGCCGTCGCGCAGGGCGGCCTCCTGCGGGTCCAGGCCGTGCTTGACGTAGCCGGCCTTCGAGCCGAGGACGCGGAAGCGCGGGCCGAGCTGGGCGGTGGTCGCGGAGACGTACAGGTGGGAGCGGACCCCGCTCGCGTGGGTGAGCGCGAGGAAGGTGTCGTCGTCGGTCCGCGCGCCCTCGCGGCGGACGTCCGTCTCCGCGTACACCGACGTCACCGGGCCGAACAGGACCAGCGCCTGGTCGACGACGTGGCTGCCGAGGTCGTACAGCAGGCCGCCGATCTCCGCCGGGTCGCCGGACTCCCGCCAGCCGCCCTTGAGCCGCGGGCGCCAGCGCTCGAAGCGCGATTCGAACCGGTACACCTCGCCCAGCTCGCCGTCGGCGATCAGGCGGCGCAGGGTGAGGAAGTCGCTGTCCCAGCGGCGGTTCTGGAAGACGGACAGCAGCAGGCCGCGCTTCTCGGCGAGCGCGGCGAGCGCGCGGGCCTCGGCCGCCGTGCCCGCCACGGGCTTGTCCACGACGACCGGCAGACCGGCCTCCAGCGCGGCGGTGGCGAGCGGGACGTGCGTCCGGTTCGGGGAGGCGACGACGATCAGGTCCAGGTCGCCCGCGCGCGCCCACAGCTCGTCCGCCGAGGCGGCGACCGTTGCGTCCGGGAAGTCGGCGCGGGCCTGCGCCTGCCGCTCGGGGTGCGAGGTGACGACCGTGTCGAGCGTGAGGCCCTGGGTCGCGGCGATCAGCGGGGCGTGGAACACGGAACCCGCGAGGCCGTAGCCGACGAGGCCGACGCGGAGGGGAGTGCCAGTCATGCCCCTACTTTCGCAACGCTGTTGCCAAAGTGCAAGAGCGGGCCACAATGGGCGGGTGAACAGGACGTACGGCGGTGGCATGCGGGGTGCGGGCGGCGGGGCCAACCTCCTGGCCCTGCGCAGCCACAACACCGCGCTGGTGCTGGACCTGCTGCGCACGGCGGGAGCCGACGGCATCAGCAGGCTGGAACTCGCCGAGCGCACCGGGCTCACCCCGCAGGCGGTCAGCAAGATAACCGCCCGGCTCCGCGAGGAGGGCCTCGCGGCGGAGGCCGGGCGCCGGGCGTCCACGGGCGGCAAGCCGCGCACGGTGCTGCGGCTGGTCCCGGAGGCGGGCCACGCGGTGGGCGTGCACCTGGACCGCGACGCGCTCCGGGCCGTGCTGGCCGACCTCGACGGCACCGTGGTCGCGCGGCGGCACGCGCCGCTGGACCTGGGCGCAGGGGCGGAGGCGGTGCTGACGCGGGTCGCGTCGGCGGTGGAGGAACTGGGGGCGGGGATTCCGGGCGGCGGCTCGCTCCTGGGGGTCGGGGTCGCGCTGCCCGGGCCGCTCGACCACCGGCGGGGGGTGCTGCACCGGGTGACGGGGTTCCCCGAGTGGGACGGGTTCCCGCTGCGGGACGCCCTGGCCGAGCGGCTGGGGGCGGCGCCCGTGGTCGTGGACAAGGACACCAACGCGGTGGCGCTCGGGCTGGCGGTCGGGGGAGAGGGCGGGTCCTTCGCCTACCTGCACCTCGGTACGGGGCTGGGGGCCGGGCTGGTCGTCGGCGGGAGCGTGCACCGGGGGCCGCGGACCGGGGCGGGGGAGTTCGGGCACCAGGTGGTGCAGCTCGACGGGCCGCCGTGCGGGTGCGGGGACCGCGGGTGCGTGGAGGCGCTGTGCCTGGCGGCGGTGGCGCGGGGGGAGGCGGCGGAGGCGGCGCGGGTGCTGGGGACCGGGGCGGCGAACCTGGTGGGGCTGCTGGACATCGACCGGGTGCTGCTGGGCGGGCGGACGGTGGAGGGGGCGCCGGAGGTGTTCGCCCGGGGGGTGCGGGCGGTGCTGGAGGCGCGGGCCCGCAGGACGGGCGAGGAGGGGGTCGCGGTGCGGGTGGTCCCCGGGGAGGGGCGGGTCGCCGAGGGGGCGGCGCAGTTGGTGCTGGCGCCGGTGTTCGGGCAGGACGGGTAGCCGCGCGGGCGGGGCTTCGACCAGGACCCGGCACGGGGGCGGGCCGGGGGCGCCGCGCAACCCGGCGCTCGCGGGGCGCCTCCCCGGCGGGGCGCCTCTCCCGGAGGAGGTGTCCCCGGCGCCCACCTGCGCTCCTCCGGGGCACGACCGCCCGCGACCGGGGAGGGGACCGCCGTTCCCACGGTGATCCCACGCTGTTTAGGCTGGGGCCCACGGCACCGCGTACGGCGAGGAGATCGCGCACATGGCAGACCGCAAGCCCATCGAGTCCTGGCTCACCGACATGGACGGGGTGCTGATCCACGAAGGGGTGCCGATTCCCGGGGCCGACGCCTTCCTCAAGAAGCTGCGCGAGACCGGGCGGCCCTTCCTGGTCCTCACCAACAACTCGATCTACACCCCGCGCGACCTGCACGCCCGGCTGCGCCGGATGGGGCTCGAGGTGCCGATCGAGAACATCTGGACGTCCGCCCTGGCCACCGCCAAGTTCCTCGACGACCAGCGGCCCGGCGGGTCGGCGTACGTCATCGGCGAGGCCGGCCTGACCACCGCGCTGCACGACATCGGCTACATCCTCACCGACCACGACCCCGACTACGTGGTCCTCGGCGAGACCCGCACCTACTCGTTCGAGGCGATGACCAAGGCGGTCCGGCTGATCAACGCCGGGGCCCGGTTCATCTGCACCAACCCCGACGAGACCGGCCCCTCCACCGAGGGCCCGCTCCCGGCGACCGGCGCGGTGGCCGCGCTCATCACCAAGGCGACCGGCCGGCAGCCCTACTTCGCCGGCAAGCCGAACCCGCTGATGATGCGCACCGGGCTCAACGCCCTCGGGGCGCACTCGGAGAGCAGCGCGATGATCGGCGACCGGATGGACACCGACGTGCTGGCGGGCATCGAGGCCGGCATGAAGACGTACCTCGTGCTCACCGGGCTGACCCGGCCGGAGCAGGTGGAGAACTTCCCGTACCGGCCGTCCGAGGTCGTCGACTCCATCGCGGACATCGTCGACCTGGTCTGATCCCGTAGGGCCCGGTCGCCGTATCCCGTTCACCCGCCCGGCCCAAGGCCGCGCGTACGGGGGTGCGGGGCCGGGCCGCGCGGGAGAACCTCCTGAGTGTCTGGAGGTTCTCGATGGGTAAGCGGCGACTCGCTCTCTGCGCGGGTGTCCTGGCCGTCACCGCGTTCGGTCCGGCGGCCCGGGCGGCGGACGTGGCGGACGGCGGGAGCGTCACCGTGCTCCCGGCGGCCCCCGCGCCCGGGGGCGACATCGTCCTCGGGGTGACCGGGTGCGACGCGCGCGAGACGGTCGCGCGGTCCCCGGCGCTGGTGTCCGACGCCCTCCTCACCCCCGCCGGGGACGGCCTCGCGGGCGACGGGCGGGTGCGGTCCACGCTCCCCGCCGGGACGTACCCGGTGACCGTCTCCTGTGACGGCACGGAACACCAGGGCACCCTGGAGGTCGTCCGGAAGCAGACCCCCGCCGGGGGAGCCGGGCCCTCCGCGCACCCGTCCCCCGTCGCCCCCGTGAACGCCGGAGGCGGCGGCGCCGCGCGTCCCCTCGCCGGTGGCCGGGAGGAGGACGGGCCCGGCACCGCGCAGACGGTGGTCGCGCTCGCCCTGGCCGGGACCGCCGCCCTCACCGTGCACCGCGCGGCCCGCCGTCAGGCCCGGCGCGGGCGGGGGACGAAGTGACCGGCCTCGTGCGCGTGACGACGAAGCGGCTGCCCGCCGGGGCGGTCTGGGTGGCGCTGCTGCTCGGGCTGTGGCTGTGGGGGCAGGGGCTCACCGAGGTGCCCGCCGGATCGGCCGGGACCGCCACCGGCGACATGGCGGCGGCCGGCCGTCCGCCCCTGACCGACCTGCCCACCGTCCACCGGCCGCTGAAGGCCGCCGAGCCGCTCACCCTCCACATCCCCGGCCTGGAACTGCGCGCCCCGGTCGTCGCCCGCGGCCTGGACGGGCGCGGCGCCCCGGACCCGCCGCCGCTCGACCGCGCGGGCGAGGTCGGCTGGTACGCGGCCGGAACCGCCCCCGGCGCGGAGGGCGTCGCGCTGATGGTCGGGCACGCCGACTCCCGGACCCGGCCCGCCGTCTTCCACCGGCTGGACACGCTGGCGCCCGGCCAGGAGATCCGGGTGGCCCGCGGGGACGGCACGGTCGCCGAGTTCACCGTCGAGGACGTCCGCGTGCTCGACCGGGCCGGCTTCGACGCCCAGGAGGCGTACGGCCCGCGCCACGCGGGGCGCGCCGAGCTCCGGCTGATCACCTGCGGCGGCGCCTTCGACCGCGCGACCGGCGCCTACGAGGCCAACGTGGTGGTCTCCGCGTACCTCACCGACGCGTGAGCTCCGGGGGCGGCCCGCCGCGCCCGGCCCGGCCGGCGCCCCGCTCCCCGGGGCCGTCGGCCGGACCGGTCCCCGACCGCGCGCGGCACGGGCCGCGGGAGGGGGACCCGGCGGGACGCGCGGGAGGTCCACGGAGGGCGCGCGGGCGCGCCGGCCTGGCCGCAGGCCGGCGCGCCCGACTCCGGAGGGAAGGCCGGACCCGGCCCAGAGGCCGCATCCCGTCACGTCCCGGACCGGTCGCGTTCGGTGATCGGCGCAGGTGGACGTGGATCCGGCCGCGCGCGGCGGCCCGGCGGCGCGTCCGTCCGGGGCCCGCTGTGACAGGGCGTGGACAAGCGGGACTCGGCCGTCCTGGCACGATGCGCGGTGTGCCAGGATTGGGGCTCGGAAGACGTGAACCGAGTGCACCCAAGGGGGGGTTGGATGTACGGCAGCAGGGGGGCCGGGGCGTTCGCCGGGAGGCGGGCGTCCGCGGCGGTGCTGGGGGCGGCGCTGCTGCTCGCGGGATGCTCCTCCGGGGGTGACGACGGCAAGGACGGCGACCAGGAGGAGGGCCCGGCCGGCGCTGCCGTCGTGCAGCAGCCGAAGGAGGCGGCCCCCTTCTGGGTCAACCCGGACGGCCTCGCGGTGCGCAAGGTCGCCGAGCTGCGCAAGGACGGCAGGAAGACCGAGGCGGAGCAGCTCCGCAGGATAGCCGAGCAGCCCGTCGCGGAGTGGATCAGCCCCGAGAACCCCGAGGAGCAGGCCCGGGAGCTCACCGAGGCCGCCGACGAGGCCGGCCGCCGGGCGGTGCTGGTCCTCTACAACATCCCGCACCGCGACTGCGGCCAGTACTCGCGGGGCGGCGCCCCCGACGGCGACGCCTACCGGGACTTCGTCGACGCGGTGGCCGAGGGCATCGGGGACCGCCCGGCGACGGTGGTGCTGGAGCCGGACGCGGTGCTGCACCTGGTCGACGGCTGCACCCCGCAGGAGTACCACGAGGAGCGCTACGACCTCCTCAAGGGCGCCGTCGCCGAGCTCAAGGGCCTGAAGGACACCGAGGTGTACCTGGACGCGGGCAACGCCGGCTGGGGCGACCCCGACCAGATCCACGAGCCGCTGAAGTGGGCCGGCGTCGACCAGGCCGACGGCTTCGCGGTGAACGTCTCGAACTTCTACACCACCGAGGACTCCATCGCGTACGGCAGGAAGCTGTCCGCGAAGGTCGGCGGGAAGCACTTCGTCATCGACACCAGCCGCAACGGCAACGGCCCCTACACCGGGGGCGACGCCGAGGAACGCTGGTGCAACCCGCCCGGCCGGGCGCTCGGCGAGACCCCGACGACCCGCACGGCCGACCCGCTCGTCGACGCCTACCTGTGGATCAAGCGCCCGGGGGAGTCGGACGGCGAGTGCAAGGGCGGCCCGAAGGCCGGCGAGTGGTGGCAGGACTACGCCCTGGACCTCGCCCGCGGCACGGCCGGCTGAGGTGACTGGCTGGAGCGGCCGGCCGGGACGACCGGCTGACGCGGCCGGCGGGGCCGGGACGCGAAGGGGGCGCCGTGGGATCCGCACGGCGCCCCCTGTCACACGGCTCGCGGCCGGGCGCGCTACGGCACCTGCACCCACTGGGCCTTGCTGGGCGTGCCGTCGCCGTCGGTGACGAACAGCATGTACCAGCCGGACTGGACCAGGTTCTTGTTCTCCGGCACGGTCACCGTGACCTTGTCGCCGTCGGTGGTGAAGTCCAGGGCGATCGAGCGCTGGTCCACGTCGGTGACGTGGGTGGTGGCGCTCGGCCGGATCAGCCGCGCCTTCTTGACCGACGCGGCGTCCGCGGAGGTGAACGTGCCGGACGCGCCGCGCTCGATGGTCTGCGGCCCGCCGGAGAGGTCGGGCTGCCCCTCCGCGCCGTACAGGTACGGCGGCGTGTAGATCTCGATGCGCTGCTCGAACTCGCCCGGCTTGGTGTTGGCCTTGTCGGCGAAGAGCGGGTCCGAGCCGAAGAACATCACGCGGCCGTCGGGCAGCAGGAGCGAGCCCGCGTGGTAGTTGCGACCCACCAGCGGGTCGGCGACCCGCCGCAGCTCGTTCTTCTCCGTGTCGTAGATCCGGGCCTCGAGGATGTCGGAGTCGCTGCGGCCGCGGTAGTCCTCCGAGCCGCCGGAGATCAGCACCTCGTCGTTCGGCAGGATCGACGCCTGCGGGTAGCGGGTGCCCTTGTCCAGCGACGGCCCGTCCACGAACCGCGGGTCGTCGGCCTTCAGGTCGACGATCCGGGTCTTCTCACTGGACCGCTGGGACTCGCCGACCCCGCCGCCGCCGATGACCATGTACCTCTCGTCCTGGGCGGGCGGCAGCAGCACCGTGTTGGACGTCTCCATCAGGTCGGGGTCGCTCAGCCCGGGGACCTTCTTGAACGTGTTGGTCTCCACGTCCCAGACGCCCGGGTCGCGGCCGACGTCGTCCGGCCCGTACCCCGCGTTCGACCCCGAGTAGAAGATCTTGCCGTTCTGCATCAGGAACAGCGCCGGGTACGTCGGGAACTGCCGGACCTCGTCGGTGTACTCCCACTCCTTGGTCTCCGGGTCGTAGATCTCGTTCTTGCCCGGGACGAGCTGGCCGATGTCGTCGAGGCCGGAGACGCTGAGGATCCTGCCGTCGCTCAGGGTGGTGAGCGTCGGGTACCAGCGGGCCTCCTTCATCGGGTCGACCTTGATGTACTTCTCGGCGACCGGGTCGAACTCGTAGGCGTCCCGGATGCCCTGGAAGTCCTTCTTGTCCAGGGCGAGCTTCTCGGCGACGCCGTACGTGTTCTGCGCGTCCTCGCCGGTGAGGCCCTGCACGGTGTAGTTGTCCTGCGTGCCGGTCTCGTACTTGGCGCCCTCCTTCTGCGCCTCGACGTAGATGCGGCCGACGCCCGGGGTGGTCCCCAGGAACTCGCCGGTCTCCGGGGCGAAGTTCTTCTCGGCGCGCGGGACGAGCACCGGGTCCTTCGAGACGAAGGTCTTGCCGTTCTCCTTGCCGGTGAACTTCGTCCCCGCCGGCAGGGTGACCGGCTTGTCCGGGTTCTCGTTGTGGACGAGCATCAGGCCGCCGGCCTTCTTCACGTCGCCCTTGAGCTTCTCGTACCGCTTGGTGCCGCCCGCGATCAGCAGGTTGCCGTTGGCGAGCTGCGTGTGGCCGGTGCAGAACAGGTCGGTCGGCGTGGGCACCTTCTTGACGGTGCCCTTGACCGGGTCCCAGATCCGGGTGTCGTACTTCTTCGCGTCGAAGTTGTCCTGGTCGTTGCCCGATCCCGCGACGAGCAGCACCTTGCCGGTGCGCAGCAGCGCCGCGTGGATGGTGTTCTGCCGGTACTCCTCGGGGAAATCGATGATCTCCCACTTGCCGTTCGCGGCCTTGTACTCCGGCTGGTCGATCTTGTACTGGTGGTATTTCTCCGTCCCGAAGCGGTACAGCCACGGGCCGTTCATCCCGGCCAGCGCGAGCACCACCACCGTGCCTATCGCGATCCGACGGGCGCGACGGCGGCCTGCACGGTCAGTCATTCCTTACGTCCCCCAAGTCCACCAAGGGCGATCTGCATGGTCTGGTCGTCACCGGGGTTGCCGCCCCCGGGCCCTCCCGGCCCTTCGGGGCCCCCTGATCCGCCCGGTGCGCCGTGGGAGCCGGCCCACTGGGGCCGCGCCTGCGGCTGGTGCGGGGCGTGCGGCTGCTGCGGGGCGTGCTGCTGCGGCATCCGCACGCCGTCGGCCGGGGCCGCGCTCTCGTGCTGCTGCCCCGCCGCGTGCGCACCGGGCTTCTTCCGGTCCTGCCGCATGCCGTGGCGCCAGGCGAACATCGGCGTCGCGGTGATGAGCAGGGCGAAGGTGGCCCAGATGACCATCGCCGGGTGGGAGTTGCCGAAGGCGAAGCCCGCGGCGATGGAGCCACCGAAGATCAGGATGAAGTACCAGTGGTACCGGAAGGTGCCGAACCAGGTGTCCGGGCTGGCCGAGTCGCCCTTCGGGGTGACCACGAACGTGCTCTTGCGGCGCAGCACCGAGTCGATCAGCGCCTTCGCGTAGAGCGGGGCCGACAGCGCGGACATCACCATGCCGGCCACACCGCCGGAGCCCTCCGGCTCGTGCGGCGAGACGTTGTGGCGGCGGTTCCAGACGTACAGGCCGATCTGCAGCGCGGAGGCGTTGCCGTAGAGCATCAGCCAGACGGCCGGGTCGATGTTCACACCCGAGGCGCCCAGGCCCAGGAACAGCGCGCAGCTCAGCGCCGCGAGGATCCAGTTCAGGGCGGACATCGGATAGAAGATGATCATCATCGTGTAGTTGAAGAGCTTGCTCGGCGGGAGCGAGTACCAGCCCTTCCAGTACTGCTTGAGGATCGTCTCGTACGTGCCGCGCGACCAGCGCATCTGCTGGGTGAAGAAGTCGGTCCAGGCGTTGGGGCCCTCGCCGACCGCGAGCACGTCCGGGGTGTAGACCGAGCGCCACTTCCGTCCGGTCTCCGGGTTCTTGGCGCGGTGCATCTCGAACCCGGTCGCCATGTCCTCGGTGATCGAGTCGTACAGGCCGCCGATCTGCTTCAGCGCCTTGATGCGCACGGCGTTGGAGGTGCCCACGAACATGGGCGAGCCGTAGCGGTTGCCGGCGCGCTGGATCAGCGCGTGGAAGAGGAACTGCTGGGACTCGGCGGCCTTGGTGACGAAGTTGTCGTAGTTGCCGTAGACCTGCGGGCCGATGACGAAGCCGACGTCCGGGTCGCGGAAGAAGCCGAGCATCCGCTCCAGGTAGTTCGGCAGCGGCACGTGGTCGGTGTCCACCGAGGCGAAGAAGTCGTAGTGGTCGCCGTGCGCGTCCAGCCAGGCGTTGTAGTTGCCGTGCTTGGTCTTGGCGCGGTGCGGGCCCTTGGGCTGGTTCCACTTCGCGACGCCCTTGCGGGAGAAGTGGTGCACGCCGAGGCGCTCGCAGACCGCCTTCACCTCGGGGTCGTCGCCCTCGTCGAGCAGCCACACGTGCATCAGGCCCCGGTGGCGGATCCTGACCGCCGCCTCCAGGGTCTTCGTCACCATCTCCAGCGGCTCCTTGCCGGGCACGAAGGAGGTGAGGAAGGCCACCCGGGTGCCGGTCTCGGGCACCACCGGGACCGGGTCGCGGGCGACGAGCGTGGCGTGCGCGTTCGACACCACGTTCAGGCAGCGGAAGAGCTCGATCAGACCGATCGACACCAGCATCACGACGTCGAGGGCGGGCAGCCACTCGAACGCCGGGTAGTCGCGCTCCGTCCAGTGCGAGGGCTGGAGCAGCCACACCAGCAGCACCAGCGACAGCACGGGGGCCGCCAGCAGCATCAGCGCGATGCGGATGCGGTGCGGCTCCTGCCAGATCAGCGAGCGGTACTGGACCGTGTACGGCTTGTTCGGATCGGGCTGGGTGAGGGGACCCGCGAGACGGCTGTAGTGCTCGTAGTCGTATGTGGGCAGCGCCTTCTTGATCCGGCGGAACGTGCCGGTGTTCCAGTTCCGGTGGCCGGGCACCCTGAGCTGGGTGGTCTGGGACGGGTCGTCGTCCCGGTGGGCGCCTGTCGGCGTCGACGTCATGAGTCATCCCCCCACACGCGGCACGCGCGCGTGTTCCGTTGCTTCCTAGCGTCCGCGCCGGTCCCCTCGACCTCCGGACGTATCAGTGGTGGACCGCGGTCACCAGATCACGCACACCTTATAGACACGGGTCCGTGTCATTCCGGTTGCATGACCCCCTTCGGCGCCGGTGCGGGGAGACGGGATCCCGCACCCCGTCCCGGTCCACGGCCGGTCCTCCCCCGGTCCCCCCGACGGCCGCGAGGGCACGGCCGTGTGAAGGGACCAGGGTCCCGGTTCGCTCCTCATGATCGCAAGGTGCGAAACACGGTGCAGACCGGGCATAGGTGACCCGGGGGACGCCTGAGGGCGGCCCGCGAGGTCACAGTTCCGTACGGGGCGCGAGGGCGTGGCGCTCAACGGCGGCGAGAGGATTTCCGGCCACAAAGCGACGGGCCCCTCGCGGAACGAGGGACCCGTCGTGTCGGTGCGCCGCCAGGGACTCGAACCCCGGACCCGCTGATTAAGAGTCAGCTGCTCTAACCAACTGAGCTAGCGGCGCCTGCTGACGGCAGAACTCTACAGGACTCCGGGGCGTGCTCGTGACGGCTCCGGCCCGGCGGTCCGCCCCGGCGCATCCGGGGGACGGGTCCTTTACATCATTCGGACCGTCAGAATGCGCGCCCGGAGGACCGTTGGAACACTGACCGTCGTGCGCGGATGCGGAGAAACGTTCCGGGAATGTGAGGTCGATCGCATGGGGTCTTCGGTGTGCGAGGAATGCGGTCCGGCCGGAGACCGCGCGTCCCCCGGGTGCGGGCGGGAAGAACAGGAGCGGCCGCTGCCCCGCGCCGGGCGGCGCTCGCCGGCGCGCCGCGCCGCCCTCGTGGTGGCCGCGGTCACGTCCGCCGTGTTCGGCGCCCACCCGGCCCCCGCGGTCGCCGCCCATGACGCCCGGGTCTCCACGGGTCAGGGCGTTCCCGCAGATCAGGGCAGCGGCGGCGGGCAGGGGGAGCCGGGTCCGCTGTTCGGGTCCGACGGCCGCACGGGTCCCGCGGCGCCGTCCGGCGGCCCGGTGGCGGTCCCCGCCGTCAGCCGGGCGGACATCATCGAGCGGGCCGCCGCCTGGGTCAGCCAGAAGGTCCCCTACAGCGTGTCCTCCTACTGGTCCGACGGATACCGGCAGGACTGTTCGGGCTATGTGTCGATGGCCTGGAAACTGCCCGGCAACGAATGGACGGGCAGCCTCGCGCAATACGCCGACGAAATCACCAAGGCGGAACTCCAGCCGGGCGACATCCTCCTGTTCCACCATGCGGCCGATCCGTACAACGGTTCGCACGTCGTCATTTTCGGCGGGTGGGCGGACTCCGCCCGCACCCAGTACGTCGCCTACGAGCAGACCCCGCCGCACACCCGCCGGATGACCACGCCGTACGCCTACTGGAACAACTCGGCGCGCTATGTGCCGTACCGCTACAAGGGGGTGACCGACGGGGCGGCGGGGGCGGCCCCGGAGGCCGCCGCGGCCGCCCGGCCCGCGCTTTCGGCCGAGCCGCCGGCGGCGCATTCCCGACCCGGCCCCGAGGGCGCGGACACCGTGGAGCCCGGCGGCGAGCTCGTGCCCGCCGTGCCCGCCGTGCCCGCCGTGCCGGACGGTCCGCTCGCGGCGGGCGCCGGGGACGGGGCGGTCCCCGTGGCGCCGGCGCGGCGGGGCGTCGCCGCAGGTGGTGCTCCGGACGTGTCGGCCGGGCGGTCCGGAGGGGCGCCGCACCCGTCAAACGGAGGTTCCGCTTCTGCCCCGGCCGGCCCTCTCGCCGTACCCGCCTCGCACGGGGCGCCGGGTTGCCCGGGCCGGGCGCCGTCCCGCCCGGGAGCGGAGAACGCACATGTCACCCGGCTGGGCCGGGAGCCGGCGGCCGAGGGGTTTGGGCACCACCGCCAGGGGCCGGGTCCGCGCCGGAGCGAGGAGGACCGCCGCGCCACGGCCGGCTGCCGGCGGGCGCAGGGCCTGCGCGGCGGGGCGGCCGACGGCGTCCCGGGCCCGGAGACCCGGCAGCGGCTCCCCGCCTGAACCGACCGGGGCGCCGGGCAGCCGCCCCGCCCGAGTCCCTCGACGTGACGCGTCTGGCGCGGAGGCTGGAGGCACGCATGACCACCACGACATCCCACATCCCCGAACACGTCCCCGAGCACGTCCCCGAACGCGTCCCCGAGCACGTTCCCGAGTCCGAAGGACCGGCGGACGCCGTGGCCGGCCGTCCGGCCCGGCTGATCCACACCGAGTCCACCACCGAGGTCCCCGTCCACCTGCTGTTCCGCGACGAGCCCGCGCCCGCGCCGCCCCCGGCGGAGACCGAGCCGCGGCCCGCGGCCGGCGCCGGCCGCCCCGGCGCCGGCCGGGACGACCGGGACACCCGGGATCTCAGGGTGCGGGCCCGCGCCGCCGCGCCCGGCGTCGACCCGGAGATCGTGGAGCGGCCCGCCCGGGTGCTGCCGGGCATCGCGGGCGTGATCGCGGGGATGTGCGGCACGGCGGGCTGCGTGGCCACGGCGTGGTGGGCGGGGGTGCTGCCGCCGCTCGCCGCGGAGGCGCTCGGCCTCACCGTCCGGGCCGGCGGCCCCGGTCCCGCGCAGTGGGCGGCGTTCGCCGGGGCCGGGGCGCTCGGGCTGTTCGGCTTCGGCGGGCTGGCCCGCGGACGGACCGGGCGGGCCTGGGTGCTCGGGCTGTTCGGCCGCTACCGGGGGACCGTGCGGGACACCGGACTGCTGTGGGTGAACCCGCTGTTGCTGCGCCGCCGGGTCGACGTGCGGCTGCGGCACTGGCGCGGCGAGCCGCTGTCGGCGGCCGACCGCGGCGGGGTCGCGCTGCGGGTGGCCGTGCAGGTGGTGTGGCGGGTGCGGGACACCGCGCGGGCGACGCTGGGCGTGCAGGACCACGAGGGGTACCTGCGGGCGTGCGTGGAGGCGGCGTTGCTGCGGGTGCCGGTGGCCGCGCCGGGCGCCGGGCGGGGCGCGGTGCAGACGACGCAGGACGCGCTGACCCGGCTGGTCGCGGCGGACGCCGGGCCGGTGGGGGTGGAGGTCCTGGCGGTGCGGCCGCTGCGGGTGGAGTACGCGCCGGAGGTGGCCGCCGCGATGCACCGGCGCCGGATCGCGGCGCTGGACGCACGGCACCGGGCGAGCGTGATCGGCTCGGTCGTGGACTCGGTGGAGGACACCGTGGCCCGGCTGACCATGCGCGGTCTGGTGGACCTGGACGACTGCGAGCGCAAGGTGCTGGTGAGGGACCTGACGGTGGCGTTCTGCGCGGGGCGGGGCGAGGCGGGGCCGTGAAGGGCGGGGAAAGGCCGGGGAAAGGCCGAGAGGGACGGGGGCGGCCGGGAAAGGCCGGGGGAGGCGGGGGGAACAAGCCTTGTGATTGGTATGGACATGCTCAACCAACGCCCCTACTCTGAGCCTTGGTCTAGACCTGCACCCTGAACACTCCCCCACATTCCAGGAGCGGCAGCATGCGTAAACGGACCAAGTGGTACGCGGCCGCGGTGGGACTGGCCACGACCGGAGCGCTCGTGCTCTCCTCCGGCGGGGCCAGCGGCCACGGCTACACCGACCTGCCGGTCAGCAGGCAGAAGCTCTGCCAGAACGGCTCGGTCTCCCACTGCGGCGCCATCCAGTGGGAGCCGCAGAGCGTCGAGGGCCCGAAGGGCTTCCCGGCGGGCGGCCCCGCCGACGGCAAGCTTTGTTCGGCCGGCAACGCGCCCTTCGCCGCGCTCGACGCCCCGCGCACCCCGTCGGGCGGCGCCTGGCCGACCACCCGGGTCACCGGCGGCCAGAACTACACCTTCCGGTGGCAGTTCACGGCCATGCACGCCACGACCGACTTCAAGTACTACATCACCAAGCCGGGCTGGAACCAGAACCACAACCTGTCCCGGTCCGACCTCAACCTCACCCCGTTCCTGACCGTCCCCTACAACGGCCAGCGTCCGCCGCAGACCCTGTCGCACAGCGGCCGGCTGCCCACCGGGCTCAGCGGTCACCACGTGATCCTCGCGGTGTGGACGGTCCACGACACGGGCAACGCGTTCTACGCCTGCTCGGACGTGACCTTCTAGCGCCTCGCGGACCGGTCCGGGCTCCGGCCGGGCCGGTCCCGGGCACGTCAAAGGGCCTCTCGCTCCCACGAGAGGCCCTTCTCGGTGCGCCGCCAGGGACTCGAACCCCGGACCCGCTGATTAAGAGTCAGCTGCTCTAACCAACTGAGCTAGCGGCGCATGACTCCCGTCGTCCGCTTCCGCGGTCGGCGACGGAGAAAATCATACCCGGTCCGGGGAGGTGCTCCCGACCACCTCGACCGCCTCGACCGGGATCCCGGTCCGGGCGGCCGTCCCTAGATCGCCAGCGACAGCAGGACGGGCGCGGCGTTGCGGTTGAGGTGGTCGGCGGCCCGGCGCAGCCGGTGGGCGTGCTCCAGCGGCAGGGACAGCGCCAGGCACCCGGCCGTGGACCCGGCGGTGAGCGGGACGGCCGCGCAGACCGTGCCGACCGCGTACTCCTGGAGGTCCAGGACCGGCACCGTCGGCGGCTGCGAGGCGAGCTTCGACAGCAGCAGGCGGTCGCTGGTGATGGTGCGCGAGGTGAGCCGGGCCGGGCGGTGCCGGGCCAGGTGGTCGCGCCGGCCCTCGTGGTCGAGCTGGGTGAGCAGGCTCTTGCCGACCGCCGTGGCGTGCGCGGAGTGGCGGAAGTCCACCCATTCGTTCACCTTCGGGGTGGCCGGGGAGTCGGCGTACTGGGTGACCGTGACCTCACCGTCGACGTACCGGCTGAGGTAGACGGCGGCGCCCACGGAGTCGCGCAGCCGGTCCAGGGTGCGCTGGAGGGTGCCGCGCAGGGCCTCCTGGTGTCCGTCGGCGGAGTCCAGCCGGGCGAAGGCCGCCCCGGTGACGTACCCGCCGTCGGCGATCTGCTCGACGTAGGCCTCGCGGCGCAGCATGCGCAGGAGGGTGGTCAGCCGCTCCGCGGCGATGCCGGCCTCGCGGGCGAGTTCGGTCTCGTTGATTCCTGTGCCGCGCCGCGCCACCGCCTCCAGGACGCGCAGCGCGTCCTGGACCGAGTGGTACGACGCGGTCGGCTCGTGCCTCAGCGCCACGGTTTCCCCCTGCGCTCGCTCCGTAGACCCGTCGGAACCGTCCCGGCCGCCGGGCGGGCGGGACGGTGTCCAAGGGCCTGGGGCCGCAATCCGGTCGACGAATCCCCTCCACGATAGCCGTCAAAAGACTTACGAAAAGCGGGGGTTGACAAGATTGCGGCCCTCTGAACTGCGAGTCCGACCCTCTGGCATATGCCAGGGGGATGATCCAGGCCGTGGACCTCGGGCAATGCGCCGGGCGCGCTCCGGTGACTACAGGACCGCGCTGAGGAATTCCCGCGTCCGGTCGTGCTCCGGCTCGTTGAAGATCTTCTCCGGCGAGCCCGCCTCGATGACCCGGCCCGAATCGAACATCAGCACCTGGTCCGAGATGTCCCGCGCGAAGTTCATCTCGTGGGTCACGCAGAGCATCGTGATGTCGGTGGAGCGGGCGATGTCCCGCAGCACGTCCAGCACGCCGGCCACCAGCTCCGGGTCCAGGGCCGAGGTGACCTCGTCCAGCAGCAGCACCTGCGGGCGCATCGCCAGCGCCCGGGCGATCGCCACCCGCTGCTGCTGGCCGCCGGAGAGCTGTCCGGGGCGCTTTCCGAGGTGGTCGGTCAGCCCGACCATCTCCAGCAGCTCCCGCGCCCGCTCCTCGGCCGCGTCCTTGGACATGCCGAGCACGGTGACCGGGGCCTCGGTGATGTTCCGCAGCACGGTCATGTTCGGGAACAGGTTGAACTGCTGGAAGACCATGCCGATCTTCTTGCGGACCTCGCGGACCTGCTTCTCCGGGGCCGGGAAGAGCTGCTGCCCGTCGACGGTGATCGTGCCCTCGTCGGGCTTCAGCAGGGTCATCAGCAGCCGCAGGATCGTGGTCTTGCCGGACCCGGACGGGCCGATCAGCGTCACGTGCTTGCCGGCGTCGACGGAGAAGTCCAGGTGGTCCAGGACCGTGTGGTCGCCGAACCGCTTGGTGACCCGCTCCAGCCGGATCAGCTCACCGGTGGAACGCGGGGTCCCGGGCGTCTTCTCGAACGGGGCGTGGGTGTCAGTGGACAAGGCGTCGCTCCAGGGCTCGCAGGGCAAGGGAGGCCAGGTAGGAGATGACGATGAAGGCGACGCCGATCACCGTCAGGGGCTCGGTGAACTGGAAGTTCTGCTGGGCGAACAGCCGCGCCTGGCCGAGCATCTCCAGCACGGTGATGGCCATCAGCAGCGGGGTGTCCTTCAGCATCGAGATGACGTAGTTGCCGAGCGCGGGCACCACCCGGCGCACGGCCTGCGGCAGGATCACCACGGTCCACGTCCGGCGCACGGGCAGGTTCAGCGCCGTCGCCGCCTCCCACTGGCCCACCGGCACGGCCTCGATACCGGCGCGGTAGACCTGCATCGTGTACGTCGAGTAGTGCAGCCCGATGGCGAAGACGCCGGTGGTCAGCGCCGAGAAGGTGATCTCCCACTCGGGCAGCACGTAGAAGAGGAAGAACAGCTGCACCAGCAGCGGGGTGTTGCGGACGAACTCCGTCACCGCCCCCACCGGCCAGGTCACCCAGCGCGTCGGCGCCCGCATCAGCAGCGCCCACACCAGGCCCAGCACGAAGGAGATCAGCGAACCGAACACCAGGATCTGCAGGGTGACCCACAGGCCGTCCCAGAAGTACGGCATGAAATCGGCGACCGCGCCCCAGTCCCACGTCACGAGACACCACTTCCCTCGGGCACGCGCACGGCGGCGGCCTTCTTCTCCGGCGCCTTGCCGACGCCCGCCTTCAGCTTCTTCTCCAGGCCGCGCATCGACCGGGTGAGCAGGAAGGCGATCACGAAGTAGATGAGCAGGACGTACGTGTAGATCTCCGCGCTCTCCTGCAGCGCCAGACGCACCAGGTTGGCGCTGAACGCCAGGTCGCCCATACCCATGACCGACACCAGGGCGGTGCCCTTGAGCAGCTCGATCAGCAGGTTGGAGAACGGCGGGATCATCTCCGGCACGGCCTGCGGCAGCAGGATCAGCCGCATCCGCTGCCAGGGCGTGAAGCTGAGGGCGATGCCGCCCTCACGCTGGGCCGGGTCCACCGCGGCGAGGGCGCCGCGCACCACCTCCGCCCCGTACGCCCCGTAGGTCAGACCGAGCGCCAGGGTGCCCGCCCACAGCGGCACGAGCTGCCAGCCGAAGGCCGGGGGCAGCACGAAGAACACCCAGAAGATCATCACCAGCGCGGAGGTGCCGCGGAACACCTCGGTGTAGAAGCCCGCGAGGAAGCGGACGATCCACAGCCGGTGGGTGCGGGCGACGCCGACCACGAACGACACCGCGGTGGCGAGCAGCGCGCTGAGCACCAGCAGCTGGATCGTGACCCAGACGCCGTCGAGTACGCGTTCCCAGAGTCCGGAGGTCATCCGCCGCACAACTCCTTCGCGGTCAGATCGGTCATCTCGTCCTCGGTGAACCCGAACGGCCTGAGGATGCGCAGCAGTTCGCCGCTCTTCTTGAGCTTCGCCAGCTCGACGTTGAAGGCGTCGCGCAGCTTGGTCTCGGTGGGCCGGAACGCGAACGCGCCGCCGTCGACGTGCGGCTTGCCGTCGACGATGGGTTTGAAGGGCTCGGTGACCTCGGCCTTGCTGGACTTCTTCACCACCTCGCGGGTGGTGATCGCGGTACCGGCGAAGACGTCGGCGCGTCCGGCCTCGACGGCGTTCAGGCCGGCGACCTGATCGGGGACGATCAGGATGTCGCTCTCCTCGTACCCGGCCTCCACGGCGTACGCGATCTCCGCGTAGCCGGTGCCGGTGGCGAACTTCGCCTTCTTCTCGACGACGTCCCGGTAGTCGCGCAGCCCCAGCGGGTTGCCCTTGCGGACGATGAACGAGTCGAGCATCTGGTAGTCGGGGTCGGCGAAGATGACCTGCTCGCAGCGCTCGGGGTTGACGTACATGCCCGCGGCCACGACGTCGAACTGCTGCGAGTTCAGCCCGGGTATGAGCGAGCCGAACTCGGTGGGCACGGGCTGCACCCGGTCCACCCCCAGCCGTTTGAAGATGACCTTGGCCAGCTCCGGCGCCTCGCCGGTCAGCTCCCCGTTCCTGTCGATGTAGCCGAACGGGATCTCGCCGGCGATGCCCAGCCGGACCACGCCCGCCGCCCTGAGCCGGTCGAGCAGGTCGCCGCCGTCCGCCGTGGCGGCGGTCGGCACGCGGGAGCACCCCGCGGCGCCCAGCGCGCCGAGCGCCGCGACCCCCGCGAGCAGCGACCGACGCGAGGGCCCGGAGGTCCCGTGCATTCGTCTCAATGGGTGAAGTGGTGGAGCCATGGCGGCGCGGCTACCCGAACGGATGCGAGTTATTCCGGCCAGTTTCGGCCCCGTTCGGCGGTGGGGCGGTCGTGACCGGCACGGGACCATGGAGGGCCCGGCCGGCCGATTCCCCGAGATCTCCCGGGCCGGGCGCGAGGCGAGCGGCATCGCCCGGCTGTCCGGCGACCGCGCCCCGATCGCCTGCGAAGCCGGCCGGAGATCTCCCCTGCTGTCCGGCGGCGTCCACCACGCCGAGGACACGCGCGACGAGGCCGGTCCGGACCCCGGGCGCCCCGCTCGAAGCCCTGGTGGAGCCGGACGCGCGCGTCGGGCCGCCCTGGTCACCCCGGGTGCCGTGTGGGTCATCTGGGTGCTGGAGCGCTGTGGGGCGCGGGCGGGCGCCACCGTCACCGTCCATGTGTACAGGGGACCGCCCCGGCACATCCGGAAGGGCGCCTGCCGCGAGATGGCGGACAGGGCCCGCCCGTCGGCGTACGACGTGATCCCGCGGCGGGAGGCGGCGCCGCGCATACCGGTCATCCCGGACAACCCGGTGACCATGTGGGCGGCACCGCGCCGACGGGGTACCCGGGCGGTGGGACCGTATCAGGCGCTGATCGACGCGTCCGCGCGCTCCGGGACTGCCGTGCCGGGCCGGACCTCCGGCCCCGTGGTGCCGGGGACGCCGGAGGTGCCGGAAGAGAAGCAGCAGGAAGGCTGGACATGACCGCACTGGGATTCCTCTACCCCGGCCACGCCGCGGAGGACGACTATCCGCGCATCGAGCAGTTGCTGGGCAGCGACATCCGCGTGGAGCTGGTGCACACCGACACCGGCCAGGACGCGCACCGGATGGACACCGGCGCCCTGCGCGAGACGGGCTCGCCCGAGCGGCTGGCGGCCGGCCTGGAGGAGCTGCGGCTCGCCGGAGCCGAGGCCGTGGTGTGGGCCTGCACCAGCGGCAGCTTCGTGCACGGCTGGGAGGGGGCCCACGAGCAGGTGCGCGGTCTCGCGCTGGCCGCGGGCATGCCCGCATCCTCCACCTCCTTCGGCTTCGTGCACGCGCTGCGCGAGATCGAGGTCCGCCGGGTCGCCGTCGGCGCGACCTACCCCGACGACCTCGCCCGGCTGTTCGCCGACTTCCTGCGGGCCGGGGGAGCGCAGGTCACCGCGGTGCGCGGCCCGGGGAGCGTCACGGCCGCCGAGGCGGGCGCCTGGGGCGAGCGGGAGCTGTTCGCGCTGGCCCGCGCGGCCGACTCCCCGGACGCCGAGGCGGTGCTCCTGCCGGACACCGCCCTGCACACCGTCGCCCACATCCCCGCCCTGGAGAAGGAGCTGGGCAAGCCGGTCCTCACCGCCAACCAGGTCGCCGCCTGGCAGTGCCTGCGCCTCACCGACCGCCGCGTGAACGCGCCCGAACTGGGCGCGCTCTTCACCCGGGAGCCGGTCGTCCAGGTGTGATCCGTCCGCAGGGACGTGAGGAACGCCACCTTCACCGGCGTACGTCCTCCCGCGCGCCCGGAGCGCGTTCCCGTCGCCGCCTTTGTGCGCCCCGCGAGCTGGGTAGTCACCGGTCGGCCCGCCCGCACGGGCGGGGCCGTCCGGCCGCCCCGGGCCGGACGCCCCCTTGCGGGGGCGCGGGACAATGGACGGTGGCCCTCCGGCACCCGGGGGCCATCGCGACGTACGAAGGAGAAGTCATGGCGGAGCACATGCCGCGCCCGGACCAGCCGCGGCTACGCCCCGCGCCCCTGCTGTTCGAGCCCGCGCAGGCGGCCTCGGACCCCGAGCACTTCTTCGACCTGGAGTCGGTCGAGGATCCGCGCGCACTGCTGGAGCGGGCCACGGAGCTGACGCTCGCGTTCCGTGCCGCCGCGGACCGGGCGACGGAGTTCCAGGCGATGGCGGCGGCCCAGCTCGCCGACCCCCGGCGCTTCGACCGGCTGTCCACGGCGGACATCGCCGAGCGCGCCGAGTGGACCGAGGACTACGCGAAGAAGATGGTCGAGTTCGGCCGCGACCTGATGCGCGGCGGCGAGGGCCCGGGGCACGTCGACCCCGTGTGAGCCACGGCCCCCTCCCGGTTTCCGGGTTCTCCGGTCGCACGGGCGGGGTCGAACGGATGTGGCATATGCCGGGTGACAGGGTACGCGCTCGGCCGGGTCCCCGTCAGGGATTCCGGCAACTCTGGGAAGCCGCTCCCTCACGGCGCGTAGAAATATCTGTATGAGCAGCACGCCGAATGTCTCCGATGTCAGCGGTGTCACCCCGGAAGGAGCCGTCTGGCTCGCTGCGGCCGGTTCCGCCCGCACCCTCTGGGGTGAGCGGTCGGACGCGCCCCTGGTCCTGCCCTGCGGCGTGGTCTTCGACGTGGTGAGCGTGCCCGCCGTCTTCGGGCGCCGGATGCTGGACCGGCTGTGGGAGGAGGGGCCGGGCTCGGGACCCGTGGCGGAGCACCGGGGCCGGACGCTGCTGTTCGGCGCCGTGGGCACGGCCCAGCGGCTGCCCGCCCTGCTGAGGTGGGAGGAGTGGGGCGCGCACGGCAGCCGCACGGACGGCGTTCCGCCGCTGCTGTGTCACGGTGCCGGCGACGCGGTGACCGTCCCCGCGCTCGCCGGACCGGCGGACCCGGACGAGGCGCCCCGGGCCCGCTGGCTGGTCGCCCCCGACAGCCGGAGCCCCTGGCTGCCGGGCCCGGAGGTACTGCTCTGGGCGGCGGTGCGGGCGGCCCGGGCGGCCGTGCGGATATCGATTTCTCCTCCCGTCGATCGTGGTGCTAATGTCTACGACGTCAGCAGGCGCCGCTAGCTCAGTTGGTTAGAGCAGCTGACTCTTAATCAGCGGGTCCGGGGTTCGAGTCCCTGGCGGCGCACGACACGAAGAAGGCCCCTCGCGCGAGCGGGGGGCCTTCTTCGTGCAGGCCCCGGCGGCCCTCAGGACGACCGGGCCGTGCGTCCGCCGGCGGTGATCGTGACCGTCCAGGCGCCGGCGGCCGTGCGGCCCTCCACGTCGACGCGGACGGACTCGCCGGGAACCGTGAAGCTCTCGCCGAGGGCGACCGGGGCGTCCGCCAGCGGGGGATAGACGGAGCTCTCCCCGCACGCCTCGGTGTGCGGGTGGGCGTCGATCACCTCGATGGGCCCGCGCCCCGAGCGGGTGCCGCTGCTCACCCGGTAGACCAGCACCCCCGCCCGGCAGGCCGCGCGGTCGTTGCCGACCGGGCCGCGCACCTCGAAGGCCAGGACCGTGTCCGCGCCCGTACGCACCACCGCCAGCTTGGTGCCCCGCCCCAGACCGAACGACGGCGCCCCCGCCGCACCCGTCACCGGCGTCCCCGGCCCCGCCCCCAGCGGCTCCAGCGTCAGCCGCACCGGACCGCCCTCCTGCACGCACCGCACCTGGCGCGGCTCCAGCCACCCCAGCTTCCACTTGTGCCAGCCGAACAGGTCGGGCGCCAGCGCGAACTGGCTGCCCATCAGGTCCCAGTCCCCGACGTGGGTGTCCCAGTCGCCCTTGCCGTCCACCGGCCGGTGGTACAGATCGGGCAGGTCGAAGACGTGCCCCGTCTCGTGCGCCAGCACCAGCCGGTCCGGGGGATGGTTCTCGAACACGGTGACGACCCGCCGGATGTCGGCGCCGTCCGCCCGCATCGGCCGGTCCAGGTTGACCACCTTCGTGGCGTCGGAGTCCACCCCCGGCGCGTCCGGGTCGGCGACGAAGTACACGATGTCGTAGCGCGAGTAGTCCACGTGCGGATCGGACGCGGCGAGCGCGTCCCGCAGGTAGGCCGCCCGGTGCGCCACCGTCCAGTCCCGCTGCACGGCGTACGCCGTCGACGGGCGGGGCATGCGGATCCACCGCTTCACCGGGTGCGCCCGCAGACTGAACTTGCCGTAGGAGGCCTGCTCGAAGAAGCGGCCGGTCATCGGGAAGTGGTCGGCGACCAGGTCGTCCGGCGAGGTCAGCGGGTGTGCGTCGGGGAACGACAGGAACACCATCACCGCGTCCAGTCGCCGCGTCGGACGCGGATAGGCCGCGTTCCAGGTGTCCAGGCCCTCCGAGTGGTGGGCGTCGGTCCGGGTCAGCACGCACGGTTCCGCCGAGAACGGCTCGGGACCGGACGGCACGCTCAGCAGGGACGTCGCCGCGAGCGCCGACATGGTCGTGCACATCGCCGCCGTGGTCCGCAGCCGGGGCCGCACACCCGAACGGCCGAACCGCTGCCGCAGTGCCTCACGACCGAGTCCTCTCGGGGTGAGCTGACGCGGCACGGGGACCTCCGGGAGACGGTTCGCGTGGGACACCGCACCCAGAGTGGGGTGATTTGTCGTACTGCGCCCTGTTCAACTGCACCGGTCGAGTGAGAACGGCGCGACGACGGGCGGGAGCGTGCGTGGTCCGCGCGGCCCGCATACACGGAACGTCACAACTGGTCGGAGGTCCCGCAGAAGCCCCGACGCCCGTGCGGAAACGCTCGAGCAGAGATGCGGAACCGGCTCCGGGGCCGGACAGTGGCTGGAAGGCCCCGGCGCGGGCCTTTATGATCGGCACACTTTCCGGGTGCGGAAAGACTTTTCCTGCACGACAGCGAGCGAGTGCACTGCGGGAGCGAGTGGTGAGCGGAACGTCCGAAGGGCCGACGCCCGCGACTGAGCTCAACCGGCCGGTCGTCACGGAGAGTGAGATCTTGGCGTCCCCCGGTGCCGGGCTTGCTGAGGCCGCCGGGCCCGTCGGGTTCACCGAGCCCGCGGAGGCCCCCGGCCTCACCGGGCCTGCCGAGCGCATCGAACCTGCGGAGCCCACGGAGCCCGCGGAGCCCACGGAGGCCGCGAAGGCCGCCGGGCTCACCGGACCGGCGGAGGCCGCCGGCCTCACCGGGCCTGTCGAGCGCATCGAACCGGCGGAGCCCTCGGAGGCAGCGAAGGCCGCCGGGCTCACCGGACCGGCGGAGGCCGCCGGGACCGCTGGACCGGCGAAGGCCGCCGGGACCACCGGACCGGCGGAGGCCCCCGGACTCACCGGGCCTGCCGAGCGCATCGAACCTGCGGAGCCCGCGGAGCCCACGGAGGCCGCGAAGGCCGCCGGGCTCACCGGACCGGCGGAGGCCGCCGAGCCCGCCGAGCACCTCGCCTCGCGCTCGCCCGCGCCCCCGTCGTACCGCTCCGTCTTCACCGCCGCCCCCCTCGCCATGGCCGTCGTCGACCGCGAGGGCACCGTCACCGGCGCCAACGCCGCCCTCGCCGACCTGCTGGGCCGCGACCAGGACACCCTCGCCGGCGCCGTCGCCGCCGACCTGGTGGACCTCGCCTCCGACGCCCGCACCTGGCACGCCTACCGCGAGCTGCTGCGCGGCCGCCGCGCCCGGCTGCGCTGCACCCGCCGGCTGAAACACCCCGAGGGACACGCCCTGTGGGTGCGGGTCACGGTCGCCCCGCTGCCCTCCGACGGCGGCGGCGTCCTGCTGTCCGTCGCCGACATCAGCGACCACCGCGCCCTCCAGGCCCGGCTGCGGCACCTGCGCATGCACGACCCGGTGACCCGGCTGCCCAACCGCACCCTGTTCTTCGAACGCCTGACCAGCGCGTTGGAGGCGGAGTCGTACGCGGAGAGCGGCACCGGCCGGATCGGGCTCTGCTACCTCGACCTGGACGGCTTCAAGGCCGTCAACGACACCCTCGGCCACCGCGTCGGCGACCAGCTCCTCGCCGCCGTCGCCGACCGGCTCACCCGGTGCGCGCAGGACGCGGGCCGCGCCCGGGCCGGCATCCCGCTGGTCGCCCGGCTCGGCGGCGACGAGTTCGCCCTGCTCGTGGAGGACTCCACCGGCACCGAACAGCTCGCCGACCTCGCCGAGTCACTGCTCGGCGCGATCCAGGAACCCTTCGACCTGTCCGGCCGCCGCCTGTCGGTGTCCGCCTCCATCGGCGTGGTCGAGCGGCACGCCGCCGGGACCACCCCCACCGCGCTGA
Organism: Streptomyces sp. DSM 120436; assembly: GCF_055778765.1. NCBI lineage: Bacteria > Bacillati > Actinomycetota > Actinomycetes > Kitasatosporales > Streptomycetaceae > Streptomyces > Streptomyces sp. DSM 120436. The sequence goes on along the minus strand of NZ_JBSKBS010000001.1, from coordinate 408,473 downwards.
TGCAGGCCGCCGACACCACGCTGTACTGGGCGAAGGCCGACGGCAAGGCCCGCTGGACGCTGTTCGACCCGGAGCGCAACGCCTCCCGCGTCACCCGCCAGACCCTCGCCTCCTCCCTCCGGCCGGCCATCGACCGCGGCGAGTTCGCGCTGGAGTACCAGCCGCTGGTGGGCATGGACGACGACCGCGTGCACGGGGTGGAGGCCCTGATCCGCTGGCACCACCCGGGCTTCGGCACGCTCACGCCGAATCGGTTCATCTCCCTCGCGGAGGAGGACGGCTCGATCGTGCCGCTCGGCCGCTGGGTGCTGCGCACCGCCTGCCGCCAGGCACGCGACTGGCAGACCCAGCACCCGGACGAGCCGCCGATCTTCGTCAGCGTCAACGTCGCGGTCCGTCAGCTCTGGGACTCCGACCTGGTCGCGGACGTCGCCGACATCCTGAAGGAGACCGGCCTGCCCCCGCACCTGCTCCAGCTGGAACTGACCGAGTCCGCGGTGATGGGCTCCTCCGGCCGGCCGTTGCAGACCCTGAAGGCGCTCAGCGACATGGGCGTGCGCATCGCCATCGACGACTTCGGCACCGGCTACTCCAACCTCGCCTACCTCAGCAGGCTCCCGGTCTCGGTGCTGAAGCTCGACGGCTCCTTCGTGCGCGGCTTCCAGATCGAGGACCGCACGGCGAAGGCCAGCCCGGCGGACGAGGTCATCGTCGAGGCGATGGTGCAACTCGCCCACCGGCTGGGGCTGACCGTCACCGCGGAGTGCGTGGAGACCTCCGCGCAGGCCACCCGGCTGCGCCGGATCGGCTGCGACACCGGTCAGGGCTGGCTGTACTCACGGCCCGTCCCGCCCGACCGCATCTCCGAACTGCTCGGCACACCCGGGATTCAGGCGGGCGTCGGCAACCCGTAGGCGTCGGCGATCAGTTCGTACGACCGCACCCGGACGTCACCGCCGTGCGCGTTGGCGGTGAGCATCAGCTCGTCGGCGCCGGTGCGCTTCTGCAGGTCGTCAAGGCCGGCCCGCACCTCGTCCGCCGTGCCGTGGATCACGTTGGCGTTCCAGGACTCCACGAACTCCCGCTCCATCGGGCTGAAGTCGTACGCCTCCGCCTCCTCGGGCGTGGGCACGAGCCCCGGGCGTCCGGTGCGCAGCCGCACCATGTTCAGCGCGGCGGCCAGCACCTGGCGGCGCGCCTCCTTCTCGTCGTCGGCGGCGAGCGCGGCGACCCCGATCAGCGCGTACGGCGCGTCCAGCACCCCGCTCGGCCGGAAGCTCTCCCGGTACAGGTCCAGCGCGGGGACGGTGTTCTGCGCGGAGAAGTGGTGGGCGAAGGCGAACGGCAGGCCGAGCATGCCGGCCAGCCGGGCGCTGAACCCGGAGGAGCCCAGCAGCCACACCGGCGGCCGGTGCGGGGACTGCACCCCGCCGGGCGAGGTGGCCTGCACCGGGCCGGGCACGGCGTGGATCCGCCGGTAGGGGTGCCCGTCGGGGAAGTCGTCGTCCAGGAAGCGGGTCAGCTCGGCGAGCTGCTGCGGGAAGTCGTCGGCGCCCTCGTTCAGCCGGTCGGTGCGGCGCAGGGCGGCGGCGGTCGCGCCGTCGGTGCCGGGCGCCCGCCCGAGCCCCAGGTCGATCCGTCCCGGTGCCATGGCCTCCAGCGTGCCGAACTGCTCGGCGATCACGAGGGGCGCGTGGTTGGGCAGCATGACCCCGCCCGACCCGAGCCGGATCCGCTCCGTGTGCGCGGCCAGGTGCGCGAGGATCACGGCGGGCGAGGAGGAGGCCACGCCCGGCATGGAGTGGTGCTCGGCCACCCAGTACCGGTGGTACCCGCGCGCCTCGCCGAGCTTCGCCAGCTCCACACTGGTCCGCAGCGCGTCGGACGCGGTCCGCCCGGCCCCCACCGTGACCAGGTCGAGAACGGAGAGGGGCACGGGGGCGGTGCCGTGTGCGGTGCCCCTGATCTCGTCGTCTGCGGTCACGTGGGTGCCTCCTGTCGTACGTTCTCGCACTCGGTGCATGTGCGGTGGGGGAACCGGGGGTGGTCCCCGGTTATTCCCCCGGCCGGGGGTGTGTGCCGTACCCGTGCTCGACCGCTCACCCGCTGCGGGGAGACCCGGTGCCGGCCGAACGGTCACCGTCCGGGCCGATGGCCGGCGACGCGTCCGGTGCCTTGGCCAGGCGGGGGAGCAGCGGCAGCGTCGGCACCGAGTCGCCGCCCTGTGGTACCTGTGCCTCCCCGCCGGAGCCGCCACAGCCGCTGGACCTTGCCGTCGACCGGAAGGGCGGTCGAGGGCCGGCGCTGATCGGAGCGTGTGCTGACGGGTGGGCCGGCAACCGCTGGTCGGGGACGGTGGCCGGGGCAAGAGCGCCGCCCCGCCGCCCGACCCGAGCCCCTGGCCGCGCGGAGACAGTGCTCCGGGACGGCCGGTCGGCCGCAGGGCCTCTCGACGCATCAGCACTCGACAGACCAGGTCAGCCGTGTGCGAGCCATGCCGATGCCGTCACCGGCAAAGAGTCTGGCAGCACGCGTGTTCGGAGTCTCGCTCGTGACAGCGAAAGCCCGTGTCAGCAGGTAAGAGCGCCCGTATGCTGGCCGTGTACCGCCTGCCGGACATGCCGTGGCTCGCAGGGCGGACGAGGAGGTGAGAGGGACATGAGCGTTGCCGTCGACCACACGGGGCCCTGGACCGTCGCCGACGTCCTCGCCCTGCCCGAAGACCGCACCACCCGCTATGAACTGCTGGGGGAGTCCCTCGTGATGTCCTCCGCCCCCGGCATCCGCCACCAGCGTGCCTCGCTCAGGCTCGCCATGATCCTTCACGCGGCAGCCCAGGCTGCCGAGGCGCCGGTCGAGGTGCTGGAGGCCATCAACGTCATCCTGCCGAAGAGCAGGTCGTAGACCTGGAATTTGCGGCGGCGCCAGGGGAAAGCGTCGAGGTGTGCTTCGAGCCGGCAGGCACCACCTTCTCCCTGAGTGACGGTGAGGCGGTCTTCCTCCGGACCGCAATCTCGAACGTGGCCTCGCTCGAGATTGTCTCGTGGCCTAACGGGATTGGGGTTTGGGTCCCCTGTCCCGGCGACTACGCGATCATCGATTCAAAGGGGAACGAAATCGATACGCTCTGATCCTCAGACCTACCGGGGCCGTACCGGCGAGCAGGAGGGCTTTCCGGACCACGAGTTCGCGGACCTGCCGTCCTCTGCCTGCCGGCAGTTCGGCGGTGCCCCGCCGATGGTGGTGTGGAACAACGCCAGCACTCATCACGCCGAGTCCTCGCGGGAGTTCCGCGACCGCAACGGCGATCGGCTGACCATCGTCAAGCTCCCGCCCTACGCGCCCGACCTCAACCCGGTCGAAGGCGTGTGGGCCCCTCTGAAGACGTCCCTGGTCAACCCCGCCCCCGCACGGTCGACGATCCGACCCCACTCGTGAAGAACCACGTGCGCGGCATCCCATGCCGATCCGAGATCCTCGACGGCTTCACAGCCGAGACCGGACTCGGTCCGGAGCCTCCGTGACCTGCCACCTCACCCTCTCGACCTCAGCGGCCGCGACGGTGTTCGGCGGGTAGCTCCACGCCGGCGTTCCGGAGGCTGACGAGGGATCAAGGCCGCCACCGCACCCGGTGCTCCGCCAGATGCGACAGCACCGCGTGGTTCGCCTCCCAGCCGTCCGGGAACTTCACCAGCGTCCCGAGCTGGACCGGTTCGGTGGACGGGTAGTCGTCCAGGAGGTCGGTCACGCCCTCGCGGCAGACGACGATGCAGGCGTGGCGGTGGCGGGAGGCCAGCACGCAGAGGCGGCCGGTCTCCAGGTGGAAGGCGGTGGCGTCGGGGCGGCCGGACAGCGGGTGCAGGACGACCGTCACGTCGTACTCGCGGCCCTGGAGGCGGTTCGCGGTGTCGACGGTCACGTCCGGCACGCCCAGGTCGGCCAGCGCCGAGCGGATCGCGGCCGCCTGGTCGCGGTGGGCGGTGCCGACGGCGACGCGGTCCGCGGTGAGCGGGGTCGGGTCGGGGGAGCGCTCGGAGACCGCCGCGCCGCCCCGGTCCAGCAGCCGGCGGACCACCTGGGCGACCGCCCCCACCGCCTCCGGGTCGGTGCGCGGGGTGTGCCGGGCGGGCAGCTCCAGCAGGCCCCAGCCGGACTCGGCCGCCTCGTCGATCACCCGGTCCGGGCCCGAGCCGTCCGACGGGACGGCCAGGGTCAGGGCGCGGTCGCCGTGGCCGGTGCCGCTGCGGAACGGGGTGAACGGGTAGAACGCGTCCGACACCAGCGGCGCCGCCGAGGCGGGCAGCCGCCAGGACACCGGCAGGCGGTGCTGGGGCAGATCCGGGTTGTGGGCGAGGAGGGTGGTGACGGCCGAGCCCGACGGGTCGTAGGAGAGGCCCGCCCACTGTTCGGCGCCCACGAGGGAGAACGGGTCGAGCTGCCCCGGGTCGCCCACGAACAGCGCCCGCTCGAACAGTCCGGCCACGGCGAGCAGCGCGTCCGAGCGCATCTGGTAGGCCTCGTCGACGATGGCGTGCTGCCACGGCTCCACGTTCTTCACGTGCGCCCACTTCGCCGCCGTCGACAGCACCACCGGCAGCCCGGCGAGGTCGGCCGCCTTCGCCGACGTGCGCACCTGGTCCAGGCTGTCGAGCGCCTTGTCGTAGGGGTCGGTGTCGCTGCTGTGCAGGCGGCCCACCGGCAGGTCGGGGTCCTTCTCGGCGAGGCGGAGGACGAGGTCGTCGACCTGGGCGTTGGTCTGCGCCACCACCATCAGCGGGCGGCCCGCCCCGGCCAGCTCCAGCGCCGCGCGCACCACCAGCGTGGACTTGCCGGCGCCGGGCGGGGAGTCGACGACGACACCGCGCGCGGGGCCGTGGAGCGTGTCGTGGAGGATCGCGTCCGTGGCGCGGGCGGCCGCGGAGCCGGGGTCGAACGCCGTCTCCTCGACGGGGGCGGTCACAGCAGGTCCTCCTCGGTCACCGGGTCGGCGGGCTCGGGGGCGGGATCCTCACCGGGCGGGCCGCCGTGCGTCCACGGGGTCTCCTCCGGGTCGGGCAGCTTCGCCCCGCCGCGCGGCTCGTGCTCGAAGAGCGTGAAGCACAGCCGGTCGCCCTTCTCCGGCACCGAACCGGGCTCCGGCTCCTTGCCCCGGCCCATCTTGTCCATGATCCGCAGGACCAGCAGCCCCTCCTCGGGGCTCCCCTCGTACCCGGCGAACTCGGCCGTCTGCGGCTTCCCGCCCAGCGAGCGGTACACCTTCACGCGCTCCCCCAGGTGGGGCCGGTCGTCCGTGCGGACCGTGACCAGCGGGCGCGGGCTCGGCCGCCTGCTCTCGCTGTACGCCATCACCACGTCGACGACCTCCCCGGCGAACGCCTCCCCGGACAGCCGCCGCGCCGCCATCACCAGCGGGTCGTCGAGCGCCTCCTGCGCCTCCAGACGGGCCTGCTCCCGCTCGCGGGCGGCCAGCTTGTTCGCCGCCGTCACCGCGTCGTCGCGGCGCGGCTGCGGCGGCTCCCCGGCCGCCACCCGGTCGCGGTGGCCGGTGAACGACCAGCGGTCGCGCGTCCAGCGCTCCTCCACCCGGGCGCCCTCCGGTAGCTCCCGCAGCAGGTCCAGGCCCCGCCACACCGCGTCCCAGGTGGGCCGCGTGCGGCTCTCCACCAGCGCGCGGATCTCCCGCTCGGCGGCGGTCAGCGCGCCCAGCCGGCCGTCGGCCTCCACGCCGTCCTCGGCGGCGGCGAGCGCGGTGCGGGCGCGGTCGTAGCGCTCGATGGCCGGGGCGAGCAGCTTGTTGTCGAACGCCGGGTCGGTCGCCGGGCCCGCGGGCGGGCACACCAGCTGGCCGTCGCCGTCCCGCGCCAGCTCCGCCTCCTGGGCGGCCTCCGCCCCGGAGCGGCCCTCGGGCGGGTCGATCCAGGCGAGCAGCGCCCCCAGGTGCTGGTCCTCCAGCGTGGACTGGCCGGTCGCCCAGTGCCGGCCCAGCACGTCGGTCATGGCGAGCAGCAGGCAGGAGCCGGGCACCCGGGCCCGCTCCCCGAAGTGCGTCAGCCAGCGCCCGAGCAGCGGCACCCGGGGCGGCGCCGGGAACGGCGTCTCCGGGTCCTGCTCCGCGGTGCGCCGGAACCGCATGGACCGGCCGAGCAGGCGTACGAGGTCGATGCCGGCCCGGCTCGGCACGATCAGCTGGGGCGCGTCCGCGCACAGCTCGACCTCGACCTTGACCCGCTTGCCGGTCTCCGGGTCGGTCTCCGAGCGCTCGGCGGCCTCCACGGCGTCCGCGAAGCCGTCCACGTACGGCAGGACCACGTCGGCCAGTTCGGCGAGGAACGCGAACCGCAGCTCGCGGTCGCGCGGCTGCGGCACCACCAACAGCCGCGGCGCGTCCCGGTCGGTGCCCACCAGCGCGCCGAGCGGGGCGCCCGCCTCGCCGGCGGTGATGAGCGGCACGAACACCAGGGGCCGCGCGGACAGGTGCCGGTGCCGGACGGTGGCGGCCGGCTGGGCGCGCCCGGTGTCGACCGCCTCGAGCCGGGCCAGGGTGGAGATCAGCGACACGCGGCCACCTCCCGCGCGGACGCCAGCGCCTCGGCGCGCAGGGCGGCGGCCCGGCGCAGCGCGGCCACCGCCGGGTCGTCGGGGTCGCCCGCCTCGCCGCGGGCCGCCGCCAGCACGTCCCCGACGGTGGTCAGGCCGCCCAACTCCGCGCGCACCGGACGGCCCAGGGAGGTCACGGCGCCGGCCGCGCGGGAGCGGTCACGGCAGTGGAAGGCCAGCTCGCACGCGGACAGGCACTCCGGCGCGTAGGTCGCCGGGACCGACTCCACGGCCTGCTCGAGCCGCTCGGGGGGCAGCTCGGGGGAGAAGCAGGTGCCCTCCGGGAGGGTGTCGGCGATCTCCTCGATGCGGGTGAGCCGGGCGAGCTGACGGGCGGTCACCGCGCGCTGCTTGCGCACGTCCACGGCGGAGGCGGCCGGCAGGTTGGAGAAGTCCTTCGGGCACACCAGCAGGACGCGGTGGCGCACCCGGGGCGGCGGGTCGAGCCGCTCGGCGACCCGCTCCAGGGCCAGCACGTACACCGCGGCCTGGCGGGCGGCCGCGCCGACCTTCGCCGGGTCGGCGGCCCCGTCCAGCAGGGGGAACGACTTGATCTCGACGACCGTCCAGCTGCCGTCCGGGTGCACCACCACCGCGTCCGGCTCCAGGAACGCGGGCGAGCCCGCCACGTCCAGGGCGAGCATCGGATGGTCCAGCAGCGTCCACGCGCCGGGCGCCTCGGCGGCCTCGCGCAGCGCCAGCTCCGTACGCGCCGTGCGGCCCTCGGGGCCCTGCGCGGTGAGGTCGGGCACCCGGGCCCCGGCGGGCGGTTCGGCCCCGCGGTCCAGCTTCTCGTGGGCGAGGCGCAGCAGCTCCGTGCCGCCGTCGGCCTTGACCTTCGCCTCGAAGGCGTTGCCCCGGACGAACGCGAACTGCGACTGGCCGAAGACCGAGGGGGAACCCAGCGCGCCGGCCAGCGCCGCCTTGTCCACCCCGGCGCCGTCGAGGATCGCGCGCCGTCTGCAGCCCGGGTTGGCGGCGAGGGCGGCCAGGGCGCGCGCGTCCAGTGCTTTGGCCTGCACCTCGGGACCGCGCAGCTCAGCGAGCCGGTGCCGGAGCCTCTTCCCCCGCGTCCGAGGGGGAGGCACCCGGTTCGGCTCCTGGTCCGTACCGCGACTCGGGATGCCGCTGCCGTGGAATTCGCTCACCCGCGGAAGTGTGGCATCCGGCACTGACAATCGTGGCATCCGTGGCGGGAGAGACCGCCGGGGCGGCCGCCGCACCGGTCCGGAAGCGGGCCTTCACGAGGCCCGCGTACCGCATCACGTGCGGGGCCAGCAGCAGGCCCGCGCCCATCACGGCGGCGCCCGCGAGCGCGTCGAGGAAGTAGTGGTTCGCGGTGCCCATCACCACGATCGTGGTCACCAGCGGGTAGATCACCGCGGCCGCCCTGGTCCAGCGCCCGCGCCCGTGCTTCCAGAGGACCACCCCGCACCACAGCGCCCATCCCACGTGGAGGCTGGGCATCGCCGCGTACTGGTTGGTCATGCCGCCGAGGCCCCGCGGGGCGCTCGCCTCGCCGCCCCACCAGCCCCACGAGCTGTAGTACGCCATCGTGTCCACGAAGCCGTGGCTCGCGTCGAGCAGCCGGGGCGGGCAGGTGGGCAGCAGGGTGAAGCCGATCAGGCCGATGAACGTCGACGTCATCAGCCAGGTCCGGGCCGCGCGGTAGTGCACCGCGCGGGAGCGGAACAGCCACACGAGGACCACCGGGGTCACCAGGTAGTGCAGGGACGCGTACCAGAAGTCGGCGGGTATGCCGAGCCACGGCTCGCGGGTGAACAGGCGGTTCAGCGGGTGTTCCGCGTTGAGGTGCAGCGCCTTCTCGATGCGCAGGATCGCCAGGCCGTGGTCGACGGCGTCGGAGACGTCGCCGCGGACGACGAGCCGTCCGGCGGAGTAGCAGGCGTACACGAGGAGGATGAGCGGCAGCTCCGTCCACCAGCGCATCCGGGTCGCCGGGACCGCCTCGGTGCCCGGTGTCTCGGTGTGCGGCATCCGATCGCTCCCCCTTCTCCTCGCGCTGTGCTTGTCGGCGGCCAGCCACTTTACGGTGTGTGCGCGTCCACCCGCGTACACGCCCTCGCTACCGGACAGACGCGCGGGCCGCCCCCTCGGTTGCCCGCGACCGGGGTGAGCGATGATGGACGTGTTCCGCCTGTGCATGTCCCGGAAGGTTCCCCATGGCTCCGCGCATCCTGCTGGCCCGGCACGGACAGACCGCGTGGTCGCTGTCCGGCAAGCACACCGGCAGGACCGACGTGCCGTTGCTGGAGGAGGGCCGCCGCGGAGCGAAGCTGCTGGGCGAGCGCCTGCACCGACCGCCGTACGACGGGCTGCCGGACGTCGAGGTGCGCACCAGCCCGCTGTCCCGCGCGCGGGAGACCTGCGAACTGGCCGGCTTCGGCGACCGCGCGGAGCACTGGGACGCGCTCCTGGAGTGGGACTACGGCGCGTACGAGGGCATGACCCCGGCGGAGATCCAGGCGGTGCGGCCGGGCTGGCTCATCTGGCGGGACGGCGTCCCCGAGGGCGAGACGCTCGCCGAGGTGACGGCCCGCGCGGACGAGGTGGTCGCCTGGGCCCGCTCCGCCGACCGGGACGTGCTGGTCTTCGCCCACGGCCACATCCTGCGCTCCCTCGGCGCCCGCTGGCTGGGCCTGCCCCTCGACTTCGCGGCCCGCGTCCGCCTCAGCCCGACGTCCCTGTCGGTCCTGGGCTGGGCGTACGGCGAACCGGCCGTGGAGAGCTGGAACGACGTGGGGCACCTCCTCCCCTGACGCCCACGCGCGCGGGCGTCAGGGGAGGAGGCCGGGGGCGCCCGCCGTGAGCATGCTCTCGACGCCGTTCAGGAAGGTCTCGCGGACCAGCTCGGGCTCGAAGAGGCGGCCGGCCGCCGTCGCGCCGTCCCTGAGCATCACGAAGTGCCGTCCCGCCGCGTCGGAGGGCTCGACGCCCGCCCGGCCGAGCAGCCCGGTGACGGTCTCCGGGAACCCGGTGCGCCGGCCCGGCACATCCCGCATCCGCCTTCCTCACTCCAGGGCGCGCCGCCCGGGCCGCGTGACCCGCCCCGGACGCCACGGGCCCGCCGGCGTCCCCCCTGCGCCGGCGGGGCCCCGCGGTCCGCGTCCTTCGGGGTCACACCGTGCGCGGCAAGGAGGCGTGGCGGTGCAGGAACTCCGAGACGCCGGACGTGCGGCGGTGCGGCAGCAGCACGCGGGAGGTGCCGGACAGCATCGAGCGGACGCGGGACGACTGGACGTCGCTCAGCAGGTCCAGGGCGCGCATCCCGGCCTGCGCGGCCTCGTCGGGACGGCCGCCGCGGGCCAGGTCGTCGGCCAACTCCGCCGTGTACAGCGCGAGGTTGCGGGTGAAGTGCGGCTCCTGGAGCTCCGCCGCCCGGCGGGCGTGGCGCGCCGCGCGCGGCCAGTCGCCCAGCGTGGACCAGCACTGCGCCTCCAGGCCCTCCAGCTCGGCCTCCCCGTAGAAGGTCATCCACTCGGGGTCCGCCTCCGCGGGCCCGCGGTCGAAGTACGCCTGGGCCCGCACCAGCGCCTGCTCGCAGCCCGCGCGGTCGGCGAGCCCGGCCCAGCCGCCCGCCTCGCGCAGGGCGAGGAGCGACATCAGCCGGGGCGAGCCGAGCGGGCGCGCCGCCCGCTGGGCGGCCTGCGCCGCCCGCACCGCCTCCCGGGGGCGGCCCGCGTCCCGCGCGAGGAACGCCGTGTTGCAGAACGCGTGCGCCTCCAGCGCGGGGTCGCCCGTCACCCGGGCGGTCGCCAGCGCCTCCGCGTAGTGGGAGCGCGCGTCGTCGAAGCGGCCCGAGTCGTGCGCCAGCCAGCCCACCGAGATGGCCAGCTCCCCCGCGCCCGCGTACAGCCGGTCCGCCGTGCGCTGCCGGACCGCCCCCGCGTCCAGCAGCTCGTACGCGGCGCGCAGCGGGGCCGCCGCACGGCGGTAGAGCCCGTCCGCCCCGTGCCGGTCGTCGAGCACCCGGATCCGGCGCACCGCCTCCTCCAGGGCGCACGCGTCCGTGCTCCCCGCGCGGCGCACGGGCCGCTGTGCCGCCGATGCCTCCGGGGCGAACCCGTACGGGCCCAGGGCGGCGGCGGCCACCGTGGCGCCGCCGGTCATGAATGCGCGACGCAGCACGTCGCTCTCCTCGTGGTCGTGCGGGTCGTACTCGTCGTACGTGTCGTACCTGTCGTGCGTCTCATACGGCTCGCACGCCCCGCTGGTCTCACTCGTGGCGTCCGCCGGGTTCTCGGGCCGGTCCCCGGCTGCCCCTGTCCGGCGCCCGCGGACCGACGAGCGGGGCGCGAAGCCCAGGTCGGTCAGCGTGCGGCCGGGGAACATGTGCAGGAACACCCGCTCGTAGGCGTAGTTCGGGCAGCGGATCTCACCCGCCTCGACCCGGTGCACGTACCGCGCGTCACAGCTGACCCGCTCGCCGATCTCGCGGGCGGCCCGCCGTACCGCCGCGGCGAACTCGGCCGGCGAACGCGATCCGCGCAGGCGCCGGAAGACGAGATTCGGCCGCGGTGGCCGAGCTGGCTGGGACGAGGGCACCGATGACGACGCCATGGCCGGGTCCTCTCTGCGAACCGTCGAACCATGCCGGGAACGAGGCGGCTTGTCCGAGTGCCACCCTGTTTCCGGCGGGCATGAACGTACCTGCTGTGACGGACTGGGTACGTTGAGTTTGGCCACATACCGGATATGTCATCCGTGATCTGCCATGAAGTGCCATCCTTTGCGGCGGACTTCCGGCGTAGCCCTTGACGGCGCGACTCGTTGCACTCAGTGGACCGGGAGCCCCCCGACTCCCGACCCCTCGTCCGAGCAAGATCTGTGTGGTGGAGGCCGGGATGATGACGACCAGCCGGAAGAACGACCCCCTCGAACCCGTCGGGCCGGACTGTGACGTGGTCACCGTCCCGGCCCGGCAGGGACTGGAGGCGGTGGACATCCTGCGGCGCGGAGCCGGGGACGCGATGGGACCGGTGCTGCACGACGGCGGCTGCGGCACCCTCGGCTTCCTGGTGCCGCCCGGCACCGCGGCCGCGTGGGACGTCCCCGGCAGCGTCTGTACGGAGACCGACGGCCGCGGACTGTGTCCGACGCCCGGCCGGCCGGCGGAGGGCCCCGGCTGGCTGGTGCCGCCCGGAGAGGCGGACCTGGCGACGGACCCCGTGGCGCTGCGCGAGGCCCTGGGGGAGGCCCAGCGGATGATCGAGGCGGCGGACAACTGCAGTTGAGCGGCCGGGCGGCCGGTGAGCGGACGGCCGCCGGGCCCCGGCGGGGCACGGGGCGCGGCCTGGGACAATGACCGCATGGGACGGGGCAGGAGCAGCGGACGGGGACGGACGGCCGTCGAGGCCGTCACCGAACAGGTCGACGGAGGGGTCGCCGAGCTCGTCCCGGACCGCGACCGGCCCCGCGCCTGGACCCTGCTGATCGACGGGGCGCCGCAGTCGCACGTCGACCTGGACGACCCCGCCCACCTCTCCTTCGAGTACCAGCGGCGCTTCGGGCACGTCGTCGACCTCGCCGCCCCGCCCGGCGCACCGCTGCGGGCCGTGCACCTCGGCGGCGGCGCCCTGACCCTCGCCCGGTACGTCGCCGCCACCCGCCCCCGCTCCACCCAGCAGGTCGTCGAGCGCGACGGGGCGCTGGTGCGACTGGTCCGGCGGGAACTGCCGCCGGACCCCCGGGCACGGATCCGGGTGCGCACGGCGGATGCCCGGGAAGGGCTCGCCAAGGTGCCCGACGGCTGGGCCGGCCTCGTCGTCGCCGACGTCTTCGGCGGGGCCCGCACCCCGGCCCACCTGACCTCGACCGAGTTCCTCGACGAGGTCCGCAGGGCGCTGGCCCCCGGCGGGGTCTACGCCGCCAACCTCGCCGACGGGCCCCCGCTCACGCATCTGCGCGGCCAGATCGCCACCGCCGCCGCCCGGTTCGCCGAGCTCGCGCTGATCGCCGACCCGGCCGTGCTGCGCGGCAAGCGGTTCGGCAACGCCGTGCTGGTCGCCTCCGACGCGCCGCTGCCGCTCGCCGAGCTGACCCGCCGGGCCGCCTCCGACCCGCACACGGGCCGGGTCCTGCACGGCCGGGGCCTCACCGACTTCACCGGCGGCGCGGTCCCGGTGACCGATCTCCGGGCGGTGGCGTCACCGGCACCGCCCGCCGACGCCTTCCGCTGAACGCGCGTGAGGCTGCGTCAGTACGTGCCGATCTCCACCCGCGGCGGGCCGTCGTGCCAGGTGCAGAACACCGTCACCCGGTCCGCGCCCGAGGCGAACTCCACCCGGATCCACGTCTCCGTCTTCCACACCTGCATCGACCAGCCGGCCCCCGGCGTCGCCGACACCAGCGACGCGGACGCCTCCCCGATGTCGAACACCGCCCGGCCGCCCCGGGTGTCGTAGCCCTCGACCTCGCCGGCGGCGGTCGCCGCGGGCGCGGACGGCTTCTTCGAGGGGGTCGCGGTGCGCGGGGGCGACGGGCTCGGCGGCGCGGACCCGGTGGCCGGACTCGTCGACGGCGCGCGGGACTTCTCCGTCCGCTTCCCGTCCTCCTCCGACTCCGACTCCGACTCCGACTTCGACTCCGACTTCGACTCCGACGGGTCGGCGGACGGGCGGCGCGTGGACGACGACACCGCCCGCGCCTCCTCCTCGCCCGCCGGGATCGGCAGGGCGCGCGGCGGATCGTAGGCCGTGCCCTCCATCACCGTGCTGACGCCCCACCACGACAGCGTGACCGCCGCGCCCGTGGCGAGCAGCCAGGCCAGTAGGTGGAGGATTCCTCTGCGCATCGTCGGGCCATATTGCCCCACGCGCCCCGCCCGTGTCGCGCCCCGGGCCGGCGCGGACCGCCCGTCCACAGGCCGTCGGGCGGCTCGTCCGGAGTTGTCCACAGGCCCCGGCCGCCCCCGCCCGGCATGGCGTACGGTGCCGCCCATGGCAAGTGTTCTCGTGGTCGAGGACGACCAGTTCGTACGTTCGGCGCTCATCCGGCAGCTGACCGACGCCTCGCACACCGTGCGCAGCGTCGGGACCGCGCTGGAGGCGCTGCGCGAGGTCGCCCATTTCCGCTTCGACGTGGTCGTCCTGGACCTCGGACTGCCGGATCTCGACGGCTCCGAGGCCCTGAAGATGCTCCGCGGCATCACCGACGTCCCGGTCATCGTCGCCACCGCCCGCGACGACGAGACGGAGATCGTGCGGCTGCTCAACGCCGGCGCGGACGACTACCTGACCAAGCCGTTCTCCGTCGAGCACCTCTCCGCGCGGATGGCGGCCGTGCTGCGCCGCGCCCGCTCCGGCGGCGGCGCGGCCGCGCCCTCCCCGGTGATCCGGGTCGGCGGCCTCACCGTCGACCCGCTGCGCCGCCAGGCCGAACTGGACGGCGTGCGCCTCGACCTGACCCGGCGCGAGTTCGACCTGCTCGCCTTCCTCGCCGGCCGGCCCGGGGTGGTCGTGCCCCGCCGGGAGCTGCTCGCCGAGGTGTGGCAGCAGTCGTACGGCGACGACCAGACCATCGACGTCCATCTGTCCTGGCTGCGCCGGAAGCTGGGCGAGACCGCCGCCCGCCCCCGCTATCTGCACACCCTGCGGGGCGTCGGCGTGAAGCTGGAGCCGCCGGCCGGCGCGGCCGGACCCGCGCGGGCGCCCGGGGCGGAGCCGCCCCGATGAGATGGGCCCTGGTGAAGGTGTCGCTGGCGGTGACCGTGATGGTCGTGGTGGCCTTCGCGGTCCCGCTCGGCCTGGTCGTCCGCGAGATGGCCCGCGACCGCGCCTTCGCCGGCGCCGAGCGGGAGGCCGCGGCCGTCGCCCCCGCGCTGTCCATCACCACCGACCGCGCCGAGCTCGAACGGGTCGTCGCCTCGGCCGGCTCCGACGCCCCCCTGGCCGTGCACCTCCCGGCGGCCGCCGGCGGACAGCCCGCGGACACGGGGGAGCGGCGGGCCACCGACGAGGACATCGCCGCCGTGCGCGAGCTGGGCCGTGCCTCCACCTCCACCGTGCCCGGCGGCTCGGCCCTGCTCCAGCCGGTCGCGCTCAGCTCCGGCGAGATCGCCGTCGTCGAGGTGTTCGTCCCGGAGTCCGAGGTCACCAACGGCGTCGGCACGGCGTGGGCGGTCCTCGCGGGCGTCGGCCTCGCCCTGATCGTCGGCTCGGTCGCGGTCGCCGACCGGCTGGGCGTGCGGATGGTGCGTCCCGCCCGGCGGCTGGTCGAGGGGGCGCGTGAACTGGGCGAGGGCAAGCTGGGCGCCCGCGTGCCCGAAGAGGGGCCGACCGAACTGCGCCTGGCCGCCGTGGCGTTCAACTCCATGGCCGACCAGGTCGTCCAGCTCCTCGCCAACGAGCGGGAGCTGGCCGCCGACCTGTCCCACCGGCTGCGCACCCCGCTCACCGTGCTGCGGCTCAACGCCGCCTCGCTGGGCGACGGCCCGGCGGCCGAGCAGACCCGGGCGGCGGTCGAGCAACTGGAGCGCGAGGTCGACACCATCATCCGCACCGCCCGCGACGCCAAGCCGCAGACGGCCGCCGCCGGACCCGGCGCGGGCTGCGACGCGGCCGAGGTGGTGCGCGAGCGGATGGCGTTCTGGTCGGCGCTCGCCGAGGACGAGGGCCGTAAGTGGCGCGTGGCCGGGGCGGACCGGCCGGTGCGCATTCCCGTGGCCCGCGCCGACCTGGCCGCCGCCCTCGACGCCCTGCTCGGCAACGTCTTCCGGCACACCCCCGAGGGCACCGCCTTCGCCGTCGACGTGCACAACGGCGAGGACGCGGTGATCGTGCTCGTCTCCGACGCGGGCCCCGGCATAGCCGACCCCGGCGCGGCGATGGCCCGCGGCCGGGGCTCCGGCACGGACGGCTCCACCGGCCTGGGCCTGGACATCGTGCGCCGTCTCGCCGAGTCCACGGGCGGCGACGTGCGGATCGGCCGGTCGGTGCTCGGCGGGACCGAGGTGCGCGTCTGGATCCAGCTCGACGGCCGCGACCGGCCGCCGCGGCGGCGCGGGCACCGGGGGAGCGTCCGCCGGCGCCGGACGGGCCGCGGCGCGCCGTCCCTCAACCGCTCCCGACCCCTTCCTTGAGCGGACTCCGAGCTCCCCGACCGGCTCACGGATCGGGCGAGTCGTCGATTCCGGAGGGTCGGCGTGCTGCCGCACACCCCCACGGACGGCGACGAAGGCAGGCACGCGATGAGCACGCACCGGCGCGGGACCGGCGCGGGAACAGCGGCAGAACCAGCGGCAGGAGCAAGGCGATCGGCGCGAGGGCGGCCGCGGCCGTCGCCGCCGGAGGGGCGTTCCTGTTCACGAGCACCGCGCAGGCGGCGGGCGGGGGAGCGGCCCGCACCCGGACCCGCGGAGAACAACGACCCGCGGAGAACGACGGGGAACGGGCGCCCCGGCCGGACCCCCCACCCGGCCGGGGCGCCCGTGCGTCCGGTGGCAGGCCCGGACGCACACGAACGGGGCGCGGCACTCCCCGGGGAACGCCGCGCCCCCGCCCCCCGAACCCCGCGCCCCGTTCCTCCCGGACGCCGAGGGTCGTCAGATGCCCTCGAGGTCCGGAAGCACACCCGCCTTGGCCGCCCGCGCGTACCACAGCGCGCTCGACTTCGGCGTCCGCTTCTGGCTGACGTAGTCGACGTACACCGCGCCGAAGCGCTTCTCGTAGCCGTACGCCCACTCGAAGTTGTCCAGCAGCGACCACAGGAAGTAGCCGCGCACGTCGGCGCCGTCGTCGATGGCCCGGCGCACCGCGGAGAGGTGGCCGTGCAGGTAGGCGACGCGCTCCGGGTCGTGGACCTTGCCGTCGGCGTCCGGCTTGTCGTCGTAGGCGGCGCCGTTCTCCGTGATGTAGAGGGGAAGGCCGGGAGCCTCGCGGTGGTAGCGCATGATCAGCTCGTGCAGCCCGGTCGGGTCGACCGACCAGCCCATCTCGGTCAGTTCGCCCGGCGACTGGTGGAACGCCACGTCGTCGGCGGCGGGCCACGGCGAGTGCTCGCTGGCCCCGTGGCCGTCGGCGCGCGGGCCCTTGTCGTCCGGGTCGGCGGCCGACACCAGGGTCGGCGTGTAGTAGTTGAGGCCGAGCGCGTCGATCGGCTGGTGGATCGTGTCCAGGTCGCCGTCCTGGATGCACGACCAGTCGGTCACCGAGGAGGTCGCCTCCAGCAGCGTCTCCGGGTAGGCGCCGTGCAGGATCGGGCCGTGGAAGATGCCGCCCGACAGGTCGTCGATCTTGCGGGCCGCCGCCACGTCCGCCGGGTCGCCCGGGTTCAGCGGGCGCACCACGGAGGTGTTGAGGCTGAGGGAGATCTGGTTGCGGGCCGGCATCACCGAGCGCAGCGCCTTGGTGCCCAGGCCGTGCGCCAGGTTCAGGTGGTGGGCGGCCTTCAGCGCGGCGGCCGGGTCGGTGCGGCCGGGGGCGTGCACCCCGGAGGCGTAGCCCAGGAAGGCGCTGCACCAGGGCTCGTTGAGCGTCATCCACGTCTCGACGCGGTCGCCCAGCGCCTCGCCCACGATCTTCGCGTACTCGGCGAAGCGGTGGGCGGTGTCGCGCTCCGGCCAGCCGCCCGCGTCCTCCAGCTCCTGCGGCAGGTCCCAGTGGTAGAGGGTGACGGCCGGCTTGATGCCCTTGTCCAGCAGCTCGTCGACCAGCCGCCGGTAGAAGTCCAGACCGCGCTGCACGGCCGGGCCGCGGCCGGTGGGCTGCACGCGGGACCAGGACACGGAGAAGCGGTAGGTCTGGAGGTTGAGGTCGGCCATCAGCGCCACGTCGTCGCGGTAGCGGTGGTAGTGGTCGACGGCGATGTCACCGGTGTCGCCGCCCGCCGTCTTGCCCGGCGTGTGGCTGAAGGTGTCCCAGATGGAAGGGGTACGTCCGTCCTCCCGCACCGCCCCCTCGATCTGGTACGCGGAGGTCGCGGCGCCCCAGAGGAAGGCCGGAGGAAAGGTCACCGGGGTCGCCGGCGTGGCGGAGTCAGACATGGAAGCGCTCCCATAGAGGTCGCATAGGGGTCGTGGAAGACCGACGGATACGTGAGAGAGAGGAAGGGGGCCGAGGCGGCGGCGACCCGGCCCCGCCGGGATCGGGCACGGGCGTCAGCCCTTGACCGCGCCCTGCATGATGCCGCCCACGATCTGCTTGCCGAAGATCGCGAAGACCAGCAGCAGGGGCAGCGTGCCGAGCAGCGCACCCGCCATGATCAGGGACTGGTCGGGGGTGTACCCGCGGCCGAGACCCGCGACCGCGACCTGCACGGTCGGGTTGCCGGTCTGCGTCAGGACCAGGAACGGCCACAGGAAGTCGTTCCACGCCTGCACGAACATCAGCATGCCGAGCACGGCCATGGCCGGCCGCGCGGCCGGGAAGACCACGTGCCACACCACGCGCCAGCTGCTCGCGCCGTCCACCCGCGCGGCCTCGATGACCTCGTCGGGCAGCGCCTGCAGCAGGTACTGCCGCATGAAGAACACGCCGAAGGCGCTCACCAGCGACGGGAAGATGACCGCCTGGAGCTGGTCGGTCCAGTCGAGCTTGGCGACCATCATGTACAGCGGGATGATGCTGAGCTGCGGCGGGATCATCATCGTGCCGATGACCACCAGCATCAGGGCGTTGCGGCCCTTGAAGCGCAGCTTGGCGAAGGCGAACCCGGCGATCGTCGACAGCACCACGATGGTGACCGCGGAGGTGCCCGCCACGATGGTGGTGTTGAGGAACGCCTCGCCGAGGTTGGCGTCCTTCCAGGCGATCTCCAGGTTCTTGAACAGGTTCGAGCCGAACCAGAACGGCGGCGGGTTCTCCGCCAGGCGCTGGTTGTCGCGGGACGCGGCGATCGCGGTCCACACCAGCGGGAACAGCGACACGATCATGAACACGGCGAGGATCGCGTACGCGAGCGGTCCGCCGTGCAGGGTGCCGCCGGCCCGCGCCGACTTCGGCAGGCGCGAGCGCTTCTGTTCCTTGGTGACCGGTGTCTCGGGGGGCGTCACAGTCGTCGTCACGGCCACACTCCTTAACTGCTGGCGCGCAGCCGGCGCGAGATGAGCTGGTTGATGAGGCCGATGACGATCAGGATCGCGAACATCGTCCAGGCGATCGCCGAGGCACGGCCCAGGTGCTGGTTGACCCAGCCCTGCTCGTACAGGTACAGGCCGAGCGTCTGGAACTGGTGCTCCGCGCCGCCCGACGCGCCCTTGTTGGGGTCGAACAGCAGCGGTTCGCCGAAGACCTGGCTGGCGCCGATCGTCGAGACCACCACGGTGAACAGGATCGTCGGGCGCAGCGAGGGCAGCGTCACGTGCAGGAACTGCCGCCAGCGGCTGGCGCCGTCCAGCGCCGCCGACTCGTACAGGTCCTGCGGGATCGCCTGCATCGCGGCCAGGTAGATCAGCGCGTTGTAGCCGGTCCAGCGCCAGATGATGATCGTGGAGACGGCTATCTGGCCGGGCCACTTGTCGTCCTGCCAGCCGATCGGGTCGATCCCCACCGCGCCGAGCGCCCAGTTGATCATGCCGTAGTCACGGCCGAAGAGCAGCACGAACACCAGGGTCGCGGCGGCGATGGAGGTGGCGTACGGCGCGAGCATCGCGACCCGCCAGAACGTGGAGGCGCGCAGTTTGTAGTTGAGGATGTGGGCGATGCCCATGGCGATCATCAGCTGCGGAACGGTGGAGATGATGCCGATGGTCAGGGTGTTCTGCGCCGCGTTCCAGAAGAAGTCGTCGTCGAAGATCCGGGTGTAGTTCTTCAGGCCGACCCAGTTCATGTCGGTCGGCGCGGTCAGCTCGACCTGGTGCAGCGAGGCCCAGCCGGTGTAGATCAGCGGGAACAGCCCGAAGGCGGCGAACAGCAGGAAGAAGGGCGAGACGAATGCGTACGGGCTCCAGCGCGCGTCGCGCTGCCAGCGGCGGGACAGCTTGGCCCGGCGCTTGTCGTCCTTGCCCGCGGAGCGGTCGCCGGGCGTACGGCCCGGGGCCGCGCCCCCCTTGACGGGGGACGCGGCGATGTCGGAACGGGTGGCCATCCGGGTCACTTGTCCAGGTTGTTGTCGATGGTCTTGGTGGCCGTCTCCCAGGCCTCCTTGGCCGACTTGCCCTTCGTCACGAGGATGACGCCGTTGTCGGTCAGACCCTGCTGGATGATCTGGTCCTTCGGGCCGATCACCTGGACCGGGATCTGCTTGGCGGCCTCGGAGAAGATCTGGCCGATCGGCGCGTCACCGGTCATCTCGTTCTTGGCGCCGGTCACCTCGGGGCTGGTGTACGCGGCCGGGGCGCTCGGGAAGCTGCCCTGGACCTTGAACAGCTTGGCCTGCTGCTCGGGCGCGGTCAGCCAGGCGACCAGCTTCTGCGCCTCCTCGACGTTCTTGCCGCTCTTCGGCACGCCCAGGAAGGAGCCGCCCCAGTTGCCGGACTTCGGAGCCACGGCCACGTCCCACTTGCCGGCGGCCTCCGGCTTCGACTTGCCCTTGATGTAGCCGAGCATCCACGGCGGGCAGGCGACGGTGGCGAACTTGCTGTTGGCGATGGTGGTGTCCCAGGCCGGCTGGAACTGCGTCTGCGACTGGACCAGGCCCTTCTCGGCGGCCTCGGCGGTCAGGTCGAAGGCGGCCCGCACGGCCGGGTTGGTCTTGTAGATGACCTCGCCGGAGGCGTCGTAGAACTTCTCCTCCTCACTGCTGAGGACGGCGTTCAGCAGACCGCCGGGGGAGTCCATGAAGAAGGAGTCCTTGCCGGCCGCCTCCTTGTACTTCTCACCGGTGGCGATGAACTTGTCCCAGTCGCCGGCCCACAGCTTGCCGACCTGCTCGCGCTCGCTCGGCAGACCGGCCTTCTCGAAGAGGTCCTTGCGGTAGCAGATGGCCATCGGGCCGACGTCCGTGCCGAGACCGATGGTCTGGCCGTCCTTGGTGGTGGCCTGCTCCCACTTCCAGGGCAGCCAGCCGTCCTTCTTCACCCCTTCGACCTTGGACATGTCCGTGAACTTGTCCGCCTGGGTGTTCACGACCTCGGCGATGTTGGCGACCTCGATCGCCTGCACGTCCATCAGCCCGCTGTTGGTGGTCAGGTGGTTGACGAGGGCGGGGTAGTAGTTCTCGTTCCGCTCGACCACGTTCTCCTGGATCTTGATGTCCGGGTTGAGCTTCTCGTACTCGGCGTAGAGGCCCGCCTCCTTGAAGCCCATGGTGCCGAACAGACCCAGGGTGATGGTGGTCTTGCCCTCGCCGGACGAGGAACCACCGGAGCTGTCGTCTCCGCCGTCGTCGGCGCAGCCGGCCAGCAGCCCGGTGCCCAGCGACACGACGGCCGCGACGGCCAGGGCCTTGCGGGCGAAGGGCTTGCCCCCGCCCGACCGCTGCCTGGTGAGGGGCAGGGTACGTGCTCGCATTGCGTCCTCCTGTTGCCCTGACGTGCCGACCCCCCGGCCAACGGCGTTGTTGACCCGTATTCTGCGCGTTGCGGCTCGGGCGGGGAACGTGCGGGTTGTGTATGTACCAGGTACTGTGGGAGCGCTCCCACAAGTGATGTGTTGAAGAGTCGCGGGTCCGGGCGGGGGTGTCAAGGGAGCAGACGCGGCAAAGTGCGTTCAGTTATCTGCCCGTTAACTTGACCCGGGGGGCCGCCCCCGCGGAACGCCGGGATCCGCACGGACGCCCTCGCGGGTGGTCACCGTCACTGCCGGGGCTGTTACATTCCAGGCCAGGATGACACAGAAGGAAGGCGGGGGCGGATGGCAAGCCACGGAGTGCGGAGTCGCAGCGGTGGCCGCCCCACCCTCGAAGAGGTGGCGGCGCGCGCCGGAGTCGGCCGCGGCACCGTGTCGCGCGTGATCAACGGATCCCCCCGGGTGAGCGAGGCCACACGCGCCGCCGTCGAGGCGGCCGTCGCCGAGCTGGGCTACGTCCCCAACACGGCGGCCCGCGCCCTGGCGGCCAACCGCACCGACGCGATAGCGCTCGTGGTGCCCGAGCCCGAGACCCGGTTCTTCACCGAGCCCTACTTCTCCGACATGCTCCGCGGTGTCGGCGCCGCGCTCGCCGACACCGAGATGCAGCTCCTGCTGATCTTCGCGGGCAGCGACCGGGAGCGGCAGCGGCTCGCGCAGTACCTGGCCGCGCACCGCGTGGACGGCGTGCTCCTGGTCTCGGTGCACGCCGACGACCCGCTGCCCGACATGCTGTCCCAGCTCGAGATCCCCGCCGTGATCAGCGGCCCCCGCTCGGCGGAGGAGACGCTCACCTCGGTGGACTCCGACAACTACGGCGGCGCCCGGCAGGCCGTCGAGCACCTCATCGGCCGGGGCCGCCGCACGATCGCGCACATCACCGGCCGCCTGGACGTCTACGGCGCCCAGCGCCGCGTCGCCGGCTACCGGGACGCGCTGCGCGAGGCGGGCCACCCGGTGGACGAGCCGCTGATCGAGCCGGGCGACTTCTCCGAGGACGGCGGCCGCCGCGCGATGCAGGCCCTGCTGGAGCGCCGCCCCGACCTGGACGCGGTCTTCGCCGCCTCCGACGTCACGGCGGCCGGCGCCCGCCAGGTGCTGCGCGAGGCGGGCCGCCGCATCCCGGACGACGTGGCGCTGGTCGGTTACGACGACTCCGCCATCGCCCGCCACATGGAGCCGCCGCTGACCAGCGTGCGCCAGCCGATCGAGGAGATGGGCCGGACGATGACCGACCTGCTGCTCGCCGAGGTCGCCGACCGGCGCCCGTCGGCGACGCGGGAGCTGGAGCGGCGTCAGGTGGTGCTGGCCACGGAGCTGGTGGAACGCGCGTCCTCGTGAGCGCGTCGGGGACGCGGGCGCCCGCCGCCCGCGTCCCCGCGGTCCGTGCCGCCCGGTCATGCCGGAAGCCGGTGACCTCGACGAGGTCACCGGCTTCCGCGGTGAGGGTGAGTGACGGGACTTGAACCCGCGACATCCTGGACCACAACCAGGTGCTCTACCAGCTGAGCTACACCCACCACGGCCTGGTCCTGGTGAGTCGGTGACTTCCCCGACCGGCCGAGAAAAAGTGTACAGGGTCCGAAGGGGTGCTCGCGCACGCCTTTCCGCGCGGCTCCCCGATCCCCCTCGGCATCCCTACTGAGCAGGCAGGACGTGCTTCGCCGCGATCTTCTTCGCGGTGTCGGAGTCGGGTCCCGGCTGCGGCACGAAGACGGCCTCGCGGTAGTAGCGCAGCTCCGCGATGGACTCGCGGATGTCGGCGAGCGCCCGGTGGTTGCCGTTTTTCTCGGG
Source organism: Streptomyces sp. DSM 120436 (assembly GCF_055778765.1). NCBI lineage: Bacteria > Bacillati > Actinomycetota > Actinomycetes > Kitasatosporales > Streptomycetaceae > Streptomyces > Streptomyces sp. DSM 120436. Next base: position 385,617 of record NZ_JBSKBS010000001.1, on the reverse strand, counting down.
GCTGTTGTAGTACGCCCGCGGGTACCAGCGGCGGGCCAGCTCCTTGATGCTGGACACGTCGACGATCCGGTAGTGCAGGTGGTTCTCCAGGGCGGGCATGTCGCGCAGCAGGAAGCCGCGGTCGGTGCCGACGGAGTTCCCGCACAGGGGCGCCCTGCCGGGCTCCTTGACGTGTTCCCTGATGTAGGCGAGGACCCGCTGCTCGGCGTCCTCGAGCGTCGTGCCGTTCGGCAGCTCGTCGAGCAGCCCCGACGCGGTGTGCATCGCGCGCACCACCTCCGGCATCGTCTCCAGGGCCCGCTCCGGCGGGCGGATGACGATGTCGACGCCCTCGCCGAGCACGTTCAGCTCGGAGTCGGTGACGAGGGCGGCCACCTCGATGAGCGCGTCGTCCGACAGCGAGAGGCCGGTCATCTCGCAGTCGATCCACACCATGCGATCGTTCATGCGTCTCACCTTACGGTGCGTGACGCCGGGCGGGACCGGGTGGTGAAGCGGTGATGCCCCGGAGCGTCCCGCACAGCGGTGGGGGCCGGAGGCACCCGGCCTCCGGCCCCCACCACGGCCGTCTCAGTGCGCGCCGCGCTGTCCCGGGACGCCCGGCGCCGAGGCGCTCAGGGACGGCCCCAGCGCGCCGGCCGCCGCCGTCCGGCGCGACTGGTGCGGGACCGCGCCGTCCGGGTACAGCGTCTGCGGCACCGGGTGCCCCGAGGGCTCCGGCCTGCCGGACGGGACGCCGCCTCCCTGTGCGCCCTGCGCGGTCTCGGTGTCCTGGCCGCGCTCGGCCTGCGGGCGCCGGGCCCGGTACGCGGCCCGGTAGGCGGCCGGGGACGAGCCGAGCTGACGCCGGAAGTGGCCGCGCAGCGCCACCGGCGAGCGGAAGCCGCAGCGTCCGGCGACCTCGTCGACCGAGTAGTCCGACGTCTCCAGCAGGCGCTGCGCCTGGAGCACCCGCTGCGTGATCAGCCACTGCAGCGGGGCGCTGCCGGTCAGCGAGCGGAACCGGCGGTCGAAGGTGCGGCGGCTCATGTACGCGCGGGCCGCGAGGGTCTCCACGTCGAACTGCTCGTGGAGGTGCTCCAGCGCCCAGGCGACGACCTCGGCGAGCGGGTCGGCGCCGATCTCCTCCGGTAAAGACCGGTCGAGGTAGCGCTCCTGGCCGCCGCTGCGGCGCGGCGGGACCACCAGGCGCCGGGCGAGCGCGCCGGCCGCCTCGTTGCCGTGGTCCGTGCGCACGATGTGCAGGCACAGGTCGATGCCGGCCGCGGTGCCCGCGGACGTCAGCACGTCGCCGTCGTCCACGAACAGCTCGCGTGGATCGACGTGCACCGACGGATAGCGCTTGGCCAGCGTCGGCGCGTACATCCAGTGGGTGGTCGCGGGACGGCCGTCCAGCAGGCCCGCCGCCGCGAGGACGAAGGCGCCGGTGCACAGCCCGACGATGCGGGCGCCCTCCTCGTGGGCCCGGCGCAGCGCGTCCAGGGCCTCGTCGGGCGGCGGGGAGGTGATCGACCGCCAGGCCGGCACCACGACGGTGCCCGCCCGGGATATCGCCTCCAGGCCGTGTGGCGCGGTGAGTTCCAGGCCCCCCGTGGTCCGCAGCGGGCCCTCTTCGCCGCCGCACACCAGCAGGCGGTAGCGCGGCACGCCGGCGTCCTGGCGGTCAACCCCGAACACCGACAGCGGTATGGAACTCTCGAAGATGGGGCCGCCGCTGAACAGCAGCACCGCGACGATCTCCTTGCGGCGGCGCCCGGAGAGTTTCCGGACCGCGCTTTCCGGCGCGGCAGTGGAGTCGTGGCTCATCCTGCTAAGCCCCCCTCGGTGGTCGCGGCTCCTCGGTTGTGTCGCTCCTGCACGTTTCCCCTCGGTCCTGCACGAGTCCCCCGCCGTAAGACAGTCAAGATCGAATCTACTGTGTCCCGTCGCGCACCGGTGGCCAGTTCGGCACTCGGTGCATTGTCGACTTGGCAACTTGGCGTGAAGCATTCGATCACGAAGCGTTGCACTCACGCGCCGTGCAGGGAAGTGCGCCTCGTCGCGGTGGCCAAAGCGCGTAGGGTGCGCAGGGCTCGTGAGACCCTTTCCGTGCAGGTGGAACGGGGGTTGGGGGGTGGTCGCGGCACCGGATGCGCCCGCACCGCAAGTTGGCTGAAAAGAGACGGGTTGGGGTGCGGAAACCGGTCAACCGGCCGGTGTCTGTCCGGCGTCCCGCGGGGCGTGCGCCCGCGCGCGGGGAGGCGCGCCGCGGCGTGGGGAACGGTGGTGCGGGGAGCGGCGGATCAGAGGCGGGAGACGGACGTGACGACCGCCGGGCCGCACGCCACGCCGACGGCCGCCGCGAGGGGCGCGCCGCGCCGCGGGAGCACCGCGGGGGCGGGCGGGCAGCCGGACGCGGCCCGGCGGAGGAGGCCGCCCTCCGGGGGCCGGCCGGGGGCGTGGGCGGGGCGGGACATCGGGTGCTCCCTGTCGTGGAGTGCTCCAACCGTCCCGACGGGCGGGTGGTCCGTCGGTCACCGGGCGGGCGGGGACCGCGGTGGAGGGGGCCGGACGGCCCTTGACGGGCCGGCCGCAGGCGGTTCAGGTGTCAAGCGCATACCGAGCAAACCGCCTGTACAGGCCAGCAACCGTTGCGTCGCGGGCGGACCCTCGTGCATGCTCCGGGGAGCCCGCCTCCCGGTTCGCGGGATCTGGGCCATGGAGGCGTGCCGCCGTACCCTTGAGGGTATGGGGTGGGGAAGACACTTCCCGGACACAGCTCCGCCGCACACTGTCGTCCCATCAAAGGATCACAACCCCGAGACAGCCATGGCCGGTCACGAATTCTTCGAACCCGCGGACCGCAAGCGGCCGGTCGCCGATCCGACGGCGGCCGACCCCCTGGCGGCGGAGGACTCGCGCCATGCGTGCGATCCCGCCTTCCGGCACGGGGTGGTGGTCGGCTTCGACGGTTCCACGTCCAGTGAGCGGGCCCTCGCGTACGCCATCGGCATGGCGCGGCGCTCCGGCTCCGGGCTGATCATCGTCCACGTCGCCAACCGGCTGCCCACCACGGTGTGGGCGGGCTGCGAGCCGCCGGTCTTCGTGGACGTCCCGGACCACCGCACGGAGGTGCTGGGGCTGGAGCTGGCCTGCGCCGACTATCTGGCCGAGGTGCCGTGGATCCTCGTCGAGCGGGGCGGGGACATCTGCCACGAACTCGAAGAGGTGGGACGGGAGTACGCGGCCGACGCGATCGTCGTGGGCTCCACCCACGGGCTCGTGGGGCGGATCTTCGGGTCGGTCGCGGGGAGGCTGGCCAAGCGGGCGCAGCGGCCCGTCGTCGTCATTCCATGACGTGAGGTGAGGGACGGGCCCCACGTGTTGTGGCAACACGTGGGGCCCGTTCTCGTTCGCCGGCCCCTGCGGGTGCGTGGGGGTCGACCGCACCCGCGCGACGGAGCCGCAGAGGAGCACAGCCCCGCGCCCCTCGGGGGCGCTTCCCGGTTACTCGACCGTGACGGACTTCGCCAGGTTGCGGGGCTTGTCGATGTCCCGGCCGAGGGCCAGGGCCGTGTGGTAGGCGAGGAGCTGGAGGGGGATGCCCATGAGGATCGGGTCCAGCTCGTCCTCGTTCTTGGGGACCACGATCGTGTGGTCCGCCTTCTCCTGCGCCTGGTGGGCGACGGCGACGATCCGGCCGCTGCGGGCCTTGATCTCCTCCAGGGCCGCGCGGTTCTTCTCCAGCAGGTCGTCGTCCGGGACGATCGCCACGGTCGGCATGGCCGGCTCGATCAGGGCCAGCGGGCCGTGCTTCAGCTCGGAGGCCGGGTACGCCTCGGCGTGGATGTAGGAGACCTCCTTGAGCTTCAGGGACGCCTCGCGGGCCACCGGGTAGCCCCGGACGCGGCCGATGAAGAGCATCGAGCGGGCGTCGGCGTACTCCAGCGCCAGCTTCTTGATCTCCTCCTCCTGCTCCATGATCTCGGCGATCTGGGCGGGGAGGCGGCGCAGGCCCTCGATGATCCGCTTGCCGTCGCGGACGGAGAGGTCGCGGGTGCGGCCCAGGTGCAGGGCGAGCAGCGCGAAGGCGACCGTGGTGTTGGTGAAGCACTTGGTGGAGACGACGCAGACCTCCGGGCCGGCGTGCACGTAGACGCCGCCGTCCGCCTCGCGGGCGATCGCGGAGCCCACCACGTTGACCACGCCGAGGACCCGGGCGCCCTTGCGCTTCAGCTCCTGCACGGCGGCCAGCACGTCGTACGTCTCACCGGACTGGGAGACCGCGATGTACAGGGTGTCGGGGTCGACGACCGCGTTGCGGTAGCGGAACTCGGAGGCCGGCTCGGCGTCGGCGGGGATGCGCGCCAGCTCCTCGATCATCTGCGCGCCGATCATGCCGGCGTGGTACGAGGTGCCGCAGCCGAGGATCTTCACGCGGCGGATGCGGCGGGCCTCGCGGGCGTCCAGGTTGAGGCCGCCCAGGTGCACGGTGGAGAAGCGGTCGTCGATCCGGCCGCGCAGCACGCGGTCCACGGCCTCGGCCTGCTCGTGGATCTCCTTGTGCATGTAGGTGTCGTGGCCGCCCATGTCGTAGGAGGCGGCCTCCCACTCCACGGTGGTGGGTTCGGCGGTGGTGCGCGTGCCCTCCGTGGTGTAGGTGCGGAAGTCGTCGGCCTTGAGGGTGGCCATCTCGCCGTCGTCGAGGGTGACTATCTGGCGGGTGTGGGCGACCAGCGCGGCGATGTCCGAGGCGACGAACATCTCCTTCTCGCCGATGCCGAGGACGACCGGGGAGCCGTTGCGGGCGACGACGATGCGGTCCGGGAAGTCGGCGTGCAGCACGGCGATGCCGTAGGTGCCCTCGATCAGGCGGACCGTCTCGCGGACCTTGTCCTCGAGCTTCTCGGCCTGCGAGCGGGCGATGAGGTGGACGAGGACCTCGGTGTCGGTCTCGGAGAGGAACTCGACGCCGTCAGCCTCCAGCTTGCGGCGCAGGTCGGCGGCGTTGTCGATGATGCCGTTGTGGACGACGGCGACCTTGCCCTCGGCGTCCAGGTGGGGGTGGGCGTTCACGTCGGACGGGGCGCCGTGCGTGGCCCAGCGGGTGTGGGCGATGCCGGTGGTGCCCTTGAAGCGCGCCGGGACCTTGGCCTCCAGGTCGCGCACCCGGCCCTTGGCCTTGACCGTCTTCAGGGCCCCCGCCTTCGGGGAGGTCACGGCGATGCCCGCCGAGTCGTAGCCGCGGTACTCCAGGCGCTGGAGCCCTTCGAGCAGCAGGGGGGCGACCTCACGCCTGCCGATGTAACCGACGATTCCGCACATACAGGTGTGTTCCTAGCCGTAGACGATGCGGCGCAGCTGCCGGAGCGAGAGCTCGGGCGGCGCCACCGCGCGGTATCTCAGGTCCGCCTCGATCCGTTGGAAGATCGTCGCGTTCACCAGGCCCTGGGCCTGCAGCTCGCGGTGGCGGCGACGGACGTACTCCTCGGTCGTCTCGTCGAAGTAGGCGAGCACGTCCTGGATCACACGCAGCGCCTCGCCCCGGCTGAGGGGCGTGGACCGCGTCAGATGATCAACAAGTTCGTCGTGCACTCGATGATCCTGGGGTAACGGAGGTCGTTTCGCAAGAATCTTGCCCGATTTCGGGCAGGCCTGACGAGGTGGTCGCTACATGCGCTTCAGGACGGCCTGCTTGGCGAGGGTGAACTCCTCGTCCGTGAGCACCCCGGACCGGTGCAGCTCGCCCAGCTCCCGCAGCCGCCGCAGCAGCGCGTCGTGGTCGTCCTCGGCACGGCCGGGCGGTGCGGGCCGGTCGTCCTCGCGGTCGCGCGGGCCCTCCAGGGCCGGGGCGGCGGGGGCGGACGGGTGCGGAAGGCGGGCCTGGACGGCGGCGGCCACCAGCGCCATCAGCGGGTCCTTCTTGAAGCCCCACAGCTCCACCGCGTTCGGGTCGTACTTGGCCGGGACCTTGGCCGGGGCGTGCCGCACGAGGAAGCGCAGGTGGCCGTTGTCCAGGCCGGACGCCGGCTGCCACTCCACCCCCTCCAGGTCCTGCACCGCCAGGGTGCGGGGGCCGGCGGCGGACTTGGCGCCCTCCGTCTTCCAGTTCCACTCCAGCCGGACCCGCTCCCCGTCGAAGCTCACCGTGCCGTCCCCGGCGGAGACGGACAGCGGCAGGGACGGACCGGGCAGCAGGTAGCCGGTCACCGGCCCGGACGGGATCTGCTCCAGCAGCAGCGCGGTGCGGACCTCCTCCGTGAAGTACTCGGCGACGCCGTAGCGGTCGGACTCGACGACGAGCCGGTAGGGGTCGTGCGGCTCGATGAGGCGCCCGCCGGTCGCGTGCAGCAGCGGGTCGGCGCCCTCGCGCAGCCGCAGCCTGAGCCGCCCCGACTTCTTGCCCTGCTCCAGCGAGACGCCCGCCAACGCCTCGAGCGGCACGGTCAGTTCACCCAGCGTCCGGCGCAGCAGGCCGATGTTCTTGTCCCGGCCGGGCGTCAGGCGCAGGGTTTCCCCGTCGAACGTCCATGTGCCGTCCTTCTGGATGATTTCCGCCATGGGGGGGATTGTTTCACCGCAACGGCGGGGGAGTGGTCTCCACCCGTTCCGGGCGGCTGATCGTCGGTGGGGTCTGGGCGCGCGGTTCCCCGCGCCCCTGAGGGTGTCGTCCCCGACGGTGTGACGAAGCCCCCCGGAGGACCGTACTCCGGGGGGCTCGTCCGCTCGATGGCGTCAGAAGGCCGCCAGGGGGTTCTTCAGGGTGCCGACGAGCTGGAGGGCGCCCGAGGGGTCCGCCAGGTCCACCATCTGCTTGTTGTCGCGCAACTGGAGGCGGTTCAGGCAGGACAGGGCGAACTCCGGGGCGAACATGTCGTACCGGGCGAACTTCTCCGCCAGTTCCGGCACCGACGCCTGGTAGGCGCGGGTGACCTCCGCGACCGTGCGCCAGAAGCCGTCCTCGTCGAGGACGCCCTCCTCGGCGAGGTTCGCCGCGAGGAAGCGGAAGAAGCAGTCGAAGACGTCCGTGAAGACCGACAGCAGCTTGGTGTCGTCCGGGATCTCGACGCGGATCCGGGACACCTCCGGCGGCAGCACCGCGTCCGGGTCCATCACCACGATCTCCTCGGCGATGTCCTTGTAGACCGCGCGCTTCACGGCGCCGTCCTCCAGGACCAGGATGACGTTCTCGCCGTGCGGCATGTACGCCAGGTCGTAGGCGTAGAAGCTGTGCAGCAGCGGGACGTAGTACGCCCGCAGGTAGCGCCGCAGCCATTCCTCCGGGGCCAGCCCGGAGCGCTCGATCAGCGCGCCCGCGAACGACCTGCCCTCGTGGTCGACGTGGACCAGGGAGGCCATGGTGGCGAGCGACTCGCCGTCCTGCAGAGATGCCACCGGGCTCTCCCGCCACAGCGCCGCCAGCATCTTGCGGTACGGCGAGTAGCGGTCGGTGGCCTGCTCGTACTCCAGGTGCCGGTAGCCCACGGCGGCCCGCTCGCGGATGATCGACAGACCGGTGCCGCGCAGCACCGGGTCGTTGTCGATCAGCCGGGCCAGCCAGTCGTTGATCGCCGGGGTGGCCTCCATGTAGGCGGCGGACAGGCCCCGCATGAAGCCCATGTTGAGGACGGACAGCGCCGTCTTCACGTAGTGCTTCTCCGGGTGCGAGGTGTTGAAGAAGGTGCGGATGGACTGCTGGGCCAGGTACTCGTCGTCGCCCTCGCCCAGGCAGACCAGGTGCCGGCGGGCCACCTCGGCGGCGAAGGTCACGGACAGCTTGTTCCACCACTGCCAGGGGTGGACCGGGATCAGCAGGTAGTCGGCGGGGTCCAGGTCCTGTGCGCGCAGGACGTCGTGGAACCGCTCGACGGTCCCCTCGCCCAGCTCCTGCCGGACGAACGACTCGTAATCGATGCCCACGCCCGCCGTGAACGCCGCCCGCGACCGGTGCGCGGCCAGCCACACCAGCTTCACCGGGTTCGCGGTCTCCGGGGCGTACCGCAGGTACTCGTGGACGCCGAAGCCGAGCCGCCCGTTGTTGGCGACGAAGCAGGGGTGGCCCTCGGTCATGCCGGTCTCGATCGCCTGGAAGCCGGCGTCGACCAGCTCGGCCGAGGTGACCTTCGGCTTGGTCAGCTTGTAGCAGGTGCCGGAGAGGGTGGAGGAGATCTCCTCCAGGTACACCGGCAGGATCTCGTCGCTCAGCCCCAGGGACTTCCGCAGCTCGATGAAGAAGTCCAGCGCCGCCGGTTCGAGTTCGGCGTCGCCGCGGTGGCGGGTGATCGAGTCGGCGTCGACCTGCCAGTGGTCCAGGCCGCGCAGCCGCGCGGTGAACGTGTAGCGGGTCTCGCCGTCGTCGCTGCGGACGACGTACCGGCCGTCGCCGGCCGGTTCCGGCGTGAGGAGCCGCTCGTGCGCGAACTCGGCGAGCGCCTTGCGGATCAGCAGACGGTTGGCCCGCGCCCAGCGGTGGGGGGACAGGTGCGCCACGGCGTCGGACGGGGTCATGCGGACACTCCTCGGGCGGCCTCGAACTGTTCGCGCGTGCAGAAGCTCAGCAGCGCGCGCTTCTCCGGCTTGTCGATCTCCCGCTCGGGCACGAAGCCCACGGCCTCGTTCAGGGCGTGCACGGCCTTGTTGCCGACGTCGGGCTCCACCACGACCCGGCGGGTGGCCGGGTCGGCGAACAGCTCCTCCATCACGGCGGTGATGACGGCGCGGGTGAAGCCGTGGACCGGCCGGTCGGTGGGGGCGACCAGGAAGTGCATGCCGACGTCGCCCGGCCGCGGCTCGTAGAGCCCGACGAGTTCGACGTACCGGGGATCGTACTTCTCCATCAGGAAGGCGGGTTCGCCGTCGTGCAGGCCCAGGTAGGCGTGGTGGTGCCGGTGGGCGGCGATCCGCGTGTACTCGCGCTCGACGTCCTGCGGCGTCGCGTCCTGCATCATCCAGAACGCCGCCTTGGGGTGGGTCACCCAGCGGTGCAGCAGCTCCGCGTCCCTCGGCGGGTCGAGCGGGCGGACCGTGAACGTGCCGATGGCGCTCATACGGCGAACTCCTGGAAGGCGATGCTCTTCTCGACCGGGTAGTACTCGGCGCCCAGCAGCTCGCGGATGATGGACGCGTTGCGGTACGGGCCCATGCCCAGGTCGGGGCTGGTGACGCTGTGCGTGTGCACGCCCGCGTTCTGCAGGAACACGCCGCGTCCGGTGACGTCGATCGCGTAGTTGCGGGCGACGTCGAAGCGGCCGTGGCCGTCGAAGCGCAGCCGGTCGCGCACCGGCTCCAGGAAGGCCGGCTGCTCGTAGTGGTAGCCGGTGGCCAGCACCAGGCCCTCGGTGGTGATCTCGAAGTCCTTTCCCTGCTCGTCCTGGTGGAAGCCGAGCGTGTACGTGCCGTCCTCGTACCGTGCGGTGGTGAGCGAGGAGTTGGTGAGCAGCCGGGTGGGCACGCCGCGGCCGCCGCTCTCCACGTTCTTCTGGTACAGCAGGTCGAAGATCGCGTCGATCAGCTCCGAGTTGATCCCCTTGAACAGGCCCTTCTGCTGCTTCTCCAGCCGGTAGCGGGTCTCCTCGGGCAGCGCGCGGAAGTAGTCGATGTAGTCCGGGGACGTCATCTCCAGGGTCAGCTTGGTGTACTCCAGCGGGAAGAACCGCGGGGAGCGGGTGACCCAGTTGAGCTGGTAGCCGTGGGCGTCGATCTCCGAAAGGAGATCGTGGTAGATCTCGGCGGCGCTCTGCCCGCTGCCCACGATCGTGACCGACTTCTTCCCCAGCAGCTCCGCCTTGCGCTGCGTGTACCGCGCGTTGTGGAAGAGGCCCCCGTCGAGCCCGCGGCACGCCTCGGGCACGAACGGCACGGTACCGGTGCCGAGCACCAGGTGCCGGCCGCGGTACGTCGTGCCGGTGGACGTGGCCACGACGTACACCTCGGCGGCCTCGTCCCAGGTGACCTCGGTGACCGTGGTGCCGAAGCGGATGGAGCCGAGCTGCGCGGCGGCCCAGCGGCAGTAGTCGTCGTACTCGACGCGCAGCGGGTAGAAGTTCTCCCGGATGTAGAACGAGTACAGCCGGCCCTTCTCCTTCAGGTAGTTGAGGAAGGAGTAGGGGGAGGTCGGGTCGGCGAGGGTGACCAGGTCCGACATGAACGGGGTCTGGAGGTGCGCCCCGTCGAGGAACATCCCCGCGTGCCACTCGAAGTCCGGCTTGGACTCCAGGAAGACGCCGGAGAGTTCGTCGATGGGCTCGGTCAGGCAGGCCAGCCCCAGGTTGAACGGGCCCAGCCCGATGCCCACGAAGTCGTAGGCCGGTTCCGTGGTGTCAGCAAGCGCGGTCAAGGGACTCTCCCAGGTACTGCTCGGCGTGGCCGGCGATCAGGTCGAGGACGGCCGTGATGTCGGCCGTCGTGGTCTCGGGGTTGAGCAGGGTGAACTTCAGGTAGTGGCGCCCGGACACCTTGGTGCCCGCGACCACCGCGTCACCGGAGGCGAACAGGGCCTTGCGGGCGTACAGGTTAGCCCGGTCGACGTCGGCGGGGTCGGTGACGGAGGCCGGCACGTAGCGGAAGACCAGGGTGGACAGGCTGGGCTCGACCACCACGTCGAAGCGCGGGTCGGCGGCCAGCAGTTTCCAGCCCTCGGCCGCGAGGTCGCACACCTCGTCGAAGAGCGCGCCGATGCCGTCGGCGCCCATCACGCGCAGCGTCATCCACAGCTTGAGCGCGTCGAAGCGGCGGGTGGTCTGGAGGGACTTGTCGACCTGGTTGGGGATGCGCTCGGTCACCATGCGGCGCGGGTTGAGGTACTCCGCGTGGTAGGTGGCGTGCCGCAGCGTGGTCGCGTCGCGCACCAGCACGGCCGACGAACTGACCGGCTGGAAGAACGACTTGTGGTAGTCGACGGTGACCGAGTCGGCGCGCTCGATGCCGTCGATGCGGTGCCGGTACTTCAGCGAGGCGAGCAGGCCGCAGCCGTAGGCGGCGTCCACGTGCATCCAGGCGCCGTACTGCTCGCACAGGCCGGCGATCTCCGGCAGCGGGTCGATGGAGCCGAAGTCGGTGGTGCCGGCGGTGGCGACGACCGCCATCGGGATCAGACCCGCCTCGGCGCAGCGTTCCAGCTCGCGGGCGAGGGCGACGGTGTGCATCCGCTTGTCGTGGTCGACGGGGACCACCACCACGGCGTCGGGGCCGAGGCCGAGCAGCTTCGCGGACTTCTGCACGCTGAAGTGGCTGACCTCGGAGGCGAAGACGCGCAGCTTCGCCACGTCCTCGGACTTGGTCTCCTCCCGGGCCAGCAGCAGCGCCTGGAGGTTGGACTGGGTGCCGCCGGAGGTGAACACGCCGTCCGCGGCGGGGCCGAGGCCGATGCGCGCGGCCGTCCAGTCGATGAGTTTCCGCTCGATCAGGGTGCCGCCGGCCGACTGGTCCCAGGTGTCCAGGGAGGAGTTGACGGCGGACAGCACGGCCTCGCCGAGCACGGCCGGGATGACGACCGGGCAGTTGAGGTGGGCGAGGTAGCGGGGGTGGTGGAAGTAGACCGCGTCCCGGAGGTAGACCTCCTCCAGTTCGTCCAGCACCGCACCGGTGTCGTACAGCGGCTGGTCGAGGTCGATCGCGTCGATGCGCGGGGCGAGGTCGTCGACCGCGATGCCGGTGAACGGCCGCTCGGTGGCGGCGAGTTGGGCGGCCACCCGCTCGACTCCTTCGGTCACGGAGCGTCGGTAGTGCTCCGTGGTGGCGTCGTTGAGCAGGTGCGAGCGCATGTGGGGGTCCTCCGGTGGGGACGGTCCGGTGCGGGGAGCTGGCCAGTGCCTTACTTAGGTAAGCCTAACCAAAGTTTTCGGGCCGCAATCCCGTTTCCCCCGTGACCGTCGTCACGCCCCGACGTCCCTTGACGGATCGCCAACTCCCGTACTCCTCACGCCTGTTCGCGTAGCCGCTCCTCCGAGGGGCAACGCCGCCAGTAGCCCACGGACGTCACCCGCCGGCGGTCGACACCGCGCTCGTGGACGAAGTTCCGGCGCAGCTGCTTCACGTGCCCCGACTCCCCGGCGATCCCTGCGCAGGCGCGCTCGGGGGAGGGGAGGGCGGCCTGCCGGACGGCGTCCAGGGCCAGGGGGGAGTCCGGGGCGGCGGCGCCCTCCCGGACGAACCAGGTGACCTCCGCGTCCGCCGCGGTCGGCAGCTCCTGGACGTCCCCGGCGCGCGGCACCTCCAGCCAGGCCCGGGCGCGGGCGCCGGCCGGGAGGGCCGCGGCCGCGGCCGCGGCGGGCAGGGCGGTCTCGTCGGCCCACGGCAGCACCGTCGCGGTGTCCTCGGGCGGGCGGAAACGGATCGCGCGGTCGTCGGCGACCGCCGGGCCGGTCCGCCGCGTCCCGGCGACCCGAAGGGCGGGGAAACGGAACGGGGCGGCCACGGCAGTCGTCACGAGGGGGCTCCTGCGAGTCGAGGGCGGCTGGACCGTGCGGAAAGGGGTCAGCTGACCTTCTCGGCCTTCTCGATGGTCTCGGCGAGCGCCTCCACGGGCGCCACGCACTTGTCGTACGACAGGATCGGCTCGGTGGAGCGGGAGATGACCTGGCCGGCCTTGACGGCGGGGAGCTGCTTCCAGGTCGCCTCGGTGATGTCGGCGGGCTGGATGGCCGAGCTGCGGTCGTCCATCATGATCACGTCGGCCTTGTGCTTGTCGACGTTCTCCCAGCTCAGGCTCTCGAACCAGCCGCCGGTGGCCTTCTTGGCCTCCTCCGTGGGCTCCACGAAGTTCACGCCGAGGGCCTTGAAGTACTCCAGGTCGATCGAGAGGTCGGTGCCCGAGACGTAGAACAGCTCCGGGCTCGCCGAGCCGACCAGGACCTTGATCTCGGGCCTGGCCTTGGCGGCCTTGCGCAGCCGCTCCGAGGCCGCCTCGAAGCGCTTCTTGGCGTCGGTGACCTTGGCGGCCGTCATGTCGGCGCCGAGCGACTCGGCCAGCTCCCACATCCGCTGCAGCGGGCCGGTGAGCTGACGGTCGAACACGGAGATGCCGACGCTGGGCGCGAGCTTGGCGATCTTGTCCTTGGACGCCTCGGGGACGTACCAGAGGGTGCCGGCGTCGTCGAACATCGTGGAGATCAGGACGTCGGGCGCGAGGGCCGCGTACTTCTCGACGTTGAACTGGTCCCAGACGTTGCCCAGGATGGTCACCTTGCTGATGTCCATGTCGCCGGCCTGGACGTCGGCCTTGCCGTCCCTGGTCTTCGTCGGGCCGAAGACGCCCTTGACCTCGACGCCGTAGTCGTACAGCGCGGCGGCGACGCCCGTGAACGCGACGATGTTCGCGGGCGTCTCGTCGAGCTTCACCGTGGTGCCGCGGTCGTCCTTGAAGGACCAGGGGCCGGACTTCGCGGGACCCTTCGCGTCCGCGCCGCCGTCCTTCGCGTCCTCGCCCCCGCAGGCGGTGAGCGCGGCGCCGAGACCGAGGGCACCACCGGCGGCGAGCAGTCCGCGACGGGTCAGGCGGGCGGTTCTGGCGTTCGACATGGAAGGGTCTGCTTTCGTGCGTACGGGACCGGTGTGCAAACAGCGTTAGGTTAGCCTAACCAAACGATCTGTCCAGAGGGCATACGGTGTCCCCCTCCCGGAAGCACCGGTCCCGCACCGTGATCCGGGTCACCCGGCGGCACGGCCGCGGCCCGCGCCGTGGCCGGCGCGGGCCGCTCGCACTCACGGGCGCGCTCAGCCCGTCAGGCCCAACTCCCGTGCGATCAGCATCCGCTGCACCTCGCTGGTGCCCTCGCCGATCTCCAGGATCTTGGAGTCGCGCCACATGCGGGCCACCGGGTACTCGTTCATGAAGCCGTAACCGCCGTGGATCTGCGTGGCGTCGCGCGCGTTGTCCACGGCCACCGTGGAGGAGTACAGCTTGGCCAGCGCCGCCTCCTTCTTGAACGGCTCGCCCGCCACCAGCCGGCTGGCCGCGTCCCGCCACGCCAGCCGCGCCGTGTGCGCCTTCATCTCCATGTCGGCGATCTTGAACTGGATCGCCTGGTTCGAGCCGATCGGACGTCCGAACGCGTGCCGTTCCCCGGCGTACTTCACCGACTCGTCCACACAGCCCTGCGCGAGACCCGTGGCCAGCGCCGCGATCGCGATGCGGCCCTCGTCGAGGATGCGCAGGAACTGGGCGTAGCCCCGGCCCTCCTCGCCCAGCAGGTTGGCCGCCGGGACGCGCACGTCCTGGAAGGACAGCTCCCGCGTGTCCGAGGCGTTCCAGCCGACCTTGGAGTACGGCGCCGCGACCGTGAAGCCCGGGGTGCCGGACGGCACGATGATCGCGGAGATCCGGGGCTTGCCGTCGGGCTTGCGGCCGGTGACGGCGGTGACCGTGACCAGACCGGTGATGTCCGTGCCGGAGTTGGTGATGAAGCACTTGGTGCCGTTGATCACCCACTCGTCCGTCGCCTCGTCCAGCCGGGCCGTCGTGCGGGTCGCGCCCGCGTCGCTGCCGCCGTCCGGCTCGGTCAGCCCGAACGCGCCCAGGATCTCGCCCGAGCACAGCCGGGGCAGCCACGCACGCTTCTGCTCCTCGGTGCCGAACAGGTGCAGCGGCATGGCGCCCAGCGAGACGCCCGCCTCCAGGGTGATGGCCACCGAGGAGTCCACCCGCGCCAGTTCCTCCAGCGCCACGCCGAGCGCGAAGTAGTCGCCGCCCATGCCGCCGTACTCCTCCGGGAACGGCAGGCCGAACAGGCCCATGCGGCCCATCTCCCGCACGATCTCGTACGGGAACTCGTGCCGCTCGTAGAAGTCGCCGATCTTCGGCGCCACCACGTCGTGCGCGAACTCCTCGACCGTGCGGCGGAGTTCCTCGAGTTCGGGGGAGAGCTTGTGGTCCATGTCGTCACTGCTCCTGGTGGGAGAGGGCTCGTACGGTGCGGGACGGGCTGGGCCGGCCCAGGTGGGCGGCCATCCAGACGCTTGTGGCGACCAGACGGCCGAGGTCGACCCCGGTGTCGATGCCGAGGCCCCGCAGCATCCACACGAGGTCTTCGGTGGCGAGGTTGCCGGTGGCGGACTTCGCGTAGGGGCAGCCGCCCAGTCCGCCGGCCGAGGCGTCGACCGTGGTGACGCCCTGCTGGAGGGCGGCCAGCGTGTTGGACAGTGCCTGGCCGTAGGTGTCGTGGAAGTGCACGCCCAGCGCGGCGACGGGCACGCCCGCCTCCGTGAGCGCGCCGATCAGGGCCGTCACATGACCGGGGGTCGCCACCCCGACCGTGTCGCCCAGGCTCAGCTCGTCGCAGCCCATGTCGAGCAGCGCCCGGGACACGCGCACCACCTGGGGGACGGGGACCGCGCCCTCCCAGGGGTCGCCGAAGCACATCGACAGATAGCCGCGCACATGGACGCCCTGCTCCTTCGCGCGGGCCACCACCGGCTCGAACATGGCCAGCGCCTCGTCCACCGTGCGGTTGAGGTTGGCCTGGGCGAAGGACTCCGTGGCGCTGGCGAACACCGCCACCCGGCGGGCGCCCAGCGCCAGCGCGCGGTCCAGGCCGCGCTCGTTGGGCACCAGCACCGGCAGCTCCACCGGCAGGCCGGACACCGCCGGGTACAGCTCCTCGGCGTCCGCGAGCTGGGGCACCCACTCGGGGTGCACGAAGCTCGTCGCCTCGATCGTGGTCAGGCCCGCGCCGGCCAGCCGGCGGACGAACTCCGTCTTGACGGCCGTCGGCACGGTCGCCCTCTCGTTCTGCAGGCCGTCGCGGGCGCCCACCTCGTGGATCCGCACCCGCCGGGGCAGCCCCCCGGCCGGTACGGTCATGGGCAGGCCGAGCTCACCGGCGTTCACGCCGTGTCCCCTTCCGCCGTCCCCACGGGCGCGATGACCGCGAGCACCTGGTCCATGGCGACCGTCGTGCCCGGGGACACGTCCAGTTCGGTGACCGTGCCGGCGTGCGGGGCGGAGATGACGTGCTCCATCTTCATCGCCTCCACCACCAGCAGGCTCTGGCCCGCGTCCACCTCGTCGCCGACGGCGACCTTCACCACCGTCACCGTGCCCGGCATCGGCGCGGTCAGCGAGTCGGCGCCCGCCTGACCCGCCCGGGTGAGGGACGCGGCCACCGGGTCGTGGTCCCGTACCTGCCAGGCGTCGCCGTCCCGGCCCAGCCAGGAGCCGTCGGGCAGGGCGGCGAAGGTGTGCGCGACGCCGTCCAGCGCGCAGGTGAACCGGTGCCCCTCCAGCGGCCCCGCGGACGCCCTCAGCGGGGTCTCCGCGCCGGGCGGCAGCAGTTCCGTGCCGCCGGCGGCGGTGGCCCGGACCCGCACGGTCACCGGGTCGTGGCCCGCCACCCGCAGGTGGTGCGCGGTCCAGGCCCGGCCGCCGCCCATCCGCCAGCCGTCGGCGGCGGCGAACGGGTCCCGCCAGCCGGGGCCCGCGGCGGGCGCGAGGGCGGCCTGGCGCAGCAGCGCCGCCGCCGCGTACACCTCGGCCGGCACCTCGCCGCCGACCAGGGAGTCAGCCTCGCGCTCCACCAGTCCGGTGTCCAGCTCGCCGGAGACCACCGCCGGGTGCGCGAGCAGTCGCCGCAGGAAGCCCGCGTTGGTCTGCACGCCCAGCGTCACCGTCTCCGCGAGCGCCGCCCGCAGCTTGCGCAGCGCGGTCGCCCGGTCGGGGCCGTACGCGATGACCTTGGACAGCATCGGGTCGTAGAGGCTGCCGACCTCCGTGCCCTCGGTGAGCCCCGAGTCGGTGCGCACGCCGTCGCCCTGCGGCTCGCGCAGCCGCAGCACCGTGCCGCCGGAGGGCAGGAAGCCCCGCGCGGGGTCCTCGGCGCACAGGCGTGCCTCGACCGCGTGCCCGGTCAGCCGGACGTCGTCCTGCCCGAACGGCAGCCGCTCGCCCGCAGCGACCCGAAGCTGCCACTCCACCAGGTCGAGCCCCGTGACGAGCTCGGTGACCGGGTGCTCCACCTGGAGCCGGGTGTTCATCTCCATGAAGCAGTACGCCGACGGGTCGTCGCCCGGGACGATGAACTCCACCGTGCCCGCACCCCGGTAGCCGCACGAGCGGGCCGCCTGCACGGCCGCCTCGCCCATCGCCGCCCTGGTCGCCTCGTCGAGGAGCACGCTGGGCGCCTCCTCGACGATCTTCTGGTGGCGCCGCTGGAGCGAGCACTCGCGCTCGCCCAGGTGCACCACGTTCCCGTGGCCGTCGGCCAGCACCTGGATCTCGATGTGCCGGGGCCGGTCGATCCACCGCTCCACCAGCAGGGTGTCGTCGCCGAAGGAGGCGCGGGCCTCACGCCGGGCGGCGGCGATCTCGTCCGCCAGCCGCTCCGCGTCCCGCACCAGCCGCATGCCCTTGCCGCCGCCGCCCGCCGACGGCTTCAGCAGCACCGGCATGCCGATCTCCCGGGCCGCCTCCACGAGCTGCGCGTCCGTCAGCCCGCTGCCGCTGGAGCCGGGCACCACCGGCACCCCGGCCGCCTTCACCGTCTCCTTCGCGCGGATCTTGTCGCCCATCAGGGCGATGGCGTCCGCCGGGGGCCCGATGAACACGAGGCCCGCCGCCTCGCAGGCCCGCGCGAACTCCGCGTTCTCGGCGAGGAAGCCGTACCCCGGGTGCACCGCCCGCGCGCCGGTGCGGGCGGCCGCCTCCAGCAGCCGCTCCGCCGACAGGTAGCTCTCCGCGGCCGGCGCCGGCCCGATCCGCACCGCCGTGTCGGCCTCCCGGACGTGCCGCGCCCCGGCGTCCGCGTCGGAGTACACCGCCACCGAGCGCACGCCCAGCGACCGCAGCGTGCGCACGACGCGGACGGCGATCTCGCCCCGGTTGGCCACCAGCACCGTGTCGAACATCTGATCAGTCATCGTCAGGGGTCCCCTCACATCCGGAAGACGCCGAACTGGGGGTCACCCAGGGGCGCGTTGGCGCACGCGGTCAGGGCCAGCCCCAGCACCTGCCGGGTCTCCATCGGGTCGATCACGCCGTCGTCCCAGAGGCGGGCCGTCGCGTAGTAGGCGTTCCCCTGCCGCTCGTACTGGGCGCGGACCGGCGCCTTGAAGGCCTCTTCCTCCTCCGCGGGCCACTCCTCGCCGCGCGCCTCCAACTGGTCCCGCTTGACGGTCGCGAGGACGGAGGCGGCCTGCTCGCCGCCCATCACCGAGATCTTGGCGTTCGGCCACATCCACAGGAAGCGGGGCGAGTACGCCCGCCCGCACATGGAGTAGTTGCCCGCGCCGTAGGACCCGCCGACCACGACGGTCAGCTTCGGCACGCGCGTGCAGGCGACCGCCGTGACCATCTTGGCGCCGTGCTTGGCGATGCCGCCCGCCTCGTAGTCCTTGCCGACCATGAAGCCGGAGATGTTCTGCAGGAACACCAGGGGGATGCCGCGCTGGTCGCACAGCTCGATGAAGTGGGCGCCCTTCTGGGCGGACTCGGCGAACAGGATGCCGTTGTTGGCGACGATCCCCACCGGGTGGCCGTGGAGGTGCGCGAAGCCGGTGACCAGGGTCTGCCCGAACTCCGCCTTGAACTCGGCGAACCGGGAGCCGTCCACGACGCGCGCGATGATCTCCCGCACGTCGTAGGGGGTGCGGGAGTCCACCGGCACCGCGCCGTACAGCCCGGCCGGGTCCACCTTCGGCTCGACGACCGGCTCCACCCGCCAGGGCAGCTCCCCGCGCGCGGGGAGCGTGGAGACGATCTGGCGCACGATCCTGAGCGCGTGCGCGTCGTCCTCGGCGAGGTGGTCGGTCACCCCGGACACCCGCGAGTGGACCTCGCCGCCGCCCAGCTCCTCCGCCGTGACCACCTCACCCGTGGCCGCCTTCACCAGCGGCGGGCCGCCGAGGAAGATCGTGCCCTGGTTGCGCACGATCACCGCCTCGTCGCTCATCGCGGGCACGTACGCCCCGCCCGCCGTGCAGGAGCCGAGCACCGCCGCGATCTGCGGGATGCCGGCGCCCGACATCCGGGCCTGGTTGTAGAAGATGCGGCCGAAGTGGTCCCGGTCCGGGAACACCTCGTCCTGCATCGGCAGGAAGGCGCCCCCCGAATCCACCAGGTAGACGCAGGGCAGCCGGTTGTCCAGGGCCACCTCCTGCGCACGCAGGTGCTTCTTCACGGTCATCGGGTAGTACGTGCCGCCCTTGACGGTGGCGTCGTTGGCGACGATCACGCACGCGCGGCCCGCGACCCGGCCGATCCCGGCGATCACCCCGGCCGCCGGCGCCTGCCCGTCGTACATCCCGTCGGCGGCCAGCGGGGCCAGCTCCAGGAAGGGCGAGCCGGGGTCGAGGAGGGTGTCCACCCGGTCGCGCGGGAGCAGCTTCCCGCGCGCCGTGTGGCGGGCGCGCGCCCGCTCGCCGCCGCCGAGCGCCGCCGCGGCCAGCTTGCCGCGCAGCTCCTCGACGAGGGCGCGGTGCGCCTCCTCGTTGGCCCGAAAGGCCTCCGACGCGGGATCTGCCGCGCTGTGAAGCTCCGGTGCCTCGTGCATCCTGCGGGTCCCCTCACGTGTTAATGAGCGTTAACGCATTTCCTCCAGGTTAACGACCGCTAACCTCCCTGTCTAGAATCGTCTCCATGGCCACCAGAACCGACGCCCCCACCCGCCGCGAGCAGATCCTCAAGGAGGCCGCGCGGCTCTTCGCCGAGCGGGGCTTCCACGGGGTCGGCGTCGACGAGATAGGCGCCGCCGTCGGCATCAGCGGGCCCGGCCTCTACCGGCACTTCCCGGGCAAGGACGCGATGCTCGCGGAGCTGCTGGTCGGCATCAGCGAGTCGCTGCTGACCGGTGCGCGGCGGCGGCTCGAAGAGGCGGACCGGGCGGACGGGGCGGCCCCCGGGGCGGTCCTCGACTCGCTGATCGAGGGGCACATCGACTTCGCGCTCGACGACCGCCCGCTCATCACCCTGCACGACCGCGAGCTGGACCGCCTCCGGGACGCCGACCGCAAGCTGGTGCGCCGGCTCCAGCGGCGGTACGTCGAACTGTGGGTGGGCGTGGTGCGCCGCCTCTACCCGGACCTCGCCGAGCCCACCGCCCGCTCGGCGGTCCACTCGGTCTTCGGCCTCCTCAACTCCACCCCCCACCTCACCCGCCCGGGCTCCCTCCCGGACCGCGCGGGCACGGCGGAGCTGCTCCACCGGATGGCGCGGGGGGCGTTCGCGGCGGCGGCGGACGCCTGAGGTCCCTGCGGGGCCGCTGTCCGCCCAGGAGTGACGAGCGTTACGGAGCGCCCGGTCTGGACGGGCGAGGATACTCGCCGGTACCTTGCTCTGAGCAAGCGCTTAGACATGCCCAGGCTGCGGAGGTGGCGGACAGTGCGCCGTACGATTTTCAACGAGGATCACGAGGCGTTCCGGGAGACCATCCGCGCCTTCATCGAGGCCGAGGTCGTCCCCGTCTACGACGAGTGGTTCGCGGCCGGACAGGCGCCCCGCGACTTCTACTACAAGCTCGGTGAGCTCGGCGTCTTCGGCATCAGCGTGCCGGAGGAGTACGGCGGCGCCGGCATGGACACCCACAAGTTCGAGGCCGTCCTCTACGAGGAGACCGCCCGCGCGGGCGTCCAGTTCGGCGGCTCCGGCGTGCACGTGCTGCTCGCCCTGCCCTACATCAAGATGCTGGCCACGGACGAGCAGAAGAAGCGTTACCTCCCGAAGTTCGTCACCGGCGAGGAGATGTGGGCCATCGCGATGACCGAGCCGGGCACCGGCTCCGACCTCGCGGGCATGAAGACCACCGCCAAGCTGAGCGAGGACGGCACCCACTACGTCCTCAACGGCGCCAAGACCTTCATCACCGGCGGCGTGCACGCCGACAAGGTGATCGTCTGCGCCCGCACCGCCGCCCCCACGGCCGAGGACCGCCGCCACGGCATCTCCCTGTTCGCCGTGGACACCAAGTCCGAGGGCTACTCGGTGGGCCGCAAGCTCGACAAGCTCGGCCTGCGCACCTCCGACACCGCCGAGCTGGCGTTCGTCGACGTCAAGGTCCCCGCCGAGGACCTGCTCGGCGAGGAGAACAAGGGCTTCTCCTACCTCGGCCACAACCTGGCCTCCGAGCGCTGGGGCATCGCCTACGGCGCCTACGCCCAGGCCAAGGCCGCCGTCCGGTTCGCCAAGCAGTACGTGCAGGAGCGCACCGTCTTCGGCAAGCCGGTCGCCCACTTCCAGAACACCAAGTTCGAGCTGGCCGCCTGCCAGGCCGAGGTGGACGCCGCCGAGGCCGTCGCCGACCGCGCCACCGAGGCCCTGGACGCCGGCGAGCTGACGCCCGCCGAGGCCGCCAGCGCCAAGCTGTTCTGCACCGAGGTCGCCCACCGCGTCATCGACCGCTGCCTCCAGCTGCACGGCGGCTACGGCTACATGAACGAGTACCCGATCGCCCGCCTGTACGCGGACAACCGGGTCAACCGCATCTACGGCGGCACCAGCGAGATCATGAAGTCGATCATCGCCAAGGACATGGGCCTGTAAGGTCCCAGAAATCCCTGCCGTATACAACTGATTCCATGAGTCAGGCTCTCCAGGAACTCCTCGATCTGCTCGACCTCGAGCAGATCGAGGAGAACATCTTCCGCGGCCGGTCCCGCGCCTCCGCCGTCCCCCGCGTCTTCGGCGGGCAGGTGGCGGCGCAGGCCCTGGTCGCCGCGGGGCGCACCGTCCCCGCGGACCGGCCCCCGCACTCGCTGCACGCGTACTTCCTGCGCATCGGCGACCCGGGCGCGCCGATCGTCTACACCGTCGACCGGATCCGCGACGGCCGGTCCTTCACCACCCGGCGGGTGGTGGCGGTCCAGCACGGCAAGCCGATCTTCCACCTCTCCGCGTCCTTCCAGGCGCACGAGGAGGGCCTGGACCACCAGGCGCCGATGCCGGACTCCCCGGACCCGGAGACGCTCCCCACCTCCGAGGAGCGGCTGCGGAGCTATCCGCACCTGTCGGCCGACGTCGTGCACCGCTACCTCGGCGCCCGCGCGGCCGTCGACCTGCGCTACGTCGACGACCCGCCCTACGGCCGCTTCGGCGCACCGCGCGACCCCCACTCCCAGGTCTGGTTCCGCACCAACGGCAAGGTCGACGGCGACGACCCGCTGCTCCACGTCGTGCTCGCCACGTACGTCTCCGACATGACGCTGCTGGACTCGATCCTCCTCGCCCACGGGCGCGGCGGCTGGGCGGTCGGCGACGTGGTCGGGGCGTCCCTGGACCACGCGATGTGGTTCCACCGCCCGTTCCGCGCGGACGAGTGGCTGCTGTACGACCAGCAGTCCCCGTCGGCCCACGGCGGCCGGGGTCTCGGCCAGGGCCGCATCTACACCCAGGACGGCCGCCTCGCGGTCTCCGTCATCCAGGAGGGCGTGGTCCGCGTCCCGCGCGAGGACTGAGCCGGCGCCGGCCCCTCCCCGCTCCTCCTGGGTGGGGGAAAGCGGCGCCCCGCGAGGGCCCGGACGGCCGGCCCGCGTCCCAGGGGAGCGTTCCAGGGCACGGGAATCCGCGCTGGTCAGCGGCCGTTCCAGCGTTCCGGCGTCCCGTCCCGGGCGTCCGGTGTGGCGGGTGGGACGGATCACGGCACAAGCTGCGGTCATCCCCGGCGGCCCGCCGGACGACCCACCACGTCACAGCCTGGAGAACACCGTGCGTTCACGCTTCGCCACCCGCTCCGCCCGCTTCGCCCTGGCCGCCGTCGCCGCACTCGCCCTCGGCGGCGCCGCGACCGCCACCGCCACCGCCGACAGCGGCTTCACCACCCGGCCCTGTGCGACCAGCGACCTGAACTTCAAGGTCACGGCCGAGACGCAGGCGGGCGGCTACTACCTGATCACCGCCAAGGCCAAGCCCGGTCTCGTCTGCCACCTGGAAGGCGTCTTCCCCTCCGCCTCCTTCGGCTCCTCCCCCGACACCGAGGTCTCGCCCGCCGAGCACGGCGTCAGCGACGACATCGTCCTCGCCGGCTCCACCGCCGCCTACGCCGGCATCAGCCCCAAGAGCACCAACGACGACAACGGCATCGAGTTCGACCGGCTCCACCTCTCGGTCGCCGGTGACGAGGGGAACTCCGTCACGCTGCGCCTGCCCGGCACCGCCACGGTCGACCGGCCCGTCGCCACCAACTGGCATGCCGACCCCGCCGACGCCGTCCCGTTCCTCGGCTGACCCGCGCGTCCGCCGGCCGCCCTCACCGGCCGGGTGCGTCCCCCGCACCCGGCCGGCGAGGGCGTCTCACCGCGTCAGACCGGCCTGCGCCAGCAGGTACGCCGTCATCGGGTCGTAGTGACGGGGGCTGGTCACGTGGTCGTCCAGCGGGACCGTCACCTGGACCGTGCCCTCGGCCTCGGCGAGGAACAGCGCCGGGTCGTTGCAGTCGGCGTACCCGACGGAGTCCACGCCGTACTGGCCGGCGGCGCCCGCCCAGCCGTGGTCGGCGACCACCAGGTCGGGCAGCGGGCGGCCCTCCCGCTCCAGCGCCGTCAGGATCGTCTTCATCGGCGCGCCCGAGTGGGTGTGCCACAGCGTCGCCCCGTGCTCCAGCACCGCCACGTCCGCGAACTGCATCACGTAGCCCTCCTCCGTGGTCAGCCCGTCCGGGATGACCACGATGTCGCAGCCCGCCGCCCGCAGCGCGCCGGCCGTCGCCCGGTGCACGTCCAGCAGACCGCCCGGGTGACCGGTCGCCAGCAGCACCCGCTGCCGTCCCTCCGCCGCCTTGCGCAGCCGCCCGGCCATCCGTTCGAGGCCGTCGACCGTCAGCTCCGGGTCGATGGTGTCCTGCCCGTACCGGTGCTCCGGATCGTCGTTCACGCCGACCCGCTCGGCCATCACCGCGAGCACGTCCTGCTCGTCGGTCCAGCGCTCGCCGAGCTCCAGGCCGAGCCAGTAGTGCCGGTCGCCGTTCGCCAGCTTCCGGTAGTGGGAGAGGTTGTTCTCACGCGGCGTGGCGACCTCGCCCGCGATGCGGGTGGCGACCAGGTGTTCGACGAGTTCGGCGCGACTGGGAGTCCCGGGTATCGGCATGCCCCCATTGTGAGGCAGCCGACAGGGGCCGTCCCTGGCGTATCGCGCGCTGGGACGTGCGTCACGTACTCAGACGACTCCGCACTGCTACTCAGGGGGCCGCCCTCCGGCGCCGCACGGCCGCTCAGGTCCGCCGCAGCGCGAACCACAGCTCCATCCGCACGTCCGGGTCGTCCAGGTCCGCCTCCAGCAGGGCCGCGCACCGCGCGATCCGCTGCCGCACGGTGTTGCGGTGCACGCCCAGGGCCACCGCCGTGCGGTCCCAGCTGCCGTGCAGGGACAGCCAGGTGCGCAACGTGTCCACCAGGGCCGGGGCCTGCGCTATCGGGGTGAGCAGCGCGCGGGCGTGGGCGTCGGCGTCGTCCGGCGGGACCAGGTCGGTGAGGGCCGGACGGTCGCCGTGGCGCAGCAGCGGGGCACGGGTGGCGCGGGCCCGGGCCAGGGCGCGGGCGGCCTGGGTGTCGGCGGCCGGCCAGTCCCGCGGGGCCGCCGCCGCGCTGACGCCGAGCGTCCAGCCCGGCACCCGGTCCACCGTCCGCCCGCCGGGCACCAGCACCCGCACCGCCTCGCCCGCCACGTCCACCAGCGCCGAGCCGAGCGCGGCGCCCAGCGCGGAGGCGGCCACCGGGTCCGGCGCCCTCCGCCCGTCCGGCCTGCCGTGCACCACCCGCCACCGGTCCCCGCCGAGCAGCGGCGCCACCTCCGCGGGCGTCGCCCCCAGCAGCAGCCGCACCAGCGCGGAGGAGCGGCCGGCGCCGGAACCGCTGTGCCGCTCGCCGGTGAGCAGGGAGAGCAGCACGGCCGCGACGGACGCGACGGCGTGGTCGCCCGCGTCCCGCCGCGGGGCGGCCGTCCCGAGCACGAACCCCTCGCCGCCGCCCAGCCCGTGGGCGACCAGCCGCACCCCGGCGACCGTGTCGCTCGCGGAGGAGGGGCGGGCGTCCGCGGTCTCCTGCCCGGGGTCCGTGCCGCCCGGGGGCCGCACCACCTCCGCGAGCTTCGCCAGTGCCGCCCGCACCTCCTCGCCCGGGTCCGCCCCCGCGCCCGCGATCTCGGCGCCCTCGGGGCCGTACAGCACCGCGCGTCCGCCCAGGCGGCGGGCGAGCTGCTGGAGGACGGCGGGGACCGGGTCGGGGCGGGCGGCGGCGGTGGCCAGGCTCTGCTGGGCCTCCGTGACCCGCCGCAGCTCGGCCGTGCGGGCCTGCGTCATCAGCTGCCACAGCGCCCGCGCCACCGCCGAGAACGTCGTCCGGGGCGGCACCTCCAGCAGCGGCAGCCCGTGCATCTCGCACGCCTCCGCCAGCGCCCCGGGCACCGCGTCGTGCACGGGCGCCACACCGAAGCCGAGCGCCGCCCCGCCCGCCGCGACGATCCGTGAGACGTACGCGTCGAAGTAGCCCGCGCCGGCGCCCTCCGGGACGTGCACGCCCGCCGACAGCAGCAGCTCGCCGCCCAGCAGGTACGGGTAGGGGTCGGCCATCTCCGAGGTCTGGGCCCAGTGCACCACGGCGGCCGGGTCCGCGGGGCCCGCGACCCGGCGCAGGCCCAGGTCCGCGCGGGCCAGCAGCGCGTCCAGGGGCACGGGAGGGGTGGGCGGAACAGTGGGGTCCGGCATGGTGGACGTTTCCTCCATCCCAGGTCGCCGATCGTGGATGAAACGTACACTTCGCAGTCGCTTTTCGGCCGCCTAGGGTCGGGTCACCGGCATGCCCGCGGGCGCGGGCGGACAGCCGTCGTCCCCCGCCGCCCGCCCCACCGACGAGGTCGTGCTCGCTGCCTGGCGCGCACGCCTCGCCGGACGCGCCCCGCGCACGACAGCACGTCCGAAACCGTGTCCGAACAGGTCCCGGCCGCCCAGTAGCATCGTGGCCAGTCAGCACATACGCGACGAAGCGTAGGAAAGAGAGCAGTCCTCCATGAGCAGCAACGAGACGCCCCGCGGCCCCGTCGACTCCTCCCGCGTGCCGCGCTACGCGGGACCCGCGACCTTCGCCCGGCTGCCGCGCCTCGACGAGGTCGGCCGCGCCGACGTCGCCGTGGTCGGCGTGCCGTTCGACTCGGGCGTCTCCTACCGGCCCGGCGCCCGCTTCGGCGGCAACGCCATCCGCGAGGCGTCCCGGCTGCTGCGCCCCTACAACCCCGCGCAGGACGCCTCTCCGTTCGCCCTGGCGCAGGTCGCGGACGGCGGTGACATCGCCGTGAACCCGTTCCACATCAACGAGGCCGTCGAGACCATAGAGGCCGCCGCCGACGACCTCCTCGGCACCGGCGCCCGCCTGATGACCCTCGGCGGCGACCACACCATCGCGCTGCCGCTGCTGCGCTCGGTCGCCAAGAAGCACGGCCCGGTCGCGCTGCTCCACTTCGACGCGCACCTCGACACCTGGGACACCTACTTCGGCGCCGAGTACACCCACGGCACGCCGTTCCGCCGGGCCGTCGAGGAGGGCGTCCTCGACACCTCCGCCCTCTCCCACGTCGGCACCCGCGGCCCCCTCTACGGCAAGCAGGACCTCACCGACGACGAGAAGATGGGCTTCGGCATCGTCACCTCCGCCGACGTCTACCGCCGCGGCGCCGACGAGGTCGCCGACCAGCTCCGCCAGCGCATCGGCGACCGCCCGTTGTACATCTCCATCGACATCGACTGCCTCGACCCCGCCCACGCGCCCGGCACCGGCACGCCCGAGGCGGGCGGCATGACCTCCCGCGAACTGCTGGAGATCCTGCGCGGCCTCGCCTCCTGCAACCTGGTCTCGGCCGACGTCGTCGAGGTGGCGCCCGCCTACGACCACGCCGAGATCACCTCGGTCGCCGCGTCCCACACGGCGTACGAACTGACCACCATCATGTCCCGGCAGATCGCGGAGGCCCGCGCCAAGTGACGCACGACCACGACCTGGAGCTCCGCCCGACCGCCGCCCAGACGGAGGCCGCGCTCAACCCTCCCCCCGGCCGTACCGGCGGCGACCTGGTCGTGGAGACCCTGGCCGGGCTCGGCGCGACGACCGTCTTCGGCCTGCCCGGCCAGCACGCCCTCGGCGTGTTCGACGCCCTGCGCCGCTCCGACCTGCGCCACATCGGTCTGCGCGTGGAGAACAACGCCGGCTTCGCGGCGGACGCCTACGGCCGCATCACCGGTGAGGCGGCCCCGCTGCTGCTGTCCACCGGCCCCGGCGCGCTGACCTCGCTGCCCGCGCTGCAGGAGGCGGCGGCCGCGTCCGCACCGGTGCTGGCGATCAGCAGCCAGGTGCCGACCGCCGGGCTCGGCGGCGGCCGCCACGGCTACCTGCACGAACTCCCCGACCAGTCCGCCTCGTTCCGGGGCGTGGTCAAGTCCGTGCACACGGTCCGTACGGCCTCCCAGATCCCCTCGGCGATCGCGGCGGCCTGGAAGTCGGCCCTCACCGTCCCGCACGGCCCGGTGTGGGTGGAGATCCCGCAGGACGTGCTGCTCGCCGAGACGATGCTGCCCGTGGTGACGGCGATGGACGCCACCCCGGACGAACTGCCCCCACGCCCCGAACTCACCGCGCTCGCCGCGCACCTGCTGGCCGGCGCGGCCCGTCCCGTAATCGTCGCGGGCGGGGGAGTGGTCCGCTCCGACGCCTCCGGCAAGCTGCGGCAGCTCGCCGAGCGGATCCAGGCGCCGGTGGTCACCACCCCCGGCGGCAAGGGCGCCTTCCCGTGGACCCACCCGCTGTCCCTCCAGTCCTGGCTGGAGGACCGCCACACCACCGACTTCCTGGAGGACGCGGACGTCCTGCTCGTCGTCGGCTCCGGCCTCGGCGAACTCTCCTCGAACTACCACACGTTCGCGCCCCGCGGCCGGGTCGTCCAGATCGAGGCCGACCTCGGCAAGCTGGAGTCCAACCACCCCGGCATCGGCATCCACGCGGACGCCCGCCTCGCGCTCCAGGCGCTCCTGGAGACGGTCGAACCGCGTGAGGACGAGAACGCCCCCGCGCGGGTGCGGGAGCTGCTGGACCGGGTGCGGTCCCGCATCGACGCGCAGGACCTGGCGCTGGAGCAGCAGGTGCTGACGGCCGTGCGGCGCGCCCTGCCGACCGGTTCGCCCTCCTTCTGGGACATGACGATCCTCGCCTACTGGGCGTGGTCGGCGTTCGACGCGATGGGCCCCAACCACCTGCACTCGGCACAGGGCGCCGGCGGCCTCGGCTACGGCTTCCCGGCGGCCCTGGGCGCGGCGGTCGCCGATCCCACCCGCCCGGTGCTGGCGGTCTCCGGCGACGGCGGCGCGCTGTACTCGATCGCCGAGCTGGCCACGGCACGCCAGCACGACCTCGACGTCACCTGGCTGATCGTCGACGACGGTGGCTACGGCATCCTGCGCGCGTACATGACCGACGCCTTCGGTGAGCCCACGGCGACGGAACTGACCCGCCCGGACTTCGTGGCCCTGGCCGAGTCCTTCGGGGTGCCGGGCGCCCGCACCACCCCGGAGACCCTGGAGGAGGACCTCGCCAAGTCCCTCTCCACCCGAGGCCCCTCCGTCGTCGTCCTCCCGGCGCACCTGCGCATGTTCGCGCCGACGCACCTGGACTGAGCGCCCCTGGGAGGTCCGGAAGACCTAGGAGATCGCCCGCAGCCGCCCGCGCCCCGTGCGGTCGCGGAGGCGGGCGATCGCCCCGGACGTCGCCTCGTCGTCAGGCAGGAGGACCAGCAGCAGCTGGGAGTCCGACGGGAGTTCGAGGAACTCGCGGCGCAGCCGCAGGTCACCCGCGTCGGGGTGGCGGAGGCGCAGAACGCCCCGCTCCGGGACCTTGTGGCGGTTCATCCGGCGGGTGAACTCCGGGCCGGCCGCGGGCGCCAGCTCCGCCGCCAGCCACTCCGCGTTCTCCGCCTTCGGACCCAGCCACAGGTCGAAGACCTGCTCGTCGGCGACCTCGGCCCAGTCGGCGAAGTACGACCGGGCGCGCGGGTCGGTGAACACGTACCGCGTGAGGTTCGGCTCGTCCGCGTCCAGCAGTCCCGTGCCGGCCGCGACCGCCGCGTAGCCGGAGGTCCAGGCGAGGAGGTCGCCCAGCCGGTTGGTGACCACCGCGACGCCCGGCTCCAGCAGCCGCAGCGTCTCCCGCACGGACGCCCGCACGTCACGGCGGGCGGGCTCGCGTCCGAGGTGACCGGTGCACTCGTCGCTGCCGATCTTCGCCAGGTACCGCACGTGCTCCCGCTCCGCCGGGGTCAGCGCGAGCGCGTCGCTCAGCGCGTGCAGCACGGCCACCGAGGGGTTGCGGTCGCGGCCCTGCTCGATCCGGGTCAGGTACTCGACGCTGACCCCGGCCCGCGCGGCCACGTCCGAGCGGCGCAGTCCGGGGGAGCGGCGGCGGCCGTGCTCCGGGAGCCCCAGCTGCTCCGGCTGGGTGCTGTCGCGCTTGAGCCGCAGGAAGTCGCCCAGTGGTGTCCCCATGACCGCGAGGATAGGACGGCCGGCGCGCCCGCGCGCAGTGCTCAGCATGGCCCTACGGGGGCCAGCCTGAGCGTGGTCTGGCTGCCGTCCGGGGCCGGTCCCAGGGTGGACGGCATGGACATCAACACGCACAAGCTCGTGGTCGTCGTCGGCAGCGTCCGGGAGGGACGGTTCGGCCCCGTGGTCGGCTCGTGGGTCGCGGAGCAGGCCCGCGCGCACGGCGGATTCGACGTCGAGGTCGTCGACCTGGCCGAGCACGACCTCCCCCTGACCCTGCCGGACGCCTACCCATCGGTCGCGGGCGCCGCCTACCCGCGCCCCGCCTCGATGGCCCCGCTCACGGCGGCGCTGGACGGCGCGGACGCCTTCATCATGGTCACGCCGGAGTACAACCACAGCTACCCGGCGTCCCTCAAGGCCGCGATCGACTGGCACTACACCCAGTGGGCGGCCAAGCCCGTCGCCTTCGTCAGCTACGGCGGCGGGGCGGGCGGCCGGCACGCTGTCCTGCACCTGGAGAACGTGATGGGCGAGCTGCACGCGGTGACCATCCGCGACGGTCTCGCCTTCCCGCTGAACCGGGTGGCGTGGGCGGACGGCCGCCCTCAGGACACCGAGTCCGCGGGCTACGCGAAGAAGCTGCTGGACCAGCTCTCCTGGTGGGCGGGCGCCCTCCGCACGGCCCGGGAGACGGTCCCGTACCCGGCGTGACGGTGCCTGAGGGCGCAGAAGGGCAAGGACTCGTGGGAGCGTCCGGCCCGGCGGGGTGACGTCAAGCTGGGAAGCTTCCGTCCTTGACCGCTGCAACGAACGACGTCCAGCCGGCCGGCGGGAAGACCACCGCCGGCCCCTCGGGGGCCTTGGAGTCGCGGACCGGGACGCCGGCCGGGTGGCCGTCCAGGACCTCGATGCAGCTGCCGCCTTCGTTGCCGCTGTACGTCGACTTGCGCCAGCCGTGCAGAGACGAGGCGTTGGAGATGGTGGGTTCATTCACGGTGTTCGTAGTCCTTTGCTGTCGCCCTCAGCAGGGTCAGTGACTCCTTGAGCGGCATTGCGTCGCCTAGCGCGAGATCGTAGGTGCCCTCAAGGCGGTCGACGGTGTCGACATCGGCTCCCGCCGAATGCGGGGCAAGGAGGTGACCGCCGCGTGATCTACGAGAGCCGAGACCTCGCCGCCACCCGGCCCCGCCTCCTCCCCTGGCCCAACCTCGACGGCAACCCCTGCTACCTCGTCACCGACGACACCGGAACCGGCCGTATCTCCCGCCTCGCCGACGAGATCGAAGCCGTCCAGCTCGGCATGGCGGACGACCTTCTCGGCCACGCCGTCGATCTCCTGGACGACACCAGGGCCACCGCGCCCCAGCTCCGTTACCTCGCCGCCTGCCTGGCCGAGGCGCTCCATGATGTGCACCGCATCGCCCGGAGCAGGGGAGCGCGTCTCCCCGTGCCCCACGGCGACGAGGAAGACCCTGCGGCCGGCCGTCCCTCTCCGCCCGAGGGAGGCCGGCCGCGGTGAGACCTACCAGATCGACTCGACCCACTCCGGGTGGTCGATGAACGGGTTCCGGTTGTGCTGGTACGACTCGAAGATGACGTCGTTGCGGTTCATCTCGAACGCGCTCGGCGGGTCCTCCTGGTGCCACTGCTTCAGGACCGAGAGGCGGCCGTGGTACGGGTCGGTGCCGTTGGTGACGGAGTCGTTGGGTTCCAGGTCGGGCCAGCCGTCGGTGCCCTCGTAGCGGACCGCCATGTAGAGGATCATGCGGGCCACGTCGCCCTTGACGGCGTCGCGGGGCTCGAAGGAGTTCGAGTCGGTGAGGCTGCCGCCGCTGTTGCTGAACGAGCTGCCGCCGTTGTCGAAGTCCTTGTTGCTGCGGATGGAGTTGACCTGCACGTCCTCGGGACGCAGGTGGTGCAGGTCGGTGCCGGGGCCCGTGGAGGTGCCGAAGTCGCCGTGCGACTTGGCCCAGACGTGCTCGCGGTTCCAGTCGCCCACGTCACCGCCGTTGAGCGACTTGCTGCGGGAGATGCCCGAGTAGAGCAGGATCACGTTGTTGCTGTTGTTCGGATCCTGGTCGGTGACCTTCAGGGCGTTCCAGACCGCCGAGTACGACAGCTTCGTCTGGTCGCTGATGATCGTGTGCAGGGCGGACTTCAGGGCTGTGCCGGTCTTGCCGGCCGCGGCGTCGTAGTACGCCGGGTCGTAGGACGCCGTCGTCGTCGTGACCGGGGTGGCGGTCGCGGCGGGGGCGGTGAGGCCGGCGAGCACGGCGGCCGTGGCGAGTGCCACCGCCTTGCGGCGCGGTATGCGTATGGCGAGCATGTGGGGTGTCCGATCTACGCGGGTTGCACAGAGGAGATACCCGAGAGACTGGCATGGACATGCAGTCAACTGCGTGGAGACGGCGTGTCGATTGCGTGACGAGAGCCCTTGGGGCCCGCCGCAGGGGTGCCACGACTCAGGCGTTGACGCCGGAACACAAGAGTCGGTGGCTCCTCAGGCCGTCGATGCGTGGAGTGCGCTGCGCCAAGAATTGTGGCGTGAGCGAGCGTCCGAGTTTCCAAAGAACGCCGCTGCGCACCATTGCTGCGAGGAGTGGATACAGCGGTGTTCTATCCCGAGGCAGTTTGTAAACCTTGCGTTTTACTGCCACGGTGTGACGGGTCGTCTGCCGATCCACGGAACAGGACCGACTGCAGTATTAGCACCACCCTAAATGGGAGGGGGTGCCGAATCGTTCCATGGCTAGCGGCCCCTTCATGCACTCGGCCCCGTCCTCCGTAATGCGGAGGGCGAGGCCGGGTGCTTGTAAGGTCTGCTGATAACGCCGGTGTCGTTGTGATTGTTCACGACCACCGTATGCTGGCATCGGGATTCACGTTCACCTACGCCACAAGACCTTCGCCCTCCGCTCGCTGCCAAATCCCAGGCCATGCCTGTAGATCTCCGCTACCCAATACCGCCCGTCGTTACCCCGAGCAAATACTCCTGACTCGATGAGGAAGTCAGCCTCCGGGACGGTCAGTCCCACCTCATCCAATGAGAATGGGACGGTCACCGGTTCGCGTACTTGCTGGAGGCGGCTCAGCAGGTCACCGATCTCCTGACTTTCGTCCTGAATGGCGCTAATTTTGACCGTGCTGCACTCGAGCAGGGCTTTACGCATAGCGCTCGGCACTAGCACACGATCCTCCCAGGTGGTCTGGGAAATCGATTGACGCGCTGCTTCTGCCAAGAAGACGACGACGTCTCTTGCTTGCACTTGATCCTTGAAATCTCCGAGTGCTGCTGGTACCCAGAGGTGGGATCGTGCTTCCTTTGATCTCTCGGTGCCCATTTTCCAACCCCACACCGGGATCAGAGCGTCTACCAGTGCGTCATAAGAGAGCTCTGCAATCTCTGACTCGGCCATCGGGGCAGGCAAGGCATCAGCGTGGGCCGTTACCCACAAGGCCAGCCGTAGCGCTTCTTCCTTGTTCCAGCGCAGGGCGTAGGGTTCGTAGCGCGCGAGTAGTTGCGCGCTGTTCTGCCGAACGGCGCGCTTTACGAGGTCGCGGCGCACGAACACGACCAGCCCGAGAGGGTGTCCCCGTAGTGAGCGCAACCAGGCGAGGACGTCGATCAGGAGAACCCGCAAGGCAGTGCGTTTGATCTCAGTGTCGAGGGACTGCAGCAAGTCTTCGAGTCCGTCCATCACGAACACTGCTCGAGAACGTTTGCTGAGTTCTGTCAGCACCCTCTCCGCGTCTTCGTCCTCCGTAGCAGGCGCTCCGGCGGCCATGGCCAGGCATGCCAGCCACAATTTTCGCCATCCGATCTCGTCCTCTGCGGTGAGACGCGACAAACCGTTTCTCAGGCGATCCTTGATCTGCTGAGATGTAGCGGCTCCATCTGACGTTTGGTTATGTGTGGCGGCGAAGGCGTCGCGAAGATCTTGGGTCGTCAGATCGTCGTTCTCGAGATTGTCGGACTCCAGCACCGGAACTACTGGAAGATCCATTCGGACATCCGTGATGCCGGACTGTTCCGCGAAGGCGTTCCATTTCCGAGCGGCGCATGCCTTGGCATACATGAACGTCTTGCCCGCGCCCTTTGCGCCGACGACGAGTGCCAGCGGAGGTTCTGTGCGATGATCACCCAGCAATCTGCGCAGGGGGTCGGTGGCAAGAAATCCGCTGGCGGAAGACATACCCTTTCGTTCGGCATAGATGAGCGGTTGAGCAGTATTCGTGAGGCGCTCACGGAGTGTCGAATAGTCGACCGGTGGCTCCTCCTGCTTGCTTGACGAAGGGAGGGCGAGGGGAGCTGGAACGATCGAATCAAGAACTTCTGATACTTTGCAACTCTCCAGTACGCGCAACACGGCATCCCAAGAGGGTGGCAGCGCCAGAAGCTCTTCCCGGAACGGGCTGAGTAGAGGTTGCGAAAGAACGTCAGCATCCACTTCGCTGGTGTCGTCACGGTCATTGGGGTCGTCGTCTGGTGTCCTCAGCGAGGAAAGCAGTGCGTTACTCAGCTCTGTCCGAGCCTGTTCTGCCTGTGCTTCATGGGTGTCCTGGCGGTATTGCGTGATGATCACTGAGCTCGCCGGGTCGATGCCCCGTAGGGCTGGAGCGCGGCGCCCCAACTGCCTCAACAGTGTCTTCGTTCCCTCGAGCGACTGGTGGCTCAGAGTTGTAACGAAGATGCGCTGTACACGCGGATCGAGCAGGACAGGGGCTGACAGCTCAGACGCTCCTGCTCGCAGATCCACGACAACAGTGTCAGCGCCAGCGCGGGCGGCAAGTGCGGCAAGCGCCTCGGTCAAGAAGTATCGAGATCGCCCCGGCGTCAGTAGGTCGGCTGGTTCGATTCGTGGTGGCCCGAGGTGCTGTCTCCTGGTGGTAGGGACCACGGTGATCCGTCCTCCGCCGGCAAATCTCCCGACCTGTTGATTCGGCAGATACGCTGCCGCGATGTCAACGGCGGCGGACCAGTCGCCATCTGGGCATCCCTGGAGCAGTGACAGTAGGTCCTCGTAGGAGAAATCGACTTGCCCGCCTTGTGCCTTGTGCATCCAGGTGATGCCGGGGGCCTCCAGGTCGGAGTCGACCAGGAGAACGCTGCCACCGCGGCGGGCGATCGCATCGGCCATGGCGACCGCGTGGACGGTGCGCCCCACCCCGCCCTTGAAGGAGTGGAAGGCTAGAACCTGCACATCTGCGGCAAAGCGCTCCATTTCAGGCCGCTGCAAGGGCTGGGCCAAATGTGCGGTGATGTGTTTCTCGCGGAGGAGGGGAAGTCGCCGCGGCTGATCGGAGTGGTCCGAATCTGGGGTGATCATGACCGGAATGCCGGTGAAGTCAGCTGTGCGTGGGTCGTCCAGCCGGAGCATCAGCGTGCCGTCGCGCCACTCCGTCGAACCTGTGCCGAAGGCTTCATCGAGCCAGAGTTTCACGCTCTCCGGCTCGGTGCCGCGGGAGACGACCAATTCCAGGCCGTCCCACCAACCGTCCGCTGCGATGAGCCAAGTGGGCCAGCAGCCTGCGGCGGCAAGGTGGGACAGGTGATCATCCACGTCGACCCAGGTGAAGAGGTGCTCTGGGGGCGTCATCCCCTGCAGATCTGTCAAACCGACCACGGCCTTTTGCTCTCCTAGCCTCAGTCTTGCTCGCACCAAGTGATCAATGCCCGAAGGGCTGCTTTTGCTTCCCTCTCGCTGTCGCCGTCAAGCTTCGCACCATAGCGCCAGGCC
This sequence comes from Streptomyces sp. DSM 120436, assembly GCF_055778765.1. Taxonomy (NCBI): domain Bacteria; kingdom Bacillati; phylum Actinomycetota; class Actinomycetes; order Kitasatosporales; family Streptomycetaceae; genus Streptomyces; species Streptomyces sp. DSM 120436. The sequence continues at coordinate 350,465 of NZ_JBSKBS010000001.1, read as the reverse complement.
TGGTGAAGATCTGCCAGGGCGATGGATGCGCCCGCGGGTGTATGGAGTCGGCAGCTGCCCAGTCGGTTGAGCGCGGTGTGCATGGCAGGCGGTAGGCCGAGATCCTTCGCGAGTCTCCGTAGATCGTGGGTAGGTTCGAGCCCCGCTGTGTCGCGCAGCCCTCTGCGGAAGAGGATGCGCTCTTTCAGCCCGCATTCGGCTGCATAGAACAGCAAGAGCCCGGCGGTTGCCGCGTCGTCCTTGCTGTGCGCTTCCACCGACTCTGCCGAGACCTTCAACTCGTCCCGTCTCTTCTTGAGCGCCTTAGCCCCCACCTGAAGCACCATGTCGGCATCTTTGCAGCTCCCACCAGTCATCCGGGTGCGAAGGAGAAGTTCAGTCGAGCAACCTGGCCGGACTTGCACCCTGCCCGCAAGCCTCCAAATGTTGCGGAGGGATGAAATCCGCTTCCGGCGGCGTTGGTGCCTTCCGGAAGATCAGGACGATCGGAGGGCACCGCGTGACAGCGCAACGGGGATGGGCACGACGACTGGCCGCCTACGCGTGGCGGCACCCCAAGGACGTCGTCCTGGCCCTCGGGTCCTCCCTCGGCGGCATGGCGGTCATGGCCCTCGTCCCGCTGATCACCAAGGTGATCATCGACGACGTCATCGGCGACAAGACCCGGGACATGGGCACCTGGGCCGGCCTGCTGATCGGCGCCGCCCTCGCCGTCTACGTCCTCACCTACGTCCGCCGCTACTACGGCGGACGCCTCGCCCTCGACGTCCAGCACGACCTGCGCACCGAGATGTTCGGGTCGATCGCCCGGCTCGACGGCAGACGCCAGGACGAGCTGTCCACCGGACAGGTCGTCGGCCGCGCCACCAGCGACCTCCAGCTCATCCAGGGCCTGCTCTTCATGCTGCCGATGACCATCGGCAACCTGCTGCTGTTCCTGATCTCCCTGGTGATCATGGCGTCGCTGTCCCTGCCGCTCACCGCCGTCGCGCTCGCCGTGGCCCCCGCCCTGTGGTGGATCGCCAAGCGCAGCCGCACCCGGCTGCACCCCTCCACCTGGTACGCGCAGGCGCAGGCGGGCGCCGTCGCCGGGGTGGTCGACGGCGCGGTCAGCGGCGTGCGCGTGGTCAAGGGCTTCGGCCAGGAGGACCAGGAGACCGGCAAACTCCGCGAGGTCGGCCGCCGGCTGTACGCGGGACGCCTGCGCACCATCCGGCTGAACTCCCGCTACACCCCCGCCCTCCAGTCGGTGCCCGCGCTGGGCCAGGTGGCGATGCTCGCCCTCGGCGGCTGGCTCGCGGTGCGCGGGCAGATCACCCTCGGCACCTTCGTCGCCTTCTCCACCTATCTCGCCCAGCTCGTCGGCCCGGTCCGGATGCTCGCCGTCGTCCTCACCGTCGCCCAGCAGGCCCGCGCCGGCACCGAACGCGTCCTCGACCTGATCGACACGGAGCCGTCCCTCACCGACGGCACCAAGGACCTGCCCGCCGACGCCCCGGCGACCGTCGAGTTCGACGACGTCGCCTTCGGCTACGACCCCGAGCGGCCCGTCCTGGACGGCCTGTCCTTCGAGATCCGCCCCGGCGAGACCCTCGCCGTGGTCGGCGCCTCCGGCTCCGGCAAGTCCACCGTCTCCCTGCTGCTGCCGCGCTTCTACGACGTCACCCGCGGCGCCGTCCTGGTCGGCGGCCACGACGTGCGCGAGCTGACCACCGAGTCGCTGCGCGCCGCCATCGGCCTGGTCCCGGAGGACTCCTTCCTGTTCTCCGACACCGTGCGCGCCAACATCGCGTACGGCCGCCCCGACGCCACCGACGAGCAGATCGAGGCCGCCGCCCGCGCCGCCCAGGCCGACCGCTTCATCGCCGAACTGCCCGACGGCTACGACACCACCGTCGGCGAACACGGCCTGACCCTGTCCGGCGGGCAGCGCCAGCGCATCGCCCTGGCCCGCGCGATCCTCACCGACCCGCGCCTGCTCGTCCTGGACGACGCGACGTCCGCCGTGGACGCCCGGGTCGAGCACGAGATCCACGAGGCGCTGAAGAGCGTCATGCGAGGCCGCACCGCCCACCCGTCGCCCGACCACCACCCCTCATCGAGCGCTGGCGCGCGCACCGCCCACCCGTCGCCCGACCACCACCCCTCATCGAGCGCTGGCGCGCGCACCACCCTTCTCATCGCCCACCGCCGCTCCACCCTGAACCTCGCCGACCGCATCGCCGTCCTCGACGGCGGCCGGCTCGCCGACATCGGCACCCACGACGAGCTCCAGCGGCGCTGCCCGCTGTACCGCAGGCTGCTCACCGACCCCGACGAGCTGGGCGCCGTCTCCCCGGGCCACACCCCGCCCGCCGGGCCGCACGAGGAGGACACCTCCGTGCGGGCGGAGCTGGACGCCGAGTTCGACGCCGAGCGGGGCGTCACCCCCCGCCTGTGGACCGGCGACCGCGAGCCCAGGGACACCGCCCTGGACGGCGCCCCCGCCGGCCCGGAACTGCTCGCACAGGTCGCCGCCCTGCCCCCGGCCGACGACGTCCCCGACGTCGACGAGGAGCGCGCCGTCCGCGCCGAGGACTCCTACGGTCTGCGTCGTCTGCTCCAGGGCTTCCGCACGCCCCTGCTGATCAGCCTCGGGCTGGTCGCCGTGGACGCCGGCGCGGGCCTGCTGCTGCCGATCCTCATCCGGCACGGCATCGACGAGGGCGTCACCCGCGCCGCCCAGGGCGCGGTCTGGGCGGCCGCCCTGCTGGGCCTGCTCACCGTGCTCACCCAGTGGGCGGCGCAGACCGGCGAGATCCGGATGACCGGACGCACCGGCGAACGCGTGCTGTACTCCCTGCGGCTGAAGATCTTCGCCCAGCTCCAGCGGCTCGGCCTCGACTACTACGAGCGCGAGCTGACCGGCCGGATCATGACCCGGATGACCACGGACGTCGACGCGCTGTCCACGTTCCTGCAGACCGGGCTGGTCACCGCGTTCGTCTCGGTGGTCACCTTCTTCGGCATCATGGTCGCCCTGCTGGTGCTCGACGTCGGTCTCGCCCTCGTCGTCTTCGCCACCCTGCCCCCGCTGATCCTCGCCACGTACGTCTTCCGCCGGGCCAGCGTGAAGGCGTACGAGCTGGCGCGGGAGCGGGTGTCGGCGGTCAACGCCGACCTGCAGGAGTCGGTGGCCGGGCTGCGGATCGTGCAGGCCTTCCGCCGCGAGCGGGACGGCGCCCGGCGGTTCGCCGAGCGCAGCGCCGCCTACCGCAGCGCCCGCATCCGCGGCCAGTGGCTGATCTCGGTGTACTTCCCGTTCGTGCAGCTGCTGTCCTCGGTCGCCGCGGTGGCGGTACTGGTGGTGGGCGGCGGCCGGGTGGACGACGGCACGCTGGCCATCGGCTCGCTGGTCGCGTACCTGCTCTACATCGACCTGTTCTTCGCGCCCGTGCAGCAGCTCTCCCAGGTCTTCGACGGCTACCAGCAGGCGTCCGTCTCCCTCGGCCGGATCCAGGAGCTGCTGCGCGAGCCGACCTCCACCGAGGCGCCGGCCGAGCCGCTGCCGGTGACGTCCCTGCGCGGCGAGATCGCCTTCGAGGACGTGCACTTCTCCTACGGCGACGGCGAGGAGGCCCTCACCGGCGTCGACCTGACCATCCCCGCCGGGCAGACCGTCGCCTTCGTCGGCGAGACCGGCGCGGGCAAGTCCACCCTGGTCAAGCTGGTCGCCCGGTTCTACGACCCCACCTCCGGGCGGGTCACCGTGGACGGCGCCGACCTGCGCGACCTGGACCTGACCGCGTACCGGCACCGGCTGGGCGTCGTGCCGCAGGAGGCGTACCTCTTCCCCGGCACCGTCCGCGACGCCATCGCCTACGGCCGTCCGGACGCCACCGACGCCGAGGTGGAGGCCGCGGCCCGCGCGGTCGGCGCGCACGAGATGATCGCCACGCTGGACGGCGGCTATCTGCACGAGGTCGCCGAGCGCGGCCGCAACCTGTCGGCCGGGCAGCGCCAGCTGATCGCGCTCGCCCGCGCCGAACTCGTCGACCCGGACGTGCTGCTGCTCGACGAGGCCACCGCCGCCCTCGACCTCGCCACCGAGGCGCAGGTCAACGCGGCGACCGACCGCATCGCGGGCCGCCGCACCACGCTGGTCGTCGCCCACCGCCTCACCACCGCCGCCCGCGCCGACCGGGTGATCGTCATGGACCACGGCCGGGTCGCCGAGGACGGCACGCACGAGGAACTGCTGCGCAAGGGCGGCCGGTACACCGCGCTGTGGCGGACGTTCGTCGGCGAGGACGTGCCGGCGCCGGCCTGATCAGGCCGGGCCCCGCCGGCGCGCACCGGCTCGCGCAACCGTGCGACCCGTGCCGTGCGTCCGTACACGCGTGCGCCGTCGGTCGCGGCGGGCGCGGTACGGGAGGACGACTGTGCGCAGTGGAGCGACACACCGGCGGCTCGCGCTGGGCCTTGCGGTGCTGACCACGTCGGGGCTGCTCGCCGTGGCCGCGCCGGCCCAGGAGGCGGAGGCGGCCGCGCTGTGCCCGGGACGCAAGGTGCGGACCCTGCCCTTCTCCACCGGGTCGGTGCTCGTCTACAAGCGCGGCGGATACGTCTGCGCCGTCACCGTCGCCGGGAAGCAGGGCGTGAAGCGGACGATGGCGGTGAGCGTGCGGGCGCGCGGCGGACGCCCGGTGGTCGACGAGGGGCGCTTCGCCTACCACGCGGGCCCGGTGACCGTGCACGCCGGACGCCGCTGCGTCTGGGTCACCGGCCGGGTCGCGGCGGGCTCCGTCAGCTCCGGCTGGATCCTGTGCTGACCCCCGCGCCCACCGGACGCACACAGGGTTTTCCCTATGTCCCCTGGTGCGGTGAGGAGTTGGTCGAGTAGCTTCCGGCGCACATCTGTCTCACAGGGGAGTGCGCATGCGCAAGGCGCTCAGATGGCTGCTGGCGCTCACGGTGCTCATAGGCACACTGGGCACGGCCGGGGCGGCCACCGCCGCCGAGCCGGAGGCCACCGGCACCACTGACATCAAGGAGAGGCTGCTCGCGGTCCCGGGCATGAGCCTCATCGAGGAGAAGCCGTACACCGGGTACCGCTTCTTCGTCCTCAACTACACCCAGCCGGTCGACCACCGCAGGCCCGCCAAGGGCACGTTCCAGCAGCGGATCACCGTGCTGCACAAGGACACCGCGCGGCCCACCGTCTTCCACACCGGCGGCTACGGCGTCTCCACCACGCCCCGCCGCGCCGAGCCGACCCAGATCGTGGACGGCAACCAGGTCTCCATGGAGTACCGCTTCTTCACCCCGTCCCGGCCCGAGCCGGCCGACTGGAACAAGCTGGACATCTGGCAGGCCGCCAGCGACCAGCACCGCATCTTCACCGCGCTGAAGAAGATCTACACCGAGAACTGGATCTCCACGGGCGGCTCCAAGGGCGGCATGACCGCCACCTACTACGAGCGCTTCTACCCGAGGGACATGGACGGCGTCGTCGCCTACGTCGCCCCCAACGACGTGGTGAACAAGGAGGACTCGGCCTACGACCGGTTCTTCCGCACCGTCGGCACCCAGGAGTGCCGCGACCGGCTGAACGGCGTGCAGCGCGAGGCGCTGGTGCGCCGGGCCCCGCTGGAGAAGAAGTACGCGGCCTACGCCGCCGAGAACGGCTACACCTTCGACACCATCGGCAGCCTGGACCGCGCCTACGAGGCGGTCGTCCTGGACTACGTGTGGGGCTTCTGGCAGTACAGCACCGTGGCCGACTGCCAGGACATCCCGGCGGACGCGAAGAACGCCACCGACGAGGAGATCTGGAACTCCGTCGACGCGATCTCCGGCTTCTCGTTCTACACGGACCAGGGCCTGAGCCCGTACACGCCGTACTACTACCAGGCCGGCACCCAGCTGGGCGCGCCGACCATCCGCTTCCCGCACATCGAGAAGAAGTACGTCCGCTACGGCTACCAGCCGCCGCGCAACTTCGTGCCGCGCTCCATCGACATGAAGTTCCAGCCGCACGCCATGCGGGACGTCGACACCTGGGTCCGCCACAACGCCCGGCACATGCTGTTCGTGTACGGCGAGAACGACCCGTGGGGCGCCGAGCCGTTCCGCCTCGGCAAGGGCGCACGCGACTCGTACGTCTTCACCGCGCCCGGGATGAACCACGGCGCGAACGTGGCCGGCCTGGTCGAGAAGGAGAAGGCGCTGGCCACGGCCCGCATCCTGGACTGGGCGGGGGTCGCCCCGAACGCCGTCCAGGCGAACCCGGCGGCCGCGAAGCCGCTGGCGAAGTTCGACGCGAAGCTCGACCAGCGGGACGTCGAGCCGCGGCACGCGCTGCGTCCGTGAGGCCGGGGCGGGGTCACACCGGCACGGCGCAGCCGACCGGCAGGACTCCGCCCAGCCGGACGTAGAGGGCCGTGGACGCCGGGCAGTCGGACCGGGCGTCCACGGCCTTCGTCACCTTGAACTCCGGTGCCACGGGCCCGCTTCCGTCGCAGGCGGTCTCCCGGGCCCTGCCGCCGTCGAGGGAGTGGACGCAGTCGCCGACGACGGTGCGCGGACCGCCCCCGCCGCCCGGGTCGCCCGGGTGCGGCGGCTGGAGGTTCCGCATGCAGGCGTAGCCGCGCGGCACCATGCCGTCGCCGTCCTCGTCGGCGGCGGGCCGCCGCTCGCTGATGTGCAGCACGAAGTCGGTGGGGGGCGGGCACAGCGGCCCGTTGCGCGCGGTGCCGTCGTGCCGGGCCGCCACCCGTGCCGCGGCGCGCTCGCTCACGCAGGACACCTCGGTGAAGCTGGTGCGTCCGAAGGAGCTGCACTCGCCGACGTCGAGGAACACGGCCCCGTGCCCCGAGGGCCGCACCGGCGAGGCCGCGGCCGTCGTCCCGCCCGCCCCGTCCCGGGGCGCCTCCCGGCACCCGGCGAGCAGCACCGCCCACGCCAGGGCCCCCACGGCCCGTACCCCCCACGCGCGCACCCGCATCGACATCTCCCCGGAATCACCCGCCCCCAGCCTGACCGCCCGGTGCCGGGACACGCCGGACAAGGGGGGTCGTTCGCGCATATGGGGGGTGAGGGCCCGGGCGGGTGACGTAGAGGCGTTACGTCCGGCCGGGGAGGCGTCGTGATCACGGCTGACCAGGACGCCTCGCCCGGCCGTCCGGGCGGCACCGTCCGGGCATCACGGTCCGGACGAGGCGTCCCGGGCCGTCAGTACGTCAGCCCGTGTCCCACCGGGTACAGCACCGCCGCCGGGTCGTCGGCGCGCTGGACCGGGACGGGGAGCTTGCCGCGCGGGCGGGCCCTGCCGGCGATGGTGCGGGCCGCCGCCCGCAGTTCGACGTCGGTCCAGGAGTAGGACGCGAGGTACGCGCGGACGCCGGGCAGGTGGGCCACGTCGTACGGGTTGCGGACCGCCACCGCGACGACCGGCTTCCCGGTGGCCAGCAGTCGCTCGACGAGCGTCTTCTGGCTGCTGGAGCCGGTGACGTTGTACGTGCCCACGACCACCGCGTCCGCGTCCTGGGCGGCCGTCACGGCCCGGTCGACGGTCGCCGCCGAGGGCGCCGTCCCCGTGGACAGGGCGGTCGCGGTGAAGCCCAGCCCGGTCAGGGCGTCCGCGAGCACCCCGGTGGGCGGGCCTGTGGTGCCGGACGGGGAGGCCGGGTCGGCGCCGACCACCAGCACCCTGGGCGTCCGGCGGCGGGACAGCGGCAGCAGGCCGCCCTCGTTGACCAGCAGGGTGGTGCCGTGCTCGGCGATCCGGTCGGCCGCGGCCAGGTGCGACCGGGCGCCGACCACGCGGTCGACGCCGGCGTGGCTGACGTACGGGTCGTCGAACAGACCCAGACGGGCCTTCAGGCGCAGCACGCGCAGGATCGATTCGTCGAGGCGGGCCTCCGTCAGCTCGCCGTCCCGCACCGCCTTCAGGACCGCGTTCCAGGCGACGTCCAGGGACGGCGGGTTGAGCAGCTGGTCCACGCCCGCCCGCAGCGCCAGCACCGGCACCCGGTCGTCGCCGTACTTGGTGCGGACGCCCTCCATGCCGAGGGAGTCGGTCACCACGACACCGTCGTAGCCGAGTTCCTCGCGCAGGATGCCGGTGAGGATCGGGCGGGACAGGGTGGCCGGCTCCTCGGCGCCGTCGAGCGCCGGGACGACGATGTGCGCGGTCATGATCGAGTCGATGCCCGCGGCGATCGCCGCCCGGAACGGCGGCGCGTCCAGCTCCTCCCACTGCGCGCGCGTGTGGTGGATCCACGGCAGGTCCTCGTGGCTGTCGGTGACCGTGTCGCCGTGTCCGGGGAAGTGCTTGGCCGTGGCCGCGACGCCGGACGACTCGTACCCCTTCACCTCCGCCGCGACGAGCTCGGCGACGGAGCCGGGGTCGGAACCGAAGGAGCGCACGCCGATGACGGGGTTGGCCGGGTTGACGTTCACGTCGGCCACCGGGGAGTAGTTCTGCCGGATGCCCAGGGCGCGCAGCTCACGGCCCGCGATCCGGCCCAGGGTGCGCGCGTCGGACCGCGAGCCGCCCGCGCCGACGTTCATCGCGCCCGGCAGCAGCGTCGCCGGCTCGCCCACACGGGCCACGATGCCGTGCTCCTGGTCGGTCGAGATCAGCACCGGCAGACCGCGCGGCAGATCGAGGGACGCCTTCTGGATGCCGTTGGAGAGGTCGGCGATCTGGTGCGGGTCGCGGGTGTTGTGCGCCCAGGCGAAGTAGATGATGCCGCCGACCCGGTACCTGGCGACCAGCTCGGCCGCGGTGCGCACCCCGATCTCCTTCAGGTTGGCGTCGACGTCGGCCTGGTCGGGATCGGTGGCGGAGTGGCCGTAGACGCGCATGACGAAGAGCTGGCCGACCTTCTCCTCCAGCGTCATACGGGAGATGAGGGCGCGCAGCTTGCGGTCGTCGGGGCGGTGTCCGCCGGCGGCCGCGTGGACGGTGCCGCCGGCCGTCAGGACGGAGGTGACGCCCGCCGTCGCGGCGAGGACGGTGCGTCGGGACGGACGAGCGGTGCTTGCCGTGCTTCCGGGGCTGCTGTCGGGCACGTGCGCTCCTTTGGGAGGTGATCCGCGGGGACCGGGGGACCGGTGGGACCGGGGATCCGCTGAAGGAAACTGCCAGGAGGTCACCAATATCCGGGAAGTTTCTGCCGGTCAAGGGAGCGCACAGGTATCGCCGGTCAGCGCCGGTCAGCGGCGGATGGCGGGGCCGGGGGGCCGGGGGGCCGGGGAGGCGAGGGGGCGGCGACGGGGGAGCGGGAGCGGAGGCGTTCCGGAAGCGGGAGGGAGGGGCCGGGAGGGGCCGGGAGGCGAGACGGCGCGTCTTGTGTCTCGCCCGGATGTGGCGTAGGGTCGCCGAAAAGCGAGACGATACGTCTCGTCTCTTTCATGGAGTCCACCGAAGGGCGTCACTTGTTCCCAGCCACCGCGGTACCCGCCACCTCCCAGTTGGCCGTCACCGGCGTCACCAAGCGCTACGCCCACCACGTCGTCCTGGACCGGGTGTCGTTCACCGTCCGGCCCGGCGAGAAGGTCGCCGTCGTCGGGGACAACGGCTCCGGCAAGTCCACCCTGCTCCGCCTCCTGGCCGGAGCCGAGCGCCCCGACGACGGAGAGGTCACCGTGGTGGCCCCGGGCGGCGTCGGCCACCTGGCGCAGACCCTGGACCTGCCCGGGTCGGCCACCGTCGGCGAGGCCGTCGACCTCGCCCTGAGCGACCTGCGCCTCCTCGAACGCCGTATCCGCGAGGCCGGAGCCGCCCTGGACGGCGGCGAACCCGCCGCCGGCGACCGGTACGCCGCACTCGTCGCGGAGTTCGAGGCGCGGGGCGGGTACGACGCCGACCGCCGCGTCGACGTGGCCCTGCGCCGCCTCGGCGAACCGGACGGACTGGACCGCTCCCGGCGGCTCGGCACCCTCTCCGGCGGCCGGCGCTCCCGCCTCGCCCTGGCCGCCACCCTCGCCTCGGCGCCCGGACTCCTGCTGCTGGACGAGCCCACCAACGACCTGGACGACGAGGCCGTGGCCTGGCTCGAGGGGCGGCTGCGCGCACACCGGGGCACCGTCGTCGCCGTCACCCACGACCGGGCCTTCCTCGACCGGGTCACCGACGTGGTCCTGGAGATCGACGACCACACCCGCTCGGTACGCCGCTACGGCGACGGCTACGACGGCTACCTCACGGCGAAGGCCGCCGAACGCGCCCGTACCGCACGGGAGTACGAGGACTGGCGGACCGAGGTGGCCCGTCAGTACCGCCTCGCCGACTCCCACATCGGCCGCCTCGGCGCGATCCCGCGCAAGGGCCCCCGGGCGTTCAGCGGCGCGGGCGCCTTCCGGGCCCGCTCCCGGGCGCACGGCGCCACGGGCCGCATCCGCAACGCACGCGAGCGCCTGCACCGTCTCACCGAGAACCCGGCGCCCGCCCCGCCCGACCCCCTGCGGTTCACCGCCGCTCTCCAGGGCACGGCGGACGACGGCGGTGTGGAGGTGGCCGGCCTGCGCGTGCCCGGACGCCTCGCCCTGGACGCCCTGCGCGTCCCGGCGGGAGGGCGGCTGCTGGTCACCGGCCCCAACGGCGCGGGCAAGACCACGCTGCTGCGGGTCCTCGCCGGCGAACTGCTCCCCGGGCCCGGCGCGACGGTACGGCGGCCCGCCCGGGTCGGTTTCCTGCGCCAGGTGGCCGCGCCCATGACCGCCGAGGAGGGGCGCCGGTCCCTGAGCGCGTCCTTCGGCCAGGACCGCGCCGAGACGCTGCTCGCCCTCGGCCTGTTCCGCGCGGCGGACCTGGACCGGCCCGTCGGGGACCTCTCCACCGGGCAGCGGCGCCGCCTGGAACTGGCCCGCCTGGTCGCCGAACCGCACGACCTGCTGCTGCTCGACGAGCCGACGAACCACCTCTCGCCCGCCCTGATGGAAGACCTCCAGGCCGCCCTGGCCGCCTACGCCGGCACCCTCGTCGTCGTCTCCCACGACCGGCGCCTGCGGGCGTCCTTCGACGGTCCCGTCACGCGACTGGCGCCCGTCGGGTGAGCCCGGCCGTCAGGCCCGGTTTCCGCGGGGCCCGTGCGCCGAGACCGCCGGCCAGTGATCGACCAGCGTGCGGACCGTCTCCGCGATCGCCGGACGCCGCGCCGCACCCGTGCGCCACAGCGCGTACAGCCGCCTCACGGGCACCGGGTCGAGCGGCACCTCGACGACCCCGGCGGGCAGCGGACCGCGCCCCAGCCGGGGGATCAGCGCGATGCCCAGCCCGGCCGCGACCAGGGCGACCAGGGTCGGGTTCTCGTCGGCCGTGTGCACGATCTCCGGTTCGTGCCCGGCCGCGCGCAGGGTCCGCACCAGCCACTCGTGGCAGACCCGCCCCGGCGGCTGGCAGATCCACCGCTCCTCGGCCAGCTCCTCCCGCCGCACCGCCGTCCGCCCCGCGAACCGGTGCCCCTCGGGCACCAGCAGATCGCACAGGTCGTCCCCGACGACCCGCTGCTCGACGCCGGCCGGGGCGGGCAGCGGCGCGATGTCCCAGTCGTGCGCGACCACCAGGTCGACCGCGCCCTTGGCGACGAGGTCCACGGACAGATGCGGGTCCACCTCGGTCAGCCGGGTGTCCAGCGCGGGGTGCCGGCGGGCCAGGTCGGCCAGCACCGGCGGCATCAGCCCGCGCGCGGCCGAGGCGAACGCGGCCACGGTCAGCCGCCCGGACGGCACCCCGCGCCGCTCCTCCAGCTCGGTCTCCGCGCGCTCCACGATGGCGATCAGCTCCCCCGCGGCGCGCACCAGTTGACGCGCCTCGTCGGTCAGCCGCACGCCCCGGCCCTCCCGCTCCAGCAGCACGGTCCGCGTCTCCCGCTCCAGCTTGGCGATCTGCTGCGAGACGGCGGAGGAGGTGTAGCCGAGCGCGGCGGCGGCGGCGCCGACGGTGCCGTGCACGGAGACGGCGTGCAGGGCGCGCAGACGCTGGAGGTCGAGCATGGAGACACCCCTGAATGGTCAGTGATACTTCATCCAACCATGCAGCAGATGTCACTGGTGCTGAAGAGTCGTCACCGGAAAACCCCGGCGCCCGCGACCCCTCGGGGGCGCGGGGAACCGCGCGCCCAGCCACCACGAACCCGCACGCGCGGACGGTGCGTGACCGACCCTCGGGTGCCCGCGTCAGCGAAGACTCACGCCGACTCGTTCAGCAGCCGCGCCACGTGCTCGCGCCCGACCCCCAGCACCTCCTGAAAAGGCGCGGCCGCGTCGTACCACCGCTTCTCGTACTCCCAGCACAGCCACCCGTCCCACTCGTGCCGCGACAGCACCTCGACCACGTCGGCCAGCGGCAGCACCCCCGCTCCCAGCGCGACCGGCGTGGTGTCCTCCGCGGAGGCGATGTCCTTCACCTGGACGTACCCCAGGTGCGGCGACAGCGCGGCGAAGCTGTCCACCGGCTGCTCGCCGCCGAGCCACGTGTGCATCACGTCCCACAGCGCGCCCACGTGCCGGTGCCCGACCAGCCCCAGCACCCGCATCGCGTCCGCACCGGTGCGGTGCGAGTCGTGCGTCTCCAGCAGGATCCGTACGCCCCGGTCGGCCGCGTACTCCGCGGCCGTGCCCAGCCGCCGCGCGGCCGTCGCGTCGGCCTCCTGGGCGCTCTGCCCGTCACCGCCGCCGGGGAGGACCCGGACGAACGGGGCGCCGATGTCCCGGGCGAGATCGACCAGCGCGCGGACCTCGGCGAGGAGCGGCTCGTCGTCGCCGGGCGCGGCGGCCCGGGCGTACCCGGCCACCCCCAGGACCTCGAGCCCGGCCGCCTCGAACCCGGCGGCCACGTCCGCCCGCTGCTCCGCGGTGAGGCCGGGGTGGACGGGCTCCTCGGGGTGGGCGCGCAGCTCCACTCCGTGGTAGCCGTGCGCGGTCGCAAGGGCCGTCACTTCGGGGAGAGGGAGGCCGGGGACGCCGAGGGTGGAGAACGCCAGTTTCATGGGTACGGGACTACCCCCGAGGCGCGGGGGCGACTCCTCCCCGTCACTCCGGTGCCGCACAAGCGCCCTGCACTCGGCGCCTCCTTCGCAGCGCGGCTCCGACCTGGACGCACATGACAGAATCCTGTCGCATATCCTCCTCCACCTCGGGTGAGACGCTCGCCGCGATCCTGCTGTGCACCCTCGCGCTGCCCGGCTGCAGTTCCGAGGACGAAGGGCTCTCCTGTCCCGCTCCGGACAACGTCTGCGGAATACCCGCCGACAAGGAGATCCTGGAATCGCTGCTCCACGACGGTGACGAATTCGTACAGGACACTGGCTACTTCAGCCTTGAAGAAGGCCAGTTCTGTCACGTGTACGTGGACGGGAACGAGGCCGTGATCAGCGACGCCGACTGGGAGGAGAGCGGATGCACGGCGCGTGACCACTTCGAGCGGTACGAGGTGCGGGACATACGCTACTTCGGTGGCGGCGCATGCGCTTCCTGTCGCAACGGCGTGGTGACGGTGATCCCATGTCCCGGGGTCAGCGACAAGGGAGACGTCGTCGCTGTGGCCGTCGAAGACCTGCGCTCGAACGAGGAATCCCCACCTCTGCTGGAGAAGTCGGGCCCTCCTTACCTCGAGGCGTACAGGAAGAAGCTCGGCTGCCCTTCCTGAGGTGCTGCCGGGCGCGGCTCGGTAGGGGCGGGTCGCGCAGTTCCCCGCGTCCCTGGAGGGCATTGCCCTTTAGCCTCCCGAGGACTGAGCCCGCGGCCCCGCCGTGGACCCCCGCACCGTCAACTCCCCCCGCACCGACGCGATCCCCCCGGCCGGCGCCTCCTCCCGCCCCATCGCGATCCGCCCCGCCCGCGCCCCCGCCTCCGCGAGCGGCAACCGGACCGTCGTCAGCGCGGGCACCACGTCGATGCTGAACGGCAGGTCGTCGAAGCCGGCCACCGACACGTCGTCCGGGATGCGCAGCCCCGACTCCCGCAGCGCCGCGCACGCGCCCAGCGCGACGGAGTCGTTCGCCGCGACCACGGCGGTCAACGACGGGTCGCGGCGCAGGAGTTCGAGCGTGGCCTCGTAGCCGGACCGCCGGTCGTAGCGTCCGTGCACGGTCCACCGCGGGTCCTCCTCGACGCCGTGCGCGGCCAGCGCGGCCCGGTGGCCCTCCAGGCGGTGCCGGGTCGTGGTGCGCTCCTCGGGACCCGCGATGTAGCCGAGCCGCCGGTGCCCGAGCCCGATCAGGTGCTCGGTGAGTTCCCGCCCGCCGCCCCGGTTGTCGAAGGTCAGCGCGATCGCCCCGGTCTCGGGCGCCTGCGGCCGGCCGCACAGCACCACCCGCGTCCCGGCGTCCGCCAGCTTCCGCAGCTTGGCGTCCATGGCCGCCTTGTGCTGCGCGTCCTCGATCGCCCCGCCGGTCAGCACCACCGCGGCGGCCCGCTGCCGCTGGAGCAGTGTGAGGTAGGTCAGTTCGCGCTCGGGCGAGCCTCCCGTGTTGCACACCACGGCGAGCCTCTCCCCGCCCGCGCGCCCGCCGGGGCCGCCGATCTCCGACTGGATCGCGCTCGCCATGATCCCGAAGAACGGGTCCGCGATGTCGTTCACCAGGATGCCGACCAGGTCGGAGGTGGCGGCGGCGAGGGCGCTGGCGGGGCCGTTGAGGACGTAGTCGAGTTCGTCGACGGCCTTGAGCACCCGCTCACGGGTGGACGCGGCCACGGGATAGTTCCCGTTGAGCACACGCGACACCGTCGCGGGGGAGACCTGCGCCCGCGCCGCCACGTCCGCCAGGGTCACCGTCATGTCTCGTCCTCCGCCTCGCCGCCGTGCCGTCCGCCCGCCGTGCCGTACGCCCGGTGCCGTACGCGTCGTGCACACCCGCGCCCGCACCGGGGGTTCCGAGCAGACCCTACGGCCAACGGCCCGGTCGTTCGCCCCCTCGAACAGGTCGGGATCGGCAGTGGTCTTGTCCACACCGCGGTCCAGGGGCTAGCTTCTGTCTGTATAGAAAGCGCTTGCTGTCACGCCCACCAGTCCCGCCGCTCCTCCGGAAACGCGTGGGACGCGTGCGGCGTACGCGGCGCGCGGACCGCGTACGAAGGGAACGACGTGACACGCAAGACGGTGCGTATCGCCATGAACGGTGTGACCGGACGCATGGGCTACCGCCAGCACCTCGTCCGCTCCATCCTGGCCCTGCGCGAGCAGGGCGGCCTCGACCTCGGCGACGGCACCGTGCTGTGGCCCGAGCCGGTGCTGGTCGGCCGCCGCGAGCACGCGCTGCGGGCGCTGGCCGAGCGCCACGGACTCGAACACCTCTCCACCGACCTGGACGCGGTCCTCGCCGACGACAGCGTGGACGTCTACTTCGACGCCCAGGTGACCTCCGCCCGCGAGGAGGCGATCAGGAAGGCGATCGCCGCCGGCAAGCACGTCTACACCGAGAAGCCCACCGCCACCGGCCTCGACGGCGCCCTGGAGCTGGCCCGCCTGGCGAACGCCGCCGGCGTCAAGCACGGCGTCGTCCAGGACAAGCTGTTCCTCCCCGGCCTGCTCAAGCTCAAGCGACTGATCGACGGCGGCTTCTTCGGCCGCGTCCTGTCCGTGCGCGGCGAGTTCGGCTACTGGGTGTTCGAGGGCGACTGGCAGGAGGCGCAGCGCCCGTCCTGGAACTACCGCGCCGAGGACGGCGGCGGCATCGTCGTCGACATGTTCCCGCACTGGGAGTACGTGCTGCACGAGCTGTTCGGCCGCGTGCGCTCCGTGCAGGCGCTCACCGCCACCCACATCCCGCAGCGCTGGGACGAGAACGGCAAGCCCTACGACGCCACCGCCGACGACGCCGCCTACGGCGTCTTCGAGCTCGACGGCGGCGTGATCGCACAGATCAACTCCTCCTGGGCGGTCCGGGTCCACCGCGACGAGCTGGTCGAGTTCCAGGTGGACGGCACCGAGGGCTCCGCCGTCGCCGGTCTGCGCACGTGCCGCGTCCAGCACCGCTCCGCCACCCCCAAGCCGGTCTGGAACCCGGACGTCCCCGCCACCGAGGCGTTCCGCGACCAGTGGCAGGAGGTGCCGGACAACGGCGAGTTCGACAACGGCTTCAAGGCCCAGTGGGAGCTGTTCCTCAAGCACGTCCACGCCGACGCCCCCTACCACTGGGACCTGCTGGCCGGCGCCCGCGGCGTCCAGCTCGCCGAACTCGGCCTGCGGTCCTCCGCCGAGGGCCGCCGCCTCGACGTGCCGGAGATCGTCCTGTGACCCTCCGCCTGCCCGACGCGCACGGCGCGCTGCGCGTCCACGAACCCCGCACCGACCCCCTCGCGCTCACCCCGGGCGCCGCCCTCACCTCCCGTACGGTCTTCTCGGCCGCGCACGTCGTCGCCGACCCGTACGCCGACACCACCCCCGACGCGCCCGCCGCCGTCGACTGGGACGCCACGCTCGCCTTCCGCCGCCACCTGTGGGCGCACGGGCTCGGCGTCGCCGAGGCGATGGACACCGCGCAGCGCGGCATGGGGCTGGACTGGGCGGGCGCGGCCGAGCTGATCCGGCGGTCGGCCGCCGAGGCGAGGGCGGTCGGCGGCCGCATCGCCTGCGGGGTCGGCACCGACCAGCTCACCGGCCCGGCGGCCCTCCCCGAGGTCCGCGCGGCGTACGAGGAACAGCTCGCGGTCGTCGAGGAGTCGGGCGCGCAGGCGATCCTGATGGCCTCCCGCGCCCTCGCCGCGACGGCCCGCGGCCCCGAGGACTACCTGGAGACCTACGGCCACCTCCTCCGCCAGGCCGCCGAGCCGGTGATCCTGCACTGGCTGGGCCCCATGTTCGACCCGGCGCTGGAGGGCTACTGGGGCTCGTCCGACCTGGACGCGGCGACGGACACCTTCCTCGACGTCATCGCCGCCCACCCCGACAAGGTCGACGGCATCAAGGTCTCCCTGCTGGACGCGCAGCGCGAGATCGACCTGCGCCGCCGCCTGCCGAAGGGCGTGCGCTGCTACACCGGCGACGACTTCCACTACCCCGAGCTGATCGCGGGCGACGACCAGGGCTTCAGCCACGCCCTGCTCGGCATCTTCGACCCGCTCGGCCCGCTGGCCGCGGAGGCGGTCCGGGTCCTCGACACCGGCGACACGGACGGCTTCCGCGCCCTCCTCGACCCCACCGTCGACCTCTCCCGCCACCTCTTCCAGGCCCCCACCCGCTTCTACAAGACCGGCGTGGTGTTCCTGGCCTGGCTGGCCGGCCACCAGACCCACTTCACGATGGTCGGCGGCCTGCAGTCCGCCCGCTCCCTGCCCCACCTCGCCCGTGCCTACGAACTCGCCGACCGCCTCGGCCTGTTCCCCGACCCCGAGCTGGCCGAGGACCGGATGAGGACCCTGCTGCACCTGTACGGAGTGACGCCGTGAGCGACCTGACCCGCTTCAGCATCAACCAGATGACCGTCAAGCAGCTCACGCTCCCCGGCCTGGTCGCCGCCTGCCGCGACCTGGGCGTCCCGGCGGTCGGCCTGTGGCGCGAACCGGTCCGGGAGTACGGCGTGGAGGCGGCCGCCAAGCTCGTACGGGACGCGGGCCTGGCGGTGACGACGCTGTGCCGGGGCGGCTTCCTCACCGCGACCGATCCGGACGAGCGGGCGGCGGCCCTCGCCGACAACCGCCGCGCCGTCGACGAGGCGGCCACGCTCGGCACGGACACCCTGGTCCTGGTCTCCGGCGGCCTCCCGCCCGGCTCGAAGGACCTGCGGGCGGCCCGCGAACGCATCGGGGACGCGCTGACGGAACTGGCCCCCTACGCCGAGGAGCACGGGGTGAGACTGGCGATCGAGCCGCTGCACCCCATGTTCGCGTCCGACCGCTGCGTGGTCTCCACGCTCGCCCAGGCCCTGGACCTCGCCGAACGCTTCCCGGCCCACCAGGTCGGCGTCACCGTGGACACGTACCACGTCTGGTGGGACGACACGGCCCCCGAGGCCGTCGCCCGCGCCGGCGCCCAGCACCGCATCCACGCCTTCCAGCTCGCCGACTGGATCACCCCGCTCCCCGAGGGCGTCCTCAACGGCCGCGGCCAGATCGGCGACGGAGCGATCGACCTGCGCGCGTGGCAGCGCCGCGTGGAGGCGGCGGGCTACACCGGCCCCATCGAGGTCGAACTCTTCAACGAGGAGCTGTGGGCCCGCGACGGCCGCGAACTCCTGGCGGAGACGGCGCGGCGGTGGGCGGAGAACGTGGAGGTGTGAACCGGCCCGCGGGGTGTCCTCGGGCAGTCGAAGAAACTTCGCGGGGCCGTACAACCCTCCCCCCACCCCGCCCGTCTACGTAGCGTCAGGACTTCCGGGTGGGGACCCGGGGGGGATTTCAGGGAGGTCCTGGCAGGGGGAGGGAAGCGAGGGGCCCGGTCGACGGACCGGGCCCCTCGGAGTTCGCGCGGACGCCCGTCAGGGGGCGGGGCGGCTCAGAAGAAGACCCCGCACCGCAGCAGCACGTTCGCGTACGGGCTCGCTTCGCCCGTGCGGACCACCAGCCGCGCCCCGGACGTCAGTTCCTTCAGCCGCTCGTGCGGGACGTACGCCAGCTCCGGGAAGTGGCCGGCCAGCAGCGACGCCGCCGCCGGGTTCGCGTCCCGCACCTCCTCCGCCGCCGTCGCGCCCTCGACGGCCAGCTCGTCGAGCAGTCCCTCCAGCACCTCGGCGAAGGAGGGCACCCCGGCCCGGAAGGCCAGGTCCACCACGCGCGGCCCGGCCGGTATCGGCATCCCCGCGTCGCACACCAGCACCCCGTCGGTGTGGCCGAGTTCGGCGAGGGCGCCGGCGAGGTGCCGGTTCAGGATCCCGCGCTTCTTCACAGCGCCGCGACCTCCGCCGCCGTCGGGAAGGACACCTGCGCGCCCTCCTTGGTGACCGTCGCCGCGCCCACCCGGGCCGCGTAGGCGGCGGCCTCGGCGAGCGGCTCGCCGAGGCCGAGCCGCCACGCCAGCGCCGCGGTGAACGCGTCGCCCGCGCCCGTGGTGTCCACGGCCTCCACCGTCACCGACGCGACCCGCGCGATCCCCGCCGAGGAGGCGACCAGCGCCCCCTCGCCGCCCAGCGTCACCACCACCGAGCGCGGGCCCTTCGCCAGCAGCAGCCGTGCCCAGTCCTCGGGTTCGTCGCTCACCCCGGCGCTGTCGCCGAGGATGACCTTCGCCTCGTGCTCGTTGACGATCAGCGGGTCGCAGGCCGCCAGCACCTCCGTCGGCAGCGGCCGCGGGGGCGACGGGTTGAGGACGAAGCGGCTGTCCGGAGACAGGCCCCGCACCACCTCCGCCACCGTCTCCAGCGGGATCTCCAGCTGCGTCGACACCACCCGCGAGGCGTGGAAGAGGCTCGCGGCGGCCCGCACGTCCGCCGGGGTCAGCCGGCCGTTGGCGCCGGGCGAGACGACGATGCTGTTGTCGCCCGACGGGTCCACCGTGATCAGGGCGACGCCGGTCGGCGCACCGCCCACCAGCACGCCCACCGTGTCCGCCCCGGCCTCGCGCAGCGAGTCCAGCAGCAGCCGGCCGTGCTCGTCGTCCCCGACCCGCGCCAGCAGGGCGGTGCGCGCGCCGAGCCGTGCGGCGGCGACCGCCTGGTTCGCGCCCTTGCCGCCCGGGTGCACGGCCAGGTCGGAACCGAGCACCGTCTCCCCGGCGCCCGGCCGGCGCTCCACCCCGATCACCAGGTCGGCGTTGGCCGAACCGACGACCAGGAGGTCGTAGTCGTACATGAATTCGCTCCCCGATCCGCTGAGGAGGGCGGGCGGTCGAGGTGACCGCCCGCCCCTGAGCCTCTGAGCCCCTGTGCCCTTGAGTTCCTGAGCCTCTGAGCCCCTGTGCCCTTGAGTTCCTGAGCCTCTGAGCCCCTGTGCCCTTGAGTTCCTGAGCCCGTGAGCCCTTGTGCCTTCGTGCCCGGTGTCAGCCTTCGAAGCCGGCCACGTTCTCCTCGGTGACCACCTTCACCGGCACCTTGACCATCTTCTCCACCTTTTCGTCCTCGGCGGCCCGCAACGCGTTCCGCACGGCGATCCGGCCGAGTTCGCTCGGCTGCTGGGCGACGGAGGCGTACAGCGTGCCCGCCTGCACCGCCTTCAGCCCGTCCGGCGTGCCGTCGAAGCCGACGACCTGCACCGACGTGCCGGCCCTGGAGCCGAGCGCCTTGATCGCGCCGAGCGCCATCTCGTCGTTCTCGGCGAAGACGCCGTCGATGTCGGGGTGCGCCTGGAGCAGGTTCGTCATCACGTCCAGGCCCTTGGTGCGGTCGAAGTCCGCGGGCTGCTTGGCGACGACCTTGATGCCCGGGTAGTCCTTCAGGCCCTCGGCGAAGCCCGCGCCGCGCTCCCGGCTGGCGGAGGTGCCGGCCTGGCCCTGGAGGATCACGATGGTGCCCCGGCCGCCGAGCTTCTCGGCCAGCGCCTCGGCGCCGAGCGCGCCGCCCTCGACGTTGTCGGAGGCGACCAGCGCGGAGGTGTCCGCCTTGTTGACGCCGCGGTCCACGGCGATCACCGGGATGTCCGCCTGGTTCGCGCCGCGCACCGAGGGACCGGCCGCGTCGGAGTCCACCGGGTTGACGACGACCGCGTCCAGCGAGCCGCTGGTGAAGTTCTGCAGCTGGTTGGCCTGCTGGGAGGCGTCGTTCTGCGCGTCGGTGACCGTCAGGTCGACGCCCAGCTTCTCCGCCTCCTCCTCGGCGCCGTCGCGGATCTGCACGAAGAACGGGTTGTTGAGCGTCGACAGCGACAGGCCGATCCTCGGCTTGGCGGTCCCGGACGAGCCGCCGTGCAGCAGCGAGGTGGCGCCGACGACCGCGACGGCGACGACGGCCGCGATCACGTACGTCAGTGCCTGCTTGCGCCTGTCGCCGCCGCCGGACGCGCCGGCCGCCGGGGCGGTCGCGCCCGCCTTGCGGCGCAGCGTGTCGAACAGCACCGCCAGCGCGATGACCACGCCGATGACGACCTGCTGCCAGAACGCCGACACCGACAGCAGGTTGAGCCCGTTGCGCAGCACCGCGAGGATCAGCGCGCCGATCAGCGTGCCGGACGCCTTGCCGGTGCCGCCCGCGAGGGAGGCGCCGCCGATGACGACGGCGGCGATCGCGTCCAGCTCGTAGCCCTGCGCGGCCTGCGGCTGCGCGGACGCCAGCCGGGAGGCGAGCACGATGCCCGCGGCGGCGGCGAACAGCCCGGAGAAGGCGTAGATGGCGAGCTTCTGCTTCTTCACCCGCAGGCCGGACAGGCGCGCGGCCTCCTCGTTGCCGCCGATCGCGTACATGGAGCGGCCGATGTACGTGCGGCCCAGGACGAACGCGGTCAGCAGACCCATGACGACCATCACGAGCACCGGCACCGGCAGCCAGCCGCCGAGCGTGTCACCCAGGTGGGAGACCGAGTCGGGGAAGGCGATGGGCGAGCCCTGCGAGATCACCAGCGACAGACCGCGCGCCACCGACAGCATCGCCAGCGTCGCGATGAACGGCGGGAGCTTGCCGTACGAGACGAGGAAGCCGTTGACCAGGCCGCAGGCGATGCCGGTCGCCACGGCGAGGAGGACCGCGAGGACCACCGGGATCCCGGCCTCCGTCGCGCTCCAGGCGAGGACGGTCGCGGACAGCGCGGCCACCGAGCCGACCGACAGGTCGATGCCCGCCGAGACGATCACGAAGGTGACGCCGAAGGCGAGGATCGCGGTCACGGCGGCCTGGACGCCGACGTTGAGCAGGTTGTCGGCGGTCAGGAAGTCCCCGGACAGCGCCGACATGGCGATCACGAGGAGGATCAGCGCGGTCAGCGCGCCGTTGTCGAGGAGCAGCCGGCGCAGGCCGCCGGTGGCGCCGCCCTGCGCGCCCGGCTTGCTCTTGAGCGTGTCAGTGGCCACCGGGGGCCTCCGTTCCGTTGCTGGGGGAAGTGGTGCCGACGGCGAGGGCCATCACGGCGTCCTGGGTCGCCTCGGCGGCGTCCAGTTCGCCCGCGAGCCGGCCCTGCGCCATGACCAGGACCCGGTCGCTCATGCCGAGCACCTCGGGCAGGTCGCTGGAGATCATGAGCACCGCGGCGCCGGCCGCCGTCAGCTCGTTGATCAGCTGGTAGATCTCGACCTTCGCGCCGACGTCGATGCCGCGCGTCGGCTCGTCGAGGATGAGCACCCTGGTGTCCGCCAGCAGCCACTTGCCGATGACGACCTTCTGCTGGTTGCCGCCGGACAGGGTGCGCACGTGCTGGCCGAGACCGGCCATCCGCACGCCGAGCTGCCCGGCGATGCGGGCCGCCGCCTCGCGCCGGCCCTTGAGGTCGACCAGCCCGGCGCGGGAGGAGGAGCGGAGGGTGACCAGGCCGAGGTTCTCCTCCACGGAGGCGTCCAGCACCAGCCCCTGGCCCTTGCGGTCCTCGGGCACCAGACCGACCCCGGCCTCCATCGCGGCGTTCACGTCGTGGCCGCGCAGCCGCACCCCGCCGACGTGCACCGTCCCGGCGTCGTACGGGTCGGCCCCGAACACCGCCCGGACCACCTCCGTCCGCCCGGCCCCGACCAGCCCCGCGATGCCGACGACCTCACCGGCCCGCACCTCGAAGCTCACGTCGTGGAAGACGCCGTCGCGCGTCAGCCCCTCCACCTTCAGCAGGGCGTCACCGGCGTCGGCGCGCTCGCGCGGGTACTGCTGCTCGATGGACCGCCCGACCATGAGACGGACCAGCTCGTCCTCGGGCGTGGAGGCGGGCACCTGCCCGACGCTGCGCCCGTCCCGGATCACGGTGACCCGGTCGCCGAGCGCGGCGATCTCCTCCAGGTGGTGGGTGATGAAGACGATGCCGACGCCGTCCTCGCGCAGCCGCCGCACGATCGCGAACAGCTTCTCGACCTCCTCGGAGGTCAGCACGGCGGTCGGCTCGTCCATGATGAGCACCCGCGCGTCCAGGCTGAGCGCCTTGGCGATCTCGACCATCTGCAGCCGCGCGATGCCCAGTTCCCGCACCCGCGCCCGCGGCGACACGTCCACCCCGACGCGCTTGAGCAGCACCTCGGCGTCGGCGTCCATCGTCTTCCGGTCGATCATCCCGAACCGGCGCGGCTGCCGCCCCAGGAAGATGTTCTCCGCGACCGTCAGATCGGGGACCAGGTTGAACTCCTGGTAGATGGTGGCGATCCCGAGCCGCTCGGAGTCCTGCGCACCGCTGATGCGCACCTCCTCGCCGCCGACCGTGATCCGGCCGGCGTCGGGCGTGTAGGCGCCGGACAGCATCTTGATCAGCGTGCTCTTGCCGGCGCCGTTCTCACCGAGCAGCACGTGCACCTCACCCCGGCGCAGCTCGAAGTCGACGCCGTCGAGCGCGACCACGCCGGGGAAGGTCTTGCGGATGCCCTCGATGCGCAGCAACTCGTCAGGACTGCGGCTGCTCACGGCGTACTCCTTCGTACGGGGGAGGGGGACGGTTCTTGCGCGGCGGCGGCCTCGCCGCACGAGCGGCGCACGACGAGCCGGGCGGGGAGGGTGACGGACTCACCGGCCCGCCCCTCGATCCGGTCGACCAGGGCGCGCACGGCGGCCCGCCCCAGGTCGCGGACCGGCTGGGCGATCGCGGTGACCGGCGGGTCCGTGTGCACGAACCAGGGGATGTCGTCGAACGCGGCGAGCCCGATGTCGTCCGGCACCCGCAGCCCGCGCGCCCGGACCGCGTCCAGCGCGCCGAGCGCCATCAGGTTGTCGGCGGCGAAGACGACCTCGGGCGGTTCGGCGAGGTCGAGGAACCCCTCGGTGACGCGGCGCCCGCTGCCGGCCTGGAAGTCGCCCTGCCCGATGTAGGCGTCGGGCAGCTCAAGACCGTGCGCGGCGAGCGCCGCCCGGAAGGCGTCCACGCGTTCCCGGCCGGTCGTGGTGGCGGCGGGCCCGGCGATGATCGCGAGCCGCCGGTGCCCGAGCCCGTACAGATGCGCGACCAGGTCGCGTACGGCGGCCGTCCCGTCCGAGCGGACCACGGGCACGTCCACGCCCGGGATCCACCGGTCGACGAACACCATGGGCGTCCCGGCCCGCGCGGCCCCGAGCATGCCGGGCGAGCCGCCGTCGGTGGGGGAGACCAGCAGCCCGTCGATACGGCGGTCCAGCAGGGTGGTGACGTGGTGGTCCTGGAGGTCGGGCCGCTCGTCGGCGTTGCCGATGATCACGCTGTACCCGAGCGCGCGGGCCTCCTCCTCGACGGAGCGGGCCAGCTCGGTGAAGTACGGGTTCATCACGTCGCTGATGACCAGCCCGAGGGTGCGGGTCTGGTCGGTGCGCAGGGACCGGGCGACGGCGTTCGGCCGGTACCCCAGCCGCTCGACGGCGGCGGTCACCCGGCGCCGTGCGTCCTCGCTGACCGACGGGTGCCCGTTGAGCACGCGCGACACCGTGGCCACGGACAGGCCTGCCTCGGCGGCGACGTCCTTGATACCCGCCATGCCCGATCCACCTCCTCGTGGAATCGATTACACGGAGGATTGGAATCGATTACATCGGCTGGGGCAAGGGGGTGGGTGGTGGCCGAAACCGAATCGTGACCGGGGGGATGTCAGTGGCACTGTCCAGGGTGCCACTCAAGATCATCGGCGAGAGGGCCGGGAACCGTGATCAAGGGCGGGGTCACCATGATGGGGTGGGGCAGGAAGCCGGAGGACCGGCAGCGGTGGATGTTGGACCCGTTGGCGGGGATCGGACCGCTGCGGTTCGGCATGGACTCCGACGAGGTGCGGGCCGCGCTCGGGGGCGCGTCCGGTAGCGGCTCCCGGGTGGCCCGGGACGGTTCGTTCTGGGAGTCGTACAACGACTCGGGCCTGACCCTGCTCTACGTCCCGGGGATGCTGTTGGCCGGGGTGGCGGTCCACGCGGAGGCCGGGCCGGGGGTGAGCTTGGCCGGTGTGGAGCTGGTGGACCGGGTGCCGTCCGAGGTGAGTGCCGACCTGCACCGTCTCGCGCGGGGCCAAAAGGTGCGTGTCGGTCTCAACCGGGGCGGTGATCCCGAGATCGCCGCCTGGGGCCTGTCCATGGGCGCGGTCCAGGCATGGGAGACGTCGGCGGAGGGATACCCGGTACGGACCGACCGGGCGATCACCCAAGTCCTGGTGTGCGCCCCAGAACTGGCCGACGACCCGTACGCGACAGACCTTGTGACCCTCTGGCGGGACATCCGTGAGGAGCCCAAGAACGCGGGAGGGTGGCCGGTTACGGTCGATCAGGACCGAGCCTGGTGGGAGTGGACGCCGCTGGAGGGCGTGGGGCCGCTCCGGTTCGGCATGACCGTGGACGAGGTGATCGCGGCGCTGGGTGAGGAGGAGCCGGCCGCCCGCCGCGGTTTCTTCCCGCACCACTTCCGCGGATACGGCCAGTGGTACCTGGAGGGGGACCGCTTCGACGCGGCGGGGCTGACGGCTCACTACTGGATGCGGGACGGCAGGCCGGCCCTGGCGGCCGTGACCCTGCACGGCCGGACGGGGCCCCAAGTCGTGCATGACGGCATGAAGCTGATCGGCCAGAAGGTGACCGCTCTCGACGCCGCCCTGATCGAGCGCGCGGAGCGGGGCGACATAGGCCTGGTGATCGGCTGCTCCGGCGATCTCGGCATCCACGGCTGCAACATGTACGTCCGCTCGGTCCGGGCGGGCGACGGTATGGTCAGCGCGGCCAGGTTCTGCCACGCCGACTGGGAGGACCACGGCTGACGTCCGTGCACGGCGTAGGTGGCGGTCTGTCGGGTCAGCCGCAGACCTCGCCCGGGCGTGCCGTGCCACGTGCCTAGGCGGCATCCACCTCACACCACACGGACTTCCCCCGACTGCCGTCCCGGACGAGGGGCTGCCAGCCCCAAACGTCGGAGCAGGCCCGCACGAGCGCGAGCCCGCGGCCGTCCTCCCGCTCCAGCGCGGCGGTGAGCGGCGCCGGCGGCTGTGGCGGAGAGGGGTCGGCGTCCCATGCCCCGATACGGAGCGTCCCCGGGGGCGACCATCGCACGCGCAGGGCGGCGGGTCCCTTGGTGTGCCGTACGGCGTTGGCGACGAGCTCGGTCGCGAGTTGACTGTTGAAGAGCTTGAAGCGCGCATCCGGCACCGCAAGGAACGGCAGCGGTTCGTCATTCCTTACGAAGCAGTGATCCATGAGGCGGCGCTGCGGATCCGAGTCAGCGACCGGGCGACTTCGCGAGCTCAACTCATGCGACTGCTGGAACTTTCCGAGGCCGACCACATCTCTGTACGTGTCATCCCCTTCGACCGGGACGACTTCCCCATGGCGTCCGGCACGATGACGTACGTGGGCGGCCCCCTGCCCAAGCTGGACACAGTGGTTCGGGACGCATTGCACGGCACGGTCTTTATCGACTCCGAGGCGCAACTCAACACCTATCGGACCGGTTTCCGTAAGGTAGAGGAGGCTTCACTCGACCCGGAGAAGTCGCGAGACTTCATCCGAAGCCTGGCTAAGGAGCTGTAGGAACCATGGGCAACTGGCGTAAGTCGTCCTACTCGGGTCCCGGCGACGGCAACGAATGCGTCGAGATCGCGACCGCGGACAGTCACACAGCCGTGCGCGACTCCAAGGCCCCCTCCCGGGCCACCCTTGTCTTCCCCAGGGAGACCTTCGCCGTCTTCGTCCAGGGCCTGAAGAGGGCCGTGCCCCGAGTATGACCCGGCGCGTGACAGCGTGGCGCAGGTCGTCCCACTCCGGTGGGGGCGACGGCAACAACTGCGTCGAGATCGCGGCCTCGCCCACCCGCGTGGCCGTCCGTGACTCGAAGGACCCCAGCCGGGCCGTCCTCACCTCTTCCGGCACGGTCTTCACCGGGTTCGTCAACGCGCTGAAGGGATCCCCAGGCCCGCCCGCCTGAGCAGGTCGAAAGTGGGCCGCGCCCTCGTCGCGGCGTTCCATCAGGGGCCGTGCCCCACAGCACCCGCTCGGGAGCTCCGTCCCCCGTGTCGAAAAGGCAGCACACCGCCCCCGTCGTCTCCGCGAGGTCCGTGAACACCTTTCTGATCGCAGCCGAGTCCTCGAAGAGCCTGCTCATCCTCGACGTCGCCGCCCAGAAGTCCAGGCACACGTGGCGCAGGTTCAGGAAGGGCGGAAAATACAAGTCCAGGTACACGTAACCGATCTGCACGCGCCCGTCCTCGACGGGAAGGTCCCCCTCCTCCGCGTACGCCCGCACCGCCTCGTCCGCCGGGAACATGAGCGACAGGTCGAGCGTGACCCTGTCCTTCCCGGCGCAGTCGACGGGGTCGCTCTCGAAACCGCTGGTGAACGGAAGCACGACCCGCTCGCCGCCCGGCAACGTCACCGTCAGCGGCGGCACCCTCCGCTCGGGCGGTGCCAGCTTCGCCACCTCGTTGAGCGCGCGCGGAACGTTCTCGGGACGCAGATGGATGTCGTAGGCGTAGGTCAGCCCCATGTTCCCTCCTCGGCCAGGCAGAACGGCACCTTTTCACGGCCGTGTCCCGGACGCCCGCGACTTTCCGAGAAGGCGACGCCGGGACCCCGTACCTGGCTGGTCAGCGGGTGGGGCGGTTCACCGCCCGAACGCCTCGCGGCAGCGCTCGACCTGATCCGCGACCTGTTCCATGTACCAGCGCGTGATCTCGTACGGCACGACGTGTTCCTCAGGGCTGTGCACCCGGACCGCCGGCTCCGCGGCCGGGTCCTCGTCCGGGACGAGTGCCGTCAGGAAGGGCGCGCCCGGTAGGTACGTCACCGCCGCGTCGGCGTCGTCGGTTGCCGGTGCGGGCACCGCCTCGCTCAACTCCACGCACCAGGCGTCGTCGTGCAGGGCGTAGTGGAAGACGACGGCGTAATGGCGACCGGCATGCTCCCGCACATTCCATGGCATGCAGGCAGGCTGCCACCTCGGCCACGCCCGCCCACACCTATGGTGCTACCGTCATTAGCACCATGCTGCTGAGACTCGACGTAGCCGACCACCATCCCCTGCACGAGCAGGTGGCCGGTGCCGTCCGGCGGGCCATCGCCGAGGGGGAGTGCGCGCCGGGTGACCGGCTGCCCCCCGCCCGGGACCTCGCCCAGGCACTCGGTGTGAACGTCAACACCGTGCTGCGCGGCCTGCGCGCCCTGCGGGACGAAGGGCTGCTGGAGTTCCGGCGGGGGCGTGGAGTGACCGTGACTCAAGGGGCCGACGGGCGGTCGGCATTGGTGGACCGCATCCGTGAGGTCCTGGCCGACGCGGCCCGTCTCGGGTACGGCAAGGACGACGTCATCGACATGATCAGGGAGGTCACGTGACCGAGCGGACAGCGCGAGGGAACGCCACGACATGGGGCGCCGCCGCCTGGGTCGTGGGAGTGCTGGTGCTCCTGGTGGTCTTCCCGCTCACAGCCCGGGACCGGCTCCCGGAACGGCTCGCGACCCACTGGAGCGCGAGCGGCGAGCCGGACGACTCGATGCCGTTCTGGGCGGCCACCACTTTCCCCGCGCTGGTCTGGCTGATCCTCGCCGCCGTCGCCCTCCTGGCCTTCTGGCGTGCCGGCAGGAGCACTTCGGCCACGGCGGCGACGGCCGCCGCACCCTCCTGGGCCGGCATCACCCTCGGCTTCACCGGCGTGACCCTCCTCGGCGCGCAGGCGTCCGTCGTGCGGGCGAACCTCGACCGTGAGGACTGGCGTGACGCCGGCTCGGTGACCGGTTGGGTGGTCGCCACCCTCGTCGCCGGGGCGGCCGTCGCCGTCGCGGCTCAGCTCATCGGCCGCCGGGCGCGCGTCGCCGAACCGCCCGTCACCGGACCCGCCATGGAGATACCGAAGGGCCAGCGTTTCGTCTGGCTGTCCCGTGCCTCCAACCGCTGGCTGCACCTCATGGCCGCCGTCTTCGGCGTCATCACCCTCGCGGCCACCGCGGTGGCGGTGGGCGGTCTCTCCGGGGCGCAGGCCGCACCCCTCGCCGCCGCCTTCGCCGTCGCCACCCTCGCGGTGCTGGCCTGTGCCTCCGTCCAGGCCCGGGTCACCGAGAAGGGACTGGAAGTCGCCTTCGGACCCCTGGGCTGGCCGACCCGGCGCTGGGCCGCCGACGCCGTCGCCTCCGCCTGGGCCGAGAACCGCACCGCCATGCAGGTCGGCGGCTGGGGCTACCGCCTGAGCGGCCTCGGCACCACCGTCATGCTCCGCGGCGGCGAATGCCTCGTGATCCGCACCGTCAAGGGCAAGGACTTCGCCGTCAGCGTCGACGACGCCGAACGCGGTGCGGCCCTCCTCAACTCCCTGATCGGGCAACGCGCGACGTGACGGATTCGCCCGCCCCGACACCCAACCCGAGGAAGAACTTCCGCACGTCCTCCGCGAACAGCTCCGGCACCTCCATCGCCGCGAAGTGGCCGCCCCGGTCGAACTCCGACCAGTGCCGGATGTCGTACAACCGCTCGGCGAGCGGCCGTACCGACCGGGTGATGTCGTGGGGGAGCACCGCCACCCCGACCGGCACCGGGCACCGCTCGCTCTGCCGGGCCGACTCGCGGTGCAGCCGCGCCGAGGAGGCCGCCGTGGCGGTCAGCCAGTACAGCGAGACGTCGGTCAGGAGCCGCTCGTCGCTCACCGGCGTGCGGGGGTCGGTCCACTGCGCGAACCGTTCCGCGATCCAGGCCAGCTGGCCCACCGGCGAGTCGGTCAGCGCGTAGCCCAGCGTCTGCGGGGCCGTGGCCTGGAGCGCCTGGTACGGCGGGCGGGACGCCATCAGCTTCCGCACCTTGTCCAGCCGCTCCTCGTCCGACGGGCTCAGGACGAGACCGGCGGCCGGGTCGGGCCGGGTGGGCAGGTAGTTGACGTGCACTCCGGCGACCCGCTCCGGCTCCAGCGCGCCGAGCGCCAGGGAGATGCCCGAACCGAAGTCGCCGCCCTGCGCGCCGTACCGCTCGTACCCGAGGCGCCGCATCAGCTCGGCCCAGGCCCGGGCGACGCGGACGACGTCCCAGCCGCGCTCGTGGGTCGGCCCCGAGAAGCCGTATCCGGGGATGGACGGGATCACCAGGTGGAAGTCCCGGGACAGCGGTTCGATCACGTCGAGGAACTCCAGGAACGAGCCGGGCCAGCCGTGGGTGAGGACCAGCGCGAGCGCGTCCGGCCGTGCGGACCGCACCTGCACGAAGTGGACGGTCTGGCCCTCGATCTCCGTGAGGAAGTGCGGCAGTTCGTTGAGGCGGGCCTCGTGCGCACGCCAGTCGTAGCGGGTGCGCCAGTGCTCGGCCAGCTCCTTCAACCGGGCCAGCGGGAAGCCGTAGTCCCAGCCGGCGCCGGTGATCTCGTCGGGCCAGCGGGTGCGGGCGAGACGGTCGGCGAGGTCGTCGAGGTCGGCCTGCGGGATGTCGATGCGGAACGGCGTGATCACGGGGCCCCCATAGCGTTAGTTGAACTAACGTTTATGTCACTAACGAAAGTAGACTGTTGGCGCCACTAACGCAAGATGCGGAGGACCCCACATGAGCCCCAGCCCTCCGGCCCCGGAACCCGCGCCCGCCCGCCTGCGCGCCATCCCCAGCCGCCTGCTGGTCGGCGCCGCGCTGGTCGCCGACCGGCTCGTCGGGGAGCGACTGGCCGCCGAGGGCGCCCACAAGTGGCACTTCGCCGTGCTGCTGACCCTCGCCGAGGCGGGCCCCGCCAGTCAGGCCGAGCTCAGCCGCCGTACCGGCATCCACCGCAGCGACATGGTCGCCGTCCTCAACGACCTGGGGGGCGCGGGCTGCGTCCGCCGCGACCCCGACCCCGCCGACCGCCGCCGCAACGTCATCACCCTCACCTCCGCCGGCCGCCGCCGCCTCGAACGCCTCGACGCGCTCATCCGCGAGGCGCAGGACGAACTCTTCGCCCCCCTGACCCGCGCCGAACGCGACGAACTCACCCGCCTGCTCACGTCCCTGGCCGACCACCACGGCCCCGCCCACCCCCGCTCGGACGAAGAACGCTAGGCGCGGTTTCGTCCGGGTCGGTCTGCCGTCGGGGCCGGGGCGGGCCACGCGACTCGGGGTGGCGCGGGGCCGGTTCGGCTGGATGGTGAAGCCCGGTCGGATCCGCTCGTCGCGGTCGGCCGAGGCCCGCCCCGGCACGCGAGCACGGCGTCAGTCGGGGGCTGCTCGAACGACCGCCGCCGACCTCGTGCCTGCGCACCCGAGCCCGTGCCTGCGCACCCGAGCCCGTGCCTGCGCACCCGGCCCCCGAGGGGGCCGCCGGCCGCCCCCGGCGTGCTCGGCGAGGTCGCCGGCTCCCCTCCGGGCCGGCGGCGGCACGGGCGGCCGAAGCCTGGGCGGGGCGGAGCGCCCCGGGCGGCCCGATGCCTGCGCCCCCGGGTCCGCCGCGGGGGCGCGTGCCGTACGAGAGGGCCTGGCTCCGGCGGTCAGGCCTTCTTCTGGCGTGCGTAGTGGCGCTGTGCCTTCGCCCGGTTTCCGCAGCCGGCCATCGAGCACCAGCGGCGCGTCCCGTTCTTGGAGATGTCGTAGAAGTGCAGGACGCATTCGGGGTTGCCGCAGGACCGGATCCGCTCGGGCCGCTCGGCGAGCAGGCGCAGGTAGTCCTCGGCCGCCCGCCATGCCGGCAACCAGGCGGGAGTTTCCACCTCGACGTAGGCGTCCGGCCCGTCGGGACGCAGCAGGAGTCCCCTGCGGCCGTGCGCGAGGACGGCGTTGAGGGCCTCGACGGCGTCGGCGTCCGGGTGCTGCGGATCGGAGACCGCCCGGTCCAGGGCGGCGCGCGCCTGGAGCAGCCACCGCAGCGTGTCGTGGTCCACCGGGACCGGTGTGCCGCCCAGGGCCCGGCTCACCAGAGGGCCGGCGAGCCAGGTCGCCAGCCCGTCGAGCGAGTCCAGCAGGTCGTGACGGCCGGCGGCGTCGATCCAGCGGGTGTTGAGCAGGTCGATGGCGAGCGGTTCGTCGGTCAGGGGGCGGGGGTCGGCCCCTGGAGCTGGCGGCACGGTGCGCTGTCCTTCCTCGGC
The DNA here is from genome assembly GCF_055778765.1 of Streptomyces sp. DSM 120436. Lineage (NCBI taxonomy): Bacteria > Bacillati > Actinomycetota > Actinomycetes > Kitasatosporales > Streptomycetaceae > Streptomyces > Streptomyces sp. DSM 120436. The sequence goes on along the minus strand of NZ_JBSKBS010000001.1, from coordinate 318,540 downwards.
GATGACGGCGGCGTCACGGCCACCGTAACCGGTCATCGCGTGATCACCGGTTGACGCCCCTTCTTTCTAACCTCTAAAGTCATTTTCAGTGGTTACGAGGCGGGCTCGTGACGATGAGTGAAGGCGTGTGAGGAACCATGGCTGAGGCGAAGACCCTGCAGACCGGGCACGTGGGAGTGAACGTCACCGACCTGGAGCGGTCCCTGGCCTTCTACCGGGCCGTGTTCGGCTTCGACGTGATGGCGGAGGGCAAGGAGGCCGGTCGCCGCTGGGCGTTCCTCGGCCGAGAGGGCCGGCTGCTCGTGACGCTGTGGCAGCAGAGCACGGGCTCGTTCGCCACCGGCCGGCCGGGGCTGCACCACCTGTCGTTCCAGGTCGGGACCGTCGAGGAGGTCAGTGCCGCGGAAGAAGTGCTGCGCGGCCTGGGCGCGGAGTTCACCTACGACGGGGTCGTCCCCCACGACGAGAACGGCACCTCCGGCGGCATCTTCTTCACCGACCCCGACGGCATCCGTCTGGAGATCTACGCGCCCACGGGTGCGGACCCGGCCGGCGCACCGACCCCCGGCGCCCCCACCTGCGGCTTCTTCTAGAAACCCTCCAGCCCGCCGGGGGCGCCGCGCGGGCACCCCCGGCCTGACCCGCGTCGGCGCCGCAGGACCGCGAGCCGGCGCGCGGGAAAGGACCTACCGTGCCCACGTATCACAGCGGTGAGATGGCGGTGCAGGAACGCGCCGGTCTGGCCCGACAGGCGGAGTTCTCACTCGGCGGCATCGGCGAGAGCATCCCGCCCGTCGCGAGGGACTTCCTCGCCCGGCAGCCGTGGAGCGTGCTGGGCGGCGCCGACCGGGACGGCCGCGTCTGGGCCACGCAGCTGACGGGCGGCGCCGGGTTCCTGCGCGTGCCCGACCCCCGCACCGTCATCGTCGACGCCCTGCCCCTGCCGGGGGACCCGCTGGCCGAGGCCCTGACCGCCGGACCGGCCGTCCGGATCGGGATGATCGCCGTCGAGCCCGCCACCCGGCGCCGCATGCGCGTCAACGGCCGGGCCCGCCGGGAGGGGGCCGGCCTGCTCGTCGACGTCGACCAGGTCATCGCCAACTGCCCCAAGTACCTGCAGAAGCGGGACTACCGCTGGGCCGGTCCGGACGAGGACGGGGCGGACCGCACCGTCACCGGCGGCACCGAACTCAGCCCGGCCCAGCAGCGGAAGGTGCGCGCGGCCGACACGTTCTTCGTCGCCACCGCCTCCGACCGCGGCGACGCGGACGCCTCCCACCGCGGCGGCAACCCCGGCTTCGTCCAGGTGCTCTCCCCCACCCTGCTGCGCTGGCCCGACTACGCGGGCAACGCCATGTTCCTGACCCTGGGCAACCTGCTGCTCAACGCGTCGGCGGGCATCCTGGTCCCGGACTGGGAGACGGGCGCCACCCTGCACCTGTCCGGCACCGCGCGCACCGTGTGGGACGCCGAGGACATCGCCACGGTGCCCGGCGCGCAGCGCCTGGTCGAGTTCTCCGTCGAAGCCGTACGGGAGATCACCGCCGCTTCGCCCCTGCGATGGACCAGCCCCGGTTACTCGCGCTTCAACCCCCCGGCCGGCTGACACCCGCACGTACCGCGCACCGCACGTACCGCGCACCACACGTACCGCGCGCACCACACGTACCGCGCGCACCACACGCACCGCGCACCGACGACCCTCACCCGACCCCTACGGAGCGACCATGCAGATCACCGTGGACATGACCCTGTGCGAGAGCCACGGGCAGTGCGTCTTCGCCGCGCCGGAGATCTTCTCCTTCGACGACGACCGCCTCGTCCACGAGGCCTCCCCGCCCGACGCGCTGCTCGACAAGGCCGAGAAGGCCGCGGCCGTCTGCCCGGTCCGCGCCGTCACCGTCTCGCCGGCCTCCTTGCCGGCCGCCTCATGAGGGCCGAGGACCGCCGCGAACTGGTCGTCGTGGGCGCCTCGCTCGCCGGGCTGCGGGCGGCCCTGACCCTGCGCGAACAGGGTTTCGCCGGTGCCCTGACCATCGTGGGCGACGAACCGCATCCGCCCTACGACCGACCGCCGCTGTCCAAGCGGGTACTGACCGCCCCCGGCCGGCCGGCCCGCACCGAACTGCCCGTGCCGAACGGCCTGCGGGCCCGCTGGCGGCTCGGGCGGGCGGCCGTCCGCCTGGACCTCGCGGCGAGGTCCGTCACCCTCGCGGACGGCACGCGGCTGTCCTACGACGGCCTGGTCATCGCCACCGGATCGACTGCCCGCGGCTGGCCGGCCGGGAAGCCCCCGCCGCCGGCCGGCGTGGTCACCCTGCGCGGCTGGGACGACGCGCTGGCCCTGCGGGCCGCGCTGGCCGCGGGAGGGCCCCTCGTCGTCATCGGTGCCGGCTTCCTCGGTGGCGAGATCGCCGCCGCCGCCCGCGAACTCGGGCTGGACGTCACGCTCGTCGAAGCCGCGTCCCAGCCCCTGGAGAGCGCCCTCGGCACCACCGCGGGCGCCTACGTCGCCGCGCTCCACCGCGAGGCGGGCATCGCGCTGAGGACCGGAACCACCGTGGAGGGCTTCCTGACCGGGACCGACGGCCGGCTGGCCGGCGTCCACCTGGACGACGGCACCACGGTCCCGGCCGGCACGGCGGTCCTGGCGTGGGGCGGGGTGCCGTCGACGGGCTGGCTGGCCGGCTCCGGCCTCGCCCTGGACGGCGGCGTCCACTGCGACCCGTGTCTGCGCGTCCTGCGCACCGACGGTTCGACCGTGCCCGACGTGGTGGCGGCCGGTGACGTGGCGCGCGTGCCGCAGCCGCTGGCCGGCGGCGAACGCCTGGCGCTCGGCCACTGGACCAACGCCGTCGAGCAGGGCGCGGCGGCCGCCGCCACGCTCCTGGCCGCGCGGGACCCGGAGCGGACACCCGCGCCGTTCGCGGCCGTTCCGTCCTTCTGGTCGGACCTGCACGGCGTCAGGATCCGCTCGGTGGGCCTGCCCGGCGTCGCTGACGAGACGCGGGTCGTGGAGCACGATCCGGCGGGCCGCCGGCTGGAGATCGGCTACCACCGCGCGGGCCGGCTGGTCGGAGCACTGACCATCGGGCGGACAGGACGGCTGGCTTCCTACCGCCGCGCGCTGGAGGAGCGTCCGGCCCCCGTGACGGCGGCGGACGCACCGGGCGCCGCGTGACGGGCCGCGGTCCTGACGTCGCTGCCCCGGCGCCGTGACGCCCTGCGGTCAAGGGTTTCCCGACGCCTGTGAGGCGCCCCCTCGTCCCGTACCGCGGACGGGACGCAGGGCCGGCTCCGGGCGGTCGTCGTCTCGCACGGCAGGGCGCCGCCGGCGTACGGCCTCTCAGGAGAGGCCGCCGGGCCGGGTCCGCCGGGGCGCCCGTGCGCACGTCACCGGCCGGGGCGCGACGGTCGGTGCCGGGTGCCGGGTCCCTGCCGCCGCGGGACCCCTGTCACACCCCACCGGTACCGTCGGACCATGCCCAACCAGCCCCCCGCGCCCTCCGGCGAACGCCGGCTCGCCACGCTCGAAGGCGTCCTGGAGCGCATCACGTACGCCAACGAGGAGAACGGCTACACGGTCGCCCGGGTCGACACCGGCAGAGGCGCCGGCGACCTGCTGACCGTCGTCGGGGCGCTGCTCGGCGCGCAGGTGGGGGAGTCGCTGCGGATGGAGGGGCGCTGGGGGTCGCACCCCCAGTACGGCAAGCAGTTCCACGTGGAGAACTACACGACCGTGCTGCCCGCCACCGTGCAGGGCATCCGCCGCTACCTCGGCTCCGGGCTGGTGAAGGGCATCGGGCCGGTCTTCGCCGACCGGATCACCCAGCACTTCGGGACGGACACCCTCCGTGTCATCGAGGAGGAGCCCGAGCGGCTCATCGAGGTCCCCGGGCTCGGGCCGAAGCGGACCAGGAAGATCGCCGACGCCTGGGAGGAGCAGAAGGCGATCAAGGAGGTCATGCTCTTCCTCCAGACCGTCGAGGTGTCGACGTCCATCGCCGTGCGCATCTACAAGAAGTACGGCGACGCCTCCATCTCCGTGGTGAAGAACCAGCCCTACCGGCTGGCCGCCGACGTCTGGGGCATCGGCTTCCTCACCGCCGACCGGATCGCCCAGTCGGTCGGCATCCCGCACGACAGCCCGGACCGGGTGAAGGCGGGCCTGCAGTACGCGCTGTCGCAGGCCACCGACCAGGGACACTGCTATCTCCCCGAGGAGAAGCTGATCGCGGACGCGGTGAAGCTGCTCCAGGTGGACACCGGCCTGGTCATCGAGTGTCTCGCCGAGCTGGCCGCCGAGCCGGAGGACCCGGGCGAGGACCCCGGCGTCGTACGGGAGAAGGTGCCCGACCCGCAGGGCGGCGACCCCGTCACCGCCGTCTACCTGGTGCCGTTCCACCGCGCCGAAGTGGCCCTCGCCGCCCAGTTGCTGCGGCTGCTGCGCACCGACCAGGACCGGATGCCGGCGTTCCGGGACGTGGCGTGGGACAAGGCGCTCGGCTGGCTGCGCGGTCGCACGGGGACGGACCTGGCGCCCGAACAGGAGGCCGCGGTCAAGCTGGCGTTGACGCAGAAGGTCGCCGTGCTGACCGGCGGACCCGGTTGCGGCAAGTCGTTCACGGTGCGGTCGATCGTGGAGCTGGCCCGGGCCAAGAAGGCGAAGGTGGTGCTCGCCGCGCCGACCGGGCGCGCCGCCAAGCGGCTCGCCGAGCTGACCGGCGCCGAGGCGTCCACCGTGCACCGGCTGCTGGAGCTCAAGCCCGGCGGGGACGCGGCGTACGACCGGGACCGGCCGCTGGACGCCGACCTGGTGGTGGTCGACGAGGCGTCCATGCTGGACCTGCTGCTGGCGAACAAGCTGGCCAAGGCCGTGCCGCCGGGCGCCCACCTGCTGTTCGTCGGGGACGTCGACCAACTCCCCAGCGTCGGGGCGGGCGAGGTGCTCCGGGACCTCCTCGCCGACGGCAGCCCCGTCCCGGCCGTGCGCCTCACCCGCGTGTTCCGGCAGGCCCAGCAGTCCGGCGTGGTCACCAACGCGCACCGGATCAACGCGGGGAAGCACCCGGTCACCGACGGCATGAAGGACTTCTTCCTCTTCGTCGAGGAGGACACCGAGGAGGCCGGCCGGCTCACCGTGGACGTGGCGGCCCGGCGCATCCCCGCGAAGTTCGGTCTCGATCCGCGCCGTGACGTGCAGGTCCTCGCCCCCATGCACCGGGGCCCGGCCGGCGCGGGCACGCTCAACGGGCTGCTGCAGCAGGCCGTCACCCCCGCCCGCCCCGACCTGCCCGAGAAGCGGTTCGGCGGCCGGGTGTTCCGCGTCGGCGACAAGGTCACCCAGATCCGCAACAACTACGAGAAGGGCGCCAACGGCGTCTTCAACGGCACCGTCGGCGTGGTCACCGCGCTGGACCCGGTCGACCAGCGCCTGACCGTGCTGACCGACGAGGACGAGGAGGTGGGGTACGACTTCGACGAGCTGGACGAACTGGCCCACGCCTACGCCGTGACCATCCACCGTTCCCAGGGCAGCGAGTACCCGGCGGTGGTCATCCCCGTCACCACGGGCGCGTGGATGATGCTCCAGCGCAACCTGCTCTACACGGCGGTGACCCGGGCCAAGGAACTGGTCGTCCTGGTCGGCTCCCGCAAGGCCGTCGGACAGGCGGTGCGCACCCTGTCGGCCGGCCGCCGGTGCACGGCGCTCGACATGCGGCTCGCGGGCACGGGTCCGGCCGGGGCGGGACCGCGGTCCGCCGGTTCCGGTCCGTCAGGCGGGACCTGACCCGGCTCCCCTGGGACCCGACCCCGCTCCCCTGGGACCCGACCCCGCTCCCCCCGGGACCCGACCCCGCTCCCCTGGAACCCGACCCCGTTCCCCCGGGACCCGACCCCGCTCCGCCGGTTCCGGAACGCCGGGCGGGGGACCCGGAGGGGACCGCCTCCCGGCGGGGGCGGGGCCGCGGTGAAGGCCCCGTCACCGAAAAATGATCGATCAAATGAGTCGTGAAGGTCACACAGGGCTTCCGGATGGGGAACACAGGGGGCAGGATGGGCAAGTTGACGGCACTCAGTGCCGTCAATAGGCCCGATGGTCGACCCCGAGTGCACTCTCCTGAGCCGAGTGGGGGATGGTAGAGACAGTCAGGGCACCTCGAAGATGAGGCACAACGTCGGTGAGGGAAGACGTGAGCGACAACTCTGTAGTACTGCGGTACGACGGCAGCGAGTACACCTACCCGGTGATCGACAGCACCGTCGGTGACAAGGGCTTCGACATCGGGAAGCTCCGCGCCCAGTCCGGTCTGGTGACGCTGGACAGCGGCTACGGCAACACCGCCGCCTACAAATCCGCGATCACCTATCTCGACGGCGAGGCCGGCATCCTCCGGTACCGCGGCTACCCGATCGAGCAGCTGGCCGAGCGCTCCACCTTCCTGGAGGTCGCCTACCTGCTGATCAACGGCGAGCTGCCCACCGTCGACCAGCTGGCCGGGTTCAAGGGCGACATCACGCAGCACACCCTGCTGCACGAGGACGTCAAGAACTTCTACAAGGGCTTCCCGCGCGACGCCCACCCGATGGCCATGCTGTCCTCGGTGGTCTCCGCGCTGTCCACGTTCTACCAGGACAGCCACAACCCGTTCGACGAGGAGCAGCGCAACCTCTCCACCATCCGCCTGCTCGCCAAGCTCCCGACGATCGCGGCCTACGCCTACAAGAAGTCGGTCGGCCACCCGTTCGTCTACCCGCGCAACGACCTCGGCTACGTCGAGAACTTCCTGCGCATGACCTTCTCCGTGCCGGCGCAGGAGTACGAGCTCGACCCGGTCGTCGTCTCCGCCCTGGACAAGCTGCTGATCCTGCACGCGGACCACGAGCAGAACTGCTCCACCTCCACGGTCCGCCTGGTCGGCTCCTCGCAGGCGAACATGTTCGCCTCGATCTCCGCCGGCATCAACGCCCTGTGGGGCCCGCTGCACGGCGGCGCCAACCAGTCGGTGCTGGAGATGCTGGAGGGCATCCGCGACTCCGGCGGCGACGTCGACTCCTTCATCCGCAAGGTGAAGAACAAGGAGGACGGCGTCCGCCTGATGGGCTTCGGCCACCGGGTCTACAAGAACTTCGACCCGCGCGCCAAGATCATCAAGGCCGCCGCGCACGACGTGCTGTCCGCCCTCGGCAAGTCCGACGAGCTGCTGGACATCGCGCTCAAGCTGGAGGAGCACGCGCTCTCCGACGACTACTTCGTCTCGCGCAGCCTCTACCCGAACGTGGACTTCTACACCGGCCTGATCTACCGGGCCATGGGTTTCCCGACCGAGATGTTCACGGTGCTGTTCGCCCTCGGCCGCCTCCCGGGCTGGATCGCCCAGTGGCACGAGATGATCAAGGAGCCGGGTTCCCGCATCGGCCGCCCGCGCCAGATCTACACGGGCGTCGTCGAGCGCGACTTCGTCCCCGTCGAGAAGCGCTGACACCTGCCGGTGCGGGTGTCGTACGCCTGAGAGTTCCGTCGCTGGAGGGGCGCGGGCGGCCGCGGACCGTCTCGTGGCCGGTCGCGCCCGAGCGGCGGAGCCGTCCGCGCCCCTTCGGGCGCGTCGGGCCGCCGCGGAGAAGAACGCGAAGAGAAGAACGCGAAGAAGAAGGCGCCCTGGCCGCCGGTCCCCCCACGGGCCGACGAACCAGGGCGCCTTCCCATGTCCCGGTGCGGATTCCCCCCACGGGATCCGGCCGGGCGCCTGTGAGGACAGCGCCTGAATCGCTGTGTGAGTACGACGGACCTGAACCCGCCGCACTCGTCGGTGTGCGGTCTGCCGGGACACCGCACGTCGGGAGGGCCGCTCAAAGCTTCCCTGGGCACGTGCCCCGGCAACGCAATCTCTGGAGAAGTCCCCCAAGACATCCCCAGATGCCAGGAAGCGCCCCCCAAGACGCTGCCCGACATCGCCAACTTAGACCTTCGAACCCCTTCGATGGTTACGTTCAGATCACTGTGATCTGCGTCTCTTGCATATCTCCCCACAGTGCGCAGGAGCCCGCAAACCTCTCACGGGACCCCAGCGTAAGGAGGATGCGCGAGGCTTGTGAAGAGCTTATGTGAGGGTCTTACCGGACTCCAGGGGGCCTGCCCAACTTGAGACCTCAATGAAACGACCGCAGCCGGAGGCTGTTGGTCACCACGAACACCGACGAGAACGCCATCGCGGCCCCGGCGATCATCGGGTTCAGCAGTCCCGCCGCGGCCAGCGGAAGCGCGGCCACGTTGTAGCCGAACGCCCACACGAGGTTGCCCTTGATCGTGGAGAGGGTGCGCCGGGACAGCCGTATCGCGTCCGCCGCCACTCTCAGGTCGCCGCGGACCAGGGTCAGGTCGCCCGCCTCGATCGCCGCGTCCGTGCCGGTGCCCAGGGCGAGCCCCAGGTCGGCGACGGCCAGCGCGGCCGCGTCGTTGACGCCGTCGCCCACCATGGCGACGCTGCGTCCCTCCTCCTGGAGCCGCCGCACCACGTCGGCCTTGTCCTCGGGCAGCACCTCGGCGATCACCCGGTCCTCGTCGATGCCGACGGTGCGCGCCACCGCCTCGGCCACCGCCCGGTTGTCGCCCGTGAGCAGCACCGGCGTGAGCCCCAGCGCCCGCAGGGCGCGGACCGCCTCGGCGCTGGTCTCCTTCACCGTGTCGGCGACGGCGAGGACACCGCGTGCCGCCCCGTCCCAGCCGGCCACCACCGCGGTGTGCCCGGCCCGCTCGGCCTCCTCCTTGGCCCGCGCCAGCTCCGGCGGCAGCTCCCCGAACACCTCGGACAGCCGCCCCACGGCCACCTCGCGACCCTCCACGCGCCCGCGCACGCCCCGGCCCGGGACGTTCTCGAACTGCTCGGCCCCGGGCAGCGTCCCGACCCGCTCCTGCGCGCCCGCGGCGATCGCACGGGCCACCGGGTGCTCGGAGGCGTGCTCCAGGGCGCCCGCGAGCCGCAGCAGCTCCCGTTCGTCGGTGCCCTCGGCGGCGTGCACCGCGCGCAGGGACATCCGGCCGGTGGTGACGGTCCCGGTCTTGTCCAGGACGACGGTGTCCACGCGCCGGGTGGACTCCAGCACCTCGGGACCCTTGATGAGGATGCCGAGCTGGGCGCCCCGCCCGGTGCCGACCATCAGCGCGGTCGGCGTGGCCAGCCCGAGGGCGCACGGGCAGGCGATGATCAGCACGGCGACGGCCGCGGTGAACGCGGCGACGGTGTCGCCGGTGTTGCCCAGCCACAGTCCGAAGGTGGCGGCCGCGATGAGCAGCACCACGGGCACGAACACCCCGGAGATCCGGTCGGCGAGGCGCTGCACCTGCGCCTTGCCGGTCTGCGCGTCCTCCACCAGCTTCGCCATCCGCGCGAGCTGCGTGTCCGAGCCGATCCGGGTGGCCTCGACGACGAGCCGGCCGCCCGCGTTGACGGTGGCGCCGGTGACGGTGTCGCCGGCGGTCACGTCCACCGGCACGGACTCGCCGGTCAGCATGGACGCGTCCACGGCGGAGGAGCCCTCGACGACCGTGCCGTCCGTGGCGATCTTCTCGCCGGGGCGGACCACGAACCGGTCGCCCACGGCCAGCCGCTCGGCCGGGACCCGCACCTCACGGCCGTCCCGCAGCACGGTCACGTCCTTGGCGCCCAGCTCCATCAGCGCCCGCAGCGCGGCGCCCGCACGGCGCTTGGAGCGGGCTTCCAGATAGCGGCCGAGCAGGAGGAACGAGGTGACGCCGGCGGCGACCTCCAGGTAGAGGGCGGAGGCCCCGTCGGTGCGGGACACGGTGAGTTCGAAGGGGTGCCGCATGCCCGGCTCGCCCGCGTCACCGAGGAACAGCGCCCACAGCGACCAGCCGAACGCGGCCAGCGTGCCCACCGACACCAGGGTGTCCATGGTGGCCGCGCCGTGCCGCAGGTTGGTCCAGGCGGCCCGGTGGAACGGTGCCGCGCCCCACACCACGACCGGCGCGGCGAGGGCCAGGGAGAGCCACTGCCAGTGGTCGAACTGCAGGGGCGGGACCATCGCCAGCAGCACCACCGGCAGGGAGAGCAGCGCGGAGACGATCAGCCGGGTGCGCAGGGCGGCCGTCTCCGGGCCGGTCCCGGAGGCCGTCTCCTGCTCCTCCTGCCGCTCGGGCGCCGGTTCCTCGGCGGTGTAACCGGTCTTCACCACCGTGGTGATCAGGTCGGCGACCCCGACGCCCGGCGGATACGTGATCCGGGCCTTCTCGGTCGCGTAGTTCACCGTGGCGGTGACGCCCTCCATGCGGTTGAGCTTCTTCTCGACGCGGGCCGCGCAGGAGGCGCAGGTCATCCCGCCGATGAGCAGCTCGACCTCGGAGGGGGCCGGCTGCCCGGCGGCGGCCGGCGCCTCGGGGGCGGTGGTGCTGGTCATGTCCGTGCTCCAGGGACGTCCGGGGTGCGGGGAGGCGGCGGTCCGGGCCGCGGGGGCCGGTCCTCCAGGTGGCCGGTGCGGCCCGGTTCACGCCGCGTGGGGGTGCCTTCGGGGTACGGCCCCGGGTCAGACGGTGCCGGCCAGCTCGAAGCCGGCCTCGTCGACGGCGGCGCGCACGGCGGCCTCGTCGAGCGGGGCCGCGGAGACCACGGTCACCTCGCCGGAGGAGGCGACGGCCGTCACCGAGCTGACGCCGGGGAGCTGGGAGATCTCGCCGGAGACGGCGCCCTCGCAGTGCCCGCAGCTCATCCCGGTCACCTGGTAGACGGTGGTGACGGAACCCTGGGTGTCGGTCTGGGACGTCATGTCGTTCTCCTCGTCGGGACGTGGGGGTGTGCAGGGGGTCGCCGGGGTCCCTGAGGACCCCGTCTCCCTCACACTATACCCCTAGGGGGTATCAATCCGGGACAGGGTGCGCGGGAGCGGGGCGGCCCGCGCGCCGGGGTGCGACGGCCCGGGGATAGCGTTCCGGCGACAGCGGCGATCACGGGAAGGCGGGACCTGGCATGCGAGCGGTGGTGTTCGAGCGGTACGGGGAACCGGCCGAGGTGCGCGAGGTCGCGGACCCGGAGCCGGCGGAGCACGGGGTGGTGGTCCGCGTGGAGGCCACCGGCCTGTGCCGCAGCGACTGGCACGCCTGGCAGGGCCACGACCCGGACGTCGCCCTCCCGCACGTCCCCGGGCACGAACTCGCCGGAGTCGTCGAGGCGGCCGGCGCCCGGGTCACCCGCTGGCGCGCCGGGGACCGGGTCACCGTGCCGTTCGTCTGCGCCTGCGGCTCCTGCCCCGCCTGCGCGGCCGGCGACCAGCAGGTGTGCGAGCGCCAGACCCAGCCCGGCTTCACCCACTGGGGTTCCTTCGCCCGGTACGTGGCCCTCGACCACGCCGACGTGAACCTGGTCGCCGTGCCCGACGGCATGGCGTACGCCACGGCCGCCTCCCTCGGCTGCCGCTTCGCCACCGCCTACCGGGCCGTGGTCCAGCGGGGCCGGGTCGCGGCGGGGGAGTGGGTGGCGGTGCACGGCTGCGGGGGCGTCGGCCTGTCCGCGGTGATGATCGCGGCGGCGGCCGGCGCGCGGGTCGTCGCGGTCGACGTGTCACCGGACGCCCTCGCGCTGGCCCGGCGGTTCGGCGCGGCGGAGTGCGTGGACGCCTCGGCGGTGACCGACACGGCCGGCGCGGTCCGCGAGCTGACCGGCGGCGGCGCCCACCTCTCCCTGGACGCCCTGGGCGCGCCCGTCACCTGCGCCGCCTCGGTGAACGGCCTGCGCAGGCGGGGCCGGCACGTGCAGGTGGGCCTGCTCCCCTCGGAGACGGGCACGACCCCCGTGCCCATGGCCCGCGCCGTCGCGCTGGAGCTGGAGATCCACGGCAGCCACGGCATGGCCGCGCACGCCTACCCGCCGATGCTGGATCTGGTGCGCGCCGGGGTGCTCCGCCCCGACCTGCTGGTCACCTCCGTGATCGGCCTGGACGCGGTCCCCGCGGCGCTCGCCGCGATGGGCGACGCCCCGGGCGCCGGGGTCACCGTGATCGAACCCTGGAGCTGAGCGCCCGCACGGACGACGCCGCGCCCCCGCACCGGCCGTGCGGGGGCACGGCGTCGTCCGTGCGCGTGTTCAGCCCCGGCGGTCGCGGTTGCCGGGGCGGGCGGCGGCCCAGCGGCGGACCGTGTCGGGGCGCCAGTAGGGCTTCCCGCCCTCCACCCGGTCCGGCGGCGGCAGCAGGCCGTGCTTGCGGTAGGAGCGCACGGTGTCCGGTTGCACCTTGATGTGGGCCGCGATGTCCTTGTACGACCACAGCTCGGTCATGTGTGCACCTCCCCGCGCACGCTCCGGCGACGGCCGGGGCGGCCGTCAGGGGGAGCCGGGCGTGCGCCGGCGATCGACAAGCGTGGTGCGGAAGAACGAGCCGGTCCGCTTACACGGAGGGCTCGTGCGCAGGTGTGACGGAAGGACCGCCCGCGTGTGACATCCGTGACGCGACCGGTGCGTTCGTGACAGGAGTGACACACAGGCGCACTCCGGCACATCGGCGGGGCGCATGGACGTCCACGGCGTCCTTCCGCACCGGTCCGGCCGCTTTTCCGGTGGCGGGGGCGACATTCTCGTCCGAATGTCCGGACAAAACATTGACAGGGCTTCGCGCACGGGGCTAGAACTCGGGAGAGCCCTCGGACCCCGCAGGGCGGACGAGACGTGCGAAGGGAGCGTCATGGCGAGCCTCCACCGCCGCCGGGCGCTTTCCGGCCGTCGGGGCGCCCAGGGCGTCGCCCCGTCACAGATCGCCTCCGGCGCGGGAGGCCGCCTCGCTTTGGCAGGAGCGAGGTGCGAGCGACGACTCCCCGCCCGCCGCGGCCCCGCGCCGGAGGTTCCGTCCCGGACGCCCGCCCCCAGGACCCATGTGTCCACGCGGGGACCCGAACGGCCGACACAGTGTCGGGCCCGCCCGGCACCCCGTCACTGGTGGGATGGGCCCGTGGCCGTCGCCGCGGCACGCCCGTCCGCGGCACCGCCCCATGAGCTGTACGAACGGCACGTCTCCCCCCGACGCCGCCCTCTGCGAAGGAGTTCTCGGTCATGACGAAGATCGTCAACCACTGGATCGGCGGCAGGACCGCCGAAGGCGCCTCGGGAACCTACGGCCCGGTGACGAACCCGGCGACCGGCGAGGTCACCACCAAGGTCGCCTTCGCCTCCGTCGAGGAGGTCGACGCCGCGGTCGCCGCCGCCAAGGAGGCGTTCCGGACCTGGGGGCAGTCCTCCCTCGCCCAGCGCACCTCGATCCTGTTCAGGTTCCGCGCGCTGCTCGACGCCCACCGCGACGAGATCGCCGAGCTGATCACCGCCGAGCACGGCAAGGTGCACTCCGACGCCCTCGGCGAGGTCGCGCGCGGCCTGGAGATCGTCGACCTGGCCTGCGGCATCAACGTCCAGCTCAAGGGCGAGCTGTCCACCCAGGTGGCCAGCCGCGTGGACGTGGCGTCCATCCGCCAGCCGCTCGGCGTGGTCGCCGGCATCACCCCGTTCAACTTCCCGGCGATGGTGCCGATGTGGATGTTCCCCCTCGCCATCGCCTGCGGCAACACCTTCGTGCTCAAGCCCAGCGAGAAGGACCCGTCCGCCTCCGTCCGCCTCGCCGAGCTGCTCGCCGAGGCCGGGCTGCCCGAGGGCGTGTTCAACGTCGTGCACGGCGACAAGGCGGCCGTCGACCGCCTCCTGGAGCACCCGGACGTCAAGGCCGTCTCCTTCGTCGGCTCCACGCCCATCGCCCGCCACATCCACACCACCGCCTCCGCCCACGGCAAGCGCGTGCAGGCCCTCGGCGGCGCCAAGAACCACATGCTGGTGCTGCCCGACGCCGACCTCGACGCGGCCGCCGACGCCGCCGTGTCCGCCGCCTACGGATCGGCCGGCGAGCGCTGCATGGCCATCTCCGCGGTCGTCGCCGTCGGCGCGATCGGCGACGAGCTGGTGGAGAAGATCCGCGAGCGCGCCGAGAAGATCAGGATCGGTCCGGGCGACGACCCGGCCTCCGAGATGGGCCCGCTGATCACCGCCGCCCACCGCGACAAGGTCGCCTCCTACGTCGCCGGCGCGGCGGACGAGGGCGCCGAGGTGGTCCTGGACGGCACCGGCCACACGGTCGACGGCTACGAGAACGGCCACTGGATCGGCATCTCCCTGCTCGACAAGGTGCCGACGACCGCCAAGGCCTACCAGGACGAGATCTTCGGCCCCGTCCTGTGCGTGCTGCGCGCCGACACGTACGAGGAGGCCCTGGACATCGTCAACGCCTCGCCGTTCGGCAACGGCACCGCGATCTTCACCCGGGACGGCGGCGCCGCCCGCCGCTTCCAGCTCGAGGTCGAGGCCGGCATGGTCGGCGTCAACGTCCCGATCCCGGTCCCGGTCGGCTACCACTCCTTCGGCGGCTGGAAGGACTCCCTCTTCGGCGACCACCACATCTACGGCAACGACGGCACGCACTTCTACACCCGCGGCAAGGTCGTCACCACCCGCTGGCCCGACCCGGCGGACGCCCCGGCCGGCGTCGACCTGGGCTTCCCCCGCAACCACTGAGCCCGCGCCGGACCTTCCGCGCCCCCGCCTCCGCGTGCGCCGAGGCGGGGGCGCGCACCTCTCCGCGGACCTCAGGCGCGCAGGAGGACCCGGTCAGCGTGCCGGGGCGTCCCCGTCACCCCCGCCGCACCGCACCGTCAACGCGTCCGCCCCCTCGTGCGATCGCGCACCGTGTCGCCGGACCCGGAGGACTGCTGTGCGGCACCGCGGGGACGCCGTTCCGCCGTTCCCTGTCGCCGGTACTCGCCGGGCGGCATGCCGTACGCACCGCTGAAGGCCCTGCTGAAGTCCGAGGCGTGCCGGAAACCCCAGGGCGCGCCAATCGCCTGGACCGTCAGTTCCGCGCAGGCCGGAGTGAGCAGGTCCTGGCGGCAGCGCTCCAGCCTCCGGTGGCGGATCCACTCGCTCACGGTCGTCCCCCGCTCCCTGAAGAGGCGGTGCAGATGGCGGACGGAGATGTGGTGAGCGGCGGCGATCGTCTCCGGTGTGAGCTGCCGCGTGCCGAGGCGGCGGTCGACGAAGGAGTGGACGGCGGCGAGCAGGGCCTGCCGGCGGAGCTCCGCCGGCAGCGCGTCCTCCGCGTCGCCCTGGCGGGCCAGCGCCGCCGCGGCCAGGTCCGCCGGCACACCGCCCTGGACGTCGGCCGACAACATCTGGGACGACTCGGTGGACGAGAACGGCGACGGGTCCGTCCACCACGCCTGGTGCTGAGTCCCACTCCCCTTCGCGGAGGCCGCCCGCCGTGCGGGCGGCCTCCGCGCGCCCCGTCCCTTCCGCCACCGCGGACGCGGCACGGCACCAGCCCCGCGCACACCGCGGGGAGGCCCCCCGGGTTCGGTCCGAGGCCGACAACCCGGCGACAGGTCGACCCCGTACCGTGGGCGCATGGATCTTCGACTGCCCGGACCGCGGTGGCTGCGGTCACGGCGGCCGCGCCCCCGGCGCGCCCTCGCCGCCGCGGCCGCCGTCGCCGTGCTCGCGGGGGCCGGCACCTGGACCGCCGTCGCCTCCGACGACGCGCCCCCCGTGCGCCGCGCCGACCGCGTCATGACCACGGACGACGGGGTGCGCGTCGACACCTCCTACTTCACCGCCGGACCCGGCGGCCGGCGCCCCGCCGTGCTGCTCGGCCACGGCTTCGGCGGCAGCAAGGAGGACGTCCGGGAGCAGGCCGAGGACCTCGCCCGCGACGGGTACGCCGTCCTCACCTGGTCCGCGCGCGGCTTCGGCCGGTCCACCGGGAAGATCGGGCTGAACGACCCCGAGGGCGAGGTCGCCGACGTCTCCCGGCTCGTCGACTGGCTGGCCACGCGGCCCGAGGTCCGCCTCGACGGGGACGGCGACCCCCGCGTGGGCATGGCCGGCAACTCCTACGGCGGGGCCGTCGCCCTGCTCGGCGCGGGACACGACGACCGGATCGACGCCATCGCCCCGGCCATCACCTACTTCGACCTCGCCGAGGCCCTGTTCCCGGGCGGCGTGTTCAAGAAGCTGTGGGCGGGCGCCTTCGTCACCTCCGGCGGCGGCTGCGCCCGCTTCGAGCCCGAGCTGTGCGCCATGTACGAGCGGGTCGCCGAGTCCGGCGTGCCCGACGAGCGGGCGCGGGCCCTCCTCGAAGCACGCTCGCCGGCCGCCGTCGCGGACCGCATCGACGTGCCCACCCTGCTGATGCAGGGGCAGACCGACTCGCTGTTCCCGCTCGGCCAGGCCGACGCCGCCGCACGCGCGATCCGCGCCAACGGCGCCCCCGTCGCGGTCGACTGGCTCGCCGGCGGGCACGACGGCGGCGACCCCGAGACCGACCGGCTGCACGGACGCGTCCGCGCCTGGTTCGACCGGTACCTCAAGGGCGACGAGAACGCCGGCACCGGCCCCGCCTTCCGCGTCACCCGCACCGGGGGCGTCGACTCCACCGACGGCCGGGCCCAGCTGCGCGGCGCGAGCGCCGACGCCTACCCGGGCCTGCGCGGCGACGGCCGCTCCGTGAAGCTCACCGGCCGCGAGCAGAGCTTCGCCAACCCGGCCGGCGCCAGCCCGCCCGCCGTGTCCGCGCTGCCCGGCATCGGCGGCGCCGACGGCCTCTCCCAGCTCTCCTCCCTCGGCATCGGCGTCTCCCTGGACTTCCCGGGCCAGCACGCCCGCTTCGAGTCCGCACCCGTCGCCCGCGACCTGCGCGTCACCGGCTCCCCGGCCGTCACCGTGCGGGTCAGGTCCACCAGTGACGACGCCGTCCTCTTCGCCAAGGTCTACGACGTCGGCCCGGACGGCCGGCAGCAGGTGCTGCCCTCCCAGCTCGTCACCCCGGTCCGCGTCGAGGGCGCCCGCGCCGGGAAGGACGTGGAGCTCACCCTCCCGGCCGTCGACCACGAGGTCCGCAAGGGCCACCGGCTGCGCCTGGTCCTCGCCTCCACCGACCTCGCCCATGCCTCCCCGGCCGCCCCGGCGACGTACACCGTGTCCCTGAGGAGCGACCTCACGGTGCCCACCGCCCCCGGCGTGACCACCGCCGCGGCCCCGCTGCCCGCGTGGGTGATGTGGCTGCCGGTCGCCGGCGCGGCCGTCGCGCTCGCGCTGCTGCTCACCGGCCGCCGCCGCACCGCCGCCCCGGCCCCCGACCCGGACCTGGCCGACGTCCCCCTCCAGATCACCGGCCTGAGCAAGCGGTACGCCCGCTCCGCCGACCGGTACGCCGTGCGGGATTTGTCGTTCCGGGTGGAGAAGGGCCAGGTGCTCGGCCTGCTCGGGCCCAACGGCGCCGGCAAGACCACCACCCTGCGCATGCTGATGGGCCTCATCAGGCCCGACGACGGCGAGATCCGGGTGTTCGGCCACGCCGTCCGCCCCGGCGCCCCCGTGCTCTCCCGGGTCGGCGCCTTCGTCGAGGGCGCGGGCTTCCTGCCGCACCTGTCCGGCCGGGAGAACCTGGAGCTGTACTGGGCCGCCACCGGCCGCCCGCCCGAGGACGCCCACCTCGACGAGGCCCTGGAGATCGCCGGCCTCGGCGACGCCCTCGCCCGCGCGGTGCGCACCTACTCGCAGGGCATGCGCCAGCGCCTCGCCATCGCCCAGGCCATGCTCGGCCTGCCGGACCTGCTGATCCTCGACGAACCGGCCAACGGCCTCGACCCGCCGCAGATCCGCGAGATGCGCGAGGTGATGATCCGGTACGCGGCCGCCGGACGCACGGTGATCGTCTCCAGCCACCTGCTGGCGGAGGTCGAGCAGTCCTGCACCCACCTCGTCGTCATGGACCGCGGCCGACTGGTCCAGGCCGGACCGGTGCACGACATCACCGGCTCCGGCGACACCCTCCTCGTCGGCACCGTCACGCCCGTCGAGGAGCCGCTCGCCGAGAAGGTCGCCGCGCTGCCCGGCGTCGCCTCCGCCGTCCGCACCGACGAGGGACTGCTGGTCCGGCTCGATGCCGGCGGCACCGCCCCCCGGCTGATCGCGGAACTCGTCCGGCTGGAGGTGCCCGTGACGTCGGTGGGTCCGCACCGCCGCCTCGAGGACGCCTTCCTCACCCTGATCGGAGGTTCCGCATGAGCGCGCTCACCGAGCGGACCGAGCAGTCCGGGCCCTCCGGGCCGCCCGCGCCCGCCGAGACCGCCGACGGCTACCGCGCCGGCCGCACCCTGCCGCTGCGGGTCGAGCTGGTCCGCCAGCTCAAGCGGCGGCGCACCCTCGTCATGGGCGCGGTCCTCGCCGTGCTGCCGTTCGTGCTGGTGATCGCCTTCGCCATCGGCGGGGAGCCGGACCGCCCCGGCGGCCGGGTGAACCTGATGGACACGGCCACCGCGTCCGGGGCCAACTTCGCCGCCGTCAACCTCTTCGTGTCGGCGGGCTTCCTGCTGGTCATCCCGGTCGCCCTGTTCTGCGGGGACACCGTCGCCTCGGAGGCCGGCTGGTCCTCCCTGCGCTACCTGCTCGCCGCGCCCGTGCCCCGGATGCGGCTGCTGTGGTCCAAGCTGGCCGTCGGACTGGGGCTCAGCCTCGCCGCGATGGTGCTGCTGCCGGTGGTGGCGCTCGCCGTCGGCACCGTCGCCTACGGCTGGGGCCCGCTGCACATCCCGACCGGCGGCACGCTCGACCCCGCCACCGCCGCCGGGCGGCTCGTGGTGGTCGTCGCGTACCTCTTCGTGTCGCAGCTGGTCACCGCCGGACTGGCGTTCTGGCTGTCCACCCGCACCGACGCCCCGCTGGGCGCGGTCGGCGGCGCCGTCGGGCTGACGATCGTCGGCAACGTCCTGGACGCCGTGACCGCCCTCGGCGACTGGCGGCACTTCCTGCCGGCCCACTGGCAGTTCGCCTGGGCGGACGCCGTCCAGACCACCCCGGAGTGGTCCGGCATGATCCAGGGCGCGTCGGTGTCCGTGACGTACGCGCTCGTGCTGTTCGCACTGGCGTTCCGGGGGTTCGCGCGCAAGGACGTGGTGTCCTGACCCGCTCCCGCGTGCGCCGCACGCGGGCCAACCGGGTGAACCTGCGCAACCGAATCCCGGCAGCGGGGTTGGAAAGGGAGACAGGCCACAGGGCAGCCGGGGCCGTGACGCGCGGCCCCGGCCGCCTCTCTCCATGTCGGGGTCGGCCTCCCATCTCCAAGCAGGAAGACCATCACATTGCGACAGACCCTGAGCAGGGGAGTGTTCACGGCGGCCGCTGCCGCCACGGGCATTCTGTCCCTGTACGGAACCCCCGCCCTCGCCGACTCGTACGCGGGGGGCGGTGCCGAGGATTCTCCCGGTGTGCTGTCCGGGAACAACGTGCAGGCGCCGGTCCACGCCCCCGTGAACGCCTGCGGCAACACCGTCACCGCCGTGGGAGCTCTCAACAGCGCGTCCGGCAACACCTGCGTCAACGAGTCCGGCGGCCACGGCAAGCGGTCCGGCGGGGCCCACGCGGCCGGTGGCGCCGAGGGCTCGCCCGGTGTGCTGTCCGGGAACAACGTGCAGGCGCCGGTCCACGCCCCCGTGAACGCCTGCGGCAACGACGTCACCGTCGTCGGCGGGCTCAACAGCGCCTCCGACAACACCTGCGCCAACGTCTCGGAGGGCTCGCACGGCGGGAAGTCCCCGGACCGCTCGGACCACTCGGCGCACCCCCGCCACGAGGCCTCCTCGGGCGTCTCGCACGCCGAGAGCGGCGGGGCCCACGCGACCGGCGCCGCCAAGGGATCGCCCGGCGTGCTCTCCGGCAACGTCATCCAGGCGCCCGTCGACCTGTCGCTGAACGCGTGCGGCAACAGCGTCAACCTCGTCGGCCTCTTCAACGACGCGAGCGACAACACCTGCGTCAACGAGTCCGGCCACAAGGAGAAGGAGCGGGAGAAGACGCCGGAGAAGGACAAGCCCGAGCCGCCCGCCGAGGCCGTGACGCCGCCGAAGCACGTCGAGCCGCCGGCCGCCGACACGCCGGACAGCCCGCCGCACCTCGCGGAGACCGGCACCGACGGCCTGGTGGCCGCCTCCGCCGCCGGTGCCGTGCTGCTCACCGGCGGGGCCGTGCTGTACCGCCGCGGCCGCGTCGGCGCCCGCCCCTGACGACCCCGCGGATGCCGGGCCCACCCCACCCGGCATCCGCGCCCCCGGCACGAAGCGTCCCCCGGACCTCCTGGTCCGGGGGACGCTTCGTCGCTCCGGCCGTCAGCCGCGCACCGGGGCCGGCGCGCCGCCGCGGCCGGCGCCCGCGGGCACCGGCACGGTCCCGCGCGCCGGGGCCGCCCGCAGCCGCCTGCGCACCCCCTGCACCAGCGTCGACGCCGTGAACGTCGCTCCGTGCACGAACCGCATCGCCGGGCCGAACCCGGGCGCCGTCACCAGACCCGCCAGGAACAGGCCGGGGTAGGACGACTCGAAGCCCCGGTCGACCACCGGGGACCCGCCGGGCAGCGCCGTCATCGCGCCGCGCAGCTCCGCCGACAGCAGCCCCAGCCGGTCGCGGTGCGCCTTGAAGCCGGTGGCGGCGATGACGTGCTCGGTCTCCAGGGTGCGCCGCCCGCCCGTCCGGTCGGCCAGCTCCAGCCGCAGCCCGCCCGGCACCGCGGCCGCCGCGGTCACCTCGTGGCCCGGCAGCAGGTCCACCGCGCGCTCCACCCGCTCCCGCACCCACCAGGCGCCCGCCGGACCCAGCGCCGTCGCCGCGATCCGGGTCCGGGTCGCCTCCGGCAGCCGCCGGAACAGCCCCGGCCGCTCCGCGTAGAACCAGTTCCGCCAGCCCGGGCCCAGACCGCTGTGCGGGGAGCGCAGCGACTGCCACCACGGGCGCTCCCACGGCGGCGGCACGTCGTTCCAGCGCAGCCGCTCCGCCCGCGCCAGCACCCGCACCCGCGTGCCCTGCTCCGCCAGCAGCGCCGCCGTCTCCAGCGCCGCCTGCCCGCCGCCGATCACCGTGACGTCCTTGCCCTGGAAGGGGCCCAGGTCACTGTGGTGGCTGCTGTGCGTCACCAGCGTCGGGTGCAGCCCGCGCAGCGCCGCCGGCACCTCGATGAACGGCATCACGCCCACCGCCAGCGCCACCGTCCGCGCGTGCAGCACCTCCCCGTCCTCGGCGACCGCGCTGAAGCCCTCCGGGCCCGACGACACCCGCGCGACCAGCCGCTCGTCCACCGCCGGCACGGCGTTGCGCGCGAACCACAGCCCGTACGAGGCGAAGTCCGCCACCGGGATCGGCTGCGCGTGACGGGCGGTCAGGCCTCGCTCGACGCAGTACGCGTCCAGCCGCCAGCGTCCGGCCGGGTCGGACAGGTTGGACGCCCACGGCTCCGACTTCAGGAGCATCCCGGCCGGCATGTGGTCCCGCCAGGACGCCATGGGCCGGCCGAGGACGCGCAGGTTCAGACCGGCCGCCGCCGCGTGCGACGCGATCGACAGACCGTACGGACCCGCGCCCACCACCAGGAGGTCGTACATCATCAGCTGCTCGCCTTCTCGTTGTCGGTCGTCAGGGAGGGCGTGTCCGGCCGGGGCGCCGGGCGCTGCGCCGGGACCTCGGCCGCGGCGCCCAGGCGCCGGCGCAGCCGGCCGGACACATGGCGGGCCCACAGGGCCCACATCGCCCAGCCCGGGGCGCGGTCGTCGCCCGCGTACCAGGCCAGTTCGCGCCCGCCGGGCGCGGGACGCAGCGCGGCGAGGGGCGCGTAGTTCTCCACCACGAACGCCCGGCCGGCCACCGGATCGCCGTCGGGCAGTGGACGCCCCGTCAGGTCCGCGTGCAGCGCCCGTACGACGTCCAGGCCCGCGCTGTCGGCGAACAGCCGGAACTGGGCGCCGGGGCGCGGGTTGAAGTCGAGGAGGTGGTGGCGGCCGGTGGCGCCGCAACGGCGGAAGTCCAGGTCGAAGACGCCCCGGTAGCCCAGCTCGCCGGTGAGCCGCTCGGCGAGCGCGGTCACCTCCGCGTCGGGCGTCCAGCGGCCCACCGCGGTCAGTCCCGCCCCGCGCGGCCAGGACAGGTGCTTGCGGCCCGGCCCGCCCGCCCGCACCGTCCCGGTGCGGTCGGCGTAGCCGTGGAAGAACCAGTCCCGGTCCGCGCCGGGCGGCAGGTACGCCTGGAGCAGCAGCGGACTGCCCGCCTCCGCGGTGCGCGCGTGCAGGTCCCGCGCCTCGGCGGCCGTGCGCAGCACCCGCGTGCTGCGCAGCCCGGAGCCCGCCGGGAGCAGCCAGGGCCGGCTCCACTTGGCGACCACGGGCAGCCCGAGCCGCAGCGCGTCCTCGGCGGCCCGCGCCGGGGTGTCCGGGACCAGGGTGCGCGGGTGCGGCACGCCCACGGAGGCGCACAGCCCGGCCAGTTCGCCCTTGTCCGCGACGCGTTCGGCCAGCGCCGGCGGCATCACCGGCAGCAGGTAGGAGGGGGCCAGCTCCTTGCGCAGCCGGGCCGCGGCGATCGCGGTGGCGTCGTCCATCGGCACCAGCACCGCCGGGCGTCCCACCTGTCCGGCCACGCGGCGCAGCACGGCGAGGATCTCGTCCGGGGACGCGTCCGGGGGCGGCGGGGTGTGCAGCCGGCGCACGAACCGCGAACGGGCCACGGGGCTTTTCGCGCAGTCGGCGACGACATGCACGTCCACCCCCGCCCGGCCGAGCGACCGGACGGCGCCCAGTGTTCCGTGGTGAAAGGGATTCCGGTCGATCCGCAGCACAACCGCGGGAACCCGGGTGTCAAGCAGGGACACGCATTCTCACTTTCTTCTGGCGCCGGCTCGCCCACACGGGGGAGAGCGGCACTCGAAAGCCGCAGCGACAGTGGCACTGTCGTATGTCGTATGGCTGACTTCATATGACTGTTCGTCAACAGCGAGGCATAAGGCAGCAGGCGGACGTGAACGAGAAGAGGAGCAGCCAATGGCCCCACAGCACAGGCGGGTCCGGGCCCGCGCCCTGGCCGTGGGCGCGGCGGCGGTCGTGGTGTCGGCCGCCCTGGCGGCGGGTCCCGCGGCCGGGGCGGCGCCCACGGACGGCACCGGGGCCGCGTCGCCGGGCCCCACCGGGCCCCCCGCACCGGCCGCCGGAGCACAGCCCGCACCGGGCGCCGGGACCGCCGCGTCGGCCTTCCCCACGCCCGATGTGGACGTCCCCGCCGTGTCCGTGCCCTACCTTCCCGCGCCCGCCGTCCCGGAGGTGCGGCCGCCGGCGGTCGTCCCGCCGTCCGCGCCCGCCCCCGCGCAGGGCGTGCCGCCGTTCGGCGCGTTCCTCGCCTCCGACGAGCGCGGCGTGGAGCGGATGGAGCAGCTCAGCCGCTGGCTCGGCGGCGCGGAACTGCGCGTGGGCCACACCTACCTGCCCGGCAACCACTGGAAGGACATCGAGGGCGACGTCGGCTTCCTCGAGGCGTGGGCGCGGTGGCGCAACGCCGACGACGAGCGGATGCTCGTCCTCAACGTCCCGCTCCAGGAGCGCAACGAGGCGGGCGTGCCCGACGCGGAGGTCCGCGAGCTGCTGCGGCGCGGCGCGGCAGGCGAGTTCGACCACCACTTCCGCGCCCTCGCCGAACGGCTCGTCGCGCTGGAGATCCCGGACACCGTGCTGGTGCTCGGCTGGGAGATGAACGGCGTCACCTACACCCACCGCTGCGGCCCCGACCCGGAGAACTGGAAGAAGTACTGGAACCGCATCGTCACCACGATGCGTTCCGTCCCCGGCCAGGAATTCCGGTTCGAGTTCACGCCCAACCGGGGCCGCGACGCCGTGCCGTGGACGCAGTGCTATCCCGGCGACGACACCGTCGACATCATCGGAATGGACTCCTACGACCAGCCGTCCGGGATGTCCTTCGACGAACAGGTGAAGGAACCCTACGGACTCCAGGCGCACGTCGATTTCGCCAAGGCGCACGGAAAGCCGATCTCCTATCCGGAGTGGGGGCTTTTCCGCAACGGCGACAATCCCGCGTACATGCGCGGCATGCTCGCCTGGATGCAGCGGCACCGGCCCCTCTACCACACGGTGACCGACTACTGCCCGCACGGCGTGTGGCAGTGCGACGAGAACCCGGAGTCCTCCCGCGTCTTCCGTTCCGCCCTCTACGGCCGCACGCCCGAGGCCCCGCAGACCCCGGCGCCCGCCGAGCCGCCCGCGGCACCGGAGCCGCCGGACCACTGCGCGCCGCTGGACCTCGGACGCTGGGTGGAGCACTGGCTCGGCGGGAAGCTGTGCCTGCGCCTCGACTGGTGGTCGCGCTCCCGGTAGCGCCGGGTCCGCCCCGGCCCGGCCCGCCGCCGTCACCGCGGCACGGCGGCGGTGGCCGGACCGGGCACCGAGGCGGCGGGCGCCGGCTCCCCGTCCCGGCCGCCGCGGCGGGGCCGGACCAGCAGCGCGAGCCCGCCGAGCAGCCCGCCCGCGCTCGCGCCCACCAGGGCGGTCACCGCCGGCGACGCCGACGCGGGCGCGGACGGCTTCACCGCGCGGGAGAACTGCACCAGCCGCACCCGGGTGCTGTCCTTGGAGTCCTCCGCGTGCCGGGTCAGCGCCCGCGCCACCGCGTTCGCCATGTCCACGGCCGTCCCGGGCCGCTCGGAGACGGCCGTGACGGACACCATCGGCGCGTCCGGCGAGGTCGCCGTGCGCACGCTCTCCCGCAGGGTGCGCACCGGCACACCGGCCCACACCTGCGCGTCCCCCAGCACCGCGAGCTGGGTGGCCACCCGCCCGTACGCCTGCGCGAAACCCCGCGCGGACTCCGGGGTGGCCTGATCGGTGGGAACGGCCACGACGTAACTGGTCGCCGTGTACTCGGGCGGTGTGAGCAGGCCGTACGCGCCGCCGGACAGGCCGCCGAGAAGCGTGCCGGCCACCAGCGCGGACCAGGCGGGCAGCCTCCTGACACGGTCCAGGGACGGAAGGCGCAGACGGGTCGGGGTGTCGGTCATGAGGGGCGGGCTTCCTTGGCGTGGGGGGACGGGGACGGGCCGGCCACGGCGGCCGCGTACACGTCCATGAGGCGGGCGGAGCTGCGGGTGATGCTGTAGTGGCGGGCCGCCTCGGCGGCCGTGCGCGGCGCCGGACCCGCCGCGCGGACCTCGGCGATCGCGCGGGCGTACGCCTCCGGGCCGCCGCGCACCCGCCGCGCGCCGGCCGAGGCGTCCGGCGGCAGGTCCTCAATCGCCGGGCAGGACCCGTGGAGCACGGGCAGCCCGGCGGCCAGGGCCTCCACCACCGCGAGGCCGAACGCCTCCTCCGTGGACGGGGACGCGAAGAGGTCCATCGCCGAGGTGAGCGAGGGCAGGTCGGGGCCGGGGGAGCCGTCCGGCACGGCGGGCCGTTCCCCGGTGAACAGCACCCGCCCGGACACCCCGGCCTCGTGGGCGGTGCGGCGCAGCACGTGCTCCTCGGGCCCGCCGCCCACCAGCAGCAGCCAGCAGTCCTCCGGAAGCGCGGCGAGGGCCCGCACCAGCACGTCGAACCGCTTGCCGGGGGCGAGCCGGCCCACCCCGCCGACGACGAACGCGCCGTCCGGCAGCCCCAGCCGCCGGCGGGTGCGCTCCCGTCGCCGGGGGTCGAAGCGGAAGCGGTCCAGCTCGATGCCGTTCGGCACCACCTCGATCCGCGGGGCCGGCACGCCCCAGCGCTTCAGCCGGTCCGCCACCGTGGGGGAGACGGCCACCGTCGCCGAGCCGAGCCGCTCGCTCGCCAGGTACAGCGCCCGCACGCCCCGGGTGAGCGCGCGGCCCTCCATCTGGGAGTCGCCCAGCGAGTGCTCGGTCGCCACGACCGCCCGCACGCCCGCCGCCCGCGCGGCCGGCCGGCCGTACACGCAGGCCCGGTACAGATGCGTGTGCACCAGGTCGTAGCCGCCGGAGCGGATCACCCGGACCAGGCGCGGCAGCACGCCCACGTCGCGGTTGCCCGCCATGCCCAGGTGCAGCACCCGCACCCCGTCGGCACGCAGGCCCTCGGCGACCGGACCCGGGTTGGTGAGCGTCACCACGTCGCACTCGACGGGCAGGTGACGCAGCAGCAGCCGCAGCTGCTGCTCCGCGCCGCCCACACCGAGACCGGTGATGATGTGCAGCACCCTCATCTCACACGCCCTCCACCGGACGGCGGCGCCAGCGGTGCAGCCGCAGCTTCAGGTACAGCCGCCACGCCGTGTCGTTCTGCCCGACGTGCGCCCGGGGCAGGGCGTGCGGGCCGGTCAGCGGGCCCGGGTCGATGGCGCAGGCGTACCGGTAACCGGCCCTCCGCACGGCCTCGACGGCGCGCGCGTCGACCGTGCCGTACGGGTAGCAGAAGCCGTCCGCCGGAGCGCCGGTCAGCTCGGCGAGCCGGGCGCGGCTGTCGGTCACCTCGGCGGCGAGCACGGTGTCGTCGGCGCGGGTCAGGTCGACGTGGGTGAGCCCGTGCGAGCCGATCTCCACGCCCTCCCCGGCGGCGCGCCGGACGCCGTCGGCGGTCAGCAGCGGCTTGCGCGGCCCGAGCGGGTCCCAGGCGTTGTCGCCGCCGAGCCGCCCCGGCAGCACGAACAGGGTCGCGTTGAACCGGAAACGCCGCAGCAGCGGCAGCGCGCCGGTGAGGAAGTCGGTGTAGCCGTCGTCGAAGGTCAGGCCGACCAGGTCCTGCCCCTCGCCGCGGGCGCGCGCGTCCAGCAGCTCCGCCACGGACACGCCCCGCAGTCCGCGCCGCCGCAGCCAGGTCAGCTGGTGCTCCAGCCGGTCCGGGGTGACCGTGACGCGGTACGGGTCGTCCGAGCAGTCGCCCACCGAGTGGTACATCGCCACCCAGGGGACGGTCGCCGGGCGGCGGCCCGCCGGGGTGCGGTCGGCGAGCGGGGAATCAACGGGTGCGGCCATGTGTGAGCCTTCGTGTGACGGTACGGACGGAGCGCCGCACGGTCGCGGCGCCCACGCCCAGGGCGGACAGGGCGAGGGGGACGAAGACGGCGGTGACGGCCAGGCAGCCGGCCGCGAGCGACGCCACGGGCGAGGAGAAGCGGCCCGCGGCGAACACCCCGGCCGTGACGGCCAGGGCGGACGCGAGGACGGGCCGGCCGAGGTCGGCGAGGACCCGGCGGACGCCCACCGTGAGGCCCGGCGCGTCCCCGGCGGGGGCGGTGCGCAGACCGGTCAGCAGCAGGACGGCGGTGACGGTGATGCCGGCGGCGTTGGCCGCGGCGATCCCCGCGACGCCCCAGCGGCCCACCGCCGCCGCGCCGATCAGGGACGTGGCGACGATGCCCACGCCCATCACGCCGAGCGGGTACCAGCGGGCGCGGCCCGCCGAGAAGTAGCAGCGCACCAGTGCGCCCACCAGCGTCTGGCCGAGCAGACCCAGCGCGTACACCCGCATCACCTCCGCCGTCGCGGCGGTGTCGGACGCGGTGAACGCCCCGCGCTGGAAGAGGAGTCCGGTCATCTGCGGGGCGCAGGCGACCACCGCGCACATGCCCAGCAGCACCACGCACGAGGCCAGCACCAGGTCCCGCTGCACGCGGGCGCGGGCCCGCGCGGTGTCCCCGTCGGCGAGCGCCCGCGCCACCACCGGGAAGGTGACGGTGCACACCATCAGCGACAGCGTCATCGGGATCTGGGCGACCTTCTGCGCGTAGTTGAGGTGCGAGATCGCGCCCGCGGGCAGCGAGGACGCCAGGAACCGCTCGACCAGGACCTGCGACTGACGGCACAGCGCGAACAGCAGCACGGCGGCGATCAGCGCCAGCCGCACCGGCCGCTCCCCGTCCGCCGGACCGTCGCCGGCGGCGGCCGGCGCGGGCGTGCGGGAGGCGAGCTGCCGCCACAGCGACGGCAGTTGCGCCGCCACCATCAGACAGCCGCCCACCGCGACCCCGGCCGCCGCCGCGCGCACCCCCCACGCGTCACCGAAGGCGAACATCGTCGCGATGATCCCGGTGTTGTACGCGACGTAGATCGCCGCCGGGGCGAGGAAGCGGCGGTGCGCCCGCAGCGCGGCGCTGCAGTACCCGGCGAGCCCGAAGGCCAGCAGGCTGAGCGCGGTGAGCCGGGTGCAGTCCACGGCGAGCCCGGGGTCGGGCAGCCCGGGCGCGAGGACGCGCACCAGGTACGGCGCCCCCGCGGCGACCAGCGCGGCCACCGCGGCGAACGCCAGGCACAGCCGCGGCAGCGTGGCCCGGACCAGCTCGCGCACCGGGTCGCCGGGGACGCCCCGGGCGCGCCGGGCCAGCGCCATGCTGAACGCCGGGATCAACGCGATCGCCAGCCCGTCCTCGATCAGCAGCGTCGCCGCCATCTCGGGCACGGTCCACGCGACGAGGAAGGCGTCCGTGTCGCTGCCCGCCCCGAACAGCCGGGCCAGCGACTGGTCCCGCACCAGGCCGAGCAGCGACCCGGCGATGGACAGCACGGCGGTGACGAGCGCGGCGCGGGCGAGGAAGCGGCGGGAGGCGCCGGGTTCCCCGGAGCCCTTCGGACCGGCGCCGGCACGGTCGCCCGGGGGACGGCCGGACGCACCGGCGGTGGCGCGGGCCTTCGCGCGGGGCGGGGTGGCGGCGGACGCGGGCGACGCGGTGCCCGCGCCCGTACGGGCCGGGGCGGCGGCGGCCCCCCGGCTCCCGCCGCGGGGCCGGCCGCGCTCCGCGCGAGGGCGGGGCGCGGCGCCGGCCTCCCGGGAGGCGTCGGCCGACGGCGGACCGGCGGACGGTGCGGCGGCGGACGGGCCGCCGGTCACCGGCGCGGCGGCCGGCGGGAGGCCGCCCGCTGGTGCCGTGTGCGGTGCGGCGGTCGGGTCCGTGCGTGCCGCGGTCGTCGGTTCCGTGCGTGTCGGGCCGGCGGTCGTTGTGCCGGGGTCCGGGGTGCGGGGTGTGTGGGTCGTGCGGGGAGTTTTGGTCATGGGGGAGCCGGGGAGCGCGGCCGGCGGGGTGCCGCCCGCTGGTGCCGTGTGCGGTGCGGCGGCCGGGTCCGTGCGTGCCGCGGTCGTCGGTTCCGTGCGTGTCGGGCCGGCGGTCGTCGGTTCCGTGCGTGTCGGGCCGGCGGTCGTCGGTTCCGTGCGTGTCGGGCCGGCGGTCGTCGGTTCCGTGCGTGTCGGGCCGGCGGTCGTCGGTTCCGTGCGTGTCGGGCCGGCGGTCGTCGGTTCCGTGCGTGCCGGGCCGGCGGTCGTCGTGCCGGGGTCCGGGGTGCGGGTGGTGCGGGGGGTCTCGGTCGTGGGGGAGCCGGGGAGGGGGAGCGAGGGCGGCGCGCCGAGCGGCGGCGTACCGGCCGGCCGGGCGGGGAGGGACGTCATCGGGCCACCGCCTCCTCCGCCCGGCCGGGGGCGGCGTCCTGGCGGGCCGCGTCCTCCCGGCCGTGCTCCGCCAGCCCCCACCACGCCGTCAGGCCGAGGGCGACCCCGGTCAGGACGGTCGAGGGGCCGCCGAGGTCGCCGTACACGTAGTCGGTGAGCTGCCACAGCAGCAGGCCGCAGGCGATCAGCGCGCAGTCGAGGCCGCGTCCGTCGCGCCGCGCCCGCACCAGGGCGTGCACCGCGCACACCAGCAGCGCCAGCCAGCTCCCCGTCAGCGCGCAGAAGCCGAGCAGGCCCTGCTCGCTGAGCACCAGCAGGTACATGCTGTGCGGGGAGAGCAGCGCCTGCTTGTGGTACGTCTCCCCGGCGCCCTCGATGTCGCTGCCCGAGGACAGCGCGAGCGTGGCGTGCCCGTCGCGGTACTCGGGGAAGTTCTTCAGCCCCACGCCGGTCAGCGGGTGGTCGCGCCACATGCCGGCGGCCGACGCCCACAGCGTGTACCGGTCCACCACGGACTGGTCCGGCGCGTCGGCCACCCGCGTGATGCTGTCGATCCGCTCCTGCAGCATCGCCGTGCCGACGCCGAAGCCGCCCACGAGGACCACCCCCGCCGCGACCACGGCCGCCCCCGCCTTCAGCGCCCGCCGCAGTCCCGCCAGCGCGAGCTGCACCGCACAGGTCAGCGCGGTCGCGATCCAGGCGCCCCGGCTGAACGACACCGCCAGCGGCACCAGCAGCGCGACCGCGCATCCGGCGGCCGCCGCCCGCTGCCACGACGGGGGGCGGCCCAGCGCCAGCCCGGTCGCGCAGACCACGCCGAGCGCCACCGCCGTGGCCATGCCCATCACGTCCTGCGCCCCGAAGGTGCCGACCGCGCGGACGGTCTCGCCCTGGTAGGAGGCACCGGTCGCGGTGACGTACTGGTGCACGCCCACGGCCCCCTGCCACAGCGCGAGCCCCACGAACGACCAGGCCAGCACCCGGAAGTCGGCCCGGCCGCGCAGCAGCACCAGCACGGCCGCCGGGACCAGCACGAACACCTGCAGATAGCGGGCCATCCCGCCGAGCCCCGCCGCCGGCGAGGCCGCGCCCATGGCGGCGACCGCGAGTCCCGCCACGGGCAGTCCCAGCACCACCGCCGCGCGCGGCGACAGCGGACGCCGCCGTTCCCGCAGCAGGAGGATCACGCCGTACCCCACCACCAGCGCGGACACCACGTCGGCGGGTCCCGCGCCGTCCCCCGTGGCCGGCAGGGCCAGCAGCGCGACCACCGCGACCAGCGGCAGGACCGGAGCGAGCCGGGCGGCCCGGCGCGGCAGCGGCAGTACGGGGGCGTGGCTCACCTGGCGTCAGCTCCCCGTCGGACGGACCAGCGTGGCCGCCGTGCGCAGCAGGATGCAGACGTCCTGCCACAGCGACCAGTCGTCGATGTACGCGTTGTCGAACCGGGCGCGGTCCTCGATCGAGGTGTCGCCGCGCAGCCCGTGGACCTGCGCCAGCCCGGTGATGCCGGCACGCATCCGGTGCCGGGCCGCGTAACCCGGGTACGTCTCGCTGAACCGGGCGACGAAGTAAGGGCGTTCGGGGCGCGGGCCGACCAGGCTCATGTCGCCGCGCAGCACGTTCCACAGCTGGAGCAGCTCGTCCAGCGAGGTGCGGCGCAGCATCCGGCAGAAGCGGCGCATCTCGTGCTCGTTGGCCACGCTCCACCGGGTCGCCGACTCGTGCTCGTCGACCGGCCGGTGGGTGCGGAACTTCAGCAGCGTGAACGGCCTGCCGTCCCGCCCGATGCGCTCCTGACGGAACACCACCCCGGGCCCGTCGGTGAGCCGCAGCGTCACCGCGCACACCAGCAGCAGCGGGCTGACCAGCAGCAGCAGCGTCCCCGACACCAGGATGTCGAGCAGCCGCTTGCCCGCGCCCCCGCCGTGCACCGCCGCGAGGTCCAGCCGCCGGCAGGAGAACCCGGCCAGCCGCTCCCGCGCCGGGTACGGCGCGGCATCGGCGTCGACCTCCCACACCACGCATCCCGACGCGGCCAACGACCGCAGCAGCGCGTCCTGTTCGGTGCGCACCGACGGGTGGACGGCGAGCACCGCCCGCACCCCGTTCTGGATGACCGCCCGCTCGACCTCCTCGTCCGTCCGCAGCACCGGAACGCCTCCCTCGGTCCCGTCACCCTGCGCGGCGACGACTCCTACCGGCCGCACCCCGCTGCGCGGGTGGCGCAGCACGGCGGCGGCCACGCGCTGAGCGGCCGCCGCGGGACCGACGACGAGGGCCGCCCGCGGGTGGCGCAGCAGCGCGGCGCGCCGCCGCCCGTGCACCAGCGCGCGCAGCCCGCCGGCGGCCGTCGCCTGCACGGCGAACCCGGTCAGCACGGTGGCCACGGACAGCACGTCCCGCGGATGCAGCGCCGCCCACAGCGCGGCGGCGGCCAGCCAGGCCACCGCCCCCCGCCCGCACACGGCGGGCAGTTCCTCCAGCAGCGCCGGCACCGGCGTCCGCCCGCCGCGCGGACGCAGCAGCAGCGACGCCCCGGCCAGCAGGGCGAGGAGCAGAGAGGAGTGCCCGGCGGCCGCCCACCAGGCGAGCAGGACCGCCGCGCCGTCGGCGAGGAGCAGGGGGATGGGGGAGGCGGGACGGTCGGGTGGCCGGGCGGCGGGCAGCCGGGAAGCGGTGCCGGAGCCGCGCGGGGGCATGACGGACACGGGGGAGGATCCGTGCTCCCGCGGTGCGACACCGGGGGAGGTCACGGTACGTTCGGCGGTCACGAGTGGATGGACTCCCTGTGCTCTGAGTGCTCGACGCGCTGTGTCGTCCGGTCGGCCTCGGCGTCGTCGACGGCCGGCCGGGGCGCGTGCGCCCCGGGGCCGGTCTGCCGGGCGCCGAGCAGATCGCGGTAGACGCCGGCGACCGCCCTCGCGGTGTGCCGCACGTCGTGGAGGGACAGCACATGGCGGCGGGCACGGTCGCCGAGGCAGGCGCGCAGCGGCGGGTCGAGCAGTAGCGCGGCCACGGTCTGGGCGAGCGCCCGCGGGTCCTCCGGCGGCACCAGGCAGCGGTCGGCCAACGACGGCGGAAGGCTCTCGCGGGCCCCGTCGACGTCCGTGACCACCACGGGCCGCGCGCAGGCCATCGCCTCCAGCGGGGCCAGCGCCATCCCCTCCCAGCGGGACGGCAGCACGACGAGGTCGGCGGCCTGGTACCAGGCCGCCGCGTCTGCCACGGCCCCGGCGAGCACCACGGAGGGCGGCGCGGCGGCCCGCAGCCGCTGGCCGTCGGGGCCGTCGCCGACCAGCACGAGCCGCGCCCCGGGCACCCGCTGCCGTACGGCGTCCCAGGCGCGCAGCAGGACGTCCTGCCCCTTCTGCCGGCACAGCCGCCCCACGCACACGACGAGCGGCGCGTCCGCGTCCATGCCGTGCCGTTCGGCCAGTTGGGCCCTGACCGGGCCCGTGTCGTCCGCGGGCCGGAAACGCTCGGGGTCGATGCCGTTGGGCACGACGGTCCACCGGCCGCGGATCCCGGCGTGCACCCCGGTGTCCCGCTCCGCCTCGCTCACGCAGATCACCCGGGAGGCCCAGCGTGCGGCCCACCGCTCCCAGCGCAGGGCGAGCGCGGCCGTGCTCCCGCCGACCGCCTCGAACGACCAGGCGTGCGGCTGGAACACGGTCGGGATGCGCCCGCGCACGGCGAGCCGCCCGGCCAGCCCTGCCTTCGCGCTGTGCGCGTGCACCAGGTCCGGCCGCAAGTGACCCAGGACGTCGGCGAGTTGCCGCACCTCCCGCACCAGCGAGGGTCCCGGTGAGCGGGTTGCCTCCCAGGTGCGGACGTGCGCGCCGAGGGAACGCAGCCTGGCGGCGAGCGGGCTGTCCGGGCAGACGGCGGCGACGTCCATGCCGTCCGCCAGCTGGGCGCGCACCAGGTCGGTCACGACGCGGGCGACGCCTCCGTCCACGGGCTGGGTGAGGTGCACGACCCGCGGCCGGCGGCCGGGCGGTGTCAGGTCCGTGGGCACGGCTTCCTCGCTGACGCAGGTGGTCGGAAGGCGGGGCGGCGGGGTCACGGCCGGGCGTCGACGGCGGCGAAGAGCACGCCGGCCCACGCGGCGTCCCGCTGGGAGGTGAGGCGGAAGGACGCCTGGTCGCCGGCGCGCGTGAGGAGCCCGCCGAGGTCGAACACGTCGGAGTCGTAGCCGAGGGTGTTGGCGTACGCGGGCACGCGCGAGGAGGGCGCGCTCGCCGGGTCGGAGATGGTCGAGTTCAGCACGTCGTCGGCCGGGTTGGCGCCGTTGCCGAGCGCGGTGGCGGTGTCGCCCGCGGTCAGGACGAGGGAGTCGCCGGAGGTGCCGCGGTCGCCGTTGTAGGCCACCATGCCCGCCCGGCCCCCGGCGGTCGCCGGGTACGGCAGGTTCCGCAGCGCGAAGGTCGCGCCGGAGTCACCGGCCAGCGGGGCGAAGCCGTCCCACACGGACAGGTGCCGCAGCGGCTCGGCGGCGTTCTCGTACGCCACCACCAGTGTCCAGCCGCCCCAGGCGCCGGCCGTGGACCGTCCGCCGGCCACGTTGATCTGCGCGATCGTGTAGAGCCCGGACCCGCTGTCCCGCACCAGCCGCGTCACGTCGGCGGAGGCCTGGAAGGCGTCCATGCCGCCCGCCACGCGGTGCCCGACGACGGTGTCGGCGAGCAGCTCCTTGTAGTTGCCGCCGGGCTCGGCGATCAGCACGCGCTCGTTGTCCTCGGCCGGCTTCTGCTCGCCGACCAGCAGGTTGCCGCCCCAGTACAGCCGCGCGTACGTCACCCGCGACCCCTTGGGCAGCCGCACCTCCCCCTGGGAGGAGTTGTACGTGTTGGGGTCGTCGTCGACGTCGATGTAGTGCATGTCGAAGTCGCCGTTGACGCCGGGCCGTGTGCCTTTCTGCACCGCACGGCAGGAGGACGCCGAGGCGCGGCAGGTGGCGGACGAGTTGGCCGCGCGCACGATGTTGCCGTGCTGAAGGGCCCGGTAGCGCTCGCCGAAGGGGAGTGTCTCCGCCTCCGGAGCCGGCGCGGCGGGCGCGGCGGGCGCGGCGACAGCGGTGGGGCTGCAGGGCGCCCAGATCGCGGTCAGGGCGAGGACGCCCACTGTCGCACGGCGAAACAGCTGACCCAGAGTTTGGCGCATAACCGTTCGGAGCCTTTCGCGAAGGGTGGCGGCAGCAGGGCAGGTGTGAAAACCGCGATGCGTCCGCCCCATGAAGGTGCGTCGAAGCAACGCAACTCTAGCCATGAAACGAGCAAACATCTTGAAATCCACCTAAGGGTGGCAAGTGTGTTGGAATCGTGAAATCGGGTGTGCCGTATCCGTGTCCACGCGCACCGGATCACCTGCAGGAACACGCAGCAACGGCGGCCCGATTGAAAGGCGTACGACCGATCGAGAGGCGCCGCTGGGGCTTCGACGGTGGGTCCAAGAGTCGCAACCCCGCGAACCCACTCTCCGTGAGCGCTCCGCCGGTCTCGGCGCATCGCGCTCGACGCGTGTCGTGCCGCTTCCCCCCTCGGGCTCACCGGCCGTACCGCCGGTGCGGTC
Source organism: Streptomyces sp. DSM 120436 (assembly GCF_055778765.1). Taxonomy (NCBI): domain Bacteria; kingdom Bacillati; phylum Actinomycetota; class Actinomycetes; order Kitasatosporales; family Streptomycetaceae; genus Streptomyces; species Streptomyces sp. DSM 120436. Next base: position 283,724 of record NZ_JBSKBS010000001.1, on the reverse strand, counting down.
GGCCTCGGCCCGGGCGTCGACCTGCTGGAAGTCGTGCTCGAGGCGGACGGTGGGTGCGGTCCCCGCATGATCACCGGGATCGTGCCCGCACTGCTCGGCGGGGCTGTCGACGGAGATGGCACGCGCCGCACGGGGGACCGGACCGGGCCGGCGCCGACCGCGCGGGGCTTTTGTCGGAGCAGTGGAGGTCAGGTGAGGACGTTCCCGGACGTCGTGGCTTTTCCCTGCCTTCCAATGATTTCCATGCCGGTGCTCCGATTGCGGTATGCGGCCGAGCACCCGTCTGGACTCATAATGGTCCTCACCCGCCGGAGTTCGGTTTTCGTGAGGAGCCGGCCTGCACGTGCCCGCGCCTGATGACAGCGGGGTTACCGGGCGGACATTGCTCCGAGTGGGGTGGAGCCGGCTCGTCGCCCTTTACGCGGCCCACGAAGGGGTCGGTGGGTTACGGATCCGTGCGGTAATGAATCCGCCGAACAGGTGAATGGCGTATGGGTGAATGCCGTATTCAGTCCCCGAGTGTGCCGGACGACTTTCAGGCCACTATCCGCCCATCGCCCGAACCGGCGTGAACTCGAACCGCTCGCGCGTGGGGACGCCTCGGGGGTACCGCTCGGCATGTGAATTACACCGCAGCGGCCCGAGTCGTTTCGGTGACATCGCGGACCGGCCCTGTCATGAGGCAGTCGACGTGTGGGAAGGGTCCCTCCGTGACAATTCGGGCGGTGTCTTCTGTGCCAGGGGAGAACGCTTCTGCGGGGTACCGGATTGCGATAAGAAAGCCCCGGTCGGCCGGATACGCAAAGAAGCCCCCAGGGTGATGGGGGCTTCTCCGTGCTTATGGTGCCGCTCCGGCCATGCCGGAGCGGCACGGTGCCTTCTCGGCTCGCCCAGCTACATGCTGTTCTCGGCGGGCTGTGAAGGTCAGTGCTTGCCGTCCTCGTCGTCCTCGTAGACGGGGAGGAGAACGGCCGACTGCGCGCTGTCCTCGTCCTCGACGTGCAGCGACGACTTCTGCTCGACAGTCTTCGAGCAGTCGATGTTGTTGTTGGCGGACGACAGGATCGGGATGTCGATGATCTCGGTCACCTTGCAGCTCTCGGAGAGCGTGTCGCCGTCGTTCGCGGCCTGAGCGACTCCGGCTCCGGCACCGACAATGGCCATGGCGGTGGCGGCGGTGGTGATGAGGGCCTTGCTGAGCTTCACTTCTTCTCCTCGTGGAGGGATCTTTTTCTTCGTCTTTCCGTGACTGGCAGAGCGGAAAGTCTCTGTGACTGGGATTTGTAGCACACTTCTCCCAGTTCTAACGCCGGCTCCGCAGATGTCCGCTAATTTACATCTTTTAGCCGAGTGCTCCGCGATGCCCTCCGGCGTTACCAACCAGTGAACGAGGGGGCTCACTGGGAGGTTTTGCTCCATCCGGGTCAGTTCTGGCGGTCGTCCTCGGGCGTCACGTACCCGTTCTGCTCGACGCTGTAATTGGTCGAGCAGTCGATGTTGTTGTTGGCGGACGACAGGATCGGGATGTCGATCAGCTCCAGGACCGTGCAGGAGAAGATCTTGTTGTCGTTCTGGAACTTGGGCCCTTCCTCGGCGTGGGCGACCCCTCCTCCCGCCAACGCGAGGGCGGCGGCCGACAGAGAGAGAACGGCTACTTTCCGGCGCAAGATGGACCTCCGCTGTTGGCTCGTACATTTGATACGAGCGGACGATGTGGTGCCGGACTCATTCGTGGCCCGGCACGGGTATCAGCATCGGGGTAACGACGGCGAACTTCACGGGTCACGCCGCTGAATGAGTGATCGAATCAGTCCAATGGCGCTCTGGAGCGCTATTCATGTCGAATTCTCTGCTCTTCCGCACGCCCGGCTTCGCCCACACGGGCGGGTGCTGTGCTTCGGCTCCGTTCCACGGCCTGACTCGACGAGGCGAAGCAGCGACGAGGACTCGCGGTGTCCGCTGTCGTGCGCCTGTGATTCCCGCGCCGGTCGTGGTCGGTGAGCCGGCGTAGCCGGAGTGCGCGGTCGCGCGGCGGAGCGGACGACGAGCGGCGAGGGCCGCACCGCCCGCGCCGGGGTACCGGTGGACATCACGGACGAAGCACCGGAAGCGGCACGGCTTGCACCGGTAGGCGGCACCGGAGGGGAGGTGGTGCGTGGTCGCGTGCCTGTGCCGCACAGCCGCCCTTGCGCCGTGCTCGCCGCCGCCCGGACGAGTGTGCGTGCCGAGGCGTCACGGTCGGCACTGCCTCCGACCGTGCCCGCCGGGGCCGCCGGGGCCGCCGTGTCCGGGGGTTGCGGCTTCCTGCACGCAATGCGGTCGGGGACGGCCGGTGGTACACCGCCGTCGACAACCGACCCCTCCCTCTGTTGCGCCGTGTCGGCGGCACCTGGCTCAGCGAGGTGCGACCACTACTGCTCGTACCGGACACCACTCGAGGCCGCCCGCGCGGCCGTCGACGCCCTTCCCCGCGGCCAGGGGCTGCGCGCGGGCCCGGACGACGGCACGTGACGCTCGTCCGGAGGGAACCGTCATGGCGTACGTGCGTAAGGACGCCCGCACAGTCATGGCCGACGGGGAGCGCCGGTTAGTCAACGCGCTGCTTCCTGCAAACGGCGCGGCGAGTACGACGAGTTCGTACGGATACACATCGCCCACTACGCGTCCGAGGGTGAGCGCGGACTGCGCACCGCGCACATGGCATCCCCCTTCCTGTCCTGGCATCGCCGGTTTCCGACCTGACCTGGGGAGCGCCCTGCGCCGGGTCGACTCCTCGGTGAGCCTTCCGTACCAAGGAGGGGACCCGCGATCGCGCGACCACCTCCACCCAGTGAACGGCGGATTCTCCCTTCGGTGGCAACGGGGGCCGTTCCGACCACCGGGTGGACCGGACGTTCGCCCGCCACGAGGTCAACCGGACATCAAGGTGAGCGTCAGCGAAGGGAGCTGACCAGGGCTTCGGTCGCGGAAAGCACCTTGATCGAACTTCCCGTCAGGAGCGACCTGGAGCGGGAGCCGGAGGAGCTCGACTACGACGTGGCCCCGAGGGCTCGGTCGCCCGGGGTCTCCGCACCCGGCTGGAGGGCTGGGGCGCGGGCCGGCGCAGCGCCTCGTGGCACAGTCATAACCGGCTGCACCGCCGTGTCAGCGGCGCGGTGACTCACCAGTGCTTCCGTCTACGATCCCGTCCTCCGACCGCACCGCGCTTCGTTGGCCTGCAGCGGCACCACTGGCAGCGCCGGCGCCGCGGGTCCGCTGCCTGCACGCGGCACCGCCGGGTTCCGGTGACGCGCAGCACGGCCGGATCCTGACGCGTCAGGAACAGTTGCCGCCGTGGGATGTGACACCGGCCGGGCCGAGGACGTCAGCCGGATCCACCGGTACGCGTGAGGTGAGCCGGCGGCACGGGTGAGCCGCCGCCTCGTCACCGGCGGCGACCGTCCATGCGACTTTCGGACGGCAGCAGCCTCACCCGGCCGCGAACCCCACGGCTTCCACGGCGTTGCAGTACGGCAGGCCGTCGATCGGGCGGTCGGTGAAGAACCGGCCGATCAGGTCCGAGGACTCCTCCCGGCGTTCGACGGTGACCAGGTGGTCCGTTTCCTTGAGGGTGGTGAACCGTGCCGAGGGCATCGCCGCGGCGAGCTCCCGGCCCATCTGCGGGGTGCACAGGGTGTCGTACTCCCCGTTGAACACCAGAGTGGGTACGTCGGGGACGGGCAGGGGTTCGTAACAACCGTGTGTCAGCAGCCTCGTGTTGTGCTCGACCACCTTCTCCAGCTCGTCCGGTGTCTGGTTCAGGAACTGCTGGCGGAGCAGACGGGTCACAGCAGCGTGCCGGCGGACCCGGCCGGCGCCCGGGTTCGACATGAACATCCGCACCAGTCCCTCGGCGGCCTCTTCGATGTCGCCGCGTTCGAGGGCACGGGTCAGGCGGGGGACGGCGTGGGTGTAGAGCTCGGGGAACCGCTTGGCCGCGCCGCAGAACACGATGCGGGTGACGAATCCGGGGTGGAGCTGTGCGAAGCGCAACCCGATGACCTCACCGAAGCAGCCGCCGAAGAGGTTCACGCGCGGCATCCCGAGCTCGATCAGCATGTGCCTGATCGCGGCGGCGAGGAAGTCGATGCCGTACCGGGCGGGCAGGAAGTCCGCGGTGCCGTAACCGGGAAGGTCCACGGTGACCAGAGTGGCGAGCGGCGACAGGTACTTCTCGTGCCCCTGCCATGAGTACCTGTTCTGGGACGAGCCTCCGAGCAGCACGAGCGGCTCGGTCAGTGGCGCGGGCTGGTGGACGATACGGCACTCGTACGCGAAGCCGTCAAAGACGAGTTTCCGTTCCTCCAGCTGCACCGGCACCGGAGGAACGGGCCCGGGGCGCCCGACGGCGGGCGGGTTCTGGGAGGCGATGACGGCAGTGCGCATGAGCGGCTCCGGGAAGGGCGGAACGAAGGTGAACCGTTCCATCCTTACCAGTGAACGCACCATTCGGGTGCAACCACCCGATTATGGGCGATTTTCCTAAGCTTCCGTGTTCTGTGCGGTTTGCGTCACTGGCTCGTCGGAGTGCACGTCCTTGTGCACGGCGACGAGCCGGGTACGCGTGTGTATGGTCAGCAGCTCGCCCCGTTCTCCACGCACGCCGAGATTTCGCCGCGCCCCGTCTGCGGGCGTCACTCGCCTCGACGCAACTCGGCGCCGCGTGCGGCATGGTCGTCGCGGTCAAGGCGAGGCCTGAGGCCAGGGCGTTGATCACTGCCTTCGACGGTGGTCGCGGAATTTGTCCATGGCGGCCCGCTCCGGCGTCACGCCCGTGGGGCGGCCGGTGAATCCGGAGGCGTGAATGACGTACGCGGTGGACCGGCCGTCCCGCGGGTGCCCGGCAGGACTCGGGTCGCCGGCCGCCCAGTCCGTCGCGTCGAGCAGCAGGGTGGGCACCGTGCCCTGGGACGTCCGACCCCGAGGCCGTGACGAGCAGATCGGGACGAGGGCCATCGAGGATCGTCGCGACGGTCGCGGCGAGTCGGCGGGGAGACAGGAGCCGCCGGTCTTGCGCACGGCGAAGGGCGTCACGACCGCATCGGCAGTACGAGGCAGAGCGGTAGCGAGAAGCACGGCGGCGAGTCAGCCGGGCGTTCGATCGCAGACCGTCGTGGTGCGTTCGACGCTGCGACGTGGCCCGTGACGCCGCGAGCCAGGGGGTGTCAGCCAGGGGTGCCGGGAAGCAAGAAAGTGAGTTCGCGGGGCTGGCCGCGCGGGACGGCTCGGGCCCATCACCCGCTCATCGCGGGCTGAAGCCGACAGCCGTGTACTGGGCGCCCCCGGCAGGACTCGAACCTGCGGCCAAGCGCTTAGAAGCCTTATTGCCCAACTGCCCCATATTCACTGTGACATCACCACGTTACGCAGCACAGATGAGCTGGGTCAAACTTCACCCACCCGGCCTATCTTCGTGCCCAACTGAGCCATATGGACCACTGAAACCGGCCATAGATCACAGGGAGCAGAGAGCGCAGACCTGCGGCCTCTCGGCCATATCGACCTCCCTGGGGGGACACGAGGGTTCCAGGAACCAGGCCTCTGCCCCACACCCACGGCTGCTCACCCATCGCCCGCTCTCCACGTCGCCACGTCTCACACCGACTAGGCCACGTCCCGATGCTGCTCCCGCGCTCGCCTCACGCTAGGTAGCCGCTGTGCACGACATCACGCGGACTCTCCACACCCGGCAACTGTGCTAGTCGCTAACTGTGCTACCGAAGTGTGCTACCTGCTGAGCACAGCTCTATTCGCCCCTGCTCCTGCGGAAACTTGCAACTGTGCTAGCTGTGCTACCTGTGCTACCGACATTCGCATCAACGACGAGAAGACTCCCGTGTCGTGATTACCTAAAGTGAGCCTCGAAACAGACAACGGTGCATATAAATAGAGAGAGTATAAGAAATTACCCCCTCTATATATATGCACTGCTAGCACGCTCTCGTGAATCTCTCGCTCAGGTAGCACAGGTAGCACAGGTAGCACACTTAGCGTTTGTGCAGCTCAAGGCGTGTTTTAGCGGTAGCACAGTTACTAGCACAGCTACTAGCACAGTTCGTGCTACCCCGGTGCGATGTCCCACTTTCTCCCCGCGCCGGAAATTGCACCTCATCTGTTCCCGCTGCAATCCCATCACCGCCGGCTGTCACCCTCCGTGGCCACGCGCACCACTCGGTCGATTCGTACAACTTGTCCCACGACCAGCCACCGGCAGAGGGCCGGGGGCGAGACGAGAGGAGCGGGGAACCGTGGCGCAGAAGATCGACAACGAGCCGTGGGAGCGCTGGCCGGACGAGATCCTGAGCGGGGTCAACGGGGAGTCCTGGGGGCTGGGGAGTGAGCCGGTCACCGGGGACTACTCGGGGTTGCCGTGGGAGGAGTGGAAGAAGCCGGGGCAGTCGTGGGCGGCCTATATCGAGGAGGACTTCACAGACCCGGGCGACTTCGCCGAGGAAGTGTGGCGTCAGGCCAAGACGGCGAGCCTGGGCGTGGATCTGATCGTCTGGGGCGGACAGGTTGTGTTCTTCCGGTTCCGTGAATCCCTGGAGACTGCGGCGGCCTGACTGCTCCTCTCGGGCGTCGTCAGAGAGCGCGCACACAGACTGACGCTCTCGCACTGCTGGCGCTCCTGAGACGCACTCAGACGCTCCTAACGCACATCGAGAGCGCGCACGCGCGCACGTCGATCACGACGACGCACAGCCACATATGGAGAGGCCCCACATCACGCTCTGGTGTGGGGCTTTCCGTATTCCTGGGGGTGTGATTGTAACGATATGCCGACAGCCGTAGCCGCCATTATCAAGTCGTCCCACGCAGCATTTCGGTAGAGGGTTTTGACGCTGCAATGATCATCGAAAGCGAACCAATCGATGGGTTAGGGGAAGGCAATGGCCGAAGAGGGAAACGGGCGCAGGTCCGTGCACAAGGACTGTGAGCACGAGAACACGAAGTGGGCCAGGAGGAAGTGCCGGAACCTCCGCCTGCACGCCGACTGTGACCACGGAGACAACCCCGCTGCGGTAAGGGCCTGCGCCATTCGCCGGAAGAAGCTCGCCGAGGTGTCCGTGGACGATCTCGTCAACGCCCTCGCCCAATGAGAAAGCCCCCGCCGGGAATACGGGGGCTTTCTCACGAACCACATCGGATTCATATCAGGAAGGTTATGCCGTGAATCGTAGCAAGTTCTTTGCGGCACTGTACCCCGCCAAAACTCAGCTCCTCGTCGTCACCGCCAGGCGCGGGCCCAAGACGAGGCAGAAGAAGAACGGGGCTTTCATCCCCCTGTCCAACGAGCTGGTCACCGCGGCCGAGCTGGACAAGCGGACTTGGGACCACCTGCCCGACGACCATGAGGTGTTCTTCGCGCCCATGTCGATGAAGCGGGAGCCGGTCAAGGCCATGCCTCGCAGCTCGGACGCCGCGCCTCGTGGCCGCCTGGTGTGGTGCGACGCAGACGGCGGCCTCACCGACGAGACGCGCGCCTGGCTCGGCGACGACATGGGGGCCGCGCTGGTGCGCTCGGGCGGCATCGCTGAAAACGGCCTCCCCCGGTACCACGTGTACCTGCGCCTGGACCGCCTCACGCCCGTGCACCACATCGAGGCGCTGAACCTGGCTCTGGCCAAGAAGATCGACCACCTGAACGGCTTCACTGGCACGGACATGGGCAAGTGCCACCGCGCGTCCATCCTCCGGGTGCCCGGCACGATCAACCGGAAGCACCGCGACGAGTGCCCGATGGGCTGCACCGGCGGCCACTCGTTCGGGGACGGTGACGAGTGAGCGCGCGTGTCGTGTTCGAGCGTGCGCACTCGCGCGTTTGGAACGCCTCGGGGCTCGCCTCGGAGCTTGGCACGACGCTGCCTGACACAGACACGCGCGCTCAGACTGAGGCGTCCACAGGAGCCGTCAGGGCCGTTCAGCCGAAGGACTGGCAGCAGCTCGGCCGAGCCAAGAAGGCGCTCCGCACCAACAACAGCCTCTACCGACGCGGAGAGTTCGGGGAGAAGCGGCACCGCGCGGTGTTCGGTCTCGTCAAGGACCTCGCCCGTATCGGCCTCACGCTGGAAGAGACCCTGTGGGTGGCGGGCAAGTGCAAGACCACCGGTGACTCGGGTGACGACGACGGCGAGGCCATCAAGGACACCGGCTGTGTCGCGGCCTACGAGAAGGCGGAGGAAGAGGGGCGGTCGGCGTCCGTCACTCGGCAGGTACGTCGGGTGTGGAACAACCCGGAGATCGTGGCCGTCCGAGAGGCCCTGTCCCACACCGCACCGAGTGAGCCGGCGAGCCCGTCGCGATCCATGCGGCCGAGCGACGACGAACGGCCGGAGGGCTGGAGCCCGGCCGACGAGGACCCGGACAACGACGTCACCACCGTCGCTGAGGCACCCGTGACGGCCGACGATGAGCCCGCCGTGGTCGAGGCCGACAAGCCTGTCCCGCCGACGTTCCACCGGGCGCCCGAGTTCCCCATCCACGCTCTGCCCGGACAGCTCCGCGCCTACGTGGAGGCGGTAGCCAAGGCGTACCAGCAGACGCCGGATCTCGCCTTCGCCGCCGCACTGTTCAACATCTCCGTGGCCACTCGTCGGGCATACCGGGCCTACAAGTTCAACGTGCCGATGGGTGAGGACGACTGGCACGAGTCGTTGGCCATCTGGACGCTGGTGCTCCTCGACTCCGGGGAGCGCAAGACGCCCGTGGTCAACCTGATCAGTAGGCCGCTGACCAAGTGGGAGGAGCGACTCCAGGACGAGTGGCGGGACAACCTGGAGGCTCGGTCCATCGCAGCCAAGAAGGCCGCCCACACTCTCAAGGCAGCGCTGGAGGGGAAGTCCACCAGCCGGAAGCTGCCGGAAGACGTGACGGAGTGGTCCGACGAGGATTACCTGTGGGTCGAAAGCCTTCGGGAAGTGGAGAACGCGGCCAAGAAGTCTGAGCCGCTGGTTTTCTGTGCCAACACCACACCCGAAACGGTGACCTCGGACCTGGCGGAGAACAACGGCGTCCTGGCCGTCAAGGACGACGAGAGCACCTACTTCCGCAACGTGGGAGGCCGATACGCCAACGGTGGTGCCGAGACCGGCCCCATCAACAAGTCGTATGAGGAAGGCAGCTTCCCCGTGCGACGCCGGGGGCAAGGCGCATCCCACCGAGTGAGGTACGCGTTCCTCCCGACGTTCATTGCGACCCAGCCCGAGACGTGCGCGGGCATCTTCTCCAGGTCTCAGTCAGACATGGTGGCGTCTGGCTTCCTGTGGCGGTTCCTCATCGCCATGCCGCCCAGCATGGACGAGCGCGATGACTACAACCCACACAGCCGCCACAAGGTGCCGAAGGAGCTCCAGGCGTGGTGGGAGAAGTCCATCATGGCCGTGCTCCAGGAGGCGGAGAGGGTCAAGTCTCGTGGGACCCGTCGGGCGATCCGAACGGCCGATGAGAAGACCGTGCACGCCTTCGAGGTGTGGGACGGCGAAGTGAAGCGGATGAGGCGCGATCCCGATTACAGCCACGCCAAGGGTGCCCTTAACAAGCTGGCGGGTAACACCCTTCGGATCGCGGCCAACCTGACCGTGTTCATGGGTGAGAAGCGGATCAGCCTCAAGACCATGGAGGCCGCCATCGAGATCGGCCGCTACTACGCCGAGCAGGCCCGCATAACCGCCGCTTACTTGTTGGCCCACCAGGACACCAAGTACGCCGCGCCGCCCACGCCGCACGAGGAGGCCAACCTCACCGCCAAGGTCATCGAATTCGTGATGGCCCAGGAATCGCCGCTTCGGGCTCTCGACACGTTCAGCCAGGCCGAGCTTTACAAGAAGGTCCGGAACACCCTCCCGGCTCAGTACCGGGGCAGCGGGGGAGCCGCGCTGTTCTATCAGCACTTCTGGCACCACCTCGTGAACCAGGACGTGATCGTGGTTGCTGAGGAAACGGCCCGTACAACGAAGTACCGGCTTAACGACTAACACCTAGACAGGCTGGGTGTGGAGAGAGTGAGGGCTCACCTCGAATCAAGAGAGGTGAGTCATGCAGAACCCCGAGCACATGAAGTCCAAGTGCCCCGTACGTCACTGCCGCGCCGAGCGTGGCGAGCCGTGTAGGAAGCGCAACGGGCAGATCGCATCGAAGGTCCATTACGGCCGCCCGACGTATTCGGCTCGTGTCGGCGTCCACCCCGACGACTGGAAGAAGTGATGGAGCAGGACCCCGCCGAGATCCTGCGGCGCATGGAACAGAAGCTAGACCGCCACTTGAGTAGGTAGCGCCAGAGCCCCGAGCTACGCAGTCTCGGGGCTTTCTGGTGGGTTCACCGACCCACCCATTATGCGGATCACGAGAGGCGGGCTTTCCGCTGATTCCCGCCTTGCCTTTCGGGCTCATTCTCAAGAGTGACTTTTTGCCCGCCTCCCGCGAGACGGCATTGTCTGGTGTTGGTTCGGCTCGTCAGAGTCATTGGTGTCAGTGAATGCACCACACCCACCAAGGAGAAGACGTGACCACGCTGGACGAATTTATGACCGCGCTCACGGGTGACGCCGTGGCCGACGCCGTGCGGGACGGCCGCTGCCTGCTCGCACCCGTTGGGTGTGGTGCGCCCGTCTTCAACGCGGACGGCAGCCTGCGCCACGCCATGCCCGACGACAACCCGGAGCAGTACGTCAGTGAGTGGCGGCTGACCGGCCTCTGCGCCGACTGCCAGGACGCCCAGGAGGCCAACGAGGAGAAGGCCGTTGAGCGTCACACCTGGGCCTGTAACGCCTACATGGCTCACCTGGACCTGATGGCCGATCTGATGACGGGCGAGGGCGAGTGATGGCCAAGAAGTACGAGAGCCACGAGAGCTGTGATCACCCGTGCAACAAGGCCGCGAGGGCCAAGTGTCGTAGGTGGCGAAAGATGCTGCGGGACGTCATCGACGGCGACGCGTGACGCGCGCTTACTGTCGTGTTGCGCGACGCATTGTTAGGACGTCCTGAGAGCGCGTCTCGGCGTCTCACACGCGTGAGTGAGTGTCTGTTCATCACGCGAGACGAAACAGAGCCCGAGACGCGCTCTCAGCGTCTCGACAGACAGCCGGCGAGTCCAGCAGAAAGCCCCCGGATGGCTTGACAAACCCGCAATCGGTGAGTCTAGATGACGGATATTGAACCCGGGGGCTTTCTTGTCTGGCAGTGTTTCACGCGCGATAACCGCGCCCCGAAGGAACTTGAAATGCCTATGCCGGAACGGCCGGGGCGGTATCAACGCTGGCTATCGGTGACCACCGCCCTCATGAATGCGTGCCATATCGTGTCCGCGTATGGCTGCTGATCCTTCACCCGCTGCTCTGTCGGCTTACGCGAGGCCACGAGACGCCTACGGGACCTGTTCTTCTTCTTGGCCATCGCGGGTCACCGATAAAGGCCGGGGATTACACCGGTTTGCTTGATCCGGGTTGAGGTTCGCAGTTGCCGGAGGCATCCCTTTACGTCCTCGGGACGCTCCTCGGGGAAGGCAGAGAGGATGCGCTCAAGACTGAACGGCTGCTCTTCCTTGTGCGCCCGCATGAACGCAAGGATGCGTTCCTTGAGATCCTCGATCTTGGCGGCAACGTCGGCCCGGTATTCGGCCTTCCGCCGTGCCCGTTCTCGACTACACCGCCCAAGCTCAGCCGGGGTGTCCCCGTGGGAGCATTCGTCATGGCTCCCTGCTACCTGCCGAGTGCTTTCCCTGCGCACTGGGTACCTCCCCGCGGAATCGACATGGAAGAGGCCGAGCGGTGAGGGGGTACACCGCCCGGCCTCTGAGTCCCGGCCCCATCCAAAGACCGGGAGTTGAAGGGTGGGTGTGGGAAACAATCTCTCGTCAGGGTGTCCCACACCCGCCCAGTCTGTGTGCGTCAGGCGACGCAGGAGCAGCACTCGGCGGCGTGCCGCGTGCGGTCGGTGACCTCGTAGCCCGCCGGTCGGATGACGCCCTCTTCGACCATCTCGGCCAGGAGCGCTTCCAGCTCCTCGGGCTCGACTTCGATCACGCCGGGGACGTGGCCCATGAACTCCCACGTCAGTGCGCCGTTCGCCTTGTCGAGCAGGAAGGCGAGGATCTGGGCCCGTAGCTCTTCCTTGGCAGTCACGACGCCTCCTGTGCGACCCAGCGCGCTTGGCCCGGCTCGGACACGACGTCGAGACCCACGCGGCCCCCGTCGTAGAGACCCATGAGGATCTTGCTCATGTCGTCGTAGCCGGTCCTCGGGAACCGGTCGTGCAGCTCGGCACTGGTCAGACCCTCCGGCTTCTCCTGGAGAGCGCGGAGCACGGTCTCCCGGCTCGCGGCCTTCCTCGCCTTGGACGGAGTCGCGGTCTTGGTGGCCATTAGGACGCCCCCTACGCGTTCAGGTCGGCCTGGATGCCCGAGAGGGCGGGGCCGTAGACGTCGGACGCGTGGTCGGTGCAGTACGAGCGGTCCGGGAACTCGGGCTTGCCGTTGGCCACACGGAGCATGTTCAGGAGCTCCAGGCCCACGCGACGGTTCCTGATGGCCGTCTCCACGACGACTTCCAGCTCGGTGGTCTCAAGTGCGATGGCAGCCATTGCTTTGCCTCCTTAGGCGGTTTGGTTTGCTGGCTGGTGGGTGTGGTGCTGAGGTCAGCCGGCCTCGCCTCGGAGCATGGCCAGGATCGCGGCCTCGAACGGGGACAGACCGCGCTCTCGCTCCTCGGCCTTCTGGATCTCCCGGAGAGCGGCAGGACCGCCGAGGGCCATTGCACGCAGCTTCTCGGTCGTTCGGTCTCGGCCCTCGTCCTGGATCAGGTCGTTGATGGTCGTGCCTCGGACCGGCTTGCCATCAGGTCCGTACTGGACGCGGGGCTGTGAGGCGGCCTCGATGGCCTTCTCCGCATCACGCTTCCAACGCTTCGCGTCCTCCTGAGGCATGTCCTCATGGATGCGGCGGCGTTCCTCCTCCTCCCTGCGCTTCTCGGCCTCGGCGAGGAGTCGCTTCCGGGCGGTGTCCTCGGGGAAGCGCACACCCTCGGTGCGGAGCTTCTTGGCCAGGGCGTTTACTCGCGCCGTGAACTCCTGCGGCTCAGTGATGGGAACCGAACCGGCCTCGTGCGCCTGGAGGCGCTTGGAGACTTCCGCCAGCGCTCCCGTGGGCTTCGGCTGACGCTCCTGGAAGGGGGCCTGACGCTGCCCCGCCTGGAGCTGGGCCATTTGCCGCTGACTGACCGTGTCGGCCATGACTAATCCTCCTCGAATTCCGGCACGGCGTCGCCGTAGCCCTCGCGTACGTCGGTGGTGTGGCGCTCTAGCGCCTGCTGTGCGCGGCCTTCTCGGATGCGCTCATCGAGCCCCGGATCCACGTCCGTGAATGTGCCGACCGTCTTCCGATAGTCGGCGGCGGGGATGTGAACGACCTTGCAGGGCAGAGCCAGGAACTCACTGCGTGGCATTCCCCGGAGGATCTCCAGTTGGTCCGCCACGGCATTGAGTTCGATGTCTAGGGCCTTGTCGGGAGTGATGAACCACTTCCCATTACTGAGCCTCTGGCCCCAGATATCCGGGTGCGGATAACGGTGCTTACGGCAGCCGGGGCCGTGAGTCTCGCACTGTTCCACACCCGCGAGTGCTCGTCGTCGGGCCTCGGAGATAGAACGGAGTGGCATTTACTCCAGCTCCCCTTGCCACAGGCCCTCGCCGTTGTAGATCTTCTCCAGCTCCAGCGTGACCCTGGACGGCATCTCAAGACCCAGCAGCTTGGCCAACTTCATGTTGAGGTCGGCCACCGTGCGGATACAGGCGTTCCGCTCGGCCACCGTCTCGGCCTTGGCCAAGTTCCTGTGCGCCTCGGTGATCATGTCCATGAGGCTGGATTCCCGGTCCGTCCGGAGGTCGTCCAGCCCATCTCCACCGAGGTTCTTTCGTGCCCTCGCCAGTCGTCGATCCACCTGGTCGGGAGTGAGGCCCAGTCGGCGCGAGATGGCCCGACGGTGTACGCCCTTCTTCCAGAGGCGATAAGCGCGCTCGGCCTCGCGGTCCAGCGTCTCGTCATTGGAAGCCACGTAATTACCTCCTCTCGTCCAATGCAGATCCATTGCTGAATAGTTGGCTATTCAGTGAATCGAGTTTCGCATATCATTAGTCGTGAGGCAAGGCAAGGGGCGCGGGGTGGAACGCGGGTTGATGCCGCAAAGAAGGCTGTAGCTTGGATTCATGAATTCCGACATGAATGCCAATTCCAAGCGGTGGAAAGCGCGGCGCGGCGCTCACGATGAATGCGACCACGAGAGAACAAAGCGCGCCCGCTACCTGTGCCGACAGGCCAACGGGGCAAAGCAGTCTTACACCCGTGGCGTGAGCGACTACGACCGGTTCATGTCCTACGTCGATACGTCAGGCGGCCCCGACGCGTGCCACCCCTGGATGCGCTATATCGACCGCACGGGGTATGGCGAATTCGACGTGACGGAAGACGGGCGCCAGCGCAAGTTCAAAGCCACCCGCTGGCTCATGGGCTACCTACGTGGCGAAGAACTCACGCGGGATGAAGTGGTCATGCACCTCTGTGACCGGCGGGACTGCCTCAACAGGCGGCACCTTCGAGTCGGCACCCAGGCAGACAACGTCGCCGACATGATGGCCAAGGGTCGAGGGCGCAACCAGCATGGACGTACCACACCAGCCTGACGCGTCGTCTCGTCGCGCTCTGCACTCACGCTCTCGCGCGTGCATGTCTCCAGAGCGCACAGAATCGCGTCTCTCGGGCTCTGAGAGTGCGAGTGAGTGTCAGACACTCAGCACGACAACCGATCTCGTCTCAGAGCGCCTGAGAGCTTCCGAGCACAGCCGGCGCTTACGTTCTGGCTGGTCAGCCCATGCGAAAGCCCCGGAGAGGGTGAGTCTCCGGGGCTCTCTGCTCGGTGGGTGTGGGACTCAGCGCATCGACGGGTCAACCCATCCCGCGCTGAGCTTGTGCGGGATGCCCCGGGCGCGAGCGTCGTACAGCTCGGCGTCCGTCGTGATGACGGGGGCTGTCTCGTGGGCGCGCTCGATGGCTTCGCGCCCTTCGGCTTCGCTCGCGTAGTGATACGTGGGCATGACGAGAGACCCACTGTCGAGCTGGGGAATCACGTGGACAGTGCGCCCGTCGCGGGCGTCGCGCTCGCACTGGGGGTTGGGCCCCGTGCACTCGCGGGACAGAACGATGATTCGCATGGGGGTCACTTGCTCTCGGGCTTGGTCGGGCTCTTCTTCGCGGCCGTCGCGCGAGTCGGGCTCTTGCGCGGAGCAGCGGGCTTGGCGGCCGCAGCCTTCTTGGCCGGGGTCTTGGTGGTGCCCGGCTTGGCGTCGGCAGGCTTCGCGGCGGCGCTCTCAGCCGTGGCAGCGGCGCGCATCTCCTTACGGCAGGCAGCGCGCCCGGCCTTCGTACGCTCGTGCTCGCACTGGCTGTGGTCGAAACGCTCGCGGGTCATGTCGTGCTCCTTCTCGGGTCGTTGTCGTGCTGGCAGGTCGAGACTCCCAAGAGAGCGCGAGCCGTCCGAAGGGCTACGGCTGGACTCCGTGGAGAGTCGTTATCAAGCGATGGCCAGTGATGGCCTCTGATGGCCTGAGAGAGCCCCGAGACCCATCGGCGTGAGGGGTGGGGCCTCGGGGCTCTCGACTAGGGGCGGACGGCTACGCGTTGCGTGGGTCCGGCTCGTCGGGCTCGTCGTAGGGCGGGATGCGCTGGCCCCTCGACTCCGCGATGGTGAGTAGGTCGGTCAGGCTCTCGATGAGACGGCCGCAGATCCATCGGAACTCGGCAGCCGACAGACGTGAGTCCGGCTCGACCATCGGCTTGGCCAGGTTCAGCACGATGGCCGCCGTCTCCATCTGCTGAGCCTCGACCCTGTCGGCCATGCGGGACAGGTACGTCTCCGTGTTGTTGGTGTGGAGGTAGGCAGGCTTGCCCTCCTCGGTCCACGGCAGCAGACGCAGGTGCGATGAGTTGGCCTCGTGGGTCATGCCGTCACTCCGTGGAAGTCGATGCCGAGGGTTGCGAGGGCGGCGGCGGTTCGCCTGTCCCTCTGTCGTCGTTGCTCCTGCTCCCGCTCCCATGCGATGACGTACGGGCGGACAAGCGGGATGTCCTCGCCGCGTAGATGCACCGGCGGGCGAGGTGTCCGGCGGGGGAGCGAGGGACGTTCCACACCCAGCGCTGAGCTGGTGATGATCAGCCGTCGCGTCGGGTAATCCGCGGGAGGCTGCTCCGTGGGTACTGCCTCAGCGGTCGTCTCGTCGGCCCGTCGCTTCCCTCGTCCTGGGAGGAGCCAGGAGAGTAAGGCTGCAAGTAGGGTTCGCATGTCGGTCACTCCTTGGGTGATCGGCCACGCCCCCGGACAGTTCGCCCTGTCGCGGGGGTCTCTTTCGTGGTGTTGTCCGCGTCACACTAGCTACCGCAGTCTATGCCTGTCTATGCCTGCCTATAGCCTCACCTGCACATGCCTGCCCGCGTACACGTACGTAGCGTCCGAGGTATGGCAGAGGTGCAGTGGGACCCGAAGCGGCCGAGGTGGCAGCAGATCGCCGACACCATCCGCGCGAGGATCGCGGACGGCACCTATCCGCCCGACACCCTGATCAGTGAGTCGCGGATCATGGGTGAGTGGGGCGTGGCCAAGATGACCGCCCGCAAGGCTGTGGCCGCTCTCCGCGCAGAGGGCCTACTCATGACCACCCCTGGCATGGGGTCCTTCGTGCGCGGCGAGGAATGACGACGGCGGGTGTGGAACAGTCCTGAGCTGTCCCACACCCGCCTACTCGTGTGCTCGCCGGCCTGTGCTTAGCCGCTGGTCAGAGGGCTAGTACCTGTCGCCCAGCTTGTGCACCGCGTCCACCGCGCGCTGGCTCGCTCGGTCGGCCGCGTACCGCTTCAACATGGCCGGGCTCTTCCACCCGCGCACGGCCATGACGTTCTCTCCGGACACGCCAGCCGACAGCAGGTCATCGGCCCACGTATGACAGAACGAGTGCGGCGAGACCTCGGCCGCGTCGTATCCGGCCTGCTCGGCCACCCGCTTCACGAGTCGGTACAGGCCGCTGTACCGCAGTCGGTCACGGTTCCTCGTGCCCAGCCAGAGCCACGGACCGTGAGCCAGGCTGTGTTCTTCCCTCGCTCGTAGGTAGCGCTGGAGAGCCTTCACCGTCTTGGGCTGGATCGGGATGGTGCGCCCGTCCACCGAGTTGCGGTCACCCTTGAGCGGGACGACGACCAGCGTGTGTCCGTGCAGGTCCAGGTCTTGCACCCGGAGGTTCAGTAGCTCCTCGGCCCGCAGGCCCTCCGTGAGCACACGCAGGATGGCGTGGTCCCGCGTCGTCTCGAAGTCTCGGATGCGTGGGTTGCCGTTGCCCGTGGCCTTGAGGCAGTCGGTCACGAACTCGGCCGAGAGCGTCTTGGGCTTGCCCGTGGGTGGAGCGGAGTAGCGGTGCAGCTTCTTGTCTCGCCACGGGTTGGGTACGTCGTACTCCTCCTCCAGCCATGCGAACAGCACGCGCACGTTTCGCTGGAGTGTGCAGGTCCCGCCTGTGTATCCGCCTTTGCCGTCTTGCGACTTCGGGACGTCGTGGGTCTCGTAGTGGTGGCGGAAGAACTGGTTGAGCAGCGCGGTGTCCACCCCGGTGAAGTCTCGTTCCACACCAGCCTCGGTCATCCATCGGTGCAGCGTCCGAGCGCCCGTCATGTATGCGCGGATGGTGCCCTGCTGGTAGGGGCGACCGAGTCGGTTGGTGGTCGTGCTGAGGTGAAGCTCTAGCTCATCGAGCATCGCGCTACGCACGTCCTCAGCGCTCCTGAGCACGCGTACGGCTCCGGGCGTGAGCGTCTGTGACTGAGTGTCTGTCGTGCGCGCAGACGTGCGCCTAGCAGTGCGCAGAGGGCTCCGCTTGGTCGTCTTGCCCGGCTCGCGTTGTGGTGTTGCTGGCACGCTCTGTGACCCTCCTGTGGGAGGGAGCTAGGCAAGATCGATCTCCGTAGTCTTCTCGCCTAGCTCCGCTGGACTGGAGCGTCACAGCGGTATGGGGCTGTATCGGTGCAGCTCAGGCGACTAAGCGCCCCCGGCTGGACTCGAACCAGCGACCAAGCGCTTAGAAGGCGCCTGCTCTATCCACTGAGCTACGGGGGCCGGGTGTGGTGGCCTGGCGTCGTGGTGCCCCGGTGGGGCCTGTCCGTGACGTCGCCGGAGACAAGGATAGGGCTCCCGCATCCTTGTCCCTGTCGCCTCGCCTCCGTGGCTCGATGTGGAGGTTCGGTGAAGCGGTCCTGATAATCGCAGGCAGGTACGAATCGTGCACTCGTTTTGGCCTCTGGCGCATCGGGTGTTGTGCACTCGTTATGCCTCGGCTGTGCCCGCGCCGCAGACGCCCCTTCCATCCGGTTGTGTCCTGTCGGCGCGCAGACGTGGCCATATGCTTCAGAATTACCCTTAAATTGGGCATTCTTCGCATGTGGTGACCTTGGACGTACGGCCTCAGCTGCTCGACGCACTCTCCGCCCTGCGCGACCGTGTCGCCGCCGCACGCTTCCCGCTGCCTCTCGCGGGGGCCGCCCGCGCGCGTGCCGACCGCGACGAACTGCTCGCCCAGCTGGACGACTACCTGGTGCCGCGGCTGAAAGACCCCGGGGCGCCCCTGCTGGCCGTCGTCGGGGGTTCCACCGGAGCCGGGAAGTCCACGCTGGTGAACTCGCTCGTGGGGCGGCGCGTCAGCGAGGCGGGGGTGCTGCGGCCGACGACCCGGACACCGGTGCTCGTCTGTCATCCGGAGGACCACCACTGGTTCAGTGGGATGCGGGTGCTGCCCGACCTCACCCGCGTCTGGGTGCCCCACCACCAGGACCCGGCCGACGACCTGCTGCTGCCCGGCGAGGACCCCGCGCGCGTCCTGCGCGTCGAGACCGCCGACACCCTGCCCCCCGGCCTCGCCCTCCTCGACGCGCCCGACATCGACTCCCTGGTCTGCGACAACCGGGTCCTCGCCGCAGAGCTGATCAACGCCGCCGACATCTGGATCATGGTCACCACCGCCGCCCGTTACGCCGACGCCGTCCCCTGGCACATGCTGCGCACCGCCAAGGAGTACGACGTCAGCCTGGTCACGGTGCTGGACCGGGTGCCGCACCAGGTGGTCTCCGAGGTGTCCCGGCAGTACGGCGCCCTCCTCACCAAGGCCGGGCTCGGCGACGTGCCCCGCTTCACCGTGCCCGAGCTGCCCGAGTCCGCCTGGGGCGGCGGGCTGCTGCCCGGCACCGCCGTGGCCGCGCTGCGCACCTGGCTCGTCCACCAGACGCTCGACCCGGCCGCCCGGCAGCACGTCATGGCCCGTACCGCGTACGGCGTCCTCGACTCCCTCAACTTCCGGCTGCCCGAACTGGCCGGCGCCGCCGCCGCCCAGTACGCCGCCGCCCTGCGCCTCACCTCCACCGTGGAGACCGCGTACGACAGCGAGCACGCGCGGGTGCGGGGACGGCTGCAGGCCGGAGCCGTGCTCGCCGGGGACGCGCTCAAGCGGTGGCGCGCCTTCCCCCTCGACTGCACCCCGGGCGAGCTGCTCGACACGCTCGTGGAGAGCCTCGGCGCGCTCCTGCTGTGCGCCGTCGCCGCCGCCGACGAACGCGTCGACGAGGCCTGGCGGCGCGAGCCCGCCGCCGGCGCCCCCGAACTGGCCGCCCCCGACAGCGCCCTGGAGAACGTCGAGCACCGCATCGGCCTCGCCGTACGGCGCTGGCGGCGCGAACTGGAGGAGCTCGCCGAGGAGGAGGTGCGCGAGCTGGAGCGCGCCGTCGCACCCGAGCCCGAGACGGTCACCGCCCTCGTCGCCACGGTCCTGCTGGGCGGCCGCCGCGCCCGGACCGCCGGGGAGACGCTCGCCGAGCGGATCGGCGCCCACGGCGCGCTGCGCCTGCGGGACCGCGGCGGACGGCTCCTCGTCGCCCACGTCGACCGGATCATGCACGCCGAACGCGAACGCCGGCTCGCCCCGATCGACACGCTCGAGGTGCACGCGGAGCCCCAGCCGGAACTCATCGCCGCGTTGTCCGTACTGCAGAAGGAGAGGTGACCGGTGACCGCCGTCACTGACCAGGACCACACCGAGCACCCTGAGCACCCCGAGCACGGCGAGCGTCCGGAGGACTCCAGGCACTCCGGGCGCTCCGGGCGTGGTGACACCCCCGGCGCCTGGGACGACGGACTGATCGCGCGCCGGATGAACGGCGGCGCGGCGAAGGAGCAGCCCTCCGTGACGGAACCCCGCGCCTCGGCACCGCGGAAGGTGCCCCCGCTGTCGTACGACCCGCGGCTCGCCTCGCGGCTGGACGCGCTGCGCGAACTGGTCGGACTCTCCCGCGCCCGCCTCGACAACCGCACCCTCGCCGAGGCGGGACGCGTGCTCGACGAGGCCGCCGCGCGGCGCCGGCTCTCCGGCCGGCACACCGTCGTCGCCATCGCGGGCGCGACCGGCAGCGGCAAGTCGCAGCTGTTCAACACGCTGGCCGGGGTGCCGATCTCCGAGACCGGTGTACGACGGCCCACCACCGCCGCCCCCATCGCGTGCAGCTGGAGCGACGGCGCGGCGAGCCTCATCGAGCGCCTCGGCATCCCGCCCCGGCTGCGCCGCCGCCCCTTGCAGGCCATGACGGACGCCGACGAGCGGCTGCGCGGACTCATCCTCGTCGACCTGCCCGACCACGACTCGGCGGCGGTGGAGCACCGCGAGCAGGTGGACCGCATGCTGGGGCTGGTCGACGCGGTGATCTGGGTCGTCGACCCGGAGAAGTACGCCGACGCCATGCTGCACGAGCGCTATCTGCGCCCCATGGCGGCCCACGCGGAGGTCATGTTCGTCGTCCTCAACCAGATCGACCGGCTGCCCGGCGACGCCGCCGAGCAGGTCCTGGACGACCTGCGGCGGCTCCTCGACGAGGACGGCATCGTGCTGGGGGAGTACGGCGAACCCGGTACGACCGTGCTCGCCCTGTCGGCGCTCACCGGGGACGGGGTGGGCGACCTGCGCGAGGCGCTCGCCCGGTTCGTGGCCGAGCGCGGGGCCCCCGCCCGCCGGATCTCCGCCGACGTCGACGTCGCCGCCGCCCGCCTGTGGCCCGCGTACGCCACGCGCCGGCGCGCCGGGCTGAGCGAGGAGGCGCGGGAGGAGTTCGCCGACCGGCTCGCGCACGCCGTGGGTGCCACGGCGGCGGGCGAGGCGGCCGAACGCGCCTGGCTGCGCAACGCCAACCGGGCCTGCGGCACCCCCTGGCTGCGGTTGTGGCGCTGGTGCCGGGCGCGGCGCGAGCCGGCCACCGGCCAGGTCCCGCTGGGCGGCCGGCCCGACGAGGAGGTCACCGCGCGGCAGCGGGTGGAGCAGGCGGTGCGCACGGTCGCCGACCGGGCCTCCGCCGGGCTGCCCGCGCCGTGGGCCCAGGCGGTGCGCGAGGCGGCGGTGCGCGGGGCGCAGGGGCTGCCGGAGGCGCTCGACGAGCTGGCCGTACGGGCGGGTCTGCCGCCGGGGCGTCCGCCGCGGCCGGGGTGGTGGCCGGTGGCCGTGCTCGTCCAGGCGGCCATGACGGTCGTGCAGTTCGTGGGCGGGCTGTGGCTGCTCGGGCAGATCATCGGCGTCATGGCGCCGAACCTGGGCGTGCCGGTGCTGCTGATGGTCATCGGGATCGTGGGCGGACCGTTCGTCGAGTGGAGCTGCCGGATGGCCGCGCGGGGGCCGGCGCGGAGGTACGGGCTGGAGGCGGAGAGGCGGCTGCGGGAGGCGGCGGCGGGCTGCGGGAGGGCCCGGGTGCTGGACCCGGTGGCGGCGGAGCTGCTGCGGTACCGGGAGGTGCGGGAGCAGTACGGGCGTGTGGTGGGGGTGGGAGTGGGCGGCGGAGGGCGCTGAGGCGCGTTTCGGTTCCGGCTGTGGGTCGGCGGGTCTGACCGTGGGACGGCAGGTCCGGCCGTGGGGCGGCACGTCCGGCTGTGGACAGGCAAGCCACTCGTTCGGGTGGCGGAGTTTTCCCCAGGGCGGGGACGGTCCACAGCGCTCGGCGGGGCCCGGCCCGGCGGAGGCAGTCTGACGGCGCGGTGACCACGGATCGCGAGGCGGTCCGCGGCCACCGCGCCAGACGGCAGCCGTACGGGACGGGCCCGTACGCGTGTCCGCCCGGCGCCGGTGCGAGAACCGGCGGGAGCCGGGCCAGGGAGGGAAACGCGATGAACGAGACGATGGTGTGCGTGGTGGGCAACGTGGCGACGCGGCCGGTGTACCGGGAGACGGTCTCCGGGCCGTCGGCGAGGTTCAGGATCGCGGTCACCGCGCGCTACTGGGACCGGGAGAAGAACGCCTGGGCCGACGGACACACCAACTTCTTCACGGTGTGGGCCAACCGGCAGCTCGCCACCAACACCGCGGCGTCCCTGTCGGTGGGCGAACCGGTGATCGTGCAGGGCCGGCTGAAGGTGCGTACGGAGACACGGGAGGGGCAGCCCGGCTGGATGTCGGCGGACATCGACGCGGTGTCCGTCGGGCACGACCTCGCCCGCGGCACCACCGCCTTCCGCCGCGCACCCCGCCCGGAGACCACCCCCGTACCGGACCGTCCCGAGCCCGCCTGGGAGACGGACCCGGCGCCGTCACCGCCGGCCGACGGGACGACCGGAGCCGACGCGGAAAGCAGCGACGCGACGCAACCGGGTTCGCGGGCCGCCGTGATGACGTGAGATCAGGGGCGGCCCCCGGTACGGCCGCTGTCCGAACCGGGGCTTATCAGTGGATGCGTGTCGAACCATCCCGTGTGGATTTGTCGATAAGCCCTGTCCGGCGTCGCTCCGGCGATAACGATTCCGATTCGGATCATCGCTCCGGCGCGATCACCGGCAAGCGCTGTCCGACGGCTCCTTAGGATGCCGGGCATGGCTCCGGGGGTTCCCGGAGCCGGAGATTCTGCTGGTGGGACCGTCCCCCCACGTCAACGGGTCCTGCTCGGAAGGGAATTCGGTGTCTTTTTCGTTCTCCGCGCGGCGCCTGCGCGGACGTGGGTCGGCCCGCCTCGCGGCGGGGTCGCTGGTGACGGGGCTCGTCGCCACCACCGTGCTCGCCGGTGCGGGGACGGCCACCGCAGGTGACACCGGGACGATGCCGCAGCACAACGGAGCGGCCGCCACCATCGACGGACTCAAGACGTACGGCGCCGCCGTCATCCACGGGCCCGCCGGTGACACCCAGGTCTCGGCGGGGCTGTTCGAGCTGTCCGTCGAGGGCGGCGGCATGCTGCACACCTACTGCGTCGACATCCACACCCCCACCCAGCAGGACGCCAAGTACCACGAGACCTCCTGGAGCGGCACCTCCCTGGGCGCCAACGAGGACGCCGGCCGGATCCTCTGGATCCTCGAGCACTCCTACCCGCAGGTGAACGACCTGGCGGCGCTCGCGAAGAAGGCGGGCGTGCGGGGTCAGCTCACCGAGCAGGACGCGGCGGCCGGCACCCAGGTGGCGATATGGCGCCACTCCGACGACGTGGCCGTCGAGGCGCTCGACCCGCAGGCCGAGCAGCTCGCCGACTACCTCGAGAAGAAGGCGCGGAACGTGGCGGAGCCCCGGGCGTCGCTGACCCTGGACCCGCCGGTCGTCGCAGGCCGCCCGGGCGAGAGGCTCGGCCCGGTCACGGTCCGCACCGACGCGGCCGGCGTGACGGTCTCCCCGCCGGCCGACGCCGCGACCTCCGGCATACGGATCGTGGACGCCGACGGTGAGCCGGTCACCACCGCCCGCAACGGCGGCAAGCTGTTCGTCGAGGTCCCCGAGGACGCGGAGGCGGGCACCGCCCGGCTGACCGTGCAGGCGACGACGAGCGTGCCGGTGGGCCGCGCCTTCGTCTCCGAGAGCCGCAGCCAGACGCAGATCCTGGCCGGGTCCAGCGAGTCGACCGTCTCGGCGACGGCCGGCGCGAGCTGGACGGAGGAAGGCGCGATACCGGCGGTCTCGGCCCGCGAGAACTGCGCCAAGGGCGGTGTGGACGTCACCGTCGCCAACCGGGGTGACGCCCCGCTGACGTTCGAGCTGGCGGGCTCGGAGCACACCGTCGCGGCCGGTGCCTCCGACACGGTGACGGTGCCGCTGAACGAGGACCAGCCGTACGACTTCGCCGTCGAGGGTCCGGACGGGTTCCAGCAGCGTTTCACCGGGATGCTCGACTGCCGCACCCGGGCCGCCGAGGTGGGCACGACGACCCAGACCCTCACGGGTCCGGCCCCGACCCCGCCGGCCGCCCCGGTCACCGAGACCAACCTCGCCGCGACCGGCGCCTCCAGCGCCACTCCGTGGATCGCCGGTACCGCCATAGCCCTGGTCGTCCTCGGCGGAGCGGGCCTGGTCATCACTCGCCAGCGGCAGGAGGCCTCCGGCCGCAACGGCTGACGGGCGCGGGCGGGCGCGGGCTCAACCGCGCACGATGGCGGTGAGCCAGTCGGCGAGGACGCCGAAGTCGGAGTCCTCAAGGCCCCTGGCCGGGGCGACGCGGTGGGGGAGCGCCGGTCCGGGATGGGCGGCGGCGCCCCACTGACGGTCCACGGGGCCGATCTCGTCGTCGGCCCGGAGGAACGGCCGGCCGCCGGCCCACTCGACGAGGGGGCGGATCTTCCGGTGCAGGCCCTGGAGGCCGCCCCCGTCGCCGGTCTCCGGCCACTCCGGCACCGGCAGCCGCGGCAGCCCGAGGCGCGGGGCGACGAGCTCGTTCGCCCCCTCCCCCAGGTGGTGGCCCAGACGAGCGTGCAGCCCAGGGCCAGGAGGCGGGCGCCGGTGCCGGGGGCGAGCCGGGCGAGCAGCGGGTTGCCGTCGTCGGCGGAGGCTGCCGCGGGGAGGGGCCGCGGCGAGCCGAACGGGATCAGCGGCCCGTCGGCGTCGAGGAAGAGGAGGGGACGCTCCGCCGTGGCACTCGTGTGCGTCCGACGGCCAGGCGGTCACCGGGGGCGGCGCGGCCCGCTCCGGCTCCGGCAGGAGGACGCGGAACGCGTCGCCCTCCGGGCCGGCGGGCACGACCCGCCACCTCACTCCGGAAACGGACGAGTTCGCACGCGTCCGCACAGTCGACCGTCATGCCCGCCGCCGTCGGGAGCATGCGAGTGATCCTCGCCGAGTGCGCCCGCCGGCGCTGACGGACATGCCGAAGTGGTGCGACGCGCCTCGGGGCCGAGGTCCGTCCGCGGTTGCGGAGCGTATCGGTGTCCTGACGCGGCGGTCGGGTGAAACCGCAGGTCAGGGGGGTCCGACGGAACGGGTTTCCCCCCAGGGGTGGCGGTCGGGCAAGATGGGGTGTATCTGCCCACTGCCAGATCTCAAGTTGCCGGACGGTTTCTCTTGGCTGAGTTCATTTACACCATGCGCAAGGCGCGCAAAGCGCACGGCGACAAGGTGATCCTCGACGACGTCACCCTGAGCTTCTACCCCGGGGCGAAGATCGGTGTCGTCGGCCCGAACGGTGCCGGTAAGTCGACCGTTCTGAAGATCATGGCGGGGCTGGAGCAGCCCTCGAACGGTGACGCGTTCCTGACGCCCGGCTACAGCGTCGGCATCCTGCTCCAGGAGCCGCCGCTGGACGAGTCGAAGACCGTCCTGGAGAACGTGCAGGACGGCGTCGCCGAGGTCAAGGGCAAGCTCGACCGGTTCAACGAGATCGCCGAGCAGATGGCCACCGACTACTCCGACGCGCTGCTCGAAGAGATGGGCAAGCTGCAGGAGGAGCTGGACCACGCGAACGCCTGGGACCTCGACGCCCAGCTCGAGCAGGCCATGGACGCCCTCGGCTGCCCGCCCGGCGACTGGCCCGTCACCAACCTCTCCGGTGGTGAGAAGCGCCGCGTCGCGCTGTGCAAGCTGCTGCTGGAGCAGCCCGACCTGCTGCTGCTCGACGAGCCCACCAACCACCTCGACGCCGAGTCGGTGAACTGGCTGGAGCAGCACCTCGCCAAGTACGAGGGCACCGTCGTGGCCGTCACCCACGACCGGTACTTCCTCGACAACGTCGCCGGGTGGATCTGCGAGGTCGACCGCGGCCGGCTGCACGGCTACGAGGGCAACTACTCCAAGTACCTCGAGACCAAGGCCGCCCGCCTCAAGGTCGAGGGGCAGAAGGACGCCAAGCGGCAGAAGCGCCTCAAGGAAGAGCTGGAGTGGGTCCGCTCCAACGCCAAGGGGCGGCAGGCCAAGTCCAAGGCCCGTCTCGCGCGGTACGAGGAGATGGCCGCCGAGGCCGACAAGATGCGGAAGCTGGACTTCGAGGAGATCCAGATCCCGCCGGGCCCGCGGCTGGGCAACGTCGTCGTGGAGGTCAGCAACCTCACCAAGGGCTTCGGCGACAAGCTCCTCATCGACGACCTCAGCTTCACCCTCCCGCGCAACGGCATCGTCGGCGTCATCGGCCCGAACGGCGCCGGCAAGACCACGCTGTTCAAGATGATCCAGGGCATCGAGCAGCCCGACTCCGGCACCATCAAGGTCGGCGACACGGTCAAGATCTCGTACGTCGACCAGAGCCGCGAGAACATCGACGCGAAGAAGACGCTGTGGGAGGTCGTCTCCGACGGCCTCGACTACATCAACGTCGGCCAGGTCGAGATGCCGAGCCGGGCGTACGTGTCCGCGTTCGGCTTCAAGGGCCCGGACCAGCAGAAGCCGGCCGGTGTGCTCTCCGGCGGTGAGCGCAACCGCCTCAACCTCGCGCTCACCCTCAAGCAGGGCGGCAACCTGCTGCTCCTCGACGAGCCGACCAACGACCTCGACGTCGAGACCCTCTCCTCCCTGGAGAACGCGCTGCTGGAGTTCCCCGGCTGCGCCGTGGTCGTCTCCCACGACCGGTGGTTCCTCGACCGCGTGGCCACGCACATCCTGGCCTACGAGGGCGACTCCAAGTGGTTCTGGTTCGAGGGCAACTTCGAGTCGTACGAGAAGAACAAGGTCGAGCGGCTCGGCCCGGACGCCGCGCGTCCGCACCGCGCCACCTACAAGAAGCTGACCCGGGGCTGATCTCTTGCGGCACATCTACCGCTGCCCGCTGCGCTGGGCGGACATGGACGCGTACGGCCACGTCAACAACGTGGTGTTCCTCCGCTACCTGGAGGAGGCGCGCATCGACTTCCTGTTCCGCCCGGAGAAGGACTTCCAGCAGGGGTCCGTGGTGGCGCGCCACGAGATCGACTACAAGCGGCAGCTCGTGCACCGGCACCACCCGGTCGACATCGAGCTGTGGGTCACGGAGATCAGGGCGGCGTCCTTCACCCTCACCTACGAGGTGAAGGACGACGACCTGGTCTACGTCCGCGCGTCGACGGTGATCGTGCCGTTCGACTTCGAGGCACAGCGTCCCCGGCGGCTCACCGCGGAGGAGCGCGCGTTCCTCGAGGAGTACACGGACGACGCCACCGCCGGTGACAAGGAGGAGGCCGTCGCCGCATGACGGTGCTCCACCTCGCCGACGAGGGGGAGGCCGCGGATCTCGCGGCCTTCCTGTCCCGGCTGCTGCACTACGACCGCGGCGCCGCCGTCCGCCTCCAGGCGGCCGGGACGGCGCTCGCGGTGTTCGGCCGGCCCCCCTCGTTCGAGGTGCTGGCGATCCGTGCCGCGCGGCTGGCCAAGCCGTACGAGAACGGGCTCGACGTCACGCTGGACGTGACCGTCTCCGCCGGTGAGCTGCTGGAGTCGGTGGCCGAGTCCGCTGCCACCGCCGCCGTGCCGGGCGCGGTCACCGGGCCGCCGTGGGCCGGGGTGCTCCCGCCGCGCGGCGGCTGGCGCGCCGAGCCCGGTCTGCCGGACCCCGCGCGGCTGCGCCGGCTCGTCGCCGCGTCGGTCGCCGAGTTCCGCTCCCGTACCGAGGGGCTGGCGCCCGAGCAGCGCACCCGGGCCGAGTTCGACCGGATCGGGCGGGAGATATGGTCGCGCACGGTCGCGGACACCGGTCTGCCCGTGCGCGCCGTGCACGCGGCGCAGTCGCTCGGGTTCCTGCGGGGCGAGGACCAGGCGCTGTTCTCGTCCGGGTCGTGGCTGCGGCTGCGGACGCCGTACGGGTCGGTCGCGGTGCGGCGGTCGGGCGTGGGCGCCCTCGGTCTCAGCGTCCGCTGACGCCCCGCACCCCTTGCGCTCCCGCCCGCCGTCGTCCGGGCGGACCGCGATGCGGTGCGGCTCCGCCCGAGGGGCGTGGCCCGCTCAGTCCGGGGAGTTGACCATGGAGGCGGCCGCGTAGGTCAGGTACTTCCACAGGGTCTGCTCGTGCTCCTCGGAGAGCCCCAGCTCGTCCACGGCGTCCCGCATGTGCTTCAGCCACGCGTCGTGCGCCGCCCGGTCGACCTTGAACGGGACGTGCCGCATCCGCAGCCGCGGATGGCCCCGGTTCTCGCTGTAGGTGGTCGGACCGCCCCAGTACTGCATGAGGAACAGCGCCAGCCGCTCCTCGGCCGGGCCCAGGTCCTCCTCCGGATACATGGGCCGCAGCAGCGGATCCTCCGCCACTCCCTGGTAGAAACGGTGGACGAGCCGGCGGAAGGTCTCCTCCCCGCCGACCTGCTCGTAAAAGGTCTGCTCCTGAAGCGTGCCGCGCCGAATCTCTGTCACGCCGTCCATGGTCTCAGACACCGCGGCATAGGACTCAAGGCCTAGGACCCGCCCACCGGCCTACGGTGGAGGGGTGGACGGGCACCCGGAGAGCGGTGAGGACCTCGCCCGCGCGGCGCGGGCGGCGCTGGTGCGGGAGATCGGGGCGAGCGGCGCCTTCGAGGCGGACCCGGTGTGGCGGGAGGCGTTCGCCGCCGTGCCGCGCCATCTGTTCGTGCCGTACTACTACGCGGGCGTCGCCGGCGGGTACGAGCGCCGCTGGTGCGAGGACCCCGATCCGGCCGCGCGCGAGCGGTGGCTGCGCGGCGCGTACGAGGACGCCCCGCTGGCGATCCGGATGCGCGACGGCGACCTGCTCTCCTCCAGCAGCCAGCCCTCCCTCATGGCGCTGATGCTGGCCGGGCTGCGCGTCGGGGACGGCCACCGGGTGCTGGAGATCGGCACCGGCAGCGGGTACAACGCCGCCCTGCTCTGCCACCGGCTCGGCGACGACGGCCTGGTCACCACGGTCGACGTGGACCCGGAGATCACCGAGGCGGCCCGCCGCCACCTCCGGGCCGCCGGGCACCGTCCGGCCGTCGTCACCGGTGACGGGGCGCGCGGGGTTCCGGCACGCGCGCCCTACGACCGGATCATCGCCACCTGCGCGCTGCCGTCCGTGCCGCGCGCCTGGCTCGCCCAGTGCCGTCCCGGCGGGGTGGTCCTCGGCCCGTACGCCACCGGGCTGATCGCCCTGACCGTGCGCGACGCGGACCATGCCGAGGGAGGCTTCCTGCGCACGCCCGCCTACTTCGTGCCGCTGCGGGGCGCGGGCCCGCCCCCGCCGGAGCCGCCGGACCCGGAGGGACTGCCGTCCGCGGCCCGCAGGAGCGACCTGTTCCGTTTCCTGCTGGAGCTGACCGCCGGAGTGCTCGGCCCGCGCGAGGCGTACGGGCTGTGGGAGCGCGAGGGCAGGCCGCAGCGTGACCGCTACGGCCTGACCGTCGACGCCGAGGGGGGCCGGGCCTGGCTGGACGACCCCGGCGGGAGGTACGTCTGGCCGCTGCCGGCGCTCAGCCCCGGCGGATGGTGATCGTCGTCCAGGCGCCCACGTGGACCCGGTCGCCGTCCTGCAGCGGGACCGGGACGAACGGCTGGATCGGCTCCTCGGAACCGTTGACCGTCGTGCCGTTCGTCGAGTTCTGGTCGACGACCGCCCAGCTGCCGTCCGGCTGCTGCACCAGCACCGCGTGCTGGTGCGAGACGCCCGGGTCCTCCGGCGGGGTGGACAGATCGATGTCGGGGGTGTCGCCGGTGGAGTGCCGGCGGCGGCCGATGGTGATCTGGTTGCCGGTGAGCGTGCGCTGCTGCTCGGGCGAGTACGCGGGCAGGTTCAGGCCCGCGGCCTCGGGGCCGGAGCGCTGCATCATCGCCATGAAGTACTCGCGGTCCGGGCCGATGGTGGCGGTCCAGGTGACCGGGCCCTGCTGCTGCTGCCGCGGCTGCTGCGGGAAGCCGCCGGGTCCGGGCGGGGCCTGGGTGGCGCCGGGCTGCGGGTAGCCGTAACCGCCGTGCCCGCCCTGGCCGCCGGGACCGTGCGGACCGCCGTGCCCGCCCTGGCCGCCGGTCGGCGGGGGGATCACCCAGTCGTCCTCACCGCCGCCGTACGACGGGCCGCCGCCCTGCGGCGGACGGCCGGTCTCCTGCGGGAAGCCGGGAGGGGCCGGGGGACCGGAGCGGAACGCCTGCGGGGCGCCGGGGCCGTGCGGACCACCAGGGCCGCCGCCGTGGCCGCCGGGACCGCCCGGGCTGCCGTGGCCGCCCGGGTTGCCGTGGCCGCCCGGGTCGCCGTGGCCGCCGGGGCCGGGCGGGGGCGGGACCGGGCGCGAGGGCTCGCCGCCGAAGCCGGGCGGGCCCGGCGGGATCGGCTCGGCGGGCCGGTTCACCTGCGAGGGACGTGAACCCTGGTAGTCGAACCCGTCACGGCCGCCGTACGACGGACCGGGCGGCTGCTGCCCGTAGGGGCCGCCGGGACCGCCAGGGCCGCCGGGACCGCCAGGGCCGCCGGGACCGGCGTGACCACCGGGGCCGTGACCGCCCGGACCGCCAGGGCCGGGGGCCGGCGGGCGAGGGGCGGCCGGGGTGTACGAGGTCGCCGTGTTGGTGAGGAAGTTCCACCGGCACTCCTCGCAGAACGGCGCCCCGCCCTCACGCGGCGTGCGGCACTGCGGGCACAGCTCCGGCTGCCCGCCGGGGCCGCCCGGACCACCGCCTGGGCCTCCGTAACCGCCGCCGGGACCGCCCGGGCCGCCGTAGCCGCCTCCGGGGCCGCCCGGGCCGCCAGGACCACCGGGGCCGCCGGGAGGTGGGAAGCCGTAGCCGCCGCCACCGGGCGCCGGCGGCGGGGGAGGAGGTGGAGGCACGGCACCCGCCATGCGGTGACCGCACACCTCGCACCAGTCGTCGGAACCCGACTGGTGTCCGTTCGGGCAGGTCGGCATGTCGGCGCTTCCCCCTCTCCTTTTCCGGTCGCTTCCGACCGGGTTTCTCCAACCCCTGAGGGTCGGGCTCGTTTACTTGCAGATCATTTCTTTACACGAACAGTCTTGGTCGACCGTGTCTCGAGTGTCATCTCGTCGGCCTCCTCGACCTTCGTCTTCAGTCGCACAGTACCGGTCGCGGCGTCGACGACGTCCACCACCTTCGAAAGCAGTTTCGCAGTATCCGCGTTGCCGGACGCACTCGCGAGCTGAACGGCACGACCCAGTTTGGCCGTTGCTCCGTCCCTGTCTCCCGTTTTGCGTAGATCCAGACCCTCTTGGATGACTTCCGCCAGTTCGGCCTGGCCCGTGTAGTGGGCGACCTGAGGGTTGATCGACGTCGACGCGGCCAGGTCGTCCGTCCACACCGCCCGCACGAGGCCCTGCGCGCCGAGGTCCTGCACGCTGCCTCCCCCGCTCCCGGCCGCGCTCGAGCGGGAGGCGCCCCCAGGGTGCGGGATCACCAGCGAGACGCGGGCCGCCAGCATCTCCTGGCCCACGGCGGCGGGCGGCACCTCCACGCAGAGGTGGTAGTCACGGGACTCGTCGCCCCAGGAACCGAGCGGGTAGTCGCCCGCGCGGGGGCCCGCCCCGGTGCGTCTCCCGGTCAGTTCCTCCACCGTCGGCGCGACCTGCTTGACGAACCTCACGGTGGCGCCGGCCGGGGTCCACAGACGCAGCCAGACGTCCGCGACCTCCTTGCCCATCGCCGCCTCCATCATCCGCGTGAAGTCGGCGGCGAGACCGTCCGGGTCGGCGACGATGTCGGCGGTGCCGAGCAGGACCGAGGCGATGCCTGTGACTTCTTTCACTTCCCAGTCGGTGCCCACGCCGCGGGCGTCACAGGTGAACCGGCCCGCGCAGGCCTCCAGGGCAGCCCTCAGCTCCTTGGGCGACTCGTGCTCGTTGCGGCCGTCGGTGAGCAGGATGCCGTGCCGGATCGCCACGTCCGCCGACGCCAGCAGCCGGTCGGCGCGCCGCAGCCACGTCCCGATCGCCGTGCCGCCGCCCGCGCTCAGCTTCCGCAGCGCCTGCTTGGCCTGCTCCCGGGTGTCCGGCCCGGCCACCGCGAGCCCGCCGCCGCCCGGGTACACCTCGCGCGCCAGGTGGGTGCCGCCGACTACGGCGAAGCGCACGCCGTCGCGCAGGGCGTCGATCGCCGCGGCCGTGGCGTCCCGCGCGTTGCGCATCTTGGTCGGCGGGTGGTCCATCGAGCCCGAGCAGTCGACCATCAGGACCACCGCCGCCGACGGACCCTCGCCCGGCGCGTACAGGTGCGGCGCCGTCACCGCGCTGCCGACGGTGCCGCCGCCGGTCGCGGTGACCGTCACCACCGCGTTGACCTCGCGGCCCCCCTCCGGCAGGTACTCGTTCTGGTACACGTCCACCGAGAACTGCGGCACGTTCGATTTCGAGAATCTGGCCATGCCCGGTTCGCTCCCCCTCCGGTGCCCCGACGGCGCGGGGCGACGACGTCTTCACGGACCGGTCCCCTCCGGTCCGTTGAAGCCTCCCCGTACGAGCCTCCCCGTACGAGGCTCCCCGTACGAGGCTCCCCGTACGCGGCACGCGCATGCGGCGGGCGGATGCGGGCGCTCGGCGCGCGGTTCGCGGCCTCAGGCCGATCCTGCCCCCCGGGGGACGGCCGGGAACGGCACCAGCGCCACTGTTACGTTGTCGTGGCCCCCGCCGTCGAGGGCGTGACCGACCAGGACGCGGGCGGCGTGCAGGGGGCGTGCGGCGGCGTCGGGGGGCAGCACCTCGGCCATCTTGCCCGCGGACTCGGCGTAGTTCCACAGGCCGTCCGTGCAGACCACGACCACACCGGGGCGGTCCGGCTTGAACGCCGCGGTGTGCGGCTCCAGTTCGTACGCGTCCGCGCCGAGCCAGCCGGTGATCGCGTGCGCGCGGTGGTCGGCGTACGCCTCGGCCTCGCCCATCAGCCCCGCGGCGACCATCTGCGCGGCCCACGAGTCGTCCTCGGTCAGCCGCGCCGCCGGGCCGGAACGGTCCACCGGGACCCAGTACACCCGGCTGTCGCCGACCCAGCCGACGACCAGCAGACCCGCGGTCACCACCGCGCCGACGATCGTGCACGCGGGCGCGTTCTGCTGCGGGGCGTGCTCGCGGGCCTCCGCGGGCTGCTCACCGGCCAGCGCGTCGACCGCCTCGGAGGCGGCGAGGATCGCGTCGTGCATCGCCTGCTGCGGGTGCGTGCCGCGCGGCAGGGCGTCCAGCAGGGACGCGTTCGCCGCGCGGGAGGCGGCGAGTGACGCCTCGTCGGGACGCGTCGCCGAGGAGACGCCGTCGCAGACGACCGCCACGGACACCGGGGAGCCGTCGGGCAGCGTGGTCGTGCCGACGGCGAAGGCGTCCTCGTTGCGGTGGTGCCGCAGGCCGCGGTCGCTGACCGCGGCCACGGGGCCGCATTCCTGTTCCATGTGGTCCCGTTCGCGCGGCTGTGCGTGGCCGCAGTTCTCGCAGTAGCCGTCGTCGTCCACCCGGCCGGCCCGGCACGCCACACACACGGCGAGCGCCTCGGCCGCCACGCGCGGATCGGGCGCCTGCAGGGGGTATTCGTCCGGCTGGGCCGGTTGCTGGGCGGGCGCCGTGACGTCCGTCCCGTCCGTCCCTTGAGCGGTGGTCGGGGACGCCGGGGCGGGCGCGGACTGCGCGGGCGCGCCCGGGAAGGGGGAGGACAGGCCGGACGCGGCGGGGTGCGGGCCGGCGGCCGGCGGGTACGGTCCGGGTGCCGCCGGGCTCGGGTCGGCAGCCGCCGGGTGCGCGGGAGCGTCGGCTGGCGGGGCGCCGGGCGTGGCGTTCCTCGCGGACGCGGCGGGGGGATGGAGCGCCGTGGACTGGGGTCCGGGCGCGGCCGGGTGTGCGGGAGCGTCGGCCGGGGGAGCGCCGGTTGCGGGCGCGCTCGGGACCGCGGCGTGTGCGCCGGGCGCGGCCCGGTGCCAGGCGACGTCGCCGGACGGGCCGCCGGCTGACGCGTCGCCCGCGGGCGCGGTGTGACCGGACCCCGTCGGGTGCGGGCCGGGTGCCGTCGGGTGCGCGGGATCGCCTGCCGCCGGGTGCGCGGGATCGCCTGCCGCCGGGGTGCTCGAGGGTGCGGCGTGCGGACCGGGCCCCACCGGGTACGGGCCGGCGGCCGCCGGGTTCACGGCCGCGTCCGCCGTCGGGGCGCCGGGTGTCGGGGTCCCCGGGGGCGCGGTGTGCGGGCCGGGTGTCGCAGGGTTCGCGTCGGGTGTCGGTGTGACCGGGGCCGGGTGCGGGCCGGGTGCCGCCCGAGGGGCGGGCGCGTCCGGATGGGCGGGCGCGTCCGTCGGCGGGGCGCCGCCGTCCGGCGCCGGGCCCCGGACCTCGGGTGGGCGGGGGGGCGGGGGGACCGTGCCCGGGGCGGGGGCGGGCCAGGTGGGCGGCGTGGGCGGGGGCGGCGGGACGGGGCGCGCCGACTGCGGCGGCACCGCGCCGTTCACGGCGATCGTCGGTTCGTCCACCGGCCGCGCCGGAACGGCCGACAGGTCGTATCCGCACGCGCCGCAGAAACGATCACCCGACTCGAGGGGCTCCTCGCAGCTCGGACATTTCGACAACGCGGCCTGCTGGGGCATCTGCGACATCAACTACACCCACGTCCGGGGGCGGTAACGATTGGCACGTTCCACCAGGTCGATCCTCTCCTCGCCGCTGCGCGCCAGCCGGGCCAGCGTGCGGTACGAGCGCTCCAGGCCGAAGCGCAGGCCACGCTCGTCCAGGCCGCTGCCGAGCAGCGTCCGCCCCCCGGCGGCGGGAGGAGCGGAACCCTGGCCCCCGGAGAGTACCCAGTCCAGTCCGCAACCGAGGACCTCCGCCGCCAACAGCTCGCGGCGCGCCGGATCCAGACCGTACGACTCCAGGGCCTCGACCTGTCCGGCGGCGGCGGTCAGGTCGTCCAGGAACGGCGCGTCGGCGGCGGTGGCCGTGCGCCCCCGCAACCGCGCCCGGACCGCCGCCACGCGGGCGGCGGTGTAGTGGATGGAGGACTCCGGCACCGACTCCAGCGTCCGTACGGCACCGTGCCGGTCGCCGGCCGCCAGCCGCACCCGGGCCAGCCCGAACGCGGCGCTGACGTGGCTCGGGTCGGTGGCCCACACCAGGCGGTAGTACTCGGCCGCGTTGTCCAGCTGGCCCAGCACCTCCGCGCACAGGCCCAGCGCCAGCTTCGGCGCGATCTCGCCGGGGAAGGCGTCGTAGACCGCGTCGAAGGCGAGCGCCGCGCCCTCGTGGTCGCCGGTGACGAGCGAGGCCACGCCCCGGTACCAGACCACCCGCCAGTCGTCGGGGTCCTCGGCCTCCAGCGCGCCCAGCGCCTCCAGCGCGGTCGCCCACTCGCCCGTCTCCAGCCGGGCCCGCACCCCGCGCAGCCGCGTCTCGGTCGACGGGTCGGGCGCGGCGGCCAGCGCGTGGATCAGCTCGGCGGGCGCGGACGCCAGCAGACCGGCGAGGAAACCGGCGTCGGGGTCGGTGGGCTGGACGTGCGGCACGGGCAGCGCGAGGGCGGCCGTGGGGCAGTCCACGGGCCGGACGAGGGAGGCGGGGGCGCCGGGCCCCGCGCCGGACACGTGGGGCGCGTGGGGCGCGGGAGCGAGGACCGCCGGGGCCTGCGCGCCGGACGCCGGGGCGGGCGCGCCCCTACGGGTGCGGGTGCGGACGCGGGTCCGGGGACGCCGGGCGCCCAGCCGGGACACGTCGCCGTCCAGCCGAGGGAACAACTCCGTGTCCGTCACCCGCGGTTCCGGCCCGAACAGGGTGGACAGCGCCGGGCGCGCCTGCCCCGACTGGAGCGAGACGACCTCCCGCAGCACCCCCGTCAGCTGCTCGGCCATCTCCTGCGCGGAGGCGAACCGGCGCGCCGGGTCCGGGTCCGTGGCACGCACCAGCAGCCGGTAGAAGGACTCGTACCGCCGGAACACCTCGATGGTGTCCGGGTCCGGGAGGGAGTCCGCGTAGACGTTGGTGCAGCCCTGGAAGTCGAAGGTGAGGACGGCCAGCGTGCGGGCGACCGTGTACAGGTCGGACGCCACCGACGGGCCCACCTCGGCGACCTCCGGCGCCTGGTAGCCGACCGTGCCGTAGATGGCCGACTCGTCGTCGTCCATGCGGCGCACCGCGCCCATGTCGATCAGCTTCAGCTGGTCCTCGGTCTGGAGCGCGTTGTCGACCTTGAAGTCGCAGTACAGCAGGTTGCGGCTGTGCAGATGCCCGAGCGCCTCCAGCGCCTCGATGCCGTACGCGCACGCCTGCTCCACCGGCAGCGGGTCGCGCCGGCCCTCCGGTGTGCGGCGGGCGTTGGCGATCTCCTTCAGCGACTTGCCGCCGACGTACTCCATGACGATGTAGCCGTCGAGGGAGCCGGTGCGCTGGTCCAGGTGCTCGACGAAGTTGTAGATCCGCACGATGTTGGCGTGCTCGATCTCCGCGAGGAAGCGGCGCTCCGAGATGGCCGCCGCCATCGCGTCCTGGTCGCCCGTGTCGAGCAGGCCCTTGAGGACCACCCAGCGGTCGGACACGGCCCGGTCCACGGCCAGGTAGATCCAGCCGAGCCCGCCGTGCGCCAGACAGCCGGCCACCTCGTACTGGCCGTGCACCACGTCACCGGGGCGCAGCTTCGGCACGAACGAGTACGGGTGGCCGCACTTGGTGCAGAAGCCCTCCGTGCGGCCCGGCCGGCCGCCGCGGGCCCGGCCCACCGGCGCCCCGCAGTCCGACCGCGAGCAGAACCGCTTCCGCTCCGGCACCTCCGGGGTGTCCAGCACCATCCGCCGCGGGTCGGGCCGCGGGATCGGCGGCACCTGCACCAGCCCCGCGCCGAGCCGGCCCCGGCCCGAACCGCCCGCGCTCGAGCCGGAGCTGCGCACCGACACCGAACGGCCCGCCGCCGTCCGGCCCGACGGCGAACGGGACAGGCGACCGGACACCGAGCGGCGCGACCTCGACGACCGGGACGACGTACGGGCACTGCGGCCGCCGCGCCCGCTCCGGTCGCTGCCCGCGCGTGCGCTGCCCGAACGCGCGCTCCCCGAGCGTGCGCCGGCCGAGCCGTGCGCGTCGCGGCCGGCCGCCGTGATGCCCGTAGGGGGCGACGCCACCAGACCCGTCGGCGACACCACGGGCGCAAGACCGCACGTGTCGCAGTACAGTTCGCCCCCGCCGACGTCGTCGTACGCGCCGTCGCACTCGGGGCGCTGACAGGCGGACCGCTCCCGCGGGGGCGCCGCGGACGCCGCGGACTCCTGGTTCCCCGGTTCGCTCATGCTCCGGCCGCCTCCCCCTCGTCCCTCACGCGCCCGGCCCCCTCCGCTCGTCCGGACCTGCCCCCTGCCCCGGCGCCCCGGGCGAGGCGCCCAGCAGCTCCGCCACCGCCTGCTGGTAGCGCACCACCGCCTGTTCGGCCGCGCGCAGGTCGCACGGCGCGCTCCACAGCATGCGGCGCGCCTTCTCGTACCGCTCCACCAGCAGCGGGTCCTCGGCCAGTCCGTGCCGGGACACCTTCGCCCGGTACGCGTCCAGCCGGCCGCGCAGCTCCGCGCGCACCGCGAGCGGCGCCGTGACCGCCGTCAACGACTCGCGGGCGCGCAGCAGTTCGTCCTCCGCCTGCCGCTCCAGCGACTCCAGCAGCGGGGACAGCCGGTGCCACTGGGCGTGCCTGCGGTACTCCGCCGCCATCGCCACCTGCTCCTGCAGCGCCGTCGGCGGGCCGCTGACCACCGGCACCTCCGTCGCCGCGATCTTCGCCAGCACCTCGCCGCGCGCGGTACGCGCCTCGGCGAGCGTGCGGTCGGCGCGCGACAGCACGTCCCGCAGCCGGACGATGCGCTGCTCCGCGTCCTGCCGGACCGCCAGCACCGCGTCGATCTCGCGGCGCACGTCCTCCAGGGCGCGGGCCGCACGGTCGTACACCGTCGTGTCGGGCTTCCCGCCGCCCGGCGCCGAACTGCCCTCCGCCGGCGTCCAGAACGCCAGCGGGTCCGACACCACCTGCTCGCGCAACTTGGTCAGCGTGCGGGTGATCCGCGCCAGGTCGTCGCCCGCCGGGTGCTCGCCCGGACGCACCCCGACCGAGTGCGCCAGCCCGCTCGTGCGCCGCAGCTCCGCCGACAGCAGATCGATCCGGGCGGGCAGCGCCGACCACACCGCGTCCGCGGCGACCACCATGTCCAGCGAGGACGCGTACAGCTCGTTCATGCGGTCGACGAGGGCGGCGAGGGAGTAGCGCTCGCTGAGCACGCCCGGACCGGCCTGACCGCCCTGCGGGGCCGTCGGGCCGGCGGTCACCGCGGCGCTGCCGGCCACCGTCACCGGCTCGCCGCGCAGCAGCTCCGTCAGCTCCACCAGGTCCTCGCGGCTGGACCAGCGGCGGCGGGCGCGGATGTCCCGTGCGGTGCGCAACACGTCCGTGTACGCGTCGAAGTAGGTCCACAGCAGGGTGATCGCCGCCTCCGTGGACGCCCACCGCTCGGCGGTGACGCCGGTGAGCCGGGCGCCCTCCAGCAGTCGTCGGCCCGCGTGGTCCTGCAGGGCGAGGAGCGAGGTCTCGATCGCCTCGTGCTCCGCGCCGAGCCGCGCCAGCGCACGGTCCACCTCGTCCCGGTCCAGCACCGGCCCGGCGGGATCCGTGTCGGCCATCGATCACCTTTCGCTGCGGGGGAATTCAGGGGGAGTTCAAGGGGGTCGGGTCGGGGTCGGGGTCTCGTGGACGGGGGCTCGTGGACGGGGGCGGGTCGTGGACGGGCGCGGTCAGCCGCGGCGCCGGTACTCCGGGGCCGGGGGCCTCGACGCGGACGGGTCGTCGTCCAGCGTGGCGGAGAGCCACCTCGTGTACGAGGCCTGCCAGCCGGCCGCGGTGTCCTGCCGGAAGTCCACCAGGATCTGGTTGACCCGGCGGACCAGGTCGTCCGCGTCCTTCTTCATCGCCACGCCGTAGTACTCGGTCGTGAACGCCTCGCCCTTGAGCTCCACCGTCGGATCCTGCGCGGCCTGGCTCGCCGCGAGGGCGCCGTCGTTGACGACCGCGTCCACCTCGCCGAGCTGGAGCCGCACCAGGCAGTCCAGTTGGTTGGGCACGGTGGTGGAGATGTCCGTGGACGCCGGCAGGGCGCCGCTCCTCTTGTCCTCCTCCAGCTTCGCGTGGGCCGTCGAGCCCTTCGCCGTGCAGATCCTGCGGTCCGCGAGCGTCTCGTCGTACCCCTCGACCGGGGAGGACTTGGGCGCCAGCACCTGCTGGCCCGTCTTGAAGTACGGGGCGGAGAACGCCACGTCCTCCAGGCGCGAGCAGGTGATCGTCATCGTGCGGACGACCAGGTCCACCCGGCCGTCCTGGATCGCCGGGATGCGCTGGTCCGTGGGGATCGCCTTGAACTGGACGGCGTCCGGGTCGCCGAGGACGTCCTCGGCGATGCGGTGCACCAGGTCGATGTCGAAGCCCTCGAGGCGGCCGCTCTCGCCGCTGTTCGGGTCGCGGTAGCCCCAGCGGTAGCT
The DNA here is from genome assembly GCF_055778765.1 of Streptomyces sp. DSM 120436. Classification (NCBI taxonomy): domain Bacteria; kingdom Bacillati; phylum Actinomycetota; class Actinomycetes; order Kitasatosporales; family Streptomycetaceae; genus Streptomyces; species Streptomyces sp. DSM 120436. Next base: position 244,036 of record NZ_JBSKBS010000001.1, on the reverse strand, counting down.
GTTCTGGTCCACGCCGACGACCAGCTTGCGCTTCTCGCCGGGGCGGGCCTTGATCGCCGCGATGGCGGGGCCGTCGGCGCGGGACGGGGACAGGGTCTGCTTCTCGGGGGCCTCGCAGTCGTCGGCCGCGCGGGTGTCGGCGGTCAGCGCCCGGGTGGTGCGCTCGCCCGCCCGGTGGGGTGCGTCCGCCTGTGAGGCGACCGAGCCCGTGCAGGTCAGGGCGAGCGCCAGGACGAGCGCGACGGCGCAGGCCGCCGCCATCGCACCCACTCCGCCCCAGCCCTTCAGCCGGGCCCGCAGGTGTCGTACGTGCATGGTCAGGGCCCCCTCCGGCTCCGTCGTCCGCCGCTCCCTCATCGGTACTCCGACAGCCTGCGGCCGATGCCCAGCACCGCGCCCGCCGCGCCCAGCACGCCGAGGACCGCCGCGCCCGTCGGCAGACCCGTCAGCGCGTCCCGGCCGGCGCCGGCCGCCGCCGCGAACTCGGCCTCCTCGTGCTCCAGCGCCCGCGCCAGGCTCGTGTCGACGGCGTCGAAGCATTCGCCCGTCGTGCCCTTCGCGCCGATCACCAGGTCCAGCGCCTGCTGGTAGTTGCCGTTCTCGTCCTGCTCGCGGGCCGCCGCGTGACGCTTCCGCCACTCCGTCATGCCGCCCAGCGCGGCGGTCACCGGCTGCGCGCCGGTGCCGTCGTCCGCGAGACGCCGGGCGTGGGCCAGGCCCTCGGCGAGGGCGTCCATGTCACGGGTGAAGTCGTGGTCGTAGGCGTCGAGGGTCTCGTCACCGACCTTCCTCGTCTCCGCGCCGCGGGCCACCAGGGTGAGGTTCTCGTTGCCGCGGGCCTTGAGGGAGGCGATGCGGGCGTCGTGCAGGACGTCGAGGGACCGGACGCCGTGGTCGTACGACGCGTCGAGGTGCGAGCGGGCGAGGGCGTGACCGGCGGTCAGCCAGAGGAGGACGACGCCCGCTGCCGCCGTCGCCGCCACCAGGCCGGGGTTGAGCACGCGGTGGGTGCGGAGGTAGGTGCGGCGCTGGACCCAGGCGAGGGCGGCGAGGGCGGCCAGGCCGAGGGCGATCGCCGGCCAGGGGCGGGGGGTCGCGTCCGCGTAGTCCGAGCGGAGGCGCTGGTTCTCCTTGGTGTACAGGTCCTGCGCGGCCGGGAGCATCTCCTGCTGCATCTTCTCGTTCGCGTAGCGCAGGTAGGCGCCGCCCACGGGATAACCCTGGCGGTTGTAGGTGCGGGCGCGCTCGACCAGGCCCTTGTACTCGGGGAGCAGGCGGTTGAGCTCGGTGATCGTCTCCGTGGAGGAGGAGCCGGGGGCCGCGTTGGCCGCGGCGTTGACGAGTTTCGCGGCGGCGGTCGCGATGTCGCGTTCGTAGCGGTCGCGGGTGGCGGCCGATTCCTGGCCTCCCGCGAGGAAGCCGCTGCTCGCCGCGGTGTTGGCGTCCGCGAGGGAGCGGTAGATGTCCGCGGCGTCCGAGGTGAGGGGCTGGCTGCTGGTGAGGACGGCGTCGGCGGCCGCGGCCCGGTCCGTGGTCTGCCAGGCGGCGACCGCGCCGAACGCGACGACGAGGGAGGCCAGGAACGCGCCGATGACGCGGAGCCGGCCGGGTTCCGTGGTGGCGGCGTGGCGGAGCTGGTCGACGCCCTCGGCGAAGGCGGTGCGGCGGCGGGCGGGGGGCGGCGCCGGCGGGGTGGTGCTGCCGGGTGCGGCGGGGGCGGCGGGCGCCGCGGGGGCCGACGGCTGCGACGGGACCGCGGGCAGCGTCGGTGGTGCGCCCGTGTGCGGTGTGTGTGTCATCTGACCTCCCCCAGGGTCATCCTCCGCGGCAAGTATCGCCGTCGGGCGCGACATCCGCACCGGCCTTGGCACGATCTTGATCCCTATGCGGCGTGACGACCGGAAGTCCCGGCCGCCGCTCCCCACCCTGCCCAGGAAGACGCCCGGGAAATCCGTTCGGTTTCGGGAGGGCGCGGCCGCCGGTGGGACGCTCCGCCCGTCCCCTTCCCGCCGCACGCGGCGGCGGGCCCGGCTACGTGAAGTGCGCCCGCAGACGTGCGTGCGCATCCGGGGGAGCCGCTACGTCGTCCAGGCCGAGGAGGGCCGCCCCCAGGACGGGGCTCGCCGTGACCACGTGGGGTACGGCCTTGGGGGCCGCGGTCGCCAGTCGGGTGCGGATGCCCTCCATGAGGAGGGGGTGTCGAGCCGCCAGGACGCTGCCTCCCAGGACGACCGGGGTCTCCTCGTCCAGGAGGTCCAGGCGGGTCAGGACCACTGCCGCCATCGAGACGATCTCGGCGGCCTGGCGGTCGACGACGGCGCGGGACACGGGGTCGCCCTGGGCCGCCGTCGCGAAGAGGACGGGGGCCGCCTCGTGGCGGCGGTGGGGCGGGATGCGGTGGAGGTGCAGGGCCTCGATCAGGGCGGGCATGCCGGGGACGCCGTAGTGGGCGGGGAGAGCGGTGGTCAGGGCCGTCGCCTCGCCTCTGCCGTCGTCCGCGCGGGCCGCGTGCCACAGGGCCTCCTCGGCCAGGGCCCAGCCGCCGCCCCAGTCGCCCGAGATGCGGCCGAGCGCCGGGAAGCGCGCCGTACGGCCGTCGGGGCGCAGCCCCGCGCAGTTGATGCCCGCGCCGCAGACCACGGCCACACCCCGGGGCTCCGGGGCCCCCGCGCGCAGGACGGCGAAGGTGTCGTTGCGGACCGCGACCGTGTCCGACCAGGCGCGGGATGCGACGGCTTCGGTGAGTTCCTCCTCCTCGACGGGGAGGTCCGCGTTGGCCAGACAGGCCGAGACGTGGGCCGCTCGGGGGACGCCCGCCCTCCCCAGGGCCTCGGTGACCGTGGCGGAGAGGGCGGTCATGGCCCCGTCCAGGCCGTCCGCGGGTGGGCGGAAACCCCCTCCCCGGGCCGTGGACAACACCGTGCCGTCGGGGGCGATCACCGCCACGTCCGTCTTGCTGTTGCCCCCGTCGACGGCGAGGACGGCCGCGGTCAGGCCCACGTGAGGTGCTCCCGGTTGTGCGCGATCAGCTCGTCGGTCAGGCGGTCGGCGTACGCGTACTGGCCGATCAGGGGGTGGGCGAGGAGGGCGCGGAGGACCCGGTCGCGGCCGCCGTGCAGGGCCGCCTCCAGGGCGAGGTCCTCGTAGGCCGCGACGTTCGCCACCAGGCCCGCGAAGAGGGGGTCGAGCGGAGCCACGGGGAGGGGTTCCGCCCCCTTGGTGGTGACCGTCGCGGGGACTTCCACGACCGCGTCGTCGGGGAGGAAGGGGAGGGCGCCGTTGTTGGCCGTGTTGACGACCTGGCGCTTCGGGCCCGCGTCGCGCAGGAGGGCCGCCGCCAGGTCGACGGCCGCCTCCGAGTAGTACGCGCCGCCCCGCTCGGCCAGCAGGGCTGGCTTCCCGTCGAGGGCGGGGTCCGCGTAGAGGGCGAGCAGTTCCCTTTCCACGCGGGCCACTTCGGCCGCCCGGGAGGGCTTGGCGCGCATCTCTCCCACGACCTCGTCGTGCGCGTAGAAGTAGCGGAGGTAGTAGGAGGGGATCACGCCCAGGCCGTTCAGGAGGGGGAGGGGGAGGCGGAGGTCCGCGGCGATGGTGTCGCCGTGGTCGGCCAGCAGGCGGGGGAGGACGTTCTCGCCGTCGACGTGGACGGCCGTTTCCCAGGTGAGGTGGTTGAGGCCCACGTGGCCGAGGCGGACCTCCGCGGGGGCGACGTCCAGGAGGGCGGCGAACTTGCGCTGGAGGCCGATCGCCACGTTGCACAGGCCCAGGGCCTTGTGGCCGGCCTGGAGCAGGGCGCGGGTGACGATGCCGACGGGGTTGGTGAAGTCGATGATCCACGCGTCGGGGGCGGTGCGGCGGACCCGTTCGGCGATGTCCAGGACGACCGGGACCGTGCGCAGCGCCTTGGCCAGGCCGCCCGCGCCGGTGGTCTCCTGGCCGACGCAGCCGCACTCCAGGGGCCATGTCTCGTCCTGGAGGCGGGCCGCCTGGCCGCCCACCCGGAGCTGGAGGAGGACCGCGTCGGCGCCGTCCACCGCCGCGTCCAGGTCGGCGGTCGTCGTGATGCGGCCGGGGTGGCCCAGGCGGGCGAAGATGCGGCGGGACAGCGGGCCGATCAGGTCGAGGCGGTCCGTCGCCGGGTCGGTCAGGACCAGCTCGGTGACGGGCAGGACGTCCCTCAGCCGCGCGAAGCCGTCGACGAGTTCGGGGGTGTAGGTCGAGCCTCCGCCGACCACGGTGAGTTTCATGTGCTCTCCCTTGCCTCCGGTGCGGGTGACGCCCTCGGACAGGGCGGGGTCAGCGCGAGGTGTCGAAGACCTCGTCGCGGGTGGCCGCGAGCGCGCTCTCCAGCGCGCCGCGCAGCACGGGGTGTTCGCGGACGCCGGCCGTCGCGAGTCGCGGCCGGGATGCGGCCAGTTCCGCCAGCTCGCTCTGGACCAGATCGCGCAGCGGCTCGCCGCCGGCGGTGAGGGCGGTGCCGCTCAGCACGACGAGTCCGGGGTCGAGGACGGCGACCAGGGAGGCCAGGCCGGTCGCCAGCCGGGTGGCGTAGGCACGCAGCAGCGCGCGGTGCGGTTCCTCGTCGGGGCGGGACGCGGCACGCTCCAGCAGGGCCGCAGCCACCTCGGGGTACGGACCCTCCGGGACGTCCTCGACGCCCAGTTCGCGGGCGAGCCGGGGCACCGCCTGGGCGCCGGCCAGCTCCTGGAAGCCACCGCTGCCGGCCCGGGTGACCTGGCGGGCCGGCGGGACGCCGGGCACCGGCAGGAAGCCGACCTCGCCGGCGCCGCCGGTGAAGCCCCGGTACAGCCGGCCGCCCAGCACCAGGGCGGCGCCCAGGCCCTCCTGGCTCCACAGCAGGACGAAGTCGCCGTGGCCGCGGGCCGCGCCCAGCCGCCGCTCGGCGAGGGCGACGAGGTTGACGTCGTTCTCGTACGCGAGCGGCATGGGCAGGGCGGCCGCCAGCTCCTCCAGCAGCGTGGGGGAGTGCCAGCCGGGCAGGTGGGAGGCGTAGCGCAGGCGGCCGGTGTTCGGGTCGAACGCGCCGGGTGTGCCGATCACCGTGCGGTGGACGTCCGCGCGGGTCAGCCCGGCCGCCTTCACCGCGCCGTCCAGGACGTCCGTGACCTGCTGGACGACCGGCACGGCGGGGCGGCGGCCGGGGGTGGGCAGTTCGTGGTGGCCGACGGTGCGGCCGGTGATGTCGGCGACGGCCGCGCGGATCCGGTGCGGGCTCACGTCCAGCCCGGCGGCGTACGCGGCGGCCGGGTTCACGGCGTAGAGCTGGGCGCCCGGACCCGGGCGGCCCTCGGTGGTGCCGGTGGCGAGGACCAGTCCGGCGGCCTCCAGACGGGCCAGGAGCTGGGAGGCGGTCGGCTTGGACAGGCCGGTGAGCCGGCCCATCCGGGTGCGTGAGAGCGGGCCGTGCTCCAGCAGGAGGTCCAGGGCGGCGCGGTCGTTCATGGCGCGCAGGACGCGGGGGGTGCCCGGCGTGCCGGCTGTTCCTGCCACGGGGTGCGCCACCTGCCCTTCGTCGGCTGCGCGGCTTCTCAGCGGGCCGCCCGGGACGTCCGTCCCGGGGCGTCCTCCCGGCGACTGTCAGGAAACCTTCCTTCCGGATGGGGAGGAAGGTAAGCCTGCCGGGGAACGGCCGTCAAGAGCGGACCCCCGGACGTGCCAAGGGGCGGCGCCCGGGAGGCCCCGGGACACGCGAAGGGGCGGCGCCCGGGAGGTCCCGGGCGCCGCCCCACGGCGGTCTTCGGCTACTTGGCGGTGTTCGGCCCCGGCAGCGGGGACGCGGCCATCGACTGCGGCGACACCGAGCTGGCGTACGCGGACGGCGCGGCCATCCCGGCCGCCGGGTCGGCGGCCGGGGCGTCCTCCGTGGCCGTGGCGCCGCCGACGATGCGGATGCCGTTCGCGTCGAAGGCGCGCTTGATGCGCCAGCGCAGCTCCCGCTCCACGGTCAGCGACTTGCCCGGCATGGTCTTCGCGGAGACCCGGACCACCATCGAGTCCAGCAGCACCGAGTCCAGGCCCAGCACCTCGACCGGGCTCCACAGGAGCTCGTTCCAGGGCTCCTCCTTGCTCGTCCGCTCGGCGACCTCGCTGAGGACGGCCTTCACCCGGTCCAGGTCCTCGTCGGAGCGGACCGTGACGTCCACGTTGGCGGTCGCCCAGCCCTGCGACAGGTTCCCGATGCGCTTGACCTCGCCGTTGCGGACGTACCAGATCTCGCCGTCGGCGCCGCGCAGCTTCGTCACCCGCAGCCCCACCTCGATCACCTCGCCGGTGGCCACGCCCGCGTCGACCGTGTCGCCGACGCCGTACTGGTCCTCCAGGATCATGAAGACGCCGGAGAGGAAGTCCGTGACCAGGTTGCGGGCGCCGAAACCGATCGCCACACCGGCCACACCGGCCGACGCGAGCAGCGGCGCCAGGTTGATCTGGAAGGTGCCGAGCACCATCAGCGCGGCCGTGCCCATGATCAGGAACGAGGCCACCGAGCGCAGCACCGAGCCGATCGCCTGCGACCGCTGGCGGCGGCGCTCCGCGTTGACCAGCAGGCCCCCGAGGCCGCCGCCCTCCAGGGACTGGCCGCTGCGGGACATGCGGTCCACCAGCTGGGTGATGGCCCGTCGGACGAGCACCCGCAGGACCACCGCGATCACCGCGATGAGCAGCACCCGCAGCCCGATCGCGAGCCACGTCGACCAGTTCTCCTCGACCCAGCCGGCCGCGTTCGTGGCGCTCTCCTGGGCGTCCTTGAGCGAGGGGACCCGTGGCGTCTCCGACTCCGAGGGGATCGGCGAGGGGTCGGCGGCCGACAGGACGGCGGACAAGGACACGGCGGGTACCTCCAGGTGCACGACCCGTCCCCGGTGCGGACGTCAAGGTCTGGGAGATCACGAACAGGTCACCGGTGGGGACGGAACCCCCACACTAACGGGGCATTGTCAGCGGACCGGCGGAATGCGTGAAGAAGAGACCGCGCTCACCCGCGCGTGAACAGGCCATGATCCCGGGGAGGCACCGGATGTGGTCGAAAACACTTCCAGCCCGTTACCGGGACATGGTGGCGCGTTCACCAGGCATGAGGGGAGACTGACTACGGATCGTCCCGGCGCGAGCCACGCGCCGCCGGCGTACAAGGAGGCCGTCCGTGCCGCATGCCCTGGTCCTCAACGCGTCGTACGAGCCGCTCGGCGTCGTACCGCTCCGCCGCGCGCTCGTGCTCGTCCTCGAGAACAAGGCAGTCTGCCTCGAGGAGACCGGCGCCCATCTGCACAGCGCGACCGTCACCGTCCCCGCACCCAGCGTGGTCCGGCTCAAGCGTTTCGTGCGGGTCCCCTACCGGGGGCCCGTTCCGCTCACCCGCAGGGCGCTGTTCGCCCGTGACGGGGGCCGGTGCGTGTACTGCGGCGGCGTCGCCACCAGCGTCGACCACGTCGTCCCGCGCAGCCGCGGCGGCAAGCACGTCTGGGACAACGTGGTGGCGTCCTGCCGCCGCTGCAACCACGTGAAGGCCGACCGCCACCTGTTCGAACTGGGCTGGCGCCTGCGCCACAAGCCGGCCCCGCCGACGGGCCTGGCCTGGCGCATCATCGGTACGGGCCACCGGGACCCGCGCTGGCTGCCCTACCTGCAGCCGTACGGGGCGGAGGACGCGTTGGCGCGGATCGACGGGATCCCGGCGTAAGGGCGGCGGCCCGTGCGGGGCTCCGGGCCGTCCACGCGGTCCCGGGCGCCCGGGGCAGGCGGGTCACGCCGTCGCCGCGGAGCAGGGCCGTGCGGGCCGCCTCGGCGGCGCGCCCCTCCAGGGCGCCGGCCAGGACCCGCTTCGTCGGGCGGCGTTCCGGATCGGTGCGCCTTTGAATGATCATTCCGCGACCGCGTACGCCTCCACCGACCACAGCGAGTACCCGTACCGGGTGGCGCGCTGTTCGCCCTGGACGCGGATGTGGCGGACGTCCGGCTCGTCCATGCGGACCGTCTCGTGGCCGCCGCGGCTGTCGCGGACCTCCGCCGCCGTGCGCCAGGACCGGCCGTCCCCGGACACCTCGACGCGGTACGCCGAGGCGTGCGCGTCCTGCCAGCGCAGGTCGACCTTCCCCAGTCGCACCGGACGGTCCAGCTCCACCTGCCACCACGCGTCGTCCTCGGCCGGGGACGACCACCGCGTGCCGGGATCGCCGTCGTTGGCCGCGGAGGCCGGGAAGTCGGGCGTCTCGTCGGCCGAGGACTCCGCCCGGCCGGTGCGGGCCAGGTCGGGGCCCCCGACGGGCGGCACGGCGTCCACGGTCAGCGTGCGTACCGCGCCGCCGAAACCGAGCCGGACGTCGTAGGACCGCGTGGGCGTGCCCGGCTCCACGGTCACCTCGACCGGCACCCGCAGCGACGTGCCGCGCGGCACGGACAGCGGCCGCTCCGGCACGCGCACGTCGACGCCCTCCGGCGCGTCCGCGGTCAGCCGGTCCCGTACGTCCTCGGGGCGGGCCGAGCCGAGGGTGACGGTCACCGTGCGGGTGCGGCCGATGTCGGCGTCCGCGCGGTCGCCGGGCAGTTCCATCACGGCGTCCGGCACGTCGGCGAACCACGGCACCACGTGCCGCACCCGCTCCGGGTCCGCGTCCACCACCCGGACCGCGTCCACCGGCTTCTCACCGGCGCGCAGTTCGGTGGCGCCCTCCGCGGCCAGCGCGCCGATCCGCCGCCAGGTCCCGTCGGCCGTCCGCACCTCCACGGAGCCCGTGGCGCCCGGGTCGGTCAGCACCGTCACCGTGTCCAGCGTCCGGGCGCGCTCCAGCCGCAGCGCGCCGCCGTCGCCGCCGCTCCCGGACGGCGCGTGCGCGATGCCCGCCCAGCTCTCGTACGCCGTGCGCGCCCGGTTCAGGAACGGGTCCAGCACGCCCTCGGCGACCGTCACCCGCGCCGGCTCCAGCTCCGCGCGGATGCTCTCCAGCCGCCGGTACGCGGCCCAGGCGTCGCCCGCGTCGCCGGCCTGCTGGGCGCGCAGCATGTCCAGCGCCGCCGTGCCTGCCTCGCCGTACCGGGCGAGGCGCCCGGTCCAGGGGGTGATCTCGTCGCCGAGGGAGGTGCCGGACAGCCGGCCGGGCAGCTCGCGCAGGTCGGTGAAGGCGGCGCGCAGCCGCCCGGCCGCCGCCGTGTCACCCGCGCCGCGCGCGGTGGGCCGGGTGCGCCAGAACTCCTCGATCAGCGGCCGCAGATACGCCGACTCCGTGCCGCCGAGCACCGAGGAGGCGGTGTTGCGGGCGAGGGCGGTCAGCGCCTTCTCGCGCCGGGCGTCGCCGCCGGCCAGGTCGGCGATCGCGGCCCGCCAGGATTCCCGGGGGCGGTACGCGCGCGGGTTCCAGGCGAAGTCGGCGGCCGTGAAGAGGGGGATGCGCGACGCCTCGGGCTGTTCCATCGCGTTGGCGAGCAGCGCGGCCGAACCGGCGGCCACGGCGGGCTCCCGGCCCTGGTAGGGGCCGAGGAAGAGCCGCCCGGGGGCGTAGTCGTTGACCGGGTAGTTGTCCATCGTCACCAGCGGGTGCGCGAACACCTCGCGCGCCTCGGCCAGTTGACGGCCCGTGATGGTGCGGGGGACCACGCCGACGCCGGTCCACGCCACCTCGACGCCGTCGTCCAGCTCCCGCGCCAGCTCCCGCCGGTACGCGGTCGAGCCGTCCTCGTAGTACTCGGTGGGCATCAGGGACAGCGCCGGTGCGTCCGGGTACCGCCGGTCCAGGTGCCGGGCGACCGCGTTCGCCACGTGCGCCTGGGCGCGGGCGGCCGCCTCGGGGCCGGAGCCGAACCGCTCGGCGTCCGCCCCGCAGTGCCACTCGCTGTAGCTGACGTCCTGGAACTGCACCTGGAAGGCGCGGAAGCCCAGCGCCCACATCGCGTCCAGCTTGCGGGTCAGCGCCCGCAGGTCGTCGTCCGAGGACAAGCACATCGCCTGCCCCGGCGCCACGGCCCAGCCGAGGGTGACGTGGTTGCGGGCGGCCCGCTCGGCCAGCTCCCGGAACTCCGCGCGCCGCTCGGCCGGGTACGGCTCGCGCCAGCGGGCCTGCCGGTGCGGGTCGTCGCCGGGCGCGTACAGGTACCGGTTCAGCTTGGCGCGGCCCATGAAGTCGAGCTGGGCGAGGCGCTGCCGGTGCGTCCACGGGGTGCCGTAGAAGCCCTCGGTGACCCCGCGCACGGCGGTGCCCGGCCAGTCCCGCACGGCGGCGGCGGTGATCGTGCCGTCCGGGCGGACCAGGCGGCGCAGGGTCTGCACGGCGTGGAAGAGGCCGTCGCCGTCCGCCCCGGCCAGGGTCACGGAGCCGCCGCCCGCGGTGAGGGTGTAGCCGCCCGCCGGGAGGGCGTGACGGGGGTCGGTGGAGGCGCGTTCGCCGCCGGCGCGCACCACGAGCGCCCCCTCGGGCACCGGTGCGCCGGGGTCGGTGAACCTGCGTGCGCCGGCCTCCCGCAGGACGTCCTTCAGCGCCTCCAGGGCGTACGGGTCCGCTCCCGGCTCCGCGCTCAGGGCGACCTCCTCGGTCACCCGGACCGGGGCGCCGTTCGCGCGCAGGGAGTGCGGGCGCGGCCACACCGGCGGGACGCCGGCGTCGGCCGGGTCGGCGGCGGGCGACCGGGTCGGGCCGGGCGCGGGCACGGCCGTCGCGGCGGGGGCGGCGCCCAGGGATCCGGCGAGTACGGCGAGTGCGAGTGCGGTCCTCCGCGCGGTCGCCGTTCTGCCACGCCACAGCTGCACGAGGCCCCTCCTGATCCCCCGGACCGGCCGGCCTACGACCGGCGGCCGTGTCCATTCCGTTACCGAGACGCCCCGACCCCACCACTCCCGGAGCGAACGTGTCAATCAGAGGGGGTGTTGTGACGCGTTTGTCCCCCCGTGGAGTGGCGGTGAAGGGGAAGAATGTGACCAGGTTCACGTTGAACGACTTTGTGCGTCTGCGCTCGCGTCCGCTGGGTAGGGCTGCGAGATGACCCGCACGCCCGGCTCGACGAGGAGGCCCTTGGTGGCTACAGCGGCATACGTCTTCCCCCCGGTCCTGTCCAAACCCGTGGCGGAGCACTCCGCCCGCGACCCTTACGACTGCGTCGTCGGCGCCGAGGGCACCGGCGCCGAGGCCCCCCTGACCAGTGAACCCCCGCTCCCCGACGCGGAGCCCCTGACCAGCGAGCCGCCGCTCGCCGACGCCACCCCGCTGACCAGCGAGTCCGACGCCTTCTCCGACCCCTCGGACCCCGCGGGACTCGACTCCTTCCCGGCCCAGTACCGCCCGGAGCCCTAGGGTGACCGCGCCACGGCCGGACGGGACCCCCACCGAGGCGCTGTCCCGGCTCGCCGCCCTGCACGGCGTCGCCACCTCCTACAGCCCCTCCCCCGACACCACCGTCCCGGCCTCGACGACCGCCGTCACGCTCGCGCTGGCCGCCCTCGGCGTCGACGCGTCCACCGAGGAGACCGCCCGCGCCGCCCTGGCCGCGCGCGAGCGGGAGACCGCCGGGCGGCTGCTGCCCCCCACCGTCGTCGGCTGGGGCGACCGCCCGCCCGGCGCGCTCGCCGCGCTGCCCGAGGGCACCCGGCTGGAGATCCGCACCGAGGACGGCGGCACGCACCCGTCCGCCGAGGGTCTCCCGCCCGGCGTGCACCTGCTGACCGCCACCGCCCCCGACGGCCGCACCGCCCGCGCCCATCTGATCGTCGCGCCGCCCCGGCTGCCCGCCCCCGGGGGACGCTCGTACGGACTGCTGGTGCAGCTCTACTCCCTGCTCTCCCGGCGCTCCTGGGGCATGGGCGACCTCGCCGACCTCGGGGAGCTCGCCGGGTGGGCAGGACGCGCGCTGGGCGCCGGATTCGTGCAGGTGAACCCGCTGCACGCGGCCGTCCCCGGCCCCCCGACCGACCCCTCGCCCTACCGCCCCTCCTCGCGCCGCTTCCCCGACCCCGTGCACCTGCGGGTCGAGGCCGTGCCCGAGTTCGCGCACGTCGAGGACCGCGAGCGGCTGCACGCCCTGCTGGAGCGGGGCGCCCGGCTGCGGGAGGCGGTGCTCGCCAAGGGCGAGCTGATCGACCGGGACGCGGTCTGGGAGGCCAAGCGGGAAGCCCTCGAACTGGTGCGGAAGGTCCCGCTCGGCCCCGGCCGCGCCGCCGCCCTGCACGCCTTCCGCGCCGAGCAGGGGCAGGCCCTGGAGGACCACGCCACCTGGTACGCGCTCGCCGAGGCGCACGGCCCCGACTGGCGCCGCTGGCCCGCCCCGCTGCGCGACCCCCGCTCGGCGGGGACCGCCCGCGCCCGCGAGGAGCTGCGGGACCGCGTCGACTTCCACACCTGGCTCGTCTGGCTCACCGACGCCCAGCTCACCGCCGCCCAGCGGACCGCGCGGGAGGCCGGGATGCCGGTGGGGATCGTGCACGACCTGGCCGTCGGCGTGCATCCCACCGGCGCGGACGCCTGGGCGCAGCAGGACCACTTCGCGCCCGGCATGTCGGTCGGCGCGCCCCCGGACGCGTTCAACGCGCGCGGCCAGGACTGGGGGCTGCCGCCCTGGCGCCCCGACCGCCTCGCCGAGAGCGGGTACGCCCCCTTCCGCGACCTGCTGCGGGGCCTGTTCCGGTACGCGGGCGCCCTGCGCATCGACCACGTGATGGGCCTGTTCCGGCTCTGGTGGGTGCCCGAGGGCCGCCCGCCCACCGAGGGGACGTACGTCCGCTACGACGCCGAGGCCATGCTCGCCGTGCTCGTCCTGGAGGCGTCCCGCGCCGGGGCGCCGGTGATCGGCGAGGACCTCGGGACGGTCGAGCCCGGGGTGCGCGAGGCGCTGCGCGACCGCGGGGTGTACGGCACGTCGGTGCTGTGGTTCGAGCGGGACTGGGAGGGCGACCGCCGGCCGCTGCCGCCGGAGAGCTGGCGCGCCGACTGCCTGGCCACGGCCACCACCCACGACCTCCCGTCCACCGCCGCCCGTCTCACCGGCGAGCACGTGGAACTGCGCGACCGCCTGGGCCTGCTCGCCCGGCCCCTCGCCGAGGAGCGGGCGGAGGCCGCGGCGGACGTGGAGGAGTGGCTGGAGCTGCTGGAGCGGCTCGGCCTGCTGCCCGGCCCGGACGGAGACACGGACGGTGGGACGGCCGGTAGGACGGACAGTGGCCCGGATGGCAGGACGGCCGGCGGCACGGACGCCTCCCGGGAGGAGGCCGGCGTCCAGGCGGTCCACCGCTACCTGCTGCGCACCCCGGCCCGCATGGTCGGGGTGTGGCTGCCGGACGGCGTCGGGGACCGCCGCCCGCAGAACCTGCCCGGCACCTCGGACGAGTACCCGAACTGGCGGCTGCCCGTCGCCGACGCCGAGGGGCGCCCGGTGACGCTGGAGGACCTGGCGGCGTCCCCCCGGCTGCGGGCGCTGGCCGACGTGCTGCGCGCCGGCGCCGCGCCCGGTGGCTGACCGGCCCGCGCGCCCGTACGGCACCCCGGGCGCGCGGCCCCCGACCCGGTTCGATACTTTGGGGACCGTGGACAAGAAGAACGCCCTGCGCGCCGGCGCCCTGGCAGCCGGTACGACGCTGATGATGCTGCTCATGTCGTCCCCCGCGCTCGCCCTCACCCGCGACGACGGCGACGACCCCGGCCCGGGCCTGAGCGTCATCGAGACGCTGGGCCTCTACGTCCTGGCCCCGATCGCGCTCTTCGTGGTGATCGCCGGTCTGGTGATGGCCCTGGACAAGTCCCACCAGAAGAAGGACCCGACGAGCTCCAACATCCGGACCAAGGCCGACGCCAAGGCCTGACCTCGGGGCCCGCTCGCCTCCGCCCGGGCGGTCCGCACCTGCTTTCCCGAAGGACGCCGGCACCCGCCGGCGTCCTTCGGCGTGTCCGCACGGCCCGCACCGCACCGCTCAGGCGGCGGCCGGACCCACGCCCGTGCGGTGTCACGGCGCGCCGGCCGGTTCACGGCGTGCCGGACGCCAGCCCGACCCGGTAGGCGAGGACGACGGCCTGGACGCGGTCGCGCAGGCCGAGCTTGGCCAGGATCCGTGACACGTAGGTCTTGACGGTCTCCGGCGTGATGAACATCGCCGCGGCGATCTCCGCGTTCGAGAGCCCCTCGGCGATCAGCCGGAACACCTCCAGCTCGCGGGGGGTCAGCGCGCGCACGACGTCCTGCCTGCCGGGCACGGAGGTGTCGGCCGGCCGCAGGTGCTGGGCGAAGTGGCCGATGAGGCGGCGGGTGACGGCGGCCGCCAGCAGCGTCTCGCCCCGGGCGACGGTCCGGATGCCGTTGACCAGCTCCGCGGGGGGCGCGTCCTTGAGGAGGAAGCCGCTCGCCCCGGCGCGCAGCGCGTCGTAGACGTGGGCGTCGACGTTGAACGTGGTGACGACCAGGACCTTCGGCGCGTCCTCGGCGTCGGGACCGGCCAGTCGCCGCGTCGCCTCGATGCCGTCGAGCAGGGGCATCCGCACGTCCATCACGACCACGTCGGGGCGCAGCCGCCGTGCGGCCAGGACCGCCTCGTGGCCGTTCTCCGCCTCCCCGACGACCTCCATGTCGGGCTGTGCGGAGAAGATGGTGACGTAGCCGGTCCGCACCAGCGCCTGGTCGTCGCAGACGAGCACACGGATCGGTGGCGGCGCATCGGTCACGGGGTCACTCCTGAACGGGCTCGGACGGGATCGTGGCGCGGACCTCGAACCCGCCCTCGGGCCGGGGACCGGCCTCCAGTTCACCATCGAGCATCCGCACCCGTGCGCGCAGCCCCGCCAGTCCCCGTCCGCCCCCGGGGCCCGGTGTGCGCGTGACCGGCCCGGCGACCGGCCCGTCGGTGGTCACCCGTATCCCGATGTGCCGGTCGCCGTGGCGGAGCAGCACCCGCGTCGGCCTTCCGGCCGCGTACTTCATGGCGTTGGTGAGCGCCTCCTGCACCACCCGGTACGCGGCCAGCTCCACGTCCACGCCCCGTGGCCGCCGCTCGCCCTCCTCGCCGAACTCGACCGGCTGTCCCGATCTGCGCGCCTGCTCGACCAGGTCCCCCACCCGCCCCGGGGCGGGCGTCCGGTCCGCACGCGCCAGGTCCGCGGACGCCGACTCGCCGGTCGCCTCCAGCACACCGAGCAGGTACCGCAGTTCCGTCAGCGCACGGCGGCCGGTGTCGCTGACGGCCGTCAGGCTCTCGCCGGCGCGGTCCGGCGCGGACGTGAGCAGGAACTGCGCCGCGTCGGCCTGCACCACCATGGCCGTCACGTGGTGGGTGACCACGTCGTGCAGCTCGCGGGCGATCCGCGCCCGCTCGGCGGCCGTGGCCGCCTCGGCGGCCAGCCGCCGCCGCTCCGCCTCCTCCGTCCGCCGCCCGCGCACCGTGCTCCCCACCGTCCGGACCGCGGCCAGCACCAGCCAGAACGCGAGGTAGTCCGGCAGTGACTGCGGTGAGCCGAGGCGGTCCAGGACGACGGCCAGCACGGCGTAGCCCGCACTCGCCACGGCGGCCAGACCACGGCGGAAGCGCACCTGGTGGGCCCCCGCGGAGTACAGCGCCAGATACAGCCCCATGCTCGCGAACGTGGTCGCGAAGCCCAGCGCCTGGTGCACGGCGAACGCGCCCGCGACGACGGCCAGGCAGGCCGCCGGCCATCTGCGGCGGACCGCCAGCGGCAGGGTCTGGGCCAGGACCAGCCCGACGCCCAGCACGTCCGCCGGGCGCTCGGGCAGATCACCGATCTGCGCACCGACGGCCGAGAGGGTCGGCACGAAGGACAGCAGGGTGAGCGTCAGGGCGAGGGCGCCGTCCTTGAGGAGGGCGTCCCGCTCCCGCCACCGGTCGAGCGGCGCCCGGAGCAGGGGGAGGCTCCAGGGCGCCTGACGGGCCGTCATGTCCGTTCTCCTCCGGTCGGCCTGGGTCAGCGGCTCGTGCGCCGGCGGGTGGTGAGCCGGCCGCCGCGGCGGGCGAGGACGAGCATCGGGGCGGCGAGGACCACGCTGATGAGGACGGGCACGACCGACCCCTCCAGGCCGAAGGCGCCGCCGGTCAGGAGCCCGGAGCCGTGGACGTCGACGGTGAACAGGCCTTCGGAGGCGTGCCCGGAGACCGGGATGCCGAGCAACTGCACCGTGGTGTTCCAGACGAAGTGCAGCCCCACGACGAACCAGATGCTACGCCGCCACAGGAACGCGGCTCCCAGCAGGACGCCCGCCTCCACGGCGATCGCGAGTCCGCTCCACAGGTTCGCCCCCTCGGCGCCCAGGTGGGCGACACCGAAGAACAGCGAGGTGACGACCAGGGCGGCCCGGCTGCCCCACAGGTGCTCCAGGGCCTGCAGGGCGAGACCGCGGAACATCAGCTCCTCGGTCACCGCGGCGCCGGCCTGCACCGCGACGGCGGTCCCCACGACCGACAGGAGGCCGTCGTCCGCCCACGAGAACGAATAACCCCCGAACGCCGTGATCAGCAGGGCGGAGACGAGGACGAAGCCCAGACCGGTCCCGCCGCCCAGCAGCGCCTCCCGGCCGGCCCCGGGCCGGGCGATCTCCGGAGTGGAGCGCCGTGCGACCCGGCGCATGACCAGCCAGTACACGCCGACCGCGGCGGCCGCGCCCAGCACCGGCACCGGGCCGGGGCCGGTCGCCGTCAGGCCCGAGACCAGGCCGATGCCGGCCATGCCCGTCAGCATCCAGCCGAGCGGGGAGCGCGTGATCCGGCGGAGACGGCCGCCCTCGCCGGCGCGGTCCTCGTCCGGGCCGGAGCCCGCTGCGTGCTGTGTCACGGATGTCGTCCCCATGGTGGCCTTCCCGATCGTGGCCGCACCTGCCGCGACCTGACGACCACGCTAGGAACCGGCCCCGCTCCGTGAATCACCCGCGCAGGGACACCTCCTGTAGCTCTCACGGGGGATGCGCCGTCCGTCCCCGCGCGTTCCGCCCGGGATGCGGCTGTGGCGGGCACCGGACCGGATCGTCCGCCGGTGACGCCGGCCCGGCCCGGCACGCCCGTCCCCGACGCGGTCGCGGGCCCCCTCCGGCTCGGTCCGCCGGACAGTCCTCAGCGCTCCGTGGCGAGCAGCAACTCCCGCAGCAGGCCGGCAAGCTGGGCCGCCCGCTCCGCGCCGAGGGCGGCCAGCGCCCGCGACTGCTCGGCGGCGCCCGCGCCGACCGCCTCGTCGGTCAGCCGCAGCCCCTCCTCGGTCAGCGTGACCTGCAGTCCGCGCCGGTCGTGCGGGTCGGGGGAGCGGCGCAGCAGCCCCGCGCGCTCCAGCTTGTCGAGACGGCCCGTCATCCCGCCGGTGGTGAGCATCAGCGTGGCCGAGAGCTGCCGGGGCGAGAGGGTGTACGGCTCCCCGGCGCGGCGCAGGGTGGCGAGGACGTCGAACTCGCCGCGGGAGATGCCGTACGGAGCGTACACCCGCTCGGTACGGTCGTCCATGGCGCGCGCGAGCCGGTGGACGCGCCCGAAGACCTCCATCCCGGCGGTGTCCAGGTCGGGCCGGACCCGGGCCCACTGCTCGATGATCGCGTCGACGGGGTCCGGGCGGCGCGGCTCGGGGCGTGCAGTCATGGCTGGGAGTATCGCCGTCCGGGCGGTCCCCCCGCGACCCGGGCCGTTCGCTGGGGCCGCTGCCCCCGATGACGGCGGCGCTGGTGGGCCGGGCGGCGTTCGGTGAGGACCGGCGCACCTTCAACTGCCGTATACCGTTTCGGCGTTCGGTGCGACGACGGTGAGCGGGCGAGAAACGCGACTTTTGCTCGACATGGCGTCAACCCCGCGGAGTGAGGTCGCGTCTGATCATGTGGGACGGGATTCACCCCCGGCTCAGATCCTGAACACATGCACCACTGGAGCACATCAATGAAGCGCTCGCTCAAGCGAGTCATCGTCGGCGCCCTCGCGACGGGGGCCCTGACGGCCGCCCTGCCGGTCGGTTCGGCAGCGGCCATCAACGGCACGCCGTGCGGCGACCGCACCGACCTGGTCAAGGTCACGTACTTCGAGGGACTGGCCATGACCTGTTTCGCCAACGCCGGCGTGATGGACCTGACCCTGCCCTACGTCACGCAGGTCTCCTCCGGCAACAACAACATCCGGTTCGTGTCCGACGGCGAGACGATCAGCATGGGCAAGTGGCAGAAGAAGAGCATCGTCGACGGCACCCCGAAGACCATCACGCGGCTGCGCATCCTCTGACGCCTGGACGAAGTGACCGTCGCACAGCGGGACGCGCCCACGTTCCGCCTCGGTCCGTGACCTGACGGAAGGGGTGCCCGGAAGCCGGGCGCCCCTTCTCGACGGGAGCCGGCGTCACGCCGACGACGCCGCCTGCGCGCAGGGCGCGTTCCACGCCCGCGCGGTGGCCGCGTGCCGCTCGCCCGCCGCCGTCCCGTCCCGCTCGCACTCGGCGGCGATCTCCGCGGGCATGGTGCTCACGCAGAAGCGGGACCGCCCCGAGGGCGCCGGCCTCCTCGCGCTCACCGGCCGGCAGTTGACCGCGGGCGCCCCGCCCACCTTGGACGCCGGCGACTCGGCTGCGCGTCCGGGGTCAGCCGTCGGGGTCGACGTCGGGGTGCGTGAACCGCACGGGCCTGCCCAGCGACCGGGCGTAGGCGATCTCCGCTCGGGTGCTGTCCCCGATGTGGTCACCCACCACGAGCACCTCGTCGGCGAGCCGGATCTTCGCCCGGTGCAGAGCGTCGAGCCGGACCTTCAACGCCTCCGCCTCGCCGGGACCGGCCCAGAGTCCGTGCGGCGACTTCATGTCACAGGCCGGCTTGACGACGATCCTCCCGGCTGCGGTCTCCCGCAGATCGGCCTCGGCCATCTCGGCCATGAAGCGGGTGGATCCGCAGATGGCGACGATGTGCGGGAGATCCATCTGCGCCTTGGCGTCGATGAGTTGTTGTTCCGGGGTGTACGGCACGGTTCCTCCTCGGGGCGTCGGGACGTCTGTATCAGATCGCGTCGACACCCCCTTGGTGCGAACCCAGCTCGCACCACACGACCTTGCCCCGGTTGCCCTCCCTGGTCAGCGGCTGCCAGCCCCACACGTCGGCGCAGGCCCGCACCAGCGCCAGCCCTCGTCCGTCCTCGCGGTCGGGTTCCGGCGTGAAGGGCTGAGGCGGCCCGGGAGGCGAGGGGTCGGCGTCCCACGCGCCGATCCGCAGGACGCCCGTGCGTGACCACCGCACGCGCAGTGCCGCCGGACTCTTGGTGTGGCGCACGGCGTTCGACACCAGCTCCGCCGCCAGCAGTTCCGCGACATCGGCCAGCCCGATCAGGCCGTGCACCGTGAGGATGAGGCGGAGGGTGCGGCGGCAGACGGGCACGGCTCTGGGGTCGTTCGGGACGTGGAGGGAGTACTCCCACGGTTCGTTTTCAGGCATGCGGACTCCTCGCGTCGGTGGGGAGGTGTCGGCGGCGGTGTCATTGCCGCTCGTCAGGGCAGGACGAAGCGGTGCGCTTCCGCGGCCGGATGCACAACGTGATTGATGCGTGACCGAACGTAGACCTTAGATTTAACCCAAGACAAGCGGGTCACGTAATCTGACACCCGAACGAGTCGCGTGCGCAGCGCTTGAGCGAGGAGGCGTCGATGGGGACCAGGCGCGAACCAACCGCGCGTCAGCTGCGGTTGGCCCTGGAGCTTCGGCGGCTTCGTGAGGCAGCGGGCCTCAGTGCGCGTGAGGCGGCGGCACTGCTCGGCGTCAACTCAGTACAGATCAGCCAGATCGAAGCCGGTACGACCGGGGTGAGCGAAGAGCGGCTACGACGGCTGGCCGCCCACTATGCCTGCGCGGACAGTGCGTTGGTCGACGCTCTGGCCGCGATGGTGTCCGACCGGGTGCGCGGCTGGTGGGAGGAATACCGTGGCCGTCTCCCCACGGCGTTCCTGGACCTGTCCGAACTGGAGCATCACGCCACCTTCCGGTGGGACGTCGACTTCCTGCACGTGCCTGGGCTTCTTCAGGCCGAGGACTACGCCCGCGCGCTGTTCTCCCGCAGGGTCCCCGAGCTTCCGGAGGACGAGCTCGGGCTGAGGGTGCGGCATCGCATGCAGCGGGGCGTGATCATCGAGGGTCCACGTCCGACCCCGTACCGAGCCGTGGTCCACGAAGCGGCGCTGCGGATCAGAGTGGGCGGTCGGCAGGTCATGCGCGGTCAACTCGCGCGAATCCTGGAACTGTCGGAGGCCGAGCACGTGACCGTGCGGGTGATCCCCTTCGAGTTGGAGGAGTTCGCGGACGTCACGGCGGCCATGGTGTATGCGGGCGGCGCTGTGCCGCGCTTGGACACCGTGGTCCGCGACGGCCCGGACGGTATCGTCCTCGTGGATTCGGAAGCGCGGCTCGCTGTCTTCCGCATGCTCTTCCACAGAGTGGAGGCGGTTTCACTTGATCCGCTGCGCTCGCGTGACTTCATCCATGGACTGGCCAAGGAGCTGTGAGGATCCGGTGCTTACTCCCGACCGCTGGCGCAAGTCTTCGTACTCAGGAAGCGGTGACGGCAACGCCTGCGTGGAGGTGGCGTCGCTCCGTGCGCGGATGGCCGTCCGCGACTCCAAGGCGCCGTCCCGCGGCATCCTCACCGTGCCTGCCCCGGCCTTCGCCCTGTTCGTGGACGCGCTGAAGCGGCCGGGCGGGCTGTCGTAGGGGCCGGCGGTATCCAACGGGCCGCCGGCCCCGCCACGCGCGTCAGATCACGATCACCCGCCGCCCCCTCGTGTGCCCCGCCCGGCTGTCGGTGTGGGCGGAAGCCGCCTCCGCGAGGGAGTAGGCCTTCTCCACCGGGATGTGGAGCTTGCCCTGTTCGAGGAGGCGGACCGTTTCCGTCAGGGCGTCCGGTACGCTGCCCGCCACGTTGGAGAAGCGGACGCCCAGGTCCGGGGCGGTGAGATCGGCGATGGAGACCACCTTGGCCGGGTCCCCGACCAGCTCCACGAGGTCGCGGACGACGCCCGCGCCGGCCAGGTCGAGGGCCGCGTCCACCGGGCGGAACGCCCGCACCCGCTCCGGCCAGCCGTCCCCGTACGTCGTGGCGTGCGCGCCCAGGCTGCGCAGGTACTCCAGGTTCGCCGCCCCGGCCGTGCCGATCACCGTGATGCCGCGGTCGCGGGCGATCTGCAGCACCGCCGAGCCGACCCCGCCGGACGCGCCGCTGACCAGCAGCGTCTGTCCGGGACGGACGCCGCACTCGCTCAGGACGCGCAGGGCCGTCTCCATGACGGACGGATAGCCGGCCGCCTCCTCGAAGGAGAGGCCCCCGGGCATCCGGGCCCAGGCGTGCAGCACGGCGGACTCGGCGTAGGTGTCGGCGCCTTCGCCGAACACGCGGTCACCGATCGCCACCCCTTCGACGCCCTCGCCGACCTCGTCCACCACCCCGGCCGCGTCCTGTCCGACCCCTGCGGGCAGCGCGGCCGGGAGGGCGGGGCGCATCTGGCCCTCGCGGATTCTCCAGTCGACGGGGTTCACCCCGGCCGCTCGCACGGCGATGCGTATCTCCCCCGGGCCCGCGTGGGGCTTCTCGGCGTCGATGAGACGGAGGACGTCGGGGCCGCCGAACTCGGCGTAGCTCACTTTCTTCATGCCGCCGACCGTAACACTAACGGTTAGTTCATTGAAACCGTTAGGGTTTTGTATCTGGTAGCGTCCTGGTCATGCCCGAACAACCGTCGTCCGGACGTCGAGAGCGCAAGAAGGCCGCCACCCGGCAGAAGATCGCCGACACCGCCCTGCGGCTCTTCCTGGAGCGCGGGTACGAGGCGGTGGGCATCCGGGACGTGGCCGCCGAGGCCGACGTGGCCGTCACCACCGTCTTCTCCCACTTCGCCTCCAAAGAGGCCCTGGTGTTCGAGCGGGACGCGGACGTCGAGCAGCGTCTCGCCCGCGCGGTGACCGGCCGCGCGCCCGGCGAACCGCTCGTCCCCGCGCTGCGCCGCGAGATCCACGCCCTGGTGCGCCACTGCCTGGCCGACGAGGCCGCGCCCGTCTGGCGGATGATCGACGCCTCGCCCGCCCTGCGGGAGTACGAGGGCTCCATGCGGCTGCGGCACGCGGAGACCCTGGCGGCCGCTCTCGCCGCCGAACCGGGCGCGCCGCGCGGCGGCACCGCCTGCCGGGCGGTCGCCCGGTTCGTGGTGGACGCCTTCGCGCTGGCCCGGGAGGCGGACGACCCGGGGACCGCGGTGGACGAGATCTTCCGGATGGTCGAGGCGGCCTGGGGGGCCGCCGTCGCGGGCGTCCCCGCCCGGCCCGCGACATGACGGAAGGGGCGCCCGGAAGCCGGGCGCCCCTTCTCGGCGGGAGCCGGACGTTACGCCGACGTCGCCGCCGCGTCCGCCGCCTGCGCGCGCAGGGCGCGTTCCACGCCCGCGCGGGACTCCGAGACCAGGCGGCGCAGGGCCGCGTTCGGCTCGGCGGAGGTCAGCCAGGCGTCCGTCTTGTCGAGGATCTCGCCGGAGACCTGGATGCCCGGGTAGAGACCCACCGCGATCTGCTGGGCCATCTCGTGCGAACGGGACGCCCACACGTCCGCCAGCGCCTCGAAGTACTTGTCCGTGTACGGCGCCAGCAGCTCCCGCTGATCGGTCTGCACGAAGCCGGCGATGACCGCCTCCTGCACCGCGTTGGGCAGCTTGTCGGACTCGACGACCGACGCCCACGCCTGCGCCTTGGCCTCCTCCGTCGGGCGGGCCGCCCGCGCGGTGGCCGCGTGCCGCTCGCCCGCCGCCGTCCTGTCCCGCTCGTACTCGGCGGCGATCTCCGCCTCGTCGAAGCGGCCCACCGCCGCCAGCCGCTGCACGAACGCCCAGCGCAGCTCGGTGTCGACGGCCAGGCCCTCCACGGTCCGCGCGCCGGCGAGCAGCGCCTCCAGCAGGTCGAGCTGCTCCGGGGTGCGGGCGGTCGCCGCGAAGGCGCGCGCCCACGCCAGCTGGTGGTCGCTGCCCGGCTCGGCGGACCGCAGGTGCGCCAGCGTGGCGTCGGTCCAGCGGGCCAGCAGGCTCTCGCGGGCGGCCGGGTCGGTGTACAGGTCGAGCGCGAGCTTCACCTGGCGGTGCAGCGACTGCACGACACCGATGTCGGACTCCTTGCCGATCCCCGACAGCACCAGCGACAGGTAGTCGCGGGCGGGCAGCTCCGCGTCCCGGGTCATGTCCCAGGCGGAGGCCCAGCACAGCGCCCGCGGGAGCGAGGACGCGAAGTCGCCCAGGTGCTCGGTGACGACGGCGAGGGACTGCTCGTCCAGGCGCACCTTGGCGTAGGAGAGGTCGTCGTCGTTGAGCAGGATCACCGCCGGCCGGCGCCTGCCCGCGAGCTGCGGCACGGCGGTCAGCTCGCCGTCCACGTCCAGCTCCACCCTGTCCCCGCGGACCAGCTTGCCGGTCGCCTCGTCCAGGTCGTACAGGCCGATCGCGATGCGGTGCGGGCGCAGGGTCGGCTCGCCCTTCGCGCCGGCCGGGAGCGCCGGGGCCTCCTGGCGGACGGCGAAGGACGTGATGACGCCGGCCTCGTCCGTCTCGATCTCCGGACGCAGGACGTTGATGCCGGCCGTCTCCAGCCACTTCCTCGACCAGGCGCTCAGATCGCGGCCGGAGGTCTCCTCCAGGGCGCCCAGCAGGTCGGACAGGCGGGTGTTGCCGTACGCGTGGCGCTTGAAGTACGCCTGCACCCCCCGGAAGAACGCGTCCTCGCCGACGTAGGCGACGAGCTGCTTCAGCACGGAGGCGCCCTTGGCGTACGTGATGCCGTCGAAGTTGACGAGGACGTCGTCCAGGTCGCGGATGTCCGCCATGATCGGGTGCGTCGACGGGAGCTGGTCCTGGCGGTAGGCCCAGGTCTTCATCTGGTTCGCGAACGTCGTCCACGAGTGCGGCCACTTCGAGCCGGGCGCGTCGGCCTGGCAGGCGGTCTCCGCGAAGGTGGCGAACGACTCGTTCAGCCACAGGTCGTTCCACCACTCCATGGTGACCAGGTCGCCGAACCACATGTGGGCGAGCTCGTGCAGGATCGTGGCGGCCCGGCCCTCGTACGCGGCGTCCGTCACCTTCGACCGGAACACGTACTGGTCGCGGATGGTCACCGCGCCCGCGTTCTCCATCGCGCCCGCGTTGAACTCCGGCACGAAGAGCTGGTCGTACTTCTCGAACGGGTAGGCGTAGTCGAACTTCTCCTGGAACCAGTCGAAGCCCTGCCGGGTGACCTCGAAGACGGCGTCCGCGTCGAGGTACTCGGCGAGCGAGGGCCGGCAGTAGATGCCGAGCGGCACCGACCGGCCGTCCTTCTCGTACACGCTGTGCACCGAGTGGTACGGGCCGACGACCAGCGCCGTGACGTACGTGGAGATGCGCGGGGTCGGCGCGAACTCCCACACGTTGTCCTTCGGCTCCGGCGTCGGGGAGTTGGAGACGACGGTCCAGCCCTCCGGGGCCTTCACGGTGAACCGGAACGTCGCCTTGAGGTCCGGCTGCTCGAAGCTGGCGAACACCCGGCGGGCGTCCGGCACCTCGAACTGCGTGTAGAGGTACGTCTGCTCGTCCACCGGGTCGACGAAGCGGTGCAGGCCCTCACCCGTGTTGGTGTACGCGCAGTCGGCGCTCACCCGCAGCACGTTGCGCCCCTTGAGCAGGCCGGGCAGGGCGATGCGCGAGTCCGCGAAGACCTCGGCGGGGTCCAGCGCGTCACCGTTCAGGGTGACCTCGTGGACGGTGGGGGCCACCAGGTCGATGAAGGACTCCGCGCCGTCCTCGGCGACGTCGAAACGCACCGTGGTCACGGACCGGTAGACGCCCCCCTCCTGCGCGCCGGAGAGATCGAGTTCGATCTCGTACGAGTCAACGGTCAGCAGCCTCGCGCGCTGCTGCGCCTCTTCGCGGGTCAGGTTTGTGCCAGGCACGCGGTCATCTCCTCGATATGTGTGGGTTGCGCCATCCTTCCACGCGGGATCCGCCTCACGCGACGACGAAACCGGAGCCATGGGGATACCCCTCTGTCGTGGGGGTTCCGCCCGGTGACCGATGGTTCCGCGAGGGTGGCCAAGGTGGTCATACCGCGAGTAGCATCGTCCGTATGAAGATTAGTGTGAGCCTGCCGCAGGAGGATGTCGCCTTCGTCGACGAGTACGCCGCACACACCGACGCCGGGTCCAGGTCGGCCGTGATACACGCCGCGATCGAGCTGCTGCGACAGACGCAGCTCGTGCGGGAGTACACCGAGGCGTTCGCCGAGTGGGACGCCGGTGAGGAAGCCGCCCTCTGGGACCGGACGAGTGGGGACGGGATCGCCGATGAGGCGTGGTGACATCTACCTGGTGGACCTGGAGCCGGCCAGGGGCGGTGAGGCGAACAAGGTCCGGCCGGCCGTGATCGTGTCCAACGACGGCGCCAACGAATCCGTCGAGCGGAACGGCCGCGGTGTCGTCAGCGTGGTGCCGCTGACGTCGAACACCACCCGGATCCTGTCGTTCCAGGTCCTCCTGCGCGCGGACGAGAGCCGGCTGCCCAAGGACTCCAAGGCGCAGTGCGAGCAGGTGCGCGCCGTCGCGCCCGACCGCCTGCTGCACCGGGTCGGCGCCGTCCCCCGCCGGCGCATGGCCGACATCGACGTGGCACTGCGTCGGCACCTGGCGCTCTGAACCCCCCGAGGGCGCCTCCGAGCGCGACGTCCGATCGCCGCCAGCGAGAGGGAGGCGGGGCGGGTGAGGGTGGGGACATGACTGTTGCCACGCCTCTTGTCCGTGCCGTTCCCCCGCAGGTCGTGAAGGACCTGCTGACCCTCGACGACGCGGGCCGCCCGGCCGCCGCCGTCACCGACGACGAGGGCGGCGCCCCGCTGCGCTGCTGCCTGCGCCACAGCCGCCCGGGGGAGCGGATCGCCCTGGTGTCCTACGCGCCCCTGCGGCGCTGGGCGGCGGAGACGGGCGTGGACCCGGGCGCGTACGACGAGCGGGGGCCCGTCTTCGTCCACGCGCAGGAGTGCGCGGGTCCGGAGGGCGGGGGGCTCCCCTTCACCCGGGCCCACCGGGTCCTGCGCCGCTACTCCGCCGACGGCCGGATCCTCGGCGGGCGGCTGGTGGAGGCGCCGGAGGACTTCGGACCCGCCCTCGGCGAGGCGTTCGCCGACCCGGCCGTCGCGCTCGTCCACGTACGGGCCGTGGAGTACGGCTGCTTCCTCTACGAGGTCCGGCGGGACTGACCGCAGCTCACCCGTACGGCGGAACGACGCGAGGCGGGCGCCCCCTCGGGGACGCCCGCCTCCTCGCGTACCGGTGCGCGGTCAGGCGCTCAGCTCCTGCGCCACCAGCTCCGCGATCTGCACGGCGTTCAGCGCCGCGCCCTTGCGCAGGTTGTCGTTGGAGACGAACAGCGCCAGGCCGTTCTCCACCGTCTCGTCGGCGCGGATGCGGCCGACGTACGACGGGTCCTGGCCGGCGGCCTGGAGCGGGGTCGGGATGTCGGTGAGGACCACGCCGGGCGCCTCGGCCAGCAGCTCGGTCGCGCGCTCAGGGCTGATCGGGCGGGCGAACCGGGCGTTGATCTGCAGGGAGTGGCCGGAGAAGACCGGGACGCGCACGCAGGTGCCCGAGACCTTCAGCTCGGGGATGTCCAGGATCTTGCGCGACTCGTTGCGCAGCTTCTGCTCCTCGTCGGTCTCGCCCAGACCGTCGTCGACGAGGTTGCCCGCGAGGGGCAGCACGTTGAAGGCGATGGGGCGCTTGTAGACGTCAGGCTCGGGGAAGTCGACCGCCGCGCCGTCGTGCGTCAGCTTGTCGGCCTCGTCGACCACCTTCCGGGTCTGGCCGTGCAGCTCCGCGACGCCCGCGAGACCGGAACCGGACACCGCCTGGTACGTGGCGACGACCAGCGCCTGAAGGCCCGCCTCCGCGTGCAGCGGACGCAGTACCGGCATCGCGGCCATCGTCGTGCAGTTCGGGTTGGCGATGATGCCCTTGGGGCGGTTCGCGATCGCGCGCGGGTTGACCTCGGAGACGACGAGGGGGACCCCGGGGTCCTTGCGCCAGGCGGAGGAGTTGTCGATCACCACGGCGCCCTGCGAGGCGACCTTCTCGGCCAGCGCCCTGGAGGTCGCGCCGCCCGCGGAGAACAGCACGATGTCCAGGCCGGTGTAGTCGGCGGCGGCCGCGTCCTCCACCGTCACGCCGTCCAGCTCCGTGCCCGCCGAACGGGCCGAGGCGAACAGGCGCAGCTCCGTGACCGGGAAGTTCCGCTCCTTGAGGATCCTGCGCATGACCGTGCCCACCTGACCGGTGGCTCCGACGATTCCGACCCTCACGGCGTCTCCCTACTGCGTCTCTCGCGTACCTGATGTGCCTGGCCGAGGCCGCTTCCATCATGCGGCCGACCACGGCCCGGCTGTCCAATTCTTTGCCGTCCTGCCCGCCCACTGGGACGGCGGGACAGCACGCGCAGGTTGCGGACCTTCGGCCCACACTCCGCTGACCAGGAGGAATTCGGTCGCCGGGGGTCGCGGGCCGCAAGGTTCCCTGCCCGGTCCGCCCTCCCTCACACGGAGGTGTGACATACGCCTCTGCCCGGCCCGGGGAAACCGCGCGAACGTTCCCGGGCCGAGTGGCGTCGTAGGAGGGACAGCGTGAAGGGGGTGGCCGGTGCTGCGCGGAAGAACCCGGCGCGGCCGCGGGTCGTACGTCGCCGACGACGACCCGCTGGACGCGGCGCAGGAGCGCCGGGTGCGGGCGGTGCTCGCACTGGGCGGGGTACCGCAGGCGGACCTGCCGGACGGGGTGCAGCAGGTCCGCCTGCGGCTGCTGGAACGCGCCGCGAGCGGGCAGGAGGCGCCGCGGGACGTCTCGGCGTGGGCGGCGGTCGTCGCCTCCAACCTCGCCATGGACTGGCACCGCGCCAAACGCCGCCAGGAGCGGCTCGGGGAGCGGCTGGCCGCGCTGCGGCCCGTGGAGGCGCCCTCGGGGGAGGAGAACAGCGTGCTCTCGCTGGCCGTCGCGCGCGGCCTGGACGGTCTGCCCGACGCGCAGCGCCAGGTCGTCGTGCTGCGCTTCTACGCCGACCTGCCGGTGCGGACCGTCGCCGAGCAGCTCGGCGTCCCGGAGGGCACGGTCAAGAGCAGGCTGCACGCCGCCGTACGGGCGCTCCGCGCCCGTCTGCACGAGGACGAGGTGGTGTGAGATGACCGCCCACGACGACAGCGGGGACCGGGGCCCGTCCCGGGCGGACGCCGGCCGCGAGGACCTGCCGTACGACCCCGCGGACGTCCCGGCGGACGCCCTCGCGGTCGCCCTGTTCGGCGAGGGCCTGCCCGACGGGACGCGGGAGGACGCCGCGTTCCGCGCGGAGCGGGACGCCGCCCTCGCGGACATCGCGGTGCTGGGCGAGCAGCTCACGCTGATCGGTGACGCGCTGGCGGGGCGGGCGACGGCCGCTCCGTCCGGGGGGCGGCCGGACCCCGGGGCCGGGACGGCGCGGGACGGCACGGGGACACACCCCGCGCAGGCCGCGCCCGCCGCACCGAACCGGCGTCCGCGCCCCCGGCACCGGCCGGTGCGGCTCGTGCTCGGCGGGCTCGCCGCCGCTGCCGCGGCCGGCCTGGTCCTCGGCCTGGGCTGGCTCGCGGCCCAGGGCGGTCCGACGGCCGACTCGACGGCCGGTGCGACGGACCGCGGGTCCGCCTCGGACGCCAAGGAGGACACCGGCGCCGCCGCCTTCGGCACCCCCCGCTACCTGGCGTGCGCACGCCTCGTCGCCGAGGGCCGGGTGACGGCGCTGGAGGAGGTGCCGGGCGCCAGCGGCGTACAGCGGGTCACGCTGCGGGCGAGCCGGTACTACCAGGGGGACGGCCCGGTGACCTTCCTCCGGGACGACGCCGAGGACGTCCCGCTGCGCCCGGGCGACCAGGTGCTGGTCGGTCTGTCCGCCGGCCCCGCCCGCCCGGACCGGATGGTCGTCGGCGAGGCGGACATCGCCCCCGTCCGGGCCGGCATCGTCGCCGCGCTGCCCGCGTCCCGGGGCATGAGCTGCGGCTGAGCACGGCGGAGGGCGGGCGCCCGTACGGACGCCCGCCCCCTGTTCGTGGCCTTGTTCATGGCCTCCGGCCGGTTACGGGACGACCTTCTCGATCGCCACGTTGCCGACGCCCGCGACCGTGCCGCGCTCGTTCACCAGCTGCACGCGGCCGAAGAACGCGCGTCCCTCGGGAGCCGCCGCGGCGACGGTGACCTCGCCGGAGACGGTGGCCGAGTCGCCGGTGCCCAGCGTCACCGGCGCGGAACCGTCGACGGTGACGGTGCCGAGCGTGGCGGAGAAGAACACGTCCAGGTAGTCGTACTCCGTCGTGCCGGCCGGGACCGAGTAGCCGTCCACCTCAATGGTGTACGTGCCGGCCTTCGGGGAGGCGAGGGACACCGACTCGTCCGAGTCGCCGTCCGCGGACTGCGCGACCCGGACGCCGGCCTCGTCGTACACGGCCAGGTCCAGGTCGGCGGCGGTGTCGGAGACGTTGCCGATGGACACGTCCAGCGACGACGCGCCCTCGGGCACCTCCACCGTGGTGGTGTGGACGTCACCCGTGCCGATCGACGGGCGGGCGGTCTTGGAGGAGCCGAGCGGCCCGCCGGCCAGCGTGCCGTCGATCGCGGCGGCCTCGTTGGTCACCGTCCAGGAGACGGCGGACGGCGTGCCGATCTTCGCCTCGGGGACGGTCACGGTCTCCGGGTCGAAGGCCGCGCCGAGCACCGCGACGTCCAGCTCGTACGGGTTGTCGAGCAGCGGCGAGGTGCGGCGCGACTCGACCTCGATCTCCCAGACGCCCGGCTGCGGGTTCGCGTACGACCGCACGTCGGGACGGCAGGTGTTGGCCGGGTTGCTGTAGTTCGGGTAGCAGTTGACGGTCGACGTCGGGTCGGCCGGCACGCCGTACGGGTGGATGGAGATGAACCGGGTCTGGCTCGTCGCCCTCAGCCCGCTCAGCGCGACCTCCAGCGTCTTCGCGCCCTCGGGCACGGTGACGAAGTAGGAGGTGGTGTCGTTGCGCTGGGCCGTGCCCTTCGCCGAGAAGGTGTGGTTCAGCGGGGCGGAGACCACCACGGTGGTGAGGATCTGCCGGTCCACGCCCTCGGTGCGCGGGTCGTCGACCTCGAGGATCGCGCTCTTGAGGCCCGCCGAGCGGGACTGGGCCTGGACCTTGACGGTCACCGGCTCGTTCAGCGGCAGCGAGACCCTGCGGTCGCCGACGATGCGGAAGGTGCGGTCCGCGTTGTTCGCCAGGTCCAGCTCGTGGCGGACGGCGCGGTCCGGGCCGGACGTACGGGTGATCGTGATGTCGTACGTCTTCTTCTGGCCGGCCTTCAGGCCGCCCTCACGGTCGTACAGGCCCGTGCCGAAGCCCGGGGTCTTCAGGAACTGGTCGATCGCGGTGTCGACCGGCGCCTTCACCGTGTACTCGTGCGCGGTGGCGCCGTCGCGGATGGCGTCCCAGGCGTCCACGACGTCGATGAGGCCGGCGCCCTGCTCGTAGGCCTGCACGTCCTTGATGGGCCGGGCGGTGGAGGTGAGGGCGGTGCGCAGCGTCGCCGGGGTGAGCTCGATGCGCTTCTGCTTCGCGGCGGACAGCAGCAGCGCGGAGGCGCCGGCGGCCTGCGGGGAGGCCATCGAGGTGCCCTGGAGCATGCCGTAGCCGGCCGGGAGGTCGTAGCCGGCCTCGGCGACCGGGGCGCCCGGGGACCACGTCTGGATGGTGTTGACCGCCGCGCCGGGGGCGACCAGGGTCGGCGTGAAGCCGCCGTCCTCACGCGGGCCGCGCGAGGAGAACGGCATCATCGCGTACTTGGTGCGCACCTCGGAGCCGTAGTTGGCGGCCCAGGTCTCCTTGGAGACGGACGCGCCGACCGAGATGACCTTGTCGGCCAGGGCGGGGTCGCCGATGGTGTTGGCGCCGGGGCCGGAGTTGCCCGCGGAGATCACGAGCTGGACGCCGTACTCGTCGATCAGCCGGTTGTACAGCTCGGCGCGGGCGTTGTTGCCGTCGTTCAGCGCCGGCAGGCCGCCGATGGACATGTTGACGATGTCGACGCCGCGCTCGGTGACGAGGTCGATCATGCCCTCGGTCAGGGCGACGTTGGTGCAGCCGCCGGACCAGGTGCAGGCGCGGGAGGAGACGAGCTTGGCGCCGGGCGCGGCGCCGTTCATCCGGCCGCCGAACAGGCCGTTGGCGGCGGTGATGCCGGCCACGTGCGAGCCGTGCGAGCCCTCGATGACGCCGATGTTGACGAAGTCGGCCTGCCGGCCGATCCAGTCGCCGCCGTAGGGGTCCATCGGGACGTCCTCGCGGATCTCCACCACGAACGGCTGGCGCTCGACGACGTCGGTCTTCGGGTCGTCGGTGCCGAAGTACCCGATCTGGAAGCCGTCCTTGTACGGCTTCATCGGGGTGTCGTCGGAGAAGTCCTGGTTGTTGTTCAGGTCGACGCGCACCGTGCCCGCGGCCGGGTCGTACAGCACGCCCCAGACGTCGGTGGTGTCGCCGTCGCGGTTGGCGTCGCCGCCCGCGTCGCCGCCCGTGGTGTACGACTCCCGGAAGAGGTTGATCTGGTAGCTGCCCTGGGGGGCCTTCCAGGTGGCGCCGCCGTAGGTGAAGACCGGGCCGGAGACCGCGGTGACCATGGGACGCCAGGTCTGGTCGCCGTCCACGACCGGGTCGGTCGCCGTCACCCAGTCGACGATCTTGCGCTCGCCGGTGGTGGTCCGCTGCAGCGCGGGGTGGCCGAGGTCCACCCCCGAGTCGAGGATGCCGATGGTGACGCCGCGGCCGTCCGCCTTCGGGTTCTTCTTCACGAAGTCCACGGCGCCCGTCTCGAAGGACGGGTTGTACGGGTTCTTCGCGGGCGTCCTCCGGTCCGGGGCGGGGTAGCTCTTGGCGCTCTTGCCCTTGCCCTTGGCGGCCTTGGTGGTGTCGGCGGCCGGGGTCGGGTCGTCGAGCGGGATCTCGTCGCGCAGGTCGACGCCGTGCACGGAGGAGAGCTTGGCGGCGGCGGCGATGGTCGCGTCCGCCTTGCCGGTGGGCACGGTGGCGCGGACGTAGCCGAGCGCGTCGTCGGAGCGGCCGACCGAGGCGCCCTTGACCGCCTCGATCTTCTCGGCGACCTGAGCGGTCTTCCCGGGGGCCGTCGCGATCATCATCGTGACGTGCTCGGCGCCCTCGGCCTTGGCCTCGGCGAGCAGTTCCGCGTCGTGCGAACCGAGTTTGTCGTGCGCGGACTTCACGTCCGCGTCGGCCGGTGCGGCGGCCGGGCCGCCGGCGGCGAGGGCCAGCGGGACCGGCCCGGCCGCGGAGAGCGCGGCGACGAGACCGGCGGCCACGGCGATGCGGGCCGCGCGTCTGGTGCCCGATATGGGGGAGCGCTGCGGGGAGTTGGTCATCGGCATCCCTTGCAAGGAGCGAACGATCGGGAGCGGCCAGGGAGTGAGCGTTCCTGGTCGCTGGGGTCCGGAATGCGCTACCGGATGATCGATGAGCTTCGCGTAAAGGGTCGATGTTTGGCGAGGGTTGGCCGGAAGGCCGTCGGAGGTGTGGGGAAAACCCCCGGTGCCCGTATGGGGAGATCGCGCCTGAAGCGGACAAGTCCGTCATGCTCATGCAGGGTGGGTGTCCACAGTGCGGACCCGCCCGAATACTCCCCTGCGCGGTTCCGGCGGCCCGGGGTACCGTCCGGCGATGCGACGGACGTTGAGGGTGGCGGCCTACGCCGTGGTGGTGCGCGACGGACAGATCCTGCTCGCCCGGTCGCCCGGCCCGGGCGGCGTCCCCGAGTGGGTGCTGCCGGGCGGTGGCATGGAGCACGGCGAGGACCCCTACGACACCGTGCGGCGCGAGCTGGAGGAGGAGACCGGCTACCTCGTGGAGGTCACCGGATTCCTCGGGATCGACTCCAGCCGCCGCACCCTGCCCGGCCGCCTCCGCCGCCCGGTCGACCACCAGGGCCTACGGCTGGTCTACGAGAGCCGCGTCGCGGGCGGGGAGCTGCGCCACGAGATCGGCGGCTCCACCGAACTCGCCGCCTGGCAGCCCCTCGACGCCGTACCCGGCCTGGTCCGCGTCGGCCTGGTCGACACCGCCCTGCGGCTGTGGCGGGAGCGGCCGGCGACGGGACACCTGGAGCCCGGTCCGGGGTAGGTCCCGCGCGTCCGCGGGGAACGGCCGAAAGCCGGTCAACCGTCGCGACCGGTGGCAACTCCGCCGGCCCCGGCACGGTCCCTCCCCGCGACCACGTGTGACGAACAGGGGAGGCACGAACATGCGGAAACGGATGCGGACGACGGCGGCGGCAGCGGTGGCGGTGGCCCTCTCGGCGGCCCTGGCGGCCCCCGCGGCGGCGGCGGGACCCGGCGCGGACCGCTCGGGGGACACCGGCGACCACCGTGCGACCGCCCGGGCCGTGCGGGCCGTGGTGGAGGGCGGGGCGCCCGGGGTGACGCTGTGGGCGGAGGACCGGCGGGGCGCCTGGACGACCACCGCCGGAGTGGGGAACCTGCGCACGGAACGCCCGCGCTCCCCGCACGACCGCTACCGGGTCGGCAGCATCACCAAGACCTTCGTGGCGACGGTGCTGCTGCAGCTGGAGGCCGAGGGGACGCTGTCGCTGGACGACACCGTCGACTTCTGGCTGCCCGGCCTGGTCACCGGCAACGGCCACGACGGCACCCGGATCACCCTCCGGCAGCTGCTCAACCACACCAGCGGTGTCTTCGAGTACACGGCCGACGAGGACTTCGCCCGCACCTACCTCCTCAAGGAGGGCTTCTTCGAACACCGCTACGACACCCTCGCCCCCGAGGCACTGGTGCGCATCGCGACGTCCCACAAGCCGTACTTCGCGCCCGGCGCCGGGTGGAACTACTCCAACACCAACTACGTGCTGGCCGGCATGGTGATCGAGAAGGCCACCGGCCGCCCCTACGGCGAGGAGGTGCGCCGCCGCGTCCTCGCGCCGCTGCGCCTGACCGCCACCTCGGTCCCCGGCACCCGCACCGGCGTGCCCGGACCCCACAGCCGGGCCTACGGCAAGCTGACGCGGGACGGCAGCGGGCCCGTCCACGACGTCACCCGTCTCAACCCGTCCATCGCCACCTCGGCGGGCGAGATGATCTCCGACTCCAAGGACCTCAACCGCTTCTACCGCGCCCTGCTCGGCGGGCGGCTGCTGCCCGAGGCGCAGCTGAACAAGATGACCGACACGGTGCCCGTGGACGCCGTACGCGGCTACGGGCTGGGGCTGATGAGCACCGAGCTGAGCTGCGGGGTGACCGTCTGGGGCCACGGCGGCGGCATCCACGGCTCCGTCTCCGAGGCCGTCACGACGCGCAACGGCCGCCACTCCCTGGCGTTCAACCTCAACGGCGACTGGGTCAGGGGTTCCGAGGCGGTGATCGACGCGGAGTACTGCGGAGACTGACGTGAGGCGGGCCGCCGGGGCACGGTCCCGTCCCCGGCGGCCCCGCCGCCCCCGCCCGTCGCGCCGTGCCGCCGCACTACCGGGGCAGCACGACGACGTACGCCGCCGGATCACGGTCCGCCGACGCCATCAGGGCCGTGCGGACCACCGCCGCCTGCTGCTCCGCCGCGTCCCGCAGCTTGCGCGGCGTGACGTGGACGACCGTGACGCCCAGGCGCTCCAGGTGCTCGCGCTTGCGGGCGTGCTCCGTCCACTCGGCGTCGTCCTCGGGCCGCCCGCCCGGCCGGGGCGCGCGGGTGTCCAGTTCCACCGCCACCGCCTGGTCCGGCCAGTACGCGTCCACACCGCCCAGGTGCGGGCCGCCGGGCAGCCGCAGGTCCACGTTCCAGCACGGGTCCGGCAGGCCGTACTCGTGGACCATCCGGTACAGGCGTGCCTCCGCGAGCGCCCGCCCCTCGGCCAGCAGCGAGTCCACCGCGTCCACCACGTGCGGCCGGTTCAGCAGCTTCGCCGCGGTCAGCTCCCGCACCACCGCCGCCGGCTCGCAGTGCCTGCCGCGCACCGCCTCCGTCAGCAGCCGGCGCACCACGACCGCGTCCTTCAGGCCCGCCACCGCGTCGGCCAGCGCCCGCGGGACCGGGGCCACCGGCAGGCCCGTCACCTGCTCCGGGACCGGCAGCGCGGCGGCGCGCACGATCCGGGCGCAGCCCGTCGACCGCAGCCGGCGCAGCCGCGGCACCAGTACGTCGAAGGTCTCCTGGGCCGACAGCGGGGGAGCGGACGTGAAACCGTGCAGGGTCAGCGCGGCCAGTCCGGTGATCATCGCCTCGCCGTAGGGGGAGGCGGGCGGCTCGGCCCCGCCCGGCTGCGCGGGCACGCTCACGGTCCGCTCCCGCACCGCGTACAGCAGCACCGCGTGCAGCCGCTCCTCGCTGGTCGGCGGCCCCGGGTGCAGCAGGACGACACCGGGCAGCAACTGCTGCCAGGGGCCGCCCGGACGGCACTGCTCACCGGCCTTCGCGGCGGAGACTCCGTGCGCCCTGAGCTGCGTGTGGGTCAGCACGCGGCGTCCGGTGCCGGTGGCGAGGTGGTGCAGGGGGCGCGGGGAGAGGGGGGTGTTGTGGTTCATGACGGGCAATTTCCCGCCTTCCGACGCCTTCCGAACCCTTGTTACAGGCTCGTCGACGAACCCGGACAAGCCCGCACTAAAGGACGCCTGTTCGGATACCGAAACCCCCTGGTCCGTTCGGGTGAGCGTGCCGGGTTACGGGCTGAATGCCCGCGTTCGGTAACGGCGGTTGCACGGAGTCCCTCCGGGGAACCCGGGGGCTTCCCGGAGGGGGTGCCGAGGGCTGCGGGACCGCACGGTCCCGCAGCCCTCGGCAAGAACCGCGGGCGTCAGCCCGCCGCCGCGTCGCACGCCTGGCCGCGCAGGGCGCGGGCCAGGTCGTCGCGGGCCTCCAGGACCAGGCGGCGCAGGGCCGGGGCCGCGTTCTCGTGGGCGGTGAGCCAGGCGTCCGTCGCGTCCAGGGTGGCCCGGGAGTCCTCGTAGGACGGGAACAGGCCGCGGACCACGTCCATGCCGATCTGGATGGACCGCTCCGTCCACACCCGCTCGATCACCGCGAAGTACTTCTCCGCGTACGGCGCGAGCAGTTCCCGCTGGGACGGCCGGGCGAAGCCCGCGATCGTCGCCTCCACCAGCGCGTTGGACAGCGCGTCCGACTCCACGACCTGCGCCCAGCACCGCGCCTTGACCGCCTCCGACGGGCGGGCCGCCAGGCAGCGGACGTGGTGACGCCGGCCGGAGGCGGTGTCGTCCCGGGCCAGCTCCTCGTCCAACCGCTTCTCGTCGGCCGCCCCGTGCGCGGCCAGCGGCTCCAGGAACGCCCAGCGCAGCTCCTGGTCCACCTCCAGGCCGGGCAGCGTCACCGTGCCGTCCAGCAGCGAGGCCAGCAGCTCGAAGTCGGCGGGAGCGCACGCCACGTGGGCGAAGAACCGCGCCCACGCGAGCTGCTGCTCGCTGCCCTCGCCGGCCGCCCGGAGCTGCTCCGCCGCGCCCTCGGCGAGCCGCCGTCCGGCCTGCTCGCGCCGCTCGGGCGCGGTGTAGTGCACGGCCGCCGACTCCGCCCAGGCGTGCAGCATCTGCAGCACGCCGATGTCGGTCTCCCGGCCCGCGAACCGCAGCACCAGCTCGATGAAGTCCCGGGCCGGCAGCAGCGCGTCGCGCGTCATGTTCCACAGCGCCGACCAGCACAGCGCGCGGGCCAGCGGGTCGGTGAGGTCGCCCAGGGCCTCCCGCAGCGTGGCCAGCGAGGTGTCGTCGAAGCGGGTCTTGCAGTACGTCAGGTCGTCGTCGTTGACCAGCACCAGTTCCGGCGCGTCCGCGCCCGCCAGCTCCGCCACGACCGTGCGCGGCCCCTCGACGTCCGTCTCGGCCTGCGCGTACCGCTCCAGGGCGCCCGTCCCCGTGCGCCGGTACAGGCCCACCGCGACCCGGTGCGGGCGCAGTTCGGGATGTGACTCGGCGGCCTCCTGCACGACGGCCAGCTCGTCGACCGTGCCGTCCGCGCGCAGCAGCACCTGCGGGGTGAGGGAGTTGACCCCGGCGGTCTCCAGCCACGCCCGCGACCACGCGGCCATGTCCCGCCCGCTGGTCTCCTCCAGCACCGACAGCAGGTCGCCGAGCCGGGTGTTGCCGTAGGCGTGCCGCTTGAAGTAGCGCCGGGCGCCCTCGAGGAACGCGTCCTGGCCGGCGTACGCCACGAGCTGCTTGAGCACGGAGGCGCCCTTGGCGTAGGTGATGCCGTCGAAGTTGAGCTTGGCGTCCTGCAGGTCGCGGATGTCCGCGGTGATCGGGTGCGTGGAGGGGAGCTGGTCCGCGCGGTACGCCCACGCCTTGCGGCGGTTGGCGAAGGTGATCCAGCCGTCGGTGAAGCGGGTCGCGCCGACGAGCGAGAAGGCGCCCATGAAGTCGGCGAAGGACTCCTTCAGCCACAGGTCGTCCCACCACTCCATGGTGACCAGGTCGCCGAACCACATGTGGGCCATCTCGTGCAGGATCACGTTGGCCCGGCCCTCGTAGGAGGCCCGCGTCACCTTGCCGCGGAAGATGAACTCCTCGCGGAAGGTCACCATCCCCGGGTTCTCCATCGCGCCCAGGTTGTACTCCGGCACGAACGCCTGGTCGTACTTGCCGAACGGGTACGGGTAGTCGAAGTGGTCGTGGAAGAAGTCCAGGCCCTGCTTGGTGACCAGGAAGACGTCGTCGGCGTCGAAGTGCGGGGCGAGCCCCTTGCGGCACATCGCGCCGAGCGGGATCTCCAGCCGGGTGCCGTCCGCGAGGACCCGCTCGTAGCGGTCGGTCACGTAGTGGTACGGACCCGCGACGACACACGTGATGTACGTCGAGATCGGCTTGGTCTCCGCGAACCGCCAGACGCCGTCGGCCAGTTCGCCCGCGCCGTTGCTCCACACCGTCCAGCCCTCGGGGGCCCGCACCTCGAAGCGGTACGGGGCCTTCAGGTCCGGCTGCTCGAAGCCCGCGAAGACCCGGCGGGCGTCGGCCGGCTCGTACTGGGTGTACAGGTACACCTCGCCGTCCTCGGGGTCGACGAAGCGGTGCATGCCCTCACCGGTGCGGGAGTAGGCGCACCGCGCGTCCACGACCAGCTCGTTGTCGGCGGCCAGGTCCTCCAGCAGGATCCGGCTGCCGTCGAAGACCTGGCCGGGGTCGAGGTCCCGCCCGTTCAGGGACACCGCCGTCACGCTCGGCGCGATCAGGTCGGCGAAGCTGCTCGCCCCCGGCTCGGCGCACCGGAACCGCACGGTGGTGACCGACCGGAAGGTGCGCGGGCCGTCGCCGCCGTGCGCGCCGACCGCGGACCGCAGGTCCAGGGACACCTCGTACCCGTCGACGGACAGCAGCGCTGCCCGCTCCCGGGCCTCGTCACGGGTCAGGTTCTCACCGGGCACGGGCGGACTCCTCATGCGTCGTCGACACGGATGGACAGCACCGATCCTGCCATGCGCCCCTGACGCGGGGCAGCCGGGAATGGCCGGGGCGAGCCCCGGCGTTGCCACGGGGAAACACCGTCTTCACGAGGAGCGACATGTCGGACAAGCCTTCCGCCACGCCCGCCACGCCTGTCGACTTCTGGTTCGACCCGCTGTGCCCCTGGGCCTGGATGACCTCCCGGTGGGTGCTGGAGGTGCAGAAGCAGCGGGACCTGGACGTCCGCTGGCACCTGATGAGCCTCGCGGTCCTCAACGAGGACAAGCTGGACGAGTTGTCCGCCGAGTACCGCGAGATGCTCGAGGTGAAGGCCTGGGGCCCGGTCCGGGTGGTCATCGCGGCGCAGGAGGAGCACGGCCCGCAGGTGCTCGGCGACCTCTACACCGCGCTCGGCACCCGCATCCACAACCAGGGCGAGGGTCCGGGCAAGGAGACGGTCGCCGCGGCGCTGAAGGACGTCGGCCTGCCCGAGTCGCTCATGGAGCACTGGGACTCCACCCCGTACGAGCCCCAGCTGCGCGCCTCCCACAAGGAGGGCATCGACAAGGTGGGCCAGGAGGTCGGCACCCCGGTGATCGCGGTCCCCGGCCCCGACGGCGAGGAGATCGCCTTCTTCGGCCCGGTCGTCACGCCCACCCCGCAGGGCGAGGAGGCCGTCCGGCTGTGGGACGGCACCCTGGCGGTGGCCTCCGTCCCGGGCTTCTACGAGATCAAGCGCACCCGCACGAAGGGGCCGGACTTCAGCAACCTGTGACGGACGTCAGTCCAGTACGGGTGCCTTGATCGGCTCGGCGAACGGCTTTTTGTCGAAGCCCGTGCGCAGGTTGCGGCACTGCTTCCCGGTGTCGGGGTCCAGGACGTTCACGCAGAGCCGGAACTCGCCCACCCCGTTGCGGCCGAGCCGCTTCTTGAGCCAGTCCGCCTCCTTCTCGTCCAGCCGGCGGTGTTGCTGGTCGCTGCCGCAGGTCCAGCAGTACTCGGTCATCGTCCTCTGTGTCGCCATTGAGCCACGATGACCCGGAATGCCGCACACCGGAAGCCCCCGCGCGTCCTGTCCTCGCGGGGGCTTCCGCATGCGCGCCCGCCGGGTGAGGTGAGAAGACGGTCACGAGGCGAACGCTTGTTGCGACTCTTTTGCAACTGCACGCTACCAGCGGAAAGCGGTCTCCGTGAGCTGGAGGGCGCACGGGGAACGGCCCCCGCGTGTCCACGCGGGGGCCGTCGGCAAAAGCCCGTCAGCGGCGCTCGCGCGTCCGCTGCCAGGCGTATCCGGTCGCCGCGAGCACCAGCGTCATCGCGCCCGTCGAGTACAGCTGCACCCGCGTGTCCGGCTCCCGGGCCATGAGCACGAAGACCGTCGCCATGCCGGCCAGCGCCACCCAGGTCAGCCACGGGAACGCCCACATCCGCACGGTCAGCCGCTCCGGCGCCGCACGCTCCAGGCGGCGGCGCAGCCGGAGCTGGGAGACGGCGATGAAGACCCAGACGACCAGGATCACCGCGCCGATCATGTTCAGCAGCCAGGCGAAGACGTCGTCCGGCCGCCAGTAGCTCAGCAGCACGCACAGGAAGCCGAAGACCGAGGAGGCCAGCACGGCCACGCGCGGCACCCCGCCCGACACGCGGCCCAGCCGCTTCGGGCCCTGGCCGCGCTCCACCAGCGAGTAGGCGATGCGGGAGGCGCCGTAGATGTTGGCGTTCATCGCGGACAGCAGCGCCACCAGCACGACCACGTCCATCACCTGGCCGGCGCCGGGAATGCCGAGCCGGTCGAGGGCGGCGACGTAGGGGCCGTCCTCCACCACCTCGGGGGAGTCCCAGGGGACGAGGGCGACGATGACGGCCATCGAGCCGACGTAGAACAGGGCGATCCGCCACATCGCGGTGCGCACCGCGCGCGCCACGCCCCGGACCGGGTCCTGCGACTCGGCGGCCGCGATGGTCACGGTCTCCAGGCCGCCGTACGCGAAGACGGACGCGAGCAGGCCGATGACCAGGCCCTCGGCGCCGTTGGGCAGCAGCTCGGTGAGGTTCGAGCCGCCCGGCGAGTCGGTGCCGGGCAGCACACCGGCGAGCGCCAGCACGCCGAGGACGAGGAACAGGGTGATCGCGCCGACCTTGAGGGCGGCGAACCAGAACTCGAACTCGCCGAAGTTCTTCACCGCGGCGAGGTTGGTCCCGCAGAACACCACCATGAACAGCGCCACCCAGGCCCACTCGGGCGTGCCCGGCAGCCAGCCGCTGACGATCTGCGCGGCGCCGATGCCCTCCAGGCCGACCGCGGTGCACAGCAGCACCCAGAACGCCCAGCCCGCGGTGAACCCGGCCCAGGGCCCGATGGCCCGCTCGGCGTGGGAGGAGAAGGACCCGGAGGAGGGATACGCGGCCGACATCTCGCCCAGCATCCGCATCACCAGCATGACCAGCAGGCCGGAGAGGGCGTAGGCGATCACGATGGAGGGGCCGGCGGCGGCGATGCCCGCGCCGGAACCGACGAACAGTCCGGCGCCGATCACCCCGCCGAGGGCGATCATCGACAGGTGGCGCTGTTTGAGGCCGTGCGAGAGGGAGACGCTCTCGGTGTCCGGAGGCGTCTCGACCGTGGTGGGGGGCATGGGTGCGGCTCGTCCAAGAGGGGGAGACGACAAAAACGCCCCCAGTCTGGGCAGCCGCCCGACGGTCACGGGGCGGTCGCCCAGCATATGGACGGCAGCCAAGCGGAGGGTCACAGTCCGCTCACTGCGGGGTGGTCGTCGCGCGACGGCCGGGCGGCCGGACCGTGACGCCGCCCGCCGCCCGGACCATGGCCGGCGGGCAGGACGCCCCCGCCCCCGTTGGCGGATCCCCACAGCCGCCGCCGCGCCGGGCCGTGTCGGCGACACCACGTCACCTCAGTGACCGGTGTCACCTCCCGCGAGGTGTGGCCCCCGTCCTTTGTCCGGAGCCCACCAACTCCCCGTTCGTGCCTTTGTCGAGCGCTGCCGGTGATCGGCACGAGGGCCCCGGTATAGCGTCGCCGTGTTCCCCTTGCCCTCACTCCGGGAGTCCCCATGAGCACCGCCACCGTCACCACCGCCCGGCCCGGACAGGTCCTCGCCGACCTCGTCCCCGCCTCCCGCGTCCGGGACGCGGCCCTCGTGTTCGGCGGCGCCGCGCTCACCGGTCTCGCCGCCCAGATCGCGGTGCCCGTGCCCGGCTCCCCGGTGCCGGTGACCGGCCAGACCTTCGCGGCGCTGCTCGTCGGCACCACCCTCGGCGCCCGCCGCGGCTTCGCCTCCCTCGCCGTGTACGCGCTGGTGGGCATGGCGGGCGTGCCGTGGTTCGCGGAGGGCAGGTCCGGGACGGGCATGCCCTCCTTCGGCTACGTCCTCGGCATGCTGCTGGCGGCCGTCGTCGTGGGCGCCCTCGCCCGCCGCGGCGCCGACCGCTCCGCCTGGCGCACGGCCGGCACCATGCTGCTCGGCTCGGCGGTCATCTACGCCGTCGGCGTGCCGTACCTGGCCCTGGCCACCGGGATGTCCGCCTCCGCCGCGATCGCGGCCGGCCTGACCCCGTTCCTCATCGGTGACGCGCTCAAGGCGGCGCTCGCGATGGGCCTGCTGCCCACCGCCTGGAAGCTCGTCGACAAGCGCTGACGACCCCCTCGCACGCCGAAGGGCCCGGCGGGCGCTGCGAAGGCGCCCGCCGGGCCCTTCCGTCGCCTCAGGGGCGGGGCCGGGCCCGCCCGCACCCCGTCCCGGTCCAGTCCGGGGCGGCGGCCCCGCGGCCCGCCGTCCGCGGCTCACGCTTCTCGCGCGCCCCACCCTGCGCCTCCCCCCCGCACCGGCCGTGTCACACTCGACGCATGCGCGTGTATCTCGGCTCCGACCATGCGGGCTACGAACTGAAGAACCACCTCGTCGAGTGGCTCAAGGAGGCGGGACACGAGCCCGTCGACTGCGGCCCGCACCTCTACGACGCCCAGGACGACTACCCGCCGTTCTGCCTCCGCGCCGCGGAGCGGACCGCCGCGGACCCCGGCTCCCTCGGCATCGTGATCGGCGGCTCCGGCAACGGCGAGCAGATCGCCGCCAACAAGGTCAAGGGCGTACGGGCCGCCCTCGCGTGGAGCGAGCAGACCGCCGCCCTGGGCCGCGAGCACAACGACGCCAACGTGGTGGCCGTGGGCGCGCGCATGCACACACAGGAAGAGGCGACCAAGTTCGTCGAGATCTTCCTCGGCACCCCGTTCTCGGGCGACGAGCGCCACATCCGCCGGATCGACATGCTCTCCTCCTACGAGACCACCGGCGACCTCCCCCCGATCCCGGCGCACCACCCGCAGCGGTAAGGACAGCAGGCAGCGAAGCGAGCGAGGGGGGACCGTGCCCGAGGGACACACCATCCACCGGCTGGCCGAGGACTACGCCAAGGCCTTCCCGGCGGACACGCCCCTGCGCGTCACCAGCCCCCAGGGCAAGTTCAGCGACGCCGCGGCCCTCCTCGACCGCACCCCGCTGCGCACCACCGACGCCCACGGCAAGCACCTCTTCCTGGGCTTCGGCGACCCCGGACACCCCGAGTGGGTGCACATCCACCTCGGCCTCTTCGGCAAGGTCGCCTTCGGCCCCGCCCCGGCGCCGCCCCCCACCGACACCGTGCGGCTGCGCCTGGCCGGCGCCGGCGCGTACGTCGACCTGCGCGGACCCACCACCTGCGCCCTGATCACGGAACCCGAGAAACGGGCGGTGCACGACCGGCTCGGCCCGGACCCGCTCCGGCCCGACGCCGACCCCGGGCGCGCGTACCGCAGGATCAGCCGCAGCCGCACCACGATCGCCGCGCTCCTCATGGACCAGAAGGTCATCGCCGGCGTGGGCAACGTCTACCGCGCCGAGGTGCTCTTCCGGCACGGCATCGACCCCTACCGGGCCGGCAAGGACATCACCCGGGAGCAGTGGGACGCGATCTGGGACGACCTGGTCGCACTGATGCGGGAGGGCGTCCGCACCAACCGCATCGACACCGTCCGCCCCGAACACACCCCCGAGGCCATGGGCCGCCCGCCCCGCGTCGACGACCACGGCGGCGAGGTGTACGTCTACCGCCGGGCGAACCGGCCCTGCCACATCTGTGGCGGCGAGATCCGCACCGCCGGTCTCGCCGCCCGCAACCTCTTCTGGTGCCCGGGTTGCCAGCGCCCCTGACCCCGGACGCCGCCCGGCGGGCCGCCCCGGGTCAGAAGCCGTGCGGCAGCCACGGCGCCGGGTCGCTGCCGAAGGCGAGGGCCGCCTCGGCCAGCGCGCCGCCCCGCAGCTCGCGCACCCGTCCGGCCGCCGCCAGCGCGGTCAGGCTCACCCCGCCCAGGTAGGCGGCGCCCAGCTCCCGCACGGACAGGGCGAGGTCGGCCGCGTCCCGGGTGCGCTCGCAGGACGCCCCCTTGGCGTCCCCGCTCAGCCGCCAGCGCCCCGCGTTCCACGGGCAGAAGGCGTCCTCCACCTCCAGCACCACGTCCACCGGGGCCCGGTACGCGCGCGCCGCCAGCGCCGCTCCGGCCTCCACCAGCCGCACGTACAGCGCGTCCCGGCGGGCCGGACGGCAGCGCCGTATGTCCGACACCAGGTACTGCCAGCCCTCGTCGACCGGTCGGCCCCGCGCCACCAGCGACGACGTCAGGTCGATCTCGAACAGGAACCGCCACAGCGCCGCGCCCGCCGC
Organism: Streptomyces sp. DSM 120436; assembly: GCF_055778765.1. Taxonomy (NCBI): domain Bacteria; kingdom Bacillati; phylum Actinomycetota; class Actinomycetes; order Kitasatosporales; family Streptomycetaceae; genus Streptomyces; species Streptomyces sp. DSM 120436. The sequence continues at coordinate 199,901 of NZ_JBSKBS010000001.1, read as the reverse complement.
CGGGTCCAGCGCCTCCAGGGCGCTCAGCACCACCTGGCCCTCGTGACCGCCCGGACCCCAGGACGGCTTCACCCGGAACCGCGCGTACCCGACGCTCTCCCCGTCGCGTTCGGCGACCACGCACTGCAGCGGCGACGCACCGCCCCGCTCGCCCGCCGGGTCGAGCAGCCCGACCCGCTCCCAGCCGGGCCGCCGCGCCAGCATCCCGGCCCGGCCGGGCACCAGCCGGGCGTAGATCCCCTCGCAGACGTCCAGCGCCTCGGCGGGCTCCGCGTACCGCACGTGCACGTCATCCGTGCCGTCCGGGACCGTCAGACCCGCGCGCACGGTGTCGATCTCCGCGTCCAGCTGGAAGGTGGCCGCTCCGTAGCCGAACCGGCCGTAGATGGCCGGCTCCGACGCCGTGAGCACCGCCAGCGGCTCGCCCCAGGAGCGGACGTCGTCCAGCTGACGCCGCATCATCGACGTCAGCACCCCGCGCCGCCGGTGCGTGGCCGCCACGCTCACCATGGTGACGCCCGCGGCCGGCACCGAGGCCCCGCCGGGCACCGTCAGCCGGAACGAGAAGGCGCCCGCGGTCCCCACGCACCGGTCACCGTCCCAGGCGGCCAGCGAACGCTCGAACTCGGTGAGGGACCGCCACAGTTCCCGCTCCTCGTCCGACTCCGGCACACCGCCGAAGGCACGGACGAGGTTCCCGTACATCGTCTCCCACTCGTCCGGCCGCAGGACCCGGAGCTCGGGCGCGCGGCCCGTCCGATCGTTCGTCATGGAGGCATGCCTACCAGGGGTCCGCGATCCGGGCGAGGCAATTTCCGCCGCCCCGGTCCCAGGACGCCCCCGCGTGAAGTTCACTGTGAGTGCGGTCCCCGTCCGAGGGGACAAGCTGGACCTCCCGTGCCAAGCGGCCGGTTGGATGGATAGGGTCCCGAACTGATGGCAGCAGGACGAGAGCGGCGCGCGGCGGCCGAGACGTTCACGGCCCGGGTGAAGAAGCAGTGGCACCGGGTCCGCGTCGGCGTGCGTCGGGCCGCCGTCGACTGGTTCCGCGGCGACGGCTCCGACTGGATAGCGCTCGTCGGGCTGCTCCTCACCGTCCCGCTGATCACCGCCGGCACCCTCGCCAACTCCGTGTGGTGCGCGCCGGCCGCCCTGTGCGTCCCGATCGTCGCGGGCGGCCTGCTGCTGCGCCCGGCCAGCCTGCTCGGGCTGTACGCGGCGGCGGCCACCGCGCTGATCGTGGAAGCCGTCCGACTCGGCCCGTACACCGAGGGCGTGGCCCGGGTCACCCCCGGCGTGGTCCTGGTCGTCGCGGCCTGCGGCTTCTTCGGCCTGCTCGTCGCGCAGTTCCGCAGCCGGGTCGGCGTGCCCTGGCGGCGCGGCGGCACCATGCTGTTCGACCTGCGCGAACGCATCCGGGTGCAGAGCAAACTGCCCAAGCTGCCCACGGGCTGGCACCGGGAGATGGCGCTGCGCCCGGCGGGCGGCCAGTCCTTCTCCGGCGACTTCGTGGTGGCGGCCCGCACCAACGGCGGACGCACCCTGGAGGTCGTCCTCACCGACGTCTCCGGCAAGGGCATGGACGCCGGCTCGCGCGCCCTGCTGCTGTCCGGCGCCTTCGGCGGGCTGCTCGGCAGTCTGCCCCCGCACGACTTCCTGCCCGCCGCCAACGGCTATCTCCTCCGCCAGGACTGGGACGAGGGGTTCGCCACCTCCATCCACCTCGTCCTCGACCTGGACTCCGGCGACTACGAGCTCTACTCCGCAGGACACCCGCCGGGCCTCCAGCTCAGCGCGGGCAGCGGCCGCTGGGAGGAGAAGGCGGCCGACGGCCCCCTGCTGGGCGTGTACGACGGCGCCCAGTTCGACCCGGTGAAGGGCTCGCTGCGCCCCGGCGACGTGCTGATGCTCTTCACGGACGGCCTGGTGGAGACCTCCGACCGGGACATGGTCGAGGGCATCGACCGGCTCACCGGCGAGGCCGACCGCTATGTCGCCGGAGGCTTCCACGGCGCGGCCTGGCACCTCATCGAGGCCGTCGCCAAGGACGTCAACGACGACCGGGCGCTGCTGCTGATCTGCCGCGAGGGCCCCACCGCGGCCGCCGCCCGCTGAGCGGCGCCGGGCACACTGGAGGCGTGAACCGGACACCGATCATGGACCTGGCCGAGGTGGAGGCCACCGCCCGCGCCGCGCACGCCGGCCAGACCGACAAGGCGGGCCGCCCCTACGCCGAACACCTCCGGGCGGTCGCCGAGGGCGTCCGGCGGCGCGGCGGCGACGACGAGCAGATCGCGGCGGCCTGGCTGCACGACGCCGTGGAGGACGACAGGCTCAGCCACGCGTGGCTGGAGGGGGCGGCGCTCACCCGGCGCACCAAGGACATCGTGCGCGCCGTGACCAAGCGGTCCGGCGAGCCGCCCGAGGACTACGCGGCCCGCGTCCTGGCCACCCCGGGCGCGCTGCTGGTGAAGGAGGCGGACCTGGCGCACAACGCCGACCCGGCCCGCCTCGCCGTCCTCGACGACGCCACCCGCACCCGGCTGACCGCCAAGTACGCGCGGATGCGCGCCCTCCTCGGCCTGACCTAGACGGAGACCTTCTCGCCGGGCGCGCGCACCTCGGCGGGCCGGGGCCGCTCTTGGACCAGGGCCACCGCGCTCGCGTCCCGCCGGAACGCCCAGTCCATGCGCGGCTCCACCACGCACCGCAGCGCCCGCCGCACCGGCCGGGTGCACATCAGCGTCACCGCGGCGGCCGCGAAGAGGGTGAGGCCCAGCACACCGAGCGGCTCGCGCAGCGCGGGCTGGTCGTAGAAGTCCGTGTAGTTGCCCGCCCGCACCAGGAAGGCGTGCAGCAGATAGCCGTAGACCGTGCCCGCGCCGAGGGCCGTGAACCACATGCGGCGGCGCGGCACCCAGGCGAGGAAGCAGACGGTCGTCACCAGCGAGCAGCCGAGCGTGGCGGTCACCATGAGCGGCCCGGCCCACCAGGCGGCGCCCAGCTCCTGGGCGGCGTCGCTGTGGTACAGCCAGCCGAGCCGCAGGTCCGGCGTCGTCCACCAGGCCGCGGCCGTCACCGCGGCGAACACCGGCACGGACAGCAGGCGCACCGAACGGCGCTTGACCATCCGGAAGTGCTCGGGCCGCAGGGTGAGGCCCAGCACGAAGAAGGGGAGGAACTGCAGCACCCGCTGCAGCTCCAGGTCGTCGCCGATCCGCGGGGACACCGAGCCCAGCGCGGCGAGGACCAGCGAGACCGGCAGCGGGTGCCGGATCGTCCTCCACACCGGCGTGGTCAGCCGCCACACGAACAGCGCGCACAGGAACCACAGGTGGTAGGTGGGGTCCAGCAGCGTGACGCCGCGCTCCGGCTCGTCGTTGGCGTAGCGCGCGAAGAGGGAGTACGCGGTCTCGAAGACCACGTAGGGGACGACGACCCCGGTGACCAGCCGCTGGACGTGCCGGGGGCGCAGGTCGAAACCGCGGGAGAAGTAGCCGGAGATGAGGATGAACGCCGGCATGTGGAACGTGTACACGACCCGGTAGACGGTCTCGACCGCCCCGTCGTCCAGGATCTGCCCCCAGGCGTGGCCGACGGCCACCAGCACGATCGCCAGGTACTTGGCGTTGTCGAAGAAGGCGTCGCGCTGTCTGCCGCCCGGTGCGGTCCGGGAGTCCTCCGGGGCCCCGGTGCGCGGGGCCGGCACTCCGTCCGCCGGTGTCTGCGCCGGAGGGAGCGGCGTCCTGCTGTTGCCGTACGGTCGCTGCGAGTTCGTCACTGGCCCTCCCGGCGGGGACGCGGGGAGGCGATCGGGGAGCTCGCTGCGCTTGCGGGGGACGAGGCAGCGTGGAACATCTCAGGCACCCTAGCGTTGTCCTCGGGAATCCGTAAAACGCCCGACGTCATTCCTGTTTATCGCGTTCGAGTACCCCGGATTCGGCAAGGTGCGCATGCGGCCGGCGTGAGGGGCGGCACAGCTGAACAGGCGCTGCGTCGGCCCCCGTTCTCGCCCTTCTTGTCGGGATCGCCCCGGACGAATCCGGTCATCGGGTCGTGTGGCGACTCCGATGACATGTCCCCTTGTCCGGGCCGAATGCGGGTCATTCGAATCACCTGCGAACACGTTGTGAGGGTGTGGAGAAGGAGGCGTCCGCAAGTCGCGCATAAGCGCTCAGGGGATCGCTCAATTCCCCGCGCGGATGCCCTCTCGAATTGCCGTACGGGAAACAGGTGTTGCATTCGAAAGGCCCGTGCGTCGCCCCGGTCCGTCCGCCGCGCCGGCGACGGGAGCGCGACTGCGGGGCGGACGATGCGTCAGCCGCCGCATGACCTGGCCGTGTTGGTGGCACGATGGTTCTGGCGGGGTGCGCGGGGATGCGTCGCCCGGGCCGGCGAAGCCGAACCGACCAAGGGTGTGATCAGTTGTGGCCATTTCACTGTCAGTGGTGCTGCTGTTGGCGATCATCCTGGTGGTGCTGATGAGAGGTGGCTCCCTCAAGCCCGGACCGGCGGTCGTCGCCGTCCTCTTCGGCTTCTTCCTCGCCTCGACGGGCATGGCCGACGACATCCAGCGGTTCCTGGACTCGATAGCCGACATGATCAACTCGATCACCTTCTGACCCCGCCCCACGGCAAGGTCCCCCACCGACGCACCTCAGGGCCGGCCCGGACACCCCGGACCGGCCCTGAGGCGTGCCGGGGAGTCGACCATGTGGTTGCCGCATACGGCGTCGGCCGCGGAGGGGCACGAGACGTGAGCACGGAGGGGACGTGGAGCAGGAGCGGGAACGGCGGATGGGGCGTGCGAGGCTGACCGGCGCGGCCGTGACGGCGGTCCCGGCGGTCGCGGCCGTGGTCGGCCTCGGGCTCGAGGCCGGTCTGCCGTGGTGGGGAGTCGTGACGGGCGCCGTGCCGACGGCCGCGCTCGCCGGCTGGGCCGGGTCGCGGATCGGCCGCATCCGCGGTGCCCGTGACGAGGTCCTGGAACCGGGGGAGACGGTGCTCGGCACCTACGCCGCCCGGCCCCCGTACCGGGAGCACCTCCCGCCGAACGCCCACGAGGGTCCGCAGTACGAACTGCGCCTGACCACACGCAGCATGGAGATGTGGGAGCGCAGCGTCCTGCTGTGGCGCCATCCGCTGCCGGAGCTGCGCCTGCTCGCCGAGGGACCGAGGCTGCGGATTTTCCACGACGGGCGCGAGGCCGGGACGATGATCCTGGGGGACGCCGCGCGGGAGATACGAGGGCTCGCCCGACGGTACGGGGCCGCCTGAGGCGCCCGGTCCGGAGGTACGGCGAAGGCCCAGGGAGCGGGTGCACACCCCCTCACCTGGGCCTCAGCCCTTCCGGAGCGGGCGACGGGAATCGAACCCGCGTAGCCAGTTTGGAAGACTGGGGCTCTACCATTGAGCTACGCCCGCACGGTGCGCGCCGCGCGTCTGCGACCGCGGCACCGAGAGGCATCGTAGCGGGTCGCACGCCCTCGACGCACACCCCGTGTCCGGCCGGCCGCCGGGTGCCGCACCGCGAAGGCGAAGGCGGCGGCCCTTTCGTCCGCGTGCATGTACCCTACGGATCGACCAGACGGGGTGTGGCGCAGCTTGGTAGCGCGTCCGCTTTGGGAGCGGAAGGCCGTGGGTTCAAATCCCGCCACCCCGACCAGCCACCTCCTCACCATCGGTGATCGCAGCCTTTTGGGTGCCGCAGTCGCTGCCGTTACTATGCAAGCTGCACGCCCGTGTGTCTCTGAAGTCCTCCGGGCGGCGAATCGGCCGGACCGTTCTGGTCCCGGCAGAACCCGAGAAGTCAGCCACAAGGAGACCGAACCGTGAAGAGCGCCGTGGAGACCCTGAACCCGACCCGGGTTCGGCTCACTGTCGAGGTGCCCTTCGAGGAGCTCAAGGACAGCCTCGACGCGGCGTACAAGAAGATCAACCAGCAGGTCACGGTGAAGGGCTTCCGCAAGGGCAAGGTCCCGGCCCGGGTCATCGACCAGCGCTTCGGCCGTGGTGCGGTCCTGGAGGAGGCGGTCAACGACGCCCTCCCGAAGTTCTACACCGACGCCGTGAACGAGGCGGAGCTGAGCCCGCTGGGCCAGCCCGAGGTCGACATCACGGAGCTGAAGGACGGCGAGACGCTGAACTTCACCGCCGAGGTCGACGTCCGCCCGGCCATCGAGATCCCGGACTACTCCGGCATCGAGGTCGAGGTCGACGCCGTCGAGGTCACCGACGAGGACGTGGAGAAGTCGGTCGAGGAGCTCCGTGAGCGCTTCGCCTCCACCTCCCCGGTCGAGCGGGCCGCCGAGGACGGCGACGTGGTCACCCTCGACCTGGAGGCCAAGGTCGAGGGCGAGGTCCTCGAGGACGGCGTCGCCAACGGCGTCTCCTACACGATCGGCTCCGGTGAGCTGCTGGACGGCATCGACGACGCCGTGAAGGGCCTGGAGGCCGGTGGCGAGGCCACCTTCACCTCCGAGCTGAAGGGCGGCTCGGCGGCCGGCAAGGAGGCCGAGGTCACCGTCAAGGTCACCCAGGTCGCCAAGCGCGAGCTGCCCGAGCTGGACGACGAGTTCGCGCAGCTCGCCTCCGAGTTCGACACCCTCGAGGAGCTGAAGGCGGACAGCCGCAAGCGCCTCGAGAACATGAAGCAGTACGACCAGGCCACGCAGGCGCAGGAGCGCGTCCTGGACAAGCTGCTCGAGCTGGTCGAGATCCCCGTCCCCGAGAAGCTGCTCGAGGACGAGATCAACACCCGCAAGCACAACCTCGAACACCACCAGCTGGGCCAGATGGGCCTGGACCTCGCGAAGTACCTGGAGATCCAGGGCAAGACCGAGGAGGAGTTCGACAACGAGACCCGCGAGGCCGCGATCAAGGGCATCAAGACCCAGTTCGTGCTCGACGAGCTCGTGAAGCAGGAGAAGCTCAACGTCAACCAGGAGGAGCTCACCGAGCACCTCATGCGGCGTGCGGCCTCCTCCGGCATGTCCCCCGACCAGTTCGCGCAGGCCGTCGTCGAGCAGGGCCAGGTCCCGCTGCTCGTCGGTGAGGTCGCCCGCGGCAAGGCCCTGGCCGTCGTGGTCGAGAAGGCCACGGTCAAGGACACCAACGGCGAGATCGTCGACCTTGACGACGAGGAGGACGAGGCCGCCGAGGCTCCCGGGGCCGAGGCCGCGGAGACCTCCGCCGACGAGAAGGCCGAGGAGAAGACCGAGGGCTGAGCCCCCGGCACGGTGATCGACCGAGAAGGCCCCGGGGCGAACCCCCCGGGGCCTTCTCGTCACCGGGGGCCGGACACCTTCGGGGGCGCGGGGAACCGCGCGAGCCACCACGACACACCCGCGGCCGGGCACGCACATCGAGCCTCCCGGCGGGCCCCGCCGCCCCGCCCCCGACTACGCCCCCGGCGAACACTCCCATCTCCGGGATTCCCCGAAGGGACCCGCGCGTTAGGGTCCATGAATACCAGGGCAGTGGAGTCTCCGATACGGCTCCCGCCCCGCAGGGAACACGTGAGACGGCCCGGCGCCGTCGTAAGACGAGCAGGTGGATACGTGACGAATCTGATGCCTTCAGCCGCCGGCGAGCCTTCCATCGGTGGTGGCCTCGGCGACCAGGTCTACAACCGGCTGCTCGGCGAGCGGATCATCTTCCTCGGCCAGCCGGTCGACGACGACATCGCGAACAAGATCACCGCACAGCTGCTGCTCCTTGCCTCGGACCCCGACAAGGACATCTACCTCTACATCAACAGCCCCGGCGGTTCGATCACGGCCGGCATGGCGATCTACGACACCATGCAGTACATCAAGAACGACGTGGTGACGATCGCCATGGGTCTCGCGGCGTCCATGGGGCAGTTCCTGCTCAGCGCCGGCACCCCCGGCAAGCGCTTCGCGCTGCCCAACGCCGAGATCCTGATCCACCAGCCCTCCGCAGGCCTCGCCGGCTCCGCCTCGGACATCAAGATCCACGCCGAGCGGCTGCTGCACACCAAGAAGCGCATGGCCGAGCTCACCGCCCAGCACACGGGCCAGACGGTCGAGCAGATCACCCGTGACTCGGACCGTGACCGCTGGTTCGACGCCTTCGAGGCCAAGGAGTACGGCCTCATCGACGACGTGATCGCCACGGCCGCCGGCATGCCGGGCGGCGGCGGCACCGGGGCCTGAGCGGTCCCCGCGAGGCTCCACGAGCCCCGTGGGACCCCGCCCGGGCCCCGTGACAGCCCCCGGGGCCCCAGCAGCCCCAGCCGACCGCCTCAGCCCCTTTCAGGAGACACCGTGAACGCATTCCCCGGCAGCGGGATCCACGACCGCATGCAGGCCGCGCAGGACGCCGGCTCGCAGGGCCGCTACACCGGTCCGCGGGCCGAGTCCCGTTACGTCATCCCGCGCTTCGTCGAGCGCACCTCCCAGGGCATCCGCGAGTACGACCCGTACGCGAAGCTCTTCGAGGAGCGCGTGATCTTCCTCGGCGTGCAGATCGACGACGCCTCCGCCAACGACGTCATGGCGCAGCTGCTGTGCCTGGAGTCGATGGACCCCGACCGGGACATCTCGGTCTACATCAACAGCCCCGGCGGCTCCTTCACCGCGCTCACCGCGATCTACGACACGATGCAGTACGTGAAGCCGGACATCCAGACGGTGTGCATGGGCCAGGCCGCCTCCGCCGCCGCGGTCCTGCTCGCCGCCGGCACGCCCGGCAAGCGCATGGCGCTGCCGAACGCCCGGGTGCTGATCCACCAGCCGTACAGCGAGACCGGCCGCGGTCAGGTCTCCGACCTGGAGATCGCCGCCAACGAGATCCTCCGCATGCGCACGCAGCTGGAGGACATGCTGGCCAAGCACTCCACCCGCCCGATCGAGAAGATCCGCGAGGACATCGAGCGCGACAAGATCCTCACGGCCGAGGACGCGCTGGAGTACGGCCTGATCGACCAGATCATCACCACCCGGAAGATGGACAACTCCAGCCTGCGCTGAGGCGGGGCTGGGGTGTAACGTCTGCCGCCCCTTGGCACGGTTTGGCACGGTCCACGTCAAAGTGAACCGTGCCGAGGGGGGCCCGTACGGGGGGCCAGGCAAGGTACCGTCGGACATAAGGCAGCACCAGGAGCCGCCGGACACGGACGTCCGGTCGTCTCCCAGGCGAAGGGGAAGCACACCGTGGCACGCATCGGTGACGGCGGCGATCTGCTCAAGTGCTCGTTCTGCGGCAAGAGCCAGAAGCAGGTCAAGAAGCTCATCGCAGGGCCCGGTGTGTACATCTGCGACGAGTGCATCGACCTCTGCAACGAGATCATCGAGGAGGAGCTCGCCGAGACCAGCGAGGTCCGCTGGGAGGAGCTCCCCAAGCCCCGCGAGATCTACGAGTTCCTCGAGGGGTACGTGGTGGGCCAGGAGGCGGCCAAGAAGGCGCTCTCCGTGGCGGTCTACAACCACTACAAGCGCGTCCAGGCCGGGGAGAACGGCGGCGCCCAGGGCCGTGACGACGCCATCGAGCTGGCGAAGTCCAACATCCTGCTGCTGGGCCCCACGGGCTCCGGCAAGACGCTGCTGGCGCAGACCCTCGCCCGCATGCTGAACGTCCCGTTCGCGATCGCCGACGCCACGGCGCTCACCGAGGCCGGCTACGTCGGCGAGGACGTCGAGAACATCCTGCTCAAGCTGATCCAGGCGGCCGACTACGACGTCAAGAAGGCCGAGACCGGGATCATCTACATCGACGAGATCGACAAGGTCGCCCGAAAGAGCGAAAACCCGTCGATCACCCGGGACGTCAGCGGCGAGGGCGTGCAGCAGGCCCTGCTGAAGATCCTCGAGGGCACCACCGCCTCCGTGCCGCCGCAGGGCGGACGCAAGCACCCGCACCAGGAGTTCATCCAGATCGACACGACGAACGTGCTGTTCATCGTGGGCGGCGCCTTCGCCGGTCTTGAGAAGATCATCGAGGGCCGGGCGGGCGCCAAGGGCATCGGCTTCGGCGCGACGATCCGCTCCAAGCGGGAGCTGGAGTCCAAGGACCAGTTCGAGGAGGTCATGCCGGAGGACCTGGTCAAGTTCGGCATGATCCCCGAGTTCATCGGCCGGCTCCCCGTCATCACCAGCGTGCACAACCTCGACCGCGAGGCGCTGCTGCAGATCCTCGTCGAGCCGCGCAACGCGCTGGTGAAGCAGTACCAGCGCCTGTTCGAACTCGACGGTGTGGAGCTGGACTTCGAGCGCGAGGCGCTGGAGGCCATCGCCGACCAGGCGATCCTGCGCCAGACCGGCGCCCGCGGCCTGCGCGCCATCATGGAGGAGGTCCTCCAGGGCGTGATGTACGAGGTGCCGTCCCGCAAGGACGTGGCCCGCGTGGTCATCACCGCCGACGTGGTGCTCTCCAACGTCAACCCCACCCTCATCCCGCGCGACTCGCGCGGCCGGGGCTCCGGCGAGCAGAAGACGGCGTAGTCCCGCACGCCTCCCGGGCGTTCGGGCACAGGACGACGGAAGGGCGTCCGGCGCACCGCGCCGGACGCCCTTCCCTCTGTCCGGGGCCTACTCGGCGACCCGGACCTCCTTGCGCACGTCGGCGGCCAGCTCCGCGGACTCGTCGAGCGAGTACGTCTTGCCGGCGGCGGTCGGCTCGACCACGGCGACCGTGCTGTGGTCGGCCCACACGCACATGAACGTCGTCTGGTCCTTCTCGGTGACCGGGTGCTGGGTCTCCGCCTCCTGGCACTTCATCACGGCGCCGTCCAGCCCGCCGGGGGACACCGACCTGGGCTCGCCGACCAGGTTGACCTTCTCGTCGTCGGTGTTCTTGTGCATCTGCGTGAACATCACGTCGAGCGCCTTCTCCGGGTCCTCGACCTCGCCGTAGACGCCGAAGTAGGTGATGTTCTCCGCCGACTCCAGCTTCGCCACGTCGGCCGAGTCCTCGGGGTCGAGCTGCGTGAGGTCGATGGTGGAGTAGAGGGCGCCGACCGAGGTCGCGTCGCTCACGCCGGCCGTCGCCAGGTTCTTGGCGTCGCTGGAGCTGGCCTCCTTCTCCTGCGCCGGGCCCTGACGGTCGTACTTGTCCGAGAGGACCGACGAGGGCGCGGTCAGCTTGTGCGGGCCGTCGTCCTCCAGGCCGCCGGCGCCCCCGCCGCCGCCGATCAGGAAGTACGCGCCCACACCGATGGCCGCGACGACCGCGACCGCGCCGACGACGATCCCGGCCTTCTTGCCGCCGCCTCCGCCGGACGCCGGGGGCTGCGGCGGCATGCCGTACTGCGGCTGGCCGTAGGGCGGCTGCTGCGGCGGCACTCCCGGGTGCCCCGGGTGGCCGGGCTGGGGCGGGTAGCCGTAACCGGGCTGGCCGGGCGGGGGCGTCTGCTGGGGGTAGCCGTAACCGGGCTGGGGCGGGGTCTGCGGCGGCTGGCCGTACGGTCCCGGCTGCTGGCCGTAGGGACCGGGCTGCTGGGGCTGCCCGCCGTACGGGCCCGGCTGGTTGAAGCTCATGACTGGGTTCCCCCTCGTGTTCGCTGCTGCGGTGCCGTCAGACCTTGACGCGGATCTGCTCGCGGAGCTGGGTGGTGAGGTCGACCGCCGTGTCCTTGCCGACCCCCGTGCCGGCGTTGTCGCCGGGCGAGACCATGCCGACCGTGCTGTGGTCGGCCCAGGCGCAGAACCAGTCCGTCGACTCCTTCTTGGTGAGCGCGTTGACGCTCTTCGTCGACTGGCACTTCGCCACCGTGCCGGCGATCTCGACCTCCTCGGGGTCGCCGACCAGCTCGGCGTTCTGCATGCCGCTCGAGGAGCCGGAGGACGCCTTCTCGACCTGCTCCTGGATGTTGGAGAAGAACTTGTCGAGCGTCTTCTCCGGGTCGGTGATCTCGCCGTAACCGCCCACCATGGTGACGCCCTTGGCGGTCAGCAGTTCCGACTGGTCGGGGAAGTCGCCCGCGGTGCCGGGGTCGGCCGGGTCGTAGTCGCCGAAGTCGGCGGTGGACCACTGGCCGAGGACGGCCGTGCCGTTCTCGACCCCGCTCCCCTCCATGTCCTTCGCGGTGTCGGAGCCGCTCTCCTCGGTGCCCTCGCCGAACCGGTGGTATTCGCCCAGCACGGTCTTCGGCGTGGTCAGCTTGTGCGGGCCGTCGTCCGTCAGACCGGCCGCGCTGCCGCCACCGCCGCTGCCGCCGAGGAGGAGGTAGGCGCCCACGCCGATGGCCGTGACGACCGCGACGGCGCCGACGACGATCGCGGCCACCTTGCCGCCGCCGTTGCCGCCGGAGGCAGGGGGCTGGGACGGCATGCCGTACGGGGGCTGGCCGTACGGGGGCTGGCCGTACTGAGGCTGCCCGTACGGGGAGGGCTGGCCGTGGGGCGGCTGCTGCGGGTAGCCGTAGCCGGGCTGGGCGGGCGGGGGCGTCTGGGGGTGGCCGTAACCGGGCTGCGGGGTCTGCGACGGTCCGCCGTAGGGCCCTGGCTGTCCGTACGGACCGGGCTGCTGCGGCTGCCCGCCGTACGGTCCCGGCTGGTCGTGACTCATGACGGGGTTCCCCTCCAGACGTTTACGTGCTGCTGACATCCTGGCTCAGAGTCGGCGGCTCCAGACCGGCGGGGGTCGCACCGTTACAAAGAATCGAGTTTCGGAACAGCACCGTGACGGTCCTAAACTGAGCGCGTGACCGACAACGCTCAGCAGCAGCCACCAGCGCCCACGACCGAACTGCCGACCCAGTACGCGCCGGCCGACGTAGAGGGGCCGCTGTACGAGCGCTGGGTGGAGCGGGGTTACTTCGAGGCGGACGCGAAGAGCGACAAACCGCCGTACACCATCGTCATCCCCCCGCCGAACGTCACCGGCAGCCTGCACCTCGGCCACGCCTTCGAGCACACGCTGATCGACGCCCTCACCCGCCGCAAGCGCATGCAGGGCCACGAGACGCTGTGGCAGCCCGGCATGGACCACGCCGGCATCGCCACGCAGAACGTGGTCGAGCGGGAGCTCGCCAAGGAGGGCAAGTCCCGCCACGACCTGGGCCGCGAGGCGTTCGTCGAGCGGGTCTGGAAGTGGAAGGCCGAGTCCGGCGGGCAGATCTCCGGCCAGATGCGCCGCCTCGGCGACGGCGTCGCCTGGACCCGTGAGCGCTTCACCATGGACGAGGGCCTGTCCAAGGCCGTCCAGACGATCTTCAAGCGGCTCTACGACGACGAGCTGATCTACCGAGCCGAGCGCATCATCAACTGGTGCCCGCGCTGCCTGACCGCGATCTCCGACATCGAGGTCAACTACCAGGAGGACGACGGCGAGCTCGTCTCCATGAAGTACGGCGAGGGGGACGACACCATCGTCGTCGCCACGACCCGCGCGGAGACGATGCTCGGCGACACGGCCGTCGCCGTCCACCCCGAGGACGAGCGCTACCGGCACCTCGTCGGCAAGCTGATCAAGCTGCCGCTGACCGACCGCTCCATCCCGGTCGTCGCGGACGAGCACGTGGACCCCGAGTTCGGCACCGGCGCCGTCAAGGTGACCCCGGCCCACGACCCGAACGACTTCGAGATCGGCCGGCGCCACGACCTGCCGTCCATCACCGTGATGGACGAGCGCGCCGTCATCACCGCGCACGGCCCCTTCCAGGGCCTGGACCGCCTCGAGGCCCGCTCCGCCATCGTCGCCGCCCTGCGCGCCGAGGGCCGGATCGTCGCCGAGAAGCGCCCCTACGTCCACTCCGTCGGCCACTGCTCGCGGTGCAGGACCACCGTCGAGCCGCGGCTGTCCATGCAGTGGTGGGTCAAGGTCGGCCCGCTCGCCAAGGAGGCCGGCGACGCGGTCCGCGACGGCCGGGTCGCGATCCACCCGCAGGAGATGGAGAAGCGCTACTTCGACTGGGTCGACAACCTCCACGACTGGTGCATCTCCCGGCAGTTGTGGTGGGGCCACCGCATCCCCGTCTGGTACGGCCCGGACGGCGAGGTCGTCTGCGTCGGACCGGACGAGGAGCCGCCGAGCGGCGAGGGCTGGCGCCAGGACACCGACGTCCTCGACACCTGGTTCTCCTCAGCCCTGTGGCCCTTCTCCACCCTGGGCTGGCCCGAGCGGACCGAGTCGCTCGCGAAGTTCTACCCGAACTCCGTCCTGGTCACCGGCTACGACATCCTCTTCTTCTGGGTCGCCCGGATGATGATGTTCGGCCTCTACGCCATGGACGGCACCCCGCCGTTCCACACCATCGCCCTGCACGGCATGGTCCGTGACCAGAACGGCAAGAAGATGTCCAAGTCCTTCGGGAACGTGGTCGACCCGCTGGACTGGATGGACAAGTACGGCTCCGACGCGCTCCGCTTCACCCTGGCGCGCGGCGCCAACCCGGGCGTCGACGTGCCGATCGGCGAGGACTGGGTCCAGGGCTCGCGGAACTTCGCCAACAAGATCTGGAACGCCACGCGCTTCGCGCTGATGAACGGCGCCACGGTCGAGGGCCCGCTGCCGGACGCGTCGGCGATGTCGCCGACCGACCGCTGGATCCTGTCCCGGCTGAACTCGGTCGTCGCCGAGGTCGACGCGTACTACGACGACTACCAGTTCGCCAAGCTGTCGGACGCGCTCTTCCACTTCGCCTGGGACGAGGTCTTCGACTGGTACGTCGAGCTGTCCAAGACGACGTTCCAGGCGGGCGGTGAGGCGGCCGAGGTCAGCAAGCGCGTCCTCGGCGAGGTCCTCGACGTCACGCTGCGGCTGCTGCACCCGGTGGTCCCGTTCGTCACCGAGACCCTGTGGACGACGCTGACCGGCGGTGAGTCCGTGGTCGTCGCCGACTGGCCGGCCGACAGCGGTTTCCGCGACGAGGCCGCCGAGCAGGAGATCGCCACGCTCCAGTCGGTGATCACCGAGGTCCGCCGGTTCCGCGCCGACCAGGGGCTGCAGCCCGGCCAGCGGGTCCCGGCCCGGCTCACGCTGGAGGGCACCGCCCTCGCCGCGCACGAGCCGGCCGTCCGCCAGCTGCTGCGGCTCCAGCCGGAGGGCGAGGCCTTCACGGCCACGGCGACCCTGCCCGTCGCCGGTGTCGAGGTCGCGCTGGACCTGTCCGGCGTGATCGACGTCGCCGCCGAGCGCAAGCGGCTCGCCAAGGACCTCGCCGCCGCCGAGAAGGAGAAGGCCCAGGCGACCGCGAAGCTCGGCAACGAGGCGTTCCTGGCCAAGGCCCCGGACCAGGTGGTCGACAAGATCCGCACGCGGCTCGCCAAGGCGGAGGAGGACATCGTCCGCATCCGCGCCCAGCTCGAGCGGCTGCCCCAGGCCTGATCCCAGGCCCGCGGCCCCCGACCGGTACCTTCCGGCCGGGGGCCGTTCACGTCGCGGTGGGGACCCGGTAACCCGGGAGAGGGAACCTGCGGGCTCCGCCCGCCGGCCGGCCCCCGTGCGCCGGCCGGCCCCGCCGCCAGGAGTCCCCGCCGATGTCCTCACCCGTGTCCCCCGCCGCCGCGCCGGAAGCGCCGGACCGCACCGCCGGCCGGGAGCGGCGGTACGACATCGACCTGCTGCGCGTGCTGTGCACCGCCGCGGTGGTGCTGGTGCACGCCTCCGCCGAGTTCATCGACGCGGGCCACCGCACCACCGGGATCCTCGGCGACACGGCCGGGCGGTTCGCGGTGCCGGTGTTCTTCGCCATGGCCGGCTGGGCCGCGCTGTCCGGCGCGCCCGTGGGCGACGAGGCCCGGCTGCTGTCCCGGCTCGGCCGGATCCTGCGCCCGATGGCCGTGTGGACCGCCCTGTACTTGCTGTGCGCGCACCTCACCGGCGGTCCCGGCGCCGCCACGGGCGAGGAGACGGCACGCGCCCTGTTCGGCTCCGTCGAGGCGGCCTTCCACCTCTGGTACCTGTACGCCTACGTCCCCCTGATCCTGCTGCTCGGCGTCGTGGTGCTGGTGGTGCGGCGGCGCGCCCTGCCCCGCCGGTCCCTGGCGCTGCTCGCCGTCCTCGCGGTCACCCCCGTGCTCATCGGCGACGTGCGGGAGGTCACCGGCTGGGCGCCGCCCGACTGGGGGTGGTCGGTGTCGCTGTCCACGGTGGTGTACGCGGTGGCCGGCGCCGCCCTGCTCGCCGCCCCGCGCCTCGGACCGCGCGCGCTGTGGGCCGCGGGCGCCGGGGTCGCGTTCGCCGGCCTCGCCGTGTACCAGCTCACGGTGCGCCACCCGGCCGCGTACGGGGGCGTGGCGGTGGCCGCCGTGACGTTCGCGGTGCTCGGCACGGTGGCCCGGGTGCGGGTGCCGGAGCGGGTCCGGCCGCTGGTGGCGCGGTTGTCGGACGCGTCGTTCGGGACGTACCTGGTGCATCTGCTGTGGGTGCGGCTGCTGACCGGGCCGGTCGCCGGGCGGGTGCCGGACGGGCCCTGGGCGCCGGTCGCGCTGGCCGTGACGGCGGTGGCGGCGGCCGCGCTGTCCTTCGCCGTGAGCGTGCTGTGGGGGCGGCCCGGGTGGCGGAAGTGGCTCGGCTGACCGCGTGCCGGGGGGTGCGGGGGAGCACCCGCGCCGCTCCGTAGACTGGGGACCGTGAGCGAGCGCCCAGATTCAGCAGGTCCCGACCCGGACGACACCTTCGACGAGTTCGCGGAGCTCGTGGAGGAGGAGACCCGTCGCGACCCCGACCTCGCGGTGATCGAGGCCGGCAGCCGTACGCTGCGCACCCAGGGCGGTCCGCCGCAGGCGGACGTCCCCGCGCGCCCCGCCGACCCCGAGGTCGACAAGGCCCTGCGCGAGGTGGAGGCGGAGCTCGCCACCCGCTGGGGCGAGACCAAGCTCGAGCCCTCGGTGGACCGCATCTCCGCGCTGATGGACGTCCTGGGCGAGCCGCAGCGCTCGTACCCGTCGATCCACATCACCGGCACCAACGGCAAGACCTCCACCGCCCGCATGATCGAGGCCCTCCTCGGCGCCTTCGACCTGCGCACCGGCCGCTACACCTCCCCGCACGTCCAGTCCGTCACCGAGCGGATCAGCCTCGACGGGGCGCCCGTCTCCGCCGAGCGGTTCATCGAGACGTACCAGGACGTCAAGCCGTACGTGGAGATGGTCGACGCCGCGCAGGAGTACCGGCTGTCCTTCTTCGAGGTGCTGACCGCCATGGCGTACGCGGCCTTCGCCGACGCGCCCGTGGACGTGGCGGTCGTCGAGGTCGGCATGGGCGGCGCCTGGGACGCGACGAACGTCATCGACGCCGGCGTCGCCGTGGTGACGCCGATCGACCTGGACCACACCGACCGGCTCGGCGGCACGCCCGCGGAGATCGCCGGGGAGAAGGCCGGCGTGATCAAGCCGGACGCGACGGTCGTCATGGCGCAGCAGCCGGTGGACGCCGCGCAGGTGCTGCTGAAGAAGGCCGTCGAGGTGGGTGCCACCGTGGCCCGTGAGGGCCTGGAGTTCGGCGTCCTCGACCGGCAGGTCGCCGTCGGCGGCCAGCTGATGACGCTGCGCGGGCTGGGCGGCGAGTACACCGAGGTGTACCTGCCGCTGCACGGCGCCCACCAGGCGCACAACGCGGCGGTGGCCCTCGCGGCCGTCGAGGCGTTCTTCGGCGTCGGCGCCCAGCGCGCCGGATCGCTCGACATCGACACCGTGCGCAAGGCGTTCGCCTCCGTCGCCTCGCCGGGCCGGCTGGAGGTGGTGCGCCGGTCGCCGACCGTCGTGCTGGACGCCGCGCACAACCCGGCGGGCGCGCGGGCGGCGGCCGCCGCGATCGGGGAGGCCTTCCAGTTCAGCCGCCTGATCGGCGTGGTCGGCGCGAGCGGCGACAAGAACGTGCGTGAGCTGCTGGAGGCGTTCGAGCCGGTGTTCGCCGAGATCGTCGTCACCCGGAACTCCAGTCACCGCGCGATGGACGCCGACGCGCTGGCCGCGGTCGCCGTGGAGGTGTTCGGCGAGGAGCGCGTGCAGGTCGAGCCGCGGCTGCCGGACGCCCTGGAGGCCGCGATCACGCTGGCCGAGGAAGAGGGCGAGTTCGCGGGCGGCGGCGTGTTCGTCACCGGTTCCGTCATCACGGTCGGCGAGGCCCGGCTGCTCCTGGGGAAGGGCTGAGATCCCGTGCGTACGCTCTGTTCTTCGACGCTGATCGGCGAGTTCCTCATCATCGGGTTCGCCGGTCTGGTCGCGATGAAGCAGCCCGACCTGTCGACCGGCACGGTGTGGACGGTCTGCGGCATCGCCATGTTCCTGTCCGTCGTGCTGTGCGGGATGGTCGGCCGGCCGGGCGGGGTCGCGCTGGGCTGGGCGCTGCAGATCGCGCTCGTCGCCTCCGGCGTGTTCGTCCCGGTGATGTTCTTCCTGGGCGGGGTGTTCGCGCTGCTGTGGTGGGCGTCGGTGCACTTCGGGCGAAAGGTGGACGAGGCGAAGGCCCGTTTCGCCGCACAGGCGGAGGAGCCCGACACTGCGTGAGGGACCGTCCGACACGCCCGGTAACCTCTTTGCCCCGCACCATTTGACGCACAAGGAGCCCGCAGTGACCCAGCGCACCCTCGTCCTCCTCAAGCCCGACGCCGTCCGTCGTGGCCTGACCGGCGAGATCATCAGCCGCATCGAGCGCAAGGCCGGCTGGAGGATCACCGCGCTGGAGCTGCGCACGCTGGACCAGGACACGCTGGAGCAGCACTACGGCGAGCACCGGGGCAAGCCCTTCTACGAGCCGCTCGTGGAGTTCATGGCGTCCGGCCCGGTCGTCGCGATGATCGTCGAGGGCGAGCGGGTCATCGAGGGCGTGCGCCGGCTCGCCGGGCCCACCGATCCCATCGCCGCCGCCCCGGGCTCGATCCGCGGCGACTACGGCGTGATCGTGCGGGAGAACCTGATCCACGCGTCCGACTCGGAGGAGTCCTCCGACCGGGAGATCAAGGTCTTCTTCCCGGGCCACGCCTGAGGCCGTTCCGAGGCGCGCCGGTCGCAGTCGTGACCGGCGCGCCCCGTTCTGGGCGGGTCCGACGGTGACCCGGTGCGGCCGGGCGGACACGGTAGGGTGTCGCCGCGCACGGGATGCGGGACCGCGACGAAATCCGCGCATAACGATCACGTCGCGGCCGCGGCCTGGACATTTGTCGTGCCTCGGAGGGTCTGGGAGCTTTGCCCCGGACCGTTTTTGGCATATGCACGGCGTTCGGGGGAACGGATGCCCCCGTTGGCCCGTCTCCACAGGCAGGGCGACGCGCCGTCTGATGACAATGGCGAAGACCCTCGCACAGTGTGCGCGGCGGCACGTCTACCATGGACGCCATCGCGTCACCGCACCCACCTCGCCGACCTGAAAAGCCCTCAAAAGCTCGTGGGAAGGCCAGACGAATCCTGATGGGGAACTCAATGTCGTTCATCGGCCGTGACATGGCTGTCGACCTCGGGACCGCCAACACGCTGGTGTACGTCAGGGGTCGCGGAATCGTACTCAACGAGCCGTCCGTCGTCGCGATCAACACCAACACCGGTGGCATCCTCGCGGTCGGTGCCGAAGCGAAGAAGATGATCGGGCGCACGCCGGGCAACATCGTCGCCGTGCGTCCCCTGAAGGACGGCGTCATCGCCGACTTCGAGATCACCGAGCGGATGCTCCGCTACTTCATCCTGAAGATCCACAAGCGGCGGTATCTGGCTCGCCCGCGGGTCGTCGTCTGCGTGCCCTCCGGCATCACGGGCGTCGAGCGCCGCGCCGTCATCGAGGCGTCGTCCCAGGCCGGCGCCCGGCAGGTGCACATCATCGAGGAGCCCATGGCGGCCGCCATCGGCTCCGGCCTGCCGGTCCACGAGGCCACCGGCAACATGGTGGTGGACATCGGCGGCGGCACGACGGAGGTCGCGGTCATCTCCCTCGGCGGCATCGTCACCGCCCAGTCCATCCGGGTCGCGGGCGACGAACTGGACAACGCCATCATCCAGCACATCAAGAAGGAGTACTCGCTCCTGCTGGGTGAGCGGTCGGCGGAACAGATCAAGATCACGATCGGCTCGGCGTACGACCTCGACACCGACGAGCACACCGAGGTCCGCGGCCGGGACCTCGTCTCCGGGCTGCCGAAGACCGTGGTGATCTCCGCCGCCGAAGTGCGCAAGGCGATCGAGGAACCGGTCAACGCCATCGTGGACGCGGTCAAGACCACCCTCGACAAGTGCCCGCCCGAGCTGTCCGGCGACATCATGGACCGGGGCATCGTGCTGACCGGCGGCGGCGCCCTGCTGCGCGGGCTCGACGAGCGGCTGCGCCGGGAGACCGGCATGCCGATCCACATCGCCGAGGACCCCCTGGACAGCGTGGCGCTCGGCTCCGGCAAGTGCGTCGAGGAGTTCGAGGCCCTCCAGCAGGTGCTGGACGCCCAGCCCCGCAGATGACACACCGCCACGACTCCGCCGTACGGGACCTCGCCTCCCGTACGGCGGAGCGCTGGTATCGAGGGGCGGAACGGGCGGTGACGCCCCGAAGGCCCCGCACCACAACCTGAACAGACCCCACCTCATACCCGTTCTCGACGAGGAAGGCACGGCCGCCGCACGTGAGGGACACGAAAGAGAGCCGGCTGCTCCTGGTGCTGCTGATCGCCATCGCGTTCGCGCTGATCACGGTGGACATCCGCGGCGGGGAGGACTCACCGGTCGACGGTGCCCGGCAGGCAGCGGCGTCGGTCTTCGGCCCGATCGAGAACGGCGTGTCCAGCGCGGTCGACCCGATCGGCAACGCGGTCACCGCCGTCCGCGAGTCCGGCGACCGCCACGACCGGCTCGCCCGGCTGGAGCGGGAGAACGCGGCGCTCAAGGCCGAACTCGGCAGCGACGACCGCAGCCGCAGCCGCCTCAAGCAGCTCGACAAGCTGCTCGGCGTCGCCGGCAAGGGCCAGTACGGCATCAAGGGCGCCCAGGTCATCGCCATAGGAGCGGCCCAGGGCTTCTCCTGGACCATCACCATCGACGCCGGCGCCGACGACGGCATCGAGCGCGACATGACCGTCCTCAACGGCGACGGCCTGGTCGGCCGCGTCACCACCGTCGGCCCGAGCACCGCCACCGTGCTGCTCGCCAGCGACCCCGACTTCACCGTCGGCACCCGCATGGAGTCCACCGACGAACTCGGCTTCGCCTCCGGCCAGGGCGACCGCCCGCTGCGCGTCGAACTGCTCAACGGCAAGGCCGAGATCAAGAAGGGCGACCGGCTGGTCACCTTCGGCTCGCAGGCCGACAAGCCGTTCGTGCCCGGCGTCCCGGTCGGCGTCGTCTCCCGCGTCGACCCCTCCGGCGGCGACCTGACCCGCACCCTGTACGTCACGCCGTTCGTCAACTTCAGCAAGCTCGACGTGGTCGGCGTCGTCGTCCAGGCGCCGAAGAAGGACCCGCGCGACACGGTGCTGCCCAGGAAGCCCGAGCCGACCCCCACGCCGACCGTGACCGTGACGGTCACGCCCTCGGCGCCCGCCGACGGTCCCGACCAGCCAGAGCAGTAGGAGCTGTCACCCCATGCGCGTCAACCGGATCCTGCTCTCCAGCTCGCTGATCGTCGTCGCCCTCGTCGTCCAGGTGAGCGTCCTCGCCCGCCTCCACCTCCCGGGCGCCGTCCCCGACCTGCTGCTGCTCGTCGTCCTCGGACTCGCCCTGGTCTACGGGCACGTCGGCGGCGCCCTGGTCGGCTTCGCCGCCGGCCTCCTCGCCGACCTCGCGCCGCCCGCCGACCACGCGGCCGGGCGCTACGCCCTCGTGCTGTGCGTCATCGGCTACCTCGCCGGACTCGTCAAACCCGAGAGCGGGCAGGTGAGGACGGCGGCCGGACCGATGCTCGTGGTGGTCGCCGCCGCCGTCGGCTCCACCCTGCTCTACGCCGGCGTCGGCGCCCTCGTCGGGGACACCGCGGCCCGCCATGTCGGCCTCGGCGGCCTGCTGTTCACCGCCGCCCTGTACGACCTGCTGCTCGCCCCCTTCGTGGTGCCCGGGGTGATGGCACTGGCCCGGCGCGCCGAGAACGACCCCCTCGCCGAGACGAACTCCCCCAAGGCCGGGGACCTCTCCTCGGGCTGGCTCTCCGGCGGCACCGGCCTGCGCATCGGCGGCCAGCGCAACGGCCTGCGGGTCAAGGCGGCCCGCGCCCGCTCGGCCCGCGCCGGACGCATCAAGGGGGTCAAGCGCCTGTGACCTCCCGAAACTTCACCGGTACGAGTGAACGCGGCGGGAACGCGTGTCCACCGGCCGGTCGTTCACCACTCGTCAGCTCACATCCGCACGCGCTCTGAGAGGGGAGGAAGCCGCGTGACCAACATCCCCGAGACCGGCCGCAGCCCACGGGTCCAGATCCGGCTCGTCGTCATCCAGGTCCTCGTCATCTCCCTGCTCGGCACCCTCGGCGGGCGCCTGTGGTACCTCCAGATCCGTGAGGGCGACCAGTACGCCAAGGAGGCCTCCGGCAACCACGTGCAGCAGGTCGTCCAGCCCGCCGTGCGCGGCTCCATCCTGGACGCCCGCGGCGTGGCCCTCGCGGACAACGAGACGCGGCTGGTCGTCTCCGCCTCCCGCACCGAGCTCATGAAGATGAAGGACGACGGCAAGGCGGTCCTCACCAAACTCGCCGGCGTCCTCGGCATGAAGCCCCGGGACGTCATGATGAAGGTCCGGCTGTGCAACGCCGAGACCCCCCAGCCCTGCTGGAACGGCTCGCCGTACCAGCCGATCCCCATCACCGACGAGGCCACGCCCAAGCAGGCCCTGCAGATCCGGGAGCGCGCCGAGGACTTCCCCGGCATCACCGCCGAGCCGCAGGCGCTGCGCCGCTACCCGAGCCCCGGCAAGGCCAACACCGCCCAGGTCCTCGGCTACCTCTCACCCGTCACCGACGAGGAGATCCAGCAGGCCCAGGACACCGACTCGCCCTACCTGCGCTCCGACATGGTCGGCCGCTCCGGCCTGGAGCGGCAGTACGACAGGCAGCTGCGCGGCAAGGCCGGCGTCACCCGCTACGAGGTCGACAAGCTCGGCCGCGTCCTCGGCCAGGCCCAGTCCGACCCGGCCGAGCCCGGCGCCAACCTCGTCACCAGCATCGACTCCCGCGTGCAGCGCATCGCCGAGTACGAGCTCAACGAGGCGATGAAGGAGGCCCGCAAGCAGCACGACCGCAACACCAACCGGAACTACGAGGCCGACTCCGGCGCCGTCGTCGTCATGGAGGCCAAGACCGGCCGCGTCGTCGCCATGGCCTCCAACCCGACCTACGACCCCAACTCCTGGGTCGGCGGCATCTCCGCCAAGGACTACGCCGAACTCACCGGCGAGAAGTCCAACTACCCGCTGCTGAACCGCGCCATCCAGGGCCTGTCGGCGCCCGGCTCCATCTTCAAGGTGATCCCGACGGCCGCCGCCATCAAGGCCGGCTACTCCTTCGAGGGCCCCTACAACTGCTCCAGCTCGTACTCCATCGGCGGCCAGGTCTTCAAGAACTTCGAATCGCAGAACCACGGTGCGATCAGCCTGGGCCGGGCGCTCGAGGTCTCCTGCGACACCGTCTTCTACGCCCTCTCCCACGAGGAGTGGAAGCGCGACGGCGGCAACAAGCCGAAGAAGAACGCCGACGACTGGTTCTACAAGGTCGCCCACCAGTTCGGCCTCGGCAAGGAGACCGGCATCGACCTGCCCAACGAGGTCACCGGCCGCGTCCCCGACCGCCAGTGGAAGGCCGACTACTGGAAGGCCAACAAGGACGCCTGGTGCAAGTACGGCAAGAAGGGCGGCAGCTACGCCGAGCAGATCGCCTACGAGAACTGCCTCGAAGGCAACCGGCTGCGCGCCGGTGACTCGGTGAACTACTCCATCGGACAGGGCGACACGCTCGTCACCCCGATCCAGATGGCCGCCATCTACGCGGCCCTCTCCAACGGCGGCACCCTGTACACCCCCACCGTCGGCAAGGCCGTCGTCAGCCCCGACGGCAAGACCGTCACGGAGATCAGGCCCAAGGCGTACGGCAAGCTGCCGACCTCGAAGAAGACGCTCGAGCAGATAGACGAAGCCCTCGAGGGAGTCGCCACCCGCGGTACGGCCGCGTGGCGGTTCGAGGGCTGGCCGCAGGACGAGATCCCGATGCACGCCAAGACCGGTACGGCCGAGGTGTACGGCAAGCAGACCACCTCGTGGTTCGCCACCTACACCGAGGACTACGCGATCGTCATGACGATCGCGCAGGGCGGCACCGGATCCGGCGCCTCGGGCCCCGCCGTGCGCAACATCTACAACGCCCTCTACGGCGTGTCCGAGGACGGCGAGATCGACGACGAGAAGGCGCTGCTGCCCAAGCCGCAGAAGACCCTGCCCAAGGTCCGCACGGACGGCACGATCACCTCGCCGAAGATCGCCAAGGACTTCGCCGAGGAGTTCCGGGGCACCCCGTCGCCGGACGCCGAGGCCACGACCCCGCAGCAGGACGAAGACCCGGCCGACCCGCAGCAGGCCGGCACGGTCCCGTCGCCCGAGAACACCAACCGCGACACCCGCCGCGGACGACGGCGGGGCGGCGGCCCCGGCCGCGGCGGGGGACACCCGCGCGGCCGCGCCCCCCGGCCGCGCGCGGCACGCCCGGAGAGGACGGCGTCATGACCGGCGGCGTCAACAGCTTCCAGGTCTCCGGGTACGGACCCGAGCGGGCCGGCTGGACACGGGTGTTCGCCCGCGACGGCCTGGCCCGCCGACTGGACTGGCCGATACTGCTCTCGGCGCTCGCCCTGTCCCTGCTCGGCTCCCTGCTGGTCTACTCGGCCACCCGCAACCGCACCGAGCTGAACCAGGGCGACCCGTACTACTTCCTGGTCCGGCACTGGCTGAACACCGGCATCGGCGTCGCCCTGATGATCGGCGCCATCTGGCTCGGCCACCGCGGGCTGCGCACAGCCGTACCGCTGCTGTACGGCGCCTCGGTGTTCCTCATCCTGCTGGTGCTCACCCCGCTGGGCTCCACGATCAACGGCGCCCACTCCTGGATCAAGCTGCCCGGAGGCTTCTCCCTCCAGCCCTCGGAGTTCGTGAAGATCACGATCATCCTCGGCATGGCCATGCTGCTGGCAGCCCGCGTCGACGCGGGCGACAAGCCCTACCCCGACCACCGCACGGTGCTCCAGGCGCTCGGCCTCGCCGTCGTGCCGATGCTGATCGTGATGCTCATGCCCGACCTCGGGTCGGTCATGGTGATGGTCGTCATCGTGCTCGGCGTGCTGCTCGCCTCCGGGGCCTCCAACCGGTGGATCTTCGGCCTGATCGGCGCGGGCGCGGCCGGCGCGATCACCGTCTGGCAGCTCGGCGTCCTCGACGAGTACCAGATCAACCGCTTCGCCGCCTTCGCCAACCCGGAACTCGACCCGGCCGGCGTCGGCTACAACACCAACCAGGCCCGCATCGCCATCGGCTCCGGCGGACTGACCGGCTCCGGCCTCTTCCAGGGCTCGCAGACCACCGGCCAGTTCGTGCCCGAGCAGCAGACCGACTTCGTCTTCACGGTCGCCGGCGAGGAACTGGGCTTCGTCGGCGGCGCACTGATCATCGCCCTGCTCGGGGTCATCCTCTGGCGCGCCTGCCGCATCGCCCGCGACACCACCGACCTGTACGGGACGATCGTCGCCGCGGGCATCGTCGCCTGGTTCGCCTTCCAGAGCTTCGAGAACATCGGCATGACCCTGGGCATCATGCCGGTCACCGGCCTGCCCCTGCCCTTCGTGTCGTACGGCGGTTCCTCGATGTTCGCGGTATGGCTGGCCGTGGGCCTGTTGCAGTCGATCCGGATGCAACGCCCCATGTCCGCCTGACCCCCGCCTCCGACCGGCCCCACCGGCCCCGCCCGCCCCCGCGCGTCACCGGCGCGGAGCGGCCCACTGCCGCTCCGCGCCCACGGCGACTAGATTCGGTGCATGGCGGACACCACACGCGAGATCGAGCGCAAGTACGAGGCCCACGACGCCGCTCTGCCCGACCTGACCCGCGTCCCCGGCGTCGCGTCCGTGCGGGAGCGGGGCGTCACCCACCTCGACGCCACCTACCACGACACCGCCGACCAGCGCCTCGCCGCGTCCTCCATCACCCTGCGCCGCCGCACCGGAGGCTCCGACGCCGGCTGGCACCTCAAGTTCCCCGTCGCCCCCGGCGTGCGCGACGAGATCCGCGCCCCCCTCTCCGACACCCTCCCGGACGAACTCGCCGCCCTCGTCCGCTCCCGCGTCCGCGACCGGGAACTGCGACCCGTGGTCCGCCTGCGCTCCGACCGCGACGTCCGGCACCTCCTCGACGACCAGGGCCGACTGCTCGCCGAGGTCAGCGTCGACACCGTGCACGCCGAACGCCTCACCGACGCGGGCGGCACCGCGCGGTGGACCGAGATCGAGGTGGAATTCGCCGACGACGGCGACCCGGACATCCTCGACAAGGTGGAGAAACGCCTGAGGAAAGCAGGCGTACGGCCGTCGGCGTCGTCCTCGAAACTGGCCCGCGCCCTCGCCGAGACCGCGCCGGACACCAAAACCGCCAAAACCGCCGGAGGCGACGGCACGGCCGCCGCGGACGCCGCCGGCACGCCTCCCGCCACGGCCCCCGAAGCCGCCCCCCGGCACAAGCACCGCCCCCGCCCGCACGGCACCCCCGTCACCGCCGGCGACCACGTCCTCGCCTACGTCCGCGCCCAGCGCGACGCCCTCGTCGAACTGGACCCCGCCGTGCGGCAGGACGTCCCCGACGCCGTGCACCGCATGCGGGTCGCCACCCGCCGGCTGCGCAGCACCTTCCGCAGCTTCCGCCCCGTCCTCGACCGCGCCGCCACCGACCCGGTCGCCGCCGACCTGAAATGGCTGGCCGCCCAGCTCGGCGCGGACCGCGACCAGGAGGTCCTCGCCGAACGGCTCACCCAGGCCCTCTCCCGGCTGCCCGACGACCAGATCACCGGCCCGGTCGCCGACCGCCTCGCCGCCTGGGCCGAGGCCCGCCACGAGGGAGCCCACCACCAGCTCCTCGCCGTCCTCGACTCCCGCCGCCACCTCACCCTGCTCGACACCCTGGACGCCCTGCTCGCCGACCCGCCCCTGCGCAAGAAGGCCGGCGCCGGCCCGGACAAGGTCCTCGCCAAGGCCGTACGCAAGGACTTCGCCAAGCTGGCCGGGCTCGTCGAGCACGCCCTGGACCTGGCGCCCGGCCCGGAACGCGACACCGCGCTGCACGAGGCGCGCAAGAAGACCAAGCGCACCCGCTACGCCGCCGAGGCCGCCGCCCCCGCGCTGGGCGAGCCCGCCGAGCAGGCGGTCAGGGACATGAAGTCGCTGCAGAGCCTGCTCGGCGACCACCAGGACAGCGTCATGGCCCGCCGCACCCTGCGCGAGCTGGCCGCCGTGGCGCACGCGGCGGGGGAGAGCGACTTCACCTACGGCGTCCTGCACGCCGGTGAGGCGCACCGCGCCCGCAGCGACGAGGAGGCGCTTCCCGAGGCGTGGAGCTCGATCAGCCGGACGTTCCCGTTCTGAGCGCCGTACGGCAGACCCCTTCGGGCGGGTTAGGCTGGATGGTCACCCGCCCCTGAGGCACCGGCCCGGGGGACCCGCAGTCACCACACGAAGGTTCGCGAGATGCCTGCCGAAGCCGCCGAGTCTGTGTTCCCGCAGCTCGAAGCTCTGCTCCCGCATGTGCAGAAGCCGATCCAGTACGTCGGCGGAGAGCTCAACTCCACGGTCAAGGACTGGGACGCCTGCGACGTCCGCTGGGCACTCATGTACCCCGACGCGTACGAGGTCGGACTGCCCAACCAGGGCGTCATGATCCTCTACGAGGTCCTCAACGAACAGGACGGCGTCCTGGCCGAGCGCACCTACAGCGTCTGGCCGGACCTCGAGGCGCTGATGCGCGAGCACCGTGTGCCGCAGTTCACCGTCGACAGCCACCGCCCGGTGCGGGCCTTCGACGTGTTCGGCCTGAGCTTCTCCACGGAGCTGGGCTACACCAACATGCTCGCCGCGCTGGACCTGGCCGGCATCCCGCTGGAGGCCCGGGACCGCACGGAGGACGACCCGATCGTCATGGCCGGCGGTCACGCGGCCTTCAACCCGGAGCCGATCGCCGACTTCATCGACTGCGCGGTCATCGGCGACGGCGAGCAGGCCGTGCTCGAGGTCACGCGGATCATCCGCGCCTGGAAGGAGGAGGGCCGCCCCGGTGGCCGCGAGGAACTCCTCCTGCGCCTGGCCAAGACCGGCGGGGTCTACGTCCCCGGCTTCTACGACGTCGAGTACCTCCCCGACGGCCGTATCGCCCGTGTCGTGCCGAACCGCTCCGGCGTGCCGTGGCGCGTGTCCAAGCACACGGTCATGGACCTCGACGAGTGGCCCTACCCGAAGCAGCCCCTCGTGCCGCTCGCCGAGACGGTCCACGAGCGCATGTCGGTGGAGATCTTCCGTGGCTGCACCCGCGGCTGCCGCTTCTGCCAGGCCGGCATGATCACACGCCCGGTGCGCGAGCGGTCCATCACCGGCATCGGCGAGATGGTCGACAAGGGCCTGAAGGCGACCGGCTTCGAAGAGGTCGGCCTGCTGTCCCTCTCCTCCGCCGACCACTCGGAGATCGGCGACATCGCCCAGGGCCTCGCGGACCGCTACGAGGAAGACAAGATCGGTCTCTCGCTGCCCTCGACCCGCGTCGACGCCTTCAACATCGACCTGGCGAACGAGCTGACCCGCAACGGCCGCCGGTCCGGTCTCACCTTCGCGCCCGAGGGCGGCTCGGAACGCATCCGCAAGGTCATCAACAAGATGGTCTCGGAGGAGGACCTGATCCGCACCGTCGCCACGGCCTACGGCAACGGCTGGCGCCAGGTGAAGCTGTACTTCATGTGCGGCCTGCCCACCGAGACCGACGACGACGTGCTGCAGATCGCCGACATGGCCACGCGCGTCATCCAGAAGGGCCGCGAGGTCTCCGGCTCCAACGACATCCGCTGCACGGTGTCCATCGGCGGCTTCGTGCCCAAGCCGCACACGCCGTTCCAGTGGGCCCCGCAGCTGTCCGCCGCGGAGACCGACGAGCGCCTGGCCAAGCTGCGCGACAAGATCCGCGGCGACAAGAAGTACGGCCGCTCCATCGGCTTCCGCTACCACGACGGCAAGCCCGGCATCGTCGAGGGCCTGCTCTCCCGCGGCGACCGCCGCATCGGCGCGGTCATCCGCGCGGTCTACGACGACGGCGGCCGCTTCGACGGCTGGCGCGAGCACTTCTCCTACGACCGCTGGATGCAGTGCGCGGAGAAGGCGCTGGCCCCGTACGGGGTGGACGTCGACTGGTACACCACCCGCGAGCGCACCTACGAGGAGGTCTTGCCCTGGGACCACCTCGACTCGGGCCTGGACAAGGACTGGCTCTGGGAGGACTGGCAGGACGCCCTCGACGAGACCGAGGTCGAGGACTGCCGCTGGACCCCGTGCTTCGACTGCGGCGTCTGTCCGCAGATGGACACGAGCATCCAGATCGGCCCGACGGGCAAGAAGCTCCTGCCCCTGACGGTCAAGAACGCGGGCCCGGTGCCGAGCGGTCACGCGCACTGAGCGCGGCCCGGACGGCCGGGCGGCGACACGCGAACACGAGAGACGGAGCAGCGGCCTCTTCGGCGGGGGGCCGCTGCTCCGTCTTCGTGTGGGGGCGTGCCGTCACGGGACCTGGCGGCCGTCGTACGGGCGGACGCGGTGGCGGGGGCTGACCGTGCGGCGGGGTGGGCGGGTGAGGGTGATCTGGCGGACCAGCTGCTGGAAGCAGGCCAGGGCGGCGACGCCCGGGAGGGCCGCGGCCGCCGTGTCGATGACGGTGCGGGGCGCCTGGGCCACGCACAGCAGGACCGCGACGGAGGAGAAGAGCAGGACGACGAACCAGGAGTGCAGGGCGCGTCGTTGGTGCAGGGCCGCGCGGAGGACGGAGAGGGAGCCGGCCAGCCAGGGGCCGTACACCAGGATGGGCCACCAGGACGAGGAGTCGCCGCTGCTGTGCGCCGTGGTGACGAGGAGCAGGGGTTCGTAGGTGACCACGCCGCTGAAGACGCTCACCATCGACACGGTGACGGCCGCTATGGCGGCGGTGGCGTAGCTGGCGACGCGCAGGGCGTTGGGGCGTGGTCGTGGGGGCTTGCGGTGGCCTCGGGGTGCGGAGGGCAGGGGCGGCAGTCCGGCCGTGATCTCCTGCAGGTTGTCCAGGGGGCTGCCGGCCGGGGGAGCGGTGACCGGGGTCTCCTCCCGCGGCGGCGGCACGGTGGGGGCGTACTCCTCGCCGCGGGCCTCCTGGAGGAGGTAGGCCAGTTCCTCGGCCGGGTCCCAGGGGGGCACGGCGGGTTCGACGGGTTCCGCGTAGACGGCTCCGGCCCGGTGCCGGCCGGTTCCCGCTTCGTTGAACGGGTCCGGTGCTTCGGCGCTGTACCAGAGCGGGTCGTAGCGTTCATCATTCATGTCAGGACTGATTCATCGGGCCGGTGAGCGCGCTCAACAGCGGGCGTGTGCAGTGCAGTTGGAGCGGACCTGACCTGCTTGCCTTCATACAGCGACTAACGGCGGCACATTCACTTGGGTGCGCGGCGAATGGGTGAACACCCGTCGGGACGATAGGTTTGTCCAAGGCTCCGAATTTCCTTTCTTCGATGGGCTTTTCAGCATATGAAGCGCCCGGAATCGGAGCGTGCGGCCGTTCGTGGCGCTGTGGCGGTGGATGCTCACTCCGGTCGGGCGCGCCGTCCGCGACGCGGCGCTGGGGCCCTTCGCGAGGGCGCGCCGAGCGTGGAACGCGTCACAGGCGAAACCCTCCGTCTCGCTCGTGTGGCTGTGCGTCAGGTCCGGCGGGGCGTCCGGCGGGCCCTCCTCGGTGATCTCGAAACACCAGGTGAACGGGGTGATCGAGAGGCGGAAGGAACTGCCGGGGCATCAGACGGGTGCGATGGCCGGATTCTGTTGATCAAGCGATGACCAGGTGTTTTGTCTCTACTGGGTTTGTTCTTGAATGCCTTCTGCATGTGGATGTCGCCTTCGCGGAGGTCGCAAGGAGGGGCGCACCGCACATGCAAGGCACCGTGGACGGATTCAGCCGCGGTCTGGTCACCCCTGTCGCGGCCTATCTCGTCGCCTGCCTCGGCGGCGCCGTCGGCCTGCGCTGCACCACCAGGTCACTGTGCGAAGGCGGCCAGTCGTGGAAGCCGGGGTGGCTCGCGCTCGGCGCCGCCTCCATCGGCTACGGCATCTGGACCATGCACTTCATCGGGATGCTCGGCTTCTCCGTGGCCGGGACGTCCGTCCGCTACGGCATCCCGCTCACGCTGATCAGCCTCGCGGTCGCCGTCGTCGCCGTCGCCGTCTTCGTCGTCGGCTACCGCGGGACCGGCCGGGCGACGCTGCTCACCGCCGGTGTCGTCACCGGACTCGGCGTCGCGGGCATGCGCTACGTCGGCATGGTCGGCATGTGGATGGGAGGCGCCCCGCAGTACGACGCGCCGCTGGTCGTCCTGTCGGTGATCATCGCGATCGTGGCTGCCACCGCCGCGCTCTGGGCGGCCGTGTCCGTCCGCGGCTTCAAGGCCAGCATGGGCGCCGGCCTGCTCATGGGCCTCGCGGTGACCGGCATGCACTACACCGGCATGGCCTCCATGGGCGTCCACCTCCACGGCGAGGGCGGCGGCTCCGGCACCCCCATGCTGTCGGTCATGCTGCCGATGCTGTTCGGCCCCCTCGTCTTCCTCCTCCTCGCCACGGCCGTCGTCATGTTCGACCTGCTGCTCATCGGGGGCGGCGAACCCGCCGTGGTAAGCCCCGCCGCCCGGCGCGACAGCACCCCGGCCGCCGTCCCCGCCGTCCCCACCCAGCGTGACGCCGTCCCCGGCTCCGCCGGGGCCTTCCCCTCCGGCCAGGGCGACGGGCGGCCCGCCGCGGACACCGTCGGCTTCCCCGTGGGCGGACCGGCCGGAGCCCTTCACGCCACGGCCGCCTCCGGGACGCACGCCTTCCTCGACGCCCCCGCCGACCCGCACGGGGCATGCCCGGGGCCTCCTGGGGTACCGGAGCGCAGGGAGACCGTCCCGCCGGCTGGTGACCGCCGCCGTACGGCGGCGGTCACGAGGACGGGCCACCGGGGAACCGGGGCGCCTGCTTGCACGTACCCTGAAAGGGACCGCGGCCCTGGTGCCCGACCGGCGCAGCCGGGGCCGTCGTCGTACGGCCGTACCCTGGAAGGGGAGGCGCCTCCCGCGCCCCCTTGCGACAAGGAGAAGATCCACTGGGCAAGCGACAGCCCGAAGGCCCGCCGCCCGCACCCGCGGTGCAGCGCATCCGACTGCGCTACACCAAGCGCGGCCGCCTCCGGTTCACCAGCCACCGTGACTTCCAGCGTGCCTTCGAGCGCGCGCTGCGCCGCGCCGAGGTGCCCATGGCGTACTCGGCCGGTTTCACGCCGCACCCGAAGGTGTCGTACGCCAATGCCGCACCCACCGGCACCGGCAGCGAGGCCGAGTACCTGGAGATCGCGCTCACCGAGCCGCGGGACCCCGAACGGCTGAGGGCCCTGCTCGACGAGTCGCTGCCCGCCGGGCTCGACGTCGTCGACGCGGTCGAGGCCCGTACCTCCGGGCTCGCCGACCGGCTCACGGCCTCCGTCTGGGAGCTGCGGCTGGACGGTGTCGCCCCCGAGGACGCCCGCCGCGCGGTGGACGCCTTCGAGGCGGCCGAGACCGTCGAGGTCCAGCGCCGCACCAAGAACGGCATCCGTACCTTCGACGCCCGTTCCGCGGTCGTCGCCCTCGAAACCGTCGAGGAAGGCGCCGGGACGGACCCCTCGCCGGCTGATAGGCCGACCGACCGGCCCTGTGCGATACTGCGGCTGGTTGTTCGGCACGTGACGCCTGCCGTACGACCCGACGACGTCCTGTCCGGTCTCCGCGCCGTGGCCGACCTGGCGCCGCCGGTCCCCGTAGCGGTGACCAGGCTGGCGCAGGGGCTGTTCGATGAAGAGACCGGCACGGTGACCGACCCGCTCGCGCCCGACCGCGAGGCAGCAGCGACCGAGCCGCACACGGCCGCCGCCACTGCCGCCGCGACGGTGCCGGCGTAAGGAAGGTCCCGCGTAGGGACGGACGTCGTAAGCGCCGCCCTCGAACTCGGGAGCCACCTGGGTCGGGCAGCGCACCGACCAGAAGACTTTCGCCAGGCCGTACGCATTCGGCGTACGGAACCGGCGAGACAGGACACAGAGAGCTTCCGAGCGGCGCCCGCGCCCCGGACGGCGGCCACCGCGCACCACGCGGGCCGCGGACGTCACCGGCATCGCCGGACCAGGCGCGGCGCCCGGGAGCCTGACGGGAGAAACGCCCGCATGCTCGAACCGACCGAGCCCACCGAGGGCTCCGAACCGAAGACCCCCAGCGACACCCTGCCGCCCCGCCGGCGACGCAGGGCCGCGTCCCGGCCGGCGGGCCCGCCCGTCGCCGACGGCGGCGCCGCGGAGACCGTCACGCCGGCCATACCGGCCGCCGAGGCGCCCGCCGAGGCGGCGAGGACGCCCGAGCCCGCCGAGGGCGCGACCGACACCCAGCAGGAGACCGGGGCCCCCGCGCCCCGGCGTCGCCGTGTGGTTCGCCGCGCGGCCGCGCCCGCCGGTGCGCCGGCGTCCGCGGAGGCCGCCGAGACCGTCGTACCGGCGGTGCCGACCGCGTCCGAGTCGGCCGCGGAAGAGACCGCTCCGGCCGCCGACGCGACGGAGGACGCCGCTCCGCGCCGTCCTCGGCGTCGTGCCACGCGCAGTGTGACCTCTCCGGCGCCGACCGCGAAGACGCCGGCCGCCGAGGAGACTGCCGCGGCCGCCGCCCCTGAGACCCCGGCCGCCCCGGCCGCCGATGCGACGGAGGAGGCCGCTCCGCGCCGTACTCGTCGTCGTGCCACGCGCAGTGTGACTTCTCCGGTGGCCGAGGCTTCCGTGGAGACTGCCGCGGAGGGGGCTGTTCCGGCTGTCGAGCCCGTGGAGGAGCCGGCCGCCGATGCGACGGAGGAGGCCGCTCCGCGCCGTCCTCGTCGTCGTGCCACGCGCAGTGTGACTTCTCCGGTGGCCGAGGCTTCCGTGGAGACTGCCGCGGAGGGGGCTGTTCCGGCTGTCGAGCCCGTGGAGGAGCCGGCCGCCGACGTGACGGAGGAGGCCGCTCCGCGCCGTACCCGTCGTCGTGCCACGCGGCGTGCGTCCGCGCCCGCCGAGGCGGCCGAGGCCGTCGCCGGGCAGAGCGACGACGAGACCGAGCAGGCCGCCCCGACCGCCGAGGAGGCCCCGGTGAGCGAGAACGACAAGCAGGACGACACTCCCGCCGAGGAGGCTGCCCCGCGCCGCCGCCGCCGCGTCGTCCGCAAGGCCGCCGCCGGCTTCGCCGAGCCCGCGCGCCCCGCCCGCACCGCCGAGGACGAGGACAAGGAGGGCGCCCCGCGCCGTCCCGCGCGCCCCGCCGTCGCCGTGTTCCAGCCGCCGGTGTTCACCGAGCCGCGCTTCCAGACCCCGGAGCGGGCCGCCGCCGAGGCCGCCGCCGGACTCGCCGGGGCCACGGAGCCGGAGGAGGAGACCGAGGAGCTCCCGGAGGAGCAGCCCGCCGCCTCGCGCCGTCGCCGTCGCCGCAGGGGCGCGTCCGACGAGCCCGAGGCCGCCGCCCCGGCCGCCGTCGAGGAGACCCCCGAGGCCGACGCCGAGGACGCCACGGAGCCGGCCGGGGACCACGCGGACACCGACGAGGGCGACGACCACGACGACACCGACGAGGGCGACGACCACGAGTCGTCCGGTTCGCGCCGCCGCCGTCGCCGGGGCGGCCGTCGCCGCCGGCGCGGTGAGTCCGCCGACGCCGAGACGGGCGAGCAGCGGGACGACGACACCGACGGTGCCGAGCCGAGCGCCGCCGAGCAGGCCGCCCAGGACGCCGAGGACACCGCCGAGCAGACCGAGGAGGACGCCGAGGAGCGCGAGGACAACGGCGGCTCCAGCAGCAGCCGGCGCCGGCGCCGGCGTCGTCGCCGCGCCGGGGACAGCGGCGGGGAGGCCGAGCCGTCCGCCGACGACCCCGAGCGCACCGTCGTCAAGGTCCGCGAGCCGCGTGCGAAGGCCGAGCCGTCCGACGAGGTGCAGTCCATCAAGGGCTCCACCCGCCTGGAGGCCAAGAAGCAGCGCCGCCGCGAGGGCCGCGAGCAGGGCCGCCGACGTGTGCCGATCATCACCGAGGCCGAGTTCCTGGCCCGCCGCGAGGCCGTCGAGCGCGTCATGGTGGTCCGCCAGCACGGCGACCGCACGCAGATCGGCGTCATGGAGGACGGCGTGCTCGTCGAGCACTACGTCAACAAGGAGCAGGCCACCTCGTACGTCGGCAACGTCTACCTCGGCAAGGTGCAGAACGTCCTGCCGTCGATGGAGGCCGCCTTCATCGACATCGGCAAGGGCCGCAACGCCGTCCTGTACGCCGGCGAGGTCAACTTCGACGCGCTCGGCATGTCGGGCGGCCCGCGCCGCATCGAGTCCGCGCTGAAGTCCGGCCAGCCGGTGCTGGTCCAGGTCACCAA
Organism: Streptomyces sp. DSM 120436; assembly: GCF_055778765.1. Classification (NCBI taxonomy): domain Bacteria; kingdom Bacillati; phylum Actinomycetota; class Actinomycetes; order Kitasatosporales; family Streptomycetaceae; genus Streptomyces; species Streptomyces sp. DSM 120436. The sequence continues at coordinate 164,356 of NZ_JBSKBS010000001.1, read as the reverse complement.
GGACCCGATCGGCCACAAGGGCGCCCGCCTCACCAGCCAGGTCTCCCTCCCGGGCCGCTACCTCGTGTACGTGCCCGAGGGCTCGATGACCGGCATCAGCCGCAAGCTGCCCGACACCGAGCGGGCCCGGCTGAAGACCATCCTCAAGAAGATCGTCCCCGAGGACGCGGGCGTCATCGTGCGCACCGCCGCCGAGGGCGCCAGCGAGGACGAGCTGCGCCGTGACGTCGAGCGGCTCCAGGCGCAGTGGGAGGAGATCAAGAAGAAGTCCAAGAACGGCGGCACCGCCCCGACGCTGCTGTACGGCGAGCCGGACATGACCGTCCGCGTCGTCCGGGACATCTTCAACGAGGACTTCTCCAAGGTCATCGTCAGCGGTGACGAGGCCTGGCAGACCATCCACGGGTACGTCTCCCACGTCGCGCCCGACCTGGCCGACCGCCTGCAGCGGTGGACCAGCGAGGTCGACGTCTTCGCCACGTACCGGATCGACGAGCAGCTCGCCAAGGCGCTGGACCGCAAGGTCTGGCTGCCCAGCGGCGGTTCGCTGGTGATCGACCGCACCGAGGCGATGGTCGTCATCGACGTCAACACCGGCAAGTTCACCGGTCAGGGCGGCAACCTCGAGGAGACGGTCACCAGGAACAACCTGGAGGCGGCCGAGGAGATCGTGCGCCAGCTCCGGCTGCGCGACCTCGGCGGCATCATCGTCATCGACTTCATCGACATGGTGCTGGAGTCCAACCGGGACCTGGTGCTGCGCCGCCTGCTGGAGTGCCTGGGCCGGGACCGTACGAAGCACCAGGTCGCCGAGGTGACCTCGCTGGGCCTGGTCCAGATGACCCGCAAGCGGGTCGGGCAGGGCCTGCTGGAGTCGTTCTCCGAGACCTGCGTCCACTGCAACGGCCGCGGTGTGATCGTCCACCTCGACCAGCCGTCCTCCTCCGGCGGCGGCAAGCGCCGCAAGAAGGCCCGGGCCGGCGCGGCGGACCAGCCGCACGAGCACGAGGCCGCCGTCGTGGAGACGGCCGAGCAGGAGGCCGAGGCGGAGGCGGAGACGCCGGCCGAGGTCGCCGCCGAGGTGGCCGAGCCGGCCGCGCTGCCCGCGCCCGAGTTCACTCCGGACGAGGAGCTGTACAGCAGCGCCGCCGAGGCGGAGGCCGCGGCCTCCCGCGGCCGTACGCGCCGCCGGGGAAGCCGTCGGGCGTCCGCGCCCGCGGGCTCGCCGCAGCGCGAGAGCGCCAGGGGCGGCCGCAGGCAGGCAGTGGCCGAGGAGCGCGGGGAGGAGACGTCCGCCGCCGAGGAGACGCAGGCTCCCACGGCGCAGGACGTGACGGCCGCCGAGGCGGCGGAGCGTCCCGTGCAGCCGGAGTCGGCCGCCGAGGCGCTGGCCGAGCCGGCCGCCGCCGAGGACGCCGTGGTGCCCCAGGCCGCCGAGGAGGCCGCTCCGCAGGGCCGTACCCGCCGCCGGGCCACCCGCAAGGTGTCCGCGCCGGCCGGTTCCCCGGCGGGCGCGGAGGCCGCGGTGGTGACCGTCGCCGAGTCCGCGAGGACGGAGGAGGCGCCGAAGGCCGAGGAGGAGACCCCGGCCGGGGCGGCTGCCGCCCCGGAGCCCGCGCCCGAGGCGCCGGCCCCGGCCCGTCCGCGGCGTCGCGCGGTGCGCAAGCCGAGCATCTCGACCGCGTCCGAGGACACGGCCGTCGTGGTCCTGCCGTCCTCCGCCCCGGCGGAGGAGCGGAAGCCCGCCGGGCCTGAGTCCGACGGGCCCGCCGCCGAGGAGCCGGCCGCCGAAGGCGCCGAGGAGGCCGCTCCGGCCAAGAAGACCGCCGCCAAGAAGTCGGCGGCCAAGAAGGCCACGGCGAAGAAGGCCGCCACGAAGAAGACGACCACGGCCAAGAAGACCGCCGCCAAGAAGACGACGACGGCGAAGAAGACCGCCGCCAAGAAGTCGACGGCGAAGAAGGCCACGGCGAAGAAGACGGCCGCTGCCGAGCAGCAGGCGCCGTCCTCCGTCACGGCCGCGGCCGACGAGAGCTGACCGGACGTCTACGCTGTGTGGTCCTGTCCCCCGTGGGGCAGGACCACACGCTTTGTGTTCCATGAGGAGAAGGACCGCGATGATAGGCCTCGTGCTCGCGGCCGGCGCCGGCCGGCGTCTGCGCCCCTACACCGACACGCTTCCCAAGGCCCTGGTGCCGGTGGGCGCGGAGGGCGACCCGGACGCCGTGACCGTCCTGGACCTGACGCTCGGCAACTTCGCGGAGATCGGGCTGACCGAGGTCGGTGTCGTGGTCGGCTACCGCAAGGAGGCCGTGTACGAGCGGCAGGCGGCGCTGGAGGCGAAGTACGGGCTGAAGCTGACGCTCATCGACAACGACAGGGCGGAGGAGTGGAACAACGCCTACTCGCTGTGGTGCGCGCGGGACGCCCTGGAGGACGGCGTGATCCTCGCGAACGGCGACACGGTGCACCCGGTGTCGGTGGAGCGGACGCTGCTGGACGCACGGGGTGACGGCAAGCAGATCATCCTGGCGCTGGACACGGTGAAGAAGCTCGCCGACGAGGAGATGAAGGTCGTCGTCGACCCGGGTGCGGGGATGACGCGGATCACGAAGCTGATGGACCCGGCGGAGGCGACCGGTGAGTACATCGGCGTGACGCTGATCGAGGGCGAGGCCGCCGGGGCGCTGGCGGACGCGCTGAGGGCGACGTTCGAGCGGGACCCGCAGCTGTACTACGAGGACGGCTACCAGGAGCTGGTGAACCGGGGCTTCCGGATCGACGTGGCGCCGATCGGCGACGTCCCGTGGGTCGAGATCGACAACCACGACGACCTCGCCCGCGGACGGGAGATCGTGGCCGGGTACTGACCGGCGCGGGCCGCGGGGGTCCGGTTTGACCCCCGTGGGCCAGGCCCCGTAACCTTGACCGTCGGCGTGTCCATCGGGACCGCCACATCCCCGTAAACCTCTTCCTCCCGGACGCGGGCCGCGGCCGGGAGAGGTCGCCCGCGTATGTGCGTGGGCGACTGGCCTGCGGGGGTGCCGTTCTTCGAGTGAGAGTGAGATCCGCGTGTACGCCATCGTGCGCAGCGGTGGTCGCCAGCACAAGGTTGCTGTCGGCGACATCGTCGAGGTTGACAAGATTTCCACCGCCAAGGTCGGCGACACGGTCGAGCTCTCGACCCTGCTCGTCGTGGACGGCGACTCCGTGACCAGCGACCCCTGGGTGCTGGCCGGCATCAAGGTCCAGGCCGAGGTCGTGGACCACCACAAGGGCCAGAAGATCGACATTCTGCGCTACAAGAACAAGACCGGCTACCGCCGTCGTCAGGGCCACCGCCAGCAGTACACGGCGATCAAGGTCACTGAGATCCCCGCGGCTGCGAAGTAAGGGACTGAGGAGAGATGGCACACAAGAAGGGCGCATCGTCCACCCGTAACGGTCGTGACTCCAACGCTCAGCGCCTCGGCGTGAAGCGCTTCGGCGGTCAGGTCGTCAACGCGGGCGAGATCCTGGTCCGCCAGCGCGGCACCCACTTCCACCCGGGCGCCGGCGTCGGCCGCGGCGGCGACGACACCCTGTTCGCGCTGCAGGCCGGTTCGGTGCAGTTCGGCACCAGCCGTGGCCGCAAGGTCGTGAACATCGTCCCGGTCGCCTGATCGGACACTTTCGCGAGGCGGACCTCACTTCCCGACGGGAAGCGGGTCCGCCTTTCGCGTGTTACCCAAGAGACAACCCCGTAGTAACTGGAGGCACCCTTCATGACCACCTTCGTGGACCGCGTCGAACTGCACGTCGCCGCGGGTAACGGAGGCCACGGCTGTGCCTCCGTCCATCGCGAGAAGTTCAAGCCGCTCGGCGGACCCGACGGCGGCAACGGCGGACGCGGCGGCGATGTGATCCTCACCGTCGACCAGTCCGTGACCACCCTGCTCGACTACCACCACTCGCCGCACCGCAAGGCCACCAACGGCAAGCCCGGCGAGGGCGGCAACCGCTCCGGCAAGGACGGCCAGGACCTGGTCCTGCCCGTGCCGGACGGCACCGTGGTGCTCGACAGGGCGGGCAACGTCCTCGCCGACCTCGTCGGCCACGGCACCTCCTACGTCGCCGCCCAGGGCGGCCGCGGCGGGCTCGGCAACGCCGCCCTCGCCTCGGCACGGCGCAAGGCCCCCGGGTTCGCGCTGCTCGGCGAGCCGGGCGACCTGCGGGACGTCGTCCTCGAGCTGAAGACCGTCGCCGACGTGGCCCTGGTGGGCTACCCCAGCGCCGGCAAGTCGTCCCTGATCTCCGTGCTCAGCGCCGCCAAGCCGAAGATCGCCGACTACCCGTTCACCACGCTGGTGCCCAACCTCGGTGTGGTCACCGCCGGTTCGACCGTCTACACCATCGCCGACGTCCCCGGCCTGATCCCCGGCGCCAGCCAGGGCAAGGGACTGGGCCTGGAGTTCCTGCGCCACGTGGAGCGGTGCAGCGTGCTGGTGCACGTGCTGGACACCGCCACCCTGGAGTCCGACCGCGACCCCGTCTCCGACCTCGACGTCATCGAGGAGGAGCTGCGGCAGTACGGCGGCCTGGACGGCCGGCCGAGGCTCGTCGTCCTCAACAAGATCGACGTGCCCGACGGCAAGGACCTCGCCGACATGGTCCGCCCGGACCTGGAGGCGCGCGGCTACCGCGTCTTCGAGGTGTCCGCGGTGGCCCACACCGGGCTGCGCGAGCTGTCCTTCGCGCTCGCCGACCTGGTGGCCACGGCGCGCGCCGCCAGGCCGAAGGAGGAGGCGACCCGCATCGTCATCCGTCCCAAGGCGGTCGACGACACCGGCTTCACCGTCACCCGCGAGGAGGCCGACGGCGAGCCGGTGTTCCGGGTGCGCGGTGAGAAGCCCGAACGCTGGGTGCGGCAGACCGACTTCAACAACGACGAGGCCGTCGGCTACCTCGCCGACCGGCTCAACCGCCTCGGCGTCGAGGACGAGCTGATGAAGTCCGGCGCCCGCTCCGGCGACGCCGTGGCCATCGGCCCCGAGGACAACGCCGTGGTCTTCGACTGGGAGCCGTCCGTCACCGCGGGCGCGGAGATGCTCGGCCGCCGCGGCGAGGACCACCGCTTCGAGGCGCCCCGCCCGGCCGCCCAGCGGCGCCGCGACCGCGACGCCGCACGCGACGAGGCGCAGCGGGAGTTCGACGGCTTCGAACCGTTCTGACCCAAGAGCTCCCCGCGCACGAGAAGGGCCCGTTCCGTCGCCGGAACGGGCCCTTCTTCGCGTGGCCGGTGCTCAGGCTCCCGGGGTGCGGTTCAGGTCCGCCCCGAAGAGCCGCAGCAGCCGCTCCTCCACCACCGGGGTCAAGGCCTCGACGTAGGCGTCCGCCAGGTGGCCGTAGTCCCGGTACACCAGGGTGTTGCCCACCACGACCGGGCAGGTGCCGGACGGGGCGCAGACCCAGTCGTAGGGGTCGATGACCGCCACGTCCTCGTCAGCCGCCGCCTCGCGGATCGCCTCGGTGACCGAGGGCTGCGGGTCGGCCTCGGACCGCTCGTTGGCGCACGCGCCGAGGTCGTCCGGGTGGGCGACCGCGCAGTCCACCGCGTTGTCCTTCGGCCAGGGGTTGTCCAGCAGCGTGAGCACCCGGGTGCGGCCCTGCTGGAGCATCCGGTACGTCTCGGCCTGGCCCTCGCCCCACTCGGCGGCGATGTCGCCCTCGCCCCACAGCTTCGCCGAGTTGGAGCTGGAGGTGACGACCAGGTCGGGCTCCATCGCGCGGATCTTCTCGATGGTCACCTCACGCCACTCGTCGCAGGACGCGTACGGGCCGTTGTTGTACGCGATGGTGATCTGGGCCACCTTGCAGGCGTTCTTGGTGAACGAGTAGAGCTTCCAGTCGTGCTCGCGGGCGATCGCGTCGAAGGCCGGGAACCACTGGGCGACGTGCGAGTCGCCGAAGAGCACCACGGTGCGCTCGCCGTCCTCGTCGCCGTACAGACACGGCTGCGTCTGCTTCTCCTCCGCCATGGTCAGCGCGCAGTCGTCGTTGTAGACCGCCGTCCGCTTGTACGCCACGTCGCGCACGCTCGGCGAGAGGTTGGACGGCATCTTCTCCGCCGGGTTCTGCAGCAGCCGGGTCAGCGCGGCCTGCGGGTCCGGCGCCTGGGCGATCGCCTCCTTGGTGTCCTGCTGCGCGCCGCCCGAGGACAGGCTCGGCGGGAACTGCAGGGTGACCAGCGAGACCGCCGCCGCGACCGCCGACAGACCCAGACCCATCGACAGGCCCCGGCCCGCGTGGGCCTTGAACGCCCGGTGGAACCGCATCGGGTCCTCGACCAGGTGCAGCGTCCCCCAGGCCAGCACGAGACCGCTCAGGGCGGCGATCAGCCGCAGCGGGCCCTCGTTCTCACCGAAGCCGAGGGCCGCGGGCACGATGACGATGAGCGGCCAGTGCCACAGGTACCAGGCGTAGGAGACACCGCCGACCCACACGGCGGGCCGCAGCGACAGGATCGCGCCCGCGCCGTAGCGGCCGCCCGCCGCTCCGCCGGCCAGCACGGCGGCCGCGCCGAGGACCGGGACGACGGCGTTGTGGCCGGGGAAGACGGTGCTCTCGTCGAAGGCCACCGCCGCGTAGGCGATGGCGGCCAGGCCGGCCCAGCTGAGGACCGCGGCGACCGGGCGCGGGATGTCGTTCAGCCGGTGCGCCACCAGCGCCAGCAGCGCGCCGACCGCCAGCTCCCAGATGCGGCCCTGCGAGCCGAAGTAGGCCCACGACGGGGACGTCTCGGTGAGGTGCAGGTTGACGGCGAAGGACGCGGCGGCCAGGGCCAGCAGCGGAATCGCCAGCAGGGTCCGGCGCCGGAAGATCTTCAGCGCCACGATCAGCACGACGGGCCAGATCAGGTAGAACTGCTCCTCCACCGCCAGCGACCAGAAGTGCTGGAACGGCGAGGGCGGCACGTCGGTGTTGAAGTAGTCGGTGCCCGAGTCGGCCATCCGGAAGTTGACGACGTACCAGGCGGACGCGATGGCGTCCTTGGCGTAGTCCGCGAACCGCAGCGGGCCCAGGAAGAGCCAGGACCCGGCCAGCGTCGCCAGGACGACCAGCGTGGAGGCGGGCAGCAGGCGCATGGCCCGGCGGGCGTAGAAGCGGCCCAGCGAGATCCGTCCCTCGCGCTTCCACTCGCGGAGCATCAGCGAGGTGATGAGGAAGCCGGAGATGACGAAGAAGACGTCCACGCCGACGAAGCCGCCGGCCAGGGACGACACCCCCGCGTGGGCGACCACCACCAGGGTGACCGCGACCGCGCGCAGGCCCTGGATGTCCAGCCTCAGCCCGGCGCCGCCCGCCGCGGGGGCGGCGTTCCCGCTGGACGGAGGTGCGGGGGAGTCGCCCCGCGCCTGGGGGACGGACGGAGAGCCATCTGCTGAAGGCCGCGGTGGGGACGCGAGATCGCGGGCGGACACTTGGGAGTTCTCCTTGTTCGTGGAGCATGGAGGATCGGCGAGACCTGGGAGGTCTGCGGCACGGTCCGGGGCCAGTCGCCTCCGGGACCTGCTGACGCCGGTGATCGACGCGGAGTCGGATGATCGAGCGTATCCCCGTCCGGCCCGGGGTCCGTCACATCTTCTGCCGCATTGTCATAACAAATGACTCAAGGAGGCCCGGCGGCGGTCTCCCGAACCGGGGCGTCCGCCCGGTCGGCGCACGGCGCCGGGGGCGGCACGCCCGGCCTTCCCCCTGTTCGTGCCGGTGACCGGCCGGAGAAGGGGTCACGTGGAAGTTCCGGCCGGATTCCGTGTCCTTCCCGAGGGCGTCCCTCGCCACGGAGTCCATGACCGCCACGGCCCCGGCGGGCCGCCCCCGCCGACGACCGCGTCGTCGCGCCGCCCGTGACCGCGCACGGCTCTGCGAGGTCGCGCGGTCCGGGGACGCGCCGGGGTCCGCACACTCCCCGTCCGGAGCGTCCGCGCCCGTCCGTTCCGCCGGCCGCCCGGCTCACCCTCAGACCAGCGTGGTCTGCTCCGACGGGCTGGGGGTGATGTCGGACTTCATCTCGGCCTCCAGGCGGTCGTACCGGGCCATCGTGCGCTGGAAGGCACGGGTGGCGAGGAGGAGGCGGTAGACGACGAGCACCTCGAAGGCGAGGAGCAGGGCGCCCGCGGCGACCGTCGGCCAGAAGATCTGGTTGACCAGCGGCGCGACGATGAAGATCGTCATCTGGAACTCGATGCCGCTGAACAGGTGGATGCGGATCCGGTGGCTGATGAGGAAGTCGCGCAGCCGCACGTAGCCGGGGAGACGCGTGATGAACGTCTTCGCCGGGGGCACGACGTGCGCGGGGGCCGGCGTCTGGGCGGAGACGGCGGGCACCTCGCTGCCCGTCGGCTGGGCGGGGACCTTGGCGGTGCCCTTCACCGGCGTGTCGTCGGCCTCGGAGTCCTCGTCGGATCCGCCGTCCTGGGTCGTGGGGTCGATCAGCCCCAGCTCAGCGGCGCGCTCACGCTGACGCCGCCGCATGTTCAGGCGGACCTTCCATATCTCGAGCGCGTCCATGTAGCGGAGCATGTCGAGGAACACCACGGCCACCGCGAGCCATATGTAGGTGACGTCCTCCGTGCGCTGGTACTGCCCGCCCATCAGGGCGACGGCGCAGATCAGCACGCGGACGCGGTCGAAGATGTAGTCGAGCCAGGCGCCGAACGCCGAGCCCTTCCCCGTCAGACGGGCGAGCTTCCCGTCCATGCAGTCCAGGATGAAGCTGACGTGGTAGACGACGGCTCCGGCGATCAGCCACTGCCAGTCACCCTGGGCGAAGCAGGCCGCGGCCCCGATCCCCAGTACCAGGGCGGCCCAGGTGATCTGGTTCGGGGTCACCCGGGTCCACATGGCGGTCCACCGGACCAGGGGGGTGGCGACGGGATCGACCAGGAGAACGGTCCACCAGGCGTCTCGCTGCTTCTCCGTGAGGCGGCGGACTTCGGGGAGTGAAGGTACACGCATGACCGTAAGTCTGCATGCTCGCCCGAACACTGTGCTTCCAAACGCGAGTGTGTGCTACATCACGAAAGTGATCACCGGGTGAACGGGAACGGTCGGTATCTCAAGAGGGAGGGATATGTCCGAAGATTACGCTTACGGAGGGTGTAAGTCCCGGAATTGACGGTCGCAAACACGAACGACGATGGTGTGCGTTCCGCCGGTCGTGGCGGCCGACGTCGTCGAACAGGAATGTGACCGCGTTGCTGTAAACTTCCCCCCTGCGGCTTGACCCTGGAGGGGCCCCGTGCGCTCCGCGTCTGGCGCCGTATGGGGGTGCAGCGCTCGTTGCCGCTGGTCGCCTTGATGCCCCCATCATGTAGGCCACGTCGGGACTCGCCGAAGGGTTTGGGATTGAAGTGAGTGTGCGTACCCGCATCGGAAGCAGTCTGAAGTCGCGGACCAAGAGCGCGATGCAGGCGCAGAAGCGCCGGGCGTGGTTGTTGCGGGTGACACGGCAGCGGCAGGGCCTGTTGCGCTCCGACGCGGGTGTGCGCCAGGTGTCGTCCGACAGTGAGCCGTTGTGGGGGCGGGTGGTCGACTCGTTCACGGCGGCGGGTGCGGCTGCGGAGAATCTGGGGCTGGTGGCGGACGCTCTGGAGCGTGCGGGGATCTCGTACTTCGTGGTGCCGGGTGTGTCGCGTACGGCGTGGGCGCTGGGGGTGCGTGAGTCGGATCGTGGGGCGTTCCTGGCGTCGATGCGGGAGTTGTACGCGGGGACGGTGGTGTTCGCGGCGCGTCCTCGTCCGGGTGGGGTGTCGGACTTCTCGTTGTTCGCGGACGAGGTGTGGCCGAAGTCGTTGTCGTCGGCTCCGGTGATGCGGTTCGGTGTGGTGCGTCTGGGGCCTGCGGGTCAGGTTCTGGGTGGTCCGCAGCTGGGCTGTGACGTGGAGTTCTGGCGGGACGGTGCGGAGGTGCTGGCGGGTCCGCAGGCGGAGGCGGAGCTGGCGCGTGTGTCGCCGCAGGCCTCGGCCGACGTGCTGGCCGACTCCCTCGTCGCCCCCCGGCGCAACCGCATATCGGACGTCATGCCCACCAGCGAGCAGAAGTCCGCCAAGATCACCGTCCAGGGCCGCGACTTCCCGACGTTCGCGCCGTTCACGGTGACCACGGTGGAGGACGTGACGTTCCCCATCGACGTCGTCTACACCTGGGTCGACGGCCAGGACCCCGAGCTGCGGGCCAAGCGCCAGAAGTACAAGAGCGAGGGCGTCCCGGCGATCCTCGACAAGGAGACCAACGAGTCCCGGTACACCAGCCACGACGAGCTGAAGTACTCGCTGCGGTCGCTGGAGATGTACGCCGGCTTCGTGCGGCACGTGTACATCGTCACCGACGGCCAGACCCCCGAGTGGCTGGACCCGGACGCGCCGGGCGTCACCGTGGTGGACCACAGGGACATCTTCCCCGAGGGCGTCCTGCCGGTGTTCAACTCGCACGCGATCGAGACGCGGCTGCACCACATCCCGGGCCTGTCGGACCACTACCTGTACTTCAACGACGACGTGTTCGTCGGCCGCAGCGTCACCCCGCAGCACTTCTTCTACGCCAACGGCATCGCCCGCATCCCGTTCTCGCCGCTCAAGGTCGGCGTCGGCCAGCCGCACGGCGGCGAGACCGCCACCAACTCGGCCGGCAAGAACGTGCGCCAGCTCCTGATGAAGGCCCACGACCGCTTCATCACGCACAACTTCATGCACACCCCGCTGCCGCAGGTGCGGTCCGTGCTGCAGGAGCTCGAGGAGATGTTCCCCGAGGAGGTCGGCCAGACCATGCGCTCGCGCTTCCGGTCGCCCGACGACATCGCCATGACCGCCTCGATGCACTACAACCACGCGTACATCACCGGCAAGGGCGTCCCCGGCAAGTTCCGCTTCCGGTACGTCAACATCAGCCGTGAGGACGCGGACCGCCGTCTCGAGGGCATCCGGACCAAGCGCAACTTCGACTTCTTCTGCCTCAACGACGTCGACGTGCCGCCGGAGCAGCGCGCCGAGGTCACGGCCCGCATGTTCTCCTTCCTGGAGGAGTACTTCCCCTTCCCGAGCTCCTTCGAGAAGGCACCTGAAAGCACGTCTTCCGGGACGCGTTGATGGCACCGGGGTCGCGGCCGATCCGGAAGCTCGCGCGCAGGGGACTCGGCGTCGGACGGAAGGTGCGCGACCGGGCGTCGGCCGCGCGCCTCGACCGGCAGCGGCAGGCCCTGCTCGGGCCGGACGCGGGTGTGCGCCAGGCGTCGTTCCACGGTCAGCCGTTGTGGGGGCGGGTGGTCGACTCGTTCACGGCGGCGGGTGCGGCTGCGGAGAATCTGGGGCTGGTGGCGGACGCTCTGGAGCGTGCGGGGATCTCGTACTTCGTGGTGCCGGGTGTGTCGCGTACGGCGTGGGCGCTGGGGGTGCGTGAGTCGGATCGTGGGGCGTTCCTGGCGTCGATGCGGGAGTTGTACGCGGGGACGGTGGTGTTCGCGGCGCGTCCTCGTCCGGGTGGGGTGTCGGACTTCTCGTTGTTCGCGGACGAGGTGTGGCCGAAGTCGTTGTCGTCGGCTCCGGTGATGCGGTTCGGTGTGGTGCGTCTGGGGCCTGCGGGTCAGGTTCTGGGTGGTCCGCAGCTGGGCTGTGACGTGGAGTTCTGGCGGGACGGTGCGGAGGTGCTGGCGGGTCCGCAGGCGGAGGCGGAGCTGGCGCGTGTGTCGCCGCAGGCCTCGGCCGACGTGCTGGCCGACTCCCTCGTCGCCCCCCGGCGCAACCGCGTCGCCGACGTGCTGCCGACCGCGGAGCAGCGGCCCGCGGAGGTCACGGTCGCCGGACGGGTCCACCCCACCGTCGCGCCGTTCACGGTGACCACGGTGGAGGACGTGACGTTCCCCATCGACGCCGTCTACACCTGGGTCGACGGCCAGGACCCCGAGCTGCGGGCCAAGCGCCAGAAGTACCGGGGCGAGGGGGACGCAGGCATCGCGGCCCGCGAGGTCGGCGAGTCCCGGTACACCAGCCACGACGAGCTGAAGTACTCGCTGCGGTCGCTGGAGATGTACGCCGGCTTCGTGCGGCACGTGTACATCGTCACCGACGGCCAGACCCCCGAGTGGCTGGACCCGGACGCGCCGGGCGTCACCGTGGTGGACCACAGGGACATCTTCCCCGAGGGCGTCCTGCCGGTGTTCAACTCGCACGCGATCGAGACGCGGCTGCACCACATCCCGGGCCTGTCGGACCACTACCTGTACTTCAACGACGACGTGTTCGTCGGCCGCAGCGTCACCCCGCAGCACTTCTTCCACCCCAACGGCATCGCCCGCCTGCCCTTCTCCTCGTACCAGATCGGCGCCGGCGCCCCGCACCCGCAGGCCTCCGCCCCCAACTCGGCCGGGCGGAACGTGCGCAGGCTGCTGGAGGAGACCTACGGGGTGTCCATCACCCACAAGTTCCTGCACACCCCGCACCCGCAGCGCCGGGACGTGCTGAACGACCTGGAGCGGGACTTCCCGGAGGCGATCGGACGGACCATGCGGTCGCGGTTCCGGTCCATCGAGGACGTGGCGCCGGCCACCTCCTTCCACCACCACCTGGCGCTGCTCACCGGCCGTGCCGTCCCGGGGAAGTTCACGTACCGCTACGTCGACGTCGGCAAGGCCCACCTGGAGGAGCGGGTGGAGTCCCTCAAGGAGCGGCGCGGCTACGACTTCTTCTGCCTGAACGACGTGGACACCGCCCCCGAGCGGCGGGAGTACGTGCGCGCCTACGTCCACGACTTCCTGGAGTGGTACTTCCCCTACCCGAGCTCCTTCGAGCGCGCCTGACGGCGACGTCCTCGCCTCAGGCGGGTCCGGGCGCTCTCCCGCGCGACGTGATCCTCGAGGCCGGAGGGCCCGAGGAGCCGGCCGTTCCCGCCGCCCCCGCCAGACGTCGGAGCCGTGGCGGGGGCGGCTACGCCACCCCCGCCGCAGGAGTGACACGAGCCACTCATATGATCTTGACTCCGTCGCGAAGTCTTCACGTTCTCGCCATGCGGAGGAGTGCTGCCCGGACCCGTTCGGTGGCGGCCGCCTTTCACCGTTGTCGCGTCGACCGTGTGCGGTCGAAAGGGCGCGGTCCCCCCATTCGTTCCTTTTCTCCAGTTGGTGCAGATGATCAAGAGACTGTGCGGCGCGGGCGTCGCCATAGCCATCGGCGTCGTCGTCATGGTGAACGTGCCGTCCCTGCAGGCGTCCTCAGCCGCGAAGCAGGGGGAGAACGCCCTGCCGCTGGGGCCCTCAGGCCTGAAGGAGACCCGCACCACACGGACCGTGCAGCCCGGCGTCACCCTCACCCGCATCGTCCGCGGCGCCAAGGACCCGGCGCTTCGCTGGACGGTCGAGGTCGCCGTTCCGGGCGGTGACACCTCACCGGACCCCGACGCGCCGCTGACCGTCCTGAAGGACGAGCCGAGCGCCACCGAGTGGGCGGCCGACCTGGAGCGGGACGGTTTCCAGGCCCGGGCCGAGCAGGTGACGACACCGATGACGGCCGATTACGCCGGAGGCACGCTGGGGTGGCGGGTCCGCGTCGGATCGTTCGGCTCGCAGTCCGCCGCGGCGTCCGAGCGCGCACGGCTGAAGGCGGCCGGGTACGCGGGGACCGTCGTGTACACGGGCTGGGACGGTGACGTCGCGGCCGGCGGCCCGTGGCGCGTCGACGTGCTCACGATCGACCCGAGCCGGTTCCGCGGGAGCCTCCGGGCGTCGTACGGCCCGGACCTGGAGAACAGCGAGACGACCAGCGAGCTGGCGGACGAGGCCGGCGCCGTCGCGGCGGTCAACGCCGGGTTCTTCGTCTTCGACCCGGACGCGGGCGCGCCCGGGGATCCCGCCGGCACGGGCGTGTACGACGGGCGCCTGCTGAGTGAGCCGGTGAGCGGGCGTCCCAGTCTGGTGGTCCACGAGGACGGGCGGCGGACGGAGATCACCCGGTACACGTGGGAGGGGCACGTCGTCGGCGGGGACACCGCGCTGCCTCTGAGCGGCCTCAACCGGGTTCCGGGTCTGATCCGGAACTGCGGCGGATCCGTGGGCGACACCCCGACCTCCCGGCCGCTGCACGACGTGACCTGCACCAACGCCGACGAACTCGTCGCCTTCACGTCCGACTACGGGCAGCGCACGCCGGAGGGCGAAGGGCTCGAGGCCGTGCTGGACGCCCGGGGCCGGGTCGTCGAACTGCGCTCACCGCGCGGCGGACCGCTCCCGTCGGGCGGCAGCTCGGTCCAGGCGACCGGGCAGCGCGTCAGCGAACTGTCGGACCTCGCGGGGACCGGTGAGAACCTGACCCTGAGGACGACCCTGCTGGACCCGCGCGGGCGCCGGGTCTCGCCCTCCCCCGGGACAGGCATCCTGAACGCCGGCCCGGAACTCGTCCGCGACGGACGGCTCCACGTCACCCCCGCCGCCGACGGCATGGTGCGCCGGGACGACCCGAGCTTCTACTACGGCTGGGCGCACAAGCGCAATCCGCGCACGCTGGCCGGCGTGGACGCGGCCGGCCGCACCGTGCTGGTCACCGCCCACGGACGCAGCGCCGACGCCCTCGGGCTCAGCATCGGCGAGAGCGCCGAGGTCGCCAAGAGGCTCGGGCTGCGCGACGCGGTCAGCCTCGACGGCGGCGGCTCGACCACGATGGTGGTCGACGGCACGGTGCTCACCACGCCCTCCGGCCCCACCGACGAACGCCCTGTCGGCGACGCCCTGCTGATCCTGCCCCGCAGGGACTGACCCGCCGGCGGACGCGTCGCTAGGCCACTTGTCCGGACTCGGCCGACGCGGACCGGGCGGGCGGCGTGATCCGCGCGGGCGCCTGTCGTGGACCGGGGACTCCCGCGGCCGTCCGCCCGGTCATCCGCGCCCTGTGCGTCCCGGCCGCCGCGCACAGGGCGCGCACGGCCCCGGCGAAGCGTTCCTGGGACGGGGGCTCGGCCGGGCCCAGCAGCCGCAGCCTCAAGTCCGCGCGCGCCTGCGCCAGACCGTCCTTCTCCGGATGCCGGACCGCTTCCAGCAGGGCCGGCACCCCCGTCGCGTCCGGGGTCAGGACGGTCGCCGCCGTCACCGTCGGGAAGGCCGCGCGGAACTCCGCCTCGGACATCCCGCCCGTGTTGGCCACCGCGTACGGCTTGCCGCTCGCCAGGAAGTCGCTGATCACGCTCGACACGTCGCTGATCAGCAGGTCGGCGACGTTGAAGCAGGAGTACAGCGAGGGGCGGACGTCCACGACGACCTGGTGCTCCCACTCCGGCAGCGACGCCCAGTACGCCGCCTCCCAGGCCGCCGTCGCCCGCGCCACGGCCGCCGCGCGGCCCGGCGGGGGAGCGGACTGGACGAGCATCCGCTCGGCCTGGTCGGCGCCCTCCCGGAACTCCGCCGCGGTCAGCCGGGTCAGCTCGGCGGTGCGGGCGGCCAGCTCCTTCGACGGGGCGGGGCGCGAGTGGGAGCGGGCCCGGTTGGCCGCGCGGATCAGCTCCCGGACACGGCGGTCCGCGGCGCCCGCCCGCGGGTCCACCGAGCCGGTCAGCGGGTGCGGCTTGTACAGCAGCCGCACCCCGGGGTCAGCGAGCAGCGCCCGCACCAGGTTCTCGCCGGCCGCGATCACCGAGGTGTTGCCCGGGTTGCCGTCCCAGCCCTCCCAGGTCGGCGCGTACAGCACGGTGGTGTACGCGCCCGTGGGCGGCCCCGCGTACGGGCGCACCGCGTCCAGTTGCGGGCGGCCGATCTCCACCACGTCCTTGTCCTCGACCCCGACCTCGGCCAGCGCGTACCGCTCGCGCGCCGCCGGACCCGCGACCCACACCTCGTCGTACGCCTTCGCGTACGGGTTGCACGAGGACAGCTTGTCGCTCTCCCCGTGGTTGACGAAGGCGTGCTTGAGGGTGGGGATGCGCAGCACCTGCGAGGTCTTGCCCGAGTTGGACGGGTGGATGAGCACCTGGAGCGTGGAGTGCTCCAGCCGCATCAGGGTGGGCACCTTCGGCAGGCACACGATCGGGATGTCGGTCGCCGGGATCCGCGACACCATGGACCGCTCGCGCAGCACGATGAGCGGCCGGCCGTCGATCCGGGCCAGCGGCTCCAGCCACATCCCCGCCTGGTAGACGGAGGACGGCCCGCCCGAGAAGTACAGCCCCACCGTGGGCCGGTACTCGGCCAGCCACGCGTCGAACCAGGCGAGCACCTCCTGCTCGCCCGCCGGCCGCCGCCCCGGCAGCAGCCGCAGCGACAGCGTCACCAGCCCGCCCAGCGCGAGCGCCAGCGACAGCGCGGTCCCGGCCGCCGCGCACCGCGTGTCGTCCGTCACCGCCGTCGCCGTCAGCCCGGCCGTCGCGGGCAGCCCGAACACCAGCAGCCGGTGCCCGGGACGGCGCAGCAGCGCGGGCGGGGCGGGGGTGAGGCGCAGCGCGGAGGCGTCGATGTTGCGGGTCACCACCGGCAGGGTGCGGGTGCGGCGCACCAGCACGGACACCGCCTGGATGGCGCAGTGCAGGGCGTAGCAGAGCAGCAGACCGGCGAGCAGCGGCGCGTACTGCGTCTCACGGTGCTGCTCGCCGAGCCGCAGCAGGCCCACCACCAGCAGCAGGTCGCGCAGCACATGGCGGACGGTGACGTCCGCGTGCGCCTTGGCGAACAGCGCCGGCACGCCCCGCTGCCAGCGGTACAGCACGCCCTCGACGGCCAGCGAGAGGGCGGTGGCGGCCAGCAGCAGCGGCACGTGCGGGGCCAGCGCCGCCACGGCCTGCACCGCATAGGCGCCGGCCAGGACGGACGCCGTCAGCACCGTGGCGAGCGCGGGGCGGCCGGGCAGGCGGGGCAGCGGGAGGCGGGGCCGGCGGACACCCGCCCGGAACCGCCGACGGGACGTGGGTCGGGACACTGCGGTCGCTCCAGGGTCGTGAGGGACGTGCGCAGGGGTTAACGGCCGTCGCCCTGCGGACGACACGCGTGTGACGCGCGGTCCTCGGCCCGGTGTCGTCGCACAGGTGCCCGCACGCCGGGGCGCACGGACGGGGCACGGCGTTCCGCGCACCGGCGGCCGTGTCCGGGGGCTGGACCGCCGAGCGTCCTTCGACGCGCTTCGCGTAGATTTCCTGGCGGGTGGAACGACCGATCCGAGGGAGCGACGGCAAGGTGGCAGGGGCACGGCAGACCGTGGGCGAGGCGCACAGGATCGTCGTCAAGGTCGGCTCCTCGTCGCTGACCACCGCGGCGGGCGGACTGGACGCCGACCGCGTGGACGCGCTCGTGGACGTCCTGGCCAAGACCAGGAGCGGCGGGGAGCGGGAGGTCGTCCTCGTCTCCTCGGGCGCCATCGCCGCCGGACTCGCCCCGCTGGGGCTGCGCCGCCGCCCCCGCGACCTGGCCCGCCAGCAGGCCGCCGCCAGCGTCGGCCAGGGCCTCCTGGTCGCCCGCTACACCGCCTCCTTCGCCCGCTACGGCGTCCGCGTCGGCCAGGTGCTGCTGACCAGCGACGACATGAGCCGCCGCGCCCACCACCGCAACGCCTCCCGCACCCTGGACAAGCTGCTCGCGATGGGCGCCCTCCCGGTCGTCAACGAGAACGACACGGTGGCCACCGACGAGATCCGCTTCGGCGACAACGACCGCCTCGCCGCCCTCGTCGCCCACCTGGTCCACGCCGACCTGCTGGTGCTGCTGTCCGACGTGGACGGCGTCTACGACGGCGACCCGTCCCGCCCCGGCACCTCACGGATCGCCGAGGTCAGGGGGCCCGAGGACCTCGCCCACGTGGAGATCGGCAGCGCCGGCAAGGCGGGCGTCGGCACCGGCGGCATGGTCACCAAGGTCGAGGCCGCCCGGATCGCCGCCGCCGCGGGCATCCCGGTGGTGCTGACCAGCGCGGTCCACGCGGCCGAGGCGCTCGGCGGCGGCGACACCGGCACCTACTTCCACCCCACCGGGCGCCGCTCCGCCGACCGCCTGCTGTGGCTCCAGCACGCCTCCACCCCGCAGGGCTCGCTCACTCTGGACGACGGCGCGGTGCGCGCGGTCGTGGAGGGCCGCAAGTCGCTGCTGCCGGCCGGCATCGCGGGCGTCGAGGGCGACTTCAGCGCGGGCGACCCGGTGGAGCTGCGGGACCGGGAGGGGCACGCGGTGGCCCGCGGGCTCGTCAACTTCGACGCCAAGGAGATCCCCCTCCTGGTGGGCCGCTCCACCCGCGAACTCGCCCGGGAACTCGGCCCCGGGTACGAACGCGAGGTCGTACACAGGGACGATCTCGTGGTCCTGCATCCGTAATGCGCCAGAACGTCGGCCCTCGGTGGTGGACGTTCCGCGAAACCGCCCCGCGAACCGCGACGGCCTGCTCCACTTTGTCGCAGGGACACATTCCGCCCGGCCCCGGGCGGTCCGCGTGTGAAGGAGGCCGTCGTGAGACGAGTGCGCCCTGGGACACCGGTGTCCCGCGGTGGTCGCGGTCCCCGGGCGGCGGGCGAGGAACGCGCCCTGACCGGCGTCGCGGCCGGGGACCGGCACCGGGGCGGCGAGGCGCGCGACCTGCCCCGCCTGTGGCACGTCACGCTCAGCGTGTCCGGTGAGCCCGCGCCGGTCGCGGAGGTCCGGCGGGCGCTGGAGCAGCTCGCCCACGACCATCCCTTCCTGCTGACCAGCCGCTACGCCGACGACCACGCGGAGATCCGCTACTGGGAGGAGGCCCGCGACCTGCACGACGCGGCCGCGGTGGCGCTGCGCCTGTGGGGCGAGCACCGGCGGACCGCGGGACTGCCGCCGTGGGAGATCGTGGGCCTGGAGGTCATCGACCGGGCCACCTACCGCCAGCGGGTCGCCGCCGGACACGGGCCGGTGCCGGCCACCCCGGTCGGGGTGCACCCCTTCCCGTAGCGCCGGGCGCCCCACCGGTCACATCCGTTATGGCGGTGAATGTCCCCGTCTCGGGGTGTGAAACGAACGCCTCCGCGGCGCGCCGCGCGCACTACGCTTCCTTCCATGACCACGCTCTCGCCGTTCGACTCGATGTCCCCGGTCAGCCAGGCCGCCTACCGCGCCAAGGGCGCCGCCGCCACCCTCGCGCCGCTGCCGCGCGCCGCCAAGGACGACGCGCTGCTCGCCATCGCGGACGCGCTGGAGGTCCGCACGAACGAGATCGTCGAGGCCAACGCCCAGGACGTGGCGAAGGCGCGCGAGGCCGGGACCGGTGAGGGCATGATCGACCGGCTCACCCTCACCCCGGAGCGGGTCCGCGCCGTCGCCGCCGACGTGCGCGACGTGGCCGCGCTGCCCGACCCGGTCGGCGAGGTCGTCCGCGGCTCGAGCCTGCCCAACGGCATCGACCTGCGCCAGGTCCGGGTGCCGCTCGGCGTCGTCGGCATCATCTACGAGGGCCGGCCCAACGTGACGGTCGACGCCGCCGCCCTCTGCCTGAAGTCGGGCAACGCGGTCCTGCTGCGCGGCTCCTCCTCCGCCTACCGCTCCAACACCGCGCTGGTGCGGGTGGTGCGCGACGCCGTGCACGGCGCGGGCCTGCCCGCCGACGCCGTCCAGATGGTCCCCGGGGAGAGCCGGGACAGCGTGCGCGAGCTGATGCGCGCCCGCGGCCTGGTCGACGTGCTGATCCCGCGCGGCGGCGCCTCGCTGATCAACACCGTCGTGCAGGAGTCCACCGTCCCCGTCATCGAGACCGGCACCGGCAACTGCCACGTCTACGTCGACGCCCGCGTCGACATCGACATGGCCGTCGAGATCCTGGTGAACTCCAAGGCGCAGCGGGTCGGCGTGTGCAACGCCGCCGAGACGCTGCTGGTGCACCAGGACATCGCCGCCGAGTTCCTGCCCCGCGCGCTGGACGCCCTCGCGGACGCCGGGGTCACCGTGCACGCCGACGAGCGCGTGATGGCGTACGCCAAGGACTCCCGCGCCACCGTCGTGGAGGCCACCACGGAGGACTGGGAGACCGAGTACCTCTCCCACGACATCGCCGCCGCCGTGGTCGACTCCCTGGACCGGGCGGTCGAGCACATCCGGCTGTGGACCTCCGGCCACACCGAGGCCATCGTCACCAGCTCCCAGCAGGCCGCCCGCCGGTTCACCCAGCTGGTGGACTCCACCACGGTCGCGGTGAACGCCTCCACCCGGTTCACCGACGGCGGCCAGTTCGGCTTCGGCGCGGAGATCGGCATCTCCACGCAGAAGCTGCACGCCCGCGGTCCCATGGGTCTGCCCGAGCTGACCAGCACGAAGTACATCGTCACCGGCGACGGCCACACCCGGCGCTGACCGGCGCGCCCCGCGGGGACGCCTTCGCGGGGCGGTGTCCGGCGGGCGGACGGATTTCCGTACGGTCTGCCCAAATTGACCCACCAGGTCTACTCTGGATCCGTGCCGGAGGACGTGGGGGGCACGCCGTTCCCGGACGGCTGGAAGCCCGACGACGACCACGACCGCGGGGTGTCGGACGAAGAGTTCGCCTCCGTGGTCTTCGACGAGGCCTTCGTCCAGGCGGCCGCGGTGCACGAGCCGACCGCCGTGGAGCGCCTCCTGGCCGCCGCGCAGGCCAGAGCCGAGGCCTCCGAGGCCGAGGCCCACCGCGCCCGTGCCCGGCGGCACGACGACGGCCACAGTGGCTACCGGGGCGCCGACGGCCATCACCCCGACGACGAGGACGCCGACGTCCTGGAGTCCGGCCACGGCTCCCCCTACGGCAGACAGGTCCGCTGGCGCCGGCCGGTCGCCTGGATGCTGACCCTGCTGATGGGCGTCGGCATGGTCGCGCTCGCCTTCTCCGCGGTCTACCGGGGCGGCTCCGCGCAGCGCCAGGACCCCGCCCCGCCGCCCGCCACCACCGGGGTCGGCCAGGGCGCCGCCGCGCCCTCCGCGTCGGCCGACCACTCCCGGCCGGCCGTCCCGGTGCTCCCCACCGGCGGCCCCTGAGGGCGGCCCGCGGCGTGGTGGGAACCTGTCACGGGCCGGATCGCCGACGGGCGTTTACGGGCGCCCCGCCGGACCTACCCTGAAGGTATGGGAGAGCCTTCGGACCCGCCCGAGGGGACGCCCGGGGGAGCCCCCGGAGGCGGCGAGGACGAGTACCGGTCCGTCGTCTTCGACGAGACCTTCGTGCGCGCCGCACGGCTCCAGGAGTTCTCCGCGCGGGAGCGCCTCACCGACCACGCGCCCGCCGTGCGGCGCCTTCCGCCGGCCCGCCGCGACGGGCTGTCCCGGCAGGCCCTCGTGCTGGTCCTGCTGATCGCCGTGGCCTTCGGCACCGCCGTCTACATGGGCGTACGCCACCCCTACCGGACGCCCGCCGCCGAGCGGTCCGCCGAGCCCCTGCGGATGACCGTCGTGCCCCTCGCCCCCGAGGACCCGGTGCCCGGCGCCCGCGACGTGGAGCGGCTGTACGCGCACAGTCCCGCCGCGCGGTTCCGCCCCGGCGCCGAGGGCGTGCCCCTCCCGCCGACCCGGCGCACCGCGCACTTCTCCGCCGACCAGGTCGTGTCCGCCCTGCTCACCGCGAGGGACTACGTCATACGGTCCGCCCTCGACCCGGCCGTGCTCACCGGCGGCGAGACCCGGACCGTGCGGGTGCTGCTCGACTCCCGCCAGCAGGAGCAGTTCGACGAGAGCGTCGACCGGCCCGCCGCCGACGGACGGCACGCGGTCACCGGATGGCTGGTCCGCTTCGACCCCACCCGGGTCGAACTGGCCGACCCGCACATCCGGGCCCGGGGCACCCTCCAGGCCGCCGAGGCCGACTCCGGGACGCTGGAGGTCACCACCGACCACACCGTCGTCTACGCGCTGCGCCCGGCCGGCGCGGGCCGGGACGCGGAGGCGTCGCTGTTCACCGTCCGCCGCGAGCTGCGGTTCCGCTTCGACCGCGAGGACCTGCGGCTGCACCGGGCGGAACTGGTCCTCTCCCACGTCCAGGCGGGCCCCCAGTCCTGCGCCCTGGACCCGGCCCCCCGCCTCCACCCCCTCCTCGCCGGCCAACGCGCCGACCGCACGACCCCGCCCGGCACCGACCCCTACGCCCCCGACACCACGGCCCCGGCCCTCTGCGGCACGCTCTCCCGGGCGGCCCAGCCACAGCTGTGAGCGGAGGACAGGACGCCGGCCCAGAGTCGCTACGCGCCCGCCTGACCGAGCGCCCGGAGACGCCGGCGTGCCGGCTGTGAGCGGTCAGTCGGCACCGGGGGCGCCGGGCGGGGCCGGGGAGGCGACTCCGTGGCGGCTGTGAGCGGCCGGCGCGCGGCCGGTCGGACGCCGCGCGCCGGGCGGAGGCGGACGCGGCCCCGCGCCAGGGTGGCCGGTCAGGCGCCGCGCCCGCCGGGGCGGCGTCCGGACGCGACGGCGCATCAACCGTGAACCATGCGCGGCGCGCGCCCGCCGAGCCGCCGTGCGGCGATGCGTCCCGGTCGCACAGGCGCGCCTGCCCGGCCGTCGTGCCGGGGGACGCGGCGCGGATCCCGCGCCGCGTCCCCCGGCTCACGCCTCGTCGCGCGGCGGGTTCCGGTCGTCGTCGGGGTCCGGGCGGGAGGACGGGCCCTGCTTCGGGCCGGTGAAGCCGCCGAAGCCGCGGCGGACCCGGTCGCCCAGGTCGCCCGCGCCGCCCGCGATGTCGCTGACCAGCTTCATCAGCGGGTCCTTGGAGGTCCGCACCTCGCCGGCGTAGGTGCTCGCCGACTCCCGCCAGGAGTCCCGCACCGACGCGTCCTTGTCCTCCTCGCGGCGAGGGTAGTGGCCGTCCATGATCCGCTGGTACTCGCGGGAGGCCGCCCACTTCTTCAGCTCGGCCGCCCGCACCGTGGTGAACGGGTGCGAGCGCGGCAGCACGTTCAGGATCTTCAGCACGGAGTCGCGCAGGTCCCCGCCCGACTCGTACTCCTCGGCCTGCTCCAGGAACGCGTCCACGTTCATCTCGTGCAGGTGGTTGCCGCCCGCGATCTTCATCAGGCCGCGCATCGACGCCTGGGGGTCCTGGCCGACCAGCAGTCCCGCGCGGTCCGCGGACAGCTCCGACTTGCGGAACCACTCCCGCAGCGCGGTGACGATCGCCATGATCGCCACGTTGCCCAGCGGGATCCAGGCCACCCGGACCGCGAGCGACGTCAGGAACAGCAGGACCGTCCGGTAGACCGAGTGACCGGACAGCGCGTGCCCGACCTCGTGCCCGACGACCGCCCGCATCTCCTCCTCGTCGAGCAGCTCCACCAGACCCGTGGTCACCACGATGATCGGCTCGTCGAGGCCGATGCACATCGCGTTGGGGTTCGGGTCCTGGTTGACGTACATCGGCGGGACCTTCTCCAGGTCCAGGATGTAGCAGGCGTCCCGCAGCATGTCGTTGAGGTGGGCGAACTGCCGGTCCGAGACCCGTACCGAGTCGGACAGGAACAGCAGCCGCAGACTGCGCTCGGGCAGCAGCCCGCTGAGCGCCTTGAAGACCGTGTCGAACCCGCTCAGCTTCCGCAGCGCCACCAGCGCGGAACGGTCGGCGGGGTGTTCGTACGCACGCGAGGAGATTCCGGGGAAACGCCTGCGCTGCCTGCCGGGCACCCTCTCGTGCCCGTTGTGCTGGTGGCCGTCGGACATGTATCCCCCATGTGCGTCTGAGTGACCTGTGCGGTCGCCGGTGCGGCCCTTCGCTCCCCCGTGGCGGAACCCAGCCTAGGCGGAGATTCCGTGCGCGGGCAGGAGGGACGGCCGCTCCGTGCGGCTCCACGCGGAAGGACGACCGGGCGCCGGGCAACGGTTGCCTCCCCGCGCCAGGACGACCGGGCGCCGGGCAACGGTTGCCTCCCCGCGCCAGGACGACCGGGCGCCGGGCAACGGTCGCCTCCCCGCGCCAGGACGGCCGCGCCGGACGCCGCCCGCCCGCAACGGCGGAGTCGGCGTGATCGCCGTGAAGCCGCCCGCATACGATGAGCCCACGTCTTTGTCCCGCCCACACGCGATAGGTCCTGCCGAAGATGAGCTTCCCCAGCACCGCTGTCCAGATGGTCACGCTCGCCGCCGAGGGCGGAGAGCACGGCGGCAACCACCAGAGCCTCAATCCCTTGGTCACGGGCGGCGGTGCCCTGCTCGCGCTGCTGCTCCTGCTGTGGATCACCACCCGCTTCAACCGCGACCGCTGAACCGCCGGGTCCCCGCCTCCGGGGCACTGGCCGACGGAGCCCGCGGGCCGGGCCGGTAGGGTCTGCACGCATGGGAGAGCAGGACATGCCTACCGGCCCCGGCACCGTCCCGGGCGAGCGGGGCAAGCGCCGTCTGGGCGTCATGGGCGGCACTTTCGACCCGATCCACCACGGGCACCTGGTGGCGGCCAGCGAGGTGGCCGCGCAGTTCCACCTCGACGAGGTGGTCTTCGTCCCCACCGGCCAGCCGTGGCAGAAGAGCCACCGCGCGGTCTCGCCCGCCGAGGACCGTTACCTGATGACGGTCATCGCCACCGCCGAGAACCCGCAGTTCTCGGTGAGCCGCATCGACATCGACCGCGGCGGACCCACCTACACCGTGGACACCCTGCGCGACCTCGACGCGCTCAACCCGGACACGGACCTGTTCTTCATCACCGGCGCCGACGCCCTCGCCCAGATCCTGACCTGGCGCGACAGCGAGGAACTGTTCTCCCTGGCACACTTCATCGGCGTGACCCGGCCCGGCCACCACCTGACCGACGCCGGCCTGCCCGAGGGCGGTGTCTCGCTCGTGGAGGTCCCGGCCCTCGCCATCTCCTCCACGGACTGCCGTGCGAGAGTCGCCAAGGGAGACCCCGTCTGGTACCTGGTGCCGGACGGCGTCGTGCGCTACATCGCCAAGCGTCAGCTGTACCGCGGCGAGTGAGCCGAGAGGGGCACCGGTGAACGACGGATACGACGCGGGGTACGGCGACGGGGGTCCGTACGAGCTCGTCGGCTACGACGAGTACGGCCGGCCGGTCTACCGCCAGGCCGCCGACCAGCAGACGCAGCAGGCCCAGCAGTACGACCCCTACGGGCAGCAGGGACAGCAGGAGCACCAGGGGTACGGCTACGACCCGTACGCCACGGGCGGCCATCAGCAGCAGCCGTACGACCCGTACGGGAACGGCGGCGGCGTCTCCGTGCCCCCGCAGCAGCAGGCCCCCTCCTACGGCTCCTACGACTACGACGCCTACCAGCAGCAGCCCGTCCACGACCCCTACGGGCAGGGCGCCGGCACCGGACAGCAGCCCCGGGTGACCGAGCGGACGGCGCACATACCGGAGCAGTCCGGCCACCCCGCGGAGCAGACCGCGCACATCCCTCAGCAGGCCGGCCCGGTGGACGACGGGACCGACGACTCCGACTCGGCCCCCGACTACCGCACCGAGCAGTTCGCCTTCGTCGAGGAGCCCGACGACGACTCCGAGGACGTCATCGACTGGCTCAAGTTCACCGAGAACCGCACCGAGCGCCGCGAGGAGGCCCGGCGCCGCGCCCGCAGCCGGATCATCGCCCTCACCGTGGTGTTCGCGCTGGTCGTCGCCGGCGGCGTCGGCTACCTCTGGTACGCCGGGAAGCTGCCCGGACTCTCCGGCTCCGGCACGGGCGCCGGCACCACCGCCGCCGCGGGCGCGCAGAAGCGGGACGTGCTCGTCGTCCACCTGCACGACACCGAGAACGGCGGAACCTCCACCGCGCTGCTCGTCGACAACACCACCACCCGGCAGGGCACCACGGTGCTGCTGCCCAACTCCCTCGCCCTCACCGCCGAGGACGGCACCACCACCACGCTCGCCAAGTCCGTCGAGGACGACGGCTCCGAGGGCACCAGGACCGCCCTCGACACCGTCCTCGGCACCGACATCGAGGGCACCTGGCGGCTGGACACCCCGTTCCTGCTCACCCTCGTCGACCTGGTCGGCAACATCGAGGTCGACACCGACACCGACGTGCCCGACCCGGACGCCAAGAAGAAGGGCCAGGCGCCGCTGGTCAGGAAGGGCAAGGGCCAGACCCTCGGCGGCAAGGCGGCCGTCGCCTACGCCACCCACCGCGCCCCGGGCGAGGACCAGAACGCCCAGCTGGAGCGGTTCGGCCAGGTGCTGCACGGCGTGCTGCGCAAGATGACCTCCGACCCGGACGCCGCCACGGTCACCGTCCAGACCCTCGGCCAGATCATCGAGCCGCCGCTGACCGACGCGGACCTCGGCGCCTTCCTCGCGGAGCTCTCCGACCTCGCCAAGGGCGGCGACCACCGCACGACGCTGCTCCCCGTCGAGGAGGACGGCACGCTCACCGCCGAGACGAGCGACAGCGTGGTCCGGGACGTCCTCGGCGGCACCGCCAAGAGCCCCGACCGGGACGCCGCGGTCACCGTCTCCGTGCGCAACGCCACCGGCGACAAGGACACCGCCGAGAAGGCCCGCGTGGTGCTCCTCAACGGCGGCTTCACCTTCCTGGAGGGCGGCACCGCCGGCTCCGCCGAGGCCACCTCCGAGGTCGTCTACGCCGACCCCGCGGAGAAGGAGAACGCCACCGAGGTCGCCAAGACCCTGGGCCTGCCCGCCGACGCCGTCACCAAGGGCGAGATCTCCGGCAACGCGCGCGTGGCGGTGGTCCTCGGCCAGGACTACGACCCCGGCTCGTAGTGAGCAGAGGCGCACCCCGCGTCCTTCACGTGGGGTGCGCCCGGCGGTCCGTGAGACCCTTGAGGACAAGTGACCGCCGACCGAAAGCCGTGCAGTGACCGCAACCGACCGTTCCATCGAGCTCGTCAACACCGCAGCCCAGGCGGCCGCCGACAAGCTCGCGCACGACATCGTCGCCTACGACGTCAGTGACGTGCTGTCCATCACCGACGCATTCCTGCTGGCCTCCGCGCCGAACGACCGCCAGGTCAAGTCGATCGTCGACGAGATCGAGGAGCGGCTGAGCAAGGAGCTCGGCGCCAAGCCGGTCCGCCGCGAGGGCGACCGCGAGGCCCGCTGGGTGCTGCTCGACTACGTCGACATCGTCGTCCACGTCCAGCACAGCGAGGAGCGGGTCTTCTACGCCCTGGAGCGGCTGTGGAAGGACTGCCCCGAGCTGGACCTCCCCGAGGAGGCCAAGGCCACCCGCGGCAAGGCCGCCGAGCACGCCAGGCTCCAGGAGGCCGAGGAGGCGACGGAGCCGGGCGGTGAGTGGGGATGAGCGCCACCGGTGAGGTGGGCGGCTCCGCCCGCCGGGGCCGCCGCATCATCCTCTGGCGGCACGGCCAGACCCTGTGGAACGTGGAGCGCCGCTTCCAGGGCACCACGGACGTCGAGCTGACCGGGACCGGCGTCGCCCAGGCCCGCCGGGCCGCCCGCCTGCTGGCGGGCCTCAGGCCTGACGCGATCATCGCCTCCGACCTGAGGCGCGCCGCCGCCACCGCCGCCGAGCTGGCCGCGCTCACCGGCCTGGACGTCGTCCACGAGGAGGCCCTGCGGGAGACCTACGCGGGCGTCTGGCAGGGCCTGACGCACGACGAGATCATCGCCCGGTACGGCGAGGAGTACGCCGCGTGGAAGCGCGGCGAGCCGGTCCGCCGCGGCGGCGGCGAACTGGAGACCGAGGTCGCCGACCGCGCCGCCCCCGTGGTGCTGCGGCACGCCGAGAAGCTCCCGGAGGACGGCACGCTCGTGGTCGTCAGCCACGGCGGGACCATCCGCACCACCATCGGCCGGCTGCTCGGCCTCGACGCGCGCAGCTGGGAGAGCCTGGGCGGTCTCACCAACTGCTGTTGGTCCGTCCTCGGCGAGGGCGCCCGGGGCTGGCGGCTGCTGGAGCACAACGCCGGCAGCCTGCCGGAGCCGGTGCTCGGCGACGACGACTGAGGACGGCCGTGGCCCGCCGCCGGGGCCGTCCGGCGGCGGCCGTGCGACCCGCCCAGGGGCGCCCCGGCCCCGGATTTCACTTTCTGGCAGGTCGCAGGCTAAAGTTCTTCTTGTTCGCCCCGCCGAGCGGGGCGAAACCAGGAAGTCACTTCACGTGGCGGCCAGGGGCTATAGCTCAGTTGGTAGAGCGCCTGCATGGCATGCAGGAGGTCAGGAGTTCAATTCTCCTTAGCTCCACATGGTGAAGATCCCGTCTCCCTCCGCGGAGGCGGGATCTTTTGTCGTCCGCGGATGAGCGCGGCGGCGTTCTCCGACGTACACCTCTACGAGACGTACAGCCGTGTCCCTACCGGTACCACGGCGTCGCTGACCGTATTGGCCCGGTCGTGGCAGAATCAAACGACCGGAAGGGGGCGCGGCCCGACGGGAGGGAGTTGTGATGCCTGCGAGCATCCTCGAGGAGGTCGACCACCTCTTCGGAGCGGTGTCGACCCGACGGACCTCCACCCGTCTCGGCTGCCCTTCCTGCGGTTCCGCGCACGTTGCCCAGGTGCTCGGCGACCACGGCGGGACCTCCTACGCGTGCACGGCCCGCGGCCACAGCCGGAGCTGACCGATGGGTGCACACAGGCGGAAGTGCGA
This sequence comes from Streptomyces sp. DSM 120436, assembly GCF_055778765.1. NCBI lineage: Bacteria > Bacillati > Actinomycetota > Actinomycetes > Kitasatosporales > Streptomycetaceae > Streptomyces > Streptomyces sp. DSM 120436. Next base: position 135,872 of record NZ_JBSKBS010000001.1, on the reverse strand, counting down.
CTGGTGCGGCAGCGGCACGCCGATCGTCCGCGACATGGAGCCGATCAACACCGACTACCAGTACTGGTGCGAGGAGTGCGCGCGGGCGCTGATCATAAAAGGCGACCCCATCGAGACGTACCGGGAACTCGAGGGGGAGCCGATCTACGGCCGGCTGCTGGAGGAGCACTGCACCCTCAAACGCTTCTACTCGTTCGTGACGGCGTGAGTGCCTGACGGCGTGGGAGCGCCCCTCCGGGGGGGCGTTCCGGGCGGAACCGGCCGAAGCGAAACCGATTTGGTGTTGGGCCGGGGGGACCGTGTAAAGTTGGCGTCGCCGCCGGGGAGACCCGGGGGACACCGCAAGGGGCTATAGCTCAGTTGGTAGAGCGCCTGCATGGCATGCAGGAGGTCAGGAGTTCAATTCTCCTTAGCTCCACAGAAGTCGAGGGCGGACCATCCGAACGGATGGTCCGCCCTCGGTCGTTGTGCGCGCCTTCCCGGGCCGCCCGCGCCCAGGGGACGGGAACGGCCCTCTCCGGCGGTCCGGGCCCGACGGACCGCCGGAGAGGGCCGGCTGCGTAAGGCTTCCGTCAGCGCCCCAGGGCGCGCCTGCCGCGTCCCGGGGAGAGCACCGGGAGGTTCCGGGACGGCGCCTTCGCCTGCGGGGCCGATTCCTCGACGCGCAGGGCCAGCGCCGGGCAGCGGCGCACCGCGCGCAGCGCCTTCGCCTCGGCGTGACGCGGCACCTGCGCCTGAGCCACCGTGGGGAAGCCGTCCGCGCCGAGCTGGAACACCTCCGGGAGGATGTCCGCGCACAGTCCGTGGCCCCGGCACAGCGTCCAGTCGACGAAGATCTTCTGACGGCTGGGGCCGTTCTTCTCCTCGTCCTCGCCGCCCGGGATGCCCGTCGGGGCCGCGCCCCCCTCGAAGAGCGGCAGCACACCCGCCACGGGCCGTCCGCAGCCGTTGCCGAGGGCATGGGCCGCGACGTCGTCGGTGAACGCCCTGAGGGTGGACTCCAGGAACATCGCGGAGCCGTCCGGGTGCGAACAGGCGCCGCGCCGCTTCACGTTCTTGGCGACCTGCCTGACCGCCTCGAACGCGGCCGGACCGCCGCCGCCCAGGATGTCCTCCAGGCCGCGCGCGGCGGCCGGGAGCCCCAGGTAGCAGGGGCCGCACTGGTTGGCGCTCTCCTGCGCCAGCCACTTGGCCACCATCAGCGACTCGCCCAGCGGGCAGGTGTCCTGACTGATCGGCAGGATGGCGCCCGCGCCCAGCGAACCGCCCACCGCGTCCAGCGAGTTGCGGGAGACGATCGCCTCGTTCACGGTCGCCGCGTCGATCCACTTGCCGTGGTAGCCGCCCGTCAGCACGCCCTGCGGGACCGGCGGGGCGCCGGCCAGCTGGAGCACGTAGCGCAGCGGCACGCCGGTCGGCACCTCGATCACCATCGGGCGGGCCACCGCCCCGGACACCGTGAGCATCACGGTGCCCGGCTCGTCGTACAGGCCGGTGTTGCCGTAGCGCTCCGGGCCGATGCGGGCGGCGATGGCGAGCTGGGCGAACGTCTCGGCGTTGGACAGCAGCGTGGGCGCGCCGCCCACGCCGCTCCTGGAGGCGCTGGTCTTGCGGCCCGGGGGGATGGCCGGGCCGCCGTCGATGGAGCGGATCAGGGAGGCCGCGGCTCCCGTCACCATGCGCACCGGGTTGCGCTGCACCCGGGCGCGCAGCACCGAGCGGCGGCCGTTGCTCAGGCCGCGCTCGGCGAGCGCCTGTTCCATCGAGCGCTGGGTGGACTCGCGGGTGACCCCCACCACGAGCGTGCGGGCGCCCATGGCCTCGGCGCACAGCAGCGCGCCGTCGAGGATGAGATGGGGTGCGCGGTTGATGAGCACCGTGTCCTTGCGGCAGGCCGGTTCGTCCTCGCTGCCGTTGACGACGACGACCGGCCGGACGCCGCGCTTGATCGCCGATTCGGCGACCGCGCGCAGCTTCTTGTGGAAGGGGAAGCCCGCGCCGCCGCGGCCCCTGAGGTTGATGCGTTCGGCGAGCTGCGCGAGCTGCTCGCCGCCCAGGGGCTCGAGCGGCCCGTGCACCTTGAGGTGCATCTGCAGGTCGAGCCGGTCGACAAGGTCGAAACCCGACGTGAGCTGGGGAAGCCCTACGACGCGGACTTCAGGGACGTCGGGCAGGGCCTCGTTCACTTAAAGCCTCCGGAAGGCGTGTTCCAAGGTTCGCCCGGACCCGGTGCGCCGAAGTCGTAGGCCGACGGGGGTGCACCGGGGGTTGGTTCATTGGCGGGACCGCTGTTGTACGTGTCATCCGGGTTGTACGTGCCGTGGAGCGTGTTCGTCTCAGCGGTGTCGTACACATCACTCGACCCGTAGCCGGAGGCGACCGGATTGTCATGGACCGGGACGGTGTATCCGGTGTCGTCGAGCGGGTCGTACGCCGACGGCGGGGCCTCGCCGACCGGCGGCGGGGACGGGACCGGCCAGCTGCCCGAGGTGCTGGAGGGCGTCTCCACGCGGGGCATCGCCTCCGTGGCCCGCAGGTCCGGCATCTCCATGCGGGCGGTGGCGTCCGGGAACGGGCCCCGCGCCGCGGACGGCCGGGGAGGCGTGGACACCGCGCGGTAGGCGGCCGCGAAGCCGTGCGCCGGTTCCGGAGCCGGCGTGGGGCCGGAGGCGTCGAACGACGGGCGGCCGGAGTACGACCGCCTGGCGTCCTGGGCGTTCCCGCCGCCGTGACCGGACAGGCCCGACTCGGCGTCGCGCGCTCCGGCCTCGGCCGGCCGGTCGCGGACCGGCTGCCGGCCGGTGAGGCCCAGCAGGGAGGTGAGGCGGTCGGCCACCTTGCGCTTGACCGGGCGCGGGGAGGCCCGCAGCATCAGGGCCGCGAACACGCCGAGCAGCGACAGGCCGTACAGGATCATGAAGACCGGCTTGGCCGCTCGACCCGCGTAGAGGCCGTGCACCAGCGCCGCGCACCAGGCCGGATAGGCCAGCATGTGCACCGCGCGCCAGCGGGCGGCGACCTCCGCGGGGGAGGCGAAGCGGTTGCGCAGGACGCCCGTGATCGCGACGAAGACCATCAGCAGGCCGGCCAGGGTGCCCAGGCCGATCAGGAAGCCGCGTCCCATGACGGCCTCGTCGTCGGTGAGGACGAGCCCGAAGGGGAGCACGGCGGCGATCCACGTGGTGTGGTCCAGCGCCAGCTTGACGACGACGTGGATCAGCAGGAAGACGACGGCCGCGACCGCCGTGGTGCGGTGCACCGCCTGCGCGAGGATCCGCTGCCGGGGGCCGAGCAGGATCCGGTCCTGCGCCACGAGTCCCCAGATCACGGAGCAGCTGAGGCAGACCAGCGCCAGGACGCCGACACCGAAGTCGAGGAAGTCGACGAACCAGTCGTCCGCCGTGCTGTCGTCCGGCCTCACGACGCACCTCCGGACGTCCGGACGCACAGCGGGTACGACGGAGCCGCAGCCGACCTGCCCCGGGCGGGGGGTGGGCTGCCGAGTGGACGAGGGTTCATGGGGGCAACTCCGAACGGTTCGGTAAAGCGGTCCCGCTGCCGCACTCTAAGCCTCGGCGTACCCGTCAGTACCGGGTTTGAGTTATTGCGCTGTTATCAAAAGACAATGAGGCTGTTGTGTTGCCCCTTAGGAGTTGTTACGCGAAGTAACCCCTGCCCCTCGTTCGGTGCGCCGGGGAAGAGCGTCGCGGCCGGATCCGTCCCTGCGGTACCCTGACCGCATGCGTGCCGTACGCCTTCTGCTTAGCGAGCCGCGCTGATCAGTCCCGACCGCCGGAGTTCCGGCAGGCCGGAATCGGCGCGGCGTCCCCTCCTGTGCGAGGGGTTTTTTCATTTCCAGGAAGTCGCAGCAGCAGGCAGAGACGATCGATGGAGCTTTGAGGATCATGAGCGAGACGAACCCCGCAGCCGCGGAGGCCGCGCCGCACCGCTACACGGCCGCCCTGGCCGCCGAGATCGAGGCACGCTGGCAGGACTTCTGGGACGCCGAGGGCACGTACGCGGCGCCGAACCCGAAGGGTGACCTGGCGGGCGACCCGGAGCTGGTCGCGCGGCCCAAGAAGTTCATCATGGACATGTTCCCGTACCCCTCGGGCGCGGGCCTGCACGTCGGACACCCGCTGGGTTACATCGCCACCGACGTCTACGCCCGCTTCCAGCGCATGACCGGGCACAACGTCCTGCACACCCTGGGCTTCGACGCCTTCGGCCTGCCCGCCGAGCAGTACGCGGTGCAGACCGGCACGCACCCGCGCGTGTCCACCGAGGCCAACATCAAGAACATGCAGAGCCAGCTGCGCCGGCTGGGCCTGGGCCACGACAAGCGCCGGTCGTTCGCCACGATCGACCCGGACTACTACAAGTGGACCCAGTGGATCTTCCTGCAGATCTTCAACTCCTGGTACGACCAGGACGCCAAGAAGGCCCGCCCGATCTCCGAGCTGGTCGCGCAGTTCGAGTCCGGTGAGCGTCCGGTCCCCGGCCACACGCGCCCGTGGAGCGAGCTGACCGAGGCCGAGCGCGCCGACGTCCTGGGCGAGTTCCGCCTGGCCTACGCCTCCGACGCGCCCGTCAACTGGTGCCCGGGGCTGGGCACCGTGCTGGCCAACGAGGAGGTCACCGCCGACGGCCGCTCCGAGCGCGGCAACTTCCCCGTCTTCAAGGCCAAGCTGCGCCAGTGGAACATGCGCATCACGGCCTACGCCGACCGCCTGCTGGACGACCTGGACGCCCTGGACTGGCCCGAGGCGATCAAGCTGCAGCAGCGCAACTGGATCGGCCGCTCCGAGGGCGCCCGCGTCGACTTCCCCATCGACGGCGAGGCCGTCACCGTCTTCACGACCCGCCCCGACACGCTGTTCGGCGCCACCTACATGGTGCTGGCGCCCGAGCACCCGCTGGTCGAGAAGTTCACCCCGGACGCCTGGCCCGAGGGCACCCACGAGGTGTGGACCGGCGGTCACGCGACGCCCGCCGAGGCCGTCGCCGCCTACCGCGCCCAGGCCGCCTCGAAGTCCGACGTCGAGCGGCAGGCCGAGGCCAAGGACAAGACCGGCGTCTTCACCGGCGCGTACGCGACCAACCCGGTCAACGGGCAGAAGGTGCCCGTCTTCATCGCCGACTACGTCCTGATGGGCTACGGCACCGGCGCGATCATGGCCGTCCCCGGCCACGACTCCCGCGACTTCGCGTTCGCCCGCGCCTTCGAACTGCCCGTCGTCTGCGTGGTCGAGCCGACCGACGGCCGCGGCACCGACCCGTCGACCTGGGACGACGCCTTCGTCTCCCACGACGCGAAGATCGTCAACTCCGCCGGCGAGCACGTCTGCCTGGACGGCCTGGGCGTCGCCGAGGCCAAGGCGCGCATCACCGAGTGGCTGGAGCGCGAGGGGCACGGCGAGGGCACCGTCAACTTCCGCCTGCGCGACTGGCTGTTCAGCCGTCAGCGCTACTGGGGCGAGCCCTTCCCGATCGTCTACGACGAGGACGGCATCGCCCACGCGCTGCCCGAGTCGATGCTGCCGCTGGAGCTGCCCGAGGTCGAGGACTACAGCCCGCGCACCTTCGACCCGGACGACGCCGACACCCAGCCCGAGACGCCGCTGTCGCGCAACGAGGAGTGGGTGAACGTCACCCTGGACCTGGGCGACGGGCCGAAGAAGTACCGGCGCGAGACCAACACCATGCCCAACTGGGCCGGTTCCTGCTGGTACGAGCTGCGCTACCTGGATCCGGACAACTCCGAGAAGCTGGTCGACCCCGGGATCGAGCGGTACTGGATGGGCCCGCGCGAGGGCATGCCGCACGGCGGCGTCGACCTGTACGTCGGCGGCGCCGAACACGCCGTGCTGCACCTGCTGTACGCCCGCTTCTGGTCCAAGGTGCTGTACGACCTGGGGTACGTCTCCTCGGCGGAGCCGTTCCACAAGCTGTTCAACCAGGGCATGATCCAGGCCTACGTCTACCGCGACAGCCGGGGCATCGCCGTGCCGGCCGCCGAGGTGGAGGAGCGCGACGGCGGCTACTGGTACCAGGGCGAGCGCGTCACCCGCCTGCTGGGCAAGATGGGCAAGTCCCTGAAGAACGCGGTCACCCCGGACGAGATCTGCGCCGAGTACGGCGCCGACACGCTGCGCCTGTACGAGATGGCCATGGGCCCGCTGGACGTGTCCCGCCCCTGGGACACCCGCGCGGTCGTCGGCCAGTTCCGCCTGCTGCAGCGGCTGTGGCGCAACATCGTCGACGAGGCGACCGGCGAGGTGACCGTCGCCGACACCGACGACATCGACGAGGCCACCCTGCGCGCCCTGCACAAGGCCGTCGACGGCGTCCGCGGCGACCTGGAGGGCATGCGCTTCAACACCGCCATCGCCAAGATCACGGAGCTGAACAACCACCTGACCAAGCGCGGGGGCCCGCTGCCGCGCCCGGTCGCGGAGTCGCTGGTGCTGCTGATCGCGCCGCTGGCCCCGCACATCGCCGAGGAGCTGTGGCGCAAGCTGGGCCACACCGACTCCGTGGTGCACCGGGACTTCCCGGTGGCCAACCCGGCGTACGTGGTCGACGAGACCGTCACCTGCGTGGTGCAGATCAAGGGCAAGGTGAAGGCGCGGCTGGAGGTGTCCCCGGGCATCTCCGACGAGGAGCTGGAGAAGGCGGCGCTGGCCGACGAGCGGGTGGTCACGGCGCTGGACGGCGCCGGGATCCGCAAGGTGATCGTGCGGGCGCCGAAGCTGGTGAACATCGTTCCGGCCTGAACCGGCTCGGACCGGTCTGGGTTGGTCTGAGCGGCCTGAGCTGGTCCGCGCGGCCTGAGTAGGCCTGAATAGGGCTGGACAGGGCTGGACAGGGGTCGAAACGGGCTGAATCGGCCTGAATTGGCCCGACGGGCCCGGTCGGTCCTCACGGGTGGGGGTCGTGCCGTCGACCGACCCCTACGGGGAGCCGTCGCGTTGTGTGCGGGCAGGTTCGGGGTTCCGCCGGAACTCCGGGCCTGCCCGTAGCGTTTACCGTGGAAGAGCGGCACGACGTGTGCCGGACAGGCCGGACGTGCCCGGAGGAGGAGCCTCGTGGAAGCGGTGTTCGCAGTGATCGCCCTGCTTTTTGTGCTCTTCGTGGCGCTGGGCGTCTACGCCACGGTGAAGGTCGTCGGCGCCGCCAAGCGCAGCGCGGACCGCCACATCCACCAGGCCCGCCGCACGGTCGAGGACCACACCCTGCGCGCCAAGGCGTTCGCGCAGTCCGGCCCGGCCGGTGAGATCGCCCAGCTCCGGCTGAAGCTGCGCACCTCGATGCGCGCCACGCAGGACGCCCTGGAGGCGGTCGCCGCCGAGGACGGCTCGGTGAAGGAGTCCCTCGCCCTCTTCCAGCGCCTCAGCGCGCACGGCCACGAGCTGGACGCCGAGCTGCGCCGCCTGGAGGGCGAGCCGGACCGCGCGACGCTGTCCGCGCGCCTGCCCGACCTGCGCGAGCGCACCGAACGCATCACCAGCTCCGCGGACTCCCTGCGCTGGGCCACCCGCGACCGCGCCCGCCGCTTCGCGGACGACGACCTCGACTCGCTGAGCACGCAGATCGACGTGGAGGCCGGCGCCCTGCGGCACTGGACCACCACGGACCAGCCGGCCACACCCGCGCCCCCGCGCTGGCCCGAGGCGCCGGCCGCCGACGCCTCGGGGCAGACCTGGCCGGACACCGCGCGCCAGGAGACGGAGCCGCAGCGGGACGAGGACCAGGAGCGGCCCGCCATCGCCCCGGCCACCCCGCACCCCACCTACCCCTGGCAGAAGAAGCCGCGCCCCGAAAGCACCACGTGACGGCCGCCTGAGCAGCGCTGATCACACCACGGTGGACGACGCCCCACGGTCCGGGCTGCCGCACGGCCACCACGGCAGGTAACCTCCAGCTCATGTCCCGCCATGTCGCGATCGTCACCGATTCAACGGCCTACCTTCCGGCCCGGACGATGGAGCGGCACGGCATCACGGCGGTCCCGCTGACCGTGGTGCTGGGGGACCGCGCCCTCGAGGAGGGCACCGAGATCTCCACCCGCTCCCTCGCCCAGGCTTTGCAGAAGCGGCGTTCCGTCACGACGTCCCGGCCCAGCCCCGAGGTCTTCGCGGAGACCTACCGCAGGGTCGCCGCGTCCGGCGTGACCGGCATCGTCTCGCTCCATCTCTCCGCCGAGCTGTCCGGCACCCACGACGCGGCGGTCCTCGCGGCCCGCGAGGCCCCGGTGCCGGTGCGCGTGGTGGACACCGGCATGATCGCGATGGCCCTCGGCTTCTGCGCGGTGGCGGCCGCCGAGACCGCGGAGGCGGGCGGCACCGTGGACGAGGCGGTCACCGCGGCGGAGAAACGGGCGGCGGCCACGTCGGCCTACTTCTACGTCGACACGCTCGACTATCTGCGCCGGGGCGGCCGGATCGGCGCGGCCCAGGCGCTGCTGGGCTCCGCCCTCGCGGTGAAGCCGCTGCTGCAGCTGGCGGGCGGACGTATCGAACCGCTGGAGAAGGTGCGGACGGCGTCGAAGGCGATCGCCCGCCTGGAGGAGATCGCCGCTGACCGGGCGGGGAGCGCGGAGGTGGACGTCGCCGTCCACCATCTCGCCGCGCCGGAGCGGGCTTCGGCGCTGGCCGACCGGCTCCGCGCCCGGCTGCCGGCACTGTCCGAGCTGCATGTCAGTGAGGTGGGCGCGGTGATCGGGGCGCACACGGGACCGGGGTTGCTGGGGGTGGTGGTTTCGGCCCGGTGAGGCGGGAGCCGGAGTCCGTTCCTTCGATCGGGTGACGGAGTTGTCCACAACCGGGCGTCCGTCCACGGGTTCTGAGCAAGATCGTCGCGATGGGGCGGTTGTGTCCGACCCTCGTCGCATGACACTTCGATCTCACACACGTACGGTTGTTCCGACCAGCGGTCCGGGCCGTGGCCCCCTGTCCGACGGCCGCACCTCGCGCAACCGTCACCGCCGTCCGAACCGGGCTCGCGCGTGGTCCCGTGACGGCGATCGTCCGGCTCCGGGCGAGGAGATCCGGCGCCGTGCGGAGACGTTGTTCGGCGGGGAGCCCGTGGTCCGCGGAGGGCGCCCGGCACGGAGGGCGCCGAGCTGGGCACGGGCGGGGGAGAGCGGCGCGTCGGCGGGCGTGAGGGCTCTGGCGCCTTCACTGCAGCCGCGCCGAGTCGTGGTGGTGGACCGTCAGGGGGCGGCGGGACACGCGCTGCTGACGACGCCTCGGGCGGGTGCGAGGCGCGCGGCGGCGACGGACGACCGGACGCTCGTGCTGCGGTGCCTCCCCGACGGCGTGGGGAGGCGTCCGGCAGCCGGGCGGAACGGTGCGCACGCGGCTCGTCCGGGGCGGTTCCTCGGTGTCGGGCCGGGGGGTGGTGAGCCGGCCACCCACCCTGTGCGTCTGCCCGCCCCGCGCCCCTGCCGCGAGCCGGGCGACGTCGGCGGCCGTCCGGACACCCTGGCCCGGGAGGCGTCCGACGGGGTGCCCGAGCCGGGACCGCCGTCAGGACCTCCGCCAGGGCGGTGGGGACCCGCGTTGCGGGAGCGGCTGCCGCTGTGGGTGCAGGCCCGGTGCGGGCTGGAGCGGCGGAGCGTGGTGGCGCTCTCGGCGCTGCTCGTCCTCGCCCTGGTGTTCGCCGTGCAGCACTTCTGGACCGGGCGCACCCAGCCGGTACGGGCACCGGAGGTGGTGCGGGCGGCTCCGGCAGCGCAGGAGGACACGGGAGGCGCGGCGAGCCCGTCGGGCGCTCCCCGTGCTCCCGGTTCCTGGGCGCAGGCGGGCGGCACGGCGGCTCCCGAGATCGTGGTGGACGTCAGCGGCAAGGTGCGGGACCCGGGCGTCCACCGCCTGCCCGCCGGCTCACGGGTCGAGGACGCGCTGAAGGCGGCCGGCGGGGTGCGGCCCGGCACGAGGACGGGCGGCCTCAACCGCGCCCGTTTCCTGGTCGACGGCGAGCAGGTGGTGGTCGGCGGCCCGGCACCGGCCGGAGCGGCGGCCCCCGCGGCCCCGGCGGGTACCGGAACGGCGGCCGGCCCCCCGGCACCCGTCTCCCTCAACACCGCCACCGTCGACCAGCTCGACACCCTTCCCGGCGTCGGCCCGGTCCTCGCCCAGCACATCGTCGACTACCGCACCCGCAACGGCGGTTTCCGCTCGGTGGACGAGCTGAGGGAGGTCAACGGCATCGGCGACCGCCGCTTCGCCGACCTGCGCGACCTCGTACGGCCATGAGCACCCGCACCCCCGTCGTCCACGAGGACTCGGGCGCCCGCCCGGACGTCTCCCGTCCGCGGCAGGAGGGGCCGACCGACCTCCGGCTGGTCCCGCCCGCCCTCGCCGCCTGGGCCACGGCGGCGGTGATGCTGCACGCCCCGCCCGGCTGGGCCACGGTCACCGTGGTCGCCTCGGTCGTGGCCGCCGCCGTCCTCCTCCCGGCGTGCAGGCGCCTGACGGAGCGGGCACGCGTCACCGCCCACGCGGTCGCGGCCACCCTGCTGTGCGTCGCGGCCGCCGCCGGTTCGGCGGGCCTGCACGGCGCGGACGTCCGGCGCGGTCCCGTCCCCGGACTGGCCAGGGAGTACGCCCGAGTCGTCGCGGAGGTGGAGGTCACCGCCGATCCACGGCTCACCCGGCCCCGGGTCAGCGGCAACCGCGTGGCCCCGGTGTCCGTGCTGATCGAGGCCGACGTCCGGCGCGTGGCACGGGCCGGCGGGGCCGCACGCACAACCCGGGCACCGGTTCTGCTGATCGTCGACGCCGGTGACCGGAAACCGGCCGTCCCCGCCGCCGGCCACCGGCACTCGCCCTGGCTGTCCCTGCTGCCCTCCACCCGGCTGCGGGTCGAGGCGGGGCTCGCGCCGGCGCGGGAGGGCGGCGACCGGTTCGCGGCGGTGCTGCGGGTGCGGGGCGAGGACGGTCCCCGCATCGCGGACGGGCCGTCGGCCCCGCAGCGTCTGGCGGGACGGCTGCGCGCCGGACTGCGCGAGGCGACCGAGGACCTGCCGGAGGACGCGCGGGCGCTGCTCCCGGGACTGGTCGTCGGGGACACCGCGCGGGTGACGCCGGAGCTGGACGAGGCGTTCCGGGAGACCGACCTCACGCACACCCTCGCCGTGTCCGGGGCCAACTTCACCATCCTGCTCGCCCTGCTCCTCGGCCCGCCGGGGCTGGCGCAGCGGGCCGAGAGACGCGGGCTCGCGCCCCGCCTCGGCATCTCGCTGCGGACCACGGCGGTGCTGGGCGCGGTGCTGTCCCTCGCGTTCGTCGTGGTGTGCCGGCCCGACCCCAGCGTGCTGCGCGCCGCCGCCTGCGGATCCGTGGCGCTGCTCGCGCTCGCCACCGGCCGCCGCCGATCCCTCGTCCCGGCCCTGGCGACGGCCGTCCTGCTGCTGGTGCTGTACGACCCGTGGCTGGCCCGCACCTACGGTTTCCTGCTCTCCGTACTGGCGACCGGCGCGCTGCTCACCCTCGCCCCTCGCTGGAGCGCGGCCCTGCGCCGCCACGGGGTGCCGCCCCGCGTCGCGGAGGCGCTGGCCGCCGCCGGCGCCGCCCAGGCACTCTGCGCTCCGGTGGTCGCCGTGCTGTCGGCCCGGGTGAGCCTGGTGGCGATCCCGTGCAACCTGCTCGCCGAGGCCGCGCTCGCCCCGGCCACCGTGCTCGGCTTCCTCGCCCTGGCCACCGCGCCGGTCGCGATGCCGCTGGCGGAGGCGGTGGCGTGGTGCGCGGGCTGGCCCGCGGGGTGGATCGCGCGGGTCGCCCGGACCGGGGCGGCGATGCCGGGCGCCGGGGTGGACTGGCCGGGAAGCTGGGCGGGGGCGGCGGCGCTCGGCGCGGTCACCCTGGCCGTGCTGCTCGTGGGGCGCCGGCTGCTGCGGCACCCCTGGTGGTGCGCCGCGTGCGCGCTGCTGCTGGCGCTGGTGGTGGTGCAGCCGCGGCCCCTGGTGCGCACGCTCACGGGCTGGCCGCCGCCGGACTGGCGGATGGTGATGTGCGACGTGGGACAGGGCGACGCGCTGGTGCTGGCGGCGGGGGAGGGCGCCGGGGTGGTCGTGGACGCGGGACCCGACCCCGAGCTCGTCGACCACTGTCTGCGCTCCCTCGGCGTCACCCGTGTCCCGCTCGTCGTCCTGACCCACTTCCACGCCGACCACGTGGCCGGGCTGACCGGTGTGCTGCGCGGACGCGAGGTGGGCGGCATCGGGACCACGGGCCTGGAGGAACCGGCCGACCAGGCGGCGGCCGTCCGGAGAGCCGCGGCCGCCGCGGGCGTCCCCGTGACGCGGGTCGTCGCCGGCGAGCGGCGGCGGACCGGTGGGCTGTCCTGGGACGTGGTCTGGCCGCCACCGGACGGTCACCCGGCGGTGGAGGGGCCGAACGACGCCAGTGTGGCCCTGCTGGTCCGCACGGGGGGCCTGCGCCTGCTGCTCCTCGGCGACCTGGAGCCCCCGGCCCAGCGTGCCCTGGCCCGGTCACCGGCGGCGCGGGACCTGGCGGCCGTCGACGTCCTCAAGGTCGCCCACCACGGCTCGGCGTACCAGGATCCGGGCCTCGCACGCCTGGCCGCACCACGGCTGGCGCTGATCAGCGCCGGTGCGGACAACTCCTACGGCCACCCTGCTCCGGGGACGGTCGACGGGCTGCGGGCCCAGGGAGCGGCCGTGCTGCGCACCGACCGGGGCGGGGCGCTGGCTGTGCTCTCCGGTACGGACGAGGGCGGGGGGCCTGCGGTGGCACGACACTGAGAGGCATGAGCGAGGGGATCGACACCGCGACCACCGACGCCTATCTGCGCCGCCTGGGGGTGGAACGGCCCGCCCGGCCCACCACGGACGCGCTGAGGGAGCTGCATCTGCGCCATCTGCGGACCGTGCCGTTCGAGAACCTGTCCGTGCATCTCGGCGAGGAGATCGTGCTGGACGAGAAGCGGCTGCTGGACAAGGTGGTGGGGGCCCGGCGCGGCGGGTTCTGCTACGAGCTCAACGGCGCTTTCGGCGCGTTGCTCACCGCGCTCGGTTACGACGTCGCCCTGCTCGCCGCACGCGTCCACGCGGCCGGCGGCCGGCTGGGCATCCCGTACGACCATCTCGCGCTGCGGGTGCGGGCGGAGGACGGCGGTGACTGGCTGGCGGACGTCGGGTTCGGCTCGCACTTCCATCTGCCGCTCGCTTTCGGGGAGCGGGGGGAGCAGCGGGACCCGGCGGGCGTGTTCCGGGTCGCGGAGGCGGACGCTGCCGCGGCCGGGGTGCGCGGCGGGCACGCGGCGGCCGGGGCGGCGGACCTGGACGTGCTGCGCGACGGGCGGCCCGTGTACCGGCTGGAGACACGGCCCAGGGTGCTCGCCGACTTCAGGGCCGGCGCGTGGTGGCACAGCACCTCGCCCCACTCCCACTTCCCCCGGTCGCTGGTGTGCTCGCGGGTCACCGAGGACGGCGGCCGGATCACGCTCAGCGGCCGCCGGCTGACCCGCACGGCGCCGGACGGGACGCGGCAGGAGCGCGGGACCGGGCCGGACGCGGAGGTGCTGACGGTCTACCGGGACGAGTTCGGGATCACGCTGGACGCGGTGCCGGTCGTGCGGGGCGGCGGGACGGACGGCTGAGCCCGTACCGGACAATGTCCCGTGTGAGTGATGTGCGACATGTGCTGGTGCTGCCCGACCGGGACGCGGCCGAGGAGGTGGCCGAGGCGCTGGAGGAGCGCTTCGGCGTCGACGAGGAGCCGCAGCTCGTACGGGACGCCCTCGCGGGCGAGGACGACGCGGAGGACGCGCAGTGGCTCGTCGTCCTGCGGGACGAGGCGGGGCGGCTGGACGCCGGCGAGCTGGACGAGTTCGCCGGCCGCTGGGACGGCTGGCGCGAGGAGCCGTAGCCGCCGCTGCCGCCCGGCCGGGACGGCTGCGGCCGGCCGGGCAGCGGTGTCGGTGGCCCGTGGGATGCTTGTCGGCGATGGCCAGGAAGAACGCATCCGACGACCCCCTCGCCCCCGTGACGCTCGCCGTGGGCCAGGAGGAGCTGCTGCTCGACCGCGCCGTGCGGGAGGTGGTGACCGCGGCGAAGGCCGCCGACGCCGACACGGACGTCCGCGACCTGACCCCGGACCAGCTCCAGCCGGGCACCCTCGCCGAGCTGGTCAGCCCCTCGCTGTTCGCCGAGCGCAAGGTCGTGGTCGTGCGCGACGCGCAGGACCTGTCGGCCGACACGGTCAAGGACGTCAAGGCGTACCTGTCCTCGCCCGCCGAGGAGATCACCCTCGTGCTGCTGCACGCGGGCGGCGCGAAGGGCAAGGGCCTGCTGGACGCGGCCCGTAAGGCGGGCGCGCGGGAGGTGGCCTGCCCGAAGATGACCAAGCCGGCGGACCGGCTGGCGTTCGTGCGCGGCGAGTTCCGGACGGCCGGGCGGTCGGCCACGCCCGAGGCGTGCCAGGCCCTCGTCGACGCCATCGGCAGCGACCTGCGCGAGCTGGCCTCCGCGGTGACGCAGCTCGTCGCGGACGTCGAGGGCACGATCGACGAGGCCGTCGTCGGCCGCTACTACACCGGGCGGGCCGAGGCGTCGAGCTTCACGGTCGCCGACCGGGCGGTCGAGGGACGGACGGCGGAGGCCCTGGAGGCGCTGCGCTGGTCGCTGTCGACCGGGGTGGCCCCGGTGCTGATCACCAGTGCGCTGGCGCAGGGCGTGCGGGCCATCGGCAAGCTGTCCTCGGCGCGCGGCGGCCGGCCCGCCGACCTGGCGCGCGAGCTGGGCATGCCGCCCTGGAAGATCGACCGGGTGCGGCAGCAGATGCGCGGCTGGACCCCGGACGGCGTGGCCGTGGCGCTGCGCGCCGTCGCCGAGGCGGACGCGGGCGTCAAGGGCGGCGGGGACGACCCCGAGTACGCCCTGGAGAAGGCCGTCGTCACCGTCGCCCGCGCGGCCCGCTCCCGGGGCCGGGCGTAGCACCGGGAGCGGTCGCCGTACGGCCGCCCCGCCTCGCGCGTCCCGCCCGCAGGCCGAAGGCCCCGTCCCCCGCCCTGGGGAAGGGTGGGGGACGAGGCCTTCGGATGAAGCTGTCGAGCCCGTACCCGCGTGGCGAACGCAGGCCGCGTACGGGCTCGGGGGTGCCGGCCGGGGGCGGATGAGAGAGGGCCCGCCCGGGTCCCGCCGGCGGTCAGATCAGGGTGGTTCAGCCCTTGACGGACGCGACCTTGCGAGCCAGCGCCGACTTCTTGTTGGCGGCCTGGTTCTTGTGGATGACGCCCTTCGAGACGGCCTTGTCGAGCTGGCGCGCGGCGGCGCGCTGGTACTCGGCGGCCTTCTCGACGTCACCCGCGGCGGCGGCCTCGCGGGCCTTGCGGATCGCGGTCTTCAGAGAGGACTTGACGGCCTTGTTGCGCAGCCGGGCCTTCTCGTTGGTCTTGTTCCGCTTGATCTGGGACTTGATGTTCGCCACGAAGGAGCCTCTACAGGTTCTGGCACGGGGCCGTACGCGGGCGCACGGTTCCGCACCGGGTGATTTCTTGGGGTGTGCCTCGCGCTGAGAGGGCATGAGACACAGCCCCCCACACTACCAGCGGGCCATTCCGCGGCCCAAACCCGTCCCCGGTCGCCACCCGTGGGACCATGGAAGCTACGTATCGATCCGACCCGAGACCGCAGACGGACAAGCACACGTATGCGGACGCCTCAAGAATCAGGACCCTGCGTGCCCGCGATCCCCAGCCATGTGCCCGAGCCGAGCCGTACCGACCCGGCGCTGATCCGCAATTTCTGCATCATCGCGCACATCGACCACGGCAAGTCCACGCTCGCCGACCGGATGCTCCAGCTGACCGGAGTGGTCGAGCAGCGGCAGATGCGCGCTCAGTACCTCGACCGCATGGACATCGAGCGCGAGCGCGGCATCACGATCAAGTCCCAGGCGGTGCGCCTGCCGTGGGCCCCGACCCACGACAAGAGCAAGACGCACATCCTCAACATGATCGACACCCCGGGTCACGTCGACTTCACGTACGAGGTCTCCCGGTCGCTCGCCGCGTGCGAGGGGACCATCCTCCTGGTCGACGCCGCCCAGGGCATCGAGGCGCAGACCCTCGCCAACCTCTACCTGGCGATGGAGAACGACCTCCAGATCATCCCGGTGCTGAACAAGATCGACCTGCCGGCCGCGCAGCCGGAGAAGTTCGCCGAGGAGTTGGCGAACCTGGTCGGCTGCGACCCCGACGACGTGCTGAAGGTGTCCGCGAAGACCGGTCTGGGCGTCGAGGCGCTGCTGGACCGCGTGGTCGCCGACATCCCGGCCCCGGTCGGCGTCGTGGACGCCCCCGCCCGCGCGATGATCTTCGACTCGGTCTACGACTCCTACCGCGGCGTCGTGACGTACGTCCGGGTCATCGACGGACAGCTCAACAAGCGTGAGCGCATCCGGATGATGTCGACCGGCGCCACCCACGAACTGCTGGAGATCGGCACCAACTCGCCGGAGATGCTGTCCGCGGACGGCCTCGGCGTCGGCGAGGTCGGTTACCTGATCACGGGTGTGAAGGACGTCCGCCAGTCGAAGGTCGGCGACACCGTCACCAGCCAGCACAAGGGAGCCGAGGAGGCCCTCGGCGGCTACAAGGACCCCAAGCCCATGGTGTTCTCGGGGCTGTACCCGCTGGACGGTTCGGACTACCCGGAGCTGCGCGAGGCCCTCGACAAGCTCCAGCTCAACGACGCCGCCCTGGTCTACGAGCCGGAGACCTCCGCCGCCCTCGGCTTCGGCTTCCGCGTCGGCTTCCTCGGCCTGCTGCACCTGGACGTGATCCGCGAGCGGCTGGAGCGCGAGTTCGGGCTCGACCTGATCGCCACCGCGCCGAACGTGGTCTACCGCGTGGTCATGGAGGACGGCACCGAGCACACCGTCACCAACCCCAGCGAGTTCCCCGAGGGGAAGATCCACGAGGTCTACGAGCCGGTCGTGCGGGCCACGATCCTCGCGCCCAGCGAGTTCATCGGCTCGATCATGGAGCTGTGCCAGAACCGGCGCGGCGTCATGCTCGGCATGGACTACCTCTCCGAGGACCGGGTGGAGATCCGCTACACCCTGCCGCTCGCCGAGATCGTCTTCGACTTCTTCGACCAGCTGAAGTCCAAGACCCGCGGCTACGCCTCCCTCGACTACGAGCCCACCGGCGAGCAGACCTCCAGCCTGGTCAAGGTGGACATCCTGCTGCACGGCGACAAGGTGGACGCGTTCTCCGCGATCACCCACAAGGACCAGGCGTACGCGTACGGCGTGCGGCTCGTCGCCAAGCTGAAGGAGCTGATCCCGCGGCAGGCGTTCGAGGTGCCGGTGCAGGCGGCCATCGGTTCGCGGGTCATCGCCCGCGAGACCATCCGCGCCATCCGCAAGGACGTCCTCGCCAAGTGCTACGGCGGTGACATCTCCCGCAAGCGGAAGCTGCTGGAGAAGCAGAAGGAGGGCAAGAAGCGGATGAAGATGGTGGGGTCCGTGGAGGTCCCGCAGGAGGCCTTCATCGCGGTCCTCTCCAGCGACGAGAGCGCGGGGTCGGGCAAGGCCAAGAAGTAACGCCGGTTACCGGGGGTCACTCCGCGAACCGGGCGAATCGGGGCCCGCCGCACGTGCGTGCGGCGGGCCCCGCACGTCCCTCACGTGGGTGTCTGTACGAAGTCACCGGCCGTGACCCCTTACGCGGTGGCCGGTCGGCCTTTACTCTGTCCGTGCTCGATAGTTACTCGTGAGTTAAACAACGTCGCGAGGAAACCCAGCCGCACTGAGCCAGCCGCACCGTCGCGGGCCCCGGAGGATGTCGTGAGCAACACACAGGCACTGATCGAGAACCGTCCGCCGAGCGTGGCGACCCTCTTCCTGGAGCGTGTGGCGGCCACACCGGACGCCGAGGCCTACCGCTACCCGGTCCCGCCGGCCTCCGGCGAGGGCCCGGACGGCTGGAAGTCGCTCACCTGGGCCGAGGCCGCCGAGCGGGTGCACGCGATCGCGGCCGGCCTGATCGAGCTGGGCGTGCGGCCGGAGGAGCGGGTCGCCCTCGCCTCCGCCACCCGGGTCGAGTGGATCCTCGCCGACCTCGGCATCCTCTGCGCCGGCGCCGCCACCACCACCGTCTACCCGCAGACCAACGCCGACGAGTCCGCGTACATCCTGTCCGACTCGCAGAGCCGGGTGCTGATCGCGGAGGACGCCGAGCAGGCCGCCAAGGCCGTCGCCAAGCGCGACGAGCTGCCCGAGCTGACCCGCGTGGTGGTGATCGACGCGGACGGCGCCGGCACCGACGACTTCGTGATCACCCTGGCCGAGCTGGAGAAGCGCGGCGCCGCCCGCCTCCGGAAGGAGCCCGAGCTGATCAAGGAGCGGGTCGCGGCCCTCACCAAGGACCAGCTCGCCACCCTCATCTACACCTCCGGCACCACCGGCCGCCCCAAGGGCGTGCGCCTGCCGCACGACAACTGGTCGTACATGGCCAAGGCGATCGCCGCGACCGGCCTGGTCGACGCCGACGACGTGCAGTACCTGTGGCTGCCGCTGGCGCACGTCTTCGGCAAGGTGCTCACCTCCGGCCAGATCGAGGTCGGCCACGTCACCGCGGTCGACGGCCGCGTCGACAAGATCATCGAGAACCTGCCGGTGGTCCGGCCGACCTACATGGCCGCCGTCCCCCGCATCTTCGAGAAGGTCTACAACGGCGTCGCCGCCAAGGCGAGGGCCGGCGGGGGCGCCAAGTACAAGATCTTCCAGTGGGCGGCGGGCGTCGCCCGCGAGTACGCCAAGGTCACGCAGGACAACTTCCGCCGCACCGGCACCGCGACCGCCCCGGCCGGACTGCGCGCCAAGCACGCCCTCGCCGACAAGCTCGTCTACGCCAAGATCCGTGAGGCCTTCGGCGGCCGGCTGCGCGCCTGCGTCTCCGGCTCCGCCGCCCTCGCGCCCGAGATCGGCTACTTCTTCTCCGGCGCCGGCATCCACATCCTGGAGGGCTACGGCCTCACCGAGTCCTCCGCGGCCTCCTTCGTGAACCCCGGCGAGGCCTACCGCACCGGCACCGTCGGCAAGCCGCTGCCCGGCACCGAGGTCCGCATCGCCGAGGACGGCGAGATCCTGCTGCGCGGCCCCGGCATCATGCAGGGCTACCACAACCTCCCCGACAAGACCGCCGAGGTCCTGGAGGAGGACGGCTGGTTCCACACCGGTGACATCGGCGAGCTGTCCGCCGACGGCTACCTGCGCATCACCGACCGCAAGAAGGACCTGATCAAGACCTCCGGCGGCAAGTACATCGCGCCCGCCGAGGTCGAGGGCCGGTTCAAGGCGGTCTGCCCGTACGTCTCCAACATCCTGGTGCACGGCGCCGACCGGAACTACTGCACCGCCCTCATCGCGCTCGACGAGGCCGCCCTCACCGCCTGGGCGGCCGAGAACGGCCTGGAGGGCAAGTCGTACGCGGAGATCGTCGCGGCGCCCGCCACCGTCGAGATGGTCGACGGCTACGTCAAGCAGCTCAACGACGGCCTGCAGCGCTGGCAGACCATCAAGAAGTTCCGCCTCCTGCCGCGCGACCTCGACGTGGAGCACGGCGAGATCACCCCGAGCCTGAAGCTCAAGCGCCCGGTGGTGGAGCGCGAGTACAAGCACCTCATCGAGGAGATGTACGAGGGCGCGCTCGAGAAGTGACGTCCCGCCGGCCGGGAGACACGCTCTCCCGGCCGGCCCCGTCCGCCCGTTCCGCCGCCGGCCCCGGGAGCCGGCCGCGGGCCGGCGCGGTCGCCCTCCGCCGTGCGGGCCACCGGATCGCCCGCCCACGGCGGCCCCGGCGTTCCGCGGGAAGGGGAGTTCCCCGCGCCCGGGGGCCCGGTGAGGTCCGCGTCGGGGTGCGTGCCGCCGTGAACCCCACCGACGTCGTGCTGCGCACCGCGGCGGCCACGCCGCCCGAATGCGGGACGCCCCGCCCCCGTACGCGCCCGGCACGGACGCGGCGGGCGTGACCGGCCGGGCCGGCCCCGGCGTCGACGGCCGGCTCGCCGCGGGGTCAGGTCGTCCCCCGCGGTCGCGGACGGCGGCACCCTCGTCGGGCCGCGCGGCCGGCCGGGCCCCGCGGACCGCGGCGTCACGGTGACCGCGGTGAGCGTCCGAGACGGCCCTGCCCTGCCGGACACCCTGCGGCAGCGGGCCGAGAGGGGCGCGCTGGCCGCCCCCGGCTTCGGCAGGGGCGCACCCACCCGCCCGAAGCCGGCGGTCCGCGCGGACGCCCGGTCCTCGGCTTCTCCCGACGCGCACCGAGGGGGAACGCCCCGCGCCACCCGCTTCCCGGCCGACGCGGACCCGCACCTCCTCGTTCCGTGATGACCGAAAACGATCGGTCGCGTCGTTGTTCTTGAGCGAACATGGAGCGCTCTTCCCCCGACAAACGATCCACTTTCGTGACTCGGCGCTTATGCGCGGGTCCGTTCTGTCACCCTGTCGGCAAGCGATCGAGTTCTCTTCGTACGAACTGCCCGGGGAGCTGCCCATGCGGGCCATTCCGACCCAACGGGAGACCACCTCGTGCGCCCCCGACGTGCGGGGGTGCGCGCGGGTGGAGGCGACGCTGTCCGGAAGCCCCCTCGCGCCGGGCTCCGCACGCGCGCTGCTGCGCAAGGCGCTCACCGAGTGGGCGCAGCTCCCGGTGCCCGGCGCCGACCTCCTCACCGGCCGCGTCGGCGACGAGGCCGCCCTGGTCGCCAGCGAGCTGGTCACCAACGCGGTCGTGCACGCCGGCACCGAGGTGCGGCTGACCTGCCGACTGGAGGAGGACACCGGCGCGCTCGTCGTGGAGGTCGCCGACCTGCACCCCTCCCGCACGCCGCGCGACGCGGCGGACGCGCCGGCGCACGACGCCCCCGACCATGCCCCCGAGTACGGGCGCGGGCTGCGCATGGTCGCCGCGCTCGCCGAGTCCTGGGGCGTCACCTACCGCGCCGGGAGCAAGACCGTGTGGGCGCGGCTGCCGACGCCCGAGGAGACGCCCGCCGACCCGCCCGCCATGTACGCCGGGGAGCGCGCCCCGGCGCGGGACCTGCGGGCGGCCGCCCTCCTCGCCGCCGACCCGCCCGACCCCCTCGCCCCGCGCGGCCAGGCCGTACCGCGCGACGCCCCCCGCGACACCTGGCGGGCCGCCTCCTACGGGGACGACTGGCTGGCCCGCCGCCCCTGCCGCGACGGCGCCTGGCTGGGCCGGGGCGCGCTGTCCTTCCTGGCCGAGGCGTCCGACCTGCTCGCCGGACAGCTCGACGAGGACCTGGTCGCCTCGCTCACCGGCCAGCTGATCGTGCCGCGGCTCGCCGACTGGTGCGCGGTCTGGCTGGAGGACGAGGCCGCCGCCCACGGCGGCCGGCCCGGCGCCGGAGGCCGCCTCGCCCGCGTCTGGCACGCCAGCGAACACCTCGTCGAGGAACTGAGCCGGGCGCTGGAGCACAACCCGCCGCCCCAGTCCGACGACCCGCTCGGCACCGGACCCGTGCCCTGCCCGTGGCCGCGGCTCGCGGAGACCGGCTCGCCCCTGGAGACCGGCTCGCCCCTGGGGACCGATTCGCCCCTGGGGACCGATTCGCCCACGGGGACCGACGGCACCGGGACCGCGCTCGCGTACCGGCTCGTCGCCGGGGGCCGCCCGCTCGGCACGCTGGTGATCGGACGCGGCGGCATCGACCGCTTCCCCGACGAGATCACCGGCCTCGTGGAGGACCTGGGCCGGCGGGTCGCGCTCGCCATCGGAGCCGCCCGGCAGTACGCCCGCCAGGCCACCATCAGCGCCGTGCTGCAGCGCGGCCTGCTGCCCGGCGCCGTCGCCGAGATCCCCGGCGTGCGCAGCGCCCTCGTCCACGAACCGTGCGACAAGGGCGGCCCCAGCGGTGACTTCTACGACCTCTTCCCGGCCGGCCGCGGACGCTGGTGCTTCGCCGTCGGCGACGTGCAGGGCAAGGGTCCCGAGGCGGCCGTCGTCATCGGTCTCGTCCGGCCCTGGCTGCGGCTGCTCGCCCGCGAGGGCTACCACGTCGCCGACGTCCTCGACCGGCTCAACCAGCTCCTCCTCGACGACGCCACCGAGGCCGCCGACGCCGCCGCCCGCGCCCTGGTGGCCGCGGGAGCCCGCCCGACCACGCCCGGCGACGGCCCCCAGACCCGCTTCCTGTCCCTCCTCTACGGCGAGCTCATGCCCTTCCCCGGCGGCGTGCGCTGCACCCTCGCCTCCGCCGGCCACCCCCTGCCCCTCCTGCTCGACCCCGAGGGCGCCGTCCGTCCCGTCGCCCAGCCGCAGACGCTGCTCGGGGTCGTCGAGGACACCGCGTACACCAGCGAGACGTTCGAGATGTACTCGGGCGACACCCTGCTCTGCGTCACCGACGGAGTCACCGAGCGGCGCTCCGGGTCGCGGCAGTTCGACGACGGCGACGGGCTGGCCACGGCGCTGGCGGGCTGCGCCGGGCTGGAGGCCACAGCGGTGGCGGAACGGATCACCCGGCTCGTGCACGACTTCGGGGCCCGGCCCCCGGCGGACGACCTCGCCCTGCTGGTGCTCCAGGCGGAATGAGGGCACGGGAGGGGACCGGGCGGGGTGCGGGACAATGGGGCACATGCCTTCCGCACTCCCCGACGGCGAGCCCGTCCCCGCCGACGGCGCGCTGCCCGCGTCCGCGCTCGCCGGGGCGGCCGACCGCCCCCTCGGGTTCTACCTGCACGTCCCCTACTGCGCGACCCGCTGCGGCTACTGCGACTTCAACACCTACACCGCGACCGAGCTGCGCGGCACCGGCGGCGTGCTGGCCTCCCGCGACAACTACGCCGAGACGCTCGTCGACGAGGTCCGGCTGGCCCGCAAGGTGCTCGGCGACGACCCGCGGCCGGTGCGCACGGTGTTCGTCGGCGGGGGCACGCCCACGCTGCTCGCCGCCGGCGACCTGGTGCGGATGCTGGCGGCCGTCCGCGAGGAGTTCGGGCTCGCGCCCGACGCCGAGGTGACCACGGAGGCGAACCCCGAGTCCGTCGACCCCGCCTACCTGGCCGAGCTGCGGGCCGGCGGCTTCAACCGGATCTCCTTCGGCATGCAGAGCGCCCGGCGGCACGTGCTGAAGGTCCTCGACCGCACGCACACCCCCGGCCGCCCCGAGGCGTGCGTCGCCGAGGCCCGCGCGGCCGGGTTCGACCACGTCAACCTCGACCTGATCTACGGCACGCCGGGGGAGTCGGACGACGACTGGCGCGCCTCGCTGGACGCGGCGGTCGGCGCCGGGCCGGACCACGTGTCCGCGTACGCGCTGATCGTCGAGGAGGGCACGCAGCTGGCGCGCCGGATCCGGCGGGGGGAGGTGCCGATGACGGACGACGACGTCCACGCGGACCGGTACCTGATCGCCGAGGAGCGGCTGTCGGAGGCGGGGTTCTCCTGGTACGAGGTGTCGAACTGGGCGACCTCGGACGCGGGGCGCTGCCTGCACAACGAGCTGTACTGGCGGGGGGCCGACTGGTGGGGGGCCGGACCCGGGGCGCACTCGCACGTGGGCGGGGTGCGCTGGTGGAACGTGAAGCATCCGGGCGCGTACGCGGCGGCGTTGGCGGAGGGGCGGTCGCCGGGGGCGGGGCGGGAGGTGCTGTCCCCGGAGGACCGGCGGGTCGAGCGGATCCTGCTGGAGCTCCGGCTGCGGGACGGGGTGCCGTTGGATCTCCTGCGTGAGGAGGGGCGTGCGGCTGCTGAGCGCGCCCTGTCGGACGGCTTGCTCCGTCCCGAGCCCTTCGCGGAGGGCCGGGCCGCCCTCACCCTGCGGGGACGCCTCCTGGCTGACGCCGTGGTCCGGGATCTGGTCGACTGACCGGAGTTCCTTCACCCCCGCCGCCCCTCCCCGTCCCGTCCCTGGGGCTGCGCCCCAGACCCCCTTTCGGCCCTTCGGGCCTCGTCCTCAAACGCCGGAGGGGCTGCTGACAGCCCCTCCGGCGTTTCGGGGGCGAGAGAAAGACGGTCAGGACGACGGCGCCGTGACGAAGTCGATGAGCTCCTCGACCCGCCCCAGGAGCTGAGGCTCCAGGTCCTTGTACGACCGCACCGAGCCGAGGATCCGCTGCCACGCCTCCCCGGTGTTCGCCACCCGCCAGCCCAGGGCCCGGCACACCCCGGTCTTCCAGTCCTGTCCCCGCGGCACCCGGGGCCACGCCTCGATCCCGACCGACGCCGGCTTCACGGCCTCCCAGACGTCGATGTACGGGTGACCGACCACCAGCGCGTGCTCGCTCGTCACCTCCTGGGCGATCCGCCACTCCTTCGAGCCCGGGACCAGATGGTCCACCAGGACCCCCAGCCGTGCGTCCGGCCCCGGCGCGAACTCCTCGACGACCGCCGGCAGGTCGTCCACGCCCTCCAGGTACTCCACGACCACGCCCTCGACGCGCAGGTCGTCGCCCCACACCTTCTCGACCAGCTCGGCGTCGTGCCGGCCCTCCACGTAGATGCGCCCCGCGCGGGCGACCCGTGCCCGCGCGCCGGGGACGGCGACCGAGCCGGACGCCGTGCGGGCGGGCCGGGCGGGGCCCGACGGGGGACGGACCAGCGTGACCACGCGGCCCTCCAGCAGGAACCCGCGCGGCCGCAGCGGGAACACCCGGTGCTTGCCGAAGCGGTCCTCCAGGGTCACCGTGCCGGCCTCGCAGCGGATCACCGCGCCGCAGAAACCGGTGCCGGGCTCCTCCACCACGAGGCCCGGCTCGGCCGGCACCTCGGGCACGGACTGCGGCTTCTTCCACGGAGGGGTCAGATCGGCGGAGTACTGGCGCATTCCGCCGACGATACGAGGATCGCCCCGGAGACGATCAGTCCGACACGCCGAACCGGGCCGCCAGCGTGTCCCGTTGGGCCCGTACGAAGGCCGCGTCGACCACCGCTCCGTGGCCGGGGACGTACACCGCGTCCTCGCCGCCCAGCCGCAGCAGCCGGTCCAGCGCGGCCGGCCAGCGGGACGGCACGGCGTCCGGGCCCGCCTGCGGTTCGCCCGACTCCTCGACCAGGTCGCCGCAGAACACCACCCCCGGGTCGCCGGGCACCAGCACCGCCAGGTCGTACGCGGTGTGGCCCGGGCCGACGTCCGCCAGCAGCGCCTGACGGCCGCCGCCCAGGTCCAGCGTCCACGCGCCGGACACCGCGTGCCGGGGCGGGACCAGCGCGTCCGCCGCCTCGTCCGCCGCCCGCGCGTCGAGACCCCAGCGCACCGCGTCCGCGCGCAGCTCCTCGCGCCCCCGCCCGGCGAGCGCGATGTCCAGACCCACCGCGCCGTACACCTCCGCGCCCGCGAACGCCGGCGCCCCGAGGACGTGGTCGAAGTGGGGATGGGTGAGCGCGAGATGCGTCACACGGCGGCCGGTCAGCTCCCGCGCCTCGGTCCGCAACCGCGCGCCCTCGGCGAGGGAGGAGCCCGCGTCGACGGCCAGGACGCCGTCCGCGCCCGTCACGAGCCCCGCCGTGCAGTCCCACCCCGGCAGCCGGCGCCGCCCGACCCCCGGCGCCAGTCGCTCCCATCCCGCCTCTTCCCAAGTCACGGTCATGTCCGTGACGCTAGCGGGGACGGCGACGCCCGGCGGACCGGCCTTGCCGACGGCGTACCCCCCGGCCGTACACTGGGCCGGGGAAGTCTGGCACTCGCGTGCGAAGAGTGCCAGAGTCGTTACCGGGCGGAAGCCAGCTGGAGGTGTGCGCGATGCTCAGTGAACGCAGGCTCCAGGTGTTGCGCGCGATCGTCCAGGACTACGTGGGCACCGAGGAGCCCGTGGGGTCGAAGGCGCTCACCGAGCGGCACAACCTCGGCGTCTCCCCGGCCACCGTGCGCAACGACATGGCGGCCCTGGAGGAGGAGGGCTTCATCGCCCAGCCGCACACCAGTGCCGGGCGCGTCCCCACCGACAAGGGCTACCGGCTGTTCGTCGACAAGCTGGCCGGCGTCAAGCCGATGAGCCCGCCCGAGCGGCGGGCCATCCAGAACTTCCTCGAGGGCGCCGTCGACCTCGACGACGTCGTGGCCCGCACGGTGCGGCTGCTCGCGCAGCTCACCCGGCAGGTCGCCGTGGTGCAGTACCCCTCGCTGACCCGCTCGACGGTGCGACACGTGGAGCTGCTGTCCCTCGCCCCGGCGCGGCTGATGCTGGTGCTGATCACCGACACCGGCCGGGTCGAGCAGCGGATGGTCGACTGCCCGGCGCCGTTCGGCGAGGCGTCCCTGGCCGACCTGCGGGCGCGGCTCAACAGCCGGGTCGCGGGCCGCCGGTTCGCCGATGTGCCGGGTCTGGTGGAGGATCTCCCGGAGGCCTTCGAGACCGAGGACCGCGGTACGGTCTCCACGGTGCTCTCCACTCTCCTGGAGACGCTCGTCGAGGAGAACGAGGAGCGGCTGATGATCGGCGGTACCGCCAACCTCACCCGCTTCGGCCACGACTTCCCCCTCACGATCCGGCCCGTCCTGGAGGCGCTGGAGGAGCAGGTCGTGCTCCTCAAGCTGCTCGGCGAGGCGAAGGATCCGGGTGTGACCGTACGGATCGGTCACGAGAACGCCCACGAAGGACTCAACTCCACGTCCGTCGTGTCGGTCGGCTACGGTTCGGGCGGCGAGGCTGTCGCCAAGCTCGGCGTGGTCGGACCGACCCGCATGGACTACCCCGGAACGATGGGAGCGGTACGCGCAGTGGCACGGTACGTCGGACAGATCCTGGCGGAGTCATAGGTGGCCACGGACTACTACGCCGTACTCGGCGTACGCCGCGACGCGTCGCAGGAAGAGATCAAGAAGGCCTTCCGGCGGCTCGCCCGCGAGCTGCATCCGGACGTCAATCCGGATCCGAAGACCCAGGAGCGGTTCAAGGAGATCAACGCCGCCTACGAGGTGCTGTCGGACCCGCAGAAGAAGCAGGTCTACGACCTCGGCGGCGACCCGCTGTCCCAGTCCGGCGGCGCCGGCGGCGCGGGCGGCTTCGGGGCCGGGGGCTTCGGCAACTTCTCCGACATCATGGACGCGTTCTTCGGCACGGCCTCGCAGCGCGGACCGCGCTCGCGCACCCGCCGCGGCCAGGACGCCATGATCCGGATCGAGGTCGAGCTGGACGAGGCCGCGTTCGGCACGACCAAGGACATCCAGGTCGACACGGCGATCGTCTGCACCACCTGCAGCGGTGAGGGCGCGGCGCCCGGCACCAGCGCGCAGACGTGCGACATGTGCCGCGGCCGCGGTGAGGTCTCGCAGGTCACCCGGTCGTTCCTGGGCCAGGTCATGACCTCGCGCCCCTGCCCGCAGTGCCAGGGCTTCGGCACGGTCGTGCCCACGCCCTGCCCGGAGTGCGCGGGCGACGGCCGGGTGCGTTCCCGCCGCACGCTCACGGTGAAGATCCCGGCCGGCGTCGACAACGGCACCCGGATCCAGCTGGCCGGCGAGGGCGAGGTCGGGCCCGGCGGCGGCCCCGCCGGCGACCTGTACGTGGAGATCCACGAGCTGCCCCACCCGACGTTCCAGCGGCGCGGCGACGACCTGCACTGCACGGTCACCATCCCGATGACCGCGGCGGCGCTCGGCACCAAGGTGCCGCTGGAGACGCTGGACGGCATGGAGGAGGTCGACATCAGGCCCGGCACCCAGTCCGGCCAGTCGATCCCGCTGCACGGCCGGGGCGTCACCCACCTGCGCGGCGGCGGCCGGGGCGACCTCGTCGTCCACGTCGAGGTGCAGACCCCGACCAAGCTGGACCCGGAACAGGAGCGCCTGCTCCGCGAGCTGGCCAAGCTGCGCGGCGAGGAACGGCCCACGGGCCAGTTCCAGCCGGGTCAGCAGGGGCTGTTCTCGCGGTTGAAGGACGCGTTCAACGGGCGGTGACCGGTGTGCGTGCGCCGGGGTCGGGTCGTGCTGCCGGGGGTCCGGGGGTCGTTCCCCGGGGAAGCACGGTCAGCCGGGTCAGCAGGGGCTGTTCTCGCGGTTGAAGGACGCGTTCAACGGGCGGTGACCGGTGTGCGTGCGCCGGGGTCGGGTCGTGCTGCCGGGGGTCCGGGGGTCGTTCCCCGGGGAAGCACGGTCAGCCGGGTCAGCAGGGGCTGTTCTCGCGGTTGAAGGACGCGTTCAACGGGCGGTGACCGGTGTGCGTGCGCCGGGGTCGGGTCGTGCTGCCGGGGGTCCGGGGGTCGTTCCCCGGGGAAGCACGGTCAGCAGGGGCTGTTCTCGCGGTTGAAGGACGCGTTCAACGGGCGGTGACCGGTGTGCGTGCGCCGGGGGGTGTCCCCCGGGGAAGCACGGTGGGCCGGGTCAGCGGGGGCCGTTCCCCCGCCTGACGGGCGCGTCAACGGCCGCTGACCAGGCCCCTCGCGAAGGGCCGCCACCGTGTTCGGCGGCCCGGCGAAAAGTGGCTTATGCCAAGGGAAGGGCCGCTTCGGAGTTGGTCGGGGGACGTGACACCATGCGGTCATGTCCTCCGTACTGACCGATCTCTTCCCGCACCCGATCGTGCAGGCGCCCATGGCGGGCGGCGTATCGGTGCCGCAGCTCGCCGCCGCCGTGTCCGAGGCGGGCGGGCTCGGTTTCCTGGCCGCCGGGTACAAGACCGCGGACGGGATGTACCAGGAGATCAAGCAGCTGCGAGGACTCACCTCCCGCCCCTTCGGCGTCAACCTCTTCCTGCCCCAGCCCGAGACTCCCGGTGCGAGCACCGGCGCCGCCGGAGCGGCCGACGCCGCGCCCTCCAACGCCGCCGTCGGCGTCTACGCCCACCAGCTGGCCGGCGAGGCCTCCTGGTACGGGACGGAGCTGGGCGACCCCGACAGCGGCCGTGACGACGGCTACGACGCCAAGCTCGCCGTGCTGCTCGACGACCCCGTGCCGG
The DNA here is from genome assembly GCF_055778765.1 of Streptomyces sp. DSM 120436. NCBI lineage: Bacteria > Bacillati > Actinomycetota > Actinomycetes > Kitasatosporales > Streptomycetaceae > Streptomyces > Streptomyces sp. DSM 120436. The sequence continues at coordinate 106,980 of NZ_JBSKBS010000001.1, read as the reverse complement.
TCGTGTCGTTCCACTTCGGCGTGCCGGCCCGCGAGGTGATCGACGCGCTGCACCGCGTCGGCACCCTCACCCTGGTCACCGCCACGACCCCCGAGGAGGCCCGCGCCGTGGAACGGGCCGGCGCCGACGCGGTGATCGCCCAGGGCGTCGAGGCCGGCGGCCACCAGGGCACCCACCGCGACGTCCCGGAGACCGACGGCGGCGGCATCGGACTGCTGTCCCTGGTCGCCCAGGTCCGCGAGTCCGTCGGCATCCCCGTCGTCGCCGCCGGCGGCATCATGCGCGGCGGCCAGATCGCCGCCGTGTGCGCCGCCGGCGCCAGCGCGGCCCAGCTCGGCACGGCCTTCGTCGCCGCCCACGAGTCCGGCGCGCACGCCCTGCACAAGCAGGCCCTCACCGACCCCCTTCACGCCCGCACCGAGCTCACCCGCGCCTTCACCGGCCGCCCCGCGCGCGCCCTGGTCAACCGCTTCCTGCGCGAGCACGGCCCGTACGCCCCCGCCGCCTACCCGGAGGTCCACCACCTGACCGCGCCGCTGCGCAAGGCCGCCGCCGAGGCCGGGGACGCGCAGGGGCTCGCGCTGTGGGCGGGGCAGGGCCACCGCATGGCCCGCGCACTGCCCGCCGGACAGCTGGTGGACGTGCTCGTCGCCGAACTGGCCGCCGCCCGCGCGGCGTTGACGGGAGGCGCCCGATGACCGCCCCCGTCTTCGTCGTCGACCACTTCGACACGCACGGCACCGGCCGCTACGTGCTCGACGGACCCGAGGGACGCCACGCCGTCGCCGTGAAGCGGCTGCGGGCCGGCGAGGAGATCGTCCTCACCGACGGCGCGGGCCGCTGGGCCGCGGGCGAGGTGGACGGCGCCGAGGGCAAGGACCGGCTGATCGTCCGGCTCGGCGAGGTCGTCGAGGAGCCGGCGCAGACGCCCCGGCTGACCGTCGTGCAGGCGCTGCCCAAGGGCGACCGGGGCGAGTTGGCCGTGGAGACCATGACCGAGGTCGGTGTCGACGCGATCGTGCCGTGGTCGGCCTCGCGCTGCATCACGCAGTGGAAGGGCGAGCGGGGCGCCAAGTCCCTCGCCAAGTGGCGGGCCACCGCCCGGGAGGCGGGCAAGCAGTCGCGTCGGGTGCGGTTCCCGGAGGTCGCGGACGCGGCGACGGGCAAGGGGGTCGCCTCACTTCTCGCCGAAGCGGACTTCGCGGCGGTGCTGCACGAGAGCGGGACCGAGCCGCTGGCCACGGTTCCGCTGCCCGCCTCCGGCGAGATCGTGCTGGTCGTCGGTCCCGAAGGCGGGGTGTCCCCCGAGGAGTTGGCGCTGTTCGAGAGCGCCGGGGCGCGGGCGTACCGGCTGGGGCGGAGCGTGCTGCGGACGTCCACGGCGGGGACGGCCGCGGCGGCGCTGCTGCTGGGACGCACCGGACGCTGGTCCTGACCTCACGTCACGGGGACTCGCTCCGGACCCCGCTCCGTGACCGCCGGAGGGGGTGTGCCGGGGGCGCCAAGCGTGGCCCAATGCGCCCTACCGCCGCGCGGGCGGCGGTGGCACGCTGCCGTACATGGGGGCGATGACAAGGTTCCCGCGGGGAACACGAGGGCGGCGACTCGCGGTCGCCGCCGGTTTCGCCGTGGCCGCCGTCACCGGCGTCACGGCCTGCGAGGGCGGCGACCTCAGCTCCGCGGCCGTCGCGCTCACCACCGACGGGACCGTGACCGAGGAGCTCAACCGGCAGAAGGACAGGGTCCGCTGGCTCACCTGCAACGCGTCGTTCGGCGACCGGGGCGGGTCCTCCGCCTCGCCGGGCTCGGAGAGGACCGCCGCCTCGGTCGACTGCGAGGGCGAGACCGAGGGCGGCAAGGAGATCACCGTCACCGGACGGGTCACCCACGCCGTCGACAACGCCTGCATCCGGGGGGACATCACCGCGAAGGTGGACGGCCGGCAGGTGTTCCACGTCGAGGGACTGGGCGACTGCGACTCCGAGAGCCCGCCCCCCGTGGGCGAGCCGGCACAGCGCGGCCCGCGGCCCACCGTGACCGTGACCGTCACCACGACGGTGTGGTGCGACCAGTACCCCTCCTGTCGCCCCGTCGAGGGCAAGTGATCCGAACCCCTGGCCGGACCGGACGCGCCCCCCTAGGGTGATCGGGTGACACAGCCTGCATCGGTCGCATCCAGCGCATACCTCCGGTTTCCGCACCCGCACGGCGAGTTGGTCGCCTTCACCGCCGAGGACGACGTGTGGCTCGCCCCGCTCGACGGTGGCCGCGCCTGGCGGGTCAGCGCGGACAACGTGCCGGTGAACCACCCACGGATCTCCCCGGACGGCACCACCGTCGCCTGGACCTCCACCCGCGACGGCGCCCCCGAGGTGCACGTCGCCCCCGTCGACGGCGGCCCCGCCCGGCGGCTCACGCACTGGGGCAGCCCGAGGACCCAGGTCCGCGGCTGGACCGCGGACGGCCGCGTCCTCGCGCTGAGCACCTACGGCCAGGCGAGCCTGCGCCGCACCTGGGCGCGTGCCGTGCCGCTCGACGGCGGCCCCGCCGACACCCTGCCGTACGGGCCGGTCGGCGACGTCGCCGAAGGTCCGCACACCGTGCTGCTGTCCGCCACGATGGGCCGCGAGGCGGCCAGTTGGAAGCGTTACCGGGGCGGCACCGCGGGCAAGCTGTGGATCGACCGCGCCGGCGACGGCGAGTTCGTCCGGCTGCACGAGGACCTCGACGGGAACATCGAGTACCCGCTGTGGGTGGGGGAGAGGCTCGCGTTCCTCTCCGACCACGAGGGCACCGGAGCGCTGTACTCCTCCCTCGCCGACGGCTCCGACCTGCGCCGCCACACCCCGCTGGAGGGCTTCTACGCCCGCCACGCGGCGACCGACGGCAGCCGGGTCGTGTACTCCAGCGCCGGCGAGCTGTGGACCCTCGACGACCTCGACGGGGCCGAGCCGCGCCGCCTCGACGTACGGCTCGGCGGCCAGCGCGTCGACCTCCGGCCGTTCCCGGTGAACGCGGCCCGCTGGTTCGGCTCCGCGTCCCCCGACCACACCGCGCGCGGCAGCGCCGTCTGCGTGCGCGGCACCGTCCACTGGGTCACCCACCGCTCCGGCCCGGCCCGCGCGCTCGCCGCCACCCCGGGCGTCCGGGCCCGCCGTCCGCGCGTCTTCCGCGCGGACGGCGAGGAATGGGTGGTGTGGGTGACGGACGCCGAGGGCGACGACGCCCTGGAGTTCGCCCCCGCCACCGGACCGGCCCCCGGCGCCACCCCGCGCCGCCTGGCCGCCGGACGGCTCGGCCGGGTCGTGGAGCTGGCGATGGCGCCCGACGGCAGCCGCGCCGCGATCGCCTCCCACGACGGCCGTGTCCTCCTCGTCGAGCGGGAGACCGGCGAGGTCCGCGAGGTCGACCGCAGCGAGGACGGCGACGTCTCCGGGCTGGTCTTCTCGCCCGACTCCGCCTGGCTCGCCTGGTCCCACCCCGGCCCGCGCCCGCTCAGCCAGATCAAGCTCGCCCACACCACCGACCTGTCGGTCACCGAGGCGACCCCGCTGCGCTTCCAGGACTACGCGCCCGCCTTCACCCTCGACGGCAAGCACCTCGCGTTCCTGTCCACCCGCTCCTTCGACCCGGTCTACGACGAGCACGTCTTCGACCTGGCCTTCGTCGAGGGCGTACGGCCGTACCTGATCACGCTCGCGGCGACCACTCCGTCGCCGTTCGGGCCGCAGCGGCACGGCCGGCCCTTCGAGACCCCGGACCGGGACGAGACCCCCGACAGCGAGGGCGCCCCCACCACGCGCATCGACCTCGACGGCCTCGCCGACCGCATCGTGCCGTTCCCGGTCGAGGCCTCCCGCTACAGCGACCTGCGCGCCGCCAAGGACGGCGTGCTGTGGCTGCGCCACCCGGTGCGCGGCGTGCTCGGCGCGTCCCGGGCCACGCCCGACGGCCCGGACCCCAGGACCGACCTGGAGCGCTACGACCTCGCCCAGCAGCGCGTCGAGCACCTCGCCGTGGACGCCGACCACTTCGAGGTCAGCGGCGACGGCAAGAGGGTGCTGCTGTGGACCGACGGACGCCTGAAGGTCGTGCCCAGCGACCGGCGCGCCTCCGGCGACGACGACAGCGACAGCAACATCACCGTCGACCTCGGCCGGGTGCGGCAGTTCGTCGACCCGGCCACCGAGTGGCGGCAGATGTTCGACGAGAACGGCCGCATCATGCGGGACAACTTCTGGCGTCCCGACATGAGCGGCGTCGACTGGGACGCGGTGCTGGACCGCTACCGTCCCGTGCTCGACCGGCTGGCCACCCACGACGACCTGGTGGACCTGCTGTGGGAGGTGCACGGCGAACTCGGCACCTCGCACGCCTACGTCACCCCGCGCGGCGGCTCCGGGAGCGGTCCCCGGCAGGGACTGCTCGGCGCGGACCTCTCCCGGCACGAGGACGGAAGCTGGCGGGTGGACCGCGTCCTGCCCGCCGAGACCTCCGACCCGGAGGCCCGCTCACCGCTCGCCGCGCCCGGCGTCGCCATCCGGCCGGGCGACGCGATCGTCGCCGTCGCCGGACAGCCGGTCGACCCGGTGACCGGCCCCGCGCCGCTGCTGGTGGGGACGGCCGGCAAGCCCGTCGAACTGACCGTGTCGCCGGCCGGCGGAGGAGAGCCGCGGCACGCGGTCGTCGTGCCGCTCGCCGACGAGGAGCCGCTGCGCTACCACGACTGGGTCGCCGGCCGGCGGGCGTACGTGCTGGAGAGGTCCGGCGGCCGGCTCGGCTACATCCACGTCCCCGACATGCAGGCGCCCGGGTGGGCGCAGATCCACCGCGACCTGCGGGTGGAGGTGCTGCGCGAGGGACTGATCGTGGACGTCCGGGAGAACCGCGGCGGCCACACCTCGCAACTCGTGGTGGAGAAGCTGGCCCGGCGGATCGTCGGCTGGGACCTGCCGCGCGGGATGCGCGCGGAGAGCTACCCGCGCGACGCGCCCCGGGGACCCGTCGTCGCCGTCGCCAACGAGTTCTCCGGCTCCGACGGCGACATCGTCAACGCGGCGATCAAGGCGCTCGGCATCGGCCCCGTCGTCGGCACCCGCACGTGGGGCGGCGTCATCGGCATCGACAGCCGCTACCGGCTGGTCGACGGCACGCTGGTCACCCAGCCCAAGTACGCCTTCTGGCTGGAGGGGTACGGCTGGGACGTGGAGAACCACGGAGTCGACCCGGACGTCGAGGTCGTCCAGCGGCCGCAGGACCACGCCGCCGGGCGGGACGTCCAGCTCGACGAGGCGGTGCGGCTGGCGCTGGAGGCGCTGGAGACGGCCCCCGCGAAGGCGCCGCCGGAGCTGCCGTGACCGCGTGCGGGCGGCACGACGGCCCGCGGCGGGGTCGGTAGCATGCCTCTGTAGTGGTGATCACCGGGCCGAGGAGGGCGTATGGCAGGGGAACCTCAGGACGACTGTCTGTTCTGCAAGATCGTCGCGGGCAGCATCCCGGCGACGATCGTGCGGGAGACGGACACGACCGTCGCGTTCCGCGACATCAACCCCCAGGCGCCCACGCACGTCCTGGTGATCCCGAAGGCGCACCACCGGGACGCCGCGGCCCTCGCCGCCGCGGCGCCCGACGTCGCGGCGGACGTCCTGCGCGAGACGCAGGCCGTCGCGGACGAGGAAAAGCTGGAGAGCTACCGCATCGTGTTCAACACGGGCAGCGGCGCCGGCCAGACCGTGTGGCACGCGCACGCCCACGTCCTGGGCGGCCGCGGTCTCGAGTGGCCCCCCGGATAGACCGTTGTCCGTCCGTGAACTGGTGGTGCTCGGCACCGCCAGCCAGGTCCCGACCCGGCACCGCAACCACAACGGCTACCTGCTGCGCTGGGACGGCGAAGGCTTCCTGTTCGACCCCGGCGAGGGCACCCAGCGGCAGATGCTGCGCGCCGGGGTCGCGGCGCACGACATCGACCGGATCTGCGTCACCCACTTCCACGGCGACCACTGCCTCGGGCTCGCCGGGGTGATCCAGCGGATCAACCTCGACAAGGTGCCGCACCCGGTCAGCGCGCACTACCCGCGCTCCGGTCAGCGGTTCTTCGACCGGCTGCGGTACGCGACCGCCTACCGCGAGACCGTCGCCCTCCTCGAGGCTCCCGTCGACACCGACGGCCCGCTCGTCCGCACCCCCGGCTACACGCTGGAGGCGCGCCGGCTCTCCCACCCCGTCGAGGCGTACGGCTACCGGCTGGTCGAGCCCGACGGCCGCCGCATGCTGCCCGACCGGCTCGCCGCGCACGGCATCGAGGGCCCGGACGTCGGCCGCCTCCAGCGCGAGGGCTCCCTCGGCGGGGTCGCCCTGGAGGACGTCAGCGAGGTCCGGCGCGGACAGCGGTTCGCGTTCGTCATGGACACCCGGCTGTGCGACGGGGTGTACGCGCTCGCCGAGGGCTGCGACATGCTGGTGATCGAGTCGACGTTCCTCGACGAGGACGAGGAACTGGCCGTCGAGTTCGGCCACCTGACGGCCGGCCAGGCCGCGCGGGTCGCCCGCGACGCGGGCGTACGGCACCTGGTGCTCACGCACTTCAGCCAGCGGTACTCCGACCCGGAGGAGTTCGAGCGCCAGGCCCGCGCGGCGGGTTACGACGCCGGCCTGACCGTGGCCCGCGACCTGCAGCGCGTCCCGCTCCCGAAACGCCGCTGACCGCGGCGGCGCTCAGCCGCTCCGCCGCTGACGCGGCTGCGGGCAGTCGCGCCTCCCCGGTGCCTCGAGGACCTGGGGGTACCCCCTCTGGAGGAGGCGCCTGCCCGCCGGCTCGCGTGTGCGCCCCCGTCGCCGGGAGCGGGGCCCGGCGCCCGTGGCCCACGCGACTCTCACACCCCGCCCGGCGCCCGCGTGGCCGCCGCCGTGTCGTAGGCGCCCTGCGCGGGAGCCGGCGTCCCGTCGAGGGGGATCTCGACGACCGGCTGCTCCGGCGCCCCGACCTCCGGCACCGCGCCCGAGGGGGTACCCGTCGTCGCGGCGACCAGCGCCGCCGGATGACCACCTCGCCGCCGCACCGCTCCCGGCAGCAGCGGCCGTCCCCCCGTGTGCAGCGCGACCCCGGTCATCGGCACCGCGACCAGCAGCAGCCCCACCGCGAGCACCGCGCCCATCACCGGGAAGCCGGCCTGCGCGGACAGCACACTCCCGGTGAGCGGCCCGGCCGCGGTGCCCAGCGAGGACGCCGAGCCCACCAGCACCGCCCAGCGCCCCCGCGCGTCCAGCGAGGCGGCCAGCCCGATCAGGTACGACAGCACCACCGGATAGACCGTGTTCCAGGCGATCTCGCCCGCGGCGAAGCTCCCCAGCCCGGTCGCGGAGGCGCTCAGCGCGATGCAGCCGGCGATGACGACCGTGCCGCCGCCGATAGGCAGCGCACGCCCGAGCCGTGAGCCGAGCGCGCCCGCGCCCAGCACACCCAGCAGTCCCGCGCCCAGCGCCACCGCGAAGACCACGCCCACGGTCGGCTCGGACAGGTGCGCCTGGTCGACGCCGATGCGCCCGCTGACGCCCCACAGCGCGTTCTGCGCCAGGGACCACAGCAGCATCGCCCCGGCCAGCACCATCCCCGACCGCCGGTGCGGCAGGCGGGGGGTGCCGGTGCCGTCGGCCTCCGCCGTCTCCGGCGTCTCCGCCGCGAGCGGGCCGGACGTGCCGCCGGGCAGCCGGGAGGTCAACGGCCACACCGCGAGCGCGGTGAGGGCGATGGCGGCGAGGGTGAGTCCGTGCCCGGGCAGGTGCGGCACCGTCAGGTAGACCGCGCCGGCCAGTGCGGACACGCTGAGCAGGCCCAGGGCGGAGGCCCGGTGCGGGTCCTTCTCCGCGGCGATCCGGGTCGCGGCGACCGTGGTGGCCGTGCCCGACCCGAACCCGCCGATCACGGCCCCGGCGACGACGGCCGGGACGGCGGTGGTGAGCGCGGCCCCGCCGTAACCGACGGCGGCGAGGACGAGGCCCAGCCGGGCGAGGGTCCGGGCCCCGGTCCGCTCGACGCGGGAGGCCAGCAGGAACCCGGCCGTGGCCGAGCTGAGCAGCAGCAGACTGCCGACGGCCCCCGCCTGGGTGGCCGAGAGATCCAGGCCGCGTTCCAGTCGGCCGACGGTGGTCGGCAGCAGGTACGGGGCGAGGTACCCGGCCGTGAAAAGGGCGACGAGGGGCCAGGGGGTGGTGCGAGGGGCGTACACGGGCGTTCCCAGGGCGTGCGAAGGGGACGGTGCGATATGCGAGAAAGGAGAGGAGGGGGCGACGGCCGTCGACGGACGAGAACGCGCGGGCAATTTGTATCAAGCGGGGACGGCGCAACGGGAGTGAGATCGATGTGATCTAAGTCACTCTTGCGTTTGGGGGTTTCAGGCGCTGGGTAGCAGCGCGCTTTTCGCCTGTCCGGGGCCGCCGCGCCCCCGCCCCGGCGTCGCCGGACGGCCGCCCGTCGCACCGTTGACGCCCTCCGATTCACCCCTCTAGCCTTCGTTCTCATACATGGACATCGTCCACATACGGAGATGAGCCCGCCCGTCCGTCCGCCCGCGCCCCGCCACCCTCAGGCCCCCGCCCGCCGCCGGACCCGACCTCGTAGGAGCCGCCCCGTGACCGCACCCGCCTCCGGCCTGACCGTGACCGAGGTCCGCCTCACCCCGGTCCTGGTGGCCGACCCGCCCCTGCTCAACACGCAGGGCGTGCACCAGCCGTACACCCCCCGGCTGATCGTGGAGGTGGTGACCGCCGACGGGATCACCGGGCTCGGCGAGACGTACGGCGACACCACGTACCTGAACCTGGCCCGCCCGCTCGCCGACCGGCTGGCCGGCCACCGCGTCGACGACCTGAACCGGCTGTTCGCCGAGGCAGACCAGGTCGCCGTCGACGCCGCCCGGGTCTCCGGGCAGGTGGACGTCGGCGGGCTGCGCGGCGTGCAGACCGCCGACAAGCTGCGGCTGTCCGTGCTCTCCGCCCTCGAGGTCGCGTCCCTCGACGCCCTCGGCAAGAGCCTCGGCCTGCCCGTGCACGCCCTGCTCGGCGGCAAGGTGCGCGACGCCGTCGAGTACAGCGCGTACCTGTTCTACAAGTGGGCCGAGCACCCGGAGGGCGTCGCGGCGGAGGAGGACGACTGGGGCGCGGCCGTCGACCCGGCGGGCGTGGTCGAGCAGGCCCGGCGGTTCAAGGAGCGGTACGGCTTCACGTCGTTCAAGCTCAAGGGCGGCGTCTTCGAGCCGAGGGAGGAGATCGCCGCCGTCCGCGCGCTGGCCGCCGCCTTCCCCGGGCACCCGCTGCGCCTCGACCCCAACGGCGCCTGGTCCGTGGAGACCTCGCTGAAGGTGGCCGAGGAGCTCGGGGACGTCCTGGAGTACCTGGAGGACCCCACCCTCGGCACGTCCGCGATGGCCGAGGTGGCCGCCCGGACCGAGGTGCCCCTCGCGACCAACATGTGCGTGACCACGTTCGCCGAGATCAAGGAGGCGTTCACCCGGGACGCCGTGCAGGTGGTGCTCTCCGACCACCACTACTGGGGCGGACTGCGCAACACCCGGCACCTCGCGGCGATCTGCCGCGCCTTCGGCGTGGGCGTCTCCATGCACTCCAACACCCACCTCGGCATCAGCCTCGCCGCGATGACGCACGTGGCGGCGACCGTGCCCGACCTGCACCACGCCTGCGACTCCCACTACCCCTGGCAGTCGGAGGACGTCCTCACCGAGCGGCTCGCCTTCGAGGGCGGCACGGTCCGCGTCCCCGACGCGCCGGGCCTCGGCGTCGAACTCGACCGCGACCGGCTGGCGTTCCTGCACCGACGGTGGCTGGACGACGACGGCGCGCTGCGCGACCGCGACGACGCGGCCGCCATGCGGACCGCCGACCCGGCCTGGACGCGGCCGGCCGTGCCCCGCTGGTGACGGCGCCCGGAGGCGGCCCGGCGTGACGGCGCTCCCGCTGTCGGCGGTGTGGTGCACACTGGCTGAAACCGCACCACGTCAGGGAGCGCACCGTGATGGCGTCCACCGGGAAGAGGAACGGCAGGAGAGCCGGGAAGGAACCCCTCGCGGGACCGTCCTGTCCGACCCAGATCGACCCGCTCGCCGCCCTGCGCGGCCCGGACGACCCGCCCTGGGACGTCTACCTGACCGGCACCGTCTTCCTCGACATCGTCTTCACCGGGCTCGACTGCGCCCCCGTGCGCGGTACCGAGTCCTGGGCGCGCGGCATGGGATCGAGCCCGGGCGGCGTGGCCAACATGGCCACCGCCCTGGCCCGGCTCGGCCTGCGCACCTCCCTCGCGGCGGCCTTCGGCGACGACCACTACGGCGAGTACTGCTGGGACGCGCTGGAGCAGGGCGAGGGCATCGACCTCTCCCCGTCCCGCACGGTCCCCGGCTGGCACTCCCCGGTCACCGTCTCCATGGCGTACGAGGGCGAGCGCACGATGGTCTCCCACGGCCACGAACCGCCCCCCGAGGAGCCCGCCCGCCCGTCGCCCGCCACCGCCCTCGGACGACGCCCTCCGGGCGCGGACCTGCCTTCGTGCCCGCCCCGCGCGCGGGCCGCCGTCGCCTCCCTCACACCCGGTCACAGCGCCCCGTGGATCGCGCAGGCGGCGCGCAAGGGGACGAGGATCTTCGGCGACGTCGGCTGGGACGACAGCGGGGCGTGGGACCTGGCCCGGCTGCCCGACCTGCGGCACTGCGAGGCGTTCCTGCCGAACGCGGAGGAGGCCATGCGGTACACCGGCACGGACTGCCCGCGCGCCGCCGCCCACGCCCTGACCGCGTACGTGCCGGTGGCGGTGGTCACCCTGGGCGCGGAGGGCGCGTACGCGGTGGACCGGCGTACGGGGGAGACCGCGTCGGTCCCGGCGATCGAGGTGGAGGCGCTGGACCCGACCGGGGCGGGGGACGTGTTCGTCGCCGGGTTCGTCACCGGCTCCCTGGCGGGCTGGCCGCTGGCCGACCGGCTCGCCTTCGGAGGACTCACGGCCGCGCTGTCCGTGCAGGAGTTCGGCGGCTCGCTGTCCGCGCCGGGATGGGCGGAGATCGCGGCGTGGTGGCACCGGGTGCAGTCGGTCGAGGGACAGGACCCCGCCGCGCTGCGCCGGTACGGCTTCCTGGCCGGGCTGGTCCCGGAGGAGGCGGTGCGCCCGTGGCCGCTGCGGCGGGCCGTGCCGACGATCGGATTCCGCCGGCCGGCGTGAGAGCCGGCGTGGGAGGGGCCACCGGGAAGCGGGGTGGTGCGGGGAACGGCCGCCCGTGGGGAGGCGGCGGGGTGGTGCGGGGAACGGCCGCCCGTGGGGAGGCGGCGGGGTGGTGCGGGGAACGGCCGCCCGTGGGGAGGCGGCGGGGTGGCGTGAGACGGCGCTCGTGGGGAAAGGGAGCGGCGTGAGAGAGCGCCCGTGGGGCGGGAGGGCGGCGTGGAGAGCGCCCGTGGGGAGAGGGAGCCGCGTGAGGGAGCGCCCGTGGGGAAGAGGGCGAACGGGGTCGATCGTCCGGTCGGATAAAAGGCCTACGAGCTTGTCACCCCTCCGTCGTACCCTGGAAGTCGCGAGGCCGCCCTCAGCTGCGCGGCCGTGACGAGGAGGAACCGCAGGCCTCAGAGCCGGCCCATGACTCATACACCCACAGCTCACACCCCCGCGCAGGGGCAGGCGAGAGTGCAGTTCACCGTCCCCGCCCAGCACCCCATGGTGACCGTGCTGGGATCCGGAGACGCCCTCCTGCGTGTGATCGAGAAGGCCTTCCCGGGGGCCGACATCCACGTCCGGGGCAATGAGATCAGCGCGGTCGGCGACGCCACGGAGGTCGCCCTCATTTCGCGCGTGTTCGACGAGATGATGCTGGTGCTCCGCACCGGGCAGCCGATGACGGAGGACGCAGTGGAACGCTCGATCGCCATGCTCAAGGCGAGCGACAGCGGGGAGAGCGACGGCCAGGAGACCCCGGCCCAGGTGCTCACCCAGAACATCCTGTCCTCGCGCGGCCGCACGATCCGCCCCAAGACGCTCAACCAGAAGCGCTACGTGGACGCGATCGACAAGCACACCATCGTCTTCGGCATCGGCCCCGCCGGTACCGGCAAGACCTACCTGGCCATGGCCAAGGCGGTGCAGGCCCTGCAGTCCAAGCAGGTCAACCGCATCATCCTGACCCGGCCCGCGGTCGAGGCGGGCGAGCGGCTGGGCTTCCTGCCGGGCACGCTCTACGAGAAGATCGACCCGTACCTGCGCCCGCTGTACGACGCGCTGCACGACATGCTCGACCCCGACTCGATCCCCCGGCTGATGGCCGCGGGCACCATCGAGGTCGCGCCGCTGGCGTACATGCGCGGCCGCACGCTCAACGACGCCTTCATCATCCTCGACGAGGCCCAGAACACGAGCCCCGAGCAGATGAAGATGTTCCTCACCCGCCTCGGCTTCGACTCGAAGATCGTGATCACGGGTGACGTGACGCAGGTGGACCTGCCCGACGGCACCAAGTCCGGCCTGCGCCAGGTCCAGGACATCCTGGAGGGCCTGGAGGACGTCCACTTCTCCCGGCTGTCGTCGCACGACGTGGTCCGGCACAAGCTGGTGGGCCGTATCGTCGACGCGTACGAAAAGTACGACAGCCAGCACGGCACCGAGAACGGCGCCCACAAGGGCGGCCGCGGCCGGTCCGGGCACAAGGGGAAGTAGACCGAGCACCAGATGTCGATCGACGTCAACAACGAGTCCGGAACCGAGGTCGACGAGCAGGCGATCCTCGACATCGCCCGCTACGCACTGGCCCGGATGCGCATCCACCCGCTCTCCGAGCTCTCGGTGATCGTGGTGGACGAGGGCGCCATGGAGCAGCTCCACATCCAGTGGATGGACCTGCCCGGGCCCACGGACGTCATGTCGTTCCCCATGGACGAACTGCGCCCCCCGTCCAAGGACGACGACGAGCCCCCGCAGGGGCTGCTCGGCGACATCGTGCTCTGCCCCGAGGTCGCCGCCAGACAGGGCGCCGAGGCGCCCACGCGGCACACCATGGACGAGGAGCTCCAGCTCCTCACCGTCCACGGGGTGCTGCACCTGCTCGGCTACGACCACGAGGAACCGGACGAGAAGGCCGAGATGTTCGGCCTCCAGGCGGCCATCGTGGACGGCTGGCGCGCGGAGAAGGGCCTCACCGGCCCCTCTCCGGCCCCGACCGTCTCATGAGCGCCCCACTGGTCCTGGGGGCGCTCGCGCTCGTCGTCGTCGCCTGGCTCGCCGCGTGCGCGGAGGCCGGCATCGCGCGCGTCTCCAGCTTCCGCGCCGAGGAGGCCGTACGGTCCGGCCGCCGGGGCAGTGCCAAGCTCGCCCGGATCGCGGCCGACCCCACCCGCTACCTCAACGTGGCGCTGCTGGTCCGCATCATCTGCGAGATGTCCGCCGCCTCGCTGATCACCTACGGCAGCGTGCGCGAGTTCGACGGCACGGCCCAGGCGCTGCTGATCGCCATCGCCGTCATGGTCCTGGTGTCGTACGTCGCCGTCGGGGTCTCCCCGCGCACCATCGGCCGGCAGCACCCGCTGAACACGGCCACGGCCGCCGCGTACGTGCTCGTGCCGCTGGCCCGGATCATGGGCCCGATCCCCTCGCTGCTGATCCTCATCGGCAACGCCCTCACGCCCGGCAAGGGCTTCCGGCACGGCCCCTTCGCCTCCGAGGCGGAGCTGCGCGCGCTGGTGGACCTCGCGGAGGCGGAGTCGCTGATCGAGGACGAGGAGCGCCGCATGGTGCACTCGGTCTTCGAACTGGGCGACACCCTGGTGCGCGAGGTGATGGTGCCGCGCACCGACCTGGTGGTCATCGAGCGGTACAAGACCATCCGCCAGGCCCTCACCCTCGCCCTGCGCTCCGGCTTCTCCCGCATCCCGGTGACCGGCGAGAGCGAGGACGACATCGTCGGCATCGTCTACCTGAAGGACCTGGCCCGCAGGACGCACGTCAGCCGGGACGCGGAGAGCGACCTGGTGTCCACGGCGATGCGGCCCGTGTTCTTCGTGCCCGACACCAAGAACGCCGGCGACCTGCTGCGCGAGATGCAGAAGGAACGCAACCACGTCGCCGTCGCCGTCGACGAGTACGGCGGCACCGCGGGCATCGTCACCATCGAGGACATCCTCGAGGAGATCGTCGGCGAGATCACCGACGAGTACGACCGCGAGCTGCCCCCGGTGGAGGAGCTCGGCGAGGGCCGCCACCGGGTCACCGCCCGCCTCGACATCACCGACCTGGGCGAGCTGTACGGGCTGGAGGAGTTCGACGACGAGGACGTCGAGACCGTCGGGGGACTGCTCGCCAAGCGACTGGGCCGGGTACCGATCGCGGGCGCGTCGTCCGTGGTGGAGCTGCCGGACGGGCGCGAGCTGCGGCTCACGGCGGAGGCGGCGGCCGGACGCCGGAACAAGATCGTGACGGTGCTGGTGGAGCCGGTGGGCCCGGTGGACCCGCCGTCCGGCGAGGAGGCGACGGAGGAATGACCCCGGAGCGGCTGCGCGCCCTGTGCCTGTCCTTCAACGCGGCGGTGGAGGAGTTCCCCTTCACCCCGGAGACCTCGGTCTTCAAGGTGCTGGGGAAGATGTTCGCCCTGACGGACCTGGGCGCGCGGCCGCTGAAGGTCAACCTCAAGTGCGACCCGCAGGACGCGATCCGGCTCCGCGCCGAGCACCCGGACCTGATCGCCCCCGGCTGGCACATGAACAAGCGCCACTGGAACACGGTGACGGTGGACGGAGCCCTGCCGGACCGCCTGGTCACGGAGCTGGTCGAGGACTCCTACGACCTGGTCGTCGCCGGCCTGCCCCGAGCCGAACGCCTGCGCCTCGACCGCCCGTAGCGCCCCCTTATGCTCGGGTCATGACCGAGACTCCCGACCTCGACCCCGAGGACCGCAAGATCGTCACCCTGGCCCGCTCCGTCCGGGCCCGCAACGGCGTGCCCGAGGGCGCGGCCGTACGCGACGAGACCGGCCGCACGTACGCCGCCGGGACGGTCGCCCTGGACTCGCTGCAGCTCAGCGCGCTGCGCACGGCGGTGGCGATGGCGGTGGCGTCCGGCGCGACCTCGCTGGAGGCGGCGGCGGTGGTGACGGAGGCGGAGTCGGCCTCCGCGGAGGACCGCGCGGCGGTACGGGACCTGGGCGGGGCTCAGACGCCGGTGCTGGTGGCCGGGCCGGACGGCACGGTCCGGGAGACGGTGACGGCGGGCTGAACCGGCCCGCCCGCAAGCCTCCCGCGCATCGAGGGCGGACACGCCGGCCCGGCAGGAAGCCATCGGCCGGCGTGACGCAGTGGGTCCGGCCCCCACCTGCCGACGATCCGAGCAGCTCCCCCGCGGTCCTCCCTCTTCCTGGCACATACCGAAAGGGAGCCGGATCCCATGCAGGACAGACGATGCGGAACAGATCTGTCCATGGCGACGAGAGGCCGCTGCTCATGGAGCGCCACGAGTTCGGGGCTGATGACGCGGGCGGACCGGGCCAGGCACCAGAAGGGATGACCTACCTGGTCGTCTGGTTCCCTGAACGCAGGCTTCTGTAACCGAGGCGACAACCGCTCAGATCATCTCCGCCCGTAGGCCCCACGGGAGGCGATCAGCTGCAACGGCCTGTACGGCGCGCAGCCTGTCGAGATCCTCCTCGATCAGCATCAACGACTCGAACGCATAGGCTGCGCCGGCCTCCGAGTCGCCATGCGCGACCTCCGAGTACAGCGTCCACAGCCCTTGCCTCGCTGCTTTCACGCAATTCACAGCAATTGAGCTGTCACTGTCCACAGCAGGCCCGAGGATTCGCAGAATCCACCCAAGCGTCTCTCGCCTGGCCGACTCCGACAGGCGCCCCGTCAAGACGGCGCAGGCCACCGGCACGAACGCAGCCGAGACTGGGAGCAGACTGTCGGCGGGAGTCATGACGTGGTCGTGCAGCGCCGTGATGAAGGCACCACCATCGCCGTGATCCTCCTCGAGGGAGAACAGGTCCCTGATTTTGTCGGGCAGGTGGGCTGCGGACTCACCACAGCCACACTCCATCCGCTCCCAGTCGACCTTGCGCAGTTCGACTTCGAAGAGCTCCACTGTTCCTTACCTTCCCCAAGGACCACCCGGATCGGCAGTGATGCCGGGCACGAAGTTGTCAAGGCTTGGATAGTCCGCTTGACAGTTGGCGCACACAGATTTCAACACGGCCGACCATCTCCGACCCTCATTGTTCTCCCGAACCAAGGTATAGGCGTGGGTGAACACCACTTCATTCAGGTTGCCTCCCAGGGCGAGCAGAGCGTTGCCTTCAGCGCAGTGACCGCCGCCGGAAAAAGCAAGGACCGTGTCACCGGTACGCGTGTTAATAGCCCCGACGTAGGTGCGACTCCTCGTCCGCGCACTAGAGGCGAACAGCGCGTACGTTGGCACCCGCTCGGAAACCTCGGCGAGGCGGTCGTCGACGTTCCAGTTTTCCGGTGCGCGGTCCACATCGACGTTTGGAGGCCGGTCGTCGGATTCCCCTCGCGAACTGGGCACCTTGCCGGAGCCACCGCCGCCGCTCGATCCTCCGTTGTTGCGGGAGGAGCCGCCGGAGTTGCCGCCGGGCTTGGAGCCGCCCTTCGGGGGCAGTCAGATGGCAGGTGGACCGAGGTCGGTCGATTAGGGACCATGCCTCGGTGAGCATCATCGTCAAGTTCTTTGTGGCACCGAGTCACGAAGTTGCGGCCGCGGTCGTGGACGGCGGCCCCGACAGGGCTTTCGAGCCGCTGGAGTACGGCAACTTCGACGCTGAAGAGGCGCTGATCGAGTGGGAGAGCATCTTCACCGGTCGGAGCTTCTCAGAGCTCGTCGCCGCTGATGAGCCCGAGACAGTCGCTGAGCCCGACGACGGCTGGGACGGCCCCGTGGTCTTCGCCGTTTCCAGATCCCTTCAAGACGCGCTTTCCGCCAGCGACCAGTCCCGGCTGATCGAAGTCAGCCGGTTGTGGATCGAGGAGCGGGCGGCGGATGGAGAGGCGTTTGACGAGGAGATTGCGACCAGGACCTTGAGTGATCTGTCCAGGCTGGCTCGTAGCACCGGCGAGCGGGAGCACCGCCTGTACTGCTGGATGGCCTAGAGACGGAGACGGCCACCGTTGAGAGTCTGTTGTGTCGACACATGAAGATCATCCGCTGGTCGTGGGCCACGGCGTAACCCTGTCCGGCGGCAAGAGGCGTTCAAAGACCTGATGGTCTGACTGGCAGGCCGGTTCGCATGGGGCGAACTCCATTTCTCTGTACGAGAAATGGCACGAGGGCTGCTGTCGGGCCTGCCGCGCAAGGACCCGTTGGCCGATCGCCGAGGGCCGGAAAGACCCGGCTGGATGGGATGCCGCCCTGGTGCGCGATGATGTGCGCCAGTATGTGGTGGAGCACCTGCACGATCCGGGTGCGGTACCGGTGGTTGACGAGGCCAGTGACGCGAAGAAGGCCACCGACGCCATCGAGGTCCAGCGCAGTACACCGGCACCGCAGGGCGGATCGAGAACTTCAGGCCGCTGCGTACCTCGTCTACGCCGACGAGCGCAGGCACGCAGCAGTGGATCGAAAGCTGTACGTGCCGTGCTCGTGAACCGCCGATCCCGACCGCTGCCGAGCCCCCGGACCGAACGAGGCCACAGTCTCCGCCACCAAGCCGGAACTGGCCGCCCACATGGCAGTACGACAGGACGCGTTCACGACGGTATAGGACAGAGGGATCGCCCCGACCAACCTCACCTGCGCCGTCGTCGCACTCTTCCGTGAGGCCGGCCTCCGGCGCATCCGCTTCCACGACCTACGGCACTCGACCGCCACCCTGCTCCTGGGACAAGGCGTCGACCTCGTCGTCATCAAGGAACTCCTCGGCCACGCCCCCATCGGCGTCACCGCCACCGTCTACGCCCACGTGAGGCTCCGTCTCCAGCGCGACGCCATCAGACACCCTGAGCACCGACCTCGACGGTCCTACTGACCACGATCCGACCCGCGACGACAACGACCCACCACTGTCTGGAGCCATCGTCCGCTGACGTTGCCGTCAATTACTGCCGTCACTCCACGCAGATGCCCTGCCAGGTACCGCCTGGCAGGGCACCCAATTTTTGTGTGCGATTGCCGCGCGTGGCCGGCTGGACTGAGTTAGGAGTGACACGACAGGGCTCCGTCGCGTCGCGGGCCACTCGATTCCCGATCCGGTCACGACCGGAATAGTTCACTGCTCAAAGATCAGTCCACGTCATCACCGTACGTTCGACACGAGACGAGTCCGTGCAGAAATTCTGAGAATGAATTAGCAATACGTCTCGGCACTCTGTCTTCATCAACATACGAAACAGAAGGCTCACCAGTCGGCCCACACAAGGAGTAATCGAGCATCACGGTGTCATGCCCGGCAGAGGGAGTTGCTCCGAGTACGACACCGATTTCGGGATATCTCCATTCGGTGATCATATCGCGTGACAGGACATCCACTCCGCACTCGCCCCCCACTCCCCAGATCGCATCAATGCACACATGATCAGGCGCCCACGACGTGGGAAATTGGGTAGGGAAACAACGGTTTCGCAGCACACCGCCATTCTGGAGGAAAAGCAGCTCGACGTAGCTCTTCGGCAGTTTTACCTGAAGCGCTTCCTCGGCTCGCCGAATCATCTCGACATCTACCTGTGGGCCAACCCACTCAGATTCTTCCGATTGATCGAAGATCATGACTGCGAACTCCCCTCCAGCATATCGAGAAACCACCAGTGTGGCCGGTCTTGGCGTGAACGGACATATCAACCAGTTGCATCACTCCGCAATTCTGGTGATGATTCCATGTCCACTTTCCTTTTCGATATGCCGCCGTGATACCGGCTGCCTTATCAGCCGCCGCGAAGTCTTTTCTCCTGTTGCCGGTCAAGGTGATGACGACATCTGGCGTGTTCGGGTCCCTATAGGCGCTGAAGTCCGGGAACCCCTGGGCATCGAACGGCACCCCTGTGACCGGGTGGGTACTGCCGGCGAGATGAGCATTGATCGGACCAACCGGAGTCCCACCCGTAGCACACGTGCATGCCGCAGTATGGCCGCGTACTGAACCCCCGCAGTTGTGTACGAGGACCGGCGTGGCGCCCGCCAGCACATAGTACGTGTGGAGGGCATGGGCTTATGACCTGCGTTTTCGCAGGTCAGCGCCGGTTCGTCGGTCCGTGGAAATCCGTCGGCGTCCGCCGTTGGCGGGGCCTGTTGCCGTCGGCGTTGCCGTCAGAAGGCAACTACTGCCGGGAAAGTCCGGCCGGATCGATTGCAACAGGGAACGGGGCATCCAGGCGGGTGGTCGCTCCCGCGAGGGCGGTCGTCCGCTCCACGTACTGGCCGCCTTCCAGCTCGTAGACGACAAGCATCGGAGCTGGGTCGAACTCGAGTCGCCAGAAGTGTGGGATGGCGGCCTCGGCGTAGAGCATCGGCTTGAACTTGCGGTCCACGGTGCGGTTGCCGGGAGAGACGAGCTCGACCACGAGCTGTACGCCGTCGGCGTCGACGCTGACGCCGTCCTCGGCGGTCGCGCCAGCATCGGTCACTACAAGGTCAGGGACGACAAGGCCGGAGGGCAGGATGACGTTGATGGCCTCCAGCACCTCGACCGGCGCCTCGGCAGCCTGGGCTGCCGCGTGAAGGATCATGGCGAGCCTGAGCGAGGCACGCTGGTGGCGGATGCCGGGGGCGGGGGACATTACGAGGGACTCCCCCAGCAGTTCATAGCGGGTGGTGCGGTCTTCGGGCAGGGCGAGGACGTCGGCGACGGTCCAGGGCCCCGTGTGGTCGATGGCAACGCTCATGTCCCTTTCACCTCCTCGTCCGCCCTGCGAGCCACGGGATGCCCGGCAGGCGGTACACGGCCAGCATACGGGCGCTCTTACCTGCTGACACGGGCTTTCGCTGTCATGAGCGAGACTCCGAACACGTGTGCTGCCAGACTCTTTGCCGGTGGCGGTATCGGCATGGCTCACACACGGCTGACCTGGTCTGTCGAGTGCTGATGCGTCGAGAGGCCCTGCGGTCGACCGGCCGTCCCGGAGCACTGTCTCTGCGCGGCCAGGGGCTCGGGTCGGGCGGCGGGGCGGCGCTGTAGCAGCCGGGCCCGCGACCCGGCCGCGCGCGGGTCCGCGTCAGCGGGCCCGCCTCGAAACCGCAGAGAAAGTTTCGACGCAACCTCACTACGACAGCCCCTGACCAGCCAGGATGCGGTCCTCGGCCGGTAGCTGTACCCCAGGTGGTCAGTCGCGGGTGTGCTTGCCTTCGAGGCGGTCGAGTCGGTCGCGGAGCTCCTGGATCTGAGCAAGGGCGTCCTCGAGTGCGTCAGCGAGTACGTCGATGCGAACCCGTGCCTGCATCTCCTCGGGGCTGAGTCCGGTGAAGACCTCGATAGTTCCCGGTGCCGCCTGGCCTGGTCCAGGGCCAATGACGGTGACTTCCTCGACCTTCATCCCGCCGTCGTTGGCGGTGATGCCTCGGCGGACGCGGGCGGCCTTGTGCTCCATGATCAGCAGGTTGAGTGCCTGCTGCGCGGTGCGTACGTCCGTGCCGAGCAGGTCGGCTGCGGCCTCGGCGGTGAGTTCGGTGCCCTCGGGGAGGCTGCCGTCGTCGATCTTCCGGATCAGAGCGGCGTGGGCGAGTCGGTTGGCCATGGCCGGATGGTCGGCGTCCTGGACGTGGACGTCGGTGGTGTTCTCGTCGCGACTCAGCCAGTGGTCGTCGATGAGGCGGTCGAGGGCAGCGTCGACGACGGTCACGGGTGCCTTGTACTGGTCGGCGAGTTGTTGCCGTGAGGGGAGCTTCACGCCGGGGGCGAGGTGGCCTTGACGGATGAGCCGTTCGAGGTCGGTGGTGATGGTCTCGTAGGCGTGGCCGAAGTCGCTGCGCGTGCTGACGAAGGTGCCCTTGCCGGGGCGGGAGACGGCCCAGCCCTCGTCCCGGAGCAGGGCCATGGCCTTCTGCACGGTCAGGCTGGACGCCCCGTACTGCTTCATCAGCTGGGACTGCGACGGCAGCGCCGCACCCGGGGTGAGGGCGTGGTCGCGGATCTGCTGCTTCAAGTCCTCGGCGATCCGCTCGAACGCCAGCAGAGTCCCGTCACCGGATACCAACCCAAGCCGCCTTCCCACTCAGTCCGCACGCCGTCGTAGCCGGCGCGTGAGAGGTCCAGGCTACCCGTTCAGGGATGAGGTCGAACCAAGAAGGCAGGGATGGAGTTGGATGGGCTGGGATTGGATGCTATGCTTGTAGCTCCTCGATCACCCGTGCCCTGGTGATCCAGCTCCTGTCCCCATGCCCTCCCCCTGAAAGAGGCCCCCTCCATGCGTGTCATCCCTGTCGACACCAGCAACGCCGCGCTGATGCTCGGTGCCGTCCGCCCGAAGGTGAAGGACCGGCAGACCGGCGAGATCGCCGTCGACCGCGACAGCGGTACCCCGCTCGTCCTCGCCGACGTCATGTTCGTCCTCGACGGACGCGCCGAAATGATCACCGTCACCGTCCCGGAGACCGGCATCGCCAAGAACGCCCTCCCGGGCACCGCGATATCGGTGGACGGGCTGTGTGCCACACCGTGGGAGTCGGTCTTCAACGGCCAGTCCCGCCACGGCATCGCCTACCGCGCGACCGCCGTCAACGCCAAGGCGGCCCGATGACCGAACCCCTCACCCTCCTCCACCAGATAGCCGGCCTCGACCCGGCCACCGTCACCCTCCAACTCCTCACCCCCTTCGCCACCCTCGGCGGCGCCGTGGTCACCTGCCGGACCTTCTACACGGAAGTCCGCTGGCTCCGCGCGGACGCCGAGACGCGGGTGAGCCTGGAGCAGTCCCGCCGCATCCGCCGCACCTGGCGACTCCTCGCCCCGCAGGTCGGCCTCGCCGTCACCGAACCCGCCAGGCCCGGCAGAGACGGCCGGCCCGGCGAGCCGAAGGTGCGCCTGCCCCGCATCAAGGTGCACGCCGACGAGTTCGGCGTCACCGTCACCGCCACCACCCTCCCCACCACCGGTCGCGAAGCCTGGCAGGACGCCGCCGACGACCTGCGCAACGCGTGGGGCATGCAGCGGATGAAGATCAGCCAACCCAAACCCGGCAGCGTCGTAGTTCGCGGCTTCCGGCGCGAACCCCTCGACACCCCGCTCCCCTCACCCCTCGTCCGTGACGACGGGGCACCGGCGGTGGAGCCCGGCTCGCTGTCCTGCCGGGACGATGTCCTGCTCGGCCAGGACGAGGACGGACACCCTGTCCGCCTCAACCTCGCCGCCGGTGCACACGGGCTGATCGCGGGGGTGACCCGGTCGGGCAAGTCGGTGACCGTCAACACGCTTCTCGCGCACGCTTCCCTCATGCGAGATGTGCGGCTGGTGGTGATCGACCCGAACCTGGCCGCCGCCGCACCGTGGTGGATCACCGCCCACCGCGTCAGCGACACCACCCACCCCGACCAGGCAAGCGAACTCCTCGCCGAGATCCGCGAGGAGATGCACCGCCGCGAAAACCTGTTCTGGACGGCACGGACAGACAAGATCACCGAGTTCAGCCCGGAACTGCCGCTGCTCGTGGTGGTGATCGACGAGGTCGCCCACTACACCCGCCACACCGACCGCAAGGCCCGCGAACGCTTCGAGGCCCACCTCCTCGCCATCGCCTCCCAAGGCGCCAAATACGGCGTGAGGCTGTGGCTGATCACCCAAAAGCCCTCGGCAGAGGTGCTCACCACCGCGCTGCGCACCAACCTGTCCACCCGGATCTGCCACCGCGTCGACACCACCGAGGACTACCTCCACCTCTTCCCCGACGGCCGCGACCTCGACATCACCGCCGCCGACCGCACCCTCCCCCCAGGCGTCGCCATCACCTCCACCCCCGGCACGCCCACACCGGTACGCATGCGGGCCGTGCACCTGCCCACCGAAGCCTGCTGGCGCATCAACGACACCCTCACCACCACAGGCCACCAAGTCCGGCCCCTTCCCGGCACGACGGACTTCACCAAGGCCGCGTAAGCCCTTCTCGGGCTCCGGCTCCCACGGCTTCAGCCCGTCCTGACGTTTCCGGCTTCTCCGCCACGTCACGCCGCCACACCCACCGCCCGGCAGAGGCACCACGGCCTCTCGTCCCTTCGCCCCTGCCGGGCCCGCGGCCCTCTCACCACCCCTCCCGTCCTTTTCTTCCTTCCTTGTCGTCTTCCCGCCGCTGCGGTTGTTCGCCGTACGGCAGAAAGGCCATGCCCGCATTGACCACCCGCACCACCCCCACACCCGCCACCGACGCGGCGTCCGGTACCGCACTGGCCCCGTTCACCCGGCTCGCCACCGCCGGGAAACTCCCCGCCCTCGTCCGCCAGCTCGCCTCCCTGCGCGGATGCGCACAGCCCGTCCGCCTCGACGGCCACCGCACCGAAGTCCACCCCGCCACCGGCGAGATCCTCCGCCACCTCGACTCCGCCGACCTCCCCGCAGGACACCTGCTCATGCGCTGCGGCAACCGCCGCACCACCCGCTGCCCCGCCTGCGCCGAGATCTACCGCCGCGACACCTACCAGCTCATCTCCGCCGGCCTGCGCGGCGGCAAGACCGTCCCCGACACGGTTGCCTCCCACCCCCGCGTCTTCGCCACCTTCACCGCCCCCTCCTTCGGGCCTGTCCACAACCGCCCCACCCGCCCCGGCAGCAAGGCCGTCCAGCGCTGCCGCTGCGGTCATGCTCACGGTGAGGGCGACACCCGGCTCGGCTCACCACTGGACCCGGAACGCTACGACTACCAGGGCGCGGTCCTGTGGAACGCCCACGCGCCCGTCCTCTGGTCCCGGTTCATCCTCAACCTCCGCCGCGAGGTCGCCCGTATCGGCGGCCTCACCCAACGCAGCCTCGCCTCGGTGGTGAAGGTGTCGTATGCGAAGGTCGCTGAATACCAGAAACGCGGCCTGGTCCACTTCCACGCCGTCATCCGCCTCGACGGACCCGACGGCACCACCACCCCACCACCCACCTGGGCCACCACCGCGATGCTCACCGACGCCATCCACGCCGCCGCCACCCGCACCACCGTCATCGGACCCGAACTTGACGGCACTTCCCTCCAGTTCACGTTCGGCAAGCAGTTGGACGTACGGCCGATACGCAGCGGCGACTTTTGTGACGGTAGGAAGATCACGGACAAGGCTGTCGCCGCGTATGTGGCGAAGTACGCCACCAAGGAAGCCGAAGGCGCCACCGGCACCCTCGACCGCCGGCTGCGCCTCATCGCGGAACTCCCCGCCTACCAGGTCCCCATACACGCGGAGCGGATGATCCGCACGGCCTGGCAGCTCGGCGCCCGCCGCGACCTCGCCCATCTCAAACTCCGCGCCTGGGCGCACATGCTCGGCTTCCGGGGCCACTTCTCCACCAAGACCCGCCAGTACTCCACCACGCTCGCCCAGCTCCGCCAGGCCCGCGCCGATTACCAGAACGCTCTCAACGACCCGGACAGAACAGGCCCGGAGGACGAAAAGTCGACGCTGGTGATCTCTCACTGGGTCTTCGCCGGCACCGGCCTCACCCCCGATTTGGAACGCCTCGCCACCCTCGTCACCCCAGCACAGGGAGCGGGCTCTGCCTCCGGCCCTGGAGCGGGGGTGGTTGGTGGTGCGTGACGGCGAACTCCTCACCGTGCCCGAGGTCATGGCCTACCTGAAGATCGGCCGTTCCGCCGTCTACGACCTCCTCCGCTCCCACCAGCTCCGCTCGATCACGATCGGCCGGGCCCGCCGCATCCCTGCCCACGCGCTGGCCGACTTCGTCCACTCCCGCCTTGAACAGGAAGCCACCGCCTGATGCCGTCCCCGCGTTCTGCCCGAAAGTCCCGCGCCAACGGCGAAGGTACCGTCTACCAGCGCAAGGACGGCCGCTGGGAAGCCGCCGGCTACGTCCTCACCACCAGCGGCACCCGCAAGCGCACCCGCGTCTACGGGTCCACGCGCAAGGAGGCCGTGGACAAGCTGACCGAGCGTATGGCCGCCAACAACCGCGGCCTCCCAGCACCGGCTGCGGACTGCGCTATCGGGGTGTATCTCCAGCACTGGCTCGACAACATCGCCGTGCATCAGCTCCGCGAGACCACCCACACCCGCTACCGCGCCACCGCCCGCCTCTACATCAACCCGATCCTGGGCAAGAAGAAACTCGGCAGGCTCGCCACCAAGGACGTCCGCGCCTTCCTCGACCAACTCCGCACCCAGTGCCAGTGCTGCATCCGAGGACTCGACACCCAAGGCATCTGCTGCTCGGCCGGGAACTGCTGCGGCAAACGGCTCTCACCGCTGACCGTCAGCTACGTGCACTCCGTCCTCAAATCCGCACTCCAGCACGCCGTCCGCGAGGACGAACTCCCGCGCAACGTCGCCCGGAACGTACCGGCCAGCACTCCCCGCCCCAAGCGCACCGAACCCCTCACCGCTGCCGAGGCCCGCCAACTCCTCCGTGCCGCCGAAGACCACCGCCTTCAGGCCCTGTTCGAACTCGCCCTCCACACCGGGCTACGTAAGGGCGAACTCCTCGGTCTTCAGTGGAGCGACCTCGACCTGGACAGCGGGACCGCCAACATCCGTCGCACCCTTCAGCGCACCAGCAGCCGGGGCCTGACCACCCTGCCGACGAAGACCACCAGCTCCGAACGCCGCATAACCCTGCCTGCTACTTGCATACACTCGCTACAAGCCCATCGACGGCGGCAGGAACAGGAAGGGGCGGCTGCCGGGGACGGGTGGCAGGAGAGCGGCTACGTGTTCACCACGCCCACCGGCCGCCCCATCGACCCCACCAACCTTACCCGCGCCTTCACCACCCTCCTCAACCGCTCGGGCCTCCGCCGTATCCGGTTCCACGATCTTCGCCATACCGCTGCGACGCTCCTCTTGGAGCAGGGTGTGGAACTCGTCGTGATCAAGGAGCTCCTCGGGCACGCCCACATCGGCGTCACCGCCGCCGTCTACGCCCACGTCCGCCCCCGCCTCCAACAAGCTGCCATCACCACCCTGAGCAACGCCCTCAGCGCTGACACCGCCCCCAGCGGCACGGCTGCCACCCCCTGACGCGCACCACCTTCAGAAACGCCGGCGGCCCCACGAGGTACCTCGTGGGGCCGCCGGCGTCCGGCTGCGTTGCCGTCAACGTTGCCGTCAAGAAGGGTCGAAGACCGGAATCTCAACCTCTTCGGGATCTACGCAGAGATCATCTTCTTTCCCTTCAAGGATGAAGCCGAAAAAGTATCGGAGAGCCTCATTCCCCAGGTCGATTGGATGGAACGGAAGTCGATAGCTACTCGCCTGAACCGGGCGCTGACCATTCCAGAAGGGCTGCTCGAACGGGAACTTCTGCCCCGCATCCTCGATCACTCCCGATCTCGGACTCAGACTTACTGCCCGAAGGAGCCCAGTGGGGGACCAAGCAAGAATCGAAGCCCAATCTTCGGAACTCTCCATGCATACCGCATAAGCGCTCCTCTTTCCAGTCAAGCGGGCAGCCTCACTCACGAGGTCGCTTGGATGATCCCGAGCTATCTTGCGTGAGCAGACAACGTCAAAGTGCGGAAAACTCGCCACACACGCTGCCCCGTCCTCCGGCCAGACAGCCAGGTCTAGTGGAAGTACGCCCGACTCACGAGGAGTGCCCCCCAGGAACCTCGCTGCTAGGTCCAGTGACCTGGTCCGATCCCACCCGACAGCACCACGGAAGAGACCTTCCGGGCGCTCATCCGTGAGCACCAGAATGGCAGCCTTAGATCCCATCGGAACCTCCGAACACATCACTGTCTGCTTGGAATTTCACGGTCCGCAATCGGGGCAATGCCACAGATCCACCTCCACCCTCATGGTGACATTACTCCCCTTCTTCAGTCCTGGGAGCCTGCTCGTGTTCAGAATTGCCCCACCGTGACCGAGCTCGGCGTATCCAAGCCTCTGGTTGTCAGTCAGGGACGCTCCGCGCCCAGTCTTGACTTCCACTGCCACCCAGTTTCCCGATGGATCTTGGGCAACGAAATCCGCACGGAAAACGTCACCTTGGCTATTCTTGAACCGCACCTCTCTGGTGATATTCGTGTAGCCCGAGGTCTGAAGCCGCTCCAGTGTGGCACTTTCTCCCATCGCGCCATGCGGGATCCCAGTAATGGGACATTCTCCGGCGTTGTGAACCAGAACTGGCGTGGTCCCGGCAAGTACATGGTACGTGTGGGTGTCGCTGACGGTGAGGTTGTGGACTGTCGTGCCGGGGCTGGTCCGGTGTTCGACTGCGGTGATCTGGACGTGGGTGCCGGCGCTGGTGCGGAGCCACTGGCCGGGCTGGAGGTCGGTGGCGTCGAGCCATGCGCCGAGTTCGGGGACCCAGAAGGGGTGGCCGTCGGTCGCGGTGACCTCGGCGGTTTCCTCGCCCTTGTCGCCGTCGGTGTCGATGACGACCTTGACCAGGTGCTTGAGGCCCTCGCCCTTGATCTCGGCGGTGACCGTCTCGATGCGGGTCTCGCCGGTCTCGGGGTCGGTGGCGACGACCTTGTCGCCGGCCTCGACCTCCTCGATCGGCTTCGTCGTGCCGTCGGCCATCAAGACCTTGGTGCCGGGCACGAAGCTGTTGGCGACATCGCAGGAGTCACCGCTGTCGCCGTCGGCCTTGCCCGAGTCGCCGCTTCCGCTGCTGCCGCCCTTGTTGCGGGAGGAGCCGCCGGAGTTGCCGCCCGGTTTGGAGCCGGCGCTCTTGCCGCCTGCGGAGCCGTTGCTCACCGAGGAGGCCTTCGGGGCCGACTTGGCCTGGGCCTGCTTCTGGACGGGGTTACCGGTCTTCTTGGTCTGCGCGACCGCCTTGTCGGAGGTCCGTTTCGCCTGCTCCGCCGCCTTCTTCTTGGCGCGTTGCGCGGCTTCCTTCTTCGCCTTCTCGATCGCGGCCTTCTTGGCCTTCAGCGCCGCCGCCTCGGCCGCCTTGGCGGCCCTCAGCACCGCCTCGGCCGCCTTCTTCGCCTTGCGGAAGGCCTGGATGGCGTCGATCGTGCGGTCGACGGCCCTGAGGACGTCGGGGACCTTGCCCAGCTTCAACAACGGGATCGCCCCGATGATCACGCTGCCGCACGACCACATGTCACCGCCGAAGCAGGCCATCGCGTCGCTGATGCCGATGAAGTCCTTCAGCGTGCTCCACGCCGCGCCCATGATCACCGAGGTGAGGGACTTGCCCATGGTGGCCTGCGCCTGGGCGACCTGGGCCGCGGACAGGCCCGCGCCCGCCAGGGCCGCGGCCCGCTCCGAGGCGGTCAGGCTGATGGCCAGACCCGTCGGGTCGGACATCGTCACCGGGTTGTTGTGCGCGTAGGCGTAGCCGTTGGACTGCAGCAGGTCGTTCAGGTCCAGCACCGGGTCGGCGGACAGGAACCGTCCCACCACCGGGTCGTACAGGCGGGCCCCCAGCGGCTGGTAGCCGGAGGAGTCGTCCCGGACGGCGCCCAGGAAACCCGTGTGGGCCTGGAGGTTGGCGCCGACCGCGCCCGCACCGCGCTGGTTGCCGAACGGGTCCTGCTTGCGGACGCGCACCGACATGGGATCGTCGAGCACCACCTCCGCGTACGTGCTGCCCTGATGGTCACCGGTGAGGGCCACCAGCCGCTCGACACCGTTGCCGTACGCGTAACGCATCACCGCGCCACCCGGGGTCCGGGCCCGGGATGCGAACGCCCCGGTGATGTCGGTTCAGCGGCAAGGGCGTTGACGCCGAGGGGAGCCGGTGCGGATGATCCGGGGCATGGTGACGACGCGTCCGGTGCCCCGTTTCCCGGCCGGCTTCCTGTGGGGTGTGTCGACCTCGGCGCACCAGATCGAGGGCGCGATCGACGCGCGCGAGGCGTCCGTGTGGGACGTGTTCACGGCCGAGCCGGGCCGGGTGCGGGACGGTTCCACGGCGGCCGTGGCCTGCGACCACGTGCGCCGCCACCGCGAGGACGTGGCGCTGCTCGCGGACCTGGGCGTGGACGCGTACCGCTTCTCGGTGTCCTGGCCGCGGGTGCGGGCCGCGGGCGGTCTTGACTTCTACGACCGGCTGGTCGACGACCTGCTGGCAGCGGGGGTGCGGCCGGTGCCGACGCTGTTCCACTGGGACCTCCCGGCGGACCTGGACTGGCTGGAGCGGGACACGGCGGAAAGGTTCGCGGAGTACGTGACGGGGGTCGTCGCGCGGCTGGGCGACCGGGTGACGAAGTGGATCACCCTGAACGAACCCGCCGAGCACACCCTGCTGGGCCACGCGCTGGGCGTGCACGCGCCGGGCCGGACGCTGCTGTTCGACGCGCTGCCGGTGGCCCACCACCAACTGCTGGCGCACGGCCTGGCGGTACGGGCGCTGCGCGCGGCCGGGGCCGGTGACATCGGCGTCGCGAACTCCCACGGCCCGACCTGGGCCGCCTCCGAGGACGCGGCGGACGTGGCGGCCGCGGACTTCTACGACGTCCTGCTCAACCGCCTGTTCGCCGAACCACTGCTGCTCGGCCGCTATCCGGAGGGCATCGGTGAGCTGATGCCGGGCGACGTCGAGGCGGATCTGGAGGTCATCGCCGAGCCGCTGGACTGGTACGGGATCAACTACTACGCGCCGACGAGGGTGGGCGCACCCCAGGGCGCCGAGGACGCCGAGAGCGCCGAGACCGAGTTCGGCGGTGTCCGGATGCCGGCCGGACTGCCCTTCTCCGTACGGGAGATCGACGGGTACCCGGTGACGGACTTCGGCTGGCCGGTGGTCCCGGAGGGGCTGACCGAGCTGCTCACCGGCTTCCGCTCACGCTACGGCGACCGGCTCCCCCCGGTCGTCGTCACGGAGAACGGCTGCGCGTACGAGGGCCTGGACGACACCGACCGCGTCGCCTACCTGGACGGCCACGTCCGCGCCCTGCACCGGGCGGTGGAGGCGGGCGTGGACGTGCGCGGCTACTTCGTGTGGTCGCTCCTGGACAACTTCGAGTGGGCGGAGGGGTACGCCCGCCGCTTCGGTCTGGTCCACGTGGACTTCGCGACGCAGCGGCGGACGCCGAAGGCGTCGTACGCCTGGTACCGGGAGCTGCTGCGCGAGCAGCGGGGCCGGCCCGGCCGGTGACGGTCAGAAGCCGAGGCGGCGCAGCTGCTTGGGGTCCCGCTGCCAGTCCTTGGCGACCTTGACGTGCAGGTCGAGGAAGACCGGCGTGCCGAGGAGCGCCTCGATCTGCTTGCGGGACTTGATGCCGACGTCCTTCAGGCGCTTGCCCTTGGGGCCGATGACGATGCCCTTCTGGCTGGAGCGCTCGATGTAGAGGTTGGCGTGGATGTCGAGCAGCGGCTTGTCGGCGGGGCGGTCCTCGCGCGGCAGCATCTCCTCGACGACCACGGCGATGGAGTGCGGCAGCTCGTCGCGCACGCCCTCCAGGGCGGCCTCGCGGATCAGCTCGGCGACCATGACCTGCTCGGGCTCGTCGGTGAGGTCGCCCTCCGGGTACAGCGCGGGGCCCTCGGGCATCAGCGGGATCAGCAGGTCCGCGAGCAGGTCCACCTGCTTGCCCGCGGTGGCCGACACCGGGACGATCTCCGCCCAGGTGATGCCCAGCTCCTTGCCGAGCTGGTCGACGGCGATCAGCTGCTCGGCGAGCGCCTTGCCGTCCACCAGGTCGGTCTTGGTGACGACGGCGATCTTCGGGGTCTTCCTGATCCCGGCCAGTTCCTTGGCGATGAAACGGTCGCCGGGGCCGATCTTCTGGTCGGCGGGCAGACAGAACCCGATCGCGTCCACCTCCGCCCAGGTGGTCCGCACGACGTCGTTCAGCCGCTCGCCGAGCAGGGTGCGCGGCTTGTGCAGCCCGGGGGTGTCCACCAGGATCAGCTGCGCGTCCGGCCGGTGCACGATGCCGCGCACGGTGTGCCGGGTGGTCTGCGGCCGGTTCGAGGTGATCGCCACCTTCTGCCCGACCAGAGCGTTCGTGAGGGTGGACTTGCCCGCGTTGGGACGGCCCACGAAGCAGGCGAAGCCGGCCCGGTGGACGGCGTCGGCCGGCTGGTCGGATGACTGGGTACGAACACTCATGCCGACCATTCTCCCTGATCCCCGGGCCCGGTCGAACCACCGCGGGCCCCGGCTCCCACAGGGGGAGGCCGGGGCCCGTCAGGGGTGCCGCCGCGGTCGTCAGCCGAAGGCCTTGACCGCGTTCCAGTCCACGTTCAGCACGGTCTTCACCGAGGGGCCGGTGCTGGCCCGGGACGGGTGGTAGATCCGGGTCGCGCCGTCGGAGCGCAGCCGCGCCCAGATGTCCGGGATGCCGTCGCCGCTGACGTCGGGGATGCCGAGCGCGGTCGCCACGTTGGCCTCCGACCAGTTGACGCCGTAGCCCACGTCGCCGTTGAGCGAGTCGGCGGCGTGCTTCAGCGAGACCAGGTCGACGCTGCCGCTGACGGGGCCGGGCCGCCCGTGCCGGACGTACATGTTGCCGTTGTCCAGGTTGCGCCACAGCAGGTCGGGTGTCTTGTCGCCGTTGATGTCGGCGACGTTGACGATCTCGCGCCGGGCCCAGGCGCTGGAGGTCATCAGCGTGGCCTCCCGGAAGGTGCCTCCGGTGTAGCCGGACAGCGTCCAGAACTCGGTGCCGGCCCGCAGGACCAGGTCGGGGTGGTTGTCGCCGGTGATGTCGCCGACCGCCCTGATCTGGGTCCACGTGGAGGGCGCGGGAGCGTTCGACGGCAGCCGGATCGCGATCCGCTCGCCCACGTCGAAGCTGCCGTAGCCGTCACCGGGGTACAGCCACGCCTTGCCGTCCGGGGTCACCGCGAACAGGTCGGTGGCGCCGTCGCCGGGGAAGGCGTCCGCGTAGTGCGTGATCAGCGCGGCCTTGCCGGTGGCCGGGTCGTACCAGTGGTTCGCGGGGTGCAGCGTGGTCTCGCCGGTCCTGTCGTCCTTGGTGTAGGCGGCGCCGAGGCAGCCGTACAGCTCGCCGCCCTCGCTGCCGACGCAGTTCATCAGCTTGCCGGCCGCGTCCACGATGAGCAGGTCGGGGAGGCCGTCACCGCCGGTGTCCCAGGGCGCGTCGGCCTTGTCCCGGGGCGGGACGTAGAAGGCGTAGTCGGTGCGGACGCTCTGGTTGCCGTAGGCGTCGTAGGCATGGACCAGCAGCCAGTTCGGTCCCGCGTGGGCGGGTGCCAGGCTCACGGTCGCCTTTCCGCTCGTGGCCGTCACCTCGATCCACTTCAGGCCCTCGATGGTGTAGCGGAACCTCGTCGCGCCGGTCGAGACGAACGTCACCGAGCCGGTCGTGCCGAAGGGGTTCTTCGCCCAGGTCAGGCCGTCGGAGGTGGCCTGCGGGAAGTCCTCGCTCTCGATCTCCGGCTGCGGCGGGGCGGTGGCGTCGACGGTGATCCGGCAGGGTTCGTTGGTGTTCGGCGGGAAATAGCTGGACGCCGCGTTCTCGGTGTCCACCGCGCGCACGTCCCACGAGTAGGTGGTCTTGTCGGTCAGGGGGAAGGTGACGGGGATCTGCACCGTGGCGGTGCCGCTGGAGTTCGGCTTGGCGATCCTGGCCGCCGGGACCGTCCCGCCGTTCTTCCAGAAGCGGAACTGCAGCTCACGGAGGTTGCCGTCGGCGTCCTTGGCGTTCGCCGACAGGGTGATGTTCGTCTTGCCGATGGTCACGCCCGCGCCGGGACCGGGCTTGCAGGCGCCGCCGGGCGTGGACTTGCCGCCGGTCGGCTCGCTCGGCTTGCGGTTGTGGGTCACGCTCAGCACCGCGGAGTTCGCCCTGAACTTGCGCCAGGTCTGGGTGTCGGACTCGCTGGTGGCGCGCATGCCGAAGGTGATGGTGGACCAGCCGGCGTTCGCGCCCTTCTGGGCGGCCGCATCCACCTCGAACGACTGATAGGCGTCGGGGCAGGAGCTGGAGGACCAGCCGTGCGCGAAGCTCTGATCGTCGACCCTGCTGCTCCAGGACGGCTGCTTGTTCCACGTGGTGCCCGAGGAGATCGCCCCGGTGAGCCAGAACTGGAACTCCCGCTTGGTGCAGGACCAGGAGTGGTTGTTGAGCACCTTGAACTTCGCGTCGGAGACCGTCGTGCCCTTCAGGGTGCTGTCGAACTTCATGCGCCAGAAGGAGCGTGCCGTGCCGTTCGTGTCGTCCTCGTGGCCGACGCGGGCGTCGGAGGTTCCGGAGCTGAAGTTGGTGCCGTTCCAGAAGCTGCTGTTCGGGTACGGCTTGTACGCCACCGTCCAGGCCAGCGACGGGGGGTTGATGGTGGGGTCGACGAACACCGGGAAACGGGTGTCCGCGTCGGTCAGCAGCCCGGTCCTCCCCAGCCCCAGGTCGATGCGGGCCTCACCGGTGCCGTCGCCCAGGAGCCGCATCGGCATGCGCGCCTGGCGTGCGCCGGGCTCGATGCCGCTGAGGCCGGACAGCCTCAGCACGTCGGCCGGCGTGGCCACGGAGGTGCGGGGCGCCGCGCCGGGCTCCGCCTCGGGGTCACGGCCCGAGGAGTCCCAGCCGAACGGCGTGGGGACGGAGCCGACCTCCCGGCCCGCCTCGTCGAGGATCGAGACGTGGCTGGAGCCGTCGCTGTAGTGGAACGTGGCCGTCTCGGAGCGCAGCCCGTACGCGACCTCGGCCAGCGCCTCGCTCCGGGCGGCCTCGCGGTCCTTGACGATCAGCAGCTGGGCGAAGCCGCCCTCCTCGCGGGCGACCAGCAGCAGGTCGACGCCCGCCAGCACCTCCGGGTACAGCGCCCGGGGTCCGTCGAGCACCGGTTCGGGCAGCTCGCCCGGCCAGGTGTAGGAGACGGTGTGCCCGTTGAGGACCGTCTCGGCCAGGACCGTTTCCCCGGCTCCGGGGCCGGCGGCCAGCGGGAGGCGGGCGTAGGAGCGGTCGGCGCGCTCCTTCCCGCCCGGTGTGCCGCTGGAGAAGCGCACCGGCACCGGGGGGTTGACCGGGCGGACGCCCAGGCCGCCGCCGGTGCGCCGGAGCCGGTTGTCGACCGGCGCCCACTGCCCCTCGGCGTTCTTCGCACGCTTGGGGAAGGCGGTCATCACGGTGCGCAGCTTGCCGTCGGGCAGCGCCCAGGTCTGCGAGGTGGCGGTGGTCGCCGTGTCGACGAGGACCGGTTTGCGGCTGCTGCGCGCCTCGGCGGAGGCGGCGGCCTCGTCCCGGGGGCCGGTGGCGGCCGGCTTCGCGTCCGTCGCCCGGTCCGCGCGGTCCGCGCGGGGTGCCGACGTGTCGTCGGGGAACCACCACGGCAGCAGGGCGGCGGTCAGGGCGGCCAGGACGAGGCCGAGGGTGAGACTCAGCCGGGCGCGCGTGCGCACGAACGGGCTGAGGAGGCGAGGCGGCGCGGACACGGCGGCGGTCACTCCCGTGTGGACCAGGCGGACAGGGCAGCACGGACAGCCCCGGGACGCAGGTCACGGGGTACGGGCGCGCAAACGATCACATGGTCCCCATACTCCGTCCACCCGTGAAGAAGTTATGAGTTCGTGATGATCTTCCTGTGATCCTCGCGATCGGTGCGCGGATGGCCGGGAGTGCGGCTTTTGATCATCGGATGTGCGGGGATGCGCGGGGTTCCCTGCCGTATCGCCCCAAGATCACGATTGGCGGCCGTCTGGCACCACATCACCCGTGGCGCACATCACAGCGGTTGGCGGAACCGATCGGCATCGCTGTTGAAGCGTGAGGGGCCCATGACAGAGGGTGCGGGCATTCGTATCGCCTGGGTGGGAGTCGACGCGCATGCGTGCTCAAGGTCCCCTGTCCTGGCCGTGGCGCGTCCGCCCGGCCTCGACGGAGTCACAACGACGGCGTCGCCGGCAGGGCCGGACGGCGACCGTCCTGTTGTTGTCCTCGACGCTGATGGTCACCAGCCTGAGCGCGGAGGCGTGGGCCGTCCCCGGTCCGGGCATGAGCCGCGAGTCGTCGCTCGACCTGCCCGAACTCTCCGAGGCCACCCCGGTCGACGGTGACGAGGAGGCCGAGAAGAACCTCACCACCGCGCCCGAGGTCCCCGTCGACCCCTACGCGCCGACCGCCGTCACCCCCTGGAAGGGGGACACCGGCAAGGCGACCCTGGCCGAGGACGCCGAGCCGGGCACCACCGTCGCGGTCACCAACGGCCTGCCCGTCGCGCTCGGGGTGCCCGAGGGCACCGACCCCGCCGCGATCGCCGGTGAA
The DNA here is from genome assembly GCF_055778765.1 of Streptomyces sp. DSM 120436. Lineage (NCBI taxonomy): Bacteria > Bacillati > Actinomycetota > Actinomycetes > Kitasatosporales > Streptomycetaceae > Streptomyces > Streptomyces sp. DSM 120436. The sequence continues at coordinate 71,745 of NZ_JBSKBS010000001.1, read as the reverse complement.
TGGACGGTCGATCTGGCGGGGCCGTCCGTGTCCCAGGAGGCCGGCGTCGCGGGCCTCATCATGGAGGTCACCCCGCCGGCCACGGCGGACCCGGAGGCGCAGGTCGCGATCGCCGTCGACACGACCTCCTTCGCCGACCTCTACGGCCCCCAGGCTGCCGACCGCTTCGGCCTGGTGCTCCTGCCCGACTGCGTCCTCACCCCGAGCGAGGGCGAGTGCGCCGACGACGCGGGGACGCGGACCATGTCGGCCCAGGCCGGCACGGCGGCCCCCGAGCAGCTGCGCAGCACGGTGGAGGAGGTGCCGGCGAAGGAGGCGCCCACCGACGCGCAGGCGCCGAAGAACGCCACCACCCACACCGTCGTGACCGGCTCCGTACCGGTCGCCGACCTGCTGGACGGCGCGACGGGCGCCCCCGCCGGCCCGTCCGGCGTCTCGGCCCGCACCGCGTCCGCCCGCACCGGCGCCGTCCAGGCCGCCGACTCCTCCGGCGCCCGGGTCATCGGCGCCATGGACACGGGCGCCTCGGCCGCCGGCGACTTCACGGCGACCCCGCTGCTGTCCGCGGGCTCCTGGTCGGCGGGCGCCTCGTCCGGCGCCTTCACCTACGCCTACCAGGTGCAGGTCCCGGAGACCGCGGGCGGCCCCATGCCGAAGATCGCCCTCGGCTACTCCTCGCAGACCGTCGACGGACGCACCTCCGCCACCAACAACCAGGCCTCCTGGATCGGCGACGGCTGGGACTACAACCCCGGCTCCATCACCCGCACCTACGCCAACTGCCGTCAGGACTCCAAGAAGGCCGGCGCCAACAACGCCACCCACCGCACCGCGGACCTGTGCTGGGGCTCCGACAACGCGACCCTCTCGCTCGGCGGCATGACCACCGAGCTGGTGTGGGACGAGGACCAGAAGCAGTGGTTCACCGCCAACGGCGACGGGTCGAAGATCCAGCGGATCAGGGACGGCAAGAGCGGCAACGGCGCGAAGGACGGCGAGTACTGGGTCGTCACCACCCGCGACGGCACCCGCTACCACTTCGGGCTGAACCAGCTGCCGGGTCACACGCAGGGCAAGCCGGTCACCGACTCGGTGCTGACCGTCCCGGTGTACGGCAACCACCCGGGTGAGGACTGCTACAAGGCCGGTGACTGGGCCGGTTCCTGGTGCACGCAGGCGTGGCGCTGGAACCTCGACTACGTCGAGGACGTCCACGGCAACGCTATGTCCCTGTGGTGGAAGAGCGACCAGAACTACTACGCCCGCAACTTCAACTTCAAGTCCCCCGTCGTCTACGACCGCGACGGGTACTTGACCCGCATCGACTACGGCCAGCGCAAGGACAACATCTTTTCCGCGCCCGCCCCGGCGCGCGTCAACTTCAAGGTCGAGGAACGCTGCTTCGCCGAGGGCTCGCTGACCTGCTCCGACGCCAACTTCGCCGACAAGGACCCGGGCAAGTACCGCATCTGGTACGACACCCCGGCCGACCTGCGGTGCGAGGCCGGAAAGAAGTGCTGGAACGCCGGACCCACGTTCTGGTCCCGCAAGCTCCTCACCGAGATCCAGACCTCCGCCCAGCGGCGCACCGACACCGAGGCCCGCCAGGTGGTGGACCGGTACACGCTGAAGCAGAGCTTCCCCGTCCTGCGCACCGGCCCCAACACCGCCCTGTGGCTGGAGTCGATCCAGCGCACCGGGTACGCCCGCAACGGCTCCACCGACGAGAGCGTCACCCTGAACGCGGTGCGGTTCGAGCCGAACATGGACGACATGCCCAACCGGGTCATGCGTCCCGACGACCCGCGTCCCGGCTTCTCCCGCCTGCGCGTCGCACGCGTCATCAACGAGTACGGCGGCGAGACCGTCGTCACTTACAAGGCCCCCGCCGGCGACTGTGCCACCGGCACCGGACTGCCCGGCAAGAAGGACACCGCCGCGCTGAAGTCCAACACCCGGCTGTGCTACCCCCAGTTCTGGCACCCCGACCCCGAGGTCGAGGACATCGACTGGTTCCACAAGTACGTCGTGGAGTCCATCGAGGAACTCCCCAACGTGGACGGCGCGTTCGGCACCCGCACCGCGTACGCGTACAAGAACGCCGGCTGGAGGCTCGCCGAGGCGGAGTTCACCAAGAAGTCCACCCGCACCTGGTCGCGGTTCGCGGGCTTCGAGCAGACCACCGTCATCACCGGCACGGACGAGCCGGCCGTCGGCAGCAAGCGCTCCAAGGCCGTCACCCGGTACTTCCGGGGCATGGGCGACGACGTGCCGGTGAAGGACATCACCGGCACGGAGATCGCCAAGGACCGTGAGGCGTTCGCCGGACGCATCGCCGAGGAGCTGACCTACACCAGCGCCACCGACGCCGACACCGACTGGCTGTCCCGCAGCGTCACCGTGCCCGCCGCCACCGAGCTGGGCCGGCGCGACCGCGGCGACGGGCTGAGCCCGCTGATCGCCTGGCGGGTCACCGAGCCCGAGGAGATCGCGTACACCAAGTCCTCCGGCACCGGCGACGACACCCGCACCCAGCGCGTCGTCCGGACGAGGACCACCTTCGAGGCGACGCACGGCCTGCCCACCCTGGTGGAATCACTGGGCGACACCGGCAGGTCCGGCGACGAGTCCTGCACCCGGCTGGAGTACCTGCACCACCCCGGCAAGAACCTCATCGGCCTCACCAAGCAGGCCCTGGTCTCGCCCACCACCTGCGCCGACGCCGACTTCGGCGACCTGTCCACGCTGAGCGGCGGCACCCGCACGGCGTACGACCACACCGCCTACGGCACGGCGCTCGGTGACGCCACCCGCGGCCTGGCCACCCAGACCTGGTCGCTCAACGGCGCCGGCACCGGCTTCCAGGTCGACGGCGGCTCCAGGTTCGACGCGATCGGCCGCGTGGTCGAGCAGACCGACGCCGACGGCAACCCCGGCACCATCGAGTACTTCCCGCCCACCGGCCAGGTGTTCAGGGTCACCGAGACCAACGCCGAGGGCCACCAGCAGACGCAGGAACTGGAGCCCGGCCGCTCCACGGCGCTGAAGACGACCGACGCCAACGGCCACGTCAGCCAGGCGAAGTACGACCCGCTGGGCCGGCTCGTCGAGGCGTGGGGCCCCGGCCGCACCCCGTCCGCCTCCGCCGTCCCGGACTTCCGGGCCGTCTACACCATCCCCGCGTACGACCCGGACGACCCCGACCGCAAGCCCCCGTACGTCACCACCCACAGCCGCGGCAAGGACGACCGCGTCGAGACGTCCGTCGTCCTCTACGACGGCCTCGGCCGTGAGCGGCAGACGCAGGAGGAGGCCGACGGCGGCGGCCACCTGATCACCGACACGCTGTACAACAGCTCGGGCGAGGTCTGGCAGACCAACAACGCCTACCTCACCCACGAGGCGAAGACCGGCGAGCTGTTCACCCCGCTCGCCGACACGTCGGTCCCCAACATCACCCGGTACAGCTACGACGGCCTCGGCCGCGTGGTGCAGGAGATGCCGTACCTGAAGGTCGAGGACCCGGAGACCGGCGAGTCCAGCTCCGAGCCGGTCCCCGCCCGCGCCGTCCGCTACGAGTACGGCGCCGACTGGTCGAAGGTGATCCAGCCCTCCGGCGCCTCCTCCTACCGCGTCTACACGGACGCGCTCGGCCGCACCGCCCGGGTCGACACCTTCCACACCGAGGCGCCCGGCGGCTTCACGTCGATGCGCTACACCTACGACGGACACGGCCGGCTCGTGAAGGCGGTCAACTCCGCCGACACCGCCCACCCGTGGACGTGGACGTACGACCACCGCGGCCGGCAGGTGACCTCCACCGACCCGGACACGGGCACCACGCGCACCACGTACGACCACCACGACCGCGTCCTGACCAGCAGGAACGCCCGCGGCATCACCGTCTGGAACCGCTACGACGTCCTGTCGCGCCCGATCGAGCAGCGCCTGGACGGGGCCGACGGACAGCTCCTGGCCACCTTCGGCTACGACTCGTCCCCGGGCGGCACGGGCATGCCCGCCACCGCCACCCGCTACACCGACGGCGCCGCCTACACGCAGACCGTCGACGGCTACACGGAGAGCTACCAGCCGACCTCGACGACGCTGACCCTGCCGCAGTCCCTGGCCGACACCTGGGGGTTCAAGACCTCCTACACGTACGCCTACTCCTACGACGACACCGGCGCCCTGAAGGAGGCCTCGCTCCCGGCGGTCGGCCGCCTCGACGCCGAGAAGCTCGTCGTCCGCTACAACAAGGACGGCAAGCCCCTGTCGGTCTCCGGCAAGGACTGGTACGGCGCCGACACGGTCTACGACGCCTACGGCCAGGTGCTGCGCTCCGCGCTGGGCGCCCACCCGTACCGGGTCTGGACGACGGCCTCGTTCGACGAGGGCAGCGGCGAGCTCAAGAGCCACTCGGTCCACCGCGAGCAGGCCGGTGACAAGAGCGTCGTCGGCGGACACCTCGTCTCCGAGCGGTCGTACACCTACGACCCGGCCGGCAACGTCACGTCCATCCGCGAGCACGCGGACGGCATCGCCGAGCGGCAGTGCTTCACCTACGACCCGCTCGGCCAGCTCAGGACGGCCTGGACCGCCAAGGAGCAGACCTCCTGCGCCGGGCCGGAGAAGGGCGACGGCACGCTGAACGTGGCGGCCGGCAAGGACGACTCCGGCTACTGGCAGGAGTACGAGTACGACCTGCTCGGCAACCGCACCAAGCTGACCGAGAAGGACCTCGGCGGCACCGCCGCCGAGGACGCCGTCACCACCTACGCCTACGGCAAGGCCGACGGCACCCAGCCGCACACGCTGACCAAGGTGGCGAAGACCTACACCACCCCGCAGGGCGCCCAGGTCAAGGCCGAGGCCGAGCGGCTCTACGAGCTGACCGGCGAGACCAGGTCCGTCACCTCCGTCGAGAACGGCGACAAGCAGGAGCTGACCTGGACCCACGACGGCAAGATCGACCGCATCAAGGGCCAGGGCACGGGCGGCAAGACCCCGTACGTGGGGCTGGCCGACAAGTGCCTGGACCTGAAGAGCGGCCACGCGGTCGCGGGTCAGCCGATCCAGCTCTACAGCTGCAACACGTCCGTGGCCCAGAGCTGGCGCTTCGCCGTCGCTCCGGGCGCGGCCCAGACCGACCCCGACCGGGGCACGCTCACCGTCTACGACGACTGGTGCGTGCAGCCCTCGGGCAACACCGCCGGCGCCGCGGTCCAGCTGCAGAAGTGCGACGGCTCGTCGCAGCAGGAGCTGAAGCGGAACGCCTCCGCCCAGCTCGTCCACGTCACCTCCGGCCTGTGCCTCACGGTCCAGGGCGGCAACTCCGCCAGCGCCACCCCGGTGGTGCTCGCCACCTGCGACGCGAGCAAGGCCGAGCAGCAGTGGTCGCCGCAGAACGACACCCGTTACGTCTACGGCCCCGACGGCGCGCAGCTGCTCACCATCAAGGGCAAGCAGGCCACCCTGCACCTGGGTGAGGCCGAGGTCACCGTCCAGCGCGGCGGCGTCCTGGTCAACACCCAGCGGACCTACTCCGCCCCGGGTGGCGCGGTGATGCGTTACGCGTACGGCAACGGTGTCGAGCGGCTGGTGGCCCTCACCGGTGACCATCAGGGCAGCACGTACGCGGAGGTGGTGCTCGACGATCCCATGTCGGTGCGCGTCCGCAAGCAGGACCCGTTCGGCAACCAGCGCGGTGCGGGCGCGGTCGGCGCCAACCTCCAGGCCCACACGGGTTTCCTGGGCGCCGTCCGGGACGACTCCTCCGGCTACCAGCCGCTGGGGGCCCGCCTGTACGACCCGGTGGTGGGACGGTTCCTGTCCGCCGACCCGGTGCTGGACCTGAACGACCTGCTGCAGTCCAACGGCTACGCCTACGCGCACAACAACCCGGTGACGATGTCCGACCCGACGGGTCTGGCCATCAGCCTGACCGCCTCGGAGCGGGCCGCGGCCCTGGCGGGCGCGGGCCTGTCCGCGGCCCAGGTCGCCCAGGCGCAGGCCACCATGGGCAAGTCCCTCACCTCGGTGATCATGGGCGCGGCGTGGAGCACGCTGAAGGACTTCATCGGCATCAGCGACGCGATGGCCTGCTTCGGCGGTGACATGTGGTCGTGCGGCAGCCTGATCATCGGGGCGATCCCCTGGACCAAGCTGGGCAAGATCCCCTCGGTGCTCAAGGCCGTGGACCGCACGATCGACGCCATCCAGGCCTTCCGCAAGGCGAAGAAGGCGGCCGAGGCGGTGCTGAGGGCCGCCAAGGCGGCCGAGGCGGCGGCGCTGAAGGCCAAGAAGGCCGCGATCGAGAAGGCGAAGAAGGCGGCCGTGCAACGCGCCAAGAAGAAGGCGGCGGAGCAGGCGAAACGGACCTCCGACAAGGCGGTCGCGCAGACCAAGAAGACCGGCAACCCCGTCCAGAAGCAGGCCCAGGCCAAGTCGGCCCCGAAGGCCTCCTCGGTGAGCAACGGCTCCGCAGGCGGCAAGAGCGCCGGCTCCAAACCGGGCGGCAACTCCGGCGGCTCCTCCCGCAACAAGGGCGGCAGCAGCGGAAGCGGCGGTTCGGGTAAGGCCGGCGGAGAAGGCGAATCGTGCAACAGCTTCGTGCCAGGCACCAAGGTCTTGATGGCCGACGGCACGACGAAGCCGATCGAGGAGGTCGAGACCGGCGACAAGGTCGTCGCCACCGACCCCGAGACCGGCGAGACCCGCATCGAGACGGTCACCGCCGAGATCAAGGGCGAAGGCCTCAAGCACCTGGTCAAGGTCGTCATCGACACCGACGGCGACAAGGGCGAGGAAACCGCCGAGGTCACCGCGACCGACGGCCACCCCTTCTGGGTCCCCGAACTCGGCGCATGGCTCGACGCCACCGACCTCCAGCCAGGACAGTGGCTCCGCACCAGCGCCGGCACACATGTCCAGATCACCGCAGTCGAACGCCGGACCAGCCCTGATACCGCGGTTTACAACATCACCGTCGGCGACATCCACACGTATTACGTGGTGGCGGCGGGTGCATCGGTTCTCGTCCACAACTGCGACGGCCGTGGGGAGATGCCCTACGACGAGGAGGCGAGCCATGCCGCAATCGCCGCGGACGTCCTGCAGCACGCACGCCACCGCGCCACGAACGAGACCATTCCCGGAGTCAGGGGCGATCAGGGTAAATATGGGACGACGGCCGTCGTCGGAGTACGCAACACCTCCACGGGAGAAATTTCGATCCGTACGGCGGTGAATCATGACGGGGCCGCCCCCGACAACTGGCCGCAGTGGGCGCGGGACGCCTTCGTGCAGGGCAGCGGACACGCGGAAACGACAATTCTCGGCAGCCTTGCCTCCAATGAGGAGATTGTTTTCGGTGCCGCTTCCCGTAATATCTGCTGGGGCTGTCACTCCGCACTGGCGGCGGATCCTGGCCTGGTGATCGGTGGTCCCAGATTCCGCGGCGGTCCAAACGCGTCGCCGTTCCGGATGTTCTGGCGACGGCAGTGACGAAGCGAATGTAGTTCTCACGGGTGTACCATGACCGGTGCGCGAGGACGCTTTTCTCGCGCACCGGTTTCGTCCAGTGTCGGGATAGAGGGTGACAAGGTGATTCCACAGGTCGGCGATGAAGTGGTCGTCTCCTGCGAACCCGCGAGCGCCGAGGTCGTCCGTGTCGATGCGCGGTACGTCACCGTGAAGTGGCCGTGGGGAGTGATCGACAATTCCTCAAGTTTCCGATGGGACGGAACGAGCGCCCTGCCGTACGGTGATGCGCACCGGGAATGGGTTCCCTATCGAATTGAGCCTGCGGCATCGGAACTCCGGGCGGGAGACATATGCACGGTATCCATTCCGCCGACGCGTCTCCATGTCGGGCATTACGAGGAGTATGACCCTCCGCGTAATCTCGGATGGTCTCCCGCGCCCACGGCGGGAATCTACGTATTGCCGCCAGAGAAATCTGACGACGAGGAGGCGGGGTGCATGCTGTATCTCGGCGGCGCCGAACCTGTTCGCCTGGAGCCTGTCGGGGACTGACCTCGATTCGTCAGTGCCATGGCCGAAACGCCGGGCCGGGGTTCCTGGTTCACTCCAGGGAGCACCTCACGCCCCCTCCTTCAGCACCCTCCTGATCAGCACGCGCTGCTCCTCCGTCAGCCCCGGGTCCGCGCAGTGCACCGTTCTGCCGTCCACCGTGATCCGGTAGCTGAAACCGTCCGGGACGCCGGCCGGCGGAGTGAGTCCGCCGGCCGCCATCACCTGCTCGGCCAAGGCATGCCACTCCGCCGCGTCGGCCCGCCCCGAGGTGTCCACCTCGGCCTGCCGCTCGATGCCCGCGAAGCCGCCCGTGCGCCGTACCTGAATACGCATGGTCCGTGTCTAGTACGGAACTACAGCGTGCGCACCCCCACCCGCTCCCACGCCTTGGTCACCGCCACGAGCTCCTCGCCCTCCCCGTACCGGGCGCGCGCCGCCTTCACGGTCAGCGTCGCGAAGTCGGTGAACTCGGCGTCCTGGGCCAGCTCCCCGCCGGTCAGCACGTCGTACCAGACCTGCCCGGCGCGCTCCCAGGCGTGTCCGCCGAGGGTGGTGGCCGCCAGGTAGAACGCGTGGTTGGGGATGCCGGAGTTGATGTGCACGCCGCCGTTGTCCCGGCCGGTGTGCACATAGTCGTCCATCGTCGCCGGCTGCGGGTCCTTGCCGAGGACGTCGTCGTCGTACGCGGTGCCGGGCTCCTTCATCGAGCGCAGGGCCGTGCCGGTGACGCGCGGGGCGAGCAGGCCGGCACCGATCAGCCAGTCGGCCTCCCCGGCGGTCTGGCCCAGCGTGTACTGCTTGATGAGCGCGCCGAAGACGTCCGACACCGACTCGTTGAGCGCGCCCGACTGGCCGAAGTAGTCGAGGTTCGCCGTGTACTGCGTGACGCCGTGGGCGAGTTCGTGACCGATGACGTCGACGGCGAGGGTGAAGTCGAGGAAGATCTCGCCGTCCCCGTCACCGAAGACCATCTGCTCGCCGTTCCAGAACGCGTTGTTGTAGTCGCGGTCGTAGTGGACCGTGGCGTCCAGCGGCAGCCCGCTGCCGTCGATGGAGTCCCGGCCGAACTCCTTCAGGAACAGCTCGAAGGTGGCGCCGAGACCGGCGTAGGCGCGGTTGACGGTGGCGTCCTGGCCGGGCTCCTCGCCCTCGCCGCGCGCCTTCTCGCCGGGCAGGTCGGTGCCGTGCCCGGCGTCGTACACGGTGCGCTGCGGCTTGCCCGGCTCGGCTCCGGCGAGCGCGGTGACGGCCGGTGCGCCGACCACCGTGGTCAGCCGGCGCTGGGTGCGCTCGTAGGCGTCACGGCGCAGGGTGCGGCGGGCGGGGCCGTGGATCAGGGGGTCCTCGGACTGGGACAACCGGTCGAGGACGTGCGGCGGGATGATGGTGCAGAAGACGGGCTCGTGGCCCCCGTTCGCGGTCATGTCAGCACCATCGCACTGAGTGATGGCAGTGTCACTACCTGCTACCACCCCGTGACCGTGACGGATGAAATCCGCCCTCGTTCCGTCTCCGGACCTCGCATGGAGTGGTATACGGCACTCTTTGTCCTGTTGGTCCGTCCGGTCCCGCATACTGATACGGACCTCCGCACGGTGGGCGACTCGGTTAAGCTCCGGAACATCATGGACTTCGGGCTGCTTCTCCTTAGCTGCCGCGGTGAGGGTCTGCGTTAGAGGCCGACCCCCTCCCCGCGGAGTTTGGCGCTGCGCCGTCGGCCGTCCCCCAGGACACCCCGCGGACCATCGAGGAGCCCCCGCATCATGGCGAACCGCCAGCAGCCCAGCCCCATGCCGATTCACAAGTACGGCCGGTACGAGCAGGTCCAGATCCCCGACCGCACCTGGCCCGACCGGCGGATCACCACCGCGCCCCGCTGGCTCTCCACCGACCTGCGCGACGGCAACCAGGCCCTGATCGACCCCATGTCGCCCGTGCGCAAGCGCGCGATGTTCGACCTGCTGGTACGGATGGGCTACAAGGAGATCGAGGTCGGCTTCCCCGCCTCCGGCCAGACCGACTACGACTTCGTCCGCTCCATCGTCGAGGACCCGGACGCCATCCCGGACGACGTCACCATCTCCGTGCTGACCCAGGCCCGCGAGGACCTGATCGAGCGCACGGTCGAGTCGCTGAAGGGCGCCAGGCGCGCCACCGTCCACCTGTACAACGCCACCGCCCCGGTCTTCCGCCGCGTGGTCTTCCGCGGTTCCAAGGACGACATCAAGCAGATCGCCGTCGACGGCACCCGTCTGGTGATGGAGTACGCGGAGAAACTGCTGGGCGACGAAACCGACTTCGGCTACCAGTACTCGCCGGAGATCTTCACCGACACCGAGCTGGACTTCGCGCTGGAGGTCTGCGAGGCGGTGATGGACGTCTACCAGCCCGGCCCGGGCCGCGAGATCATCCTCAACCTGCCCGCCACCGTGGAGCGTTCGACGCCGTCCACGCACGCCGACCGCTTCGAGTGGATGCACCGCCACCTCTCCCGGCGTGCGTACGTCTGCCTGTCCGCCCACCCGCACAACGACCGCGGCACCGCCGTCGCCGCCGCCGAGCTGGCCGTGATGGCCGGCGCCGACCGCGTCGAGGGCTGCCTGTTCGGCCAGGGCGAGCGCACCGGCAACGTCGACCTGGTCACCCTGGGCATGAACCTGTTCTCGCAGGGCGTCGACCCGCAGATCGACTTCTCCGACATCGACGAGATCCGCCGTACGTGGGAGTACTGCAACCAGATGGAGGTCCACCCGCGCCACCCGTACGTGGGCGACCTGGTCTACACGTCCTTCTCCGGCTCCCACCAGGACGCCATCAAGAAGGGCTTCGACGCCATGGAGGCCGACGCCGAGGCCAAGGGCGTCACCGTCGACGACCTCGAGTGGGCGGTCCCGTACCTGCCGATCGACCCCAAGGACGTCGGCCGCTCCTACGAGGCCGTCATCCGGGTCAACTCGCAGTCCGGCAAGGGCGGTGTGGCGTACGTCCTGAAGAACGACCACAAGCTGGAACTGCCGCGCCGGATGCAGATCGAGTTCTCGAAGATCATCCAGGCCAAGACGGACGCCGAGGGCGGCGAGATCACCCCGGCCGACATCTGGGCGGTCTTCCGGGACGAGTACCTGCCCAACCCGGACAACCCGTGGGGCCGCATCCAGGTCGCCGGCGGCCAGAGCACCACCGACCACGACGGCGTGGACACCCTCACCGTCCAGGCCACGGTCGACGGCGTGGAGACCACCCTGACCGGCACCGGCAACGGCCCGATCTCGGCCTTCTTCGACGCCCTGCAGGGCCTCGGCATCGACGTGCGCCTGCTGGACTACCAGGAGCACACGATGAGCGAGGGCGCCTCCGCGCAGGCCGCCTCGTACATCGAGTGCGCCATCGGCGACAAGGTGCTGTGGGGCATCGGCATCGACGCGAACACCACCCGCGCCTCGCTGAAGGCGGTCGTCTCCGCGGTCAACCGCGCGGCCCGCTGATCAGCCGGTCGGGGTGAATCCCGGGCTCCGCCCGCCGTCACCGGCGGGCGGAGCCCGGCGTCGTTTACCGGCCAATCACCGTGGAGGTCACGGAAAGGTCTCGTCCCGGGTACTGACTACGCCTCCTGATGTGGCTAACATCACGCAAGCGCGGCGACGGTGCTGTGCGGCGTTGATGGAGGTGCGACGTGCTGCCAGAACGGGGACCCGACGGCCGTACCGCTGCCACCCGGCGGGCGCGCCGCCTGTGCGGCACCCGCACCGCGTGGACCGCCGTCGGCGACGGGGAGTTCTTCTGCCCCGGCTGCGGCGGCGACCGCAACTACCAGCGGCTCACCGGACGCCGCCGGTTCACCGTGCTGGGCGTGCCCCTGCTGCCGCGCGGGGTGTGCGCGCCGACCGTGGAGTGCGCCGCCTGCCGCGGCCACTTCGGCACCGACGTGCTGGACCACCCCACGACCACCCGTTTCTCCGCGATGCTGCGGGACGCCGTCCACACCGTCGCCCTCGCCGTGCTTGCCGCGGGCGGAGCCTGCTCCCGCGCCTCCCTGGAGACCGCCGCGGCCGGGGTGCGCGCGGCCGGCATCGAGGACTGCACGGAGGAGCAACTCGCCGCGCTGGTCGAAGGGCTGGAGGCGGACACCGGCCGCTTCACCGGTGAGCCCTGCGCGGCGGGGCTGTCCATCGAGCTGCACGAGGCGCTGGACCCGCTGGCCCCGCACCTCGCCGGCCCCGGACGGGAGGCGATCCTGCTCCAGGGCGCCCGGATCGCGCTGGCCGACGGCCCGTACACCCCCGCGGAACGGGACGTCCTCGCCACGGTGGGGGCGGCCCTCACCATCTGCTCCGACGACGTCGGCCGCCTGCTGGCCGCGGCGCGGACGCCGTCCTGACGGCCCTCGCGAGGAGTGGACGTTTCGACGGGACTCTCCGGGTGGCCTCCGCGGGATGCGGACGTTTCGGCGAGGTTCCGGGCGGTCTCCGTGAGACGTGGACGTTTCGGCGGACGCCGTCCTGACCGTCTCCGCGAGGAGTGGGCGCTTCAGCGAAGGCTTCGGGCGGTCTCCGTGAGACGTGGACGTTTCGGCGGACGCCGTCCGGGCGGCCTGCGCGGGACGCGGACGCCTCAGCGAAGCTCCAGGCGCATGATCCGCCGGTGCTCGCCCGGGCCGAAGTAGTCCCGGCGCAGGCCCTCGTCCGGCTCCTCGGGGACGAAGCCCAGGGAGCGGTAGAGCAGGATCGCGGCCCGGTTGGCCGGCTCCACCGTCAGCCGTACCGTCTCGGTCCCGTCCCGGCGCAGCAGCTCCAGGATCTCCGTCATCAGCTCCCGGCCCAGTCCGTGCCGGCGGTCCCCCTCGGTCACGCACAGGCCGAGGATCCAGCTGTCCCGGCTGAACGCCGTGGTCGCGGCCAGGACGTAGCCGCGCAGCCCGCCCGCGCCGTCGTCCAGCACCAGGAAGTGCTCGGCGTACACGTCGAACAGCTGACGGAGCAGGAAGGCGGGATAGGCCACCTCCTGGAACACTTCCTCGTCGAGCCGGCGCAGCTCGGGCAGATCGGACTCCCGGGCCACCCGCAGGACCAGGTGCCCGGGCTCGGGGAACCCGTCGGGTTCCCCGAGGCGCCCGGGCCGGTCCAGGGTGCGCTCCAGCGGTTCGGCGGTCATGCCACCCCCCAGTCGGGACGTGCGGATGTCGTCAACGCGAAGACACCGGCGTTCACCCGGAAGGGAATGCTGCTTCCGGTGGCGGCCGGTGGCGTCTTCTGGCTAGAGTGGGCCGTCAACTCACCTCGTGCAAGGGCGAGTTGAGGGGTGCACGGATCAGTGGCGTGCGCCCGCCGTGCGCCCGTCGACGAGGAACGGCGTGTTCCTGGCTGTCTCCGCATGCCGCTTCGGCCTACCGTGCGAGAAGCCGGAGATGCTGCTTCACCTGCCGACGTTCACCGGGACGACGCAGACAGGGCACACGGTCTCGTCCGACACTGAATGGAACGCGGCAGGGTGATGATGGACCGCAACGCCGACGCCCCGTGGTCGAAGTTCGATCCCGAGGCCTACGTCGACGCCAACTACCGCAGTCCCCTCGAGGTCGATCTGCTGATCGTGCGGCTGATGCGCGACTACTTCGGCAAGTGCTTCGCGGACGGCGCCCAGTACACGGGACGCGGCGTCGACGTGGGCGCCGGCGCCAACCTCTACCCGGCGCTGTCCATGCTGCCCTGGTGCGAGAAGCTCCTGCTCCTGGAGTACGCCCGGCCCAATGTGGAGTACCTGGAGAAGCAGGCGTCCCCCGCCGGGTTCGACACGGTCTGGGACCCCTTCTGGGAGCGGTTGAGCGAGCACCCCGCCTACGCGGGCATCGAGCCCCGTTCGCGGTTCGGCGAGATCGTCCGCGTCGAGCGGGCCAACCTCCTCGACCTCGACGGCCAGCGCCGCTGGGACATCGGGACCATGTTCTTCGTCGCCGACTCCATGTCCGAGTGCCCCGACGAGTTCCGCCGCGGCGTCACCTGCTTCATGGACGCGCTCAACGAGGGCGCGCCGTTCGCCACCGCCTTCATGAAGGAGTCCGTCGGCTACCAGGTCGGCGACCACCGCTATCCGGCCTACCGGGTGAACGAGGAGCGGGTCCGCGAGAGCCTGAGCGACTGGGCGGACGACCTGGAGATCCACGATCTGCACCACATGGTGCGGCCGGGACACGAGGGCATCATCCTCGCCCTGGGACGGCGGAATCCGGCGATTGCGGGCACGTAGGAGCGGGGACCATGTCTGCACACGGTCTGTACGAGGGGTAGGGGGATGCAGATCAAGCCACGCCAGCATCTGCTGGACATCTGGCGGGCCGCGGCCCGTCACTCGTTCGACGACGGCAAGCTCGTCTGGGGGGACACCGACGGGCTGAGCAGTGTCGCGGACGCCGAGCGGCTGCTCTGCCTGCTGTACCCCGCCACCGAGATCCCCGCGTTCCGCCTGGACCAGCCCGACACCACCGAACGGGACGTGCTCCAGGCGCTGGAGGGCGTCGGCAGCCGGCTGGAGATCCCGCCGAACCTGATCACCGCGATGACCCAGTTCATGCGCACCCACACCGGACCCGACGACGCGCCCACCTTCGCCGGCGGACCGTACTTCAAGCCCGTCGACCCGAGCGAGGAACTCACCTACGAGCAGGGCAAGTTAGGCGTCGTCGACTCCTACTCGATGTCCGTCACGCTCTGCCTGGCGACCCTCGGCTTCCTCAAGGTCTACGAGACCAGCACCACCCGCCCCGAAGTGCGCCGGGCGCTCGGCGAACTCCGCGAGGCCACCAGCCTGCGCCTCACCGCCGCCATGGTCAGCCTGCTGCGCTCCTTCGCCGTCAACGTCTTCGACGCCGAGTCCGAGCAGGGCCGGCGGCTGATCCAGGTCATCGGCCAGAACCGGCACTCCGACCGGGCCGTCCTCCAGCAGTTCGCCCGCCGCTTCCGGCCGCTGCGCGCCACCATCATCGAGAGTCTCAGCCGCGGCATCGAGGTCGACGAGTCCATCCGCGACGAGAGCCAGCTCTTCGAGTGCGGCTGGGCCTGGGGCGTGGTCAGGGACGCCCCCAAGATCACCGACCTGGACGCCCCGGTGCCGGGCCAGCCCGACGGCATCGCCGACCGGCTGCCCTACGTGTACTTCACCGTCGTCGCCCTCGACGGCATCCAGGACCTGTTCTCCGAGCGCACCCTCACCCTCGGACTGCTCGACGCCGACCAGCAGAAACTCGCCGAGGCGCTGCGGCTGCGCTGGGAGCTGAGCCAGCAGTACTGGTCGGCCGTCGCCCGCTTCGGGACCGAGCGCTGGCCCCTGGAGGACCTGCCCTGGCAGACCACCGGACTGCGCCTGGAGTCCGAGTACTTCTCCCTCACCGTCGCCGCCATCCTCGTCCACGACCTGGTGCGCCGCAGGGCCACCGACGACGACCTCACCCGCACCGTCTCCATCATGGAGCGGCTCGCCGACCGCGGCCGCGTCACCAGCCGCATGACCAGGAACGACCCGGTCGTCCGGCTGCACGACCCGGGCGTGCTGATGCCGCTCGCCGGGTCCGAGCGCTCCGGGTCGCTGCTCCAGTGGCGGATGACCGACTTCTCCGCCCAGCTGCTCAAACGGACCGTGCAGCTCGCCGAACTGTCCCGGAACATCGAGGCCCAGGACCGGCTGCTGCGCCTCGCCGAGCAGACCTTCGAACACCTGTGGAGCCGCAGGATCGAGGACGGCCACGGCGCCGGCCTCTGGGACGACGTACGCGCCGTCTACCCGGACGCCGAGGGGGCCACCCGCCGACTGTCCTGGAGCGTCACCGAGCGCGTCACCGAGTGCCTGGTGGCCGCCCGCAACCTCTACGAGCAGCAGCCCATCCGCAGTTCCGAACTCGCCGACCTGGCCCGGGACCTGCTCAGCGAGGCCACGCACCTGTTCGGCAGGGAGCAGCTGGAGGCGTCCACCGGCGTCGACGGCAGCCGCGCCCGCGCGATGCGGAGCATAGAGAGCCGGCTGGACCACGCCCGCAGCCTGGTCGACGACCGGCCCGCCACCGCCTTCGCGCTCGCCCTGCCCGTGCTCCGGGAACTCGACACCCTGGCCCAGGCCCGGGACGCCGCCGCACAGGAGGGCTGAGCCGTGCTCGTCTTCGCGGCCTCCGACAAGGGGGGCACGGGCCGCTCGGTCACCAGCGCCAACCTGGCCTACCAGCGGGCCCTCATCGGCGACCACGTCGCCTACGTGGACTTCGACTTCGGCTCGCCCACCGCGGCCGCCGTGTTCGACGTGCCCAGCGCCCTGCGCGGCACCGAGGAGCGGGGCCTGCACTCCTACCTGGAGGGCGAGGTCACCGAACCGGCCAGCATCGACATCTGGCGGCAGACCGAGCACCCGGTGCTGCGCTCCCGGCAGAACCAGTCCGGGCGGCTGGTCCTCTACCCCGGCGACGCGGGCGGCGGCGAGTTCGCCACCGGCGAGGAGGCGCTGGAGCGCTGCATCGACCTGCTGCTGCGGCTCAACAGCGAGTTCGACCTGGTCATGGTGGACCTCAGCGCCGGCCGCAGCTACGCCGTCGACCTGGTCCTCGCGGCCACCGCCCACCCCCGGATGCGTCACGTCGGCTACCGCTGGCTGGTCTTCCACCGCTGGACCCGGCAGCACGTCGTCGCCGCCGCCGGACTGGTCCACAAGGAGAACGGCATCCTCCGCAGCGGCGTCGACCGCGGCCACGACGAGACGGTCCTCCAGGGCAACATCCGCTTCGTGCGGGCCGCCGTCCCCGACCCGGAGTCGGGGATGTGGGCGCAGGGCTCGCCCGCCCAGGCGGCCTGGATGCAGTCCTGCAACAAGGCGCTCCGCCGGCTCGCCTCCGACCAGCAGATCGGCGACAGCGTGGTGCTCGGCACCGTGCCGCTGGAGCCGATCCTGCAATGGCGGGAGCAGCTGATCACCGAGGAGGACGTCCTCGCCACCCAGATCGCCAACAAGGAGACGCTGGAGGCGCTCGAGGAGATCGCCCGGCGGCTCACCGACGACGCGCACTGGGGGCTGCCATGACCGACGCGGTGTTCCGCGAGACCACCGCCGAACCCCGCACCCAGGCGGTGCCGCTGTCCCACCTCTCCCTGGAGCTGGGGCACCTGTACATGGAGGACTTCGAGGCGGGACCGGAACACCTGCGCCGCCACTTCGCGCGGGTCCGCCCCTGGGCGGAGGCCGCCCGCGCCTTCGCCGCCGACCGGGCCGGCGGCCGACGCGCCCGCGTCAGCACCTGCTTCCTCGTCGACGACTACTTCACCCGCTTCGCCGGTCCCGCCGAGGTCGTGCCCATGCTCCTGGCGGAGGCCGAGCACGCCGGGCTGACCGTCGACTACCTGGCCCGCGAGTCCGGCTGCGCCGTCAGCGGGAAGGTACCCGTCGCGGAGGCGGTGGCCGGGCGCATCGTCGAGGAGCCCCCGCCCGGCAGCTACGGCCACCGGCCGCCGGCCGCGCAGACCGGCTGGCTCGCCAACGGGGTGCGCAGCCCCACCGCCCGCGCCCCGCAGGCGATGCGGAAGGCCGCCGCCTGGGAGCCGCCCCGCGAGACCGCCGCCCGCCGCCACTCCGTCTTCCTGGACGTCGAGCTGTGGAGCGAGACGCCCGACGGGGAGCGCCTGTGGTCCTGCCCCTTCCTGGCCGCCGTCTGGCAGCTCGCCCGTCTCGGGCTGCTGCGCCACCAGGGCGAGGCCGTCTTCGACCCGCGGCCGCACACCGGCGCGTTCCCCGACGACTGGGAGGACCTGCCGCCGCTGGTGCGGCTCAACCCCCGGGCGGACCCGTTCGCCGCCTACCGCACCTGCTCGGTGCTGCCCAGCCGCTTCCTGCCCGTCGAGCACGCCGTGCGGGTCATCCTGGACCAGACCGACGTGGACCAGGACGCCCTGCGCCAGGTCGCCGAGCGGTCCGGCAAGGAGGGCGTGCCCGTCCCCGGCCCGGTCGCCGACCGCGTCTCCTACGTCTATTGCGAGGAGACCTGAGATGCCGGCCACGACGAGGGCGGCCCCCGGCGCCCGGCCCGACACCACCGCGCCGCGCGCCGTGCTCGCCTGCGGCGAGATCCGCACCTGCCTGCTCCCCGCCGGGCAGGCCCTCGACAGCCGCGCCGCCGCCCGACTGCTGCGGCTGCGCGCCGACGAACGGGTCCTGGTGTCCGAGCGGCCCAACCTCTACGCCCGCTCCCCGGACACCCTCACCGGCGTCGACTGCCCGCTGCCCACCGCCGGCGGCGCCCGGGTCCGCGCCGTCGGCACGGTCGCCGCGCGGGCCGCGCTCACCGAGGGGCGCGTGCTGCAGACCTCGGCGTACTTCCGCATCCCCGGCTCCGGGCCCGATCACCGCCGCCCCTGGGGCGACTACCTGGTGCGGCCCGGCCTGGTCGAGCCGCTGGGGAAACTGCCGTGCGACGCGGTCGCCGACGGCCTGCTCGACGGCGGACGCCACGGTGACCTCGACGTGGGACTGATCGCCGGGGGACTGCTCACCCGGCTGCTGCGGCACCCGCTGCTCGACCAGCGGCCACCGCTCAGGTCCCGGCCCACCCGGCTGCGCTGGGTGGCGCTGACCACGCCGCCGGGCGAGACGCCGTCCCTGGAGCGGTTCACCCTCGCCGAGGACGAGCTGCGCACCGTACGGCTGCGGGTCCCCGAGGACCTCCCCGCCGCCGACCTGGCCGGGCTCTGCGCCGACCTGGCCCTGCACGACTGGCTGCTCACCACCCTGGTCCGCGTCCTCGACGGCATCCGCCTCGGCCCCGCTACGCCGGGGTCCTGGTCCCGCACCACCCCGGACGGCGAACTCCCGCCGACGGTACGGGCGTTGCGGCCCGCCGTCGACCACCTGCTGCACCTGTGGATGCCGCGGGCCCGGGTGTCCGCCGAGCTGGCCGCGCTGTGGGAGGCGCTGGAGGAGCGGCCCGGGTTCACCCGGCAGTGGCTCGCCCTGGTGCAGCGCGTCCGCGACCAGCTGACCCTGCACGCGATCCCGCCCCTGCGCCGGGAGGTGGAGCCCGCGCCCTGAGCGCACCCGACGACTCCCGGACACCAGCCCGCGAGACGCCCACCAGCCGTGAGCGGCCTCGTCCGGACCCCCACGCACATTCCGCACCCCGAACCGACGTGTTTCCCAACGGGGGGAGAAGCGAGATGAGCACGGCACAGACACCTCAGCCCGACGACACGGCCGGCCCGCCGGGCACGGTGGGCACACCCGAACACCCCGCGGCCCGCACACCGGAACCGCCCGGCGCCCCGGACGCCCCCCAGGCGGCCGGGGGACCGGCCGAGCGGCCCGCCCCCGTCCCGTGGCGGCGCAGACTGCTGGTGGGCCTGGTCACCGGACTGCTCGCCTGGGGCGTCGCCGCGCTGCTCAGCCCGGAGGACGGCGCCGCACGGCAGCTCGGAGTCGCCGCGCTGTGCGCCGTGGCCGCCGTCGCCGTCCAGCACCTCGTGCTGGTCCCCGACCGGGCGGCCGAGGAGCGGGCCCGGCGGGCGGAGAGCCTGCTGGCCGAGACCGCCGCCACCGTGCGCGGCGGCTTACGGCGCTACGACGAACTGCGGCACGGGCTGGCCCGGCACACCGAGGACATGAAACAGCTCGTCGAGACGCGCCTGGTACCCCCGCCCCGCCCGGCCGAGCCCGAACCGCGGACGCCGTCCCTGGTGCGCGTCGAGTCCGTGTCCGACCTGGCCGCCAACTTCGCCGACGTCCTCTCGCCGGGCCTGCCGATCCTCTCCACCTTCGTACGGCTGGAGATGCACCGGGTGATCGGGCACCTCAGCGACCTCACCACCCTCACCGCGGAGTGCCCGGGCGAGAACCACGACTGGATGCTCACCCTCACCCGGGCCGCGGAGAAGTCGATCTGCGCCACCAGCACCTCCGTCGACCGGACGTTCTGGAACAGCGAGCCCGCCAGCCGCTACCTGCACGCCCAGGCGGAGGCGATCGAGCAGGGCGTGCCGGTGCGCCGGCTGTTCCTGCTGGAGAGCGCACGGGAGCTGGACGACCGGCTGCTGCGGCTGTGCGAGGAGCAGGAGGTGCTGCGCATCGAGGTGCGCGTGGCCGTCCTGCCGGAACTGCCGCCGCACCTGCTGCGCGGCACCACCAACGACTTCATCGTCTACGACGAGGCGGTGTCCTTCGAGATCGACCAGGACCTGCGCGACGTCAACATCAGGACCCGGCTGATCGCCCGCCAGGACCATGTGCACGACCGGATGAAGCGCTTCCGGGAGCTGTGGGAGGCCGGCATGAGCCTGCGCGAGCTGGAGGTGCGGGTCGACGACGAGGAGGACGGCACCTGGATGGTCGACCGGGCGTGATCTGCGGGCGGTCGCTCCCCGGGGAGCAGTCACGCCCCCGTGCCGCCCCACGCCGTACTCCGCAACCCGATCCCACGTCCGACGCCCCGCGCCCCTCCGCCGGGAGTCCGGGAACCGACCCGGACACCCGACCGGAGGGGAGCCCCGTCCCATGGGGGACGCAAGGACACCAGTACGGCGACGGGGCCTCGTGCCCTGAGCGGTGGCCGGGCCGCGGCCGGCCGCGCCCGTGCTCGTCGGACCACTCGCCGGCGAGTCCACCGGCCTCGTGCTC
Organism: Streptomyces sp. DSM 120436; assembly: GCF_055778765.1. NCBI lineage: Bacteria > Bacillati > Actinomycetota > Actinomycetes > Kitasatosporales > Streptomycetaceae > Streptomyces > Streptomyces sp. DSM 120436. The sequence goes on along the minus strand of NZ_JBSKBS010000001.1, from coordinate 51,078 downwards.
GTCCACCACCGGGACGGCGGATGAGCACCGCCGAACGGGGGACCGCCGCCGCGCAGGTCGCCGAGGTCGAGGGTGCGCACGAGCTGACGGACACCCCTCGGGGCGTCCCCTCCGCGGACGGCAGCACCCTCATGCACCCGGTCCCCAGCGCCCAGCCGGGCCATGGGCAGGCCCGGGGTGCGGGACGGGGCCCGACTCGTCATCGCGGCGTACGAGTCGGGGCTGGTGGCGCCGGGGAGGGCGTGAGCCCGGCCGGTTTCACAGTGTGTGGTGCAGCCACCGCTGGACGGTGCTGTTGACGCTGCCGGACAGGGCGCTCAGGCTCTCGATGGCCTCACGGTCCTCGGGCCGGGGCGGGATGCCGGCGGCGGTCAGGGCGGCGTGGAGCTCCAGCCGGCGCCGGTCGCGCGGGTCGATGCCGGTGCCGATCCGGTCGGCCGGGCGCGGCGGGGCCGGCGGGTAGTCGCTGTCCGGCTGTCCGGCCGCCGGGGGCCACCGGGTGGAGCCCGTGCCGTCCTCGACGGCGTAGGGGTCGGCGAAGCCATGGTTCGGGCCGTACTCGAAAGCGGCGGTCGCGGTCATGTCGGTCTCCTCGCCCAAGGGTGTCGGTTCTGCGGTACAGGAGCCCGCTCGCCGTCATCGCGGTTGCGCCTGAGGCGAAACGTCACGCCAACGGCGTCATCGGCAGCTCATCGTCCGGTCGGACGAACGCCGTGCCTCCCGAGGTCGCCTCGGCCGGACCCTGGCGGATCTCGGCCCGCGCCTGGTCACCGTACCCAGGACACCGGTCCCGGCGTCCTGAGCCCTGTTCCGCGGCCGAGGGCACCGCGGATGGCCCGGACGCACTCGAGTCGACCCGCCCCGCGTCGGTCAGACGGACCGCAACGGCGGGACCTCCCTGGTGATCGCGGCGGCCGGCAGCACATTGTCCGGTTCGGCGCCGGGGTCGGTGGAGACGACAACGCCGGCCCCCTGAGTGTCGAAGCCGGCCGGCCATGCGGTGAGGTCGCTCGCCAGCGCGCCCTCCAGTTTCGCCTGCCGCAGGTCGGCGCTGCTGAGGTCGCAGCCCCGCAGGTCGGCCATCCGCAGATCCGCGCCCGCGAACACGGCATTCCTGGCGCGTGCCTTGCGCAGGTTCGCTTCCCGAAGATCCGCACGCGAGAAATCCGCGTCCTGCACGTCGGCCTTCACCAGGCGCGCGCCGCGCAGATCGGCTTCGATACAGCGGACCTGGTGGAGAATCGACGTTCCGAACTCGGCGTGCCGCAGGTTGGCCGCTATCAGTGAGGCCTTGCTCAAGTTCGCCTGGAAGACGCTCGCCGCCTCCAGGCACGCACCGTCCAGATTGACTCCGCGCAGCCACAGTCCGTCACAGTCCGCTCGGCGCAGGTCGGTCAGGCTCAGGTTGAGCCACTCCGGGCGGGGCTCCTGACGCAGGACCCCCAGACAGGTCAGCGCGGCCTGGGCATCCGCGGCACGGGTCTCCAGCGGCCGGATCGAGTTGATCGACGCGTCCGCCGGTGGGACGCCTGGCTCCTGCGGAGGCCACGGCAGGTGGGTCCGAAGATACGCAGCCATGATCGAGACGACCGCCTCGTGATCGCGGACGGAATGATCCGCGATCCGCCACAGTGCGTAGATGCCCCCGATCCGCACGTCCAGCTTGTCGCTGCCGAGTTGGTCCACGGCCCGACTGAAGCGATCGGTGACGTGTCCCTCCCGGGTCGCGTGCAACCCCTCCTGACTGACGCGCAGCTGCCGCCATGTGGCATAGGCGCCGAACAGCACGACGGCGCCCCCCACCACCTGGAGAAGTGTGGTGCGCACGGTGTTCACCGCCTTCAACCGGTCGGCTGCGGCGAGGTGGCCACCAGCGAGATCGTGGTCGACCACGATCGTCGGCAGAACCAGGAGCACAACGGCCAGTACGCCGATCGCGGCCAGTGCGGCCGCTCCCACGGCAACGGTGCGACGCAGACGCGAGCGACCGCGAACAGATCCCCCCATGGGCATGGGATCCTAGGGCAGTGCTGAAGCCGGTCAACCTGTGCGGTCGCAGCACCGGAGCCGCCCTGCCGCGCGGAAGGACTCCCTTCACCGTCCGGCGAGGCGCGCCCGCCTGCCCCCGCCGACAGCCGGGCCACGCCCCAGCAACCGTGCCTGCTCGCTCTTGAGGAGGGCGAACCGGTCACGGACGTACTTCCTGAGCTCCCGGCCGGGGAAGGGCATGAGGGACAGATGCTCCTCGTAGTTCCCCTGGGCCCAGCGTGCTGCCGTGATCTCGTAGCCCGAGACGTGGGCGCAGAGCTGGAGCAGCGCTTCGGGCATCTCCTCCTCGATGAGCAGGTCGGCCTTGGTCACCACCACATCACGCATGGCTTGGATATTGGGGATGAAGACGGTGGTGGCCCAGGTGCGCCACTCCGCGAGTTCCTGCTCGGTCGGGGGCGTGTCGTGGTGGAACGGATCGCGGCCGTCGGCGCGGGCGTACTTCTGCGAGAACGTGTCGTAGGTGCGGCTGTTGGCTTCCATCAAGGCGAACAGCGGTCCGTAGAAATCACTCAGCTGCTGGTTGACGCGCGCGAGCCGGGCCTGCCTCTGAGCGAGGCGCAGACCGTTCAGGTAGGTCACGAGGTAGCCGATGAACGCCAGCCCGACGGTCACGATCACGGTAGCCATGCCTGGCGATGGTAGAGGTCAACGGCAGTACACGTCCCGTCGGGGACGTTCGCCGGCGGCCGGGCGGCCCACGGCATCGTGGTGCGGGACGTGGCGGCGAGCACCAGCGCGCGAGGGCCGGGGAGCAACGGGGTGGCCCGGGCGCACTTGCGGGCGGCCGTCGGCCACAGGACTCCCGGGTTCACGGACGCGCTCGCGCCTCGTCGGCACGCCGGGTGGGCTCAGCGGCGAACGGCGAGTGGGCGGCTGGTGGTCCGTGGTGGTGGGGGAGGGGGCTGGGGGTGGCGTCGAGAGCTGTGAACACTTCGGGCCGAAGTGTTCACAGCTCTCGGAGGGGTGCTCCGGTGGAGGCCCTCATGTCATGGATGGGCGGGGGATTGTTCCCATCCCCCGTTTCCCCTTATGAACTCCGTCCAGGCGGACGCCCCGACGACGATCACCGGCCCGTCGCCGTCCAGCTTGCTGTCCCGGACGGGGACGACGCCGGGGATGCCGGTGGCGACTTCGAGGCAGTCGCCACCGTTTCCGTCGCTGTAGGTGCTCTTATGCCAGCTGACTCCGCTCAGGTCGTACTCGCGCATCGTCCGTAACCCTCCGCCGCCGACTCGATCAGGTCCAGGGACGCTTCCGACGCGAGTGCGTCCGCCCTGAGCAGATCGTATGCCGACCGTGCTCGCTTCACTACGGCTGGATCGTCCAAGAGGTTCCCCGAATACACCGCCTCTGTATAGGCGGTGGGCGGGGCGTCCTCGAACTGCATGAGCTTGAGCGGTCCGGTCATGGTGGGATACGCCCCGGCCGTGTAGGGCAGCACCTGGACCAGCACGGCCCGTCGGTGGGCGAGTGCGGCCACATGCGCCAGTTGCTCAGCCATCACGGCGGCTCCACCGACCGGGATGCGCAAGACGTTCTCATGAAGGACCACCCAGTACACGGGTCGTTCGGCGGTGGTGAGGATCCGCGCCCGTTCCATGCGGGCGGCAACCTTCTCCTCGATGTGCTCGTCCGGTGAGAACCGGTTCATGGCAAGGGTCACCGCCCTTGCGTAATCCGGGGTTTGCAGCAGCCCCGGGACCAGAGCCGGCGCGAACTCGCAGATTTCTGTCGCCAGCGCCTCGAGCTCCGCCGCCGCGGCGAAATATTCCGCATACCGACGGTCGTCGATCAGCTTCCTGCACAACCGCTCGAAAATACCGTCGGTTTGCAGGGCCGCGTCGATCCGCCGGGCCACGTCCACCTGCGGCTTGCGGATCGCCTGTTCGAACTGTCCGATGTAGCCGCCCGAGACGAACACCCGTGTCCCCAGCTCGGCCTGCGTGAACCCGGCGTCCTCCCGGCGTCGCTTCAGTTCCGCCCCGAAGAACTCCCACGCCGCCTGCCGCGAACCATTGGCCATGCTTAACCCCTTTGTGCAGCCCCGCACTTGTAGGACGTGGCCCCCTCCCGACTTTAATCGCGGAGTGTCACTCTTGTGTCGCGAAGAGTGAAATCCGAAAGGGAAGGGCATCAGCGTGACGGCACGACACGCGGCGCACTGCGTCGAGGAAGCGGAGGAAGTGGTGAAGGAATTGCGGGCGGCTTTCGAGAAGGCCGGAATTTCCCTGCCGTCACTGGGGCTCGACCCGGTGAGTCTCGCGCGGGAGGCGCCCTGTCCGCTCATCGAACTGGGACGGTGTTCGGTGGAGACCGCGCGGCGGATCGCGGCGGCGGTGATGCGGTGAGGCCGCCCGTCGGCGCGTACGTCGTGGACACCCGCGCCGGGCGGCTCGGCGTCGTCATGGGGTACGAGGGCCCGTACGTCCGGCTCAGACCCTACGGCGGTGGCCGGGAGTGGGCCGCCGACCCCCTGGTCGTGCGGCACGCGACCCCCGGGGAGCGGCTGCGCGCGGGCACCGCGCACGCCAACGCCAGGAGCCGCGGCGAGGTGTCGTGAACGTGCGCGACAATGGCTGTCATGAGTCTGTTCCGCGACGACGGCATCGTGCTGCGCACCCAGAAACTGGGTGAGGCGGACCGGATCATCACCCTGCTCACCCGCGGTCACGGGCGGGTGCGCGCCGTGGCGAGGGGCGTGCGCCGGACCAAGTCCAAGTTCGGCGCCCGCCTGGAACCGTTCTCGCACGTGGACGTGCAGTTCTTCGCCAAGGGCAGCGAGCTGGTCGGACGCGGGCTGCCGCTGTGCACGCAGAGCGAGACGATCGCGCCGTACGGCGGCGGCATCGTCACCGACTACGCGCGCTACACCGCCGGCACGGCCATGCTGGAGACCGCCGAGCGGTTCACCGACCACGAGGGCGAGCCGGCCGTGCAGCAGTACCTGCTGCTGGTCGGCGGACTGCGCACCCTCGCCCGGGGCGAGCACGCCCCGCACCTGGTGCTCGACGCGTTCCTGCTGCGCTCCCTCGCGGTCAACGGGTACGCGCCCAGCTTCACGGACTGCGCGAGGTGCGGCATGCCGGGACCGAACCGGTTCTTCTCGGTCGCGTCGGGCGGAACCGTCTGCGCCGACTGCCGCGTCCCCGGGAGCGTCGTACCCTCCCCGCAGGCCCTGGAACTCCTGGGTGCGCTGCTTACGGGAGACTGGGACACCGCGGACGCGTGCGAGGCACGCCACGTCCGGGAGGCGAGCGGGCTGGTGTCCGCCTACCTCCACTGGCACCTGGAGCGCGGGCTGCGCTCGCTCCGGTACGTCGAGAAGCAGTGACAGATCAGCACGAGGAGACGAGAGACACATGGCCGTACGCGGATTCCTGGGGCGGCAACGCCGGGAGTACAGGACCCCGGAACCGCACCCCTCCGGCGCGCGGCCCCCGAGGCTCCCCGGGGAACTGGTTCCCCAGCATGTGGCGATCGTCATGGACGGCAACGGCCGCTGGGCGAAGCAGCGGGGCCTGCCGCGTACCGAGGGGCACAAGGTGGGCGCCGAGCGGGTGCTCGACGTGCTCCAGGGCGGCATCGAGATGGGCGTGGGCGCCATCTCGCTGTACGCCTTCTCCACCGAGAACTGGAAGCGGTCCCCGGACGAGGTGCGCTTCCTGATGAACTTCAACCGGGACTTCATCCGCAAGAGCCGGGACCAGCTCGACGAGCTGGGCGTGCGGGTCCGCTGGGTGGGCCGCATGCCCAAGCTGTGGAAGTCCGTGGCCAAGGAGCTCCAGGTCGCCCAGGAGCAGACCAAGGACAACGACCGGCTGACGCTGTACTTCTGCATGAACTACGGCGGCCGGGCCGAGATCGCCGACGCCGCGCAGGCGCTCGCCGAGGACGTGAGGGCCGGCCGGCTCGACCCGTCGAAGGTCAACGAGAAGACGCTCCAGCGGTACCTGTACTACCCGGACATGCCGGACGTGGACCTGTTCCTGCGGCCGAGCGGCGAGCAGCGCACCTCCAACTACCTGCTGTGGCAGAGCGCCTACGCGGAGCTGGTGTTCCAGGACGTGCTGTGGCCGGACTTCGACCGGCGTGACCTGTGGCGGGCGTGCGTGGAGTTCGCGTCCCGCGACCGGCGGTTCGGCGGGGCCATCCCCAACGAGGAGCTGCAGGCCATGGAGGGCCGCCGGCCCTGAGCCGGCGTGCGCCGGGCGTGGCCCCCGGCGGCTGGCGCGGGCGCGGTGGACGGCGACCGTGTGCGGGATCTTCGCCGGGGGCGCGCTGGGCGCCTGGCTGCTGGTGCCGCTGGGCGCGGGACGGGCGCTGGTCGTGATCGGTGCGGTGGTGCTGCTGCCCGCCGCCGTGTGCCGCGTCGTCCTGCCACGGCAGGACGACGCGGGCGGTGGAACCTGAGCGCGCCCCGGCGCGCCCTGGGCCTGGCCTCAGGCGGCCGCGCAGTCGGCGCAGGTGCCGAAGATCTCCACCGTGTGCGCCACGTTGACGTAGCCGTGCTCGGCGGCGATGGCCTCCGCCCACTTCTCCACGGCCGGGCCCTCGACCTCGACGGCCTTGCCGCAGGTGCGGCAGACCAGGTGGTGGTGGTGGTCGTCGGTGGAGCATCGGCGGTAGACGGACTCGCCGTCGGCGGTGCGCAGGACGTCGACCTCACCGGCGTCGGCGAGGGACTGCAGCGTGCGGTAGACCGTGGTGAGTCCGACCGAGTCGCCCTTGTGCTTGAGCATGTCGTGCAGTTCCTGCGCACTGCGGAACTCGTCGACCTCCTGAAGGCAAGCCGCCACGGCGGCGCGCTGCCGGGTGGCGCGGCCCTTCACGGGCGGTCCTGCGGTCGTCACCGGAAAGCCTCCTCACGTCTGGCTGCTGCCGGGGCCATTGTGCCAGTCCGGTCGCCGGGAGTCAGGCGCCGACCTTGCCGTCCGCCGGACGACTGGCGGGGATCGCGCACTCCGTGGGGTCGGCGCCGGGCCGTGCGGCGGCCCGGGCCCGGGCGCGGCGCCGGGCCAGCGGGGCGGCCAGCGCGGTCAGCAGGACGAAGGCGCCGATGGTCAGCAGCACGATCGTCGCGCCGGGCGGCACGTCCTGGTAGTACGAGGTGACGGTGCCGCCGACGGCCACGCTGACGCCGATCGCGACGGCGACGGCGAACGTGGCGGCGAAGCTCCGGGTGAGCTGCTGGGCCGCCGCGACCGGCACCACCATGAGGGCGCTCACCAGCAGCAGGCCCACCACCCGCATCGCCACCGACACCGTGACCGCGGCGATGACCGCGGTGAGCAGGTTCAGGAACCGCACCGGCAGGCCCGTCACCCGCGCGAACTCCTCGTCCTGGCTGACCGCGAAGAGCTGCCGCCGCAGGCCCACGGTGACCAGCACCACGAACGCGGCCAGCACGCAGATCGCGGTCACGTCGGACGGGGAGACCGTGGACAGCGAGCCGAACAGGAACGACGAGAGGTTCGAGGTGGAGCCGCCGGGCGCGAGGTTGATGAACATCACGCCGCCGGCCATGCCGCCGTAGAAGAGCATCGCGAGGGCGATGTCGCCGCGTGCCTTGGCGTGCCAGCGGACCAGTTCCATGAGGACGGCGCCGAGGACGGACACCACGGCCGCCGTCCACACCGGGGACCAGGACAGCAGGAAGCCGAGGCCCACGCCGGTCATCGCCACGTGGCCGATGCCGTCGCCCATGAGCGCCTGGCGGCGCTGGACGAGGTAGACGCCGACCGCGGGGGCGGTGACGCCGACCAGGACGGCGGCGAGCAGCGCCCGCTGCATGAAGGCGTAGTCGAGGATCTCCATCAGCTCAGCAGTCCCGTGCGGATCGGTCCGGCGTCCGCCGGTGCGTGCGGGTGTACGTGGTCGTGGCCGGGCAGGGCGTGCTGGCCGACCGCCTTGGGCGGCGGGCCGTCGTGCAGCACGCAGCCGTCGCGGAGCACGACCGCCCGGTCGATCAGGGGCTCCAGCGGGCCCAGTTCGTGCAGGACGAGGAGGACCGTGGCGCCCCGGCCGACCTGCGTGCGCAGCGTCTCGGCGAGGACCTCCTGGCTGGCCAGGTCCACGCCCGCCATCGGCTCGTCCATGATCAGCAGTTCCGGCTCGGCGGCGAGGGCGCGGGCGATCAGGACCCGCTGGTGCTGGCCGCCGGAGAGGGCGTCGACGGAGTCCTTGGCGCGGTCCGCCATGCCGACGAGGGCCAGGGCCTCCCGTACGGCCTCGCGGTCGGTCTTGCGGAAGAGGCCGAAGCGGGTGCGGGCGAGGCGGCCGGACGAGACGACCTCGGTGACCGTGGCGGGCACTCCGCCGGCGGCCGTGGTGCGCTGCGGGACGTAGCCCACCCGCGCCCAGTCGCGGAACCGGCGCCGCGGGGTGCCGAACAGCTCGATCTCGCCGGCGGTGACCGGCACCTGGCCGATGACCGTGCGCACGGCGGTGGACTTGCCGGAGCCGTTGGCGCCGAGCAGGGCGACGACCTCGCCGCGGCGCACGGCGAGGTCGATGCCGCGCAGCACGGGGCGCGCGCCCAGCTCGGCGCGCACCCCCCGCAAGGCGATGACGGGCTCGGCGGTCATGCGGTCCTCCGGTGTCGCGTCGTCGGGGGTCACCGGGCGCCCAGCGCGGTGCGCAGGGCGGTGAGGTTGGCCTCCATGAGCTGGAAGTAGTCCTCGCCGCGGGAGCCGTCGGTGATGCCCTCGACCGGGTCGAGGACATCGGTCCTGAGGCCGGTGTCGGCGGCGAGGGTCTTGGCGGCGCGGTCGCTGACCAGGGTCTCGTAGAAGACGGTGGTGACGCCGTCCTCCTGGGCGATCTTCTGCAGCTCCTTCACGCGCGCTCCGCTGGGCTCGGAGTCCGGGTCCAGGCCGCTGATGGCCTCCTCGGTCAGTCCGTAGCGCTCGGCGAGGTGGCCGAAGGCGGCGTGGGTGGTGACGAAGACGTCGGTCTTCCGGTTCGCGAGGCCGGTGCGGAACTTCTCGTCGAGCGCCTCGAGGTCCTCGACCAGGGCCGCGGTGTTCGCCCGGTAGTCGGCGGCGTGGTCCGGGTCGGCCTTCTGGAAGGCCTCGCCGACGCCCTCGGCGACCTCGGCGTACTTCACCGGGTCGAGCCAGATGTGGGGGTCGCCGCCCTCGTGGTCGTGGTCGTGGCCGTGCTCTTCCTCGTGGGCGTGCTCTTCCTCGTGGGCGTGCTCGTCCTCGTGGGCGTGCTCGTCCCCGTGCTCCTCGTCGTGGCCCGCGCCGTGCGGCTCCAGGGAGGTCAGCTCGGCCGCGTCGATCTTCGTGGCGATGGGGGACTGGCCGATGGCCTCGTCGACGGAGGGCTGGAGGCCCTTGACGTAGAGGGCCGCGTCCGACTCCTCGAGCTGCGCGGTCTGCCGGGCGCTGATCTCCAGGTCGTGCGGCTCCTGGCCGGGCTGGGTGAGACTGGTGACGTGGACGTGTTCGCCGCCGATCCGCTCGGCGAGGAAGGCCATCGGATAGAACGACGCGACGACGTCGAACTTCTCGGTGCCGCCCGCGGCGGCGCTGTCGGAGGAGCAGGCGGTCAGGGCGCCGGAGCCGAGGGCGGCGACCGCGGCGAGCGCGACCGCGGATATGTGACGTCGTACGTTCATGACAGTCATTTTCAACAAATATGGAAACCGTTGTCAACAAGCCCTCCAAGGTCCGCATGGGGGGACCGATTTGGTCGAGGGGCCGTCCCCGCCGGTAACCTGAGGCATTCGCTGGAAGCATCTCCGCTTCGTCGCCCGTCGTCGTAATGAAGAGAGCACCGTGGCCGCCGACAAGATCGACACCATCGTCAGCCTGAGCAAGCGCCGTGGCTTCGTATTCCCCTGCAGTGAGATCTACGGCGGCCAGCGGGCCGCCTGGGACTACGGGCCGCTGGGTGTCGAGCTCAAGGAGAACCTGAAGCGCCAGTGGTGGCGCTACATGGTGACGTCGCGTGAGGACGTGGTCGGCATCGACTCGTCCGTCATCCTGGCCCCCGAGGTGTGGGTCGCCTCCGGCCACGTCGCGACCTTCACCGATCCGCTCACCGAGTGCACCTCCTGCCACAAGCGGTTCCGCGCGGACCACCTGGAGGAGGCGTACGAGGAGAAGAAGGGGAAGGCCCCGGAGAACGGCCTGGCCGACCTCAACTGCCCCAACTGCGGCAACAAGGGCACCTTCACCGAGCCCAAGCAGTTCTCGGGCCTGCTCTCCACCCACCTCGGCCCGACGCAGGACTCCGGCTCCGTCGCCTACCTGCGCCCCGAGACCGCCCAGGGCATCTTCACCAACTTCGCCCAGGTGCAGACCACGTCGCGCCGCAAGCCGCCGTTCGGCATCGCCCAGATGGGCAAGTCCTTCCGCAACGAGATCACGCCCGGCAACTTCATCTTCCGGACCCGCGAGTTCGAGCAGATGGAGATGGAGTTCTTCGTCAAGCCGGGCGAGGACGAGAAGTGGCAGGAATACTGGATGGAGCAGCGCTGGAACTGGTACACCGGTCTCGGCCTGCGCGAGGAGAACATGCGGTGGTACGAGCACCCGAAGGAGAAGCTCTCCCACTATTCCAAGCGCACCGCTGACATCGAGTACCGCTTCCAGTTCGGCGGCAGCGAGTGGGGCGAGCTGGAGGGCGTCGCCAACCGCACCGACTTCGACCTCGGCGCGCACTCCAAGGCGTCCGGCCAGGACCTCTCCTACTTCGACCAGGAGGCCGGCGAGCGCTGGACGCCGTACGTCATCGAGCCGGCGGCCGGTGTCGGCCGGGCCATGCTCGCCTTCCTGCTCGACGCCTACGTCGAGGACGAGGCGCCCAACGCCAAGGGCAAGCTGGAGAAGCGGACCGTACTGCGGCTCGACCACCGTCTCGCGCCGGTGAAGGTCGCGGTGCTGCCGCTGTCCCGCAACCCGGAGCTGTCCCCGAAGGCCAAGGGTCTCGCCCAGGCGCTGCGGCAGAACTGGAACATCGAGTTCGACGACGCCGGCGCCATCGGCCGCCGCTACCGCCGCCAGGACGAGATCGGCACGCCGTTCTGCGTGACCGTCGACTTCGACACCCTGGACGACAACGCGGTGACCGTGCGCGAGCGCGACACCATGAAGCAGGAGCGGGTCTCCCTCGACCAGATCGAGGGCTACCTGGCCGCCCGCCTGGTCGGCTGCTGACCCCTCGTCAGCCGGTGCGAACGCCGGGTCCCGGATCTCCGGGGCCCGGCGTTCGGCGTTTCCGGGGGGTGCCGCCGGGCCGTCCGGGGGGCGCGGGACGCCGGGTGGCGGACATCGACTGACAGATAAAGGAATGACAGATATTGAAATCTGTCATTCGTCATGTCATCGTGGACGCATGACGATGCACACACGACCTCTCGGAACGACCGGCCCCCGGGTGTCCGCCCTGGGACTCGGCTGCATGGGCATGTCCGCGCTGTACGGCGCGGCGGACCGGACGGAGGCGATCGCCACGATCCACGCCGCCCTGGACGCCGGCGTCACCCTGCTCGACACCGGCGACTTCTACGGCATGGGCCACAACGAGCTGCTGATCGGCGAGGCGCTGCGCACCGCCCCCGCCGGCCTGCGCGAGCAGGCCCTCACCAGCGTCAAGTTCGGCACCCTGCGCGACCCGGACGGCGGCTGGGGCCCGATCGACGGCCGCCCGGCCGCGGTGCGGAACTTCGCCGCGTACTCGCTCCAGCGCCTGGGCGTCGACCACATCGACGTCTACCGCATCTCCCGCGCCGATCCCCACGTGCCGATCGAGGAGACCGTCGGCGCCATCGCGGAACTCGTCGAGAAGGGTCACGTACGGCACATCGGCCTCAGCGAGGTCGGCGCCGACGCCGTCCGCCGGGCCGCCGCCACCGCGCCGATCACGGACCTCCAGATCGAGTACTCGCTGATCTCCCGTGCCGTGGAGGACCAGATCCTGCCCACCACCCGCGAACTGGGCATCTCCGTCACGGCGTACGGGGTGCTCTCGCGCGGTCTGATCTCCGGCCACTTCACCGCCGGCCGGCAGCTCGCCGCGGACGACTTCCGGGCCCGCTCGCCCCGCTTCCAGGGCGACAACCTCCGGCACAACCTGGGCCTCGTCGACGCGCTGCGCGAGATCGCGGCCCGCAAGGGCGTCACGGTCGCACAGCTCGCCATCGCCTGGGTGCTGTCGCGCGGCGAGGACATCGTGCCGCTGGTCGGCGCCCGCACCCGGGAGCGGCTGACGGAGTCGCTGGGCGCGCTGGACGTCACGCTCGACGCGGACGACCTCGCGGCGATCGAGCGGGCGGTGCCGCCCGGCGCCGCGGCGGGCGCCCGCTACCCGGAGCCGCAGATGGCACACCTCGGCACCGAGGAGTGATCCCGGCGCCGGGTACGGTCTAGTACATGGCAGCGACCGAGACCCTGACCGCCGAGCGCATCCTGGAGGCGACCGAGGAGGTGCTGCGCCGGCACGGCCCGGCGAAGGCCACCGTGGTGGACGTGGCCCGCGCCCTCGGCGTCAGCCACGGCAGCGTCTACCGGCACTTCCGCACCAAGGCGGCGCTGCGCGAGGCGGTCACCAAGCGGTGGCTGGACCGTACGTCCGAGGCGCTGGGCGGGATAGCCGGCGACGGCTCCCGCGACCCCGAGTCCCGGCTGCGGGACTGGCTCGCCGCCCTCTTCGCCGCCAAGCGCCGCAAGGCGGGCGACGATCCCGAGCTGTTCGCCACCTACAGCGTGCTGGCCGGCGAGCAGGTCGGGGCGGTCGCCGAGCACATTGACGAGCTGACCGGGCAGCTGACGGGGATCGTCGCCGACGGGGTGGCCGCCGGCGTCTTCCACAGCGACGACCCCGCGGCCAGCGCCCGCGCCGTCTTCCAGGCCACCGGCCGCTTCCACGACCCGGTCCACGCGGGGGAGTGGGGCGCCCCGGAGGCGGACGCCGACTTCGAGGCGGCCGTGAACCTGCTGGTGCGGGGGCTGCGCGCCTGACCGCGCGGGCCGGTCAGGCCGCGGTCGGGTCCACGGTCGCCTGGTGCGCCCGCTCCAGGTGTTCCTGCGCCTTCAGCCAGGGCAGGAACGGTGCGCCCCGGCGCCAGCCGCACGTGTCACACCTGAGGATGCGCTGCACCCCGGTGCGGTGGACACGCACGGTGTGCGCACGGCCGTGCAGGTCCCAGCGGCTGACCTTGCTGGTGTCGAGCTGGGGCATGACTCCTCCGGCGTCCGGTGACGGCTGCAGCATTCTTCTGCCCCGCTTTCGGGACGGCATGGAGTGGGAACCACGTCGCGCCGGCGGTGTCCGTGCGGTCGGCCCCGGGTGTCTCGCCCGGGGCCGGAACCGGGCAGGTGAGCGGCTGGAGGCGTGTGTGAGGATGCCGGGCGTGATCGGCTGTGCGGTGAGCTTCCTGCTCGGTCTCGGGCTGGGCGGGCTTTGTCCGGTGGTGCTCGGGCGCCGACCCGCCGCAGGGGAACTGCCCGCAGCGGTACAGGAGTCGGTGACCGCCTTCGGGGAGCAGGCGGTCGCCTTGGAGTTCGAAGCCGGCGGCACAGACGCCGCCCCGGCCGCTCTGAAGGAGTAGCGGGCAGCGTTGGAGGCGTACGACCGGGCCAGTGCGGCGCGCACGGAAACCGACGCGCTGACCGCACTGCGGGACGGCCGCGCCGCCATGGTCCGCCTCGACGCCCGGCGCGATGGCCGGCCTCCCGATCGACGCCCTTCCGCCGACCGCCGACCTCAGCCGTCCGCGACCGCTCGCCGACGTCGGTGAACGCCATGTGGCGACGGGCTTCGGCGACGGGAGGACCGAGGTGCTCATCGACCGTCCCGAGCCCGGCCGTCCTGCCCTGGTGGAGGTCGATGTCACCGGCGGGGGTGACTTCTTCCTCGGCACCGTGACGCGCACCGAGGACGTGACCGACACCGGCGATCACCCGATCTCGGTCATCGGTGGGTACCACGGCCGTCAACACCTGCCTGCGGAAGCCACGCACCTGCGCGTCACCACCGCCAGTGGCATGAACGACCACCGCTGGTCGACCCGCGTCCTCCCGCTGCCGGCCGCGACCGCGCTCGCCCCCGAACACCGCGGCCACGGTGACGAGGTGCTCCGCCACAACGGCGGCCCGACGTTGCTCACCATCCAGTTCCAGACCGATGCCGCTCGGCACGTCCGTCACCTGTGCCAGTGCCTGCGCTCCTGGCCCGCCTGCGACTGCCGTCCACCGGCATGGCCCAACAACACCCCCGGTGGCTGGGGCCATGGCGTGTCCGGCCTGGGCGACGGGCGCCGTACGCTGCGTCTGCCCCGCCCCGGCTTCCTGATCATCCCGGAGAACGCCGGTGGCTCCTGGTACCTGACCACCCAGCCGGTGGACATCCCGCCGCCCCGGCTCCGGCGGCGCGGGCGCCGCTGACCCGGCACGGTTCCAGGGCTGTGACCGCCGTCGTGCCGGCGCAGGCGGGCACACGGGCCCGGTCTGTGGGGCCCGTGACCCGCCGGCGTGCCCGGCACCGCACGGCATGCGGGACAATGGGGGAATGCCCACGCCCTCGCCGACCCCGAGCACGCCCGTGACCGCGCCCCTGTCCATCGGCCCGCACGCCGTGCAACCGCCCGTCGTGCTCGCCCCGATGGCCGGGATCACCAACGCGCCCTTCCGCACCCTGTGCCGGGAGTTCAGCGGCGGCAAGGGGCTGTTCGTCAGCGAGATGATCACCACCCGGGCGCTGGTCGAGCGCAACGAGAAGACCATGCAGCTCATCCGGTTCGACGCCGCCGAGCAGCCGCGCTCCCTCCAGCTCTACGGCGTCGACCCGGCCACCGTCGGCAAGGCCGTCCGCATGATCGCGGAGGAGGACCTCGCCGACCACATCGACCTCAACTTCGGCTGCCCGGTGCCCAAGGTGACCCGCAAGGGCGGCGGCTCGGCGCTCCCCTTCAAGCGGAACCTGCTGCGCGCCATCCTGCGCGAGGCCGTCGCCGGCGCCGGGGACCTGCCGGTCACGATGAAGATGCGCAAGGGCATCGACGACGACCACCTGACCTACCTGGACGCCGGCCGGATCGCCGTCGAGGAGGGCGTCACCGCCATCGCGCTGCACGGCCGCACCGCCGCCCAGCACTACGGCGGCACCGCCGACTGGGAGGCGATCGCCCGGCTCAAGGAGCACGTCCCCGAGATCCCGGTGCTCGGCAACGGGGACATCTGGTCCGCCGACGACGCCCTGCGCATGGTCCGCGAGACCGGCTGCGACGGCGTGGTCGTCGGGCGCGGCTGCCTCGGCCGGCCGTGGCTGTTCGCCGACCTGGTCGCCGCCTTCGAGGGCCGCCCGGACGCCTACGTGCGGCCCACCCTGCGCGAGGTGGCCGACGTGATGATGCGGCACGCCACGCTGCTCGACGAGTGGATCGGGACAGGTGGGGAGGCCCGGAGGGCCACCGCTGAGGGCGGTGGTGGGGGACGGGCGGGCGAGTCGCGCGGCGTGATCGACTTCCGCAAGCACGTCGCCTGGTACCTGAAGGGCTTCGCGGTCGGCTCCGAGATGCGCCGGCGGCTCGCCGTCACCTCCACGCTGGAGGAGCTGCGGGCCGGGCTCGACGAGCTGGACCTGGACCAGCCCTGGCCGGCAGGCGCCGACGGCCCCCGCGGCCGTACGTCCGGCAACAACCGCGTGGTGCTGCCGGACGGCTGGCTGAACGACCCGCACGACTGCGCGGGCGTCGGCGAGGACGCCGAGCTGGACACCTCCGGCGGCTGATCAGCCCGTGGTGGGCCGGGGCACCGACCCGTAGGCGGTCAGGAAGCGGTCGCGGAAGGCGTCCATCCGCCACACGGGGGCGTCGTCGGCGGGCCGGAGGCCGGGCGTCCAGTTCCAGCCGTCGATCTTCTCCAGCACCTCGGGGTCCTTGGCGACGACCGTCACCGGCACGTCCCGGTTCCTGGTGTGTCCGGTGACCCGGGCGATGGGCTGGTGGTCGCCGAGGAAGACCAGCACGGTGTCGTCGGTGCCGTAGCGCTCCAGCCACGCGGTGAGGGCGGTCACCGAGTACGACACGGACCGGCCGTACTCCGTGCGGGACTCCGCGGAGTCGGCCATCACCTCGGACGCCTCCCGTCCCTCCGCCTCGATCGCGTCGAAGACCGAGCCGTCGCCCAGGTCCTCCCAGTCGACCATCTCCGGGACCGGCGCCCACGGCTGGTGGCTGGAGGTGAGGATGACCTCCGCCATCAGCGGCCGGTCCCGCTCCCTGCCGTGCTCCAGGCGCTGGAACGCCTCCAGGGCGTACTGGTCCGGCATGGTGGACCAGCTGAACTTCGGCCCCTCGTAGCCCATCCCGAAGGCGTCGTACACCGTGTCCAGGCCGTACCACTTCGCCTCCGGCCAGGCCTTCTGCACGCCCGGCATGATGCCGACGGTGTCCCACGCGCCGGACTTCCGGAAGGCCGCGGTGAGGGTGAGGCGGTCGCTGTGGGTCGCGGTGCGGTACCGCTGCTGGTTGTCGATCCACAGGCCGGACAGGGTCGTGGAGTGCCCGAGCCAGCTGCTCCCGCCGTACGTCGACGAGGTCAGCCATCCGCTGCGCGCCCGGTAGCCGGCCGCGGTGAGCGCGGCGCCCCGGGCGTCGAGGGTGCGGGTGACACCGGGCGCGATCAGCGGGTCCTCGACGGCCACCCGGCCGTAGCTCTCGATGAACGCGATGACGACGTCCTTGCCGCGCAGGTCCGGCAGGAGCAGACGCGGCGGGGTGGCGCCGAAGGCGTCCGTCCGGGCCTCCTTCGCGAAGGCCGCCTCGTCGCGCAGGGTGTCCACCACCCGCCGGGTCTGCCCGCGCAGGGTGTCCGCCGCACGGTCGGAGGCGACCGGCAGCCCCGAGATCTGCAGGCCCAGCGAGGCGCAGGTGATCCACACGGCGCCCGCGATCAGGGCGCCCCGGCTCGCGCGGGAGCGGTGCCGGGCCAGCAGGTCGCCGAGCCGCACCGTGGCCAGCGCCATGACGACCACCACGAGCACGGCGAGCAGGACCGCGCCGACGGCGGCGGCGGTGGCGACGAAGCCGCCCATGGAGTCCCGCACGTAGGACAGGGCGTCGTCCAGCAGGCCCCAGTCGAGGACCAGGTTGAAGCCGCGGCCCAGGTACTCGCTGAAGCCGATGTCCAGCAGGTTGAGCACGGTCAGCAGGCCGAGGCCCGTGCCGCAGAGCGCGGCGAGGACCACGCGCGGCCGGCGCGGCAGGGCGAGCAGCGAGGCCGCCCCGACGATCGCCTCGGCGGGGATCCGGGTGAAGCGGTCGGGGCGCAGGCCCGGCGCGGTGTTCGGCATCAGCAGGGCGCCGAGCACCAGGACGGTGGCGAGGACGTGCACCGTGAGACGCAGGGCGCGGTCGGCGGAGGGGTGTGCGTCGCGTGCGCGGCGCAGGCGCGCGAGGAGACGGACGTCCTGCGGGCGCGGGAGAACACGGAGGGCGCGCAAGCGCGTGAGGACGCGAGTGAAGACGGGCAACCCGGAGGTTCCTTCCGTACCGAGACCGGTGAGGCGGGAGGGGCGGACCCGGCGTGGGGGTCCGGATCCGCCTCCCTTCCGTACGGGCGGCCGGGCCCGAGCGTTCATCCCGACGGTCCGCATGGTGGAACCCGGCACCGTATGGCAGCGTGATTCTCACCACCCCTGATAGGGATTACGCTCAGATGAGCAGATCATGGGACGCTGCACTTCTCAAAGGGTGGCACTCAGTGCCATTCGATGATCGTTCATCGGGCGAAATCAAACGTGGTGCACAATGCTCAGATGAGCATTTCGATCGGTCGTTGGAGGAGCTCCGCGTTCAAGAAGTGAAAACACCGGGCTCCGACGGCTTGCCAAGCTTTGACTTTCGATCCGCTGGCGCTCGGCCGGTGACAGGCGCACGACCCACAAGTGGACGTACCCAGACGCCTTTGATCTGGGTACATTCCTCGCCGTCAGGGCAGCCACCGCGTCCTCGAGGAGTCGAGACCCGTGTCGGAAAACAAAGATCACCATGGCGTTCGGTCGGGCACGAGCGTTGAGAGCGTGAAGTTCGTCTACGACTTCACCGAGGGCAACAAGGACCTCAAGGACCTGCTCGGCGGCAAGGGGGCCAACCTCGCCGAGATGACCAACCTCGGTCTCCCCGTGCCACCCGGCTTCACCATCACCACGGAGGCCTGCAAGGTCTACCTGGACAGCGGGGAGGAGCCCGCGGCACTGCGTGACGAGGTGAGTGCGCACCTCGAGGCGCTCGAGCGGAAGATGGGCAAGAAGCTCGGCCAGGCCGACGACCCCCTCCTCGTGTCGGTCCGTTCCGGCGCCAAGTTCTCCATGCCGGGCATGATGGACACCGTCCTCAACATCGGTCTGTCCGACGCGTCCGTGCGGGGCCTGGCCCAGCAGGCCGGCGACGACCGGTTCGCGTGGGACTCCTACCGGCGCCTGATCCAGATGTTCGGCAAGACCGTCCTCGGCGTGGACGGCGAGCTGTTCGAGGACGCGCTCGAGGCGGCCAAGGCCGCCAAGAAGGTCACGGTCGACACCGAACTGGAGGCCGCCGACCTCAAGAAGCTCGTCACCAGGTTCAAGAAGATCGTCAAGACCGAGTGCGGCCGGGACTTCCCGCAGGACCCGCGCGAGCAGATGGACCTCGCCATCAAGGCCGTCTTCGACTCCTGGAACGGCGAGAGGGCCAAGCTCTACCGCCGCCAGGAGCGCATCCCGCACGACCTGGGCACCGCCGTCAACGTCTGCTCGATGGTCTTCGGCAACCTCGGCCCCGACTCCGGCACCGGCGTCGCCTTCACCCGCGACCCCGCCTCCGGCCACCAGGGCGTCTACGGCGACTACCTGCAGAACGCACAGGGCGAGGACGTCGTCGCGGGCATCCGCAACACCATCCCGCTCGCGGAGCTGGAGCAGATCGACAAGAAGTCCTACGACCAGCTCCTGCAGATCATGGAGACCCTGGAGAACCACTACAAGGATCTCTGCGACATCGAGTTCACCATCGAACGCGGCCGGCTGTGGATGCTGCAGACCCGCGTCGGCAAGCGCACCGCGGGCGCGGCCTTCCGCATCGCCACGCAGCTCGTGGACCAGGGCCTGATCGACGAGGCCGAGGCGCTCACCCGCGTCAACGGCGCCCAGCTCGCCCAGCTGATGTTCCCGCGCTTCGACGAGAACGCCAGGGTCGAGCAGGTCGGACGCGGCATCGCCGCCTCCCCGGGCGCCGCGGTCGGCAAGGCGGTCTTCGACTCCTACACCGCCGTGAAGTGGTCCCGCTCCGGCGAGAAGGTCATCCTGATCCGCCGCGAGACCAACCCCGACGACCTGGACGGCATGATCGCCGCCGAGGGCATCCTCACCTCGCGCGGCGGCAAGACCTCCCACGCGGCCGTCGTCGCCCGCGGCATGGGCAAGACCTGCGTCTGCGGCGCCGAGGAGCTGGAGGTCGACACCAAGCGCCGCCGGATGACCGTGCCCGGCGGGCACGTCGTCGAGGAGGGCGACATCGTCTCCATCGACGGCTCCAGCGGCAAGGTCTACCTGGGCGAGGTCCCGGTCGTGCCGTCGCCGGTCGTGGAGTACTTCGAGGGCCGGATGCACCCGGGCGCCGACGACGCCGACGAACTCGTCGAGGCCGTGCACCGGATGATGGCCTTCGCCGACCGCAAGCGCCGGCTGCGGGTGCGCGCCAACGCCGACAACGCCGAGGACGCGCTGCGCGCCCGCCGCTTCGGCGCCCAGGGCATCGGCCTGTGCCGCACCGAGCACATGTTCCTCGGCGACCGGCGCGAGCTGGTGGAACGGCTGATCCTGGCCGACACCGAGACCGAGCGCGAGGAGTCGCTGAAGGCGCTGCTGCCGCTGCAGAAGCAGGACTTCGTCGAGCTGTTCGAGGCGATGGACGGGCTGCCCGTCACCATCCGCCTGCTCGACCCGCCGCTGCACGAGTTCCTGCCCGACATCACCGAGCTGTCGGTCCGCGTCGCCCTCGCCGAGTCCCGGCAGGAGCCGCACGAGAACGAGCTGCGGCTGCTCCAGGCCGTGCACCGGCTGCACGAGCAGAACCCGATGCTGGGCCTGCGCGGGGTCCGCCTCGGCCTGGTCATCCCGGGCCTGTTCACCATGCAGGTGCGGGCCATCGCGGAGGCCGCGGCCGAGCGCCGGAGCGCCAAGGGCGACCCGCGCGCGGAGATCATGATCCCGCTGGTCGGCACGGTCCAGGAGCTGGAGATCGTCCGCGAGGAGGCCGACCGGGTCATCGCGGAGGTCGAGGAGTCCACCGGCACGCGGCTCAGGCTGGCGATCGGCACGATGATCGAGCTGCCGCGCGCCGCGCTGACCGCCGGCCAGATCGCGGAGGCCGCCGAGTTCTTCTCCTTCGGCACCAACGACCTCACCCAGACGGTGTGGGGCTTCTCCCGGGACGACGTGGAGGCCAGCTTCTTCACGGCCTACCTGGAGAAGGGCATCTTCGGGGTGTCGCCGTTCGAGACGATCGACAAGGACGGCGTGGGGTCCCTGGTGAAGTCCGCCGCCGCGGCGGGCCGCGCCACCCGGCCCGACCTGAAGCTCGGCGTCTGCGGCGAGCACGGCGGTGACCCGGAGTCGGTGCACTTCTTCCACGAGGTGGGACTGGACTACGTCTCCTGCTCCCCGTTCCGCATCCCGGTGGCCCGTCTCGAGGCCGGCCGCGCGGCCGTCACCTCGGCGGGCAGCGACCACCGCTGAGCCCTCCGGGGCGCGCTGGACCCCGGGGCCGTCGTCTGTCACCCGACCACCCTCACCGATCGGCGACGGCACCGGATCACGAAGGAGGGGCGGCACCCGTGCGGGGGCGCCGCCCCTCCCGTCGTACGCGTACGCGGAACGCGCCCGGTGGGACGGTCAGCCGCGGCCGCGGCGCAGGCGGGAGGCGAGGAGCACGGTGCCTCCGGCGAGGACCACGGCACCGACGCCCACGGTCACGTAGGTCGTGACGTCGTCGTCCGGCCCGGCGGATCCGTCGCTCGTGGCGGCCCGGGTGGTGTCGGCCACGGGAGTCGTGTCCCCGTCGATCTCGGTGTCGTCGCGCGGGACGAAGCCGGCGGGCGGTTCGTCGCAGGCGATGCCGTCGCCGTCGGGGTCCAGCTCGGGACCGTAGTGGTCGTCCCCGCTGGAGATCCTCGCGTAGCCGTGGTCGTACGCCTCCGGGCAGCTCGCGAACGGGTGGTCCCCGTCGTGGGCCGACGCGGTGGCGGGGAGGGCGGCCAGGGTGAGGGTGGCGAGAAATATGAGGGTGTGACGTGTCAGGTGCATGATAAATGCCCCCCTGTCCGGTGGTGCGGGTGCGGATGGCCGGGGTGCGGCGTGATGAAGCTACTGGCAGTTCAGGGGCGCTGCAGAGGGTTACGAGCGACCTGTGATGTGAACGTGATGTGACGGGGTCGTGGCGCAACGCCACGAACGGAAGCGATCGTTCACTCCTTCGGGGGCCGAGAGCCCGTGTCTGGAGGGTGGCCGCCGCCCGGTTTCGGCCACCCGTCGAGCGTCCGGTGCGGAACCGATAGTGTCCTGGGCCGGACGAGCGCCGCCACGGCGGGGGAGCGGAGGGTGCAGCGGTGTCACCGGTGATACGAGGCAGCGGGGTCGGAACCCCGGACGGCGCGGTCGGGAGTCCGGGCGGGGAAGGCGTCTCCCCGTGGCGGTCGGTGCGGCGCACGGTGGGGGTGACGCTGTGCGGATGGGCCGCCGCGCTGGTCACCGCCGGGGTGTCCTACCTGGCGCTGCGCTGGGTGGCCGTGCCCATCGTCGTGGGCGTGCTGCTCTGTCTGACGTTCGCCGGGCTGCTGGTGTGGCTGCACCGCGCGGGCTGGATCGCCCTGCTGTCCCTGGCGCCCGGCCTGTTCGTCCTCGTCGGGGCCGTCCAGTACGCGCCCGAACTGGCGCTGGACGTGCGGGGTGTGCGCGAGAGCGTGGTGATCGTCGCGGACAGCGCGGCGGGGACGGACGGCAAGAACCACCGGTACACGCTGCGCGGCGAGGACGGCCGGGAGCTGGAGGAGCGGCTGACCTACAACGGGAGCGGGTGGAGTCCGCAGGTGGGGGAGCGGCTCGACGTGGTCCGCGACCCGGAGGGCGTGGTGCCGATGGAGCGGGCGGACGAGGTGGACCCGGAGGGACGGCTCGGCGGGGCGGTCGCCGGGCTCGCGGCCTGGACGCTCATGGCGCCGGTGGCGGGCTGGCGCGGGCACGTGCGCCGCCGGCAGGGCAAGGAGGGGTCCCTGCTGCTGTCGCTGTGAGCCCCCGGGCGCCGGGGGTGTGACCCCGCGGCGCCCGGAGACGGACCGCGTTCGTCGCCGCTCTCCATGAACGACACCCTCACCGAAAAGCGTGAACACTTCAGGGGAGCAGGTGTCAGCGGTCCTCGCGGCGCCTGCGGGCGGCGATCACCAGGCCGCCGCCGAGGAGGACGACGGCCGCGCCGCCCGCCGCGATGTACGGGGTGGTGTCGCTGCCGCCGGTCTCGGCGAGGTCGGTGCCGCCGCCGTTCCCCTCCTCGGCGCCGTCGGTCCCGGCGCCCGCGCCCGCCCCGGCGTCGTCGTCGCTCTCGTCGCGCGGCACGAAGTCCGCGGGCGGCTGGTCGCAGCCGACGCCGTCGCCGTCCCGGTCGAGGTGCTTGCCGTAGTGCTCGTCCCCCTCGGGGATGTTCTTGTACCCGTTGTCGTACGCCTCGGTGCAGTTCTCGAACGGGTGATTGCCGTCGTGGGCCACGGCGGTGGCCGGCACGGCGGCCAGGGCGACGGCGGTGAGCAGCGCGGCGGCCGAGGTGCGGAACGGGATCATGATGAGGAGCCCCCCCAGGTGCGGACGAAAGCATGTGCTCGGTGCGAGACTGCCGAAGTTACTGGGGCGCGGGGGACGGGGCGGGGATACGGAGCACCCGTGATGCGAACGTGACGTGACCGGAGGGTAGCTCTCCGCTACGGCCGCCCGGTCGGCCCGTCCGTCCGCCCGTACCCCTCCAGCGGGACGGCCACCACGGTGAACGTCGTCGACGGACGGGTGGAACCGGGAACGCCGACGGAACCGGTGTGACCCCATCCGCCCGCCCCGCTGAACGGGGCGGGCCCGACCCGACAGGAGGCCGACAGCCGTCCGGGCGTCAGGCCGCCTCCACCTCGTACGCCGTCACGCGGACCGTGTCGTCGTCCAGGCACCGGCCCGTCTCCAGGTCGAAGCGCTGCTTCAGGAGCGGGGAGGCGACGAACGGGCGGCCCCGGTGGGTGCCGGTGAGGCCGCGGGAGAGGACCGCCGCGCCCGTGAACGGGTCGCGGTTGTCGATGGCGTACAGCCGGCCCGCGCGGTCGGTGAACACCGCGGCCTGCCGGCCGTCGGGCAGCAGGGCGGCCACGCCCCGGCCGGGGACCAGCCGGTCGAGGCGGCAGACCTCGAACCAGCCGTCCGCCAGGCGGAGCCGTACGGTCAGGCCGGTGGTCGTCTCGAGTGCCAGGGTCATCGCTGTGCGCTTCCTTCCAGGACGTCGTCGGCGGGACGCGGGCCGATGTTCAGCAGGGGCAGGTCGGGCTTGATCTGGTCGCGTTCGGGGACGAAGGAGACCACCGGGTCGGGGGTGTCCGGGGCGTTCACGAAGGACACGAACCGGGCCAGCTTCTCCGGGTCGTCGACGGTCTCCGCCCACTCGTCGCGGTAGTGCGCGACGTGCGCGGCCATCAGCTCCTCCAGTTCGTCGCAGATGCCCAGCGAGTCGTGCACCACCACGTCCCGTACGTGGTCCAGGCCGCCGGGGACGCGCTCCAGCCAGGCGGAGGTGCGCTCGAGGGGGTCCGCGGTGCGGATGTAGAACATCAGGAACCGGTCGATCAGGCGGACCAGCCCGTCGTCGGAGAGGTCCTGCGCGAGCAGGTCGGCGTGGCGCGGGGTGGCGCCGCCGTTCCCGCCGACGTAGAGGTTCCAGCCGTGGGCGGTGGCGATGACGCCGAAGTCCTTCGACCGGGCCTCCGCGCACTCGCGCTGGCAGCCGGACACCGCCGACTTCAGCTTGTGCGGGGAGCGCAGGCCCCGGTAGCGCAGTTCCAGGTCGATCGCCATGCGTACGGAGTCCTGGACGCCGTAGCGGCACCAGGTCTGTCCGACGCAGGACTTCACCGTGCGCAGCGACTTGCCGTAGGCGTGGCCCGACTCGAAGCCGGCGTCGACCAGCCGGGTCCAGATCAGGGGGAGCTGCTCGACCCGCGCGCCGAACATGTCGATCCGCTGGCCGCCGGTGATCTTCGTGTAGAGCCCGAAGTCGCGGGCGATCTCCCCGATCACGATCAGTCTCTCCGGCGCGATCTCCCCGCCGGGGATGCGCGGCACCACCGAGTACGAGCCGTTCCTCTGGAGGTTGGCCAGGAAGTGGTCGTTGGTGTCCTGGAGGGCCGCCTGCTCACCGTCCAGCACATAGGTGCTCGCGCCGATCGTCGGCGCGAGGGACGCGACGATCGAGCCGACGGCCGGCTTGCACACCTCGCAGCCGTCGCCGCCGCGCGCCTCCTCGCGGCCGTACCGGTCCAGCAGTTCGCGGTGGGAGGTGATGCGCAGGGCGAGGACGATCTCGTACAGCTCCTCGCGGGTCCGGGAGAAGCAGCCGCACAGGCCCTTGTCGACCTCGACGCCGTTCGCCTCCAGCTCGGCGTCCAGGAGCTGACCCAGCACCTTCACGCAACTGCCGCAGCCCGTACCGGCCCTGGTGCACTTCTTCACCTCGGGAACGGTGGTGCACCGGTGGTCGGCGACCGCGCCGCGGACGGCGCCCTTGGTGACGTTGTGGCAGGAGCAGACCACCGCGTCGTCCGGCAGCGCGGACGGGCCGAGCGCGGCCGGGGCCCCGGCGCCGGCGGGCAGCACCAGCGTCTCCGGCGCGAGAGGCGGCACCGAGCCGGTGAACGCCCGCAGCGTGCCGTACGCCTCCGCGTCGCCGACCAGGATGCCGCCGAGCAGCGTGCCGTCCCGGCCGATCACCAGCTTCTTGTACAGGCCCGCGCGGGAGTCGGAGTACACGACGTCCAGGCAGCCCTCCGCGGTGCCGTGCGCGTCGCCGAAGGACGCCACGTCCACGCCGAGCAGCTTCAGCTTGGTCGACAGGTCGGCGCCGGTGAAGGAGGACACGTCCCCGGCGATGGCCGCGGCGGCCGTCTCCGCCTGCTCGTAGCCCGGTGCGACCAGGCCGTACACCCGGCCGTCGGCGGCCAGCGCGCACTCTCCGACCGCGAACACGCGCGGGTCGGTGACCGTGCGGCACTGCTCGTCCACGGCGATCCCGCCGCGCTCGCCGACCGCCAGGCCGCAGTCGCGGGCGAGCTGGTCGCGGGGGCGGACGCCGGCGGAGAACACCACCAGGTCGGTGGCGATCTCGGAGCCGTCGGACAGCTTCATGCCGGTGACGGCGCCCGTCTCGTCGACCACGATCTCCTGGGTGCCGACGCCGGTGCGGACGGCCAGTCCCCTGTCCTCGACGGTGCGCAGCAGCGCCGCGCCGCCGCCCTCGTCGACCTGCGCCGGCATCAGCCGCGGTGCGAACTCCACGATGTGCGAGGTGAGTCCGAGGCCCTTGAGTGCGCCGGCCGCCTCGAGCCCCAGCAGACCGCCGCCGACCACCGCGCCCGTCCTCGCCCGGCTCCGCGCGTACCCCTCGATGGCGAGCAGGTCCTCGACGGTGCGGTAGACGAAGCAGCCCTCGGCGTCCTTGTTCGGCACCGGCGGCACGAACGGGTAGGAGCCGGTCGCCAGCACCAGCACGTCGTAGCCGACGACCAGCCCGGAGCGGGCGGTCACCGTGCGCGCCTCGCGGTCCACGCGCTCGGCCGGGTCGCCGACGTGCAGCTCGATGCCGTGGTCCGCGAGGAACGCCGGGTCCGTCAGCGACAGGTCCTCGGGCGTCCGGCCCGAGAAGTACGAGGTGAGCTGCACGCGGTCGTAGGCCGGACGCGGCTCCTCGCACAGCACGACCACGCGGTGCGTGGCGGTCAGGCCGCGCTCGGCGAGCGCCTCCAGGAAGCGCTGGCCGACCATGCCGTGGCCGACGAGCACGATGGTCGGGGTGTCCGTGGGCATCAGGAGCCTCCGTCGTGGGTGAGCAGGTGGAGCGGGGGCCCGCCGTCGGGCGGGAGCGGCTCCGCTCCCTCCCAGGCGCGCGCGAGGGCGCCGACGGTGCCGAGTTCGCCGACCAGCACGCCGCCGACCAGGCGGTCGCCGCGGACCACGACCTTGCGGTAGGTGCCGCGGGTGGCGTCGGCGAGCCGTACGACGTCGTCGCCCGGCAGGCCCTCGGTATCGCCGAACGCGGCCAGGTCGAAGGGGCTGTCCGGGCCGGTCAGGGTGAGCCGGGTGAGCGAGCGGGTGCCGGTGTAGCGGGCGGCGGCGTCCCCGGCGAGCAGCGCGGCGAGCGCGTCGGCCTGTTCCAGGGCCGGCGCGGCCAGCCCGTACACGGTGCCGGCGTGCTGGGCGCAGTCGCCGACCGCGTGGACGTACGGGTCGGAGGTGCGCAGCTCGTCGTCCACGACGACGCCCTCGGCCACGTCCAGCCCGGCGGTCCGGGCGAGGGAGACCCTCGGGCGCACCCCGCAGGCCGGCACCACCAGGTCGGCGTCCAGGGCGTAGCCGTCGGCCAGCTCCACCGAGCGGACCGCGCCGCCGACGCAGCGCACGTCCCGCACCCGGCACTCGGTGTGCACCTCCACGCCGAGCCCGGTCAGATGGCGCCGGACCAGCGCGGAGGCGGCCGGGTCGAGCTGGCGCTCCATGAGCCGCTCGGACTGCTGGGCGAGGACCACCCGCGCGCCGCGCACGGCCAGCGCGCGGGCCGCGGACACGCCGAGCAGCCCGCCGCCGATCACCACCGCCCGCACGCCCGGCCGCACCTCGGCGGACAGGCCCAGGCAGTCGTCCAGGGTGCGGAAGGCGTGCACGCCCCGGGGCAGCTCGCGGTCCTCCGTGAACAGGCCGCGCAGCGGCGGCAGGACGGGGTTGGAGCCGGTGGCCAGCACCAGCCGCCCGTAGGCGGTCTCCGAGCCGTCCGCGTGGACGACGGTCCGCCGGTCCCGGTCGATGCCGGTGACCCGGGCGCGGACCAGCTCCGCGGGGGCGGGCAGGGCGATCACCTCGGGCCGGTAGCGCCCGGCGAGCACCTCGGCGAGCAGCACCCGGTTGTACGGCGGGTGCTCCTCCTCGCCGATCAGCGTCACGGGCGTGCCCAGCTCGCCGAGCCGCCGGGCGAGACGTACGCCCGCGAGGCCGGAGCCGATCACCACCACACGCTCGTTCGAGGTCATGTCCCGAGCGTGCGGGGCGGGTGTTACCCGGTGGCATCCCCGCTGTTTCCCGCGCGGAACGCTGCCCTCAGTGGGCGCGGGCGCCGGGTGTGAGGCTTCCGGGGGCGGCCGCGGGGCGGGTGTGAGGCTTCCGCGGGCGGCCGCGGGGCGGGTGTGAGGAGGCCAACCTCAACAAACGCTCATCTTGATGGACGGGGCATCTTTCGCCTTCGTAGGCTCGCGGCCATGCCCGACATCTCGCTGACCACGGTCGTCCTGCTCTGCGTGGCCGCGCTCGTCGCCGGCTGGATCGACGCCGTGGTGGGCGGCGGCGGGCTGCTGCTCCTGCCGGCGCTGCTGCTCGGCCTGCCCGCCGGCACCCCGGCCGCGCACGCGCTGGGCACCAACAAGGCGGTCGCGATCGTGGGCACCACGGGCGCGGCGGTGACGTACGCCCGCAAGGCGCCGGTGGACGTGCGGACAGCGGTGCGGATCGGGCTGGCCGCCCTCGCCGGGTCGTCCGGCGGTGCGTTCCTCGCGGCCGGGATGAGCACCGAGGTGCTCAAGCCGGTCATCATGGTGGTGCTGCTCGCGGTGGCCGCCTTCGTCATCCTGCGGCCCGCCTTCGGCACCGCCCCCGCGTCGGGCCCGGCCACCCGCCGGCAGATCCTCGCCGCGATCGGCCTGGCCGGCCTCGGCATCGGCTTCTACGACGGCCTGATCGGCCCCGGCACCGGGACGTTCCTCGTCCTGGCGCTCACCGCCCTGCTCCACCTCGACCTGGTCACCGCCTCGGCCACCGCCAAGATCGTCAACTGCTGCACCAACGCGGGCGCCCTCGCCACCTTCGCCTGGCAGGGCGCGGTCCTGTGGCAGCTCGCGGCCCTGATGGCGGTCTTCAACCTGGCGGGCGGCACGCTCGGCGCCCACACGGCCCTGAAGCGCGGCAGCGGCTTCGTCCGCGTGGTCCTGCTGACGGTGGTCTTCGCCCTGGTGGCGAACCTGGCGTACGAGCAGTGGGTGGCGTAGGCCCCGGCGGACGGGACACGGAGGGCTGCTCTAGGCTTCCCGACCGTGACCACCACCTTGATGACGTACGCCGGTCCGGTCGACGACGACGCGCCGGTGACCCGCACCGGCGGCGTGCCGCTGGTCCCGGCCGGGTTCACCTGGCCGCGGTGTGCGGAGTGCGAGGGGCCGATGCAGTTCCTCGCGCAGGTGCCGGCGGACGCCCCCGGCGCCGAGGGGGACGCGTACGTCGTCTCCGTCTTCATGTGCCAGAACGACCCGGGGCTGTGCGACGAGTGGGATCCGGCGGCGGGCGGCAACCGGGCGCTGGTGTTCCCCCGCGCCGGACTCACGCCCGCCCCGGTGCCGGAGGAGGGCGAGACCCTGCTGCCGGAGACCTGCGGCGTCGACCGCACGGCGGTCGACGCGGTCTCCTACTCCGAGGCACGGGACGCCTGGGCGCGGGCGAGCGGCCGTCCCGTGCGGGACGTCCTCGGCGGCCTGGGCGGCGCTCCCGCGTGGCTCCAGGGCGACGAGACGCCGGCGTGCCCGTCGTGCGCGCGGGCGATGAGCTTCGTCGCCCAGCTCGAGGAGGGCCGTGACGAGGGGACCGCGATGAACTTCGGCGGTGGCGGCTGCGGGTACGCCTTCGCGTGTGTGCCGTGCGCGGAAGGCGCGTTCCTCTGGCAGAGCTGACCGGCCGGCTCCGCCCGCTTCCCCGGCGGCGGTCGTCCCCCGTGTTCTGACACGGGGCGCGGAGCACCTTGAGGGGGCGGACGCCACGGACCTCGTGGTCCGGGCGGCGGCCGGCCTCATGGGGCCGGACCCCGGGGCGGCGGCTGCCCGCGGGACCGGCTCCCGTCAGCGGGTCCCCGTCAGGTGGGCGTAGACGACCACGTTGCCGCGGTAGCCGGTGGCGGGGGAGTAGCCGGCGCCGCAGGTGATGACGCGGAGCTCCGGGCGGTCGGCCGGGCCGTAGACCTTCTCGTCGGGGAAGTCCCGGGCGTCGTACGCCTCGACGGCGTCCACCGTGAACACGGCGACCGTGCCGTCGCGCCGGGCCACCTCGACCGTGCTGCCCTTGCGCAGGGCGCCGAGCGAGTAGAAGACGGCCGGGCCGTCGGCGTTGTCGACGTGGCCCGCGACGATCGCCGTGCCCCGCTCGCCGGGGGTGGTGCCGGCCTCGTACCAGCCGGCCAGGTCCGGGCGGTCGGCGGGCGGCACGTCGAGGGAGCCGGCCGGGGTCAGCCCCAGGCCGGTCAGCGGCGCGTCCACGCCGATCGCCGGGATGCGCACCCGGTCGGGCGGCGACGGCGGCAGCGCGGGGGCCGCGGACCGCGCCGGGCCGTGCGCGTCGCGTGCGGAGTGCGCCTGCGCGGCGGACGGCTGCGGCGGGGCGCCGCCCCCGCCGTCCCGCAGCAGCACGGCCCCCGTGCACAGGGCGCACACCGTGACGGCGGCCATCGCCGCGTTGCCCGGCCTCCGGGGCCGGCGGAACCTGCGGCGCATGGGGTGACCTCACCTCGAGTCGGCCCCGTGCCCCCCTCCGGGCCGCGAGGGGCGTCGGGCCCGGAGGGGGAGGGGACGTGCGGTACCTGGGGGACGGGCAGCGGAGGACGCCCGTCAGATCCCGTCGCCTCTCGCCCGGCGATGCAGGAACCAGGTACCGCCCGCGGCGGCGACGGCGAGGGCCGTCACGCCGGCCGCGGTCTGCACGGGGTCGGGGCCCAGCGCGCCACCGACCCCCGTCTTCACGCTTCCCCGGGGAACCACCTGCTCCGCCTCGGGCGTCAGCGTCACCACGAGGTCCCCGGTCACCCGGCGCCCGCCCCCGGCGCAGGCGACGACGATCTCGTACGTCCCCGGCTGCGCGCTCGGCGGCACCTGGAACTGCCCGATCGCCTCCCCCTGGTGCGTGCTCGGCGCCAGCGTGAACCGGCCGGCGCCGACCGCGGAGGCGTCGCCCGCCGCCGTCCCCTCCTCACCGCACGCCGCGGTGTTCGCGGAGACCAGTGCGCCCGGGGCGACGGACGACGGGTACATGCGCAGGCCGGCGGTCGACGGGCCGGGGGCCTCCCCGGCGTACGCGGGGACGGCGAGCAGCCCCGCGGTGGCCACGGCGAGCGCGGTGCCGGTCGTGCCGGTCAGCAGCCGGGCGGTACGTCGCATCGATGCTCCCTCGAGCTCACGGAGGGGACCCGGCCCGCGGCACCCCCATGTGCCGCCGTCGACCGCGTCCCTGCCCCTCCGAGGTAAGTCGCCCCGGGCCGCCACCGCTCCCTGAGAGGGCGTCAGGGCAGCGGCTGAACGGGTGTCGGGCGAC
Organism: Streptomyces sp. DSM 120436; assembly: GCF_055778765.1. NCBI lineage: Bacteria > Bacillati > Actinomycetota > Actinomycetes > Kitasatosporales > Streptomycetaceae > Streptomyces > Streptomyces sp. DSM 120436. The sequence goes on along the minus strand of NZ_JBSKBS010000001.1, from coordinate 20,412 downwards.
CCCGGCAGCCCTGGGCCCGTCCCGCGTTTCAGCAGGTCACCGACGCGGACGTGAGCGGGCGAGCGGCGTGCGGCCGCATTGGGCCGGGCGGGGCTGCGAAGGGCTGACCGGGCGAGGGCGCCCCTCGGGGCGCCGGGTGCGGGCGGGACGCGGACGCCGGGCGGGGCCGACGGGGACAGCCGCTTCGGCCGGGACGTCCCGCGCCCCAGGGACCGCCCGGAGCACGGTGGGCGTGGGCCGGCCGCCCGCACGGCGCTCACGGCGCTCACGAGGCGGTGCGCTCAGGGACGCACCGCCTCGAGCCGTACCGCGCACGCCTTGAACTCCGGCATCCGGGACGTCGGGTCCAGGGCCGGGTTGGTGAGGGTGTTGGCGCGGCCCTCACCGGCCCAGTGGAACGGCATGAACACCGTGTCGGGGCGGATCGCGGTGGTGATCCGGGCCGGGGCGACCGCCCGGCCGCGCCGGGACACCACGGCCACCGGGTCGCCCTCGCGGGCGCCGAGCCGCTGCGCGAGCCGGGGGTGCAGCTCCACGAACGGGCCGGGCGCGGCGGCGTTCAGCTCGTCCACGCGCCGTGTCTGCGCGCCGGACTGGTACTGCGCCACGACCCGCCCGGTGGTGAGCAGCACCGGGTACTCCTCGTCGGGCTCCTCGGCGATCGCCCGGTGCGACACCGGGACGAACCGTGCCCGGCCGTCCTCGGTGGCGAACCGGTCCAGGAAGAGGCGGGGGGTGCCGGGATGGACGGTCCCGGCGTCCTCGCCCCGAGCCTCGGGGGAGGGGCACGGCCAGAACACGCCGCTGCCCTCGGCCAGCCGCCGGTAGGTGATCCCCGAGTAGTCCGCGGGGCCGCCCGCGCTGGCCCGGCGCAGCTCCTCGAAGACCTCCTCGGGGTCGGTCGGGAAGCGCTTCTCCGGGCTGCCCTCGCCGCCCAGCCGCGCGGCGAGCTCGTGCAGCACCTCCAGGTCGCCGCGCACGCCCGCCGGCGGGGTGACGGCCCGGCGGCGCAGCAGCACCCTGCCCTCCAGGCTGGTGGTGGTGCCCGTCTCCTCCGCCCACTGCGTCACCGGCAGCACGACGTCGGCGAGTTCGGCCGTCTCCGACAGCACCACGTCGCACACCGCCAGGAAGTCCAGCGAGCGGACGCGCTCCTCGACGTGCGCGGCGCGCGGCGCCGACACCACCGGGTTGGAGCCCATCAGCAGCAGCGCGCGGATGTCCGTGCCCAGCGCGTCCAGCAGCTCGTACGCGCTGCGGCCCGGCCCGGGCAGGCTGTCCGGGGCGACGCCCCAGACCTCCGCCACGTGCGCCCGCGCCGCCGGGTCGGTCAGCTTGCGGTAGCCGGGCAACTGGTCCGCCTTCTGGCCGTGTTCGCGCCCGCCCTGCCCGTTGCCCTGCCCGGTCAGGCAGCCGTACCCGGACAGCGGGCGGCCGGGCCGGCCGGTCGCCAGGGCCAGGTTGATCCACGCGCTCACCGTGTCGGTGCCCTTGGACTGCTGCTCCGGGCCCCGCGCGGTGAGCACCATCGCGGACTCGGGCTCGCAGAACAGCCGTACGGCCTCACGGAGCCGCGGCACGGGCACGCCGGTGATCCGTTCCACGTACTCCGGCCAGTGCGCCATCGCGGCGGCCCGGGTCTCCTCCCAGCCGGCCGTGCGCTCCCGGATGTACTCCTCGTCGGTGCGCCCCTCGGCGACGACCAGGTGCAGCAGGCCCAGGGCCAGCGCGAGGTCGGTGCCGGGGCGCGGCGCCAGGTGCAGGTCGGCCTGCTCGGCGGTGCGGGTGCGGCGCGGGTCGACGACGATCAGGGTGCCGCCGTTCTCCTTCAGCTCGGTGAAGTAGCGCAGGGCCGGGGGCATGGTCTCGGCGGGGTTGGCGCCGACGAGGATCACACAGCCGGTCCTCGGGATGTCCTCCAGCGGGAACGGCAGGCCCCGGTCGAGGCCGAACGCCCTGCCTCCCGCGGCGGCGGCTGACGACATGCAGAACCGTCCGTTGTAGTCGATCTGCGAGGTGCCCAGCACCACCCGCGCGAACTTCCCCAGGGAGTACGCCTTCTCGTTGGTGAGCCCGCCCCCGCCGAACACCCCGACCGCGTCCGCGCCGTGGTGCGCGCGAGCGCTTCCGATCCCCTCGGCGACCCGGTCCAGCGCCTCCTCCCAGGAGGCCGGCTCCAGCGTGCCCGCCGCCGACCGCACCAGCGGCGAGGTCAGCCGCACGGCCGGGGACAGCACGGCCGGAGCGGTCCGCCCCTTCCCGCACAGCGCCCCCCGGTTCACCGGGAAGTCCGTGCGCTCGCTCACCTCGACGCTCCGCCCGTCGGCGGCCGGCGTCAGGTTCATGCCGCACTGCAGCGCGCAGTAGGGGCAGTGCGTGGGCGTCACGGTGCTTCGCATACGGACCAGGCTGCGCCGCCGGTGTTACGCACCGCACCGGCCGCTGTTACACCCCGGGCACGGCGCCCTCTCCGCCGGCCGGGGCGCGCGGTGAGGCGTGGACGCGTCCCGCTCAGACGCCGACGAGCCGGACACGGTCGCCGCACAGCCGCGCCATGTCGTCGAGGTCGGACGTCAGTATGACCACCGGGCCCGGCTGGCGCAGCGCCATCTCGGCCACCGTCGCGTCGATCGCGTACTTGTGTCCGTGCAGGCCGGTGGCCTTGAGCAGCCCCGCCGCGGCTTTCGCCGCCTGCTCGGTCACCGGCTCGACCCTGACGCGGGACAGCGCCCACCGCAGCCGGGCCGTGTTCACCCGCGCGTGACTCACCTCGACGATGGTGTTGGCCCCGACGACGAAGTCGGCACCCGCCGCGTGGAACACCTGGAACATCGCGGCGGTCCTGCGGTCCTGTGCGATCCAGGCGGAGAGGCCCTCGGAGTCCAGGACGACCGTCTCGACGTGCCCGCTCACGCCGCGCTCGCCGAGCCGCCGGCCTCGGTGTCCCCGAAGATCCGGGAGCGGGCCTCCGCCAGTTCCTCCTCGGTGAAGGCGCCGTACTCCTCCTGATGGGACAGCAGATCGGCCCCGAGCAGCTGGTGCCGCAGCTGACGCGCCACAGCTTCGGCGACGTAGCCGGAGACGTTGTCGGTGAGCTTTTTCAGCTCGGCGACCTGCTCGGTCGGGAGGGTCACCGTGATGCGCGTCGTATCCGCCATGGATAGGAGCATACTCGAGTATGCGCGCTCGGGTCGTCAGTCCGGCCCGCCGGACCCTCGGGCGTCCGCCAGCGCCCGCCGCACCCCCGGCTCCTCGGGCCCGAGGAAGTGCGGGTCCGGCCGGAACACCGCGTCCAGGGCCGCCTTCCCGGCCGCGAGGACCTCCCGGGCGCCGCCGTAGTACCAGGTGACGTCGTGGCGGTCGGCCACGCCGACGCCGTACGACGCGACGCCCGCCGCCTCGCACAGCGCCACCGCCCGCCGGATGTGGAAGCCCTGGCTGATCAGCACCGCCCGGTCCACGCCGAAGATCTTCCGGGCGCGGACGCAGGAGTCCCAGGTGTCGAAGCCCGCGTAGTCGCTCACGATCCGCGCGTCGGGCACCCCGTGCCGGGTCAGGTAGGCGCGCATCGCGTCCGGCTCGTCGTACTCCTCCCGGCTGTTGTCGCCGGTGACCAGCACCACCTGGATCCGCCCCGCGCGGTACAGCTCCGCCGCCGCGTCCAGCCGGTGCGCGAGGTACGGCGACGGCTCCCCGTCCCACAGCCCCGCGCCGAACACCACGGCCACCTCGGTGTGCGGCACGTCGGCGACGGTGCGCAGCCGGTCGCCGGTGCTCAGCCGCAGCCAGGTCGCCGGCAGCAGTGCCAGCACGCACACCGCCACCACGGCCCGCACCAGCCGCCGCTGCCCCGCGCGGGTGCGCGGCAGCCGCGGGCGGTGAAACGCGAAACGGCGCATCGGACGGCCTCCCCCGGGTCGGTCGCTGATCCGGTAGACGCCCCGCCGGGGCCCGCGGTTCGCGCCGTGTGACCGGGCTCACGGTGCCACGAGAGGGAGCCGTCGCCTCACACCACCCCCCGCCCCCGCGTGAACACCCCGCAAACACGCGTGACCCCGGCGCAACGGCAGGGCAACCTCCTGCGGTCACGCTCGCCGCATGACGGCGTATCCGACCCACCCCGGCGCCCGGCCCCGCCCGGCCGCCCCGTCCCCCGCCCTCGTCGTGGTGGCCCACGGCAGCCGCGACCCGCGCGCCCCGGCCACCGTGCGGCGGCTCCTGGAACGGGTCCGCGCGCTGCGCCCCGGCCTGCCGGTGCGCCTCGGCCACATCGAGCTGAACGCCCCCCTGCTGCCCGACGCCCTCGACGAGCTGGCCGCGAACGGCGCCGGGTCCGCCGTGCTCGTCCCGCTGTTGTTCGGTCGCGGCCACCACGTCACCCGGGACATCCCCGGCGCCGCTGCGGCGGCGCCGCTGCCCACCCGGGTCGCCGGCCCGCTCGGAGCGCACTCCCTGCTCGTGGACGCCCTGCACGCACGGCTCACCGAGGCGGGCTGGCAGGCCCCCCGGGACGCGGAGGACCGCCGCACCGGCGCCGTGGTGCTGGCCGCCGCCGGGTCCCGCGCGCCCGCCTCCCGCGCCGACACCGAGCGCATCGCCGGGCTGCTCGCCGCCCGGCTCGGCGTGCCCGTCGTCCCCGCCTACGCCTCCGCCGCCGCGCCCACCGTGCCCGAGGCGGTGCGCGCCCTCGCCGCCCGCGGCCGCACCCGGGTCGCCGTCGCCTCCTGCTTCACCGCGCCCGGCCGGTTCGCCGCCGCGTGCGCAAAGGAGGCGCCCGGCGCCGTCGCCGGCCCGCTCGGCGCCCACCCCGCGCTGGCCCGCCTGCTCCTCCACCGCTACGACCGGGCGCTGCGCACCGCGGCCCCGGCCGCCGGAGGGACCGCCCTCACCCTCGCGTGACACGACCACCGGTGTCCGGGATGTCACCGGCCGGGGCTACTGTCGGATCATGGAAGGCATCACGTCCGGCACGCCCGACCCGTCCGCGCACCACCTCCCGCCCGCCGGGTACGACCCGTCGGCCGTCGAACGCTGGGCCGCCGAGCCCGACAAGCGGCCGGGCCGCACGGCCTTCCAGCGCGACCGGGCGCGCGTGCTGCACTCCGCCGCGCTGCGCCGCCTCGCCGGCAAGACGCAGGTCGTCACCCCCGGCGCGCACAGCCAGGTGTGGGACGCCAGCCCCCGCACCCGCCTCACCCACTCCCTCGAATGCGCCCAGGTGGGCCGGGAGCTGGGCGCCGCCCTCGGCTGCGACCCCGACCTGGTGGAGGCCGCCTGCCTCTCCCACGACCTCGGCCACCCGCCGTTCGGGCACAACGGCGAACAGGCGCTGAACGAGTTCGCCGAGGACTGCGGCGGCTTCGAGGGCAACGCGCAGTCGCTGCGGCTGCTCACCCGCATCGAGCCCAAGCGGTTCACCCCCGAGGGCTCCGTCGGCCTCAACCTCACCCGGGCGGCCCTCGACGCGGCCACCAAGTACCCCTGGCCGCGCGGCGCCCACCCCACCGACCCGGCGTCGGTGAAGTTCGGCGTCTACGACGACGACCGGCCGGTCTTCGAGTGGCTCCGCAAGGACGCCCCGGGCACCCGCACCTGCTTCGAGGCGCAGGTCATGGACTGGGCGGACGACGTGGCGTACTCGGTCCACGACGTGGAGGACGGCCTGCACGCGGGGCACATCGACCCCAACTGCCTGCACGCCGACCCGGAGCGGGAGGCCGTCTTCGCGGTCGCCGCCCGCCGGTACGTCCCGGCGGACACCGACCCCGCCGAGCTCGCCGAGGCCCTCGACCGGCTGCTCGCCCAGGAGTGGTGGCCGCACGGCTACGACGGCACCGCCGTCGCCCAGGCCCGCCTCAAGGACGCCACCAGCCAGCTCATCGGCCGTTTCTGCCTCGCCGCCGAGAGCGCCACCCGGCAGGCCTGGGGCGGCGGCCGCCTCACCCGGTACGGGGCCGAGCTGGTCGTCCCGCGCTCCACGCGCATGGAGTGCGCGGTCCTCAAGGCGGTCGCCGACCGGTACGTCATGCAGCGCGCCGAGCAGGAGCGGCTCCGCGCCGACCAGCGCGTCGTCGTGCTGGAGCTGGCGCAGGCGCTGACCGCCCGCGCACCCGACGGGCTGGACCCGCAGTTCCGCAGCCTGTTCGACCGGGCGCCGGACGACCGCGCCCGCAAGCGGGTCGTCGTGGACCAGATCGCGTCCCTGACGGACGCCTCGGCCCGCTTCCTGCACGCCCGGCTCACCGGCCGGACGTGAAACAGGTGGCCTGATCGGGTCACTCCCCCTTCCCGCGGCCTTCCGCTTGCGGGAGGCTCGCTGATGGCAACGCTCGAAGGAGGCATCACGTGGTCGACGCGGATCAGACTTTCGTCATCGTCGGAGGCGGCCTGGCGGGCGCGAAGGCGGCCGAGACGCTGAGAGCGGAGGGCTTCACCGGCCGCGTGATACTGATCTGCGACGAGCACGACCGCCCCTACGAGCGTCCGCCGCTGTCCAAGGGGTACCTCCTCGGCCCGGCGGAGCGCGACAGCGTCTTCGTGCACGAGCCCGGCTGGTACGCGCGGCACGACGTCGAACTGCACCTGGGGCAGACCGTCGCCGCCGTGGACCGCGCCGCGAAGACCGTCCGCTTCGGCGAGGACGGCACCACCGTCCGCTACGACAAGCTGCTGCTCGCCACCGGCGCCGAGCCCCGCCGGCTCGACGTCCCGGGCACCGACCTGGCGGGCGTCCACCACCTGCGCCGCCTCGCCCACTCCGAGCGCCTCAAGGGCGTCCTCACCGCCCTCGGCCGGGACAACGGCCACCTGGTGATCGCCGGCGCGGGCTGGATCGGCCTGGAGGTCGCGGCGGCGGCCCGGAGTTACGGCGCGGAGGTCACCGTCGTCCACCGGGGGCAGGCCCCGCTGCACTCGGTCCTCGGCCCCGAACTGGGGCAGCTCTTCGCCGAGCTGCACAGCGAGCACGGCGTGCGCTTCCACTTCGGCGCCACGCTCACCGAGATCACCGGCCAGGACGGCATGGTCCTCGCCGCCCGCACCGACGACGGCGAGGAGCACCCGGCGCACGCCGTGCTCGCCGCGATCGGCGCGGCCCCGCGGACCTCCCTCGCGGAGGCGGCGGGCCTGGTGATCGCCGACGCGGCGTCCGGCGGGGGCGTCCTCGTCGACGAACGGCTGTGCACGTCCGACCCGGACATCTACGCGGCCGGCGACGTCGCGTCCTTCCCGCACGGCCTGTCCGGCACCCGGCTGCGGGTGGAGCACTGGGCCAACGCGCTCAACGGCGGCCCGGCGGCGGCCCGCGCCATGCTCGGCCGCGACGAGGTCTACGACCGTGTCCCGTACTTCTTCACCGACCAGTACGACCTCGGCATGGAGTACTCCGGCTGGGCGCCGCCCGGGTCCTACGACCAGGTGGTCGTCCGGGGCGACGCGGGCAAGCGGGAGTTCATCGCGTTCTGGGTGCGCGAGGGACGCGTGCTGGCCGGGATGAACGTGAACGTGTGGGAGGTCACGGACACGGTCCAGCGGCTGATCCGGTCCCGGGAGGCGGTGGACACGGAGGCGCTGGCGGATCCGCACGTGCCGCTGGAGAGCCTGCTCGCCTAGGGGGTCACGATCCGCCCGGCGGGTTCGCCGACGGTCCCGTTACAGCGCAAGTCTTCTGCGGAGAGAGGGAGTTGAGGCCGGAAGGCCTGAATGCGCCGGGACGGTACGGCCGATGAGCGGAGCATGCGTTCGCGGGGCCGGCAGGACACCGCCGCCGCCCAGGCGCTGGAACGGCGGCGGGAGGCCGGAATCCACCCGCACGGGTCCTCCCGCGACCATGACGAGCCCGCGCCGGTGCGGCGTTCGTCCGTGCCGGACGTGCCGGACGTGCCGCGGACCGCCGGACGGCCGCCGGACGGGTGGTCCGCGTGCTCCAGGGCCGGCCCGGGGAGTGACTCGGGGCGTGAAAAGCCCCGGTCCGGTGGTGTTTCCGGAAGGGGCCGGTATGCGGAAGGGCGCTTCCGGACGACTTACCCCGACGGCGCGCGTGTCTACACCGAGGTAAACGTCCTGATTGTTCAGAATGTCGTCAACTGCCCCAGTTGAAACTGTGACGTTTCGTACCGAGGAGCATGACATGCAGGTTCGCAGGTGGCTCCCAGACCAGCCCACTCGTATCGGCCGGCACGACTGGCCGGACGAGGGCGACGACGGCACGTACATGCGACTGCGGGCCGGCTCCATCGTGGTACTGGACCGTCAGGCATGGCGGATCCTGGAGATCAACGGCTACCCGGGCGACCGGTGGCCGGACTGCTACGAGAAGGCCTGGCGCGACCACGTGGAACTGTGGTGGCACGCCAACGGACTGCTGCGGGCCAACAACCGGGCGGCCAAACCGGCCCCCGAGCGGTCCGAGTTCTACAAGCGCCCGGTGGTCCTCGTGCTGCGCGACGAGAACCTGCCCCGCTCCACGCCGAAGCACTGGTGCGCTCCCGCCAGCCACGACTGGCAGGTCCTCCCGGAGCACTACGCGGTCTGCCGCGCCTGTGGTGAACTGCCGCCCTGCCACCACGGGGAGTACCGCTGGGAGGGCGGTCCCCGCCGGCCGGAACAGAACGCCGGCATCCCCCTCATGGTCCCGGAGGGCTGCTGCATGGGGTGCGCCGAGCCGATCAGGCCGCGGATGCGCACCGTGCGCTTCCCCGGGCCGAACCTCTGGTACCCGAACCTGGGGGAGGACACGGCGGTCTTCCACGCCCGCGCCGCCTGCGCCGACCAGGTCGACTGCTACCGCGCGGAGTGGCAGACCGAGTACGACGCGCGCCCCGCCACGCGCTCCACCAGCCTGGCGTTCCCGGGTTTCGAGCACATCGTGCTGCCCCGGACGCGCAGCGCGCCGGACCGCGATCGCGCCCCGCACGTCGAGCGGCTCCCCCAGGACTCCCGCCCGTCCCCGTCCGCCCCCGCCCCCGCCGCCCCTCCTGTCCCGGCGGCGCCGTCGCGGCCGGGACAGGAGGGCTGCTTCTCCGTGACCGGTGTCTCCGGCGTCTTCCGCACCCCGCTCAGGGAGTACCGGCGGGAGTCCGAGGGGTCCCCCGGAGAAGGCCCGAGGGAAAGGGAGGACGGCACGGCGCCGGCCGGCCCCCCGGCTCCGGCCGCCCCCGGACCCGCGCCCCGGCCGGCCCCCGGCCCCTCCGGCGGACCCGTGGCGTCCGGCGCCGCCGGGGCGGACCCGGCCGTGCCGTCCCGGACCGCCCCGCAGACTCCGCTCCCGCCCGCCACGGCCGAGGCGTCCGCGCCCGTTCCTGCCCCTCCCCCCGCCGAGGCCGTCGATCCGGCCCTCCGGGCGGCGGAGGAACTGCACCAGTCCCTGGCCGGGAACCCGGCCTTCCACAACGCGGAGCAGGCAGCCCGGGTGATCGAGGAACTCACCGCCGCGGTCCGGAACATCGCCCTCTGCCTGAACGCCCCGGCCGCCCGCGCCCGCCCCTGACCGACCCGCGACGACGACGGCTGCGCGAGCGGGGCATCCGGCACCGCACCGCCCGCGAGGGCGTCGAGCCTCCGCCCGGTGAGGGCGTGCCGCGCATGTCACAGCGCCGGTCCCCTTCCGGGGCGCTCCACGCCCCGGGGATGTCATGGCGCACCCGTAGAATCTACGCGTGGCAGGACGGATCAATGACGAGGACGTGAAGGCGGTACGGGACGCGGTCCCGATCGACGCCGTGGTGTCCGAGTACCTCCAGCTGCGCAACGCGGGCGGCGGGAACCTGAAGGGCCTCTGCCCGTTCCACGACGAGAAGTCGCCGTCCTTCCAGGTCAGCCCGAGCAAGGGACTCTTCCACTGCTTCGGCTGCCAGGAGGGCGGCGACACCCTCACCTTCGTGATGAAGATCGACCACCTCTCCTTCTCGGAGGCGGTCGAGCGCCTGGCCGGTCAGGCCGGCATCACCCTGCGCTACGAGGAGGGCGGGTACAACCCGGCCCACCAGCGCGGGGAACGCATCCGGCTGGTCGAGGCGCACAAGCTGGCCGCCGAGTGGTACGCGGAGCAGCTCGCGACCAGCCCCGAGGCGGAGACCGGCCGTCTCTTCCTCGCCGAGCGCGGCTTCGACCAGGCCGCCGCCGTGCACTTCGGCGTCGGCTACAGCCCCCAGGGCTGGGACCACCTCACCCGCTTCCTGCGCGGCAAGGGCTTCAGCGACAAGGAGCTGGTGCTCTCCGGGCTCGCCCAGGAGGGCCGCCGAGGTCCCATCGACCGCTTCCGCGGCCGGCTGATGTGGCCCATCCGCGACATCGGCGGTGACGTCGTCGGCTTCGGCGCCCGCAAGCTCCACGACGCGGACAACGGCCCCAAGTACCTGAACACGCCCGAGACGGCGATCTACAAGAAGTCCCAGGTCCTCTACGGCATCGACCTGGCGAAGAAGGACATCGCGAAGTCCTCCCGCGCGGTCGTCGTCGAGGGCTACACCGACGTCATGGCCTGCCACCTCGCGGGCGTGACGACGGCCATCGCCACCTGCGGCACCGCCTTCGGCGGCGACCACATCAAGATCCTGCGCCGCCTGCTGATGGACAACGGCTCGGCGCGCGTCATCTTCACCTTCGACGGCGACGCGGCCGGGCAGAAGGCCGCCCTGCGCGCCTTCGAGGACGACCAGAAGTTCGCCGCCGAGACGTACATCGCCATCGCGCCCGACGGCATGGACCCCTGCGACCTGCGGCTCGCCAAGGGCGACGAGGCGGTCGCCGACCTGGTCGAGCCGCGCACCCCGCTGTTCGAGTTCGCGCTCCGCCAGATCGTCGGCCGCTACGACCTGGACACCCCGGCCGGCCGCGCCGCCGCCCTGGACGAGGCCGCCCCGGTCGTCGCCCGGATCAAGAACAGCGGTGCCCAGCACGAGGTCGCCGTCCAGCTCGCCGGGATGCTCGGCATCCTCGACACGCAGTTCGTCGTGAAGCGGGTCGCCCAGCTCGCCCGCTGGGCCCGCGACCGCGGCGGCAAGGGCCCGGCCCCGGAGCGCGGCCGTCCCGCCGGCGGCCCCCCGCAGCAGTACGCCGCCGCGCCGGCCGCCCCGCGCGGCCCCGCCCTGAACCTCCGCAACCCGGTCTTCGCCACCGAGCGCGAACTGCTCAAGCTCGCCCTCCAGCGCCCGGAGCTGGTCTCGCCCGCCTTCGACGCGTACGGCGTCGACGAGTTCACCGCCCCGCCCTACGCGGCCGTGCGCCAGGCGATCCTCGATGCGGGCGGCGCCGAGCACGGCGTCCAGGACCCGCAGGAGTATCTGATCCGGGTCCGCGACGCGGCCCCCGACGACACGGTCCGCGCCATGGTCACGGAGCTGGCGGTCGAGGCGATCATGCTGCACCGGGGCGTCAAGGACGTCGACGAGACCTACGCGGGCGCCCAGCTCGTCACCGTCCGCCGCCGCGCCGTCGAACGCCGCATCCGCGACATCACCAGCCGCCTCACCCGCCTCGCCAACCACGGCGATCCGAGCGAACTCGCCGCCGTGCAGAACGAGTTGTGGGTCCTCCAGCAGTACGACCAGGCCCTGCGCGAACACGGCGCGGCGGCCCTGTAGTCCCCGCGTTCCTCCGCGAACGCGCCCGCGTGTCAGGGCCGTCGGCCTCCGGGATGACCGGGGGGTGACGGCGTGGACGCAAAAAGTCACCGCACGCCCCTCGTGGGGACGATGTGCCGTACGCCACACTGGAGGCGGTGCCTGAGTCCTCGGAGCGCGGCCGGCCCGTCGGTGACGGGTCGCACACCCCCGCGGTTCCGTCCCCGGTACGGGACGGACAGCGGCGAGGCCGTCGACTCCGCCCCTGACGTACCGCTGCCCCACCCCCAGGCAGCGATCATCCTGGAGGTCGCCCCCGTGCAGACCCAGACCCTCGCCCAGCCCCTCGCCCAGACCGGCACCGACGTAGCCGGCGCCGCGCCGGACGCGGATCTGCTGGTCGCGATGCCCGCGCAGAGCCGCGCCGGGCTCCGCCCCGAGACCGGGCCGGAGCCGCTCGCGCCGGTGGAGCCCCGGTCCGCGGAGGACCCCGCCGAGACCGGGCCGCCGGACGTCGTGGAGCCGGCCGAGCCGGTCGGTCCGCAGGTGCGGCCCGAGACCGGGGCCCCCTCCTCCGACCTGTTCCGCCAGTACCTGCGGGAGATCGGCCGCATCCCGCTGCTCACCGCCGCCGAGGAGGTGGAACTCGCCCGCCGGGTCGAGGCCGGCCTGTTCGCCGAGGAGAAGCTGCGCCTCACCCCCGACCTGGACAGCCGGCTCGCGCACGACCTGGACCGGCTCGTCGTCTCGGGCCGCATGGCCAAGCGCCGCCTGATCGAGGCGAACCTGCGGCTGGTCGTCTCCGTGGCCAAGCGGTACGTGGGCCGCGGGCTGACCATGCTCGACCTGGTCCAGGAGGGCAACCTCGGCCTGATCCGGGCCGTGGAGAAGTTCGACTACGCGCGCGGCTTCAAGTTCTCCACGTACGCGACCTGGTGGATCCGGCAGGCCATGTCCCGGGCGCTCGCCGACCAGGCCCGCACCATCCGCGTGCCGGTGCACGTCGTGGAGCTGATCAACCGCGTGGTGCGCGTGCAGCGGCGGATGCTCCAGGAGCGCGGCCACGAGCCGACGCCGCAGGAGGTCGCCGCCCACCTGGACCTGCCGCCCGAGCGGGTGGGCGAGGTGCTGCGGCTGGCCCAGGAGCCGGTGTCGCTGCACGCGCCCGTGGGCGAGGAGGACGACGTCGCGCTCGGCGACCTCATCGAGGACGGGGACGCCGCCAGCCCCGTGGAGTCGGCGGCGTTCCTGCTGCTGCGGCAGCACCTGGAGGCGGTGCTGTCCACGCTGGGGGAGCGCGAGCGCGAGGTGGTGCAGCTGCGCTACGGACTGGTCGACGGGCGGCCCCGCACGCTGGAGGAGATCGGCCGCCTCTTCGGCGTGACGCGGGAACGCATACGCCAGATCGAGTCCAAGACGCTCAGCAAGCTCCGGGACCACGCCTACGCGGACCAGCTGCGCGGGTACCTCGACTGATCGCCCGGGTGCCGGAGGGACCGGCTCACGGTCCCTCCGGCACCCGGGCGTCAGTCGACCTCGGCGACCGCCTGCGCGAACTGTGCCTGGTACAGCCGGGCGTACGCGCCGTCCGCCGCCAGCAGCTTGTCGTGCGCGCCCTGTTCGACGATCGCGCCGTTCTCCATCACCAGGATGGTGTCCGCGTCGCGGATCGTCGACAGCCGGTGGGCGATGACGAAGGACGTCCGCCCGTGCGCCAGCTCGGCCATCGCCTTCTGGATCAGCACCTCGGTACGGGTGTCCACGGAACTCGTCGCCTCGTCCAGGACCAGGATCACCGGGTCGGACAGGAACGCCCGCGCGATCGTGACGAGCTGCTTCTCGCCCGCGCTGACCCCGCTGCCCTCGTCGTCGATGACGGTGTCGTACCCGTCGGGCAGGGTGCGGACGAACCGGTCGGCGTGCGCCGCCCGGGCCGCCTCCTCGATCTCCTCCCGGGTGACCTCACGGGACGCGCCGTACGCGATGTTCTCCGCGATGGTGCCGCCGAACAGCCACGTGTCCTGCAGCACCATGCCGATCCCGGAGCGCAGCTCGTCCCGCGTCATCCGCGCGATGTCCACGCCGTCCAGGGTGATCCGCCCGCCGGACACCTCGTAGAACCGCATCAACAGGTTGACCAGCGTGGTCTTGCCGGCGCCGGTCGGTCCGACGATGGCCACCGTGCGGCCCGGCTCGACCGTCAGCGACAGGTCCTCGATCAGCGGCTTCTCCGGGTCGTAGCGGAACGACACGTGCTCCAGCGCCACCCGTCCGCGCAGTCGCTCCGGCCGCTCGGCGGGCGACGGGTCGGCCTGCTGCTCCTCGGCGTCGAGCACCTCGAAGACCCGCTCGGCGGAGGCGACGCCCGACTGCACCAGGTTCGCCATCGACGCGACCTGCGTCAGCGGCATCGAGAACTGCCGCGAGTACTGGATGAACGCCTGCACGTCCCCGATGGACAGCGCCCCGGAGGCGACCCGCAGGCCGCCGACGACCGCGACCAGCACGTAGTTGAGGTTCGACACGAACATCATCAGCGGCTGCATGATCCCGCTGGTGAACTGCGCCCTGAACCCGGCCTCGTAGAGCGCCTCGTTCTCCTCGGCGAACGTGCCGGCCGACTCCTCCTGCCGTCCGAACACCTTCACCAGGGCGTGCCCGGTGTACATCTCCTCGACGTGCGCGTTGAGCGTGCCGGTGGAGCGCCACTGCTGCACGAAGTGCGGCTGCGACCGCTTGCCGACCCGGGTGGCGACGACGAACGACAGCGGCACCGTCACCAGGGCGACCAGCGCCAGGATCCAGGAGACGTAGAACATCATCGCGAGCACGCCGAGGATGGTGAGCAGCGAGTTGATCAGCTGGCCCATCGACTGCTGGAGCGTCTGCCCGATGTTGTCGATGTCGTTCGTCGCCCGGCTCAGCACCTCCCCGCGCTGCCGCTGGTCGAAGTACGACAGCGGCAGCCGCGACAGCTTCGTCTGCACGTCCTCGCGCATCCGGAACATGGTGCGGTTCACGGCCCGGTTCACCAGCCGGGTCGCCACCGCCATCAGCAGCCCGGCCGCACCGAACACCGCCAGCGCGAGCAGCAGGACGTTCCCCACCGCGGTGAAGTCGATGCCCTGACCCGGTGTGAAGTCCGTGGAACGGAGCATGTCGGCGACGTCGCCGTCGCCGCGCTCCCGCATCGACTCCAGCACCTGCTCCTTGGTGGCGCTCTCCGGCATGTCGCGGCCGACGATGCCCGCGAACACCAGGTCGGTGGCCCGGCCCAGGATCTTCGGCCCGACCACGCTGAGCGCCACGCTCACCACGACACAGGCCAGCAGCCCGTACAGGGTGAGGCGTTCCGGTCCGAAGCGGGCGAGCAGCCGCTTGCCGGACCCCGTGAAGTCGATCGACCGCCGGCCGGGGTCGGTCCCGGCCGCCGTCCGGCCCCCTGGCCCCGCCATCAGGCCGCCTCCGCTTCCGTCAGCTGGGAGAGCACGATCTCCCGGTAGGTCTCGTTGTCCGCCATCAGTTCGTGGTGCCGCCCGGTGCCGACGACCCGGCCCTCCTCCAGCACCACGATCCGGTCGGCGTCGCGGATGGTCGCCACCCGCTGGGCGACGATCACCACCGTCGCCTCGGCCGTCTCCCGCGCGAGCGCCGCGCGCAGGGCCGCGTCGGTGGCGTAGTCGAGCGCGGAGAAGGAGTCGTCGAAGAGGTAGATCTCCGGGCGCCGTACCAGCGTCCGGGCGATCGCCAGACGCTGGCGCTGGCCGCCGGAGACGTTCGTCCCGCCCTGCGCGACCGGCGCGTCGAGCCCGCCCTCCAGCCGCTCCACGAAGTCCCTGCCCTGCGCCACCTCCAGCGCGTGCCACAGCTCCTCGTCCGTGGCGTCCGGGTTGCCGTAGCGCAGATTGGTCGCCACCGTGCCCGCGAACAGGTACGGCTTCTGCGGCACCAGTCCGACGGTACGGGCGAGCAGCGCCGGGTCGATGTCCGTCACCGGCACCCCGCCGACCAGCACCTCGCCGCCGGTCGCGTCGAACAGCCGCGGCACCAGCCCCAGCAGCGTGGACTTGCCGCTGCCGGTGGAGCCGATCACGGCGGTGACCTCGCCGGGCCGTGCCACCAGGTCGACCGCCCGCAGCACCGGCTCCTCGGCGCCCGGGTAGCAAAAGCCCGCGCCCCGGATCTCCAGATGCCCGTGCCGGCGCAGCTCGGTGACGGGCGCGGAGGGCGGCACCACGCTCGAGGAGGTGTCCAGCACCTCCTGGATGCGCTCGGCGCACACCTCGGCGCGCGGCACCATCATGAGCATGAAGGTGGCCATCATCACGGACATGACGATCTGCATCAGGTAGGCGAGGAACGCCGTCAGGTCGCCGATCTGCATCCCGCCGCTGTCGATGCGGTGCGCGCCGAACCACACCACCGCGATCGACGACAGGTTCACCACCGTCATGACCACCGGGAACATCAGCGCGAGCAGATTGCCGGTGCGCAGCGACACGTCGGTCAGCTCGGTGTTGGCCCCGTGGAACCGCCGCTGCTCGTGGGCGTCCCGCACGAACGCGCGGATGACCCGGTTGCCGGTGATCTGCTCGCGCAGCACCCGGTTCACCGTGTCCAGCCGCTCCTGCACGGTGCGGAACAGCGGCCGCAGCCGGCGCACGAGCAGCGTCACGCAGACGCCCAGCACCGGCACCACCGCGACCAGCACCCCGGACAGCGGCACGTCGAGTCCGAGCGCCAGCACCACGCCGCCCACGCACATGATCGGCGCCGACACCATCAGGGTGAACGTCATCAGGGCGAGCATCTGGATCTGCTGGACGTCGTTCGTCGTCCGGGTGATCAGCGACGGCGCGCCGAAGTGCCCCACCTCGCGGGCGGAGAAGGACTGCACCCGGTCGAAGACCGCGGCGCGCACGTCCCGACCCAGGGCCGCCGCGGTCCGGGCCCCGTAGTACACGGCGCCGACGTTGCAGACGACCTGCGCCAGCGAGATGCCGGTCATCAGGCCGCCGTGGCCCAGGATGTAACCCGTGTCACCTCGGACGACGCCGTTGTCGATGATGTCCGCGTTCAGCGTGGGCAGGTAGAGCGTGGCGCAGGTCTGCAGCAACTGCAGGGCCACCAGGAGAGCGAGGGGTCTGGTGTAGGGGCGTAAACGGTCACGCAGAAGTCGTATGAGCACGCTGCTTCTCTCGGAGTGGACGGCGGGGCCGTGCGGTTGCCCGTGGCCCCTATCGTCGGACACTCCACCGGCGTTGCCTCAACCCATTTACGGTCCCCGGCGCGCCGCCCCTCCGCGCGGCCGCCTAGAGCGAGAACGCCCCCGGGTGGGTCTGCTCGCGCACCGCCACGTACTGCTGGCGCACGGCCTGACCCACCGCCAGCTCCTCGCCCGGGTCCAGCACCTGCGCCACCGGACCCGGCCAGACCGGCGGGGTCCGCGGGTCGAGGGCGCCCTGCGACACCCCGAGCGCCCAGGCCGCCTGCCGGGCCGCGCCCGTCGCCGCGTAGTCCGCGGGCTGCACCACGACGACCTGCGCGCCGAACAGCGCGGGCGCCGCCGCCTGCACGGCGGGCAGTTCGGCGGCGGGGCCGAGCAGGAACACCCGCCGCACCTCCACCCCCCGGCCGCGCAGCACGTCCAGCGCGTCCGCGAGGCCGCACAGCATCCCCTCGAACGCCGCCCGCGCCAGGTGCTCCGGCTTCATCGACTCCCGCCGCAGCCCGGCCAGGGTCCCGGCGGTGTGCGGCAGGTTCGGGGTGCGCTCGCCCTCCAGGTACGGCAGCAGCACCAGCCCGTGCGCACCCGGCGTCGACTTCATCGCCAGGTCGGACAGGCTCTCCAGGTCCGGCAGCCCGAGCAGTTCCGCGGTGCCGCGCAGCGCCCGCACCGCGTTCAGCGTGGTGACGACGGGCAGGTGCATGCCGGTGGCGTCGGCCAGCGAGGTGATCATGCCGGTGCGGTCGACGAGCGCCTCGGGGTGCACGGCCATCACCGAGCCGGACGCGCCCAGCGACACCACCGCGTCGCCGAGCCCGATGCCGAGGCCGAACGCCGCCGCCATCGTGTCCGCCGTGCCGGCGGAGATCATCAGCCCCTCGGGGGTGGTGCCGGCCGCGTCCGCCGGGCCGATCACCTCGGGCAGCATCGCCTGGTGCCCGAGCGCCAGCTCCACCAGGTCGGGCCGGTAACCGCCGGTGGCCGCCGCCCAGTAGCCGGTGCCGGAGGCGCCGCCCCGGTCGGTGGTCCGGCGCACCGGCCGGCCCAGCAGCTGCCACACCAGCCAGTCGTGCGCCTGCAGCAGCACGGCCGTCCGGGCGGCGTTCTCCGGTTCGGTACGGGCCATCCAGCGCAGCTTGGTCACCGGCTGCGCGGCGCCCGGCACGCAGCCCACGGCCTGCGCCCACGCCTCCCGCCCGCCGAACGCGTCGACCAGGTCGGCCGCCGCGACCTGGGCGCGCTTGTCGCCCCCGGTCATCGCCGGGCGGACCGTGCCGCCCTGCGCGTCCAGCGGGACCAGCGCGCCCGCCTGTGCCGACACGCCGATGGCCTGCACGCCTTCCAGCAGCCCGCCGCCCGCGGCCTCGCCGAGCGACAGCAGCCAGGCCTGCGGGTCGACGTCCGGGGAGCGGCCACCGTCGGGACCCTGCACCGGGTGCGGGGCGTACCCCTGCCTGAGCACGGCCCCGGTGTCCGTGTCGCAGACGACGATGCGAGTGAAATCGGGCGCACTGTCCAGCCCGGCGACTATCCCCATACGGCGATTTTGCCGCATGGGGAGGGGTGAGGTGTGCGTCAGGTGTTGCTCGTGCCCCAGTCGTCCTCGGCCGGGCCGTGGGCGGAGCGCTCGCGCAGGGCGTGGACGCGCTGGGCGACGGAGTCGGGCATGCGGTCGCCGACCTTGTCGCTCACCACGTGGTAGGCCTTGTCGGCGAACTCACGGCTCTGCTGGGCCGCGGTCTCGGCGGTGTTGCGGACCGCGGGGTTCTGCGCCAGCCGCAGCGCGGACCTCTTCATCTGCTCGTAGCGCTCGTGCCCGGCTTTCGTGCCCAGCACGTAACCAAGGGCTGCTCCGGCGACGAACGTGAGCCGGTAACGCATTGGCGGCCACCCTTCCCGTTGTTCCAGTCTGCATGGGTATCCGGCGCGGCGACGGGCCGGGGAGTACCGATTGGCGGAGCACCCCCCTGCTTGCGCTAATGTATGTGTCGCAGCGAGCGCGCGCCCCCTGGCGGATACCCAGGCAGGTGCGTTCGATGCAGAACGAGGCATTCCTCCGTAGCTCAATTGGCAGAGCAGCCGGCTGTTAACCGGCAGGTTACTGGTTCGAGTCCAGTCGGGGGAGCTCGGTCCTCCGTAGCTCAATTGGCAGAGCAGCCGGCTGTTAACCGGCAGGTTACTGGTTCGAGTCCAGTCGGGGGAGCATGCTGAACGAGGACCCCGTAGGGGTCCTTTTTCATGTCCGGGGGAACCGCGCGCGGCGCGGCGCGGTCTTCATGGTCAACAGGGCCGTACGCAGCCGACCATCCGAAGCAGGAGATCGTATGAGCGGCTATGCTGCGGCAGACGGCGCGCACACATGTACGCGACACGCCGCCATGGGGCGGTAGCTCAGCCGGTTAGAGCAACGGACTCATAATCCGTCGGCCGTGGGTTCGAGTCCCACCCGCCCCACCCCTCACGGTCCCCCCGGGACCGGCCGCCCCCGAGCCGGGGTCATCCGGCTCCGGGGGCCCCCTCCACGGCGTTGTCGTCGGACTGCGTCGGCGCGTCCGACGGGTCGCGTTCCCCTTCCGCCTGCGAGGGCGTGGTGTGCACCACGTCGGGGGTGGTCCATTCGCTGTCGTCCCGGTCGCCCTCGGCCTGGGACGGAGTGTGCTCGCTCATCGTGCCGCCTTCCTGTCGCGGGTCCCGTCCGTCCGGCGACACGGGTACCCCGCGTGCGGCGATGTCACCGTGCCGCGCGGCGGGCGAGGGCGCGGGCCAGCGCCGTGCGCACCTCCGGGGGCGGGGGAGTGCCCTCCGCCTCCGCGCAGGCCGTCAGCGACTCGGCGACGACGCGCAGCTTGGTGTTGGACAGCTGGGACGCCTCCCGCAGGATGTGCCAGGCCTCGTCCGAGGTGCAGCCGTGCGTCGCCATCAGGATGCCGCGCGCCTGGTCGATGACCGGGCGGGAGGCGATGGCCTGCCGCAGCTGCTCGATCTCCTCCTGGAGCAGGTGCAGCCGTTCCTGGCGTTCCAGCGCCACCGCCGACCCCGCGGGCGACGGGCGCGGGGCGGGGGAGCGCAGCGGGTCCGTGGTGTCCAGCCCGGCCAGCTCCAGGATGCGGCGCGGCTGGCCGCTCCAGCGGGCCGTGGTGACCGGCATGGCACGCCGGCGGGCGTGGTCGCGCAGCACCTCCAGGAACTCCAGCCCCGCGGTGTCCATGAAGTGCACGCCGCTCATGTCCAGGTCGACCCGCGCCGTGCCGGCGGGCAGCTGGGCCAGCTTCTCGGCCAGTGTCCGGTCGCAGCCGCGGACCAGTTCCCCGCGCGGGGTGAGCAGCGCCCGGTCCGCGTCCATGCGACCGCTGATGACCAAGGTGTCCTGCCTCCCCGGGGGGAACGATGCCGCGGAAGTCATGTCACCGCCCTGTCGGTGCTCGTGGGTGGCCCGGTCGTCCCGGCGGCCCCGGCCGCCGCCGGCGCCCGCACGAGAGGCTGCGCACGGTACTGCTGCGCTGCGGATGCGCCTGCCCACCCTGGACCGCGGTACACACACCGTGCTCCGTGATGACCGGGAATGCGCGAGGGCCTGCCCGCACGGACGCGGACAGGCCGGGGGAGGGGAAGGGACGGGGCGCG